>CAVRXW010000001.1:0-11366 GCA_963725125.1 uncultured Actinomycetes bacterium
CGGTGGCCCCGGTGACCAGCACCACCCGCAGCTCCCCCGGCGGCCGGGCGCCCCGGATCACCGTGCCCGCCCCGAGGGCGGCGTCGCGTTCCATCTGCGCGGCTTCCGCTGCCGCGGTGGCGGTGCTCGGCTCCCTGGTGGCGATCAGCCCGGCCAGGCTCTCGGCCGTGGGGTGCTCGATCAGGTCCAGCACGCACAGGTCGGGGACGCCGCACTCCTCGGTGAGGATCCGCACGGCGATCAGCGCCCGCAGCGAGTCACCGCCCGCGTCCATGAAGTCGGCGCCGGCGCCGAGGTCAGGCTGGCCGAGCGCGAGCCGGAAGGCGCGCAGCGTGAGCCCGCGCCAGGACTGCGGCCGCGTCGCCGTGGCCAGCGCGGCAGCGTCGGCAGCCAGCCGGCTTTCCAGCATGGCCCGCAGCTCGCGCCAGTCCACCTTGCCGCCCTCGGACAGCGGCATCCGGGGCAGCACGATGCAGTACCGGGGCACGCTCGTCCTCGGCAGCTCCCGCCGCAGCTGGTCCCGGACCGTCCCGGCGGTCAGAGTTTCCCGCCCGGCGGTGAACAGCGCGAGCGACTTGACGCCGTCCCGCTCGGCGACGAGTGCCTTGGCCTGGTACACGCCGGGGCACCGCTGGGCCGCGGCCTCGATCTCGCCCAGCTCGATCCGGATCCCGCCGATCTTGACCTGGAAGTCCTTGCGGCCGGAGAAGAAGAGCCTGCCTGCCTCGTCGAGGTACCCGAAGTCGCCGGACAGGTACAGCCGCTCCCCCGGGATCCGGCCGCCGAACCGGTTGGCGATGAACGACCTGTCCGTCGCGGCCTGGTCGCCGTGGTACCCCGCGCCGACGCACGCTCCGCCGATGGCGATCTCGCCGACGGCGCCCAGGGGCAGCGGGGCGCGGTCCTCGCCGAGCACCGCCACATAGCAGTTGTCGATCGGCCTGCCGATCGGGATCACGTCGCCGTCGGCGTCGCTGACCAGGTGGAACACCATGCCGATGGAGGTTTCCGTCGGCCCGTAGCCGTTGGTGACCGATACCTGCGGCAGCATCGCCCGCATCCGGTGCACGGCGCGCGCGTTGATCTCCTCGCTGCCGACGATCAGGTAGCGCAGCGAGGACAGCTTGCGCTGCGCGCGCTCGTCGCCGTCCACGATGGCGACGAGCGCGTTGAAGATGCTGGAGACGAAGTCGGTGGTGGTGACCTGGTGCTCGGCGATCGTATCGATGGTCTGCTGCAGGTTGAGGAACTCGCCGGCCGCGGGGAGAACAGTCCGCCCGCCGGTGATCAGCGGCCACAGCAGCTGCCACAGCGAGGAGTCGAACGTGTGCTTGCTGTTCTGCAGCACGACGTCGTCGCCGGTGGCGCCGAACCAGCGGGTCATGAACCGCAGCCGGTTGGCCAGCCCGCGGTGCCGGTTCAGCGCGCACTTGGGGGTGCCGGTGGTGCCCGAGGTGAAGAACCCGTAGCAGAGGTCACCGGGCTCCAGCGGTACCCCAGGCCGCTGGTCCGATGGGCGGGTCGCTAAGGCCGAGACGGCCGCGGCCCTGGCGCGGAACTCGCCCGGCACCTGGCCGGTGCCCGCGCAGAGGATCAGCCGCGGTGCCAGCACCCGCAGGGCGGCCCGCAGCCGCTCGCCCGGCCAGCCGGGGTCCAGGGGGACGAACACGGCGCCGAGCTTCATCAGCGCCAGGTAGGCGACCGGCAGTTCCAGGCTGTTCGCCAGCAGCACCGCCACCGGGTCGCCCTTGGCCACGCCCCGCCCGGCGGCGCCGGCCGCGAGGCCGTTGGCCAGCCGGTCCAGGCGCCGGTAGCTCAGTGCGTGCCCGGCGTGCCAGACGGCGGTCCGTTCCGGGTGCCGGCCGGCCATGTCCTCGATCAGCGCGGGGACCGGGCGGAACTCGCCGTAGTCCACGGCCCTCCCGGCGAAGCTCGCCTCAGGAGTCCCGTCAGTTAACGGTGATGGTCGTGCGCCAGCCATTGTCCCGGCGCCGTCTTCGCCGCCTATGGAAGGGGGGGTGTGGCCGATCATGCACCTCCCCACGCGGCGTTTCCCGCACGCGGTTGGCTCCCGAATCCCGTCGGCGGCCAATCCTGGAATTACCCGGATCTTAGGCCGGCATCTGCGGCCCGGCAAGAAAGCGGTCTGGTGACAGGGCGGCCAGGTCGGCGCTGGCCGGCCGCGGCGCGGTGCCGGTGGCGAGCGCGGCGGCGAGTTCGCCGGCCGCCGGCGCGGTCTGGATGCCGTAGCCACCGAGCGCGGCCAGCCAGACGAAGCCGGGCATCTGCGGCGCCGGGCCGATGACCGGCGTGTCGTCGGGAACGGCGCTGCGCAGCCCGGCCCAGGCCCGCTGGACGTGCCGGATCTCCAGCGTGGTGGCCGCCCGCACCCGGTCGATGGCCGCGGCGATGTCGATGTCCTCGGGCCGGGCGTCGCCCGGCGGCACGGGCGTCGCGTCGGCCGGCGACAGGAGCAGCCGGCCGGATTCGGGCTTGACGTAGAAGGTCTCCGTCACGTCGGCGACCATCGGCCAGCGGGACGCGCCCGCTGCGGCGGGCACAGCGACGATACATGCGCTACGACGCAGCGGGGTCAGCCCGATCCCCCGGACGCCGGCCAGTCCCGCGATCTCATCGGCCCAGGCCCCGGCCGCGTTGATCAGGCAGGGGGCGGAGAACTCACCGGCCCCGGTGACCGCCCGCCACTCCCCCGCACTCCGGGACAGTGCCCGTACTCCGGCCGAGCGGACGACCTGGCCGCCGCGAGCCCGGATGCCCCGCAGGAAGCCCTGGTGCACGGCATCGACGTCGATGTCCATGGCGGCGGGCTTGAGCATCGCCCGGCTGAACCATTCCGGCCGCACCACCGGGCAGTGCCGCTGCGCTTCGCCGGGGGCAAGCTCGCGCACCGGCACCGGGGCGGTCAGCCCGGCGGCCAGCACCTTTTCGAAGCGGGCCTCGGCGCCGTGCGGGCATAGCGCCAGCACGCCACGCGGGGACAGCAGCGGCGCGGTGAAACCCGGCGGCGGGGCGGTGTAGAACGGCCGGCTCGCCGCGGTGAGCGCACGCACCACGCCGTTCCCGTAGTACTCGGAAAACAGGGCCGCCGACCGGCCGGTCGCGTGGTACCCGGGCACCGCTTCGGCCTCCAGCAGGGTGACCGTGCCCGACGCCGCGAGGAAGTACCCGGCGCTGGCCCCGGCGATACCGCCGCCGACGACCAGGAAATCGGACCGCACAGCAGCCGAACGTATCCGACAATGGCCGGCCACGCCATTGCCAGGCACGATGAGCACATGACGAACAAGCGCAGCCCTGAGCCGTACACGAACAGCATCGAGGCACCCACCTACCAGAGCGCGTCCTATTACTTCGACGACGCCGGCCATGTCAAGACGGGACTGCACGACCTGACCACGCCGGCCGGCCGCTACGGGCGGTACAGCAACCCGACCTGGTTAGAGGTCGAGGGACGGGTCAGCGAACTCACCGGGGCGGAGGCTTCGCTGCTGTTCGCCTCGGGCATGGCCGCGCACTTCACGGCATTCATCTCGCTGCTGTCGGCGGGCGATGAGGTGGTGCTGCCGGCCGAGTCGTACCGCCAGGTCAGGAACGTCTTCCACACGATCCTGCCGAGGTTCGGCATTGGCGTCCACGAGATCTCGATCCGGGATTCCGGCGCGTTTCTGGCCGGCATCCAGACGCTGGCCGGCCGGGTGCGCCTGGTGCACCTGGAGATGCCCTCGTCCCCGCACATGTACCTGATCGACGTCGCGCAGGTGCGCGAGATCGTCGGCCCGGACGTGGTGATCACGCTGGACAGCTCGTTCTCGCCGCCGCCGAACTTCTACGCCCTGCGCTGGGGTGCCGACCTGGCGCTGTTCAGCGCGACGAAGTACCTGGGCGGCCACGGGGACATCGTGTCCGGCGTGGCCTGCGGGCGGCGGGACCTGATCGAGCGGATCCGCTGGTACCGCGACACGACCGGGCCGGTGCCGGACGGGAACGCGGCGTTCCTGCTCCGGCGCAGCCTGTACACGCTGCCGCTGCGGATGGAGCGGGTCAACGCGCTCGGCATGGCGGTCGCGAGATACCTGGACAGCCACCCGGCGGTCAAGCGGGTCTACTACACCGGGCTGGAGAGCCACCCGCACTTCAAGCTGGGCCAGACCTACCTCGCCGGGCACGGCGGCGTGGTCACCTTCGAGCTGGGCCTGAGCGAGGCCGCCACCGCGCAGGTCGTCGACCGGCTCAAGGTCCCGTTCATGGCGTCTAACTTCGGCGCCCCGCACACGCTGGTCGAGCAGAGCACGTTCTTCACCTATTTCGAGTACGACGACGCGGGCCTGGAGAGCATCGGGGTGGACCGCAGCACGATCAGGCTGGCGCTCGGCTACGTCAACGAGGCGGACGAGATCATCGAGGACCTGGCCGGCGCCCTGCCCTGACTGTGCCGCCGGCACCCGGCCGCGCGGGGTACTAGGGCACCAGCCCATGGGTCGGCTTGTGCCCCACGGTGCCGCAGAACGCGCTGGGGATCCGGACCGAGCCGCCCTGGTCGCCGCCGAGCGCCATGTCGGCATGACCGGCGGCGACCAGCGCGGCGCTGCCACTGGAGGACCCGCCCGCCGACCTGGCCCGGTCCCAGGGGTTGCGCACCGGGCCGGTCCGTGAGGTGTGACTGCCCCCGGAGAAGCACAGGTCTTCGCACACCGCCTTGCCGGTGATCGTGGCGCCCGCGGCGAGCAGCCGGGTCACCACCGTGGCGTCCCGCCGTGGGATGAATCCCTCCAGCGTGGCGGACCCGTTCATCATCGGCAGGCCGGCCACCTCGATGTTGTCTTTGACCGCGACCCGGCGCCCGGCCAGCGGTCCGCCGGAGGCCGTCCTCAGTTCGGTGGTGACGTACCAGGCGCCCAGTTCGTTCCCGGCCGCGTCCGGCCACCGGTAGGGCCGGTCCGGAAGCCCGGGCAGGCGTGCCTGGTACAGCCGCTCGACCTCGTCATAGGAGGCCAGCGCGCCGCCGATGATGACACGGAACGACTCGATGTCGCCGGCGTCCAGGCCGAGCCGGTACCGGCCCGCGATCTCGGCAAGATCCTCATTCGTGGGGGGCGTGATGGGCACGGCAACCTCCTGCGGCGGGCGGACGGCCGGGGCGGCAGCGTAGCGTGGTCTCATCCCGCAGCACGATGTGGCACCGGGCCGGCGTTCTTATACTTGCGCATGGACGGTCGGTCCCAGGCCACGCCTGGGGAGAGGAGTTGACGGTGGAGCAGACGGAGGGGTTCTGGGCGGGTGCCATCGCCCTGGTCGCGGCCCCAGTTGCCATCGCTGCCGGCATTGCCAAGGGCTCTTACGACGCCGTGAGCGGCGGCGGGGCCTTTGACGAGGGCTTCCATTCCGCGGCCGACCCGGTCATCGCAACGGCCAGGAAGTTCGGCACCGAGCACAAGGACACGATCACCAAGGGGGTCATCGGTGGCGCCGCGACCGCGGTCGGTGCCCGCATCGTCGGTGAGAGCATCAAGGCGGTCTTCAAGCGATAGCGGGCCGGCCGCCGGACATCGAGGCCGGCGCTCCCGAGTGCCGCGGCGAGCTAGTGCTGCGACCGGCTCGGACGGCTGGCGTCCCGCCCCGGCCAGCGCCGAGATTCCCGGCAGGCTAGGCGGCCAGGCTGCGGGCGGCAGCAGCGATGTGTCTGGCGCTGATGCCGGCCGCGTCGAGCAGTTCCTCGCTGGTCCCCGACCCCGGCAGCTCGGAAACCGCCAGATGCCGCACGGTCAGGTCGGCACGCCCTGCGCCGGTTAGCGCGTCGACGACAGCGGACCCGAGGCCGCCCTCGGGGTGATGATCCTCGGCGACCACCAGTCTGCCGCCAGTGGCTGCGGCAGCCGCGGTCAGCGTGTCAGTGTCGATTGGCTTGACCGAGTACACATCGATGACGCGCGCGCTGAGCCCGTCGGCCTTGAGCTGGTCGGCGGCGGCGAGGCAGGCATGCAGGGTCACGCCTGCCCCGATCAGGGTGACCTGGTCCTCGTCGCTGGCGCGCAGCACCTTGGCGCCGCCGACCGGGAATGCTTCCCCAGCCGCGTACAGGACCGGGTAGGCGCCGCGCGTGGTGCGCATGTAGACGACGCCGTCCCGGTCGGCCATCGCCTGCACGAGTGCAGCCGTGCTGGTGGCGTCGCTCGGGTACAGGACGGTCGAGCCCTGAACGGCGCGCATCATGGCCAGGTCCTCCAGCGCCATCTGCGAGGGGCCGTCGGCGCCGATCTCGACGCCCGCGTGCGAGCCGACCAGGCGTATGTTGGCCTGCGAGATGGCGGCCATCCGGATGAAATCGTAGGCGCGGGTCAGGAAAGCCGCGAACGTCGAGGCGAACGGCCGGTAGCCCCGGACGCTGAAGCCGACGGCGGCGGCCACCAGCTGCTGCTCGGCGATGTACATCTCGAAGTAGCGCTCGGGATACTTGTGCGCGAACTCGTCGGCGAAGGTCGAGTTACTCACCTCGCCGTCCATCGCCACCACATCGCGGCGGGCGCCGAGAGCAGCCAGCGCCTGGCCGTAGGCCTTGCGCGTCGCGACCTTGTCCCCGACGGTGTAGCCCGGCAGCTTCACCGCCGCGCCAGCCTCCCCGGCGCGGGCGGCTGCCGCGGCCGGATCCGGCTTCGGACCGCGCACGATGAGGTCGCGCTTCCCGCCGAGCTCGATGATCGCGCGCTCGGCCATCTCCGGTGGGAACGGCTTGCCGTGCCAGTCCTCCCGGTCCTCGACCTCGGAGAAGCCGCGGCCCTTGATGGTCCGGGCGAGGATGACAGTCGGCTGGTCGCCGGTGCTGTCGCTCGCGTGTGCCATGGCCCGGTCGATCTCAGCCACGTCGTGGCCGTCGATGGTGAAGACGCGGGCGCCAAACGCCGACGCACGGCGGCTGTAGGTCTCCAAATCCCAGGACAGCTCGGTCGGACCGCGCTGCCCGAGCCGGTTGACGTCCACCATGGCGATGAGGTTGGACAGCTTGTAGTGCGAGGCCTTGTCGAGGGCTTCCCAGATCGAGCCTTCGGCCATCTCGCTGTCACCGCACAGCACCCAGACCCGGAACGGGGACTCGTCGAGGTACTTGCCGGCAAGCGCGACCCCGACGGCGTCGGGCAGCCCCTGACCGAGCGAGCCGGTCGCCACGTCGACCCAGGGCAGCACCGGGGTCGGATGACCCTCGAGCCGGGACCCGAAGCGGCGGTAGCCGGTCATGAGCTCAGCGTCAGAGACGACCCCGACAGCCTTGTAGACCGAGTAGAGCAGAGGCGAGGCATGGCCCTTGGAGAAGATCAGGTGATCGTTGGCCAGGTTGGCCGGCTCGTCCCAGTCATACCGGAGATGCCGGCCGACGAGGACGGCCAGCAGGTCCGCGGCCGACATGCTCGAAGTCGGGTGACCCGACCCGGCGGATGTACTCGACCGTACGGAGTCAACACGCAACTGCTGGGCGAGCTCACCGGCTAGCTTGAGATCAATGTCCGTCTTGGCGGCAGCTGGGGTAGCCACGAGTACCTCCTTGGCGTGTGGTTGCGCGGATCGCCGGCACGCGCACCTAGCCAGGCTAGGCCGTCGCCACGCACGCAAGCCGGCCGGGCCGGACGCGGCGGCCCAGCGCTGCATCGCCAGCGCCGCGCGTCAGGCCGCGTCGGGCGCGCCGGACGCCTGGTGGCCGGCCCGGGCGTGCTGCGGCCCGGGCTCTAGGGGCGGCGCGCCGACCGCGCAGTTGACCGTGCATTCGGGCTTGGCGGCGGCCGGCGCCGTGCGCAGCGCGTCGTCGCGGATCGTGAAGAACGACAGCACCGCGCCGCAGGCGACCAGCGCGGCGCTGGCCAGGATCGCGATCCGGAAGCCGTGCAGGAACACCAGCGGGTGCGACTGGGCGTCCCCGGTCAGGCCGGCCAGCGGCGGGATCGCGGCGACGAACAGCAGCGACGCCGCCCGGGCGACCGCGTTGTTGACCCCGCTGGCCACTCCGGCGTGCCGCACGTCCGCCGTCGCCAGCATGGTCGCGGTGAGCGGCGCCACCACGCCGGACAGGCCCAGCGCGAATACCACGACCGCGGGCAGCACGTCGGTCAGGTACGAGGTGTGCAGCCCGATGCGGGTCATCAGCACCATCCCGATCGTGACGACCACCAGCCCGGCGGTCATCGGGATCCGCGGGCCGATCTTCTGGGCCAGCGCGCCCGCCCGCGCGGACAGCAGCAGCATCAGCAGCGTGATCGGCACCATCGACGCGCCCGCCGCGATCGGCGAATACCCGGCGACGACCTGCAGCGTCACCACGAACAGGAAGAACACCACGCCCATCCCGCCGTACACCACGAACGTGACGAGGTTGACCGCGTCGAACTC
Source organism: uncultured Actinomycetes bacterium (assembly GCA_963725125.1). Lineage (GTDB taxonomy): Bacteria > Actinomycetota > Actinomycetes > Streptosporangiales > Streptosporangiaceae > DASXKD01. Next base: position 8,395 of record CAVRXW010000001.1, read on the forward strand.
CTTCGATGCGAACACGTCCAGCGGCAGCATCGCCTCCGGGTTGCCGGTGCGGGTGCGCCGGCGTTCGGTCAGCACGAAGCCCGCGCCGCACGCGACGCCGAGCACCGCCGCCACGATGACCGCCACCCGCGACGCGCCCGGCTGCGGCGCCTCGGTCAGCGCGTAGGTGATCCCGGCCAGGGCGAGCGCGACGAGCACCGCGCCGCGCACGTCGAACCGGCCCTGCGCGGTCTCGTCCCTGGTCTCGGGGACGTGCCGGACGGCCACCGCCACCACGATCGCCGCCAGCGGCAGGTTGATCAGGAACACCCAGCGCCAGCCCGCCGCGCTTACCAGCCAGCCGCCGAGGAACGGGCCGATCGCGCCCGCGATGCCGCCCAGCCCGGACCAGGCGCCCACCGCTTTGGGCCGGTCCTCTTTCACGTACGAGGCCTGGATGATCGCCAGCGAGCCGGGCGTGAGCAGCGCGCCGCCGATCCCCTCCAGGGCCCGCGCCGCGATCAGCATCTGCACGTCCACCGCGGCGGCGCACAGCGCCGAGGCCACCGCGAACCAGATCACGCCGAGCACGAACACCCGGCGCCTGCCGTACCGGTCGCCGAGCGAGCCGCCGAGCAGGATCAGCCCGGCCAGCGTGAGCGTGTAGGCGTTCACGATCCACTGCAGCTCGGCGACCGTCGCGTGCAGCTCTTTGCCAATCGTCGGGAGGGCGACGTTGACGACGGTAGCGTCCAGAAACGCGACCCCGGAGCCAAGCACCGTCGCCAGCAGCACCCAGCGTCCTTTGCCGGACTTCAGCCGGATGCCGGGATCCATGACGTCATCCTGCCACCACGGCCCGGTCCTGCCCGAAGGCCGTCGTGATCTCCTCGACAGGAGGGCCGGTGCGGTAGCCGGGCCGCGGCTGGCGCGGTGCCTGCGTGCCGGGGCCAGATACGCTGTCTGGGCATGGGCCCCCGTGCATCGTCGCTGGCGGCTGCGGTTCCAGGATTGACACGCAGCGATCCTCGTAGCCCAGGGATCACCCGCGAGCGGAGTGCGGAAGGTTTCCGGTACCGCGACCCGTCGGGCGCCGGGGTCACGCAGCGGGAGGCGCTGGAGCGCATCGGCGCGCTGGTGATCCCGCCGGCCTGGACGAACGTCTGGATCTCGCCGGACCCGTTGGGCCACATCCAGGCCACCGGCGTGGACAGCCGGGGCCGGATCCAGTACCGCTACCACGAGCAGTGGCGCGAACAGCGCGACGCTCAGAAGTTCCTTCACATGCTGCGGTTCGCCAGCGTTCTGCCTGCGTTGCGGGCGGCCACCGTGGCGGATTTGGCGCGACGTGGCCTGGATCGTGACCGCGTCGCGGCCAGCGCCGTCCGGCTGATCGACCTCGGCCTGTTCCGGATCGGCGGCGAAAAGTATGCCGAGCTGGACCATCACTACGGCGCCACCACGCTTGAGAAGCGGCACGTGACAGTGACGCGTGATGGGATGATGTTCGACTACATCGCCAAGGAGGGCAAGCGCCGGGCGATCACCGTCACCGACGAAGTGGTCCTGCCCACCGTGCGCGCACTGGCCCGCAGTGACAATGGTCTCGACACGCTGTTCAGCTACCAGCACGGCGGCAGCTGGCGCATCCTGCGTTCGCACGACGTGAGCAACTACATCGCCGCCCGGGCCGGCGGCCATTTCACGGCCAAGGAATTCCGCACCTGGAACGCGACCGTGCTGATGGCGCTGGCACTGGCGAACGCGGCGCCAGCACGCGCAGCGCGGAGCCGTGAGAGGGTCATCGCTGCCAGCATTCGCCAGGTGGCGGGCTGGCTTGGCGACACCCCGGCAGTGGCCCGCAAGTCCTACATCGATCCACAGCTGATAAGCCGCTACGAGTCAGCTGGCGAGCTACCCACGATCCCCGCCGTGCCGGTCGCACTCCCGGCCCCTGCGGAGGCAGAGATCGCTGTCACCGCGCTGCTAGCCGGCGGCGCTGGTGCAGGCGAGGAGGCCAGGTGATGGAGCCTACGCAGCACTGACCTGAGACCCGAGGACAGCCGCACGCCGGCCGCCGCGCCGCAGGGCTGGCCGGCGGTTATACGAAGTGCACCTGGGTGTGATCCGGCTCGTGGTCAACGAGCTGATCGCAGGTGGGGCAGTACCAGCGGACCTCGATAGGAGTCCCGCAGGCGAGGTGATGCGGGGAGCCCGGCCTGGTCGGTGTGCCTGCTCCCCCAGTGGGCGAGCAGGTGGAGCGCCCCGGCGAGTTCGGTGCCTTCGGCGGTGAGCTGGTAGGCGGCACGGGGCGGCCGCTGGGAGTAGGGCCGGGCTACCAGCAGCCGATCGCGCTCAAGCCGCTTGAGGCGGTCGGACAAGATGTTCGCGGCGATGCCCGGGATCTGGCTGAGCAGGTCGTTGAACCGGAGCGGCCCGGGCAGCAGCGCCTCCACCACCAGCAGCGTCCACCGGTCGCCGACTCTGGCCAGGGCCTCGGCGAGCGGTGAGGAGCCGTGCTCGGGTTCAGCCATGGGCGAATCGTAGCCCGGTGGGCGCTCCGATAGTAGATAGTGGATTGCAAGTTACTACTTACTGGAGATGGTGACGATGACGATCCTCGATGAGATCGGAGCAAGCATCAGGCAGCTGGCGGAGGGCGCCGGAGCCTCGGTGGTGGGCATCGGGCAACGGTGGGGGGCCGGCTCGGGCATCGTGCTCGGGGAGGGCCAGGTGCTGACCAACGCGCACAACGTGCGCGGCGATCAGGTGACGGTCACGTTCGCCGACGGGCGCACCGCGGAGGGGAGCGTCGCCGGACACGACATCGACAGCGACCTGGCCGTCATCAGCGCCGACACCGGCGAGACTCCCGCGCTGCCGTGGGCCAGCAGCGCAGCAGCGGGATCGGCAAGCCGGTGTTCGCCCTGGCCAACCCGGGCGGGCGCGGGCTGCGGGTGACGTTCGGGTTCGTCTCCGGCATCGAGCGGACT
>CAVRXW010000002.1:0-19665 GCA_963725125.1 uncultured Actinomycetes bacterium
CTAGCCCACCTCGCGGAGGGCCTTGATGAAGACCTGCCCGTTAGGCACGCCGAGGCCGGCCATGTTGTCGTAGCCCGGCAGGGTGACCTGCCCGGTGTAGCCCTTCATGGTGGGGCTCTGGTCGTCGTTGGTGGTCAGGCTCGGGATCCGGTGCGTCGGCGTGTTCGGGCCGAGGCAGATGTTGACGAACACCAGCAGGTCGCACTCGATCCCGCGGTAGAGCGGAGGGCTGCTGGAGGTCAGCGGGAGCGTGTCAAAGAAGGCCTTGGTCCCGTTCAGCTGGTAGATCGCGGGGTTGATGAACCCGAACGGGATCTTCTGGCCCTGCTGTGCCGCGATCACCATCCCGGCCACCAGCGGGGAGGACTCGCTCGTGCCGCCGATGCTCTCCTGGAAGAACGTGGGCTTCCCACTGCCGAACTTCAGCATGCCCACGTTGATGCCGGTGAACGGGTCGGCGTCGGCGGCGAGGTCCGGCGCGCTGCGCGTGGTGCCCAGGGACGCCGGCACCACGCCCTTCTGGTAGACCGGCTGGGCCCAGTGCACGCTGGGGCCGCCGCCGCCGGCGCCGTCCTCGCTCACGAAGTGCCAGGCGTTGTTCTTGAGCTGGGAGATCCCGGTGGACCAGCCGGTCTCGAACAGCCGCTGGCCGGTCTTGCCGATACCCAGCGTGGTGCCGCCCACGGCGATCGCGTTCGGGTCGATCGACGGTTCGAGTACGCCGGAGCCGTCGCCGGCCGAGAAGTACATGCCGACACCCTCGGCGGCGGCGCGTACCAGGTAGGCGTGCACGAGGTTGGTCTGCGACAGCGGCTGGGACTCGGTCCCGCTTTCCCACGAGTTGGAGGCCGCCGTGGCCAGCGGGTGGCCACCGGCGCCGTCGAGGACCATGATGTCCGCGTCGTACACGGACTGGTTCCCCTCCTCGGCGGTGTCGCAGCTGTCGCCGCCCACCACGAGCTGGTTAGCGCCGGGCGCCATGTCGTAGGAGGACTCGACGTCGAGCTGCTCCTCGATGTTGAACGGATCTCCGCAGGTGTTCTTGCCGAGCGACAGCTCCGCGTACCGGTGCGGCGAGGGCGCCGGCATGTGGTTGGCCCGCGCGTAGTCCTGCAGGGTCAGGAACATGTCCCTGGTCAGGCCCTGCTCGACGAGCGCGATCGTCTGCCCCTTGCCGGTGTTGACCCAGTTGGCGTGGTACGCCGAGCGCATCTGGAGCGCGCTGTACCCGCACACGAAGGTCGGGAACGAGGTGACGCCGAACTGCTGCGGCAGGCCGGTGGCCATCTCCTGCCCGTAGTAGTGCGAGCACGGCACCTTCGGCCCGGCCGTCGCGGCGCTGCCGCGAGCGGCGGCATGGGCCGCCCCGGCCGCCAGTCTCGGGAAGATCGGCGCGGCGTTGTCCAGCCCGGTCACCGCCAGCACGTGCCCGGCCAGCGAGGCGGGCAGCGACACCGGGCGGTTGTTGGCGTGCAGCCGCACGGAACTCGCGTGCGCAGCCGCGGACCCGGCGTACGTCCGCAGCTGGACCCGGAACGCGGCATTGATCTTCGAGACCGGCGCGGTGGCCCGCACGTAGGCACGCCCAGAATCGGCCGTGATGCCGGTGAACCCCGCCGCGCGCAGCCACGCTTCGGCCTGCCGCACGGTCGCCGCGCTGGCTCCGAACCGGGCGGTGTAGGCGGCCGGGCTCAGGTAGTGGCGGAACAGCGACGTGCCCGGCGTGCTTACCGCCGCCGCGAACCGCTGCGCCGCCGCCATGCCGGGCTTCAGCCACAGCTGGATCGTCAGCCGCAGCGAGCCTGGTACTGCCCCGGTGGGCCGGGCATGGCTGGTGAAGGGGACGGCGCTGCCGGCCAGGATCTTCTCGGCCGGCCTCGGTGACGCCTGGGCCAGCCCGCTCGCGCCGGCGGTCATGCCGGCGGTCACCACTGCTGCGCCCAGTACCGCGACGAGCATCCTTGCTCTGGACATGGGTCTCCTCATAACCGTGGTGAGGGTTGTCTGCGCCAGAATAGGTAGGCTTGGCCGGCTCTGGCCACCCCCAGCGTCCCTGGCTTGGCTGTGCCTACGGTAAGCATGTCCTCGCTCCGCAGACAGTAGCCACACGCGGCACGCTATGTAGAGTTCTAGCTATGTCGGGAAAGACGCCGCGGATGACCCTGCCAACGCAACTGGTCCTCGGGGAGCTGATCGCGGATCCCACGCGGCGGATTCATGGGTTTGAGCTCTGCGCTGCCACGGGGCAGCCCAGCGGGACGGTCTATCCCATTCTGGCCAGGCTGGAAGGCCTCGGCTGGCTGGAAAGCGAATGGGAGGAGCCGGAGGTGCACGTCCCGGCCGGGCGCCCCAGGCGCAGGTACTACCGGCTGACCGAGGACGGGGCGGCCGGCGCCCGGATCGCGCTGCGGGGCGCCGAGGCCAGCCGCCTGAAGGCGGCCGCACGGCTGCGGACGGCGGGAGCGTGATCATGACAGCGGAGTCTCAGCAGAGTCTGGCCGAACCGCTCCTGGCCCAGTTGTCGGGCAGGTTCTCCCCCGCGGAACTGGACCAGGTGCGCCGCGCCTATGAAGTCGCGGCCCGCTGCCATGAGGGGCAGTGGCGAAAGAACGGGGACCGGTACATCACCCACCCGGTCGCGGTTGCCGAGGCCGCCGCGGCGGCAGGCCTGGATTGCTCCATGGTGTGCGCAGCCCTGCTGCACGACGTCCTGGAAGACACCGCCTGTGCCCCTGAGTACCTGCGGGCTGAGTTCGGCGACGAAGTCGCTGATCTGGTTGAACGGCTCACGGCATTTCGTGACGGCGCAGCGGTGCCGGATGACGACCGGGTGGTCATGCTCAAGCTCCTTGATCGCCTGCACAACATGCGGACGATCCAGTACATCGATACCGGCAAGCAACTGTCCAAGTCACGGCAGACACTGGAGCTGCACGTCCCGCATGCCCGGCGGCTCGGCCTGCCGGTTATCGCTGACGAACTGCAGGAACTGGCGCGGCACCGGATTGAGGCCCTCACCGGGGAAGGCGGCGGCGGGACAACGGCGACACCGTTCGCCCTTCGGCTCGGCTCGCTCATGCTGCCCGCGGCGGCCCGGATCCGGTATCTGGAGGAATGGGCCGCCGAGCTGCGGGCACCGGCGGACCGGCGGGGGCGCCGCCGGTTCGCCGGGCAACTCATTCTGGGACTGCCCCGGCTGAGCTTCATGCTGCGCAGGCGGCAATGGGACGATCGCTACGCCGGGATCGGGCATCGGGTGGCAGCGCACCGCCTGGCGCGATCGGGACGGAAGGTGCTCCATTGGTTCCTTCGGTCCGAGGCCCGGCCGTGGGCATTACTGGCACCACTGACGGTGTGGATAGTGATGCAGACGGCGCAAGGAAACGCCGGCACCGCCGTGGCCACCGTGATCACACTGCCACCGGTGCTCGCCGCGGCCGTCAAATGGCTCCGCGACCGGCTTGACATTACGCACCGTCACCACGGCGACTCCCACTAGCAAGGACCCCGAGGATCAGCCAGCAGATGCCACGTCCAGATCGGTAAGGCCCTTCTTGCGGTCCGCGCGAGGCATTATCGGCTTGGGAGCATCAGCGGCGTGGCCGTGCCCGGGTCGGCGGGACCCATGAGCGAGACGATCGTGCCGCGATCGGCGGGGCCCATCAGCGGGGTAACGGTGGCCGGGGTGGCCGGGCCCATCAGCGGGGTAATGGTGCCCGGGATGGCCGGGCCCATCAGCGGCGTGGCCGTGCCCGGATCCGCGGGACCCATGAGCGGGACCGCTGTACCTCGCTCGCCGGCTCGGTCAGCGATGAACCTGGGCAGGGAGATCTCAGGGACCTCGACGTCTGGGTATGGAGTCCGGGTGTTCATTGCGTTTCCTTTCCGTTCTATCTCGCGGCGGCGGTGAGCGGGGCGGTGGCTGGCAGCGGTGTCCGCGGCGCCCTTACCAGGGCGGACACAGACGTGATGTGCAGGGCGAACAGCAGCGGCACGGCGGCGGTCGGGATCAGCGCGAGCGGGAGCTCGCTGATCGGCGCACCGGACGGGGTGACGTTGAGCAGCTGGAAGCCGGTGAGGGCGCCGAGGGTCAGCGCCACGACCAGATCGGTCATGCCGAACGCGTTGAACCGCAGGGCGGCGCGGCGGCCGGTGGCATGCGCGGGCCTGCGTACGATCAGCAGCGCGGCGATGCCGGCGGCGATGTCGCCCAGGCCCGCGGGCAGGGCGAACAGCGCGGGCAGATGGCCGAGGGCCATGGTGAGCAGGAAGGCCGCCCCCTCGATCACCCGGAACGAGTGCGGCAGGTCCAGGCGGTTCACCATGCCCGGCGCCGTCAGGGCGCGCGCCACCACCGGGATCCGGCGCAGTACCAGCAGCAAGCCCAGGAAGCCGGCCACCGCGACCGGCAGCCACGGCACCCCGTGGCCGAGCCGCGCGTGGTACCAGCCGTGACCCGCGATCACCGCGCTGGCGGTGAACCAGCCGCCGAGCACGGCGGCCGCGCCCCCGGCGAGCAGCGCCGCACGCCTTCGGCCCAGGCCGGCCCGCATCGCGCCGCCGTACAGCACGACGCAGCTCGCGGCCGGGATCGCGATGATTCCGGCGATGGTGATCGCCCACAGATAGCCAGGCGGGTCGTACATGACATCGTCCTCCGGTCGAGTTGAGTATCTACAAGATAGTAGGTTGTAGATAGTATCTGTCAACTAGTATTATGGAGGGCGTGACAAGGAACGTCCGTACCTACGACCACTTCTGCCTGACCGCGCGTGCCTTGGAGCGCGTCGGCGACCGGTGGAGCCTGCTGGTGATCCGCGACCTTCTCGCCGGCGCCAAGAGGTTCACCGACCTGATGGACCGCCTCGGCGGGATCACCCCCAAGACGCTCAGCCAGCGCCTGCGCGAGCTTGAGGACGCCGGGATCGTCGCCGCCGACCGTGAACCGGGCCGGCGGGAGGTCTGGTATCGCCTGACACCGGCCGGAGCCGACCTCGGGCCCGTCATCGACGCGCTCGGCCGGTGGGGGCTCCAGCATGCCTGGCGCCGGCCCCAGCCCGGCGAGCCGCTGCACGCCGAGCATCTGCTCCGCTCCGTTACCCGGGCCATCGACCTCGCCGGCGGCGACCACCGGCCAGCCCGCTGGCACTTCCGCCTTGACGGTGCGGACTACCTGGTCGAAAGCGACGGCCAGCAGTGGTCGCTCACCGCGGGGGCCGCACCCGCACGAGCCGAGGTCACGGTCACCGGGACCAGCCAGGCCCTGACCGCCCTCATCTTCGCCGGGTCGGACAGCGGCCTCGACATCACCGGCGAGACCGGGCCAGTCCAGCGATTCCGGCAGCTGATCGGCACCATGGCCACCGTCGTACATCCCGGCTAGGCCGGGGAACCGCATGTTCCCTCAGCTGAGGCGGACGCGGGGGTCGAGCAGGGTGTAGGCGATGTCCACGAGGATGTTGGCGACCACGACGAACACGGCGGCGGGCACGAAACCGATGATCAGCGGCAGGTTGCCCTGGTCGATCGCCAGGACCGAGTCCTGGCCGATGCCGCCGATCCCGAACACGGTCTCGGTCACCACGACCCCGCCGAGCAGCGTGCCGACGTCGATCGAAGCCGCCGCCGGTTCGCCTGGCAACTGCTGCTAGGGCTGCCCCGGCTGAGCGTCATGCTGCGCAGGCCGCACTGGGACGACCACTGGACCGGGATCGTGCATCGGTGGTGGCGAGCCGACTGACGCGATCGGTACGCAAGGCGCTCCATTGGCTCCTCCGGTCGGAGGCCCGGCCGTGGGTATTACTGGCACCGCTGACGGTGTGGATCGTGATGCAGACGGCGCAGGGTAACGCGGGCAACGCCGCGGCCACCGTGATCACATTGCCACCGGTGCTCGCCGCGGCCGTCAAATGGATTCGCGACCGCCTCGGCATTACGCACCGTCACGATGAAGGCCCACGCTAGACGCTTGATCATGGGAGTTATGGCCGGTGGTACACCGGAACAGCCATGATCAGCGACGCCGCCCGGCGCCCGGGGGCAGCAGGCATGGAGTAATCGCTGTCGGGGAATAATCCAGCCCGTCACCGTCCGTGACGATGGTCGGGCAACGGGGTGTGGAAGGAGCGGGGGATGGCTGGCTGGGCGCACCGGGGACTGGCGGGAGCTGCCGCGATATCCGCCACGCTGCTGATAACGGCGGGCGGTACCGCGTTGGCGGCGCACGACGTGGCCCGGACGCCGGACGGCAGCGCGGTCGCACATGAAGCCGCCGCCGCAGGTTCCGGCCGGGCCGCCGCGCGGGGCTGGCTGGCCAGCGTGTCCTGCCCGGTCCAGCGGTTCTGCCTCGCGGTGGGAGCCCGCCTTGGCGCCGCCGGGCATGTGCGCCCACTCGCGCTGGAACTGCGCCGCGGCACGTGGCGAAGGCTGGCCGCGCCGCAGCTTGACCCCCGGAGTGTCTCCTGTGCGTCCACCAGGATGTGCGTCGCGATCTCCGGTTCCTCGGCCGCGCGCTGGAACGGGCGGGCCTGGAATCTGACCCCGGTGATCCCCCGCGGGGTGAACGCGCCGTTCCTGGATGCGGTGGCCTGCCCGGGCGTCAGGGACTGCGTCGCCGTCGGGCGGCAGGGCAAGGCCGGCGACGGCGACGCCTTCGGTGAGATCTGGCACGGCCGCAGATGGCGGGTGAACAGCCCGGCCAACCAGTGCGCCACCGAGCCCGGGAGCGGGGCCTGCGGGGAGTTCACGATCTCCTGTCCGAGCACCACGTTCTGCATGTCCGCCGGAGCGCAGCAGCCAGCCGAGGACTACTACACCGGCGACGCCAACATGTGGAACGGCTCGGGCTGGGCCAACGAGGACAACCCGCCGCCGGGCGCCAGCGTGGCCAGCGTGTCCTGCCCCTCGGCCAGCTTCTGCCTGGGCGTGGATACCGGCGGGCCACCCAATGTCACGACCTGGACCGGCGGCATGGGCTGGACCGACGCCGGCGCGCTGGCCGGCATGACGTCGGTCGCCTGCCCGCTGCCGGACGAGTGCCTGGCGGTCGGCGCCGATGGGGGAGGCCAGAGCTGGAACGGCACCACCTGGTCCGCGCTCAGTGTCCCGGCGCCCTCCGGGACGGCGTCGATGCGGGCGATCGCGTGCCCGGGCCGGCCGACTGCGTGGCGGTCGGCGGCTACACCGCTCCAGGCGGCCGCGCCCTGGTGCTCGCCGACATCTGGAACGGCAGCCGCTGGTCGGTGAGCGCCACCACGGGCCCGCGCTGAGCGCACCGGCGCTGCCGGATGGCGCTGGTGGTCCCGTTCAGCTCAGCCGGACGCGGGGGTCGAGCAGTGTGTAGGCGATGTCCACGAGGATGTTGGCCACGACGACGAACACGGCGGCGGCGAGCACGAAACCGATGATCAGCGGCAGGTTGCCCTGGTCGATCGCCAGGACCGAGTCCTCGCCGATGCCGCCGATCCCGAACACGGTCTCGGTCACCACGACCCCGCCGAGCAGCGTGCCGACGTCGATGCCGAGCTGGGACACCACCGGCGTGAGCGCGGACCGCAGGGCATGGCCGAGGACCACGCGGCGCTCGGGCAGCCCTTTCGCCCGCGCGGTCCTGATGTAGTCCGCGCCGAGTGTTTCCAGCAGCGAACTGCGGGACAGCCGTGAGTACACCGCCGCGGACACCGTGGCCAGCGTGATCCACGGCAGGATCATGCACCCGAGCCACCCGGTCACGCTCTGCGCCGGGCTCACGTAACCGTCCTGGATCCAGGTAAAGCCGTGCTTGTTGAGCTGGAGGAACACGCCGAACAGGAGAAGCTGGCCGAGCACGAACGTGGGCAGCGACAGGCCGGCCAGCACGCCAACGGTGGCCACCCGGTCGAACAGGCTGCCGGGCCCGGGTCGCGGACAGCACGCCGGCCGCGATCCCGCCGACGAGCCAGAGCACCATCGCGCCGGCGACCAGGGACGCGGTGCGGGGCAGGTCCTGGGCCAGGATCGTGGTGACCGGCTCGCCGGTGGCATAGGAGTAGCCGAGGTTGCCGTGCAGCAGCCGGTCGGCGAAATGCCAGTACTGTGCGGCGATCGGCTGGTCCAGCCCGAGCTGCCGGGTGATCTGGCGCAGTTGCGCGGCCGTCGGTTCCTTGCCCGCCATGGACCGGGCGACCGAGATCGCCGGGCGGGTGAAGAACAGGCCGAACGCGCCCAGGGTGACGACCCACAGCACCACGCCGCCGGTCAGCGTCCGCCGGATGGCGAAGGCCAGCACGGTGCGCCCGCCGCGCAGGGACCTGGCGAGCCGGGACAGCCATGGCTCCTGCGCCGCCCCGGCGCCGGGTGCGGGCCGGGACGGCGGCCCGGCGCGGGCGATCGTAGCGCCTGAATCGTGTTGCCCCGCTGCGGCCGGCGCGAGGCCGGGAGCCGGCGCGAGGCTGCGAGCCGGGGGAGGCGCGGGGGCGGACCGGGCCGTGCGCCGTGGCCAGCGCAGCCGCAGCCGCAGCCGCCGCCGGCGGCGGCCCGCGCCGGACAGCAGGCGCTCGGACGCCGGGTCCAGGGCATCCCTGATGCCGTCGCCGAGCAGGTTGAACGCGAGCGTGGTGATCAGCAGCGCCAGCGCCGGGAACACCAGGTACCACCAGGCCACGCTGTAGTAGTTCTGCGCCCCGGCCAGGATGTTTCCCCAGCTCGGCGTCGGCGGCTGGATGCCGAGGCCGAGGTACGACAGGGTCGCCTCGAAGATGATCGCCGACGGGATGGACAGCGTGGCGAGCACCAGCACCGGGCCGGCCAGGTTCGGCAGGATCTCGGAGAACATGATCCGGACCGGGCCCGCACCGAGTGACCTGGCCGCCTCGATGTACTCCCTTTCCCGCAGCGAGATCGTCTGGCCGCGGACCACCCGGGCGATGCCGGCCCAGGCGAAGAAGGAGATGACCCCGATGACCACCGGCAGGCTCGGCCCGAGCACGGCGGCCAGCGCCAGCGCCAGGACGATGTACGGGAACGCCAGCACCGCGTCCACGAGCCGGGACAGCGCCGTGTCGGTCCAGCCGCCGAAGTAACCGGCCGCCAGCCCCGCGGTCACACCGAGGACCGTGCCGATCGCCGTGGTCACCACCCCGACGAACAGCGAGATCCGGGCCCCGTACAGCAGCCGGACCAGCAGGTCGCGGCCGAGTTCGTCGGCGCCGAGCCAGAACGTGCGCGCCGGGCCCGGCCGGGGCCCCGGTCGCCGACAGGCCGGTGTCCGGGAACTGCTGCGCCGGGCCGTGCCCGGTCAGCGCGGCGAACGCGGGCGCTGCCACGGCGAGCGCGGCCATGATCAGGATCACCGCCGCGCTGGCCACCGCCGCCTTGTCCCGCCGCAGCCGGCGCCAGGCCGTGCGCCACTGGCTGCGTGCCTCGATGGCGCGGATCGGCCCGGCCCGGCCCCCCTGCGCCTGGAGCTGGAGTTCGGTGGCGCTCATCTGGCCCCGGTCTGCCTGCCGCGCTGCGTGGCCGGCACGTCAGGGCGTCGGCGGGTTGAGCCAGATGTTGGTGAAGTCCCAGCCCTGGATGAGCGTGGAGAAGTTGGCGGTGCCCGCGGTGGCGCTGTGCACCCGGGTGCTGGCGTACTGGGTGATCTGCCCGCTGATCAGCGGCACGATCGCGGCGTCGTTCATGGCGTCGGTGCCGGCCTGGCGCCACAGTGCGGCGGCCGCCGCCGGGCTGGCCGTCTTGAGCGCGCGGGTGATCAGGGCGTCCACCGCGGCGGAGTGGTAGCAGCCGGCGTTGACCGTGCCGAGCGCGCACGGGCTGCCGAACAGCGGCTGGATGAGCGTGCGGCCGTTGTTGCCGAACCAGTCGGGGAACCAGCTTCCCGACGCCATGTCCCAGGTCCCCGGCTTGCTGGTCTGCGGGGTGTTGCCCAGGTCGGTGAAGTAGGCGCCGCCGCTGGGCACCGGCATGCCCTTGACGGTGATGCCGCACGCGCTCAGGCTGCCCTGGATCGAGGCGAAGATCGTGGTGTCGGTGCTGTCGTTCGGGTACAGGTAGCCGAGCGTCAGCCCGTGGGGGTAGCCCGCCGAGGCGAGCAGCGACTTGCATTTGGCCGGGCTGCCCTGGCTGCCGGGGGTGGCGTACCGGGTGTAGGGCTGGTACCCGGCGCTGCCGGGCGGGATCGCGCTGGTGGTGATCTTCGCCACCGCGGGCCCGCCGCTGACCTTGACGATCGCCGCCTTGTCCACGCCGTACTCGATGGCCTGGCGGACCGCGAGCTTGCCCATCGCGCCGCCGTCGTTGGGGGAGCGGAGGTTCAGGATGAGGTACGGGTTGAGGTTGCTGCTCGGCCAGATCCGCAGCCGCTCGTCGTGGGTGGCCTGCATCCCGGCGATCGACTGCGACGGTATCCCCAGGTCGGCGAGGAACAGGTCCTGGCTGCCCGCCTGGATGTCGGCCAGCACCGTCTGGTCGCTGCTGGTGCCGAGGGTCACCACGACCTTGCTCACGTACTGGTGCCGCACCGGGTCGGCCGCCTGGCGCCAGGCCGGGTTGCGGGTCAGCACGATCTGCTTGCCGGGGGTGTACGAGGACACCTGGTACGGCCCGTCGGACAGGATGTGCTGGTTGAGGCCGGCGCTGCCCGGCAGGTAGGCGTCGTAGGAGGCCGGGCGGGCCGACACGAAGGGCAGCGCCATGATGTTGTTGAAGTCACCGGCGGGCTGGGTGAGCGTGACCCGCAGCGTCAGCGGGCTGGGCGCGGACAGCCCGGCGATCTGGTGGGTGTTCTGCCACGCCGCGACCGCGGCCGCGGTCACCGCGGCCGCGCCCTTGCCGGTGAAGTGCGCGCTCTCGGCGGCGCAGTAGCCGGCGAAGCCGGCGATCGTCGAGGTGAAGTAGGTGGAGTTGCCCACCGGGAACTGGCCCGGGTTGCAGAACGCCTGGAACTCACGGATGAAATCGGCGGCGGTCACCTGCCGCGCCGGGCTGGAGTCCCAGTCCACGCCCTGGCGCAGGTGGTAGGTGTACACCAGGCCGCCGCCGGTGACCCCGCCGTTGGCGGCGGTCGGCACCTGCGTCGCCACGTCGGGCACCAGGCCGGTGGCGTCGGCCCAGGCAGGCCCCGACGCCGTGGCCGGCGACGTCGTCGGGTAGGTGACAAGCTGCCGGGCGTAGCCGCGCTCCAGCTCATAACCGGCGTAGTTGTAGGTCGGCACCGGATCCAGCGACCCCGGCCCGGCGTCGGAGACCACCCGCAGCGTGCCGCCGTACACCGGCTTGCGGCGGGCATGGCCGGACGTGGCCGGCGCCGAACTGCACGACGCGACGCCGCCAATCCCCAGTGCCGTGACCGAAAGAATGGCGGCAGCCTTAACTAGCGGCCTCACCGGCACACCCCTCACTATCCGCGCGTCGCCCGGAACCCCTATGTGCCCTGCCGAACCTGTACTTCTTACCACGAAGGGCACGGCACGCTCAGGGCCCGCAGGTCCCATTTGGGACGCGGTTGGCGAGGCCGGTTCAGTCGAACGAGGGCTTGCGGTCCCGGGTCCGCTTCAGCTCGAAGAAGCCGTCCGCCCCGGTCACCAGCACCAGCCCGTCGAACAGCCGCCCGGCGGCCTCGCCCTTCGGGGCCGGGGTGATGACCGGGCCGAACAGGGCGTTCCCGCGGATCCGGATGACCGGCGTGCCGACGTCCAGCCCGACATCGTCGAAGGCTTCGTGGTGTGAGGTCTTGATCTGCTCGTCGAACTCGGTGCTCACCGCCGCCTGCGCCAGTTCGGCGGGCAGGCCCACCTCGGCGAGGGCTTCGGGGATGACCTCGGGGTCCTCCCGGCGGCCCTGGTTGTGCAGCCGGGTCCCGATGGCCGTGTACAGCGGCCCCAGGACGCCCGGCCCGCTGTGCTGGGCGGCCGCGGCGCAGACCCGCACCGGCGCCCAGGCCCGGCTCATCCGCTCCAGGTACTCCTCGTTCAGCCCCTCACCCTCATGCTGGGTCAGGTTGAGGTAGGCGAGCGACATGATCCGCCACTCGGTCCGCACCGGCCGGACCTGCTCCACCTCCAGCATCCAGCGGGAGGTGATCCAGGCCCAGGGACACACCGGGTCGAACCAGAACTGCACGGTTTCGCGTTCAGCCGGCTGTACTGTCATGACCGCGGCAACAGCCGTTCCCGGCCGGGCATTCCCGTCGCGCGGGCGACTGGCCGTCCGGTGCGCACTGCGCGGTTCATGCGCTACGCACCCCGGGCATCACGCGTCCCGCAGGCGCAGCAGCAGCGTGCCGGCGAGCAGTGCCGCGGCGGCCCAGGCCGCGAGCACGCCGAGGCCCGCCCACGGGGCGATCGGCAGGTGGCCCAGCCCCGTGCTGGCCTGGATCTCCAGCCCGGCGGTCATCGGCGCCGATCTGCTGCAGGTGCCGCGATACTCCCGGGCTGCCGATCACCTGGGCGAGGATCGGGAACAGGTACAGCAGGCCGAGCACCGTGCCGATGGCCACCGCGGAGTCCCGTACCGCGGCCGCGATGCCGAGGCTGAGCAGCGCGATCAGGGCCAGGTACAGCACGGTCCCCGCGGCGGCGCGCAGCACTGTCCCGTTGGCCAGCGACAGCACCGGGTACCCGTTCGCCGGGGTGTACCCGTGGCCGGGCAGGATCAGCCGCCCGGCCAGCACCGAGCCGAGCACCGCGAGGGATGCCGGCGGTCAGCGTCACCGCGGTGACCACGGCGGCCTTGGCGGCCAGCACCGTGGCCCGGCGCGGCATCGCGGCCAGGGTTGTCCTGATCATGCCGGTGCGCGTACTCGCCGCTGACCGCCAGCACCGCCACGATGGCCACCACCGCCTGGCCGAGGTAGGTCCCGGTGAGGCTGAGCTTGGTGACGTCGACGTGGCAGGCGGCCGTGGACGTGCAGGCCACGCTCGCGGACACCGCCGCGCTGATGATCACGGTCGCCGCGACCACACCGAGCAGCAGCCAGCCGGTGCCCGGCAGCGTGCGCAGCTTGGTCCACTCCGCGTGCAGCGCCTCGCTCATGCGTCCCTCCGGCGGAGCAGGACGGTGGCCAGGCAGAGGGCGGCGGCGGCCCACAGGCAGAGCACGCCGAACCCGGCCCACGGCGCGAGCGGGAAGTAGCCGTGCTGCGGCGTGTAGATGTTGTTCACCTGCGGGTAGGCCGGGACGTACTGCTGGATGGCGAACCCGGCGGCCGGGGTGACCCGCAGCAGCCAGTCCGCGGCGCCGGCGGGCAGCACGGCCAGCGGGACGGAGAAGAAGTAGATCACCACGGTGAGCGCGATGACCGCGGTGATGGCCCCGGCGGCGTGCCGCAGGATCGTGCCGGCGGCCAGGGCGAGGACCGCGGTGATGGCGAGCAGCGCCGCGATCCCGGCCACCAGGCGCACCTCGGTGAGCGCGCTCACCGGGAACACGTAGTTGCCGTGGCTGCGCAGCAGGCTGGTACCGACCGGGATCAGCGGCGCGGCCGCGATGACACCCGCCACGAACGTGACCGAGCCGATCACGACGGCCTTGGCCGCAAGGACGCGGCCGCGCCCCGGGGCCGCGGCGAGCGTGACGGCGATCAGGCCGCGCCGGTACTCGGCGGTGATGAACATCGCCCCCACCACGATCACCACGATCAGCCCGGCGAACGCGCCGACGAAGCCGTCATCGGCGGCCCTGCCGATGTTCGTGGGCCCCGGCCCGGCCGGCGCGATGTCGCCGGATCCGGTCACCGTGAACGTGCCGCCCGCGGCGTGGAACCGGCCGGGCAGGGATGAGCCCTGGGCGTTCAGCCCGGTCATCGCGCCGATGCTCGCGCCGCGCCAGCGGGCACCGGCCGCGCGCGGCCGGCATGCTGAGGCGGTCGAAGACCGCGGTGGCCACGGTGGGGCCGCTGTTCTCTGGCTGCACCCACCCGGGTGAGGTGACGAACAGGCCGGCCTGCACCGTCGCGGGCAGGCCCGCCAGGCTGACGGTGCCGACCCTGGTCCAGTGCGTGCCGTCGGCGGAGTCGTACCCGGTGACCGTGTCACCGGCCCTGACCAGCCGCAGCCAGCGCGGCGAGGTGGCGGACACGGCCCCGGGCAGGCCCGGCGTGTCGCTGGTGTAGTTGTACTGCATCCGCACGCCGTGACCGCCGGTGACCATCGATCGCCGCGTACGCCGACCCCTGCCGGGTGCTCGCGGTGACGATGATCCCGGCCTTGGCCCAGGGCTGGATGCCGCTGGTGAAGTTCTGCTCCGGGTCCGGCCCCGGCGCGATCCCGCCGCCGGGCGGCGAGGAGCAGGCCGGTCAGCGAGGTCACCCGGACGGTGATGCTGCCGTTCCCGCGCAGCGCCTGGTGCACGAAGTAGAAGCTGTCGCTGACCGCCTCACCGCCCGGGCCTACCGGATTGGACGGGTTGCAGGGCGCGGCGGGCCGATGGGGCCATTGGGACCGCACGGCTGGCAGCCGGTCTGCGGCCCGGACGCGGCGTACAGCCCGACGCCCGCGGTCAGCGCCGCGGCGATCACCATGGCGATCACCCAGCCGCGCACGGTGCGGAACTTGGTCCACTCGGCGTGCAGCGAGCCGCCCGAAGCTGTCTTTGCCGTCCCGCGTCGTGCCCGAGCGCTCCGGCGTCATCGTCGCGGTCATCGCGAGCCTCCCGCGCTGGTCTCGGCCCGGTACTCGACCGCGTCGCGGGTGAGTTCCAGGTAGGCCTCCTCCAGGGAGGCGCGGTGCGCCGACACCTCGGAGAACGGCACCGCGCTCTCGCCCAGCAGCAGCACGACCTTCTCGGGCGCCAGCCCGGAAACGCGTCAGCGCTCGGTGCCGTCGGTGGTGGCCGTGGCGCCCGCGCGCTCCAGCACCGCCGCCGCCCGGTCCGGCGCGGTCGTGCGCAGCGTGACCCGGTCGCCGGACACCGCCGCCAGCAGGTCGCGGGTGCTGGTGTCGGCGATGACCTTGCCCCGGCCGACGATCACCAGGTGGTCGGCGGTGTCCTCCAGTTCGCTCATCAGGTGGCTGGACACCAGCACGGCCCGGCCGGCCGCGGCCAGCGACCGCAGGAACCCGCGCATCCACACGATGCCCTCGGGGTCCATGCCGTTGAACGGCTCGTCCATCAGCAGCGCCGGCGGGTCGCCGAGCATCGCGGCGGCGATGCCCAGCCGCTGCCGCATGCCCAGCGAGTAACCCGCCCGCCCTGCGCCGGGCCGCCTTGCCAGCCCGGCCTGCTCGAGCACCGCGTCGGCCCGGGCGGCGTCCAGGCCCTGGGAGTGCGCCAGCCACAGCAGGTGGTTGCGGCCGGTACGGCTCGGCTGCAGCGCGGCCGGCGTCCAGCAGCGACCCCAGGTGGCGTCAGCGGGCGGCGCAGGCTCGCGTACCGCTGCCCGCCGACCAGGGCGGTGCCCGCGTCGGGGGCGTCCAGGCCGAGGATCACCCGCATCGTGGTGGTCTTGCCGGCCCCGTTGGGCCCGATGAACCCGGTCACCTGCCCCGGCGCGACGGTGAACGTCATGCCGTCCAGGGCCAGCGCCGGGCCGAAGCTCTTGCGCAGGCCGCGTACTTCGATCGTTGCTCGCATTGGTCCTCGTCCTTCTCGATAGGCGGACGCTGCGTCCGCAACCGGTTCTATGCCACCGGCGGTGTCAGCACGGTGTCGGCCGCTGACACCGTGCCGACACCTGGCGGCTGTCATGGTTGGCCCAGGTCACCCCGCCCTACGCTGAGCGGGAGGGCCTACTTACCGGAAAGGACGCGGGCAGGCCATGAGGGTGCTGGTCATCGAGGACTTCGAGGTGCTGGCCACGGCGATCGGGGCCGGGCTGCGCCGCGAGGGCATGGCCGTGGACGTGGTCCTGGACGGGGACGACGCGCTGGAGCACCTGGCGCTCACCCGGTACGACGTCGTGGTGCTGGACCGCGACCTGCCCGGGGTGCACGGCGACGAGGTCTGCCGCCAGATCGTGGCCGATGGGTCCCAGGGCCGGGTGCTCATGCTCACCGCGGCCAGCACGGTGCGCGAGCGGGTGGACGGCCTGGGCCTGGGTGCCGACGACTACCTGCCCAAGCCGTTCGACTTCGCCGAGCTCGTGGCCCGGGTCCGGGCCCTGGGGCGGCGCTCCGCGCCCGCGCTGCCGCCGACGCTGGCGGGCGGCGGCGTGACCCTGGATCCCAGCCGCCGGGTGGCGTTCCGCGCGGGCCGGCGCCTGGAGCTGTCCCCGAAGGAGTTCGCGGTCCTGGAGTGCCTGCTCGCCTCCGGCGGCCGGGTGGTCTCCGCCGAGGAACTGCTGGAGCGGGCCTGGGACGAGGCGGCCGACCCGTTCACCACCGCGGTGAAGACGACGATCCGGCGGCTGCGGGCCAAGCTTGGCGACCCGCCGGTCATCCACACCGTCCGCGAGGGCGGCTACCGGATCGGAGAAGTGTGATGTTCCTGTACCGCGAGGTGGCCGCGCTGCTCCGGTTGCGGCCGACCCTGCGCACCCAGCTCACCCTGCTGTACGCGGGGCTGCTCGCCGCCCTGGGCGGCGGCCTGCTCTTCCTGCTCGTCCCGTTGCAGGGATCGGCGTCGGTCCAGGACGGGCCGCACGCCGCCGCGGTCCAGGCCGCGCTGAACGCCGCCATCCGCGACAAGGAGATCATCGGCGCGATCGCGCTCCCGGTCGTGGTGCTGCTCGCGCTCGTGGGCGGCTGGCTGGTCGCGGGGCGGCTGCTGCGGCCGCTGCGCACGATCACCGCGACGGCCAGGGACATCTCGGCCAGCAACCTGAACCGGCGGCTGGACCTGGGCAGCCGCGACGATGAGTTCGCCGAGCTTGGCGAGACCCTCGACGACCTGTTCGGCGCGGCTGGAGGCGTCGTTCGAGTCGCAGCGGCACTTCGTGGCCAACGCCTCGCACGAACTGCGCACCCCGCTGACCGCGGAGCGCACCCTGCTGCAGGTCGCGCTCGCCGACCGGGGCGCGACCGCGCAGGCGCTGCGGTCGGCCTGCGAGCAGGTGCTGGCCCTGGGCGATCAGCAGGAGCGTCTCATCGAGGCGCTGCTCACCCTGGCCACCAGCGAGGGCGGCATCGAGCACTGGGAGCCGTTCGACCTGGCCGCCGTCGCCTGGCACGTGGTCACGGTCCGCCGCGAGGAAGCGGAGCGCCGCGGCGTCCGCATCGAGACCAGGCTCGCCGAAGCCGCCACGGCAGGGGACCCGAGGCTGGCCGAGAGCCTGGTGGCGAACCTGATGGACAACGCGGTCCGGCACAACACCGAAGGCGGCCTGGCCGAGATCTCCACCGCTGCCGCCGGCGGCCAGGTGACACTCAGGGTCCTGAACACCGGGCCGGTGATCGCGCCCGAACTCCTCGGCCGCCTGTTCCAGCCGTTCGGCCGGGCCGACGGCGAGCGCATCAGGCACACCGGCGGGCACGGGCTCGGGCTGGCCATCGTCCAGGCGATCGCCCGGGCGCACGGCGCCACCCTCACCCCGCGGGCCCGGCCGGAAGGCGGTCTCGATATCGAGGTGACCTTCCCCGGAAAGCCGGCCCGCGCGCTAGCGGGCGCGACGGCCGAGCCGGCCGGCCAGTGAGCTGACCATCCTGCGGCCCGGCCCGGCCATGGTGAGCCAGGCGCCCGCGGCGGCGAGGCCGGCCGCCACGGTGACCGCCAGCACGATCAGCCTGCCCTGACCGCCGCTGATCACTCCGGTGTCGGCGGTCAGCGCGGTGTCGACGACGCCGCCCGCACCTGACGGGCCGGGGCGGCCTCGGCCGACGCCGGGGGCGGCGGGCGCCGGTGTGACCACGGGGAACAGGTGCCCGATGCTGCCCGGGCTGCCCAGCGACAGGCCGGGAACGGTACCGCGCGGCAGCGCCGTCGGCGGGCGGGACAGCGGCACGGTCACGGCGGCGGCGTTGCTGCTCTGCCCCGGGCCCGCGGGATGACTGGGCGACGACGAGGGCGACTTGCTGGGCGACGGCGACGGGCTCGGGCACGAGGACTTGCCCGCCGAGGATGACTTGCTGGGGGACGGCGACGGGCTCGGGCAGGGTGTCTTGCTCGGCGACGGTGACGGGCTGGGCGAGGGCGACTTGGACGGGGACGGTGACGGGCTGGGCGAGGGCGACTTGGACGGGGACGGTGACGGGCTGGGAGACGGCGACTTGGACGGGGACGGGCTCGGCGAGGGTGACTTGCTGGGGGACGGTGCGGGGGACGGCGACCTGCTCGGCGCGGGTGACTTGCTCGGCGACGCGGACGGCGACGGTGACCTGGGGGAACTGCTGGGGGAGGGGGACGGCGACCCGGCGGCCGCCGCACCGGTGCTGCCCAGGACCGCCAGGAGGACCCCGGCAGCGATGGCACCACCACCTGTCAGGGCGCGTGCCCTGGCCCACGCCTGGGCCGAGGCCTGCCCCGGGTGATGTTTGCCAGCGAGCCTGCGCGAGTGTGCTGCGGGGGTCATCACGGCAGCTTGGACGCAGCACCGGCGGTAACGGTTCCATATCGTTCCTGGATTCCGGTGCCGGGAACGCGGCGCGCCCCGGCGCGGACCGTCGTGGTCCTCGCCGGGGCGCCTCGATGTTGCCCGCGCGCTGCCGCGTCATCCGGTTACCGCAGCATGGTGATCAGGGACGAGCTCAGCGCGATGCCGAGGCCCGTGCCCGCCAGGCTGACGACCAGCCAGATCCCGGTCCGCAGTAGCTCGGTGCTCCGGGCGGTCTGGTTCGTGGGCACCATGCCCACCGCCGACCCCGGGCCGGGCTGCCACGTGCCGGCCGGCTGGAAGCCGGTGGTCATACCCGGCTGGAACGCGGTGGTGGTGGTGCCCGGCTGCAGGCCCGGGGCGGCAGGCACGGCCGCCCGGACGAGCGGCTGCATGCCGGTGGTCACCGGATCCGGGCGGCCGGCCTTGCGGAGGTCGCCGGCCAGCGAGAACAGCAGCGGCAGGAGCCCGCCCGCGGCCATCACCAGGAACAGCACACCGGTGAACAGCAGGCCAGAGGCGCCGTTGTGGCGGCCCGTGGACAGGAAGTTCCAGCCAAGCGTGCCGAACAGCGCGGCCCAGAGGATCAGCCCCGCCGACGCGGCCCTGCTGCCGAGCCCGGCGGTGCCACCGGCGTAGAACGCTGCGGCGATCAGGGCGCCGAAGATACCGATCATGATCAGCCGGATGTCCGAGCTGGAGCACTGGTGGGCGATGACGTACGGGCCGCCGCTGGCGCAGAACCCGCCGTCGGTCACCATCACGTCCCGCATCCCGCTGACCATCGTGAGCAGGCAAGCGGTGAAGGCGGTCGCACCGGCGAACGCCACCAGTGCCGCCACAAGCCGCCGGGGGCTCATCGGACACTCTCCAGGTCCAGCCAGATGGCCGCCGGGTTCGACGGGTCCACCGCAGCCTGCAGGGTGAGACCGGGCTGAAGCTTGCCGATCTGCATCTGGCTGACCCGCTGCTGGGTCGTGGCCGGATACGGGGGCAGCCCGTCGGGCAGCACGGTCAGGTCGAACTCCACCAGCAGGTCGAAGTTCATCATGCCGATCTGCCGCATCTCGGTGATCGTGACCGTCCGCCGCGCCGCCGCGCCGGCCGTCCCCGCCACGGCCGCCACGGCGGCGTTCGCCGCCTGGGTCTGTGCTGCCATCATCTCGTTGAGGTTCGCCATCCGTGCCTGCGCGGCAGCCATCCGGTCGGCCACGGGCGGCATG
>CAVRXW010000003.1:0-108521 GCA_963725125.1 uncultured Actinomycetes bacterium
ACCAGCCTGGCGGACATCTACGACCAGCTTCCCAAGCGACCCCTGCAGCGGGTCTATGTGACCAGCGGCGACGACCTTGTCGCCTGGTTCGATCCGCGCAAGGTGCTCGACCGCCTGCAGAAGGGCGAGATCGGCTGGGGTCTGCCGGCGGAAGCGGTTGCCCTGCCAATCAATTTCGCGCTCTCTCCCGACATGCCGCTCTGCGAGGCGCTCGACGGCTTCCTGCGGGAGCAGGCGACCGCGCTGCCGGTCACTCCCGGCCAGTGGCGCCGCACCCTGCTCGGCGAGGTCTCGCGCAGCGACGTCCTTCTGGCCATCCAGGACCGCCTGACGTATCCCAAGTAAGGTCCTCCGCCAGGATTTGCCACTAAAGATCAGCTCGCGGCCCGGTTTGCGTCACGACCGGCCCCCGCCCATGGCTTGTACTGGTCCTCGACGGCGCCAAGCGCGCCAGCACACAGCGAGAGGGCCAGCATATGAGCATCCTGAGCAACAAAGTTCGTGTGGGAACGGTGGGTATCACGATCGCCGCGATGTCCCTTGCCGCTTCCGGCGTCCGCTGCCCAGACGGCGTCTGGGACGCAGCAACCCGCGTCAAGCGGGGGGCGCGTCGGCGTCCTGACGGGGGCGGCGGTTGGGGCGGCGGCGGGCGGGCCGATCGGCGCGATGGTCGGCATGGTCGCCGGCGCGCTTCTGGGCAATCATTATCACAAGCAGAGCGTCGCCAATCATGATCTGGCGGCGCAGAACCGTGCGCTTGCGGCGCAGGACCAGGCTCTCGCCGCGAGCCTCAGCGAGAGCCAGCAGGACCGCGAGGCCTTCGGCGGGGAAGCTCTGAACCTCGCCAGCGGATCGCTCGCCGCCGTCGAGGCACAGCGGGCGCAGCTCGATCACACGGTGCAGCTGTCGGATGACATCGAGACCGATGTGGCCTTCAAGACGGCCGGCGCCGCCATCAACAGCTTGCAGTTGTCGTCGCTGCGCAAGATCGGTGCGCTCGCCGCATCGCTGCCGCCCGGGGCGAAGGTGCGGATCGACGGCTATGCCGATCCGCGGGGCCCGGCGTACGCTCAACGACGACCTGTCGCTGCGGCGTGCCGAGGCCGTGGCGCTGATGTTGGAGAAGGCGGGTGTCCCGCAGGACAGGCTCGTGATCGAGGGGCACGGCTCCTCGGAATCCGCCAGCCCGCGGGGTGATCTCGACGCGTACGCGTTCGACAGGCGCGTGACAGTGCGTCTGCAGGGGGTCGCGGTGGCGCAGTCGGAGGGGTCAGGGCCCGACGGTGGCGGATGCGCGCTAGGCGGACATAACTCACGGGTCGGGTGAAGAGCGTCGCAGATTGGCGAACCGCCGCTTCACCCGGCCCGCTGAGGCTGGCAGTGTCGAGCCACGAGCCGAAACTCCGCTGCCACGGACAACTGCCATGCTTCCGACCGTAACCATCGCATCGACGCGTATCGTCTCGACCTTCGACATGGGCCTGCTGCTGGGCTGTGTCGTAGTCGTTGCCGCCATCGCCTGGATGGCAATGACGCACGCGCGCCACGATCGTCACCGTTGATTGCGCACCGCCTCGGCGAGCGTTCCAAACATCTGATCGATGTGGGAACGCTCGATGACTAGCGGCGACAGCGCGATGATGTCGCCGGTCTGGCGGATCGAGCACCGCCGCGCTCCCAGCAGGTCGACGAAGATGCCGGAAGCGCGTCTGCCGGCCGTCCCGCCGACGGGCTCGAGCTCGGCCGCCGCGACGAGCCCGAGATTACGCACGTCCACCACGTGCGGCAAGTCGCCCCGTGAGGCTGTGCGGCCGTCCTGCCAGTACGGCCCCGAGCTACTTCGCCCGCGCGCAACAGGCCCTCACGCTCGTAGATATCGAGCGTCGCGAGCGCCGCTGCGCCGCCAGACCGGATGGCGCCGAATAGGTGTAGCCGTGGAGCAGCTCGATCGCCTCTCGGGCCCCTGTCATGAAGGCCGTCATGGATGGATCGCTTCACGACACTGCCCGCCATCGGCACGATCCCGTTCGTGAGTCCCTTCGCGGAGGTCATCATGTCGGGGGTCACGCCGAATCCTCGCCGCAAAGGTCGCGCCAGCACGCCCGAACGCGGTGATCACCTCGTCGAAGATGAGCAGGATGCCGTGCCGGTCGCAGATGGCGCGCAGGCGCTCGAGATGTCGCTTGGGCGGCACCAGCACGCCGGTCGACCCCGCGATCGGCTCCACGATCACGGCCGCGATGGTGGAGGCGATCGTGCAGGGCCAGCAAGCGCTCCAGCTCCTCCGCGCGCATCGGGGGAAAGGCGTACATCCGGTACGTAGTTTCGGCGGGAGTCCTCTTCTGGCGACGGTCTTGCCCGGTTGCGTCAGGTCCTGACCGCCGCAGTACGGGACGGTTTCTTTACGGGCTGGGGTGGGAGCATCACCGGCACAGACCGCGAGGGGCCATTGACGAAGGCGGGGAGTGGAGTCCTTGCCGCCGTTGTTGCCGATGCTCGCATCCTGGCCAGTGGCCAGGTTGCAGTACTGCCAGCTGCCTTGGTCCCTGGTCGTCGCTGGCTCTTGACCTTCGCTGCCCGGAGGTGGTTGCTTACCTACTGTGGGGGATATCACCGGTGCAAATCGCGGGGGCCTGTTGACCAGAGCGGGGAATGGCTGGCCGCGCGGCCTTCCGGTGCCGCTGACGCCCTTCGTTGGCCGGGAGCGGGAAGGGGCCGAGGTCGCTCGGCTGGTGTCGGCTAACCGGCTGGTCACGCTGGTGGGTGCGGGCGGGGTGGGCAAGACCCGACTGGCGGTCGAGGTGGCGGCCGCGGTAGCGGCCGATTTCGGCGATGGCGCCGGTTTGACCGACTTGAGCGCGGTGACCGATCCAGCGTCGCTGGCCGCGACGCTGGCTGCCGACCTGGGAGTGGAGGAGCGGGCGGGCGCCGACGTGCGGGAGCCGCTGCTGCGGGTGCTGCATGGTCAGCACCGGCTGCTGGTAGTGGACAACTGTGAGCATCTGCGCGCTGCGTTCGCGGAGTTCGTGGTGGCGCTGCTCGGCTCCTGCCCTGACGTGGTGGTGCTGGCGACCAGCCGAGAGCCGTTGGGAGTACCGGGCGAGGTGGCCTGGCGCGTGCCCTCGCTGGCGTTCCCCTGGCCCGAGCGCATGCCCGCCGAGCGGGACCTGGAGAGCTTCGAGGCGGCTGCCTTGTTCCTGGCGCGGGCGCGGGCCGCCCGGCCCGGCCTGATGGTCGGCCCGGGTGATGTTGCCGCGGTCACGTCGATCTGTTTTCATCTGGACGGCATCCCGCTGGCCCTGGAACTGGCGGCTGCGCGGGCTGGGGCGCTGAGCCTGCAGGAGATCGCTGCCCGGCTGACCGGCTGCATGGAACTGCTCGCTCGCACGGGTGCGGGCCCGGCCCGGCAGCAGACGCTGCGGGCTTCGGTCGAGTGGAGCCACCAGCTCCTGCCCGAACGAGAGCGTGCGGTGTTCCGGCGGCTGGCGGTGTTCGCTGGCGGCTGGCCGCTGGAGGCCGCCGAGACGGTATGTTCCCTGCCCCCGGCGGAGCAGGGAGAGATCGCGAGTTTGCTGGCGGGCCTGGTCGACAAGTCGCTGGTGCAGGCGGACCACACGCCTGCCGGGAGCCGGTACCGGCTGCTGGAGGTGATCCGGGCGTTCGCCAGCGAGCGGCTGGCTGAGGCCGGCGAACTCGAGCGGGTCCGGGAACGGCACGCCGGCTACTACACCGACCTCGCCGAGCGGGCCACGGCCGAAGTGTGGGGCCCCGGCATGACAGGCTGGGTGCCGCGGATGGACCAGGAGACTGACAACCTGCGCGCGGCCCGCCGCTGGTGTGCGCGGGATCCGGCCGGGCCGGCACCGGCCTGCGGCTGGCGGCCGGGGCGTCGGGCTACTGGCTTATCCTCGGTCGCCTCGTCGAGGGTGCCGCCTGGCTGGAGGAGGCGCTAGCACGCCAGGGCGGCCCCGGGCACGTCCGGGCCGTCGCACTCAACGGGCTGGGGCTGATTGCCTGCTTCCGGGGAGAGCCCGAGCGGGGCCGCGATCTGTTCTCCGCGAGCATCGAATGCTTCCAGCGGTCACCGGGTGGGCGCGACGAGGGCCGCGCCTGGGCCAACCTCTGCTACGCCCGTGCGCTGTGCGGCGATACGGCCGGTGCGGCCGAGGCCAACGACCACGCGCTCGCCCTGGCCCGCCGTGACGGAGACGCCTGGGTCGAGGCGGCCGCGCTGTGGCGCATGGGATTCGCCCTGGCCCTGGCCGGCGATGTCGTCCGCGCCCGGACGCTGGCCGCGGCCGGCGCCAGCCTGTTCTCCAAGACAGGAGACAGCCGACTGCATGCCTACACGCTGGCGACGGTGGGGGACTGCCTGACCCGGGAAGGAAAGCCGGCCGAGGCGATCGCGGTGCTGCGCGAGGCCCTCGGTGTATTTGAAAAGCTCCCGGAGCGGGTGGGGCTGCTGCGCACGGCCATCTGGCTCGCCGAGGCCTGCGCCGCGGCCGGCGACTGGCCGCGGGCAGCCATGCTGCTTGGCGTCGTCGAAATGCTCAGCGAGCGGATCGGCGGTCAGCCGTACGCGTTCATGCAGGCCGGCCTCGACGCGGTAGCCGCCCGTGGGCCCGCGCCGAGCTCGGCCCGGCCTGGCGGCCGGCCAGGCAGGCGGGGCAGGTGCTTGGCCGTGGCGACCAGATCGCCGCCACCCTCTGGCCGACGGAGAACCGCGAGGCTGCCCCACGCGCCAACGGCGGACTGCCACTTACGCCCCGGGAAGGTGAGGTTGCCGAACTGATTGCGCGTGGCCTGACCAACCGGCAGATCGCCGCCCGGTTGTTCATCGCCGAGCGGACCGCTGACACCCACGTCAGCAACATCCTGGCCAAGCTCGGCTGCGCCAGCAGGGCACAGGTCGCCGCGATCATCGCCGCCAGGAGCGCGACGGGTGCCATCACCCGCACGAAGGGTGCCCCCGGCCGCGGCGGCGGCGGGTAGTTTGCCGCCACGGCGCGCCTGCCCGCCACGGCACGAATACGTACCCCAGATACGCCCTTTCCCCGATCCGCCGCCCGCGGTCCTGGGGCTACCCTCGCCCGGTGGCACCGTTCCTTGTGTTCCGCGACCTGCCTGGGGTGACCAGGGACCAGTACAGCGCCGCCCAGCACGCCGCCGCCGAAGCCGCCCGCCGGACCAGCGCGGCCGGCCGCCAGGTCACCTACCGCGGCGGGTTCTTTCTCCCCGCCACCGCCCAGGCCATCTGCATCTTCGACGCCGAAACAGCTGCCGACGTCATCGCGGTCAACACGCTGGCCGGCCTGCCCGTCACCGATGTCGTCGAAGCCATCGACCTGCACACGCCACCCGGCCAGCCCCCAGACCAGGCAGGGGCAAGCGGCCCAAGGCGAGGGATGCCATGGCCAACAACCCGCCATGCAGAGCAGTTCAGCGGCGGTCCCGGTGGCGCCTGGGTGACACCGGGAAAGCGAGATGCATCACCATGACACTGGCCCCTTGCCGTGGTCGGAGAGCACCGGCCCGCCTGGGCCTGGCCATGGGACTGCCGGTCTTGCTGGCGGTCAGCATGGTGGGGCTGGCCCAGCCCGCCCGCGCCGCTAACACGATCACCGTCAGCACCTGTGATGAGAGCGACCTGGACGCCGCGGTCGCCCAGGCCAACACCGACAACGCCGGCGACACGATCACCTTCGGTTGCAGCGGGACGATCAGCCTGTCGAGCACCCTGGGCATCACTGGGGACATGACCCTGGATGGCACCGGCCAGCAGGTCACCGTGGGCGGATCAGGCCAGGTGGGCGTGCTGAGCGTGGCCAGCGGCGTCAGCTTCACCCTGACTGATGTCACCGTGGCAGGCGGCGATGCGGGTGGCGGTGGCGGGCTGGTGAACAACGGCGGGACGGTGACCATCACCGACACCACCTTCAACGATAACCGTGCTAATGCTGGGGGCGGGCTGCTCAACACCGGCGGCGGGACGGTGACCATCACCAACAGCACCTTTGAAGACAACTCCGCTACCAACGGTCCGGGGTCTGCGGTGAACAACAGCGACGGCACGGTAGATATCGTCAGCAGTCTCTTTGTAGCTAACCAAATGCTTGGCGGAGGCAACCCGAGTGCCGTTATCAACGGCAGCGGCTCGACGATGAGCATTACGGGAAGTGACTTTTTCAGCAATGACGATGGGGGCGGTGCCGCTATCTACGATGGCGGCGATGCCCTGACCGTGACGAACAGCACTGTAGACCAGAACCTCGAGGGGGGAGGCATCTACACCGGCGACGCCGCGGCGGACATCACCTTCAGCACCTTGGCCCTCAACTCCCTCTACAACCTCGAGGTCGGCGATCGGACGAAGGTCGAGGGAAGCATCCTGGATGGCGGGGTCCAGGTGACCGGGAAACCGGCCACCAACTGTGTGGGCACACCGGTGGATCAGGGTTACAACCTGGAGACCGGCACCGACTGCGGGTTCACCGGAACCGGTGACCTGCAGAACGCCGGCCCGAACCTGGCCTTCGGCGGCGCCGGTACTCCCTATACCTTGCAGCAGGGCAGCCCCGCGATTGACGCGGTCCCGCTCGCCTTGTGTCCGGCCACTGATGAGAACGGCAACCCGCGCCCCGATGACCCGGCAGAGACCGCCTGCGACATGGGCGCCACCGAATCGAACTACCCCCCGGCAGCGGTCACGGTCGTCTCCTCCGACGACGGCGGCAGCATCCTCGGCGGTCCGGTCAGCTTCACGGCCACCTTCACCCCCACCGACGGCGGCGGCAGCGTGGCGTTCTACGCCGACGGCTCGGCCACCCCGATCTCCGGGTGCGGTGACCAGGCCCTGACCCAGGCCACCGGCACCACCTACCGCGCCACCTGCACCACCTCGTCACTGCCGCTAGGAACCCACACCATTTCCGCGACCTACTCCGGGGACAGCGCCTACCCCACCATCACCGGGAGCCTGCCCGGCGGGCAGAACGTGACGCCGCCATTCGCGAGCGTGCTGACCTCCTCTCCTAATCCCAGCGTTTATGGGCAGCCGGTGACCTTCACCGCCACGATCACCCCCACCGACGGCAGCGGCTTCGTAACCTTCTACCTCGGCCCTCTCGGCCCCATCGGCCCCATCGGCCCCATCGGCCCGTCGATATCCGGGTGCACCGCCCAGCCGCTGACCCCGCTCAGCGGCCCCGACTACACCGCCACCTGTACCACCTCCTCGCTGCAGGTGGCCGGCCAGGCGGCGATCTCGGCCGTCTACAGCGGTGGCAGCCATTCCCCGCCCCAGTCCTTGAGCCTGAATCCCGGGCAGACGGTGAACCCGGCGCCGCTGACCGCAGATGTCGTTGGGTCGCAGGCCTACGGCGGCAGCCCGGCGTTCACCGTCACCGGGTATACGGGTCTGGTCAACGGGGACACCCCGGCGGTGGTGGGCGGCACCCTCACCGCGTGCACCACCACCGTCGGCCCCGGCGCCAGCGTGGGAGTGCACACCGGGACAATCTCTGGCTGTTCGGGGCTGTCGGCCGGCAACTACACCATCACCTATGGTGACGCTGGCGTCACCGTCAGCCCGGCGCCGCTGGCCGCTCAGGTCGCCGGGGCGCAGACCTACGGCGGCACCCCGGTGTTCACCGTGACCGGGTACTCAGGCCTGGTCAACGGGGACACCGGCGCGGTGGTGGGCGGCTCCCTCACCGGGTGCACCACCACAGTCGGCCCCGGCGCGAGCCCCGGGAGCTACACCGGTAGCATTTCCGGCTGCGGCGGGCTGTCCAGCCCGAACTACACCCTCAGCTACAGCGACGCCGGCCTCACCGTGGGCCCGGCACCGCTGGCCATCACCGCCTCCAGCGGGACCATGACCTATGGTGGCACCCCGTCGGTGATCACCCCGTCCTACGGGGGGCTCGTCAACGGCGGCGGCCCCGGATCGCTGACCACCCCGCCCACGTGTTCGACCACCGCGACCCCGGCCAGCCCGGCCGGCACCTACCCCAGCACCTGCTCCGGCGCCGCCGACCCGGACTATTCGATCAGCTACGCCCCCGGCACGGTGACCGTGGCCCAGGCTGGCCAGGCGATCAGCGTCACCGCCCCGGCCACCGGCGTGGTGGGCAAGACCGCCACCCTGGCCGCCACCGGCGGCGGGTCGGGGAACCCGGTCACCTTCACCGTCGATCCCGCCTCCGGGACCGGGGTGTGCGCCGTGACCGGGACCACCGTGGCCTACACCGCGGCGGGCGACTGCGTCATCGACGCCAACCAGGCCGGCAACGCCAACTACGCGCCCGCCCCGCAGGTCACCGCCACCATCACCGTCGACGAGGCCCCGGCGTTCCTGCTGGCCAGCCCCCCGCTCACCGCGGCCGCCGGGCAGCCCTACGACTACACCTTCACCGCCTTCGGCACTCCGGCGCCTACCTACACCTTGACCGGCGCCCCGTCCTGGCTGTCGGTGAACGCGGCCACCGGGGAAGTGACCGGCACCCCGCCCACGGGCACCACCACCTTCAGCTACGCGGTCACCGCGACCAACCCCGCGGGCATGGCCACCGCTGGGCCGTTCACCGTCACCGTCACCAAACCCTCCCCCGACGCCGACATCTCCGCCGCCCTGGCCTGCCCGGCCACCATGACCGTGGGCGGCACCGGCACCTGCACCCTGACCATCGCCAACGCCGGCCCGGCTACCGCCAGCAAGGTCGCCGCCGGGGTGCTGCTGCCGCCGGCGTTGTCGAAGGTGTCCTGTACCTCGGGCTGCGCCCAGCACGCCAACGTGTTCACCTGGACCCTGGCTCAGCTGGCCAGCGGCGCCTCGGCCAAGTTCAGCATCACCGTCAAGGCCAGCGCGACAGGCAAGGCCCCGGTCCTGGCCGCCGCCGCATCCCAAAACCCCGACCCCAACCCGCTGAACAACATCTCAATCCAGCAAATCAAAGTCACCCACTGACACAACGGCCAGACGCCAGGCACGGCCGCGCACCTTTTGGCGCCGGCCCGCTCGCTTCGGCAGCGGCCCGGCGCAGCCCGTGGCATCGCCCAGGCATTGGCGACCGCACCATCGCCCGCGGTAGTCCCTGTACTTGCGCCGGCCTGCCGACGGCCTGGCAGAGCAGGGCGGGGTTCCCCTGAAAGTGTGGACACATCAGTTGGGCTGATCTTGCCATTGGTCGCGGTGAGGCCGACCCAATCGCCCGATGGGAGAGTGGACGGCTGTGAAGGGATGGCATGCGGCACGGCTCGATGTGCGCTACGTGAGGCAGATACAGGGTGCCGTTACCGTTAAAACGCCCAGAAGCTGACCAGGGTGGTAGAGTGCCCTCTTGGCGACTTTCAGGTAGATTGCCGGGAGCGCAACGCCGGGATCATGACAGACTGTGGGTCGCCTGGCAAGCTGACTACCCGCGTTCGGCTCTTGCCGCGTACCGAATGTAACCAAGTGAAGCCACGAGCATACTGCTGGATCCATCAGGTGGGGGAATGACAGCTACTCGGCAGCAGAAGACGCCCAAGAAGAAAAGACGCGGCTTAGCAGGCTGGCTAACGTCGTTCAGTGGGATTCTCGCCTCTATCGCCACCATTGTGGCAGCGGGCGCGTCGGTGCTGGCGGCGCATCAGACCAGCCGTGTGAATCAGCTCACCATCGTGGTCAGGCAACAGCAACAGCAACTCAAGCAGGCTCACCAGCAGGCCACCAGCGGATCTGGCTCGTCCAGTACCGTAGGCACATCCGGGTCAAGCGGCGGCGCGCTGCCCTCTGGCGGCGTCTACCTCTCGGCGATGCAGCCTACAGTCGACAACGCAGACCTTAACACCGGATCGCAGACTATGTCAGCGAAGGCCTATCCCGACAGCAACACCTTCTACTGTTCCGGGCCGCAAGGCAACGGTCAGCCCGATGAGGCGTTCGATGTGGCTGGCCATTCGTTCTTCAAGGCCGAGGTCGGCATCCCAGACAACGCGGCCAATGCCACCAGTCTCGACGAGACGGTGACTTTCGCCGATCAGGCGGGCGTGCAGCTCATCAAGCCCATAGTCGTCAGCCTCGGGCATCCGGCCGCCGTGACGCTGAACATTGCCGGTGTCACTCAGCTTGAGGTTAGCTGCACCGGTGTCAACACGCAGAACCAGCAACAAGAAGACAGCAATGTGCTGACGCTCGGGAATGCTTTCATCTCCTAATTTAATTTGAGCCGCGCAGCTCGTGCAGGTTCTTGGTTATACGACCAGCCCTGCGGCACGTAATGAGGGCCACGATGGCGCAGGACCGGGGCTGACCCCGTTCAGTTCACCCGTGCCGGCCAGGCCGCCTCGCTACGTCCCATCGCCACGATCCGCTCGTCGGCACGGCGGACGATGAACCAGACGGTCGGCAGGACGGCGGCGCCGGAGTCGATGTCGCGGACGGCAAAGCCCAGGGGCCTTGCCCCGGCTCGTCTTGTCTCATCCCACGCTAGTGACTCGGGGAACGGCCGTGCGGCGACTGGCTCACGGCCGCTATCTGGGTGATCGGGCGTGTGCCGGCAGGGGGCAGGATCAGGCCGCGCGGCGCCAGGCGTCCGCCAGCGCCGCGTAGCTGCCCTTGCGGCGTTCCCGGTCCAGACTCGGGGTGACGACGACGATCTCGTCAGC
The DNA here is from genome assembly GCA_963725125.1 of uncultured Actinomycetes bacterium. Lineage (GTDB taxonomy): Bacteria > Actinomycetota > Actinomycetes > Streptosporangiales > Streptosporangiaceae > DASXKD01. The sequence continues at coordinate 10,651 of CAVRXW010000003.1, forward strand.
CTGGGCGCGCTGCTTCATCTCAAGGAGCCGCCCGGCGACGGCCTTCGGCTCGCCCGTCACCATCGTGCCGTCATCGCGCCGGGCAGCGCGGAACTGCTGCGAGCGGGCGAAATCGCGAACCTGCTCTGGCCGCAGCGGCTCACGTATCCCCCGGCGGATGTTCTGAATGGTCAGTGTCCACGCCGCTTCGAAGTCAAGTATTGCCTCGTCATCGTCGCTGGCGAAGGCCAGCACCGACATCGCTGAATACGCCGATCCGCCTTCGGCGCGTGGCGTGAACGAACGGCGGTACTCCGTAAGCGCCTCGAACGCGAGATCGGGGCTCATGTGGTGAGCGAATACGGCACTCATCCCGTTGACCGCGGCGAAGCGCGGACCATAAGGGCTCGACCCCAGCACGAACAGCTCGGGCTGCTCCTCGACCAGCGGCGCGGCAATCAGCCGCGCATAAGGGTGACCGGCCGGGAAACCGTCACCGAGAAATGCCAGCAGCTCACCGACCTGACCGGGGAATTCAGCGGCCGGGTCGGTGACCATCCCCCGGCGCAGGACATGCGCGGTGAGCGGGTCGGTGCCCGGCGCCCGGCCCAGGGCGAGGTCGATGCGCCCCGGGTACATGGCCAGCAGCGTCCGGAACGTCTCGGCTACCTTGAGCGCGGCGTGGTTGGGCAGCATGATCCCTGCGGCGCCGACCCGGATCCGCGATGTGCGCGCGCCGACGTGCGCCGTCAGCAGCTCGGGGGAACTGCAGGCAAGGCTGGTCATGTTGTGATGTTCGGAGACCCAGTAACGCCGGTAGCCGGCCGCCTCCACGGCCCGCGCGATCTCCACGGCACCGGCCACGGACGCGGACGCGCTCTCGCCGTGCTCGATCCCGACGAAGTCCAGTACAGCGAGCGGAAGCGACTGCTCGGCAACATCCATCATTACCTCAATGCCACACCGCCCAGCCGCATTCCCAAGGCGAACCGTGCCCGCTATAAAGCCCCGTGTCCCCACACCGGCTGACAAGTGGCCCGGCGAGCCCGGACATGCTGCCTGCCGTCCAGACCTGAGGCCCGCCTGGACCGCCCGCGCAGCCAGCCTCATCGAAGCGCAGGCTGAGGATCCAGGCACGCCCCAGGCTCTTATCTCGCATGGCAGAGCAGGTGATCATCGGCATGGATCCGCGCACGCTGCCGGTGACGTTCGAGGCCAGGGCCAGCCGGGAGATCTTGCGGGCCGCAGGCCGGTTCGGCACGCCGCGAGAGTAGACATGGCCCGGCTGGCGTTCAACGAACCGGTCAGCATCCCTGCCCTGCAGCAGCCCTCCATTGGGATGCGCCGAGTCTGGCCGATCCGGTCACTGGCGGCGTGCTGCCAGTGTGGGGCGTGTCGCTAGCCGGGGCAGACTGCGAGGGTTCGGTGCTCCCGTAGGTGGACCTGGCCGGATGCCGATTCGCAAGCCTGCACCGGATGGGATCAGCTCACTTTCGGCGGGCAGTGTACTTTTGCGCGCGACCCGCATGGCGTCCGGCAGGTGCTGGCCTAGGAAAGTTGCTCGCACCGCCGGCGCTGCTGATCGTGGGAGCCGACGATCATGTCGTCCCGCTCGGCCAGTACGCCACCCCGGCCGAAGCGGCCAGGCTGGGCGACTTCCCAGCGCTTTCCGCGGCGGCCGCTCAGGACATCCCCCGGGCCACGCGGGTGGTGATACCCGACTGCGGGCACATCCCGCACCTGGAGCATCCCGCACGGTTCCTCGCCGAGTTCCTGCCATTCCTCGCAAGCTAAATCGGCCCGCCTCCTGCCGCAACGGTTCTTCGGGCTTGCGGGGCGGTGGCGCGGGGATTGACCGGGGTGGTGCTGGCACCGATGCTGCATGCTAGGCGTGATCGTCCCCGCGGAGGTGAGCCGTCATGCCGCACATTGCCCTGAACTCCGCCGAACCCGGAATCCGCGGCTTGCTCCGCTACCGGCCGGAGACCGCCGGCCCGCTGAGCGAGCTGACGGAGGTGCTGTTGCGCGGGCCGAGCACGCTGCCCCGGGGCGAGCGGGAACTGATCGCGGCCTATGTGTCGGCACTCAACGACTGCCGGTACTGCTCCGCCTCCCACGCTGCCTGCGCCGCGGCCCAGTTGCCCGGGGGGATGACGCTGGTGGAGCAGGTCCGCGCGGATCCCAGCACCGCGCCGGTGCCGGCCAAGCTGAAAGCCTTGCTGGCGATTGCCGCGGCGGTATGCGACAGCGGCCGCGCCGTCACCGACGAGCAGGTCGCCCAGGCCCGGGCGGCGGGCGCGACGGATGTGGAGATTCACGACACGGTCTTGATCGCGGCTGTGTTTTGCATGTTCAACAGGTACGTCGACGGGCTGGCCACGACGGCTCCTGACGACCCCGCGCTGTACGCCGCCGGCGCGCAGCGCCTGGTCATGCAGGGCTACGTGGCGCCGCCAGCAGATCCCGGCAGCCAGGGCTGACCACCCCGGCCCCGTGCGGCCCGGCGCTCACGGCGACGGCCTGCACCTGCCCAGCTGGCACGATCACCTGTTCACGGACTGCGGCATGGGGGTGCGGTCTGGCGAGGTGGCCACGGGACGCGGACATGGGTGGCTGCCGCTGCGGCGATCTGTTTGGGTGGCTAGCGTGGCAGGGTTTGAGGATCCGGCGTTCTATGGTGATCGCTGGGCTGGGGTGTATGACGAGCATCACGCCGAGTTCGATCCGGGGCCGGCTGTGGAGTTCCTCGCCGGGCTGGCCGGAGATCGCCGGGTGCTGGAGCTGGCGATCGGCACGGGCCGGGTTGCGCTTCCGCTGGCCGGGCGGGGGATCGCGGTGGAGGGGATCGACGCCTCCGGGGCGATGGTGGAGCGGCTGCGGGCCAAGCCCGGCGGCGCGTCGATCCCGGTGGTCATCGGTGACATGGCTCAGGTCGGGGCCATCGGGCCGTTTGGCCTGGCGTATCTGGTCTTCAACACCCTGTTTGGCCTGCTCAGCCAGGCCCGGCAGGCTGCGTGCTTCGGCAATGTCGCCCGCGTGCTCGGCCCGGGCGGGGTGTTTGTCATCGAATGCTTCGTCCCCGACCTGAGCCGGTTCGACCGGGACCAGCGCGTCCAGGCGCGAGCGGTGACCGAAGACTCCGCGATCCTGCAGGTGTTCCGCCACGATGCGGCGGAACAGCGCGTCACCACCCAGATCATCACCTTCGACGGGCAGGGCACGCACCTGCGGCCCGTAGCCCTGCGGTACTCCTGGCCCAGCGAACTGGATCTGATGGCCCAGCAAGCCGGGCTGCGGCTCCGCGAACGCTACGGCGGCTGGGACCGGCAGCCATTCGATTCCAGCAGCGACGGCCACGTCTCGGTCTACGAGCGGGCCTGACCGCGCCAGCCCGCTCCGCCCGGCAAGGCCGCCGAACATATCTCCAAGCCGCCCGCCACGTGCGGCACCAGACACGATGAGACACCACCCGCACATCGGCTAGATCCGGTCGGCGGGTGGCTGTGCGCTCCTCAGCCGGTGCCCGCTTGACTGGAGTCAAGGGTTAGCGCGACGTAACCGGTCTTGCCCGGGCCGTCGGTGTCGTCTACGACTCCACGATCACCACCGTTCAGAGCGATCAGGCTGATCACCGAGGTGCTGCGCGGCGGCGGCCGCGGTCTGCTGGATGGTGGCGTAGTCGTGCCACCGCCCGCGTTGTTCGAAGTAACGGTCCAGGGTCCAGGCGAGCTGTACCACGTGGGTGTCGAATCCGCTGGCTGCGGCCTTGAGGATAATTGCGAACAGGACCGGGTTTTCATCGTCAAACCACGCCATTGCGTGCTGGTGGTCTGCCAGCTCCTCCGGCCGCGTTCCCGGCCACGGCTGGTCCAGGGCAAGCGGATCCCGCCGCGGGTACAACAGCATGGCTGCGGTGTGCGCGGTATGCAGGTAATGATCAAGGACGCGGTGGAAGGCCGTGTGCCCGATGGTCTGGTCGCCCGAGCTAGCTGCTTGGTCGGCGGCATAGGCGCGAAGCAGGCCATTGAGGGCATACCGGCCGGGACCCCGTTCTGTTGTCAGGTGTGCCATGGTCAGCTCGTGCAGTGCCTGGCGGGCCTGTCCGGGCGGCATGCCAGCCAGGCTGGCTGCGGCCGGACCGGTGATGTCCGGGCCTGGGTGAATTCCCAGCAGCTGGAACATTCGCGTCGCCGGATCGGTGAGCTGCTGGCAGGACCAGGAGAATGCGGCCCGTACGCTGCTGGCCGCGCCTCCGGCATCCAGCACGTCCAGGCTGCGGCCGTCCCGCAGATCCTTGGTGAGCGCGCCGAGGGACAAGCGGGTCCTGTCGGCGGCGAGGGCTGCGGTGATGCTCAGTGCGAGCGGCAGCCGGGCGCATGATTCGATCAGTTCGTCTACCGCCTCCGGCTCTGCTGCTGTCCGGTCCCTGCCGAGGCGGTGGGCAAGCAGCTCGCGTGATTCGGGGAGGGTCAGGACATCGAGGGTCAGCAGCTCCGCGCCCTCGATAGCTGCCAGTGAGGTAAGCCGGGTGCGGCTGGTCACTATGACCATGCAGGTAGGTGTGCCCGGCAGCAGCGGCCGCACATGGTCCGCGTCGCGGGCGTTGTCCAGGATGATGAGCATGCGCTTGCCGGCCACCAGGGTACGGAACAGGGCTGCTTGTGCCGTCGTGGTGGCGGGAAGCCGTTCGGCCGGGACGTTGAGGGCGTCGAGAAAGTCCCGGAGCGCCGTCGCGGCGGACACTGGCGTCCCCCCTGGGGCGAAGCCCAGGAGGTCTATGTAGAGCTGTCCGTCAGGGAAGTGCTGGGCCACCCGGTGTGCCCAGTGCACCACAAGTGCGGTCTTGCCGACCCCGGCGGTGCCGCTGATCGCCGAGATCGCTGCCGTCTCCGCCTTTCTGGCCGCCTGGTCAAGCAGGCGGTCCAGTGCCAGCAGCTCATCCGATCTGCCTCTGAAGTGCCGTACCGCGACGGGTAGCTGCCGCGGCGCGGCCGCCGCGGTCGTCGGTACCTGCCCGGCCACGCCCAGGCACTTCTCAGCGGGGAGCGGCAGCCGGGGGGACGCAGGGCTGCCAGCCAGGATCTGCTGATGGAGCTGGCGGAGCTCCGGGCCGGGATGCGTGCCCAGCTCGGCGGCGAGAACGTCTTTGGCCCGCGCATAGGCCTTCAGCGCCTCGGCTGGGCGTCCGCAGTCATGCAGCGCCCGCATGAGCAGATTCCACACCCGTTCGTGTAATGGATGCTCGGCGCTCAGCCGGCGCAGCTCCGGCACCACCTGGGCCGGGCGGCCGCGCAGCAAGTCAGCCTCGATCCGCAGCTCAACCGCGTTAAGCCACAGTTCGGTGAGGCGGCTGACTTCGTCGGTAACCAGCGGTCCTGGGCGCACATCGGCAAGGAGAGTGCCCCGCCATAGCGAGAGCGCGTCAGAAAGGAGCGTCGCCGCTTCCTTGCCAGCCTGCCGTTCTAACGCCGCACGCCCAGCGGCAAGCAGCGCCTCGAAGACGCCCGTGTCCAGATCGGCCCGCCCGGCCAGAAGCTGGTAACCCGGTGACCGCGTGACCAGCCTTCCCCCGTCAGGGTCATCGATCATCCGGCGGAGCCGCAAGATGTACCCGCTGACCTGCTTGCGCGCGCCGCGTGGCGGGTCCTCCCCCCACAGTGCGTCGGCAAGGCAGTCCACGGAGACAACCTGGCCTGGCCGCAGAAGCAGGGCCGCGAGTAGCGTTCGCTGCTTCAGCGCGGCGATTCCGCGCCAGCCCTTGTGAGTCCTGACCTCCAGCGGGCCAAGGATTCGAAATAGCACGTTCGGGTCTCCCCTCGCCGTACGGCGGCGCAAAGAATCGGCGTGTGGCTAAGCAGGTGATCCATTCCGCTGAGCACTCATTAAATCATGACGCGCCTGGCCAGCTATGCGCATTTGGCACCACCGCCCACAATGGCCACAGTCGTATCATGCGTAAGCCCAGGGACACCAATCAGACGTCACTCAGCCAAGGATGCGACAGGAATCAACCCGCAACGGCGATGCTGCCCACCGCCTGGCCATCCTGCATGGGCCGCGGAAACGACCCGGTGGCCCGGCGGCAACCGTGCGCGGGAGTTCGCCTCCCGTGCCAAGGAGGAGGGAACAGCGTGAAAGGAATCACCAACCACCCCGGGGCCGTCACCCGAGCCGCGGGGAGGCGCCGGCGCGCGCTCATCCTGGGCGCCCTGCCGGCCATTGCAGCCGGGGTACTGCTCACCGCACCGGCAGTATCGGCAGGCGCGTCGAGCACCCCGGCCAGACATGCGCCGACAGTGTCATCGCACCGGGCGGAAGGACAGGCGACGCACGCGGTGAAGGCGGCTGTCCCGGCCGCCCCGGTGAGCCGCAACTACACGTCGTGCCCGTCGACCTACCTCTGCTTCTGGGTGAATGCCAACTGGGGCGGAGCCATGGGAAAGCTGGCGGGCCCCAACCCCACGTGGGCAGCCTTCTCGCAGTCCCAGTGCTCAGGAGGGACGTGGAACAACTGCGCGTCCGCCCTGTACAACCACGGCTCCTCTGACCAGGCCCTGGTCTACGAAAACACAGGCGAGTCGGGGCCGTACGCCTGCATCCCGAGGAGCGTGACGTCGTTTAACAACCTCACCCAGTGGGTTTACGGGCAAGACGGCCATAGCATGAACGACTCGATAAGCAGCAACGCCTGGACGACCAACGCGTGCACGTAACCACCCATCCCGTACCGGAGGGCCGCCGGCCTGCCAGGGGCGGCCAGTGGCGGCGGGGCACCCGCACACGCCGCGCCGCGCTGGCACTGTCCATCCTGGCAGTCCTGGTTGCGATGGCCGGCTGCGCAGCCAGCCGGCCATCGCGGGCCGCCGGGCCCCCGGCCGGCGGCACCGCCCAGGCCGCGGCCCGGGCCGTGCTGGGCGTCAACTTCGCCACACTCCGCTGGGCCTGGTACCTGGGCCGCGCAGAACAGGTGCTGACGGCACAGTGCATGCAGGCCCTCGGGTTCCAGTACACACCGCCAGTCGCCGGGCCCGAGCCGAGCGCGCGGTCGGTCACTGCCTACGCGCTGGGCACCGGGTATCCAGCCACCTATGGTGTGACACAGCAGTCCTTCCCGGCCAGCAATCCGCACGAACCCGGCAGTAATCAGCGCCGCTACGAATATGCGCTCGACGGCCCGGCAACATCGACCGCAACAATCATCCTGCCGGGCGGTGGCGGTGCCGTATACGGCACGGCTGGGTGCATTGGCTTCGCCCGCGAGAAGCTGTTCGGAAGCGTACACGCGTACATGGAGTCCGCCCTTATACCACAGACCATAAGGAACCAGTTCGGCAACTTTCTCAGCACCTACCGCCCGTATCGTTCAGCACTTCAAACATGGCAGCACTGCATGAAGGCCCGGGGATGGAAATTCGCGGGTCCGCAATCTGCGATCGAATCGGTCCAGGCGCTGGCGGTTACCAGGGTGAGCCCAACAGGCCTGGCCAAGCGCCAGACCGCGGTAGCCGACGCCGATACCGGCTGCGACGCCCGCTCTCACCTGCGGGCAAGCACGGGCCGGGCGCTCGCGACGTTTGCCCGCTCCTTGCCGTCAGGGCCGCTGGCCCAGCTAAGCGACATCTACAGCAGCCGGGCGGCGGCCCTTCGGGTGGCACTTCGGGTTCTCTCGGCGTCCCCGGCAGGGCAGTGACAACTCTGCCGCACCTTCACTACCCTGCCCGCTGATCGTGAGCATCGTGAAGGCCTCTCGTCCCGCCGCCGCGTCGCAGCGAACCGGACCGCGCCGCGCCGGTCGTTCGCCGGGCCGCGGCGGCCTGGGATGGCGGGCTGCTCAAATGGGCTCGTAAGCTCGGGAGATGCACTGCAGGCCACAGCGTTCTTGTGAGGGACGGTGGAAGCGGTGGCGGAGCCTGCGCTGAGTTTCGCCGGGTTGCTGCGGCGGTTTCGGACCGAGGCCCGGCTGACGCAGGAAGAGCTGGCCGAGGCTGCGGGCCTGAGCCCCAGGTCGGTCAGTGACCTGGAGCGAGGCATCAACCGCACCGCGCGCAAGGACACCGCCGTGCTGCTGGCTGATGCGCTCAGCCTGACCGGGCAGGTACGGGTGCTGTTCGTCGCGGCGGCGCGCGGCCGGGCGCCGGCCGCGGAGGTGCTGGCGGCCAGGCCTGACGGAGCGGCCGGCGGGTCTGCGGCAGCGGCCACGCGGAGCCTGCCGCGTGATATCGGCAGCTTCACCGGCCGCGAGCCCGAACTGGCGCGGCTCCTGGGAACGCTGGCGGGCGTGGCTTCGGACGGCGGGGCGCCGGGGATCTGCGTGGTTGACGGGATGGCCGGGATCGGCAAGACGACCTTGGCGGTGCACGCCGCGCACCGACTGGCCGGGAACTTCCCGGATGGGCAGTTCTTCCTTCCGCTGCATGCCCACACCCCCGGCCAGCGGCCGGTCTGCCCGGCTGACGCGCTGGCGAGCTTGCTGCTGACGGCCGGCGTCGCCGTGCAGCAGATCCCGCCCGGGCTGGAGGCCCGTGCAGGCCGGTGGCGCGATCACGTCGCGGGCAAGAAGATCCTGCTTGCTGCTGGATGACGCGGCCGGGCACGAGCAGGTCCGGCCGCTGCTGCCGGGAACCGCTGGCAGCCTGGTCCTGGTCACCAGCCGCCGGCGGCTGACCGCGCTAGAGGACTGCCGCAGTGATCAGCCTCGGCACCCTGTCCCCCGCCGAGGCGGCGGCGCTGCTGGCCCGGCTGGCCGGCCGTGCCGACCTCGGCTCCGGAGCGGGCCCGGCCGGGGAGATAGCCCGGCTGTGCGGGTACCTGCCGCTGGCGATCGGGATGCTCGCCCGGCAGCTGCGGCATCATCCGGCCCGGACCGGTGCGGAACTCGCCGCCGGCCTCGCGGCGGCCCGCGACCGGCTGGCCGTCATGCGCGCGGAGAACCTGTCGGTCGCGGCCGCGTTCGACCTGTCCTACGCCGACCTCAGCGAGGCTCAGCAGCGGCTGTTCCGCCGGCTCGGCCTCGACCCCCGGCGCGGACATCGACGCGTACGCCGCGGCCGCCCTCGACGACACCAGCCTGGAGAGCGCCCGCGGTCAGCTCGATGAGCTCTACGACCATCATCTGATCACCGAGCCGGCGCCCGGCCGCTACCTGCTGCACGACCTGCTGCGCGAATACGCCCGCGCGCTCGCCGCCGCCGACGACACCGCGGATTCACACGCTGCGGCCGGCCGGCTGGTGAACTACTACGCTCACGTCGCCGCGGCCGCCAGCGGGCACATCGCCACCTGGACCACCGCAGGCGGGCGCCTGCCGCCGGCCAGCCCGCCCGCCAGCGCTCCGCGGCTGGCCACGTCCGGCGAGGCGGCCGCCTGGCTGGAATCTGAGCGCCCCAACCTGCACGCGGCCGTCAACTACGCCGCCACCCAGAGGATGCCCGTGCATGCCATCGCCATCGCTGCTGCGATGGGCGGCTTCCTGCGCGCCCGCGGCCACTGGGATCAGGCCGCGGAGCAATACCAGACGGCCCTCATCGCGGCACGCGAGGCCGGGGACCTGCCCGGCCAGGCCGGCGTGCTCGACGAGCTGGGTCTCCTGCAGCAGCTGACCGGTGACTACCAGGCCGCCACCGCCACCCTGGCCGAGGCTATCGGGCTGTTCCGGGACCTCGGCGACCTTCCCGGTCAGGCCTACGCCCTCAACCACCTGGGCCTGGTGCAGGTGGACATCGGCGGATTACCCGGCTGCGGCCGCGAGCCACCGGCAGGCGCTGGCGCTGGCCCGCGACGCGGGCGATCGGCTCGCGGAGGCCGTCTCCCTCATCGACCTGGGCCTGGTGCAGCAGCTGACCGGCGACTACCAGGCCGCCACCGCCAGCTACGAGCGGGCGCTGCCCCTGTTCGCGGAGCGTTGGTTCGGCCTTCGACGAGGCCGACGCGCTGTGTGAACTCGGCAGCGTGCGGCGGCTGACGGGAGACTACCCGGCCGCTATCGCCTGCGAGCACCAGGCCCTGGACCTGTTCCGCACCTCGGCGACCGGCTCGGCCAGGCGTGGGCCCTTGACGAGCTCGGCCTGGTGCAGCAGCTGACCGGCGACTACCCGGCCGCCACAGCCCGCTTGGCCGAGGCCATCGAGTTGTTCCGCGACCTGGGCGACCGGCACGGCCTGGCCATGGCGCTGAACAGCCTGGGCGAGCTCTCGACTGCGCACCTCGGCGGCCCAGGAGGCCCAAAGCCAGCACGCTGAGGCGCTCGCCATCGCTCGCGAGCTTGGCACACCGGGCGAGCAAGCACGGGCGCTGGAAGGGATAGGCCGCAGCCTGCTGCACCGGGACCCCGCTGAAGCTGCCGCGCATCTGCGGCACGCCCTGGAGATCTATCAGAAGATCGGGGCGCCCGGCGCCCGGCTCGTGCAGGACACGCTCGACGCCCAGGGCCGCTGACAGGCGCGAAGCGCGGCCGTGGCGCATCCTTCGGTCAGTTCGCCCGCCGCGCGGCCATGCGCTGGCGGTCATCCTCGATAGGGGCGATGCCACCTGGGGCTCCGGCCGTGCCGTTAAGCAGGGCCTGAGCGTTCAGCAGGGCCCACAGCCGGTGCCCGGCCCGGTGGCTGCGGCCGCACCTGCCACTCGCCGCCGAAGCCCGGCCACCGGCCGCGCGTATCCGGGAGGCTCTCCAGATCTGGGTAACGGCCATCGTGTCTGCCCTCCTGTGTCATCCGGCTAGCTCCACCGTCGCCAAAGACCGCGGGAGGCACCACACGTGCCGGCCCACAGGAGTGCCCACAGGATCGGAAGTCTCCCGTGCCGATTGACAGGCATCTAGCAAAGTGATATCACTTTGATAGATGCGGCCCGGCCGCGTCACAAGTTGCTGGAGGCAGTCCGATGCAGGCATCAACCGAGAACATCACGTCTTCGCGACCCATGATCGTCACGACGACCGAGAACATCCCGGGCACCCGGGTGGTGAGGACGATCGGCCAGGTATTTGGCCTTACCGTCCGGTCGCGGAGCCTCGGCGGCAACATCGCCGCCGGCCTCAAGGGCCTCGTCGGCGGCGAGATCGGATCATACGTCAAGCTCAACGAGGATTCCCGGCGCCAGGCGCTCGACCGCATGGTGCAGAACGCCGCCGCCATGGGGGCCAACGCCGTGACCATGATGCGCTTCGACTCCACCGAGATGGGCCGGAGCATGAGCGAGATCGTGGCCTACGGCACCGCCCGGATCGTCGAGACGGCTACCGACGCCCCCGACTCCGTCAGCGCGCAGGGCTGAGGGGGCAGTCATGCACGTGGTGAAGTGGGTGATCCTCGCGGTCGTCGTCCTCGGAATCGTTATTGCCATCTTCGGCTGGGACCGGTACCGCGGGAACCGGAAGAGCGCCGCCGCCGGCAGCGGCTCCGAGCCCACGAGCGAGGTGTTCATTGACCCAGCTACTGGCCAGCGGATGCGCGTGTGGTACGACCCGGCGACCGGCGATCGGGACTACCGCGCCGAGTGAGCCGCGGCCGGTGTCCGTGCGCAGCCGACGACGCCCACGGCGATGCCCACGCGGGCGTCCGCTCGCCGCGCCCCGGCAGAGAGCGGAAAGGGAAGCCAGATGAGAATGAACTTGACTGGACGCCACGTCAGCGTGGCGGCCGTGCTTGTCACGGCCAGCGTGGTGACGGCAGCGTGCAGCAGCACGCCGGTCACCGTCACCAACGCGGCTGCCCCCAAGCCGTTGGCGTCCGGGTCCTGGCCGTATTCAAACGGCGACCTCGCGTAACACCCGCGACGCTGCGGGCTCGACGATCACGTCAGCAAACGTGTCCGGGCTCAAGCAGGCCTGGACGTTCCACATCACCGGGCCCGCGGCAGCAGGCGTCGGCCCGGACGGTGCCCTGGCCGCAAATCCGATCGTGGTGAACGGCGTCGTCTACATCCAGGATCTCGACGCGAACGTGTACGCGCTGGCGCTTGCAACCGGCAAGCTGAAGTGGGAGTACCAGCTCAATACGCCGATGAAGACCGGACCGGGACCGGACGGCGTCGCGGTCGCCGGCGGAACGGTGTACGGAGTCTCGCCGACATCGGTCTTCGCGCTCAATGCCCGCACCGGCAAGAAGATCTGGGCCAACAGCCATCTGCTCAGCAAGGGCCAGGGGACGTTCGAAATCCAGCCGCAAGTGGCAGACGGGCGGGTGTACCTGGCGAGCGCGTACGGCTCGGGGCCCGGCGGCGGGGTGCTGCTCGCGCTCAGCGCAGCAAGCGGCGAACTGCTGTGGAGATTCAATACCGTTCTTGGCCCTGACGCTGGCGTACAGGCTATTGGCCTCGGCTCGGGCGGCGCCTGGGAGACGCCGCTGGTCAGCAGCGACGGATCGGTGACGTTCGGCATCGGCAACCCCTATCAGTCGGTCGCCTCGGCGATCGCGCATCCCACCGCGCAGCTTTACACCGACAGTGACGTGAACCTCGACGCGGCGACCGGGAAACTGCGCTGGTACTACCAGGGCGTGCCCAACGACTTCAAGGACTACGACATGCAGGCCTCGCCGATCTCGGCCAGCGTCAACGGGGTCTCCGTCGTCCTCGGCGGCGGCAAGATGGGTTACGTCTATGAGATGAACGCCCGGACCGGCAAGCTGATCTGGAAGACGCCCGTCGGCGAGCACAACGGCCACGACAATGATTCGCTCCTGGCGCTAGAACATAAGATCACGCTCAGGGTGCCCTTCACGATTCTTCCCGGATCGATCGGCGGCATCCTGTCCGACATGGCCGTCGCCGGCACCAGCATCTACGTGGCCACCATCGACCTGCCGCTCACCTACACAAGTCTGAAGCTGCCCGTCGCGGTTAAGTCCGCCGGCCCTGCCACCGGAGAGGTGGAGGCACTCGACCTCGCCACCGGCAGGGCCGAATGGGACACGAAAGTGCCGGACTTGCCGGTCGGTGCCGCCACGGTCTCGAATGATCTCGTCTTCACCACGCTCTACCACGGTGTCCTGATCGCCCTCAACCGCAGCACCGGCGCGATCGTCTTCCGCCGCCAGCTGCCCACCTCAGCAAACGCGCCGATCGCCATCGCCGGCAACACGGTGATCGTCCCCGCGGGCGGCCCGGCAACCGGCAAGGCGAGCAGCAGCGGCAATCCGCAAGTGGTGGCGTACACCGTACCCGTCAAATGAGGCCCTGCGGCGCCGGGTCGCGGCGCACCCACTGGCCCTGGCCGGGCTGGGCCGTGCACTGGCCGTCGGCCAGCACCGTCTGGCCGCGGCGGACGACGAACCGCGGCCATCCGGTGACCGTCCAGCCGTCGTAGACGGAGTATCCCGCCCGTGAGGCCATGGCGGCCCCGTTGATCACCCGCTGCTCGCCCGGGTCCCAGAGCGTGAGGTCCGCGTCGGAGCCGACCGCGATGGTGCCCTTGCGGGGATGGAGGCCGAACAGCCGGGCGGCGCGGGCCGAGGTCAGCGCCACGAACTGGTCCAGGGTGATCCGCCCGGTCACGACACCCTCGGAGAACAGCATCGGCATCAGGGTTTCCAGGTCGGCGACGCCCTGGCGCGCGGTTACCACGTCGAGCGCAGGGTCGAGCTTGGCGTCCAGGGTCCACGGGGCGTGATCGCTGCACAGCGTGTCGACGTCGCCCGCGGCCAGGCCGCGCCACAGCGCGTCGCGATCGGCCTGCTCGCGCAGCGGCGGGGCGCCCGACGTACTTGGCCGCGTCGGGCTCGGTGAACCGCGACCGGGTCAGGTGCAGGTACAGCGGCCTGGTCTCGACGTAGACAGGCAGGCCGGCGGCGCGGGCCCGGCGGCAGCGGTCCAGGGCGGCGGCGCTGGACAGGTGCACGATGTAGACCGCCGAGCCGGTGCCGGTGGCCAGGCTGATGGCCGCGTCGACGGCGGTGACCTCGGCGTCGACCGTCCGGGCGTCGGGGAAGTAGCGGACCGCGCCGCGGCCGGCCTCGATCAGCTCGCGGCCAGTCCGCTCCAGCATGTGCGCGTCCTCGCAGTGCACGAGGGTGATCGCCCCGGCCCGCCCGGCTGCGGCGACGATCTCGGGCAGGCCGGGAGTGCCCGCCGCGAAGCCGGGATTGGACAAGAACACCTTGATGCTCGTGTGGCCGCCGGCGGCCAGGGTGGCGACCTCCGTCATCTCGGCGCCGCCCAGGCCGGTGAGCACGGGATGCAGGAACCAGTCGACGGCGGCCTCGGCGCGGGCGCCGGCCATATCCCTGGCGACGGCCTGGGTCATGGACTCGCCGGGCAGCGCGAACGTCATGTTGCCGATGGTGGTGATCCCGCCGGCGATGGCGGCCAGCGAGCCGGTCCAGAAGTCGTCGGCCCAGACCGGCTCGCCCGGCTCCGCGGCGGCCACCTGGGCGGTGAACTGAGCGCACATCAGGTGCACGTGGGCATCGATGCCGCCGGGGATCACCAGCAGGCCGCCGGCGTCGATCTCCCCAGCGCCGGTCATGGTCCCGCCGAGCTGGGCGATCCGGCCGCCGGTGATGCCCACGTCGGCCTGCTCCCGGTGACCGGGCGTCACGATCGTGCCGTTGCGGACAACGAGGTCAAAGCGCTGCTCTGTCACCCGGGCATCCTTGCACGCCGCGAGCGCCAGTCCGCTGGCCCGGCCCGTCGCGTGACGCGGAAGACCCGGCGGGCAAGCTAGCGATCGCTGGCGGCTAGCCGGGTCGTGATCCTGTCCGCGGCCGGGCGCAGCGGGCGAGGGCCTCGATCTGCCGGACGCGCGGAACCGTACTATGGCCCGGTGGCGTCACCTGGATACCTGAGATTCCCGCATGTCACCAACGACCTCGTGGTTTTCGTCGCTGCCGACGACGTCTGGCTGGCGCCGGTCGCAGGCGGCCGGGCCTGGCGGTTCACCACGGACGAGGCACAGGCGGCGACGCCGAGGCTGACGCCGGACGGCACGCACGTGGCCTGGGTCAGCGCCAAGGACGGCAGCCCGGAGATCTACGTGGCCGGTCTCGCCGACGGGACCAGCACCCGGCTCACCTACTGGGGCACGTCGTGGGCCCGGGTCAGCGGCTGGACTCCGGCCGGGGAGGTACTGGCCGTCAGCGCGGCGAACCAGCCGTTCGGGCACTACGTCCGGGCCCGCGCGCTGACGACCGCGCTGTCGGGCAGCCCGGGCGCAGAACGGGTGCTGCCGTTCGGCCCGGTATCCGACCTGTCGCTGGGCACGAGCGGGGACGGCACTCGAGGTGGCAGTGCCGCCGCCGGCGGGGCTGGCACGGTCGGGCTGCTCACCGGCACCTGGGGAAGCTTCAACGCCGATCCGGCCCGACTGGAAGCGCTACCGCGGTGGCACGGCCGGACGCCTGTGGGTTGGCCCGGCAACGGCGATCGTTTCCGATGCGCCGGGTGCGGCTGGCCAGGTCCCGGGCCCGTTCCGGCGCGTGCTCGCGGACCTGCCGGCCCAGTTCGCCAGTCCGATGATCGTCGGCGGACGGCTCGCGTTCATCGGTGACCACGAGGGCACCGGCAACGTCTACTCCTGCGCGCTGGACGGCAGCGACCTGCGACGGCACACCGATCATGAGGGCTGGTACGCACGGCAGGCCAGCACTGACGGGCAGCGGATCGTCTACGCGTGTGGCGGCGAGTTGTGGCTGCTCGATGGTCTGCAAGCAGCCGGGCCGGTCCGGCTCGACATCACCCTCGGCTCGCCCGTGCGCGGCCGGGCACTCCGCCTTGTCACGGCCGAGGACCACGTCGGCTCGCTGTCCGTCGACCATGGCGGGCGGGCCAGCTCGATCGAGGTTCGCGGAACCGTGCACTGGCTGACCCACCGGGATGGGCCGGCCCGGGCCGTGTCGGTTGTTCCTGGCGCCCGGGCGCGTTTCCCGCAGGTACTGGGGACCGGCGGACAGGTCGTCTGGGCGACCGACGCTGATGGCAGCGACGGCCTGGAGATCGGCTCCGGCGACCCGGCAAGTCCGGCCGATCCGGCCGCCGCTCCGCGGCGGATCGCGGCCGGCCAGGTTGGCCGCATCACCGGGCTGGCGGCGGCGCCGGACGGCAAGGCGGTCGCGGTCGCGGCGCAGGACGGGCGGCTGCGGGTCGTCGACGTCGAGTCCGGCCAGGTGCGGGAGATCGCCGCGTCGGACAACGGGGTCGTGACCGGGCTTGCCTGGTCGCCGGATTCTGCCTGGCTGGCGTGGTCACAACCGGCCGAGCATCCGGCCGGCCTGACCCTCAACCCGCTCCGCCGGCTGCGGCTGGCGCGGATCGCCGACGGCCAGGTGTTCGACGCCACCGACGGGCGGTTCGCCGACACCGAGCCGGTCTTCACCCTCGACGGCAAGTACCTCGCGTTCCTGTCGATGCGCGACTTCGATCCGATCTACGACGCGCACTTCTTCGACCTCACGTTCCCGTACGGGGCCAGGCCTTACCTGCTGCCCCTCGACGGGACGACTCCGTCACCCTTCGCACCCGAACTTGGCGGGCGGCCCATCGGCGAGCCCGCGGACAAAGCGCGCGGGGGCCCCGGCGGCTGGCGACGAATCGGCGAGTGCTGGCGGCACCGCTGCGCGACGCTGCGGCAGGCGGCGACAGGCCGCACGTTCCGCCGGTGCCGGTGGAGACCACCGGGATGGCCGACCGTATCGTCGCGCTCCCGGTGCCCGAGGCACGGTACTCGGGCCTGCGCGCGGTGCAGGACGGGCTGGCATGGCTTCGTGAGCCGGTGACGGGCAACCTCGGCATCGGCGGCGCGCAGCCGGCCGACGACGCGCCGCGCCCGGTGCTCGAGCGGTTCGACTTCGCCAAACGCGAGGTGTGCGAGCTCGCCGAGGAGGTGGACTGGTTCGAGGCCAGCGGAGACGGCACCAGGCTGGTCACCAGCGATCACGGCAAGCTCACCGTGATTCCGGCGGAGCGCAAGGCCGACGGCGACAATCCCGACGACAAGATCGAGATCGACCGGAGCCGGGCCAGGTTCCTGCTCGATCCGCCCGCGATGTGGCGTCAGGCCTACGCCGAGGCGGGCCGCATCATGCGGCACGATTTCTGGGTGCCCGACATGGCGGACGTGGACTGGGACGCCGTGCAGGACGAATACCGGCCGCTGCTCGACCGGATCACCACTGAGTCCGAATTCGTCGACGTGCTCTGGGAGATTTTCGGCGAGCTTGGCACCTCGCATGCCTACGCCCACGCGCCGGACGGCGGCACGCCAGCCGCCGCGGCCCGGCCTGCTCGGCGCGGACATCGAGCGCAGCGGGGACGCCTGGCGGCTGACCCGTGTGGTGCGCGGGGACACCTCCGATCCCCGGGCCCGCGCACCGCTGGCGGCACCCGGCGCCGGGATCGCCGTCGGCGACGTGCTGCTCGCTGTGGATGGCCGGCCGGTCGGGCCGGACGGGCCCGGGCCGCTGCTGACGGGCGCCGCGGGCAAGCCTGTCGAGCTCACCGTCGCGCCCGCCGACGGGAGCCGCCCGCGCAGCGTGCCGGTTGTCCCGCTGCGCAGCGATACCAGGCTGCGCTACCTGGACTGGGTCAGCGCGAAGCGGGCGCAGGTCCGGGAGCTCAGCGGGGGCCAGATCGGCTACCTGCACGTGCCGGACATGGTGAGCCAGGGCTGGGCGGACTTTCACCGGGACCTGCGCACCGAGATGCTGCGCGATGCGCTGATCGTGGACGTGCGCGGCAACACCGGCGGACACACCTCGCAGCTCGTGGTGGAGAAGCTGGCCCGCAGGGTGATCGGCTGGGACGTGCCGAGCGGCCTGATGCCGTCTACCTATCCCCAGGACGCGCCGCGGGGGCCGGTCGTCGCCATCGCCGACGAATACTCGGGATCCGACGGCGACATCGTCACCGGTGCCATCCGCCTGCTCCGGCTCGGCCCAGTGGTCGGCGCCAGGACCTGGGGCGGCGTCATCGGTTACGACAACGAGCACGAGCTGATCGACGGAACGCAGATCACCGTACCGCGGCTGGCCTTCTGGTTCGAGGACTACGGCTGGGGCGTGGAAAACCATGGCGTCGACCCCGACGTCGAGGTCATCATGTCGCCCGACGACTGGGCCGCGGAGCGTGACACCCAGCTGGAGACCGCGGTCAGGCTCGCGCTGGAAGCCCTGCAGCAGCGGCCCGCGGTGCGGCCTCCGGACACACGCACCAGGCCGTCCAAACGCCGGCCGCCGCTGCCGCCGCGGCCTAGATCCGTCCTGGGAACGCGAACCCGCGCTTCGAATCTCACACATCTGGCAGCTCAGACTGGTGATCACCGACTAGAAATCTTGCCGCCTGGGCGAACCGGTTGCCGCCAGTGCGCAATAGAGAAGCGATGGACGACGGTGGCTGATCGCGCGGTCGGCGTACGTTGGCAGTCCGCCAGCGGGCGGCTCACCGCCGTGATCACCGGCACTGCGCTTGTCCTTCCCTACCTGGCGTTCGCGGCCGTCTGCGCCGCGCTCGCCTGGGCTGCCAACCGGCATCCCGAGAGGAACGTCATGAACGTTGAGATCAGCGATCTGACCCGGCAGTTCGGCCGGACCCGGGCGGTGGATGGGGTGAGCCTGCAGGCCCGGGCCGGGGTGTTCGGGCTGCTCGGCCCGAACGGGGCGGGCAAGACCACGCTGCTGCGGATGATGGCCACCGTGATCCCGCCCAGCTCGGGCAGGCTGCGGCTGCTCGGCCGCGACCCCGGCGGCTACGGCCCGCGTAAGGAGATCCGGCGCCGGATCGGGTACCTGCCGCAGAACCTCGGCTACTACCCGGGGTTCACCGTCGCGGAGTTCGTCGAGTATTTCGCGCTGCTGAAGGACATGCCGCCGCGGCAGGTGCCGCGAGCCGTGGCGGCGGCCGTCGAGCAGGTGGGCCTGGGCGGCAGGGCCCGGTCGAGGCTGCGCACCTTGTCCGGCGGGATGCTGCGCCGGGCCGGGATCGCGCAGGCGATCGTGAACCAGCCGGATCTGCTGCTGCTGGACGAGCCGACCGCCGGGCTGGATCCCGAGCAGCGGGTGGCGTTCCGCGCCCTGCTGCGCGACCTGGGCGAGCGGTCGACCGTGATCGTTTCCACGCACCTGGTCGAGGATGTCGGTGCCGCGTGCGGTGAGGTTGCGCTGATGGACGCCGGGAAGATCGTCTTCCAGGGCACCCCGGGTGAGCTGGCCGCCGGGGGCGAGGGGAGCAGCGCGGCGGGCGATGCCCCGCTGGAGCGCGGCTACAGCGCGGTGCTCGCGGCGGCGCGGTCGGCCATGGCGGTGCGATCATGACCGCCGCGGCCGGCGCCCTGGCCACGCAGCGGCCGGCCCGCGCGCGGGGCACGGTGACGCTGACGGCGGCCCGGCTGCTGCGGATTGAGCTGCGCCGCAGCGCGATGCCGTGGATCCTGCCGGTGATCGCCGTGCTGTTCTGGTTCGACTCCTACCGGTTCGCCACGGGCACGCCGCCGTACTGGGTGCTGCGCACGTTCTGGAACATGGGGCAGGGGCGCGCCTTCCTGGATTTCGCGCCGTTCGTGGCCGGCGTGGCCGCCTGGATGGGGGCGCGTGATGGCAGGCGCGGCACCACCGACCTGGTGGCCGGCGCCGCCCGGCCGCGCTGGGCGGCCCAGCTCGGCACCTGGGCCGCGGCCGCGATCTGGGCGGTGGGCGGCTACCTGGTCTTCGTGGGCGTCATGTTCGCCGTCTACGCCTACCAGGGCCTCCAGGGCTCGCCGCCGTGGTGGTGGGTGGCGGTCGGCGCCGTGGCCGTGACTGCATTCAGCGCCGCGGGGTTCGCGGCCGGCGCCTTGTTCCCCAGCCGGTTCGCCGCGCCGGTGGCCGCGTTCGGAGTCTTCCTGGCGGTGATCGTGTCGTCGCGGAACGGAAGAGCCGACACCAGCGGCTGGCCGCTGATCTTGCCGAACAACGCCAGCGGCAACTACCAGCCGGTCTCCGGGATCTTCTATCCGTACCTGCCGGACCTGCCAATCGCCCGGATGATGTTCCTGGCCGGGATCGCCGCGGTGGCGCTCGGCGTGCTGGGCCTGCCCGCCCGGGCCGGCGGCGCGGGGCTGCGCCGGGCGGCCGTGGTGGTCACGCTGGCCGGGGTGGCGGCGGCCGGGACCGCTTCCGTGCTCGTCCGGACCGCCCGGCTTACGCCCCATGGCATGGTCATCCCCGCACTGCACGACGCGGCCAATGACCGGCCGATCGGCTACACCCCGGTCTGCGCCCGCCCCGCCGGGGTACCGGTGTGCCTGAACCCGGCTTACCGCCGCTACCTGCCGGAGGTGACAGCCGACCTGCGGCCGGTACTCGCGGAGGTGGCCGGCCTGCCCGGCGCGCCGGGCCGCGTCGCCCAGGTGGCCGGCCGGTACACCAGCGGCCAGTTCGAGTACCAGGGTGGCGTGGCGGTGACGATCAGCGGCAGCCCGCCGGTGTTCCGCGTGCCGCTCGGCGCGTTCAACACGCTGCCGAGCGCGACCCCCGGGTCCGTGGCGCAGTTCGATCAGGAACTGCCGCTGCTGTCGGTGCACTCGTTGGTGGGCGCGGGCAACGGCGGCGGCACCGCGGCGCAGCAGGCGGTGCAGGCGGCCCTGCTGCAGCACGCCGGCATACCGTTCGCCGTGCAGTTCCATCAGGCGCTGGACATCTTCGGGCTGCCGCGGTGGGCGCAGGCAGACATTCAGGGGCTGGCTCCGGTATCAGGGCCGGCGCCGGGCGGGCCGGTCTATGCCGCGGCGCGGCGGTTCGCCACGCTGCCTGCCGCCACCCGGCACGCCTGGCTCGCCGCCCACCTGCCCGCGCTGCGGTCCGGCCAGCTCACCCTGGGACAGCTGCCATGACCGCCGCCGGGGTCCAGAACTCACCGCCCGGAGCCGTCCCCGCCCCGCTGGCAGACCGGGCCGCCGTCGCCGCGCTGCGGCTGCCGTTGCTGTACCTGCTCAGCCGCCGTGTCCCGGCCGCCCTCGGGCTGCTGGCGGGTCTCGGCGCCCTGCTCTGGGCGGCGCTGCACTGGCGGTGGAACGTCGCCGGCGGCCCCGCCGCGCAGGACCTGATCCCGCTGACGATCGAGGCCGGGGCCGCCGCGGTCATCGCGGTCACCACCCACGGCCCGTTCGGCGACCCCGAACGCGCCACCGGCCGCTGGCTGCCCTGGCTGCGGCTGGCCGCAGCCGTCGCACTCACCGCCCTGGCGTTCGGCGCGCTGGCGGCCGGGGCCGCCGGCGGGGTGCTGCCCGGCGGCACCCTCGCCATGCTCCGCAACCTCGCCGGGATGACCGGCACCGGCCTGCTGGCCGCCGCCGCGCTCGGCGGCGCGTTCGGGTGGACCGGCCCGATGGCCTACTGGCTGGCCACCGAGTCGGTGCTGGCCGCGCACTGGGCCACGCCGTGGATCTGGCCGGCCCGGCCGCCGCACGACCGCGGCGCGGCCATCTGCGCCGCGCTGGTGTTCGCCACCGGGATCGCGGCCGTCACCCTCCTCGGCGCCCGGGATTCCGGCCGCCGCCCCGCCCGCGAGTAAGCGCCGGAACCCCCCCTACGACCCAGTTCTCACCCGCCGCCGCCGCATCGGCGAGACCGGGCCGCTGACGCTACGTTGCGCCGGCCATCGGCTACCGCGCGGTGTCACCCGGCCGCCCAGATGACCCCGGGCATTCGTCCCGGCAAGTGCCATCCCTCCATGCGCAAATGAGGTGCGTTCCATGAAACATGTTCTCAAGCCCGTGCTGACCGTGCTCACCGCCGTCAAATCGATCGCCCGTCTGATGCCGCGCGCCGTAACGCGGCGCGGGCACAGGCCGCGCCGGCTGTCGCTGGCGGCGGGCCTGGTCGCCGTGGCCGCCGTCGTGGCGTGTGTGGCCGCGGGGTTCGCGTCGGCCCCGACCGCCCGCCCGGCACGGCACGGAACGGCCGGCGGCGCCGGTACGGTGGCGCCCGCGCTGTCGTGCGGGCCGCCGGGCTTCTTCATCCAGTGCTACAGCCCCCGCGAGTACCAGGTGGCCTACGGCGTGGCACCGCTGCTCCGCAGCGGGATCACCGGCAAGGGCGAGACCGTGGTGATGCCCGAGCTTGCCAACCGCCCGGGGCCCAATTTCACCGACATCCGCAAGGATCTGGCTACGTTCGACAGCAAGTTCGGCCTGCCCGCGGCGAACCTGAAGGTCACGACCACCCTCGCCGGGGCCAGTGCGCCCTACGCGGCGGGCACCGAAGAGGTCGAAGACACCGAGATCGTGCACACGATAGCGCCCGGTGCCAGCCTCGACGTCGTCCTCGTTCCGGCCAATGCGGTCACCAGCGCGGCAGACTTCACCGCGGCTCTGACCGGGCTGCTCCACGTCGCCATCACCCAGCACGCAGCGGTGGTCTCGATCAGCGGCAGCCACGGTGAGCACCTGTTCACCCCCGCCCAGGTGGCCAGCCTCCACGCGGCGCTGCGCCAGGCCGCCGGACATCAGGTCACGGTTGTCGCCTCCTCCGGCGACACCGGCGTGATCAGCGACAACGGCCCGCCCGTGCAGGTCAGCCTGCCGGCCTCCGACCCGCTGGTGCTGGGTGCTGGCGGCACCGCCCTGGACGCCAGCACCTCCACCGGCGCCTACCACGGCGAGATGGCCTGGAACGCCGACACCGACGCCTCCGCCGGCGGCTACAGCAGCCTGTACCCCCGGCCGGCCTACCAGGACGGCGTCCCGCGCACCGGCCGGATGCGGGGCGTCCCCGACGTCGCCGCCGACGCCGACTCCACCACCGCCATGGAGCTGATGTTCACCGGCGGCGTCCCGTTGCCGGCCCAGGGCACCAGCGCCGCCACCCCGCTGTGGGCGGCCGTGATCGCCCTGGCCGACCAGGACGCCGGGCAGCACCTCGGCTTCGTCAACCCCGCCATCTACGCCATCGGCCACGGCCCCGCCTACCACCGCGCCTTCCACGACGTGACCACCGGCGACAACTCGGTCTTCTGGCCCACCGGCCTGTTCACCGGCTACACCGCCGGGCCCGGCTGGGACCCGGTCACCGGCTGGGGCAGCCCCAACGCCCAGTACCTCGTCCCCCTCCTGGCGCGCACCGCGCGCCAGGGCGGCGCAGGGTCCTGACAACCGAGCCGGACGCCGGCCGCGCGGATGCCACCGCGCGGCCGGCCCGCGTCCGGGCAGACGGGCTGCCGTCCCCGGCCAGGCCCCGCCGCGGGGGTGACGGTATCGCCAGCGTGCGGCTGAACCAGGCGCTGGCATGAGGCAGTGCGCCTTGGGTCTTCGCACTGGCCGAGAACGGCGCCGTGCCCCGCGGCCGCCCGCCGCAGGGTGCGATCATGTGCCGGTGACGGACTATGTGGTGAGGCCGGCCCAGGCGGGCGATGCCCGGACGATGGCAGAGCTGATGGCGGCGGTAGCCGCAGAACGTGACGGGATCGCGACCGAGCCACCAGTCGACATCGACGAGCGCGCCGCGCTCTTCGCGCGCAGCGCGGCCACGTCGGTGGTCGCGGTCGCCGGCGGCCAGATCATCGGGATGCTCCACGTCGAGGCCAGCCGCCACGGCTTCGGCGAGCTGGGCATGCTGGTCCACCGCGACTGGCGCGGGCGCGGGGTCGGTTCGGCCCTCCTGCAAGCGGCGATCGATTGGGCTCGCGGCCACGGACTGCACAAGCTGTGCCTGGAGGTGTTCGCGCAGAACGCGGCCGCGATCGCGCTGTACCGCAATTGCGGCTTCATCGAGGAAGGGCGCCGGGCACGGCAGTACCGGCGGGCCAGCGGCGAACTCTGGGACACGATCATGATGGGCCTGCTGCTCTAGCAATCCGCAAACGTGCTCGGTCTCGCTACCGGGCTGAGCAGGGAAAGGGGCTCGGCCCTCATAGGGTCAGATGAGGATCACCCGCTCATGGCATGACCGGATGATCGTCTGGCTGAACGGGACCTTCGGCGCGGTACAACAGGGCGGCGTTGAGGCCCGCCGATGCCACGATGATCCGGCCCAGGATGTAGACCCACAACAAGACGGCCAGTGCGATCCCCACGGAACCGTAGGTGCTGGTTTTCCTCGCTACCAGGTGGCCGATCCAGTAGGTCGTCAGCAGATGGAGCACGTCCGCCCCTATCGCCATCAGCAGCGCCCCGGGAACCAGCGCGCGCGCTGGAGCGGGCGCGTGCGGCAGCTTCCAGGACACCCGCCACCACAAGCCAAACGACAATGCGGTGACCACCACGATGGCGATGACCGCTCCGGCGATGCCTGATGAGTTGCGCACGTCGTTGACGACCACGCCCAGCGCCGACACGGCCAGGGTGAAGCCGATCAGGACCAGCCTGGGAACCACCCCGGCAGGTATCACGCGTGGTATGCGCCAAATGAGCCAGTGCACCACATAAAGGGCCTTCAGCAGGCTGCCCGCGGTCAGGAAAAGCGCTACGGCCGCCCCGGCGACCAGGACGGCCAGAGTCCACGCGCTTTGGTCCTGCGTCTTTACCACGGCGCTGGCCAGCACCCCGGTGATCCCGATATCCCTGGCCAGCTGCGCAGGATTCTGGCTGATAGCACCAGATACCGCGCCCAGCACCGTGAAGACCACGTACACGAAGGGCACCATGAACAGGAAGATCCGGAAGGCCAGCGCACCCGCCAGGATGCCGCCGCCGACCCGCGCGTCCAGCTCCTGGACCTGAAACCCCGCATCCACCACGCCCGACCGCTGGCGGCGAGTATTCGAGCTCCTCTTCCAGCCGCACGCGCTCCAGGGCAAGCCACCGGCGCGCACGGCCGGCAGATGCGCGGATCCGCCCCGGCGTGTGACTAGGTGAGGGGACCTCGGCAGGGGCGCCACCGGCGCCGGCGGGTGCACTGACAGCCGGGGGGTGAACCGGCGACTGCGGCACGCCAAAGACGGCAGGCCGGTGATCTTCCGGCATGAGCTCAGGCTAGTACACCAGCCCGGTGCCCCCCGCTGAAACCCAGCCCCGGCCCCTCGCCGGGAACCAGCCCGTCGTGCGCTACGCCTTTCAGAAAAGGCACCCGAGCAAAACGGCTACCGCTGCCCCCAACGCCGGCAGCGTCAGCACCCGGCTGGCCTGTCTCAGGTCAGGGCGGCGGAGCCTGAGCCGCGGCAGCTCTGACTGCGTCACCCGGCGGGAGGCGGGAACGGCGGCAGGTTCTGGCGGCATACGGTTCCCTTCGGCGGGAGGGCACCGGTGCGGAAGTAGGCGGTCATGTAGGTGCTGGCGCAGGTGCTCGGGTTGAGGAAGGCGGTGTGGCCGTAGCCGTGGACGACCAGCAGCCGGGCGTTGGCGAGCTGGCGGGTCATGGCGATGGCGTCGCGGAGCGGGAGGAACGGGTCGGTGGTGTTGCCGATCACCAGGATGGGGCTGGTGGGGGCGTTCCACGGGCCGCTGTAGGTGTCCTGCCCGTGCACCGGCCAGGTGGCGCAGGGCTCGTCAACGCTCCACAGATCCGGCAGGCCGATCACGCCGCTGCGGCGCAGCACCAGGCGCTGCAGGCCGGGGTAGGCACTGGCGGGAGGGCTCGGCGCCTCGTTGCACTGGACCGCGAAACCCTGCTCGACCCCTCCGTAGTGCTGGGTCGCGGTCGCCGCCGCGGCGGCTGCGGCGTGCCCGGTGCGGGCGCTCGCCGTGCCGTTGCGTGCCGTCCAGAGCTGCTGGAGCCCCTGGGCAGCCTGGGGCCAGCCCGGGAAACTGCCGCCGGTCACCGGGGTGGTGTACGGCTGCACGAAGGCGAGCGCGAAGCTGACGGTGGTGACGACATCGGCGTAGGTGAAGGCTGTGCCGCCCAGGGTGATGGGCGCCTGCCTGAGCCGGGCCAGGAGCGCATCCCACTTGGCCTTGGTCGCGGCGGGGCTGCCGGCCGAGAACGCGCAGGCCTGGGTGCTGCGCTGCCCGCAGATGCGCAGGAACGCATCGAGCGCCTTGGCGGCCGCTTTGTCGCTGCCCATGCGCAGGTAGGTGCTCAGCCGGGGGTTCGGCCGCCCGCCGTTGGTCCAGGCCTCGGGCGGGACGTTCCCGTCCAGCACCAGCCGGCCGACCCGGCGGGGGAACAGGTTGGCGTAGGTGGCGCCCAGGAACGTGCCGTAGGAGATGCCCAGGTAGTTCAGCTTGGGCTGGCCGAGCGCCTGGCGCAGCAGATTCAGGTCGCGGGCGCTGTCGGCGGTCGAGACGTGCCGGAGCAGCGCGCCGTTCCGCGCGGCGCAGATCTTGCCGAACTCGCGCCACCGGCGGATGTAGCCGCCCTGCTGGCCCCGGCCGACGGGGAACAGGGCGTACTTGCCGAGGAAC
Organism: uncultured Actinomycetes bacterium; assembly: GCA_963725125.1. GTDB lineage: Bacteria > Actinomycetota > Actinomycetes > Streptosporangiales > Streptosporangiaceae > DASXKD01. The sequence continues at coordinate 36,869 of CAVRXW010000003.1, forward strand.
GCGCTTTCCGCGGCCGCGCTCGGGAAGCACTGGACCGCCGTGCTCGCCCCGGACCCTCGCGGGTCCCAGCTCACGATGTCGTACTCGCGCAGCAGTTCCTTCGGCCAGAACCCGATCCACTGCGGGAGCTGCACCGTGCCGGGGCCGCCGGGGCCGCCCGGGTTGAAGAAGATCACGCCACGGCGGGCCGGACCGGTGGCCGCGTGCTCCACCACCGCCAGCCTGATCTTCGCCCCGGACGGATCCCGGTAATCCAGCGGGGCCGCCACCGTCGCACACAAGAACCCGCCCGCCATGCGCGGCCGCGCTGCCAGCCGGACACCGGTGCCAGGCGATGGGCGGCACCGCGCCCGAGGTGCCTGCGGCATCTGCCGGGCCGGCCCCGAGTGCTGGAACGAGCACGGACACCAGGGCCGCGGCGGCGACGCCGGCGCCGATCAACCGAGCCCGGCGCCGTGTGCCGCGCCTGATCCTTTCCGGAGTGCAGGACAGCGAAGTCTTCGTCCTGGAATGCTCGCCTCTCATAGCATGATCACCCTTTCCGGGATAGTCGCCCGGCAGGCGCGGATGCCCGCGGCCGATGCGTCCGCAGGCTCCGAACCGCAGGCCTGGGCCCCTGATGACTGCCGGCCTGTTCTGATCGGCCGGGTTTCACGGTGTGCCTCCGGCCTGGCGGGGCGGCCAAGGTAGCTGTGCTGGACGGTGGCCGAGAAGGCGGCGATCCCGTCGCGGCCCGGCGAACGCCATCGACTGCACGGCCTGCTCGTCGCTGACGAGCAAGACCCGATGACCGCTAACGAAGAACGGGAAAAGAACAGCTACTGCCATATGCCACCTCGGCTTTGCTGCGCGCTAGGCGCCACCGAGGTCCAGAGCAGCCGGGAGGAATCTAAATCTCGTCTACACGCAGATAAACGAGCACACCTTCTTAGCCGGACGCTACGCCCCATCTCCCGGGGAAACAAGAGAAGCCGGGAGAGGAGGGAGTGCCGAAGCCCTGCCCTCCTCTGACCGATTTGTGCGGTATGTCTCCCGGGTGCCGCGGCACCGGAGGATCTCTTGTCCTTTCGGCGCACTGGGCGTAGCGTCCGGGTTAAGAAGGGGGTGCTCGTTTATCTGCAGGTAGACGAGATTGAGATTCCTCCCTGCTGCTCTGGACCTCGGTGGCGCCTGGCGCGCAGCAAAGCCTGAGGTGGCATATGGCAGCAGCATTTGCCCTTCATTGGGCCCCGCTCCCCGTCGGTGATCAGCGAGTTCTGCTCGCTATCCGCGGGACGGCCGTCGGCCGCAGGCAATGCCGCCGGGCGGGTATGCCTGCGGAACTGCCCACAAGGAGGTCATTATGACCACGGATCAGAGTCCGTATCCAGCGCACTATCCTGTTCAGTTCACCGTCGAGTACCCGGACCGGCCGCTCAACCGGCTGACCTCATTCTTCCGGCTTTTCGTGGTCATCCCGATCGCGATCGTGCTCGGCGCCGTTTCTGGTGGAACCTGGCAGTCGGCTGGAAGCCACTCGACCATGGCCTACGGCGCCGCCGGCGCGGGCGGGCTACTGTTCTTCGGCCCGCTGCTGATGATCTTGTTCAGGCAGAAGTACCCCCGGTGGTGGTTCGACTGGAACCTGGAACTGCAGCGCTTCATCAACCGGGTGTGGACCTACCTGGCCCTGATGAACGATAGTTATCCGTCCACCGACGACCATCAGTGGGTCCAGCTTGATTACGCCTATCCGGACGCCGCCACGGATCTCAACCGGTGGCTGCCGCTGGTCAAATGGCTGCTGGCCATCCCGCACTACATCGTGCTGTTCTTCCTGGAAATCGCTGCGTTCTTCGCGGTGATCGTGACCTGGTTCGCGATCTTGTTCACCGGCCGTTATCCCCGTGGCATATTCGGCTTCGTCGAGGGCGTGTTCCGCTGGCACAACCGGGTCGCCGCCTACGCGTTCGTCCTGGTCACCGATCGGTACCCGCCGTTCAGGCTGGAGCCATGACCCGCGGAACATTGGTGCATGATGGTGGGTCTGGATTGCCGCTGGCCCGGCACGGGTGAGGCAGTGCCGTCTCGGCGGCGTGGCGGCAGGTTAGGGGTGCCCGCATGCTCACGGCCGCCGTCACGACCGGCGACCTTCTCGACCTCGCCCTTGTCGCGCTGGCCGTCGTGGTGGGTGTCCGTGGTTACCGGCGGGGGCTGCTGGTCGGCGTGGCCTCCCTGGCCGGCTTCATCGGTGGCGCCTTCATCGGCACCCGCATCGCTGGCCCGGTCGCTGGCCTGGTCGCCAGCGGTTCCGCCCAGTCACTCGTCGCTCTGCTCACGGTGCTGGTCGTCGCGATCGTGCTCCAGGAGCTACTCGCCTACGCCGCAGCGATCGGCCGGGACGCCTTGCGGCTCAGCGCGCTTCGGGTCTTCGACAGTGTTTTCGGAACCGTCTTGGCTGTCATCGCGATGCTGTTCGTCGCCTGGCTGCTGGGCCTTGCCGCCATCAACTCGCCGTTCACCGGGCTGGCCCGCCAGGTCCGTCACTCGCGGATCCTCACGGCCGTCGACGACCTGGTTCCGAATAGCGTCTACCTGGCCTTCTCCTCATTCCTCCGGGTCGTGGAAACCCGCGACCTGCCGCCGGTCTTCGCCGGGCTGAACGCGCCCTCCGCTCCCCCCGTCGCTGCGCCGGTCAACGGCGCGGTGCCAGCACGGGTCATCCGGGCAGACGCACCCAGCATCGTCAAGATCGTCGCGGCCGATCCCGAGTGCAGCCAGCAGACCGAGGGGAGCGGGTTCGTGTACGCCCCGGGCCATGTGCTGACCAACGCGCACGTTGTCGCCGGCGCCCACAGCGTCCGCATCGTCAGCGACGGCACCGGGGCCAGCATCGGGCTCGGTGCGCGGGTCGTGCTCTTCGACCCCAACACCGACGTCGCCGTGCTCGACGTCCCTGGGCTGGCGCGCACCTCCCTCGCCTTCCACTCGCCGGTCGCCTCCGGCGCCCCGGCAGAGGCCATCGGCTATCCGGAGAACGGGCCGTTCACTCCCACCGCGGCCCGCGTCGCCGCCCGGCAGCTCATCACCGGCCCGAACATCTACTCCGACGCCACCGTGACCCGGCAGGTCTACGTGCTGCGCGCGACAATACGGCCCGGCAACTCAGGCGGCCCGCTGCTCGCCCCCGGCGGCCGTGTCGACGGTGTCGTTTTCGCCGCATCGACCACAGACCCGGCCACCGGCTACGCCCTGACCGCGCGTCAGGTCATAGCGGACGCGCGGGCCGGCGCCTCGGCCACCCGGCCGGTCGCGACTCAAAGCTGCACCTGACACGCACGCGGCCTGCTTGAAATCATTTCGCCCGTGCTCGCCTCGTCCGGTACGATCGCGGATTGTTTTCACTGCGGGGAGCCATGAGGTTCGCGTGTGGCCGCCCCGGCAGTTCCCGGGCTGAGAGCAGGTTTCGTCAATGGCATGTCGGATCAGTGAGCTCGTGCTCGGTTGCCGCGACCCTGAGGTGCTGGCGCGGTTCTGGTGCGAGGTCCTGGACTTCGTCGTGCTCGATCGCGAGGACGACGGCTCGGTGGAGATCGGGCCGCGCGAAGGGTTCGGCGGTCCGCAGCCGACGATCATCCTCAGTCGCAGGGATGAGCCGGAGCAGGGGAAATCCCGGCTGCACATCGACGTCAACGCCACCGACCGCGATCAGGACGCCGAACTCGAACGCCTTCTGAAGCTCGGTGCGCGCCCGGCCGACATCGGCCAGACAGGGGAGGAGTCGTGGCATGTCCTGGCCGACCCAGAAGGTAATGAGTTCTGCCTGCTCAAGGCCCGCCTCAGCCCACTCTGATGCGCATCGGTCACGAGACGGGCCCGTAGCGCCGTGCGCACCTCCCTTGTACCGTGAGACTAGACCGGTCACCCGCCGGACTGGTCACCTGTGATCACCATCAGGTACCGGAACCCGGTCCGGCGGTGCGCCGGGCAATCTGCCGATCCCGAAGATGGAGCCGAGATGGCGCGAGTTCTTTACACGGCGGAGGCAACGGTCACAGGCGGCCGGGCGAGCGGTCACGGGCGCACGAATGACGGGGCCTTGGATGTGCAGCTCCGCTCGCCGAAGGAGATGGGCGGCGAGGGCGGCGGCACGAACCCTGAACAGCTCTTCGCTGTGGGCTATGCGGCCTGCTTCGAAAGCGCCCTGGGCGTGATCGGCCGTCGTGAGCGCGCCGAGGTGGGTGATGTCTCGATCGACAGCCGGGTGAGCCTGCTGCCCACCGAGGAGCGTGGTTTCAAGCTCGCCGTGGAGCTCGACGTCACCCTGCCGCAGATTCAGGACCCCGAGCAGGCGGCCCGGATCGTCGCGGCCGCCCATCAGGTGTGCCCGTACTCCAATGCCACCCGGGGCAACATCGACGTGACGCTGACCGTGAACGGCCGGGACATCGGCTGAACCGCTCTCCGGTAGCGGTGATTTCACCGCCATCCGGCCCGGTCAGCTGCCGGGCTGGCCGGCCAGATCCGCACCGAGAGCGTCGAGCCAGTGGCTGGTGCCCTGCTCCCGCCAGTCCGGCTGCTCGTGACCGTCGAGGAAGGCTCCGTGCTCGGTGAGGACCAGCCGGGTGCTGTCGCCTTCAGGCGTGAGCTCGACGGTAGTGAGCGACACGGTGACTACGGTGTCGGCGACCGAGAGGGCTGAGGTGTAGGCGATGCGCTGGCCGGCGACGATGTCGTGGTAGTGCGACTCGAAGGACACGTCCTGCCCGCCCGGGCCGCGGGCGTGGTTTACCTCCCGGCCGCCGACGCGGAAGTCCAGCTTGTGCGGGCCGTTGGGGGAAAACCAGCGGGCTTTGGACGCCGGGTCGGCCCACGCGGCGAAAACCCGGGCGGGCGACGCCTGGTAAACGCGCTCGAGGCTGAGGGTGGAATGGACGACGCCACGGTCGGTCATGGTGTGCTCCTTGGCTGCGATGGTCTGGGTGCGGGCTGCTCGGCTAGGACCTCGCCGAGCAGGTCGAGGCGTTGCTCCCACGCGGTGCGCTGGGCGGCGATCCAGGTCTCGGCAAGGCGCAGCGCTGCGGGGTCGATGCGGCAGGTCCGGACCCGGCCGGCCTTCTCGGAGCGGACCAGGCCGCACGCCTCCAGCACGCCGATGTGCTGCATCACCGCAGGCAGCGACATGGCCAGGGGCCGGGCGAGTTCACTCACCGAGGCTGGACCGCTGATCAGGCGCTCGACCAGGCTCCGCCGCGTCGCGTCGGCGAGGGCTTGGAACACCTGGTCCAGCGTTCCGAAATAGTTAGGCATCTACTTAAGTATAGGCCCGGGCGACTCCGACAGTCAAGCAGTGTGTTAACTGTCGCGAGCCCTCACGGCGGGCTCTCGACGGTCTCGTCGGCCCAGCGCGTCACGAGCTGGTCGAGCACTCCCAGCGGGACGGCGCCGCTGCCCAGCACCGCCTGATGGAAGGAACGGATGTCGAAGCGCGCGCCGAGCCGGTGCTCGGCCGCCCCTCTGAGACGGCGGATCTCGCGGCGGCCCACCATGTAGGCGAGCGCCTGGCCGGGCCAGGCTATGTAACGATCTATTTCGTTGTGGACGTTGGCCTGGGTGGTTGCGGTGTGCTGCCACATGAAGTCCACCGCCTGCGAGCGGGACCATCCGTAGATGGTGCATGCCGGTGTCGACGACCAGCCGGCAGGCGCGCAGGGCATCGAACGAGAGCATCCCCAGCCGCTGCAGGTCAGAGGTGTACAGGCCCATCTCATCGGCCAGGCGCTCGCAGTACAGGCCCCAGCCCTCGACGTAGCCGCAGACCTCGGCGTCGAGGAAGCGGCGGTAGGCAGGCAGGCCTCGCAGCGTTTGCGCCGAGGCGATCTGCAGGTGGTGACCGGGTGTGCTCTCGTGAAACGCGAGGGCCTCGTACTCGTAGACGAAGCGCCGCTCCGGCTCGCTGGTCAGCACACAGTGAGCGCCTGGGCGCAGCCCGCCGCCCGCCGGGGGCCGGTAGTACGCCAGGGGAGCGTTGCCGGCCTCGACCGGATCGATCTCCTCGATGATGCAGTCGGGGATCTCGAATGACGGGAACCAGTCATCGCGCACCTCCTCGGCGCGCCGCAGGGCGTCGGCGACCGTGCGCACGATCTGCGGCGGAACTGGTGAAGCGGAGCGCCCGGTCCTCCCGCAGCCGGCCGCGGATCGACGGGACGTCGCTGGTCTGCAGGGCGCGCCCGCCGAGTTCCGCCCACTCGGCCTCCAGCTCCGCGAGGCAGTCGAGGCCCATCTGGTGGACTGTTCGGGCGAGAACTCGGTGGTCGTGTGCCGGCGCACGGCCGCCCGGTAACCCTCGGCGCCGCCGGGGATGAAGCGGATGCCGACCTTGTCGTTCCCGCGGGCGACCGGCAGCAGGTCCTGCTGCAGGCAGGCCAGGAGCCGCCGCATCGCGGGCCGGATCTCGGCCTCGACGATGCCGGCCGCCTCGCGCCGGATCGCCGCCCGGTCGAGGCGGTCCGGCAGCGATACCGATACCAGCGTGTCCGCGGTGATGTCCTTGCCCAGATGTCCCTCGAGCTGCTCGACGGCCTGGCGAACCCCGACCTGGGTCGGCACCCGCCCGTCGCGGCTGGCCTCCCGGTAGCGGCGGGTGACGGCGTCGAAGTACCCGGCCAGGCCGCGGAGCCGCTGCAGGTACGCGTCGGCCGCGCCGGCGTCGTCGAGCAGTGCGGCCGGGACGGACTGGAAGACCATGGCCTGAGGGGAGACGTAGGCGCCCGCCGAGGCGTTGCCTTCCCAGAGCCCGTGCTCCAGGTCCGAGCGCGCACCCCAGGCCAGCCAGGCCAGCACGGCGTGGTTAACGCGGTCCTGCTCGCCGAGCAGGCCCGGATCGATCGCATCCAGGCCCGTTTCGATCGCGGCCAGGCGCCGCGCGCCGCGTGCCGAGCCCTCGCGGCTGGGATCCGGGACCAGGGCGTCAAAGCCCGAGACGCCGAGCTGCGTGGCGTTGAGCGGATCGGTCGTGTGCGCGATCTCGAAGAACTCGTCGCTGAGCCGGGCGAGCAGCGCCGCCGCCTCCTGGGCACCTGCCGGCGTCTGGTCAGTCATGCTCTGACCCTAAGGTTCTGTCGTGCCGCCGCGTCACTACGGCTACCGCGCTGCCGCTGTGTTATCGGCTGGCGGCGGCGGGCTAGGCGGCCGACCAGACGGTGTGGGCCGGCTCGCTGCAGGACATCGCCTGGGTCAGGCCAGCTTCCAGCGCTGGCGCGGCGGTGGCGGCGTCGAGCAGGTTGGTGCCCATCACGGCGGCCGCCGCATCGTCTGGTGTGATCACCAGTGTGGCCGCGGTGCCGAGCGCGGCCAGCTCCTCTTGAAGCGGTTCACGCGGGGTCAGGTGCCCGATGGCGTTGAGCACGATGACAGCCGAGGAGCCGGCCGCGAGGTCGGCGTTGGTAGCCGACCGGATGCCACCATCCATGTACCGCCGCCCGCTGATCGTCACCGGCGGATAGACGGCGGGAACGGCGCAACTCGCCGCGACCGCACGGTCCAGGCGGACGCCAGAGCCGCCGTGCCAGGCAACCGGCTCACCCGACTCGGTGTCCACAGCGGTCACCAGGAACCGGCGCTGCGGCCAGCGGTCGGTGGCGGGCAGCAAGGAGGCGATCCGCGCGATGTAGGGCTGCTCATCGCCGCCCGCCGCGCGGGCAGCGGCCCCCACCCGGCGGCGCGCCTCCGCGGGATCCAGCCCCTGGTCGAACAGGGGTGCCAGCGCGCTGAGGATGACCTCAAGGCTGACGGCCGGGACAGCGGCGGCTTCGGCTCCCGCGGGGGCGGGCGTCATAGCGGCCAGCGCCCGCAGGTCCGTGCCGAAAGCCACGTGCGAACCGACAATCGACCCGGCCGATGTACCTACGATCACATCTGCCGACGACAGATCAACCCCCGCCCGCCGCAGGCCGATGACGATTCCGGCTTCCCAGGCGACACCCGCTATGCCGCCGCCGCCAAGCACCACACCCCGCGTCATACGCCCAGTCTGCCCTTAGCCGGCGCGCCCGCACGAGCGGGCGGCGGCTACCGGCGGCTACCGGGCGGCCCGGGGCTGCCTGGCGTGACGAGGCCGGTTTCGTAGGCGAGGACGACGGCCTGGGCGCGGTCGCGGAGGTTGAGCTTGGCGAGGATGCGGCCGACGTGGGTCTTGGTCGTCTGCTCGGCGATGACCAGGGTGTCGCTGATCTCGGTGTTGGACAGGCCATGGGCAATCAACTGCAGCACCTCGGTTTCCCGGTGGGTGAGCGTGCCGGGCCTGGGCGGGAACGGCGGGTCTGGGTGTGGCCGGCGGGCGAAGTCGGCGATAAGCCGCCGGGTCACCGACGGGGCGAGCAGGGCGTCGCCGGCGGCCACCACGCGCACGGCGTGGACCAGTTCGGCGGCGGTGGCGTCCTTGAGCAGGAAGCCGCTGGCCCCGGCCCGCAATGCCGCATACACGTAGTCGTCGAGGTCGAAGGTGGTGAGCATCAGCACTCGCGGCCGGACCAGGCTGGCTGCGGCGCGGAGGATCTCGCGGGTCGCCTGCAGCCCGTCCATGACGGGCATCCGGACGTCCATCAGGACGATGTCCGGCTGCAGGTGCCGCGCCTGGCGGACGGCGTCGGCGCCGTCGGCGGCCTGGCCCACTACCAGCAGGCCTGGCTGGGCGGCGAGTACCGCGGCGAAGCCCTCCCGCACCATCGCCTGGTCGTCGGCGATCAGGCACCGCGTGGCCGTGCCGCCGCCTGCCGCGCCGTCGGCGGTCACGCGGTCTGGCCGAGTGGGAGCACCGCTGAGACCACGAAGCCGCCATCGGGCGCTGGGCAGGCCGACAGCGAGCCGCCGAGCAGCGCCACCCGCTCGCGCATGCCGATCAGCCCGTGACCCGGCCCGTTTTCGTTCGCGGGCCGGGCCCGGCGGGCCCGCCGGGCCCGTTGGCCACCCGCAGCAGGACGGCGCCGGCACCATGGTCCACCGACACGGTGACGGCTGCGCCGGGAGAGTGCTGGCTGGCGTTGGACAGCGATTCCTGCACAATCCGGTACGCGCATACCCCAACGCCGGAAGGCACCTGGTCCAGCGCGGAGGGGACGGACAGCTCGACCGATACTCCGGCTCGCCGGGCGGCGTCGACGAGCGTCGGCAGGTCCGCTAGCTGGGGCTGCGGCGCAAGCGCGGCGGGCTGGTCGTAGCGCAGCACGCCGAGCAGCCGCCGCATGTCCGCCAGCGCCGCGCGCGCGACCTCGCTCAGCGCGCCGAACTCGGCGCGGGCCGACTCGGGCAGGTCGTTGAGGCGGTACGGCGCGGTCTCTGCCCGGACCGCGATCAGCGACATGTGATGCGCGACCACGTCATGCAACTCCCGCGCGATCCGGGTGCGCTCCTCCAGCACGGCCCGCCGCTCCCGCTCCACCTCGGTGCGCTCGGTCTGGGCGGCCAGGGCCCGCCGGGCGCGTAGCCAGGATCCGATGCTGTCCACCACGATCACCGCTGCGGTGAAGACGATGGTGGCGCTGGCCGGGCCGTTCAGGTTCGGCACGTCCTTGCTGAGCCACAGCCACCATGGGATGAGGCTCAGCGCCCACATCCACCACAGCGCCGGCCGCGGTTGGCGGACACCGGCCAGGCAGAATGCCCCCAGCAGCGCGAGCACTTGGGGCACGCCCCACGGCCAGCCTCCCGACCAGGTAGCCGGGACCAGCGGGGCAAGCAGCAGCGCGAGCCACCCGATCCGCCAGGCGAGCATCGGATAGCGGGCCGCCAGCGGCAGCGGCGCCACCACCGCCACGGCCAGCACCCGCGGCCCCAGGCCGAGCGGCAGCTGGCCGACCGGCGCTGGCCTGATGCGGGGCAATGGCCCGTAGATGGCCGCTCCGTGGACATTGGCCACGCTGACGATGCACAGGACCAGCGTGGCTATGCCCAGCGTGGCGTACGCCACCCGGCGCTCCTGCGGTGAGTGCCATCGCCACGCCGGGGCCGGGGCCGGGGCGGCCAGCACCTGGACAAGCCCGTGCCACGCGCGGCTCGCCGCGGTGCGTACCGCCCCGTGGTCGCCGTTCGCTGCCAGCGCGAGGCCGGGCATCTGTTTCACGATTCAAGGGTAGGCCGCCACGGCCATCCAGCTCATCACACCTGTGTGGTCATACCTGGGTATGAGCTCGCGCCGTGGCCAGGCCGGACTGCCGCCCTGGTATCACCGCACACTCGGCTCCGTGGTGTGACGACCCGGCCGTGGCCCGCCAGACAGCCAATTGACTGGTGGCCGCCGTGGATTCTGGCAGCTGGCCGGGTCGCGCTGATGGACCAGGGGAAGATCATCTTCCACGGGACCCCGCGGTGACCGCGTACAGGACGGCGGGCTGGCCTGGGTCGGCCCGACGGGATACACCGCACGACCTCGGCGCGGTACTCTGCGCCGGGCTGGTCTTCACCGCCGGGATGGCGATCATCACGCTGCGCGGAGCCCACGATCCCGCCGGCGAGTGACCCGATCGCAGGCTCGGCAAGCGGCGTCAGGGCACCGTCTACCTAGCTGTCGAGGCCCAAAGTAAAGGTGGGCTTCGGCGAGGTCTCGGGGAGGCGGTGCTCGTCGCCGAGGCGCCGGATGGCGGTTCCGGTGGCGAGGAACTCGGTAGCGTGCTCGCCCCAGACGTGATTGTTGACCTCGACAGTCACCCCGACGATGCCCGAGGATCTCGCCTGCGCTGCCTCCGCCTGCATCCTGGCGAGCGCGAGCTCCCGGGCCTCGTAAATGCCCTGGGTGAAGATCACCATCTCCTGGTTCCGGCCGACCTGCCGCAGTGACTGCATCGCCGACTGATGGGCGATGTGGTACACGCAGACGCCGAGCACGAACGCCACCGGTACCGCGCCGGCCGCGAGCAGCCGGAAGAAGTCCTGAGCCGAGAGGTCCGAGGTGAACGCCCGGCCGTCCGGGGCCCGATGGGCGCCCGCGGTGCCGGTGCCGCCGCTGCCGAGCGCACGCACTGCCGTCCCGGTGGCGATGAACTCCAGGACGCCCTGCCCCCACACGTAGTTCTGCATCCGCAACTGAACGCCGACGATGCCGTCAGCTCCCAGATGATCGGCCTCGGCCCGCATCCTGGCCATGGCCAGTTCCCTGGCGTTGTACATCGCCTGAGTCAGGACCTGCAGTTCCTGGTTCTGCGACCATCGTCCGGCCTGCAGGCCGATGTGATAGATCGACGATCCGACCACGAAACCAAGCGGCTCGAACCCGGCCTCGCCGAGCAGCACATACTCCGAGACCGACAAGTCGGAAGTGAAAACGCCCGACGGATCGGCGCCGGCGGTGTGGGCCAGCCTGCCGTCCGCGGCCTCCGGCTCCCAGCCGGCATCACCGGCCGGCTTGTTGGCGAAAAGTGGCATATGACTGTCCTCCGGCCAGATCACTGGGTACTCAATAGCACGCGAAGCCTACCCGCGGGCGCACTCACCGCGCGCGACTGGATGGGGCGCACGCGCGGTACGCGAGGACGACCGCTGGCCGGGTGCTGGCTACATTGATGGAAGCAGGCCCGCGATCCCGGGGGGAACACCGAGAGGCAGGCAGAGCATGGCACGCGGTATCCAGGTCGGCGACAAGGCCCCCGACTTCACCCTTCCCTCGCAATCAGGTGAGCAGGTGCGGCTGCACGACCGGCTCGGCGAACGGGTGGTCGTCTTGTACTTCTATCCCAAGGACGACACCCCCGGATGCACCGCCGAGGCATGCGCCTTCCGCGACAGCCACGAGGTCTTCACCGGCGCCGGTGCCGAGGTGATCGGAATCAGTTCCGACCCCGTGGGCAAGCACGCCGCCTTCGCCGCCGGCACAAGCTGCCGTTCACCCTGCTCAGCGACCAGGGCGGCCGCGTCCGCAAGAACTACGGGGTACCGGCGGTGCTCGGCCTGCTGCCCGGCCGGGTCACCTATGTCATCGACCGCGAGGGCACGGTCCGGCACGTTTTCAATTCCATGACTCACATCGGCCAGCACATCAGCGACGCGCTGGAGGTGGTCCGGCAGTTGCAGGCCGAACAGGCAGCCTGACGCTCCGGCCAGTCGGAGAGCGGCAGGTGAGTGCACCGTCGGGATCGCGGAAGACGAGCACCGAGTACGGCATTGACGTGTCGGTGTCGATGACGCCGGAGTGCTCGCCAGTGAGCCGGGCAGGCCTTTCAACTTGTCCGGGCCGCGATCTGCCGGGCCAGCTTGACGGCCTGCTGCGGACTTCCCTCCCAGGGAAGACCGTGACCGGGCAGGATCCAGCGAGCATTGACCGGCTCGATCTTTTCCAGCGAGGCCAGGGCCCGGTCGTGATCCTCGTTCATGAACCGAGGGAGCAGTTGCGGCCCGGACTCGCCGGGGACAAGGCTGAGCGTCGCCAGCGTGTCGCCCACGATCAGGACTTCACGGTCGGCCAGGCTCAGGGCCGCGTTTCCGGCGGTGTGGCCGGGCGTGTGGATGACGCGGGGACGGCCCGGCACGTCCAGGACTTCTTCGTCGGCGAAACCCGACGCCTCGGCCACGGGCTCCGTCCGGGCCACGCCATTGCGCAGGAAATGCCGTTCGGGCTCAGCGCCGCTATCTTCTCGGTGCTGCTCTACCTCGTGTTGTACCTGCAGGACATTCTGGGCTACTCGCCGCTGGGTACCGGCGTGCGGGTCGATCGCGGCGCTCTTTAACCGCAGTACTCGATGAGCGTCTGGTTCGGGCCGCCGTTGTTGTAGTCCCCTGCAGTCCAGATGCTGGCCGGCGATAGAGCGAAGACGGCGTTGAGGTCGTTGCCCCCGGTGCCAATGTTCGGGCTCGAGACAACCCGCCAGTGACTTCCGTCCCAGTGCAGGATGAGGGTCGTCGAGCCGGTGCCGCCAAAAGTGGTCCCCACCGCGTATCCGTTCGTCGGCGACGTTCCGCCAATCGCGTTGAGGTCGTTGCTCTCGGTCCCCACGTTAGGGCTGGGCCATACCCGCCAGTGACTTCCGTCCCAGTGCAGGATGAGCGTCTTGTCGACGGTGCCGTTGTTGTGGTCCCCGACCGCCCAGGCGCCGGTCGCGGAACCGGCCCAGACGCCGCGGAGCACATTGTTCCCGGTCCCCACGTTAGGGCTGGGAACGACCCGCCACTTAGTTCCGTCCCAGTGCAGGATGAGCGTCTTGTCGACGGTGCCGTTGTTGTAGTCCCCGACCGCCCAGGCGTCGGTCAGGGATCGCGGCCGTACCGCGTTGAGAATGTTCGTCCCGGTCCCCACGCTGGGGCTGGGAGTGACCCGCCACTTAGTTCCGTTCCAGTGCAGGATGAGGGTATGGAAGGTCGGGTAGCTGGTGACGGTATTGCCCACGGCCCAGATGCTGTTCGACGACGTGCCTCTTATCGCGAAGAGCTCGTTCGATCCGGTTCCCACGTTCGGGCTCGGAACCACCGACCAGGACGTGCCATCCCAGTGCTCGATCAGCGTCCGGCCGGCCGTGCCGTTAAAGTAGCCGCCTACCGCCCATATGTCGGTCGCCGAGACAGCGTAGACACCGTTGAGCAAATCCCCCGTTCCCACGTTCGGGCTCGGAACCACCGACCAGGACGTACCATCCCAGTGCTCGATCAGGGTCACGGTATTGACGCCGACGAAGTAATAGCCGACAGCCCAAACATTGCTCGCGGATATGGCAGCAACCCCGGTGAGGTTATTATCGCCTGTTCCGGGATCCACGCTTGTCTGTTGCACCCAGCTCCCGCAACCGCCCGCCGCGGCGCTCTGGGCGCCCGCCAAAACCACGCCCGCGGGAGCCAGGGTGAGCACCAGCAGGATTGCAGCACCGTGAAACCCAAGCTTTCGCGCCACTGGCCCCCCTCAGTACGGGCTGATCAGACCCCGGCTCGGGATCAGGGTATGGGCGGCATTTGAAGGCAGTCAACTGGGTCGCACGCGTGTCTGAGGTTGGGGTCACGTCCAGTAGCCGGGCCTGCGAGCGCCTGCCGGCGACGGTGACGGCCCGCCAGCGCGCCTGCCAGCTGCTGCGCCGTCACGGGCAACAGGTCTGCCGGCGTAAAGACCCGTCCTGCTCGATCTGTCCCCTCCGGGGTGACTGCCCCAGTGCCGGCCACCCGCCACCCCTGTACTGACGCTGCGGCCGATCCAGACCCGACCGGCCGGACGCCACTCTCTCGCCGACCGAGGATCAGATCGGTTCCCACCGCCTGCCGGCGCTGGCGGCGGGCTACAAGGTGGTAATCAAGCGCAGCTCATCAGGATCTCCATCGCGGCTGGGCGGTGCGCTTGCTGACCCGCGCTCCACAGTGGCCGCAGCGGTCCAGGTCGGGCGTGTTCATGGTCGTGCCGCAGCTGCACTGAACGCGAGGACGCACGGGCTCGGCCGTGGCCGGCCGGTAGCGGGCCATCGCGTCTTTCCCCGCTTTCTGGTCAGCTCCGAACATTTGAGAGACCTGACGCGGAGACTTCCCGGCGGCCTTGCCAGCTGCCTGTACCTCTTTGAGCGCGGCCCTAAGGACGCGGCCAGCGCTAAAGCTGACGAGCTTCCCGTCGCCCTGCGCCTGCATGGTGGCAAGGATCTGCGCGGCTGAGTGCCCGGCTTCCTTGCCAGCCACGATGGTCGCACGCTCTTGGTCGGTGCGGTCGGTGTGGTCGGCGGCGGTCATTTTGACTCACAGGCTCCTCTCCGCTTGCTCGGCGGTCGTGCCTGCGGATTGCGGCGCTGCTGGCGGCCTTGACTGAGCGCATGCTTCGCGTCGCTGGCCTTTCGCGGCGGGGGTGGTGGGAGGTCACGTGACCTCCAAGGTCATTTTACCTTCAAACTGCGCTAATAGCGAATATTCCCGCAGTTAACGGGCGATTATCAGAGTTTATATCCGGGCCATCGCAATTGCGCTGTACGAGGAATTGAGAAGCTAAAACAGCCGCACGACGGCCAGGACGGGCGGCTGCCAGGTCCGGCCGATCGTCGCTCGTGCTGCCTGTACTCGGCATGTCACTGCCAGTGTCGGCCTTCGTAAGCCGGTGACAGCCGGCGGGCCATCCCGGTTGACAGGACTGATATGAGAACTATAGCATTGTGATATCAGTTTAGTGCGGCTGCCCGCCCGGGCAGCGCGCGGCTGTTGAAAGCAGGTGCACGTCATGACTCAGTACGGCACATGGGTCAGCTACAGCGGGGATGCCAGGATCTGGCTCGCCATCGGCTTGCTGGCCGTCGCGGGTGGTGTGACCCTGGCCGGAATCCGGCTGCCGCTGCCCGTGCGGGCCACCCGGCCCGGACCAGTGGGCCGGCCCGCCATGATCCTTGCCTGGGTCGCCTCGATAGTGGCGTTCCTGGTCTGCGTAACCATCTACCTCCGGCAATACCTTCTCGCGTATCACCTGAGCGCCGCTGCGGCCGCGCCCAAGGATCGCATCGCCCCGATCACGTTGACGGCGGTCGTGGTCGTCTTCGTCATCATCATCTCGCGCAGATCGCCTGGCTTCGGGACGAGGCTGGCCAGCGGCGCTATCGGCGCGATAGCCGCACCGATGATCTTCGAGCTTCCGTTCGACCTTATCGTGATGGCCAGGACCTACCCCCCGATCCCGCCCGACCCGGCCTTGTACCGGGCCCTGTTCTTCGTGCCCCTGTTCCTGATCGAGATCACCACGCTGCTGCTCCTGCGGCTGTCGCCGATGGTGCGGCTGACCAGGGCCACGTTCTTTTCCTTCGCGCTGATGCTGGGCGTGTTCGCGGTCTGGGCCCTGTCCGGATTCGGTTACCCGTCGGCCCCGCTGCCTACCGCCCTGAACATCGCGTCGAAGATCCTGGCTTTCGTCACCGTCCTCACCCTGTTCCTGCCCCAGCGGCCCGCGCCCGGGCAGGCACCCCAGCCGGATAGCAACGAGCAGGCCCAGCCCGCTGGCTCGCCGCTGGCCCTGGACTCGCCAGCGCCGGCTACAGCTTGCTGCGGAGAGCGACCTGGCAGAGTTCCGGCACCCTCCGCTCGGCCGCCTGGGCGGCGATCCGGACACCGATCCAGGCCAGCGCGAGACCGTACCCGGCAGAGCACAGCAGGAGCACCGGCATCCGGACCGCCGCCGCCACGTGGCCGGTGAGCGCGACCGCGACGATCACCGGGCTGACCGCTATCCCGACGCCGAAGAAGTTGCCGAAGGTGCCCGCGACCCCGTACGAGCTGTATCCGGCCGCGGCCGTGCGCATCGGGCTGCCGGCCTTCTTCTCGATCGGGAACGGCATCGTGACCGAGAAGATGTTGCCCAGGGCCAGCGCCGCGCCGATGCCGGCCAGGTCCACCGCCGTGCCCAGGATCCCGAACTGCGGGCTCCTGGCCAGGAACGCCAGCGCGAACGAGACCGCGGCAAGCAGTGGCACCGCGATCACGGCCAGGGCGATGTTCTGCCCGGAGAGGTAGGCGCGCAGCATCCGGCGGCCGCTCAGCGCCGTGGCGTCAAGGACGAACGGCGGGCCGATCCACCCGACCGCGTTGGCGTGGAAGATCCCGACGAACACGGCGCCGAAGACCGCGCTGGCGATCAGGATGCCGGGATGCCCGTTCCGTCCCAGGATGGCGCTGACCGACACGGCCGCCATGATGACCGCGGTGATGCCCCAGAAGATGAGCGAGGTGGGGTCACGGCGCTGGTAGATCCAGAACCGGGCGGCCACGGTACCACGCAGGCCGTACCGGGCGAGCGGCAGCGGCCTGCCGCGCACCCGCGATGACTGGGTCGACGTGTCGGCGGTCACCAGGGCCCGGCCGAGCGACCGTATCCACAGCCAGCCCAGTACCACGATGACGCCGGCCAGCAGCGCCAGGCGCGCCAGGGCGGTGCCGGGGCGCCCGGCCGAGGCGTCCTGGATCGCGTGGGCGGCCAGGCCCGGCGGCAGCCAGCGCAGCCACGCGTCGACGCCGGAGAAGCTCGAGGTGGTCAGCTTGCCGGCGGCGGCCAGCCGCGGCACCACCTGAGTGAACGTCTCGTACAGCGCGAAGATCGGGATGAACAGGAAGGCGGCGAAATCCTTGCCCCGGCGGGAGCGCAGCAGCCCGGCCATGCTGGTGGTCACGAACCGGGCCAGCGTGATGCAGAACAGCACCTCCAGCAGCACCGCGACCAGCGCGATGAGCAGGCCGAGCGGACCGCTGGCCAGGCCCACGGTCACCCCGAGCAGGCCGAGCACGTTCGCCAGCGGCCAGGCGCCGGTGGCCGATGCGGCCAGCAGGCCGACGGCGAGTGGGCGGGTGCGCAGCGGGAAGGGGGCCAGCGTGGCCGGGTCCAGGGTGCCGTCGAGGCCGAACGCGAGCAGTGGCAGGATCAGCCAGCCGAACGCGAACAGCGTGAAGACGACCGCCGTCACGTCCACCGACGTGGCCTGGCCGCGCAGCAGGGCCAGGCCGGTGAAGGTGCCGATCGCGACCAGCCCGGCAAAGGCCGTGGACAGCAGGAACGAGACCTTGGCCCGCGAGGACGAGCGCAGCGCGTTGCGCAGCAGGCGCAGCTTCAGTTCGACGAGGAGCCGAGCCACGACAGCCCCTCCTGTCCGCCGGCCCCGGAACCGACCAGGTCGATGAACGCCCGCTGCAGCGTCTTGCCGCCCCGCACCTGATCGGTGGTGCCGGTGGCCACGATGTGCCCCTTGTCGATGATGGACACGTGGTCGCAGACCTGCTCGACCAGTTCCATCACGTGGCTGGAGAACAGCACGGTCGAGCCGGAGCCGGTGAAGCGGGTCAGCAGCCGCCGGATCACATCGGCGGAAACCGGATCGACGCCTTCGAGCGGTTCGTCCAGGAACAGCACCGCCGGGTTGTGGATCAGGGCGCAGCCGAGCGCGGCCTTCCGCCGCATGCCGGTGGAGTAGTCGGCGACCAGGCGCTTGGCGTCCGCGGCCAGGTCCAGCACGCCCAGCAGTTGCGCGCCCCGGTCCCGGGCCTGCCCGGCCGCCATGCCGCGCAGTCGCCCGGCGTACTCCAGCAGTTCCGCGCCGCTGAGCCGCTCGAACAACTGGGCCTCGGCCGGCACCACCCCGATGAGTGCCTTGGCGGCGGGCGGGTCCGCCCACACGTCCACCCCGTTGATCAGAACGCGGCCGCCGTCCGGCCGCAGCAGGCCGGTCATCATGGACAGCGACGTCGTCTTTCCGGCTCCGTTCGGCCCGACAAGCCCGGCGAAGGAGCCCGCGGCGATCTGCAGATCGATCCCGGCCACCGCCTCCTTCGTGCCGAAACTCTTGCGCAGCGCCTGCACCTCGATGGCTGGCTCGCCCATGTCTGCCCTCCTGCGTGCGGGCTCCCTGTGTGCGGGCTCCCTGCCCACCGCGGCCCGCCGCGTGCGCGCCTGCTTCCGTTACCCGATGGCCGTTGTCCCAATTAAACCGGTATACACGGCGCCGGTGGTGTCACGAGGAGGCCGCCGGCGATGGCCGCGTCACGCATGCCGGCCACTCGGGCGGCCGCACGTCGACATATGTAGCCTATATATGTAGGCTAGCTTCCGTGAAGCTCACCGGGCCGTTGGAGCGCGTGCTCCGGGTGTTCCTGGCCGACACATCGGCGCACCACCATGGCTATGACCTGATGAAGGCGGCCAGGCTGCCCAGCGGCACGTTGTACCCGATGCTGGCCCGGCTGGAAGGCGAGGGCCTGGTCAGCTCCCAGTGGGAACCCTGGACCGACGAGGCCGGCGGCCGGCCGCCGCGCAAGTACTACCTGCTCACCGGCGAGGGCGCCCGGGTCGCCCGGCTCGAACTCGCGCAGGCCACCGTGGCGGCACCGCGTCCCGGCAGCCGCGGTGCGCGGCACGGCACGCCGCGGCCAGCCGGCGAGGGCACGCCATGACCGGGGATCAGCGCGCCCGGCGCATCGCCGAGTTCGTGATCCGCCGGGCCGGCCGCAGGCTGCCGGCCGGCGTGCGCGCCGAGCGCTGCCGTGAATGGGCCGCCGAACTGCCAGCCATCCTGGGTGACCCCGGCATCCATGGCCAGGCGCTGCGCCAGGCCCGCGCGCTGCGGTACGCGGCCGGCGTCTACCGCGGTGCCCGGCGGGTGGGCCGGCTCGCCGGTCAGCCCCGCAGGGCAGCGCCCGCCGCGTGGGCCAGCAGGTCGCGGCGCCGGCCGCTGGCACGGCCCCCGCTTCCCGATGGCGTCATCCTCATGGCCGCGGCCGTGGTCGTCTGGGCCAGCGGCCTCGTGCTGCTCAACGCCTTCCCGCCGGGCGGCACGGCGGACTACCCGGTACTCGCGGTCAGCTTCGCCAGCCAGGTGCTCGCCGTCACCGGGATCGTCCGCCTCGTTCGCTGGTACCGCCGCAGGTCGCGGGAGTCGCCGCCCCGGTAACCGCGGGCGCGGAACGCCCGCCAGGCCGTCAGCCGGGCACCCCGGGGGCGGCGAGCGCGGCCGCCTGCTCCGTGCATATCTCGGCCATGGCCTGCGACGCGCCGCGGCAGACGCCGGGGAAGTTCAGGTAGCCGTGCGGCATGCCGACGTATTCGGTGAACCGGACCGGCACCCCCGCGGCCCGCAGCGCCGCCGCGTAGCGGGCGCCGTCCTCGCGCAGCGGATCGTGTTCGGCCACCTGGATCAGTGCCGGGGGCAGGCCGGTGTGGTCCGCGGCGAGCAGCGGGGACACCTGCGGGCTGGCCGGGTCGGCGTCGCCCAGGTAGCACTGCCGGTATACGGCCATCTCCTGTTCGTTGATGATCAGCGACTTCGCCGCCGCCGGCGACGGCCGGGTCATGTCGGTGGGCGGGTAGATCAGCGCCTGATGGCCGATCTTCGGGCCGCCGCGGTCACGGGCCAGCAGGCACATCACCGCCGCGAGGTTGCCCCCGGCGCTTTCCCCCATCACCCCGGTCGGCGGCGCCGCCTCCCCGGGACCGCCCGCGCCCAGGCTCGCGGCGTTCTGCGCCGCCCACACCAGGGCCGTGTAGCAGTCGTCCACGGCGGCGGGGAACCGGTGGACCGGCGCCAGCCGGTAGTCCACGGAAACCACCACGGCGCCCACGGTCACCGCGGCGGAACTGCACATCCAGTCGGACAGCCGCAGGTCGCCGAAGACGAACCCGCCGCCGTGGAAGTTGAGGATCAGCGGCCGGGCACCCGCCCCGCGGGCCGGCCGGTAGACCCGCACCGGGATGTCCCCGGCCGGCCCGTCGATGGCCCGGTCGCGCACCTCGACCCCGGGCAGGACCGTGCCGAAGATGCGGTTGAAGAGCGGGTTGGCCGGGGCGTGCCGCGACTGCATCGCGATGATCTCGGCCTCGGTCTTCGTGCCGACCGAGTTCTGCTTCACCAGCCATGCCCACAGCCGTACCCGGCGATCGACCGGCGCCATCCGCGCTCCGTTCCCGCCTCCCGGCCGGGTGTCCCGGCGCCCCCGCGCCCGGCCCCGGCGCACCCGGCCCAGGCACTGCCGCGAGGCGCTCACTTGCCCTCGCCGAGAATGGTAAGTCTCGGTCGTACAGTTCTGTAGCCGAGGTTCTCAACAGCATCGAGGTGCCATGACCAATATCCGCAGCGTGCTGGCGCCGTTGCGCCCTGCCGCCCGCGTGCTCACCGGATCCACCTACGTCCTGCTCGGCTTCGACGCGCTGCGGGCGCCGGGCGGGCGTGTCGATCAGGCCGCCCCGGTGCTGGCCGCGATGCGCAACTGGGTTCCGCTTCCCGCCGATGACGAGCTGGTGGTGCGCGGTAACGCGGCCGTGATGGTGGCGGCCGGTGCGCTGCTGGCGCTCGGCAAGGCCCCGCGGCTGTCCGCCCTGGCCCTGGCCGGCTCGCTGGTCCCGACCACCCTGGCCGGGCACTCCTACTGGAAGGTCGAGGACCCGGACGTGCGCAAGGTCCAGCGGATCCAGTTCCATAAGAACATGGCCTTGATCGGCGGGCTCCTGTTCGCCGCCCTTGACCAGCCGAAAGGGCGCGCCTAGCCGGCTTCCCGCGATGATGGCGAACCGGAAGGGCCGCGCACTGCGACAAGGAGTGCATGGAAGTACCTGATCGGCCTGCGCCATGACACCAGAGCCCGGCGAGCCTGATGACATGGCGCTGCTGCGCGGCGTGGCGCGCGGGGACGAGGACGCACTCGCCGCGCTGTACGACCGGCACGCCGGCTGGCTGACCATCCGGATGACCCGGCGGTGCGCCGCGGCGGACATGGTCGACCACGCCGTCCAGGACACCCTTCTCGCGCTGTGGCGGCAAGCCAGCGCCTACCGCGGCACCGGTGACGTGGCCGCGTTCATCTGGGGCATCGGGATCCGCAGGCTGATCGACCTGATCCGCCGGGAGGACGCCTCGCGGCGCCGCCGGCCGTGGCGCGCGGCGGAGCCGCAGGCGGTCGTCTCGGCGGAGGACCAGGTGCTGGCCGGCATCGAGCACGGCCGGCTGGGGCAGGCCCTCGCGGACCTGTCGCCGGAGCTGCGCGCCGCGATCGAGGCCACCGTGCTGGACGGCCTCACCTGCGCGGAGGCGGCGGTGCTGCTGGGCGTCGCGGAGGGCACCGTCAAGTCCCGCTGCCACCGGGCCCGGCAGGCGCTGCGCGCCGCGCTCGCCGAGCCGCAGACCGGCGGGATGCAAGCACACCGCCGCCAAGCCTGGGGGACACCATGACCGACGGATCTGCCGCGCTGGCCGGTGCCGGCGGGCATGCCAGCCAGGACCTGCTGGCCGGATACGCGGCGGGCGCGGTGGCCGAGCCCGCCGCCTGGTCGGTCGAGGCGCACCTGATGGCCTGCGCGGCGTGCCGCACGGCGCTGGGGGCGCAGGCGGACGCCGGACGGCTCGCGCGGAACCGCTCGGCGCTGCTGGTGCGTGCCGCCATCGGTGACGACGGGCCGGCGCACCGCCTGCTGCGCCGCTGCGGCGTCCCCGATCACCTGGTCCGCCTGATCGCGGCCACCCCGTCGCTGCGCCGCTCCTGGCTGCTGTCCGTCGTCGCCGTGCTGGCCGTGGTGGCCGGCGAAACCGTGCTCTTCAGGTTCGGCTCGCGCGGCCCGGCGGGCAATTTCCCGCCCGGGCAGGCCATCGTGCCGTTCCTGCTGGTGGCACCCCTGCTGGCGCTGGCCAGCGTGGCGGCCGCGTTCCTGCCGCTGTTCGACCCGCCTACCGGCTGACGGTCGCGGCGCCGTTCTCCGGCTTCACGCTGCTGCTGGCCCGCGCGGTCTCCGCGCTGGCCGCCGCGCTGATCCTGGTCGCCTGCGCCGCGTTCGCGGTGCCCGGGCCCGGCTGGCTGCCCGCCGCGTTCCTGCTGCCTTCGCTGGCGGTGTGCGCGCTGGCGCTCGCGGCGGTGAGCGTGCTGGGCCCGGTGCCCGCCGCCGTCGTGGCCGGCGCCCTGTGGGTGCTGCCGGTGCTGCTGCTGGCCGGAGCGCACCTGCCGCTGACGGCCGTGGACTGGCACGGCCAGGCCGCCTGCGCGGCGGTGCTGCTCGCGGCGGCGGCGGTGCTGTTCCTGCGCCGGGACCGCTTCGAGTCCGGATGGGGGCAATGATGCAAAACGGTCACCCCGTGGCGATCCGCGTCGACGGCCTGTCGCGGTGGTACGGACAGACCCAGGCGCTAGCGGACGTCGGCCTGGCGTTCGGCCGGGGCATCACCGGCCTGCTGGGCCCGAACGGCGCCGGGAAGACCACCCTGCTGACGGTGCTGGCCACCGCCGCCGAACCCGATGCGGGCACGGTGTCGATCTTCGGCCTGGACCCCGCCGACAGGGCCGAGCGGACGGCGATCCGGCGCCGGCTCGGCTACCTGCCGCAGGAACTGCGGTACCACCGGCACTTCACCGTCACGGGGTTCCTCGACTATGTCGCGATCCTGAAGGAGATCACCGACCGGCGCCGCCGGGCGCAGGAGGTGGCCCGGGTCCTGGCCGCCACCGGGCTGGAACGGCTGGCCGGCCGGCGGGTACGCACGCTGTCCGGCGGGACGCGGCAGCGCCTCGGCATCGCCCAGGCCCTGCTCGGCGGCCCGGACCTGCTGATCCTCGACGAGCCGACCGCCGGGCTGGACCCGGAGCAGCGGCTGCGGTTCCGGGAACTGCTGTCCGGCCTGCCGGGCGATCCGGCGATCGTGCTGTCCACGCACCAGGCCGATGACATCGCCGCGATCTGCCCCCGGGTCGCGGTGCTGCTGGACGGGCGGGTCCGTTTCACCGGTACCCCGGCCGAACTGGCCGCCACCGCGGCCGGGCGGGTGTGGACGGCACATCAGCGCGACGGGGGCGTCTATCTGTCCTGGCGCGGCGGCGACAGCCTGTGGCGCAACATCGGTGACCAGCCGCCGGACGGCGCCCGGGTCGTCACGCCGACCGTCGAGGACGGCTACCTGCTGCTGTCCGCCGCCGTGGGGTCACGATGAGCGTGCCCGCCGTCACCCGCACCGGGGGCAGCGGTGGCCCGGCGCTGCGCGGCGGCCCGCCGGCCCGCCAGCTAGGGATCGTGCGGAGCCTCGCGGCAGCCGAGGCGCTGCTGCTGCTGCGCAGCGTGCTGGTGCTGGCCGGGCTGGTGGGCGGCGCCGCCGTGATCTGGCGCTCGGTCTGGTCGGCGGAGCCGCTGTGGTGGAACACCGCCTGGCAGATCGGCTACGGCCAGGTCGCCCTCGCCGCGATCGTGCTGGCCGCCGCGCAACTGGCCGCCGGCCGGGCCCGGCGGGACGGCATGCAGGACCTGTACGACAGCCTCCCCGTCTCCGCCGCCACCCGCACGCTCGGCCACCTGGGAGGCCTGGCGGGAGTACTGCCCGCCAGCGTGGTGCTGGCCGGCGCCGCCGCCGTGGTGGCACAGGCCCGCGGCGCGATCGGCACTCCCAGCCCCGCGATGCTGGCCGGCGGGGTGCTGCTGGTGGCCGCCGCCGGGGCGGCGGGGGTCGCGGTGGGGACCCGGTTCCCGCATCCGCTGGCCGGCATCCTCGGCGCCATGGTGCTGCTCGCCGTGATCGCACAGTCCTACCGGCTGCTGGCCTACCCGGCCCTGGGCGGGACGCCGTGGCTGTTCCCGTGGACCGCCCCGGACCAGCTCGGCGCGCTGCCCGGGCCGCTGGCCGGCTACCCGCCGGGCGGGGCACATGCCGTGGAACTGGCCGGCCTCGCGGTCCTGGCCGGTGCCGCGGCGCTCGCGGCGACCCCGGGCCGCACCCGGCACCGGACGGCGCTGGCGGTCACCGCCGTCGTGGCCGCGGCAGCGGTCTGCGCCGGCGGTGCCGTGCAACTGCGGCCCATCCCTGCCGCCACGGTGAACCGGCTGGTCAGCGAGGTCGCCGACCCGCTTACGGCCGAGCAATGCGCTGCCGCCGGTCAGGTCCGCTACTGCGTGTACCCCGGCTTCGGGAACCTGCTGCCGGCCCTGCGGCAGGCGCCGGTGCGCGCGGTGCTCGCCCGGCTGCCCGTGCCGCCCGGCCGGGTCCTGACCATCGCCCAGGCCACCTCGCTGGCCCTCGACGATCCGCCGCTGTTCCACGGGCACACCAGGCAGCAGCTCGCCCGGTGGCACGCCGAACTACTGCAGGCGAACGCCGGCGCCGGCGCCACACCGGCGGTCTACGTGCCGGTCGGGAAGTCGCCGCTGCCAGGCTTCGGGCTGGCCCTGCGCGCCGCCGAGTGGGCGGTGCGAATCCCGTCCGGCGGCAGCTCCGGAATGGGCTGCGTGCCGGCCGGTCAGGCCAGGGAAGCCATCGCGATCTGGCTGGCCATCACCGCCACCCATGCCTCCCCGGCGCAACTGGAGGCCGGGCAGGCCGCCCTGGGCGGGGGGCAGGGGTTCTTGCCGGTTGCGACGGTGAACCACGCGCCCATCACGCTGTGGACCGAGCCGGCCGCCGACAGCACCCTCGCCCCGGTAGCACCACAGCTCACCGGCGCCGGCTTCCTGCTGGCCAAGGCGATGGCGAACCTGCCGCAGGCCAGGGTCGAAAGCATCCTGCGTGCTGCCTGGCCGGCCTGGCTGAACTGGCACACCACCGACGCCCGGCTGGCCGCCGCGCTCGGCATCCCGATGCCCGCCGTCGCCGCCTTGCCCGGGGTGCCTCCGGGTGCCCCGCAGCCGCCACCGAGCCCGCTGTGCACCTGACGACCGCCGCACGGCGACGGTCACGGCCGGCCGGGTTCTGGCCCCGGGCGCTGCCCGCGGCGGCCCGGCACGCCGCGGCGGCCACCCCCTGGGTCACCCTGCTCGCCGGCTGCCTGACCGGCACCGCCCTGCTCGCCCTGCTGGCCTATGTCGCCCGCCATTCCCGCCAGCCGCTCAGCCAGAACGTCGTCCGGCTCACCTTCCTGCCCGCCGTCGCCGCGCTGGCCTTCGTGCCCCGGGATCCGCTCCGGCCGCTCACCCAGGCCGCCCCGGCCCCCGGCTGGCTCACCTCCGCCGGCCAGGCCCTGCTCGCGGCCCCCGTCCTGGCCGCGACCTGCTGGGCGCAGCTTCTGCTGCTGGACCACACCGCTGCCCCGTCGGCGCCCGGCCCTGCCGTCTACCCGCTGCTGGCCCAGCTGACCGGGTGGTGCGCGGTCGCCGTCGCCGCGGCCGCCTGCTGTGACCGGTCCCGCTACGCCGACCTCGGCGGGGCGGTCGCCGCACCGGTGAGCCTCGCGGTGATCGCCCTCGCCTGGTATGGCCCCAGGATCGACCGGCTGCTGGTCTCCCCGCCGGCGACCGCGCACGCCGTCACGATCGCGTGGTACGCTATCGCCGCCGCTGCCCTGGTCCTCACCGCGGCGGCGATGCGGGACCGCTGGCACCGCTACCCGCGCCTGCCGCGCCGCGCCCCCGGCTGAGCGCGGCACCTCGTTACCATTGGCACCGACGCGGATAATGGTGTGCCTTGGCGGGTGGCATTCCCGTGGCTTATTGGGGCCATTGACCGGTCCCCTCGATCGGCCGGTGAGACCGCTTTCCGCCACGTTCGGGTTGGTGGGGGTGGCGTGTGACGACGACCGGGTCCGGATCTCCGCGAGTGTTCATCTCCTATGCCCACGGTGACCCCCCACACGAGCAGCAGGTGCGCGAGTTCTGGCTGTTCCTGCGGGGCAACGGCATCGACGCGGTGCTCGACCTGGCCGCTGCCGACCGCCGCACGGACTGGGCGCAGCGGACGAGCGAACAGGTAAGGGACGCGCGCTATGTGTTGGTGATCGCCTCGCCGGAGTATCGCAGGCGGACTGAGGGCGACATCGAGCCGGATGAAGGCCGGGGCGTCCAGTGGGAAGCCCGGCTGATCCGGGAGCGGTTCTACACCGACCAGCCGGCCGGGCTGCGCGAGGTGCTTCCGGTGGTGCTGCCCGGGGGCTCGGCGACGGACATCCCCGGATGGCTGGCCCCTACGGCGGCGACGTATTACCAGGTGAACGAGTTCACCGTGGCGGGCGCGGAACCGCTGCTGCGGGTGCTGACGGGCCAGTGGGTTGAGGTCGAGCCACCGCTGGGCCCGGTCCCGGACCTGGCGCCGGAGAACGTCATAGAATTTCCGGGTCGTGCCCGGGCCAGACAGCGGATAGCGGCTTACCGGCTGAGCGCGTCCGTGCGCAGCGTGGTTGCCGGTGCCGTGGCAATGGCGGACCCCCGCCCGGCAGATGCGTCCATGGTGCTGCTGGCGGTGCTTCGTTACGTTCGCGATGAAAACCATGAGGGGATTCCCGGCGCTTTGTTCCGGGCCTTGGTGGACCGCATGGCGGGTTTCGGCTCCACCGACTTCCTCGATCGGCTTACCCGTGCGCTGGGCGCCGATCCGCTGGCGCGCGTGGTCCGGGACGAGGCCGCTGTTACCGCCGCAATGCAAACGCCGCCGCTGTCGTATCTGCTTGGCCAGGCCGCCGATGCGGCCGAGCGCACCCTGGGCGAACGTGAAGTCCATCTCCGGCATCTGGTACTTGCCACGGTGCTCGCCAGCAACCCGCCGCTCACCGGCGCGATGCTGGCGGCGATGGCAGTCTCCACTGGGCAATTGCGGACCATCGTCCGCGACGCAGCGCAGACGCCGGCCAGCCGTCCCGGTGATTCCGGCGAGGTGTGGAACGAACTGCTTTCGGCGGTGCCACCGGCATCGCGCCTGGCCGGAGGTATTGACGCTGACCTCGTCGACCCGACCCGCGGTATCCCGCTCGATCAAGATGACCTGGGCGTCGGCGTCTGGGTGTCCATGCTGGCCGCGGTCATCGTCGATGCCCGGACGCCGACGCCCCTGTCGGTGGGCATCTTCGGCGAATGGGGCTCGGGCAAGAGCTACTTCATGGGCCTGCTCAGGTCCGAGATAAAGCGCCTGTCCGGGAGCGGCCGGGAGCCTTACCTCCGCGACGTGGTGCAGATCGGATTCAACGCCTGGCATTACGCTGACGCCAATCTCTGGGCCAGCCTGGGCGATGAGATATTCCGGCAGCTCGCCGGCCCGGGAGAGACCGCGGACGAGCGGCGCCGCACGCTTCTGGAGGACTTGGCCAAGGGCACGGCCGAGCGCCAGGCGCTGGAGGCGCGCACCGCGCAGGCGAAGGCTGAGACCGTACGGCTGCAGGAGGAACTGGAAACCGCGGCGGCCAATCGCAACTCTGAGGCGGTGGGCCTGCTCGCGGCGGCGAAGTCGGCGGGTTTCGCCAAGAGACTGGACAAGGTATGGCGGCGGATCGGCGTCCGCGACCAGACACAGCAGGCACGCCTGCTTGCCGATCAGGTCCGCGGCGCGGCGGGCGCGCCCAGCCCGCTGCGCAGCCTGCTGGTGCGGCCACGCACCTTGATTTCAGCCGGGATCGGCCTGGTCGCGCTGCTGGCCATCATCGCGGCGGCGTGGCTCCCGGCCAGTTGGACCAAGTGGCTGGCGGGCACCGGTGCGGCCGCTTTGGTGGCCGCCGTGACCAACGTGGTGACCTTGCTCACCCAGGCCGGGCAGGGGCTCAGCCAGTTGAAGGACATCGCCACAGAACTCAGCAACGACCTGGCGTCACCTGCTGACCAGGTTCCTGCCGATGTGCGGGAGGCGGTCGACGGGCTGCGCGAGGCCGAGGCCGCGGAAAAGGTGGCGCAGGCGCAACTCGACGAGGTGGTCACGCAGGTGGGCCAGCTCGCGAGGCAGCTTTCTGACCTCATGCCGGGCCAGCGGCTCTACGCCTTCCTCGCCGAGCGGGCGGCCGGCGGTCCCTATGCCGGGCAACTCGGGCTCATCTCCACCATCCGCAAGGACTTCGAGCATCTGGTGGAACTGCTCCAGGCCTGGCGCCGCGAAGGGGGCACGGAGCAGGCGCCACGCCCGATCGACCGGATCGTGCTCTACATCGACGACCTTGACCGGTGCCGGCCGCGGCAGGTGGTCGAGGTGCTGCAGGCGGTGCACCTGCTGCTGGCACTGGACCTGTTCGTCGTGGTGGTCGGTGTCGATCCCCGCTGGCTGGTGCGGTCCCTGCAGCACCAGTTCCACGACACCATCGATGCCGGATCCGGGCCCGCGGTCGCGGCGGGCGAGCCGTGGAACGTCACCCCGCACAACTACCTGGAGAAGATCTTCAACATCCCGTTCGCGCTTCCCGGAATCCCGGCCGGCGGCCTGGGGCGTGTCCTGCGCGGCATGTCCGGCGCCGGTGGAATTGGCAACCAGGCCGGCGCCGCGCCGATGACCGCGGAACCACGCCCGGCTGCCGCCGGGGACGCCGTACCGGCACCAGAGCCGGCCGCCGCCGTGCCGATCGAGGAACGCTCCGAGTTGGCCGAGGGCCGCGACGGGGGCACCGACGACCCGCCGCGGCCGCTGGCCGAGCAGGAACTCGAACTCCTGGGCGCGCTCGAGTCGTTCATCGGGACGCCACGCGAGGCGAAGCGCCTGTTCAACCTCTACCGGATGCTGCGCTCCACCCGCGACCTCTCCTACGCTTCCAGCTTTCTCGGCGACCAGTACACGCCGGGCGAATACCAGGCCGTGGCGACGCTGCTCGGCATGCTGACTGCCAATGTCCAGTTGCTGGAGAGGCTGATCGACACGCCGCCGCAGACGGAACCGGAGACGGCCGGCGGCCTCGCCTGGCGGGATGCCGATGACCACTGGCGGGATTTCGCCGCCGACCTCGAACCGGTGCAGCGGGCAGAAGGCAGCTGGTTCAACCCGATCGTCGGGAAGATCCCAGCAGCCGAGGTCCCGCAATGGCGGCGGTTCGCGGCGGCCGCGGCGCGCCTGGACGGCCTGATATCGCTGCCGGACCTCACCGCGTTCCAGCTGTGGGCACCGCGGATCCGGCAGTTTTCCTTCACACTCGTCAATCCGAGCGCCCAGCCGCCGGCCGCCGCAGCGCAGGAAACGATGCCGTAGCCAGCCGAGCGCGGCAGCCCGGCCGCGCCGCGCGGCCGCTGCCGTCCTGGCCCGGGCCGTCCCGGCCAGCCCCCGCGCCGCTAGGCCCGGATCCGGCGGGCCATCGTGGGGTAGTCGAGCACCAGCCCGCCGGAGTCGAAGGTGAGGTCCTGGGAGAACGACCCGGCCTGGTAGCGCACCAGGGTGCCGCCCGGCCCGGCGCCGAGGTACTGGTAGGACTGGCGGACGGGGACAACCTCCAGGCTCGGCACCGAAACGAACGCCATGGTGAACTCGCGCCGTCCCGGGCCCAGGTGCAGCCCGTGCCGGAGGACCGGCATCGTGTTGGTGACCGGGCAGCATTCCAGGTCGCAGTCGAGGGCACCGGCCAGGTCCGGTCGCGGCTGCCCGTCGAGGGTCCAGCCGTCCGGTCCGCGGCGCAGGTCCACCTGCCCGCTGCCCGCCGGGGTTTCGGCGGTCACCCGGAGCCTGGTGGTGGCGGCCATGTCGTCGGTGTCGAGGTCGTAGGCGAGCCAGTAGGGCCCGGGCCGTTGCCCCGCCGCCCGGCCGCGGGCGGTGAGGGCCAGCCCGTCCAGCGTCAGCCAGGCCGACTCGACCCCGCCGGTCTCGGTGACCTCCCAGACGGCGAGCCGGGCCGCGGGCACGGTGCTCATGACTGGTATTCCATTCGGTGGGTCCCCTCGGTTGCGGCGGTCCATTGGTTGCTCTAGAGTAACCGTTGCTGATGAGTAACCAAAGCGCGGACGCGGTGTTCGATGCGCTCGGCGAGCCGGTGCGCCGTCGCATCCTGGAACTGTTGCACGAGGGGCCCACGCCGGTCGGGCGGCTCGCGGCGCGGCTGCCGGTGGGCCGCCCGGCGGTGAGCAAGCACCTGCGCGTGCTCAGCGACGCCGGGCTGATCTCCCGCCGCAGCGTCGGCACCCGCAACCTGTACCTGCTGGCACCCGGCGGGATGGCGGCCGCGCAGCAGTGGCTGGTCCGGACCTGGGACACCGCGCTGGCCGCCTATGCGGCCGAGGTCAGCCGGGCCGCCGCCGGGCCCGGCCGTGCGCAGGCCGGGCAGCCGGTCCCGCCGCCAGTGCCACCCAATCCCGAGACAACCAAGGAGCGGCCGTGAGCACCGTCCCGCCCATCCGCATGGAAGTCCTGGTCGACGCCGACCCCGCGGCCGCGTTCGACGTGTTCACCGCGGGCATCGGCCGCTGGTGGCCGATCGCGGAAAAGAGCCTGCATGGCGCAGGCGGTACGGTCGCGTTCACCGGCGGGCAGCTCGTCGAGGAATCGGCCACGGCGAGTGGTCAGCGCCTTAAGCCGCCCCGGACTCCCGGGGGATGACGGCCGGCGCACCTCCGGGTTAGTGTTTTGGTGCGTTGAAGCTGGCGGGAGGTGGCCCGTAGTGGCAGGGCCGTGGGAGCCGAGGGCGAGAGCTGTTGGTCACGTGCTGGCCTCGGACGCCGACCGCGAACAGGTGGTCGAGATCCTCACGGCCGCCTTCGTGCAGGGCCGGCTGAGCCTCGACGAACTGGGCCTGCGCGCGGGCCACGCGCTGGCGTCGCGGACCTACGGCGAGCTGGCCGCCACGATCGCCGACATTCCGGCGCCATCGTTGCAGCCCCCGGCGCCGCCCAGCCCCGCCCGGCCGCCCGCGGCGGCCGCGCCCCGCGCGCCGATCCCGCCGGGCCGGATGCCGGCCGGCGCGAAGGCCGCCGTGTGGGCCGCCTGCGTGATCGTCGCGCTGCCCGCGGTGTGGGCCGCCTTCTTCACCTACTACGGCGGCCTTCTCATCCTGTTCCTGCTCGCCTTCACCGGGCTGGCGGTGACCATCGGCGCCCGGACGGACCGAAGGGCCGCGGGGCGCCGGGCGCCGTCCTGCCCGCGGGCCGGGTGAGGGGACGCTACGCGGGCTGCGCACCCCCGCCGCCGGCCGCGCCAGCGGAGCCGGGTGCCTGCTGGTTCTGGTACGCCTGCACCGACAGCGGGTGGTCCGGGCCGAGGATCAGCGGGGCGCCGGCACTTTCCGCTTCGTGCTTCTGCTGGGCCAACTGCGAGCCGGGCGTCGCGTACAGCACGTGGACGCTGGCGTTGCCGCTGCCCCGCTGGGCCACCGGAGCGACCGCGGCCGGGTTGCCCTGCTGGTCGGTGACCCACAACTGGAAGTCGTCGTACTTGAACAGCTGGATGTCGGCGATGGGCGTCGGGTAGTGGTGCACCCCGCCGGGCTCGGGGTCCGCGGGCGCGGCCGGGCTCTGGGTCGGGTCCGCGGGCGCGGCCGGGCTCTGGGTCCCGCCTCCGGGCAGCACGCCGGTGTGGAAATTGGGGTGCAACGGCACGCCGGCGTTGAAGATCGAGTCGGTCCACTTGGCCACCCCGGCGGCATCAGTGATCGGGGTGTCCAGCAGGCCGCCGGGATCGAGTTGCTGCTTGATCTGCGGCGAGACGAGGTTGTACAGCCGTTGGGCGTTTTGTCGCAAAAGATCTACTTTGGCGGGTTCTGCGCAGAACTGGGCGGACCATTCGATCCCGGCCTGGTTGCGGACCAGGAACCAGCCCTGGGCGTCCTGCAGCCACAGGGCGCCGCCGTGGTGGTCCTGATAGGGACCCGGCCCGTAGATCATCCCCGGTGCCTGCCCCGCGATCTCGTTCATCTTGGTCCGGGCAGCCACGTATTCCGGGGAATCCGCGCGGGTCGGATGGTTGGGCACGTTGATCGACCACGGATGCGTCTCGGATTCCGGGTGAACCGGTTCCGGATTTGTCATCACAATCTCCCCTCCCTGATGGGCACGAAGGCTACCGCCGGCGGCCCGGCCTGCGGCGCAGGCGCGGCGCGCGGCGGGCGATTCCGGTGGATTCGCCGATGCCGGCATGACCGCGGCAGCCGCACCTGACCACGCTGATCGTCGTGGCCGTGATCGGCGCGGGCGCGCTGCGCTTCGGCACGCGCCGGGTTGCGGCCGCGGTCGTTATCGCCGCGGGCATCGTTTTGATCACTGCCTGACCGCACCGGCGGCCGCAGCAGGCGGCCCGGGACGGTCATCCGCCCCCGGGCCGCCGTTCAGTTCCGCCCTCAGGACCTCAGCGGAGTGGCTGAGCCGCTGTCTCAGTTCCAGGACTGCCACCCATCGAGGGCTAGTGGAGCAGGGCGTCGAGCGACTTGACTTGGACGGTGTCGCTGGCGTTGCCCAGGAACGGGAGGCCGAAGTTTTCCTCGATGGTCTGAAGCAGGGAGTAGTGGTCGGAGAAGACCGGGTCAACGCGGTGCCCCACGCCCTGGACCACGGCGATCAGCGGAACGTGGCCGCCGCCGTAGATGGTGCCGCCGGCCAGGTCGCCACCGCTGCCTGTGGTGGGGTCGGGGGGTGTCGCGGGCAGGACCGGTGAGTCGGGCCCGCCGCGGTTGTCCAGTGGCCCGAACGGGCTGGTGTCGGAGTAGCTGCCCTCGTCCCAGGTGATGAAGATGGCCGAATGGCTGGTCCAGGCGCTGCTGTGCATGATCAGCCCCACCCAGGTGCGCAGGAAGGCGTTGGCGTCCTTGTAGAGCCTGACCTGGTTGGGGTCGGTCGGTGAGCTGGGATACGGGCAGGCGGGCGCCCCGCCGTGCATGTCGTTGCAGATGTTCGGGGTGATCCAGGCGTACTGCGGCACGTTGCCACTCGCCAGGTCCGTGCGCAGTTGCTTCAGCGGAACCACCAGGTCGGCGCGGGACGGGTCCTGGTAGACGTCCGGGTACATCAGGAACGGGTTGTGCTTGCGCACGTAAAGCCCATTCGACGTCTCGTCGGTCAGGTCCCCGGGGTACGGCAGGTTCTGCATGTAGGCCTTCCAGCTCACATGCGCGGCCTCGAACTGGTCGACCACGTTCTCGTGGTTGAAGTACGGTGCCTGGGCCGTGTCGTCGTCGTTGGAACCCCAGGTTTGCCCGCTGGTTGCGGCGATGTAGTCGGGCAGGCTGGTGTGGGTGACACCGAAGTAGTGGGTCGCCAGCCCGTTGTTCCGCGCCAGGTACTGGATGTACCGCGTGTACTTGTTGCTTGGCGTGAGCAGATCCTTGTACGAGGTGTTCTCCAGCATGATCACGAAAACGTGACCCATGTAGGGATGGTGGTGCCACCGCGCCGCACCTGACACAGTGCCGTCCCGCCCGGAGCCCGCCACTGGCCGGGCACTCACCGCGAGTGGCCCGACGACCGCCCCGAGCAGAAACGCCACCGCCACCGCCACGGCCCAGGTCGGCAAGCGCGACATCCGCTTGACCGAGGACCAGATCTGTCGCGTCACCGCGTACCTCCATGTCGTCGCGTGAAGCTGCGGAACCGGACCCGGCCGCAGGCGGCACGCCTTGTCCTAAAACGTTTAAGCCTGACGGCGTAGCGGCGGTGCCGCAACCCCCTTGTCCTCGCGCCAGTCTCGTCCTGGTAAAACCACCAAGTCAACGCAAACACGACGCCAAATCGACGAGAAGATGACTGGCAGATGGACAACAAGTGGATAAGGCCCAGGACCGCCTAACTGGCCACCCGCACCACCTGGGCACTGGAGTCGGTGGTGGCCCCGGTGATCTCGTCGAGGCTGCGCCCGGCGGGCTCGGGCAGCACCAGGGTGAGCAGCATCCCGGCCACGGACACCCCGGCGGTGAGCAGCAGCGTGCCACGCAGCCCCAGGTGGTCGTTCAGCACCGGGAACAGGAAGACCCCGATGAACGCGCCGAGCTTGCCGATGCCCGCCGAGATCCCGTGCCCCGTGGCGCGCATGGACACCGGGTACAGCTCGCTCGGCATGACGAACGTGGTCATGTTCGGCCCGAACTCGGTGAAGAAGTAGCTCACCCCGTACACCAGCAGGAACGGCACGACCGCGGTGGTCATGCCGGGAATGGCCGCGATGACCAGGAAGCAGAGGGCCATCATCGCGAAGCCGGTCAGCTGCAGCCGCCGGTGCCCGATCCGGTCCAGCCGGGCGATGGCCAGCACGTACCCGGGCACGGCGGCCACCACGAAGATGGCCAGCTGGATGGCGATCTTGGTCATGGTCGATGCGGTGGGCGAGATCAGGCCGAGGATCTGCGGCGTGGAGATGGTGTTCCCGTAGTAGGCGTAGTCGAGCAGGAACCAGCAGCCCGCGGTCCCCGCCAGCATGACCAGCCATCGCCGGTTGCTCAGGAACGCCCGCAGGCCCATCTCCTGCCGGTCAGTGCCTGCCTCGCTTCCGCCGATCGTGCCGCCGGTGAAGTCGGACATCCGGGTCGCCGCCTGCTGTGCCCGGCCCTGCACCTGGGCCTGGTAGCGCGGCGACTCCGGCATCCGGGTGCGCAGGTAGATCACGGCAGCCGCCGGCACCGCGCCGAGCGCGAGCAGGACCCGCCACGCCACATCGTCGCTGGTCCCGGAGCCGAGCAGCGCCAGCGCGATGAGCGGCCCGATGATGAGCCCGAGCGCCTGGGTGCCGAACACCATCCCGACCAGCTTGCCGCGGTCCTTCCGGTTGGCGTACTCGCTCATCATCACGGCGCTGACCGGGTAGTCGCCGCCGACGCCGAAGCCGAGCACGAACCGGAAGCCGATCAGCACCCAGAAGGACGGCGACAGCGCCGACCCCAGCGCGCCCACGATCATGATCGCGGCGACCAGCCAGTACACGACCTTGCGCCCGGCCCGGTCGGCGATGCGCCCGAACACGAACGCCCCGAGGAACGCCGCCGCCAGCATCGTGCTGTTGAGTATGGCCAGCTTGCCCGGGCTCAGGTTCCAGTCCTTGGTGATCAGCGCGGACGCGATCCCGATGACGAACAGGTCGTAGGCGTCGGTGAAGAATCCCATCCCCGACGCCAGGACGGCGCGGAAGTGGAACCTGCTCAGCGAAGCCTCATCCAGAGCTGCGATCAAGTCCCTGGACCGGATCTCGGTCACCGCGCCACCACCTGCCCGTTCTGCGCCAGCCTGGCCCCGTTCCCCTAAAGCCGAAGGTATCGAGGGCAAACGACGCATCACCGACGCGAAGATGAACGAAAGGTGAACACAGGATGGTCGGCAGTCAAACGGATCAAGTGCGCCAGGTGATGCTGACGACGTCGTCGCGCTGCTGGCTCAGGTAGCCGTCCCGGATGTCGGCCAGGTCGATGGTGAGTTCCAGGGTCGCGGCCTCGCCGGCCGGGGCCTCGGCCAGCACCTGGCCGCGCGGGGACACGACCATGGTGGGGCAGTGCTGCCGGCCGTCGGCCACGTTCGCGGCCAGCACGAACCGCTGTGTCTCGGCCGCCCGGCTGATCAGGTGCGCCCGCCACACGCCCGGTGGTTCGGCGGGGTTGGCGGCGTAGGTCAGATAGATCAGCACGTGGGCGCCCTGGCGGGCCAGGCAGTGCCACTGCTCCGGGAACCGGATCTCCCGGCACAACTGGACGCCGGCCAGCGCCTCCCCGCCCGGCAGCGTCATCCGGAGCACGGGCAGCGCCGCCCCCGCCGCGAGCCGGCCGCGCTCGTGCGTGGCCAGGTTGACCTTGCGGTAGACCCAGGACCGCCCGGCCGGTGAGCAGTAGACCGCCGCGTTCCACCACTGCCCGTGCTCGGGCAGCAGGGTGCCGAAGAAGACATGGACGCCGTGGGCCCTGGCCGCGCCCGCGATGACGTCCCTGGCCTCCGCCAGCTCACCGGGGCGCAGGGCGCCCAGGCCGGAAAGCTGGTCGTCGTAGCCGGACAGCACGGCCTCGGGCAGCACCAGCACCGTCCCAGTGCCCGCCGCGCCGATCGCCGCCAGGATCGTTTCCAGGTTGCGCGGCACCGACCAGCACACCGGCACCTGCGCGACCGCCACCGGAACCTGCATCCGGCCAGTATCCAGCGTCGCCCCGGGAGCAGCGCGCGACCGTGGGTGCCCGGCGCGTGATGCTGCGCCCGCTGCCGCCGTGATCATGGCGTTTGGCTGCTGGAGCGACCAAACGCCATGATCACGACCGTGCCTGCGGCGCGAGGCGGCGGAGCCCTTCCCTTCAGGCCAGTGCGGGCAGCAGGGCGAGGATGGGCGCGCCCATCGCGCCCAGCCACCCGGCCAGGGCGTGCAGCGGGCCGAGAAGCGCCGCGCCGCCGCTGGCCAGTGACCCGGCCGCGGTGAGCAGCCGGGTGAGCCGCTCCAGCGCCCGGGCGAACCGGGGCCGGTCCGGGTCTTCGGCGTGCAGCGCTTCGCCCATCTCGGTGACCTGGGCCTGTGCGCGGGTGCCCGTGGCCCCGTCGAGACCGGCGGCCGCCACGGCGTGCCGCAGTTCGCCCACCGTGCGGCGCGCGTCCGCCGTGCTGACCAGGGTGCCGTGCTGGCCGCCGCTGATGTGCTGGTCGCCGGCGACGTTGTTGATCACGCCGCCGTGCTGGCTGCCGATATTGAAGGTCATCTCGCTCTCCCGGGGGGCCCGCCATGCGGCCATGGCATCGGCATGGGGTAGTCGCGCTCGACCCGCCTGCGGCGCGAGGTGGCCACGATGTGCAGCACGATCCCGATGACGAGCATCAGCGCGCCGGTCGCCGCGATGGCCCAGCCCAGCAGCCCGGACGGGATGCCGAAGATGGGGCGGCCGAACGGGTCGGTCGGCGGCGCGGGCGCGGCGTTGCTCTGGATGTCGCTGGCTATCTGCTTGAGGAAGTTCAGGTCCGCGGCGGCGAACATGGCGAAGCCGGCGATGAACAGCAGCAGGCCCAGCCAGACCAGCCAGCGCGCCTTGGTCCTGGTCCCGGCGATCTCGCGCATGAAGCTGTCCCGCTGCTGGATGACCTGCTGGATCTGCGCGTTGTACTGGTCCCGGCCGACGTTGCTGATCTGCTGCCCGTCCTGCCGTCCGATCTCGTACCGGACCGGACCGGCCTGCGCCCGGCCCGCCTGCGCCGGGGCTTCCTGGGCTGGCCGGCCTGCGCCGTCATGGTCTGGTCCCGCCGGGCCTGCGCCGGCATGGCCTGGGTCGCCTCGGTGATCGGGGGCGCGGCCTCGAACCGCGCCCGCACGGTGGCGAACGTGACGACGTCTCCCTGATGCAGTTCCGTGCTCGCCGCCGGGTTGCCGTTGACGAACGTGCCGGCCGAGGAACCGAGATCCTGGACATACACCGTGCCGCCGCGCCGTTGCAGCGCCGCGTGGGTGCGGCTCACATGGGGGTCGTCCAGGCGCACGTCGCAGGTGGGCTCACGGCCCACGGTCAGGTAATCGGTGCAGAGCTCGATCTGGCGGCCGCGTAAGGCCTCGGGAGCGAGCACGACAAGGCGCGGCACGGCTGCGCCCGGCTGGGTCGTCACCGGCACGGCCCCCTTCCCCGTCGCCGCGCCACTGCGCTGAGGGAGCACCCGCGGCACAGTGCGCCCTATCAGTAGGAGTGGCGGTCACCCGTCTTGATACATCGTCCGCTGAAGCCCATGAAAAGGCAATAGAAGGGTAAAGAGTAGCGGCTCAGGGGCAGGCGAGCGGGAACGGCGGGGTGATGCGCAGGTCCACGTTCCGGTCGGCCGGGGTGCCTGCCGCGCCGGAGCGGGCCCCACGGAACGGCACGTTGGCCGCGAGTTCCCGGTGCAGCGAGGCAAGGTCGTCGCCGGTCTCCAGGGCCGGGGGGACCGTCGGCGTGTCGTGGTCCACCATGGTGCAGACGATGGACAGGCAGCTGCCGCGGTCCACGAGCTCGACCAGCCGCGTCTGGCACGGCCAGTCGATGACGGCGCAGGTGGTGACCTCCCAGAACCCCCGCACCGGGTTGCCCGGGTGGATCCGGCGGCGCACCGAGTTCAGGTGGGTGTGGCCGTTGAGCCACAGCACCACGTTCGGGAACCTGTGCAGCTGGGCGAGGATGGCCGCGGCGCCGAGCAGCGGCCCGGTGGGGCCCGCGTGGCCGGTGTTGGTCAGCGTCTCGATGCCGTGGTGGGAGAAGATCACGACCAGCCGGTTCGCATTACCGGTGCGCACCTGGCTCCCGTCGGCGGCGTCGTAGTCCGCGTGCACCTCCGCCAGCCGTTCCTCCAGCCAGGTGGCCTGGTCACGGTCCAGGCAGCCGGCGGCACCGCCGGCCAGGCACGTGGTGTCCAGCGCGATCAGCCGCACCGCCGGGGTGTCGTAGACGTAGTAGGCGGTGCCGTCCCGCCGGTTGCGCTCGCCGAAGCCGTGCCCGCCGGGGCGCGCCCCGGGCCGGAAGTGGGCCGCCACGAACTCCTGCCGGGTGATCGGCCGGCGGCCGGGATCGGCGGTGACGGCGCGCCCCGGGCCCGCCATGAACACCTCGGGGCGCATGGTGAACTCCTCGAGCGCGTGGTCGTGGTCGAAGCCGTCGCGCAGCCCGAGCGGCTTGCGGTCGCCGGTGAGCGCCCTGGCGACGGCCTCGCTCTGGATGCCGACGCCCTGGTTGAGCGCCTCGTGGTTGCCGAAGCACGACAGCCAGGGGATCGCCAGCCCGCCTGCCTGGAACTCCCGCAGCGCCCGCGCCAGGAGGCCGGGATGATCCGGGAACCCGAACTCGCGCCGGAACACGTCGGGGCCGCCGGGGGCCACGCCCTCCGGCTTCCAGAAGATGTCGTCCGGCCAGTCGAGCGCCTGCACCCCCTCGTAACGGGTGCCGCCGGAATCGGGTGCCGCCAGGCCGCCGTCGAAGAGGGCGAAGAAGTTCTGCAGCTCGTTCCATTGCGCGTTGTCGATGGCGTCGCCCGTGGTCACCGCGAGCTCCGGGGGCTGGCCGGTTGCCGGGCCGCGCACGTTGTTGAGGGTGCGGACCGTGGCATCGACCGCGTGCAGGGTGAGCGCTTCCTGCGGCCGCTGCACCGGCACGATCTGGGCGTACCGCGGGTCGGCGAACAGGCGGTTGAGAAACTCGAATCTGGTCGGCGACTGGACGTCGGCGATCTGCAGGTCGGTGACGTGGGCCAGGCAGAGCAGCGGGCGGCCGGGGCCGGGGTCCGGCGGTGCCCCTGGCATGCCCATGGGCCCGCGTACCAGGTGCGGCTCGCCGCCGATGATCTCGATGGCGCAATAGTCCGCGCTGGCCCCGCTGCGCAGCACGGCTCCCGGCCCGAGCCGGCGATGGGTGGTCAGCGGCGGGTGTCCGCCGCTCACCTGGTACCCGCGGCCGGTGAGCCGGCGGAGACGAGCACCGGGTTGGGCCGGATCGTCAGGGTGACGCGCTGGCCCGCGGAAAGCGCGGTGGCCTCGGCCGTGGCCATCGCGGCCATGACCGTCGTGTCGCCCAGGTCGACGGTGACGCGGCTGGTCGCGCCGAGGAACGTGGTGGCGAGCACGGTTCCGGTCAGCGGCCCTGCTTCGGCGGACTCGCCGGAGGCCACGCTCACCGCTTCCGGCCGCACCAGGGCCACCACCTGGCCGGCCGGCATGCCGATGTCCACCAGCGGGAGCTCGGTGCCACGGACGACGACCGTGCCCGACCCGGTGACCTCGCCCGCCAGCCGGTTGGACAGGCCGACGAATTCCGCGACGAAGGGAGTAGCCGGCCGGGTGTAGACATCGGTCGGCGAGCCGAGCTGCTCGATCCGGCCGTCGCGCATCACGCCGACCCGGTCGGCGATGGCCAGCGCCTCCTCCTGGTCATGGGTGACGAACAGCGTGGTCGTGCCCACCTCGAGCTGGATCCGGCGGATCTCGTCCCGCAACTGCGCCCGGACCTTGGCGTCCAGCGCGGACAGCGGCTCATCGAGCAGCAGCACCTGC
Source organism: uncultured Actinomycetes bacterium (assembly GCA_963725125.1). Lineage (GTDB taxonomy): Bacteria > Actinomycetota > Actinomycetes > Streptosporangiales > Streptosporangiaceae > DASXKD01. The sequence continues at coordinate 76,816 of CAVRXW010000003.1, forward strand.
GGCTGGATGGCCAGGGCGCGGGCCAGCGCGACCCGCTGCTGCTGCCCGCCGGAGAGCTGATGGGCATAGCGGTCCGCCTGCCCGGTCAGCCCGACCAGCTCGAGCATGTCCATGGCCCGCTTGTCCCGCTCGGCCTTGGCCTTCCGGCGCAGCTTGAGCCCGAAGGCGACGTTGTCCTTGACCGTCATGTGCGGGAACAGCGAGTACGCCTGGAACACCATGCCCATGTCGCGCTTGCTCGCCGGCCGGCGGGTTACGTCCTGCCCGCCCACCATGACCCGCCCGGTGTCGGCGTCCTCCAGCCCGGCGAGCAGCCGCAGCGTGGTCGTCTTCCCGCAGCCGGACGGGCCGAGCAGCACCACGAGCTCGCCCGGGTGCAGCGTCAGGTCAAGCCCGTCCAGCGCCATCACGTCCCCGTAGTGCCGGGACAGCCCTTCGAGCCGCACCTCGACCCCGGACCTCGTGGCGGCGGAGCTGACGCCGGTGGCTGGCATGCTCACGGTGCCCCTCTCATTTCCGGCCGCGCCGTGGGCGGCCGACATAGGACAGGATCAGCAGCAGCAGGAAGGTGAAGACCAGCGCGGCGAATGAAGTGGAGAACAGCACGCTCGCGTTCGGCGTGTTCCGGCTGATGGAGTACAGCTCCACCTGCAGGTTCACGTACAGCAGCAGGTAGGCGATGGGGAACTCGCCGAGTACCAGGGAAAAGGCGAGTAGCGACGCGTTCAGAATGCCCTGCCGCATGTTCGGCGCGATGACCCGGAACATGACCGTGAACCAGCTCGCGCCCAGCCCGCGCGCGGCCTCGGACAGCGTCTTCACGTCGACGGTGTTCAGCCCGGCGGCCAGCGCCCGGTAGGCGTAGGGCAGCACCAGGATGACGTAGACCCAGAACAGCATGAGCGTGGAGACGTTGCGCTGCTGGATCCAGTTGTAGATCGGCCCCAGGCCGACGACCAGCACGATCGCCGGGATGGTGAGCGGCAGCAGGCACAGGAACTCCACCGTCCGGCTGATCCACGGCACCCGGAGCTTGATCCAGATCATCGTCGGCACGAGCAGCAGCAGCACGGCCGCGGCCGTGACCACCCCGAGTTCGAGGGTGACCGCCACCCGGCTGATCAGCGACGGGGTGCCCACCACGCTGTAGGAGACGATCTGTCTCCACGCCGCGAGTGACCAGCCCCCTTCGCCGGCGGCGGGCTCCAGCGACATCCTCAGCAGGGCCAGCAGTGGCAGCACGAAGAAGGCGCCGTAGAGGGTGAAGGCGATGTACCGGAACAGGTTCAGCCGCCGCCGGCGGCGGCCGTGCAGCCCACGGCGTGTCCCGGCCGTCCCGGCCCCGGCGAGCTCGCCGGGGATAGCCGGGGCGACGGCGGCGGGCACCCCGCCCGCGCCTACCGAAGCCATCGTGCGGCCCTCCGCTGCAGCAGGGCGTAACCGGTCATGACGATTGCCACCATGATGATCAGGCCGACGGCGAGCACCTGGGCCTGATTGGCGTTGCTCAGACCGACCTCACTGGTCATCGCGGTGCCAATCAGCTGCGGAACGACGTAGGGGATCTGGTTCTCCCACGCCTGGACCGTCGCGTACGCCGACAGGGAGTTGGCGAACAGCAGCAGCAGCGACCCGAAGAACGCGGGCGCCAGCAGCGGAGCCGCGACGTGGCGCCAGTACTGCCAGGCGGAGGCGCCGAGGTTCTCCGACGCCTCGCGCCACTGGATCTTCAGCCCGTCCAGTGCCGGGACGAACACCAGCACCATCAACGGCACCTGGAAGTACCCGTAGATCAGGCCGATGCCCCACGGGAAACTGAGGTACCAGGTGGCGTGGAACAGCAGGCCGATCGGGCCGATGAGGACGAGGAAGGCGAAGGCCAGGGTGACCCCGCCGAACTGGGCGAGCACGCCCGACGCCGCCGTGTAGACGCGGCGCACGGCCCCGTCGGGATTCCCGGTGGCGACGGCGTAGGCAAGCACCGCGCCCAGCACCGCGCCGAACAGGGCCGAGCCCAGCGACAGCTCGAATGAGTTGATGAAGGCCGTGCGTACCTGTGACTGGCCAAGAAACGAGAGGCTGGACAGCTGCCAGTGGCCGGTGTTGCTGTGCAGCGCGGTCCATATGACGATCGCGACCGGCCAGATCAGGAACACCGCGACGTAGCCGAGGAACGGCGTGACCCCGACCCAGGAGGGAAGATGAGGCCGGCGCCTGGCCCTCGCGGGCCGGACGCCGGCGTCAGTGGTTGCGGCCACGAGCCCTCGCTAGCTGACGGCCTTGGTCCAGTTGGCGGCCAGGTAGTTGGCGGCGCTGGTGTTCTGCGCCCCGCTCAGGAACACCGGGGTGCCCGGCACCGCGGGCAGCTTGGCGGCGTCCGCCTTGTTGAGCGTGCCGTTGTTGGCCATGGCGAGCTGCTCGACCGGCCGGGCGCCGCCGGCCAGCCACAGGTTCTGCCCACCGGTAGCCGCCTGGGAGTACAGGAACTCCTCCCACAGCCGGGCCGCCGCCGGGTGCGGTGCCTGCTTGTTGATGGCCTGGTTGTAGTAGCCGCCGAGCACCGCGCCGGACGGGATGAACACCTTCCAGTTCGACACCCCGACATAGCTGGGCAGGTTGAGATAGTCCCAGTTGAGCACCACCGGTGTGCTGCCGGCCTTGATGGTGGCGCCGGTGGCCTGGGTCGGCGAGAAGTTGCCGGCCGTCTTGAGCTTGTGGAAGAAGTTCACGCCTGCGGCGATGCTGCTGGCGCTGCCACCCTCGGCCAGGCTCGCCATCATCACCCCGTTGAGCGCGGCGTTGGCCTGCGTCGGGTTCCCGTTCAGCGCGACCGCGTTCTTGAATTTGGGCCCGAGCAGCTGGCTCAGCGACGTGATGGTGCCGAACTTGCTCGAGTAGCCGACCGACATGTAGCCGCCGTAGTCGTTGTACCAGAGCCCGTTGGGGTCCTTCTGCGCGGCCGGGATGGACGACCAGGTCGCGACCTTGTAGGGCGCGAACAGCTTGATGTTGGCCAGGGCCACCGCCTGGCCGACGTCCAGCACGTCGGGCGCGTTGGCGGTGCCGTGCTCCCGGGTGACCGCGTTGACCTCGTCCTGGCTGCTGCCGTCCGGGTTGGCGGAGTTGATCTTGATGCCGTACTTCTGGCCGAAGGCCTTGAGGATGGCGCCGTAGTTGGCCCAGGTCGGCGGGAGCGCGATGACGTTGAGCGTGCCCTCTGCCTTGGCCGCGGTGATCAGCTTGTTCATCCCGCCGCCCGCCGTGGCGGACGTGACCGTGGCCCAGTTGGTCCCGCCGCTGGAGGTATTCGAGGAACTCGACGAGCACGCCGCTACCAGCAACGCAAGGGCGGCAACGCCCGCCAGCGCAAGCCGTGGTGTGGATCTCATGTGCATGCCTCCTGCTCGCTTCCCATCCCCATCCTGGCTCGCGCCGCCCGCAAGCCCCGGCCTTGCCTTTTGCCAGGAGGTTTGCCGGGCTTCCCGTCTTGACGAGGGTGCCCGGCAAAGACCTTAAACGTTTAGTGCTGCGAATGCTTGCCCAGCAGGAGCAGGGTGTCAAGACCCGTTACCGAGTTGACGCCCGGTGATCACCTGGGCGTCAACTCCCGCGTTTCCGGGCCGCTGCCCGGGCCGGTGCCGGCGGCTGCAGGGAGGCCCGCTCGACCAGCTCGACCGGTGCCACGTAGTCCCCCGCCGGGACCTGTTCCAGCAGCCGCCGCATCGCCGCGCGGCCCATCTCCCTGCGGTCCAGCCGGATGGTCGCCAGCGGTGGGTCGAGGAGTTCAGACGTGGGCAGGTCGTCGTGGCCCACGACCGAGACCGATGGGCCCACCAGGAGCCGCAGTTCCCGCGCGGCCTTGTAGATCGCGTGCGCGGTGTAGTCGGAGTTGGTGATGATCGCGGTCGGCGGGGCCGGCCCGGACAGCAGCGTGCGCGCGGCAAGCTGCACGTCGGCGATCGTGAGCGGCGTGTACATCACCTTCGGCCGCAGGCCGAGGACGCGGGCCAGCCGCCGGAAGTGGCTCAGCCGGTCCGGGTCCGCCATCAGGCCGCGCGGGGCCGACACGAACGCGACCGACGAATGGCCGAGCTCGGCCAGGCGGTGCATGGGCAGGCTGACCGCCGCGGCGTTGTCCGGGCCGACCCGGGACACGCCGCTGATGTTGCCGGCGGTCGCGTTCAGCGCGACCACCGGCGCGCCGTCGCGCAGCTCCTGCCAGAGCCGGATCGACTCGCCGTTCCCGACGGGCGCGATGGCCAGCCCGGCCAGGCGCTGCGCGCAGATCTCCCGGACATGCAGGGACTCGCGCTCCAGCGAGTAGCGCGAGTCGAGGATCAGCACGGTGGCCCCCGCCGCCTGGGCGACCTCCTCGGCCCCGCTGAGCACATCAAGGAAGAACGGGTTGGCGAAGTTCCTGACCACGAAGCCATAGGTGGTGGTCCGCCCCCGGCGCAGCGCCTGGGCCTGCTGGTTGGCGCGGTAGCCGAGTTGCTCAGCCGCGGCCAGGATGCGCTGCCGGGTGTGCTCGGCCACCCCCGGCTGGCCGTTCAGTGCGAAGCTGGCCGAGGCCACCGAGACGCCCGCGAGCCTGGCGACCTCACGAATCCCGCCCGGCTGCTGTGGCCCCCCGTTGTTACCCGCCATGATGTTCCCGGCCTCGGTGCTCGTCTTCTGCCCCCGGATGAGGCGTGCCCGCAAGCCGCCGACGGCTGCCGTCCCGGTGACATGGCGGCGAGACAAGCATGCTGCCTGGCCACGCGAGCGTCCACCCCGGCCGGACGTGGTAGTTCGCCTAGACCAGGCTGACCTTGTACGCGGTGAGCCATTCGTTGACGTCCAGGAGGAACGCCGCGCAGGCGTAGGGGCCGGGCAGCACGCCGATCATGCCCGGCAGCCTCGGGTCGGCCGCGAACGCCCGCTGGCGCCGGCCCGTTGCCAGACCATCACGGCACGCCGGTCCCGGCAATCCCGTTGCCGATACCGTGGGGCCCATGGACCGGAAGCGCCCGCCGATCGTGGCCGACGAGCGGACCCAGCTCACCGGCTGGCTCGACCTGCAGCGGGCTATCGCGCACCTGAAATGCGAGGGCGTGCCCGAGGCGGACGCGCACCGCGCCGTGCTCCGCCTCACCGCTGATGACCATGGCGGGCGTGGTGTCCCACCTGCGCTGGGCCGAGCACCTGTGGTTCAACGTGCTGTTTCTGGGCGAGCCGGCCACCGGGCCGATGTTCGACAGCGACGAAGAGGACGGCGACATGCGGGTTGCCGGTGTGCCGCTGGCCCAGCTTCTGGCGGACTACGAGCGCCAGTGCGCGGCGTCGAACGAGATCATCGCCGCACATTCGCTGGACGAGCCGGGGAAGAACACGGACTACCCCGAGGGCGTCGCGAGCCTGCGCTGGATGATGCTGCACATGCTGGAGGAGACCGCCCGGCATGCGGGGCACCTGGACACCATCCGGGAGATCCTCGACGGGACGAAGAGCTACTGGTGACCTGCCCGCCGCGCGTTTACGGATGCGTTTTGCGGGCCTTCCAGACTTCCTCGCAGGGCCATTGCCTGGCCCATTCCAGGCTGGCCAGCGGGTGCCGGGTGGTCGCATCAGGCGGTGGCTGGATCTCGATGAGATCCTCGACCTCGAAACCGCAGCCGCGCAGCAGCCGGATCATGTCGCCGTGGCCGAGGTGGAACTCCACCGAGTCGGTGCCCAGCCACTGGAACCGGTGCATGCCGAAGTAGGGCCGCTGCAGCGATTCGGTGGCGGGAAGGTCGTCCTGCTCCGGCACGGTGAGGATGAGCTGGACCGAGTTGACCAGGAAGATGAGCTGCCCGCCGGGCCGCAGCACCCGGGCCGCCTCGGGGATCCAGGCGTACGGGTCGCACCAGATGCTCGCGCCGTACTCGGAGATCACCAGATCGAACGCGGCACCGCGGAGCGGCACCTGTTCGGCGCTGGCGTGGATCAGCGGGAACCGCAGCCCGAAGCGGTCCTGCAGCGCCGCGGCGGTGGCCAGCTGCGCCGCGGAGTTGTCCAGCCCGACCGGCCGGGCGCCGCGCCGTGCCAGCCACGCCGAGACGTAGCCGGTGCCGCAGCCCAGTTCCAGGCTGTCGGCCCCATCCAGGTCCGAGGGCAGCACCCGGGCCTGCCGCTCGGGCACGCTCCAGATGCCCCAGCTGGGCTCGGCCGCCGCCCAGTTGCGCAGCCCCGGCGCGGCGTAGTCCGCGGCTCGCTGGTCCCACTCGGCCCGGTTGCGGAGCACATGGTCAGGCGTCCCGGTCACAGCAGCCAGCGTCTTCCGCCAGCGGCGCCCCGTCAATCATCTGGGCCAAGGTGGGGGCGGCGTTGCGCCGGCGGACCGCTGCCCCCCGGTGCGGACGGGTACCTTTAGCCGGTGGTCCCGGTCAGCTTCCATGACTTCTTCAGCGGCTGCGCCACCATCGCCGGCGCGCTCATCGGGCTGCTGTTCGTCGCCCTCTCGGTCTCATCCGACTACCTGAGGGGCGAGAACGCCCGCACCGACCACCAGGTCCGGGCCGGGGCGGCGTTCTCGGCGCTGGTCAACACCCTGGTGATCGCCCTGTTCGCGCTGCTGCCCACCACCGACCTCGGGACCGTGGGCATCATCCTGGCCGCCGCCGGGCTGGGCACCACGGGCGCCCTGATCTTCGCCCTGGCCCGGGAGGACAGGAGGATCGGCCGCGGCGATCTCTTCATGTTCCTCATCCTGCTCGTGCTGTACGGCCTGCAACTGGCCAACGCCCTGCAACTGGAGCACACCCCGCACAAGGTCGGCCTGGTCGTCAACCAGGGTGAGCTGGCCATCGCGTTCTTCCTGTTCGGCATCGCCAGATCCTGGCAGCTCGTCGGCGCGCGGGACTTCGGCCTGGTGACCACGCTGGCCTCGATGATCCACCGGGCAGCGGACAACGGCCCGCACCACGCGGGCGGCGACCAGCCGCAGAACGCCACCGCCGCACCCAAGCCGGAGGATCCCGGGACTGGCCATGCCTCTGCTTGACCGGGACGATTCGGTGCTTGTCGTGATCGACCTGCAGCCGCGGTTCTGGGGCGGCCGCCTGGATGCGCAGGACCGGCAGTGCGCGGCGGACGCCGCAGCGCGGGCGGCGTGGCTTGCCGCGGCCGCCACCGCGTGGGGCATCCCCGCGGTGGTCACCGAGGAGGCACCGGACCGGAAGGGGCCGACCGACGAGGCCGTGCTGACCGGCCTGCCGCCCAGCACCCCCGTCCATACCAAACCGGTGTTCGGGCTTGCCGCATGCCCGGACGTCATGGCGGCGATCCGCGCCACCGGGCGCCGCACCGCGGTGCTGGCCGGATACGAGACCGACGTGTGCGTGACCCATTCCGCCGTGGGCCTGGGCGAGGCCGGCTACCGGGTTGCCGTGGTCACCGATGCGGTGTACTCGCCGTTCGGTGCGCACCGGCCGGGCCTGCGGCGGCTGCGTGACCTGGGCGTCGAGTTGATCCACTGCAAGGGCGCCTACTACGACTGGGCCCGCACGCTGACGGACGCGGTCGCCTTCGAGGCGGCCAACCCGCGGCTTGCCTCGCCGCCAGGATTCTCGCTGTGACCGTGGTCGCGGCCGGCCCGGCTCACAGGGCTAGCTTCATGCCCTCGTGGGAGGCGACGAAGCCGAGCCTGGCGTAGAAGCGGTGCGCGCCCTGCCGGGACTTGTCGCTGGTCAGCTGCACCAGGGCGCAGCCCCGCCGCCGGGCTTCGTCGATCACCCAGGTCATCAGGGCCTCGCCGAGGCCGCGGCCGCGGTAGTCCGCGCGGACCCGGACGGCCTCGATCTGCGCCCGGAGCGCGCCGCGGCGGGCCAGCCCCGGCAGGAACGACAACTGCAGGGTGGCCACGATGTCGGTGCCCGCCTCCGCGACCAGCAGCAGGTGGGCCGGATCCCGGTCGATGGCATCGAAGGCCCGCTGATATGCCGCCCGGTCCGCCGCGGTCCGCACCCCGTCCCGGGTGGCCCCTAGCTGGTCCGCGGCGAGCAGTTCCACGATCGCGGGGACATCCGCGGCTTCCGCCCGGCGGAGAATGGCCTCCGCCGGGCCCAGGTCCACCGTTGCCAGCACAGTCACCTCGCCAGTCTGCCCGATCATGCCCGCGTGGCGCCGGGGCGGCAGGCCAGGTGGTGCCGGCCGCCCGGCGCCGTCAAGCCCTGCCCGGCCGGTCATGGGCGGCCGGGCAGGGCTTGGCTGTGGCCGGTTACCAGGTGCCTTGCGAGATGGCGGCGGTGGGGTTCGCCGGGACGATGTTCAGGGCGCTCAGCCCTCCCGTGGGGCAACTGGTGGTGTACGTCTGCAGCGTCCGGAGCGAGAGGTTGGCCGTGGTGCTGTAGGAACCGCCCACCAGGCTCGCCGCGGCTGGCAGCCTGACGAGGAAGTGCCCGGCCGGGCCGGTCCAGATGCGCATCCTGGAGAAGCTCACGTTGGAGGGGCTGATGGTGCCCGGAGACCAGGTCACGGGGCCGTCCAGGTGCGCGCTGGGGGTGAAGTTGACGATCGGGGGGGTCGTCAGCGGCGGGGCGAAAAAGCTCGTGCAGGCGTTCGCGGCGGGCCCGTGGATGATGCCCTTCGCGACGTAGACGCCGGCCGCCGGCACGGGAGTGCCGCCGGAGCAGCCGGTGAACTTCATCTTCACGGCGACTTCCTCGCTGTGGGCGGTGCCGCCGGACACCAGCGCGGGCAGGAAGCTCATCGTGCCGGTGTACCCGGCGTTGCAGAGCGGCGTCCCGGTGCCCAGGGGGCCCACGCCGGCGGCCGCCGGGCCCATGGCCGTCACGGCGAGGGTGGCCGCCCCGGCGGCGCAGAGCAGCAGCTTGGCCGTACGGAGCCGGAGGCTGTGCCTCATCACGGTTGCGGTTGCGCGCATGTTCACGGCTGGTTCCTTTCCCTTGGCCGTGGCCAAGCCTGGCCCCCGGCCTGCGCGCCGCGGCTCGATGATCATGGAGCGAGCCGGTGCGCCAGGGTCCTCCGGGGGAGCGGGCGGACGGGTCGCCGCCGCTGTCTCCACCCTGGTCAGCGGCCTGGCAAGAGACCACACGCAAGCACCCACGCGATCACCCACGCAATTGCGCTCGCGGGCTTCCGCCGCCGGGCGGGCGCTGGGCAGCGGTCCGCGCGGCGCGGTTGAGTGCAGGCTGCCGCTTGTTCGATCGTATGTTTGAATACTAAGCTGGTACAGCATCAACACGCGGACTCGCTTGCCGTTACCGGTAAGCCTGCAGCCCTCATCCCCCGGGAGGGGACATGTACGCAGCCCTCGCCGCCAACGCTGGCCATCCAGCGGTCGCCGCCCTGCTGGGCCTGGGCGCGGCCGGGCTCGCCGGGGCCGTGGTGGCCATGGCCTGGGCCGTGCACGTCCGCCAGATCCGGTTCGCCGAGCAACTGGCCCGCCGCCAGTTCCTGGTGCTGGCGCAACCGGGTGCGCCGGAGCAGCACGGTGCCGCGGCACCCGGCGAAACGGCCGGACGGGTCAACGGCACCGGGCCGGCCTCCAACGGGACGCCGTCGCCGGCCGGCGCCGCCGGGCGTGCGGGCACGGGGAGTGGCGGCGCCGGGCATGGGAGCACCGGGCATGGCGGTGCCGGGAGTGGCGGCACCGGGCATGGCGGCACCGGGCATGGCGGCATCGGGCACGCCGGCACGGTGCAGTCGGCCGCGGGCCAGCCGGCCGCGGGGCCGTCCGGCGCCGGGCAGTCGCCGCCGGTCGTGATCGAAGGGCCGGACACCGTGGTCGCCGGCGAGCAGGCGCGTTACCGGGTACGGCCTTCTGGCAGCCGCAAGGTGGTGGCATGGGCGGCCGGCGGTGGCTCGGTCTCGCAGGCCCCGGATCCGGCGCATCCCGACGAACTGCTGCTGATCGCCGACCAGCCGGGCAACCTGACGATCATCGTCCGGGTGCGGGACGGCATGACCGAGCGCCGCGGCACGAAGGCCGTCACGGCCGTGCCGGAGGTGACCGTCCCGGCGCCGTTCACGCTGCGGCTGTTCCTGAACGGGTGGGGCCTGGTGGCGGTCACCGTGCTGATCGCCGGTTTCGCCGCGGCACTCGACGCGCTGGGCAACCTGTCCTCCTCCGACTTCATCGCCCTGGTCTCCCCGCTGGCCGCGCTGCTCAGCGTGGTGGCCGTCGCCCGGGGCCGGGGCGAGGTGCCCGCCCCGCACCAGGGGGGCAAGGGCACCGGCGGGCTGTCCGCCCATGCCGCACGGGCGGCCGAACCTGTCCTCCCCGGCACGCCGCCCGCGGCGGAGGCCGCGGTTCACAATCAGCCTGCGCTCTGAGCCTGCCGCCGCGTCCGCCCGTCCGGCCGGATGGACTGATTCCGCGCCTCACGACTGTTCCTCCCGGCGGATGTCGCGGGCAAGCTCGGCCGCGGTCCAGGCGGTCAGCAGGATACGAGCTGGGGCGCTCCACCGTCCGGCGCTCGATGGCCTGGCTGCGCGAGCAGGGCCTGGTGGAGACGGTCCCGACCCGGGGGACCTACGTCGCCACGCGGAAGGGATAACCGGGCGCCGCAGCCAGCACCGGCGGGGTCAGCGCGGGGTGGCTGCCCTGGTCTCGTGGATGATCCAGACGTTGGGCTCCCAGTACTCGCCGGTGTCCGCCTCGCGGTCGATGTGCACGGTGGCGAGGCCGGCCGGGAACACGTAGTCACCCGTCTCGGGGAAGATCATCTGCGTCCACGACTCCCAGTCCCCAACCGTGCCGGTGATGTGCAGCGAGTGCGGGATGGCGGGCCCGATCCGGGCGCCCATCCGGGTGTGCACCCGGACCCACGGGTCGAACGGCTCCCCGTCGGGGCGGGTCCAGTGGGCGTAGTGCTCGATGGGAATGGTGGGATAGCGGTCCTTGCGGCTCGGCCGCACCGGGGCGATGAGCTGGCTCAGCCCCGCATCGTGCGCCATTGCCGACATCGCCGTCAGCAGCACGCCGGACAGGCGCCGGCCTTGGTAGCGCGGCCGTATCTCGGCGGCCAGCGCACTGGCCGCGGTGGGCTTCCCGCCGGCCTCCCGCAGGGCGAAGGCGGCGGCCACGGTCGCGTCGATGCCCGGCCCGAGGCCGGCGTCGGTGCCGTCCCAGTCCAGCGGAATCGTGTGGCCCTCGGCCAGCACCAGTTCCTCGTCCGGGTCGTACAGCACGAACTGCCACTCGGGGAAGTCGTCATAGAGCCGTCCCCAGTAGCGGTTGAGTTCGTCACCGTGCTGGTTGTACTCGGGCCAGACCTCAGCCGACAGGCCGCTGATGGCCTCCCAGAGTTCCGGCCGCTCGCTGTAGCGGACAACCTGTGGCTCCACCCGGCCAGTATCGCCGCACCTGTTCTGCCCCGCCACGGCTTATCGGCCCGCGGCCAGGTCCGTCAACGGGCGGCCGTATCGCTTCACCTGTCTCGCCTCGCCACCGCCGGCCAGGTCTGTCGGCGAGCGCCCGTATCGGCCCCATCTGTCCCGCCCCGCCACCGCCGGCCGGGCCTGTCGATCCGGCGCGCGGCCGTTCGTGTAAGTGTTGAGACAACGCGCCGGGCCGGATCTTCCTGCTGGTCCGCCGCGCGACAGCGAGGAAGCTGAGGGTGACGATGACCGAGGTAAGAACGCTGCTCACCGGCCGCGGCCTGGTCGAGTCGCCGCGCTGGCACGGTGACCGGCTGTACTTCTCCGACTGGTCCGCGGGCGAGGTGGTCGCCGTCGATCTGGCCGGCCACAGCGAGGTGATCGCGCGGGTGGACTCGCTGCCGCTGTGCACCGCCTGGCTCCCGGACGGCCACCTGGTGATCGTCTCCTCCCCGGACGGCCGGCTGCTGCGCCGGGAACCGGACGGGTCCCTGGTCACGCACGCCGACCTCGGCACCCCGGGCTGGAACGACATCGTGGTGGACGGCCGGGGCAACGCGTACGTCAACCGGGCCGGCTTCAACCCGATGGCGGGGGAGCCGTTCCAGCCGGGTTTCGTCTTCCTGGTCACCGCGGACGGCTCGGTGCGCCAGGTGGCCGGCGACATCGCATTCCCCAACGGGATGGCGGTCACCGCGGACAACTCCACGCTGATCGTCGCGGACTCCTACTCCCGCAGCCTGGTGGCCTTCGACATCGGTGCGGACGGCGGGCTGTCGCGCCGCCGCGTCTGGGCGGACCTCGGCACGGGCGTCCCCGATGGCATCTGCACCGACGCGCAGAACGCCGTCTGGTACGCCGACGTGCCCGGCCAGCGCTGCGTGCGGGTCGCCGCGGGCGGCGCGGTGCTGCAGACCGTCGAACTGGACCGCGGCGGGTTCGCCTGCGCACTCGGCGGCCCCGGCGGGACCACGCTGTTCATCGTGGCCGCCGAATGGCGCGGCATGACCGACTCCGAGATGGTGCCGGCCGGCAGCGGCCAGGTCCTCGCCACGGAGGTCGACGTGCCTGGGGCCGGCTGGCCGTGACCCCTGGGCCGGTACCCAGCCAAGTTCATGATCACGAAAGATCAAGATCATGAACTGAGCGTGGAAGCATCGGCCGCAGTACGGGTCCCGTGATCACAGCGAGCCGGGCCCGGTGCGGCCCACCGGCTGCGGCCTGGCTCGTGTGCCCGCATCCAGGTGGGTACGGTGGGCCGGGTGTGCACGGATCCGTGGCACGCCGGTGCGCAGGCACATGGCGGGGCGCACCCCGGCGCCCAGGGCGGGGCGCACCCGCTGGCACCCGGTGGGGCGCACCCGCTGGCCGGGCTGATCACCGCCGCGGCGGAGGGGCGGTTCCCCGACCCGGACGGCGGCTGGCGGCGGGTACCTCCCTGGCGGCCGGGGCTGGAAGCGGTCCTCTCGTTCACGGGGCATGCAGTCTTCGCCGTGGCGCCGGACATCCCGGACGACCGGCTCGCCGCACTTGGGGCTGACGGTTTCGGCGGCGCCCACGATCCGCGGCTGATCACGGCCCTGGCCGGGCCGGAGGGCTGGATCGACTGCCTGGACCTGCTGATGGCCGCCCGCGGCACCGGCCAGGCCGGCGTTCCGCCGCGCCTGGCCGAGCGGCCCGACCTTGCCGCCCATTCGCGGGCCGCGTTCGCCGCCACCATCAGGGACCACCCCCGGGTGCTGGGCTATCGGGACCCGGGCCGGTCCGCCCTCGCGATCGTCAGCCGGGGGATCGCCGGCCTCACCGAGGTGAGCTTCGAACTCGAACCCGGGCGGCGCGGGCGGGGCGGCGGATCGCGGCTGGCCGCCGACGCGCTGACCGCCGTCCCGGCCGGCCAGTTGGCCGTCGCCGCCGTCGCGCCCGGCAACGCGGCCAGCGTCCGGGCCCTGCTTTCGGCCGGGTTCGCGCCGCTCGGCTCCGTCCAGCTCTTCCGGCGAGCCGCCCAGCCTATGGTTGCCCCTGTGGACAACGAGGCGATCCGGGACCGGCTGCGCGCGGCACTGCGGGACGCGCTGCGGGCGCGGCACAAGGTCGCCACGTCGGCACTGCGCTGCGCCTTGGCGGCAATCGACAACGCCGGCGCCGTCCCCCCGGAACCGGCACCCGGCGTGGCCAGCGGGCCGCATGGTGCCGTCACCGGCGTCGGCGCGGGTGAAGTGCCCCGGCGGGCCCTGGCCCCGGGCGAGACCGAGCAGATCGTACGGGCGGAGATCGCCGAGCGGTCCGCTGCGGCGGCCGGCTACGAGCGGGCGGGGCAGGCCGAGCAGGCCCGCCGCCTCCGGGCCGAGGCGGCCGTCCTGGCGTCGGTGCTGGACACCGGTGCCGGGCTCGTGGCGGGGAAAAACGGGGGGACAGCAGACGACGGCCGGTGACAGTCCTAGCCACGACCACGGAAAGCCAAGCCACGACCACGGAAAGGTGATGCCAGCCATGAGCGCAGTGCGGTCCGCGGAGCGGGCCCGATCCGCCCGCCTCGCCGCGCTAGCCGTCCCGGCGGCTGTCGGCCTCGTCCTGGTGACGGGTGCCGCCGCCTCCGCCGCCGTGAGCCTGACCAGGGTGAGCACCGACATCTACACCGACACCCAGGCCCAGCACCGCACCGAGGTCGAGCCGGACGTGTTCGCGTTCGGCGCCACCATCGTCTCGGCCTTCCAGGTGGGCCGGGTCTTCGGCGGCGGTGCGTCCAACATCGGCTGGGCCACCTCAAGCAACGGCGGTTCGACCTGGTCGCACGGCTACCTGCCCGGCATCACCGGCAACGGCGGCGGCCCGTTCGGCCAGGCCAGCGATGCCGTGGTGGCCTATGACGCCAAGCACAAGGTGTGGCTGATCTCCTCCCTGGGGCTGGGCACCTCGTCGGTGGACGTGCTGGTCAACCGGTCCACCAACGGCGGCACGACCTGGGGCAAGCCGGTCACCGTGGCGACCGGCTCCAACGACAAGGACTGGATCGTCTGCGACAACCACCCGGCCAGCCCGTACTACGGGAACTGCTACGCCGAATACGACATCACCAGCGCGAACAACTCGGTCGTCATGCGCACCTCCACCGACGGCGGCGCCACCTGGGGCCCGGCCCTGGGACCGGTGGGCGGCGCCCGCGGCCTCGGCGGGCAGCCCCTGGTCGGGCCCGGAGGCAGTGTGGTCGTCCCCTACGAGTCGTTCGCCGGGACCCAGGCGATCCGCTCGTTCCACAGCACCAACGGCGGCACCTCCTGGGACAGGAGTGTGCTGGTCTCCGACATCAGCCACCACACCGCGGCCGGCTCGCTGCGTGAGTCCCCGCTGCCGTCGGCCGCGGTCGACGGTGCCGGGACGGTCTACGTGGCGTGGGCCGACTGCCGGTTCCGCGCCGGCTGCACGGGCAACGACATCGTCCTGGCCAAGTCCACCGGCCCGGGCACCTGGTCGGCGCCCGTCCGGGTGCCCATCGACCCCGCCACCAGCACCGTGGATCATTTCGTCCCCGGCCTGGCGGTGGACCCCAGCAGCTCCGGTGCCACCGCCCGCATCGGCCTGGCCTACTACTACTATCCGAACGCGTCCTGCTCCGCGTCGACCTGCCAGCTCGACGCGGGGTTCATCTCCTCGGTGAACGGCGGCGCGAGCTGGAGTGCACCGGCCCGGCTCGCCGGTCCGATGTCACTGTCCTGGCTGCCGAACACCTCCCAGGGCCGGATGTTCGGTGATTACATCGCCACCGCGATCGTGGCGGGCGGCAACGCCTATCCGGTGCTCCCCGTCGCGCACGCCCTCACCGGCTCGGCCTTCCACCAGGCCATGTACGTCCCGGCTGGTGGCCTGGCCATCACCGGCGGCAGTCGTGCTGCCGCGGCGTCGCACAGCCATCCGGGCACCCAGCCGGCGCCCCGGCGCACGGTCACGGCCCGCTAGGCAGGCATGACCGAGTCCGGCCCGCCACCTGCCGGGACGCCGTCCGCCGCGACGCCGTCCGCCGGACGCGTCGCGGGGGCGGGGGAGGCGGCCCAGGTTGCGGCATTCTGGCGTGATCTCGGGCTGCCGGGCCTGGTGGACATCCACACCCACTTCATGCCGCCCAACGTGCTGGCCAAGGTCTGGGCGTTCTTCGAGGGCGGTCACGCCGGTGTCGGGCACGCCTGGCCGATCGCCTACCGGCGGCCAGAGGAGGAACGGGTCGCCCTGCTGCGGGAGTTCGGCGTGCGCAGGTTCAGCGCCCTGCTCTACCCGCACAAACCGGACATGGCCGCCTGGCTCAACTCCTGGGCCGCTGGCTTCGCGGCCCGGACGCCGGACGCCCTGCACAGCGCCACCTTCTTCCCCGAACCCGGAGCCGCCGGCTACGTGGCCGAGGCGATCGGCGCGGGCGCCCGCGTGTTCAAGGCGCACCTGCAGGTGGGCGGCTACGACCCACGGGACGAGCTGCTGGACGCGCGTCTGGGGGATGCTGGCCGAGGCGCAGCTGCCGGTCGTCGTGCACTGCGGCTCTGGGCCCTACCCGGGGAGGTTCACCGGGCCCGGCCCGATCTCCGTGGTCCTGGCCCGCCATCCCCGGCTGACCATGATCGTCGCGCACCTCGGCGCCCCCGAGTACGCGGACTTCCTCGACCTCGCCGGCCGCTACCCCGGCGTTCACCTGGACACCACGATGGCGTTCACCGGATTCCTCGAACGGATCGCGCCGTTCCCGGCGGCACTGTTGCCGCGGCTGGCCGCCGCGGCCGACCGAATCCTGCTGGGCAGCGACTTCCCGAACATCCCGTATCCCTACCTGCACCAGCTGGAGGCGCTGGCCCGGCTGGACCTCGGCCCGGCATGGCTGCGCGCGGTCTGCCACGACAACGCCGTCCGGCTGCTGAGGCTCTGAGAAGGCGTGGGCCCGGCGCCATCGGGTGGCGGAGGACGACCTGGGGGAGCGGTTCGTCCAGTGCTTCGTCCGCGCGGCCGACGATGCGGGCCTGCCCGGCGACGCCGAGTTCCGTGCCGCCTTGCGGGCGTACATGGAGTGGGCGGTGGCACAGGTGATGGCGTGCTCACCGCGGGGCTCCCGGGTGCCCGCGGGCCTGGCGGTGCCCCGCTGGTCCTGGGACGGCCTCCACGCGCGGTGAGCCGCAGGCCACGGGCTCACATAGCCTGGCAAGCGTCCGGCGAAGACTCTGATCGGCAACGGGGGTTTCATGGTTGGCCTGCTTGTTCTCGGTGTCCTCGTGGCGATCTGCCTGCTGTATGCGGCCGACCGGGCGGTGCAGGCGCGGGCGCGGGCGCGGCGGTTGCGCAGGATGAATGTGCGGCTCGCTGCCGCCACTGTCCGGGCCGATGAACAGCAGGCGAAACGTCAGGCGGCCGACGTGGCCAGTGCGGAGCTGACCTCCGTGATGCCCGCGATCAACCTGCGCCCACCGGTGACGCTGCCCGGGCAGGCCACCGAGGGCAAGGATCCGGCGGACTGACTTCCCCCGCGTGGTGCGGCCGGCCGGTCACCTGCCGGGGCTGGCCGGGCCGGTGGTCACTCCGGGCACCGGCCGCAGTGGCAGGCGGACCGTGAATGTGCTTCCCCGGCCTTCGGTGCTGTCCACGGTGATGCTGCCGTTGTGCGCCGCCACGATGGCACTGGCGATGGCCAGCCCGAGGCCGGTCCCGGGGACCACCTGCCGGGTGGCGGCCGCGGTCCGGTAGAAGCGCTCGAATATCCGCTCCTGTTCGTCGGCGGCGATGCCCGAGCCGGTGTCGGTGACCGTGAGTACCGCGTGGCCGTCCGCCGCGCCGGTGCGGACCGTCACTGTCCCGCCGTCACCGGTGAACTTCACCGCGTTGGACAGCAGGCAGCCGAGTAGCTGGGAGATCCGGCCCGGGTCGGCGGCGAACTGCGGCACCGCTGCCGCGGACAGCACCAGGTCGATCTGCTTGTGCCGGGCATCGGGCCGTGCCTCCGCCACCGCCTCGGCGGCGATCTCGGCCAGGTCCGTGCCCTGCAACTCCAGCGCCAGGTTGCCCGACCGCATCCTGGACAGGAACAGCAGATCCCCGACCAGCCGCAGCAACTGCTCCGCGTTCCGCCCGATCACCTCCGCGAACCGGCCGGTGTTCGGGCCGCCGACCCCCTCTCCCTCAAGCAGCTCGATGTAACCGATGATCGAGGTCAGCGGGGTCCTCAGCTCGTGTGAGACCGCGGCGATGAACTCGTCCTTGAGCCGGTCCAGCTCGCGCAGCTGCTCGTTCTGGGTGCTCAGTTCCGCCGCCTGCCTGGCGAGCATGTTCTCCGCGCTGACCTGTGCCGAGACGTCACGGGAGATCCCGAAGGTGCCGATGATCTGCCCGCCGTCATCCAGCAGTGGCATCTTCGTGGTGGACACCCAGGCGTCCGGGCGCCCGGTATAGGTCTCCCGTTCCACCTGGCCCGCGATCGGCTTGCCGGTGTGAATGATCTCCTGCTCGTCCGTGAACGCGTCCGCGGCGTGCTGATGGCTGAAGACGTCGAAGTCGGTCTTCCCGATCAGCTGATCCGCAGTGCGGCCGGGCGCATACGCGGCGAGCCAGCCCGCGCTGACGAAAAGGAACCTGCTCTCCAGGTCCTTGAAATACACGCGTTCCTCGGTCGTGGACAGGAGGTTCGCCATGCATGTGAGCATGAGAT
The DNA here is from genome assembly GCA_963725125.1 of uncultured Actinomycetes bacterium. GTDB lineage: Bacteria > Actinomycetota > Actinomycetes > Streptosporangiales > Streptosporangiaceae > DASXKD01. The sequence goes on from CAVRXW010000003.1 coordinate 94,853, forward strand.
CGCGCGCGGGCTCGCTGTCTGGATCCCCCAGCGGCGCCGTCTTGGCCCTGGCCATCGCCCCCCCGGATGTGCCACCTGTCCCGTTCCCTTGTTCCTATCCGCTGAACCGCCCTCATAACCAGGGCAGGCGGTTCATCGGGGCTGGTCAACGGGCCCCGGTGGCCAGGCGCGCCAGCCCGGGGGCAGGCCCGGCGCGGCGGCCCGCCGCTCAGCGGCTGGCGGCGGCCAGCGCCTGCCGCACCGTGCCGGCGCTCGCCGGCGTCCCCCGCTCATCGTCGAACGGCCCGTACGGCGCGCCGTAGACGGGAGTGCCGGGCTGCTGGCGCCATCCCTCCGCGAGCGGCCCTGCATCGACGGCCCCGTAGCCGATGGAGTCGAGGAACGCGGTCACCGCCGCCTTCGCCGCCGGGTCGTCGCCCGCGATCGGGAGGAAGCTTCGATCCGGCGCGCCGGACGGCCGGGCCAGCGACTCCAGGTGCTTGAAGAAGATGTTGTTGAAGACCTTCACCAGCATGGACCTGGCCAGGTGCCGCTGGATCAGCTCGCTGCTGGTCAGCGCCCCGCTGTCCAGGCCGGGGATCTGCCCGTCACGCTGCGGGTAGTAGTTGCAGGTGTCCATGACCACCTTCCCGGCGAGCGGGCCGGCCGGAACATCCTGAAAGGCCCGCATCGGGATCGTGACCACGACGAGGCTGCCAGCCTCGGCAGCCTCCTGTCCCGTCCCGGCCCGGGCGAGCGGGCCGAGTCCGGCAGCCAGATCCGCAAGGGTCTGCGGGCCGCGGGAGTTGCTGAGTATCACCGGGTGTCCCGCGGCCACCGCGAGCTTTGCCACGGTGCCGCCGATCCGGCCGCTTCCGATCAGTCCCACTGTCGTCATGGACGCGGTAACCCAGGCCCGCCGGGGATCATTCCGTGCCGGTCTGTCAGCTCCCGGGACCGCCCAGGGCGTGCAGCAGCGCCTTCATCCAGGGCCCAGGATCGGCGGGGGTCCTGGCCGAGATGAGGTTGCCGTCGATGACCGTGGCTTGGTCCACCCAGTCCGGCCGGACGAATGCTGGCAAATGACCTGTTTCGTATTAATCCATGAAATACAAAACCATATGAATTAATCATTCGTGATGCACTCCCGCCGGACAAAAAGGAGCTATTCCGAAAGGGAACCTGTGGGCGTTCCCGGCGTGCTAAATATCTCTATTGCGCTGTCTGGATAGCCGGCGCGGGAGGTGTCGTGGCAGCGAAGATGCTTAGTATTCGGCCCGGAAAGATCGCCTTGCCGGGGGAAACGGCGCCCGCCGGTCTGGAGTCCTCAGGAATGGCTTCGCCCGGGGATGCGCCATCGGCTCCGGCCGGCCCGGTACCGTCCGGGGCGCCCGCGGCCCGGCCGATGCGGTCCGGGCCGCCTCCGGCCGGGCCCGTCCCGCCCGGGCCGCCTCCGGCGGGGCCCGTCCCGCCCGGGCCACCCCCGGCGGGGCCTGTCACCTCCGGGCCGCCTCCGGCGGGGCCCGTCCCGCCCGGGCCGCTTCCCAGGCGGGTGCCGTCCGCGCCGCTTCCCAGGCGGGCGCCGCCGGCCCCGGCCGGGACATCGCCGGTCGACCGGACCGTGCCCGGGCCGCCGCCGGCCACGCTGGTACCGGTTCCCGCCGCGCCGGTTCCCGCCGGGCCCGTTCCCGGTGCCGACGCCGCTGCGGTGACTCCGCCGGTTCCCGCCGCCCGTCCGGCTGTCCCTGCGCTGGCGGTCCCGGCCGGCCACCCCGGCATCCCCGGGCCGCGCCGGCACCTGGCAGCCCCGTCGGTCAGGTCCGCCGAGCGCCGGCGCTGCTGCGCGGACCTGCTCGCCCCGGACACGGCCGGGGTGGTGCTGCACGGCCCGGGCGGCATCGGCAAGTCCGCGCTGGCCGCGGAGATCGCCGGGCGCGCCGGGCGGCTGGAGCCTGGCCGCCGCACCGTGGCCTTCACCGGTGAGGTCTCCGCCGATACGTTCCTGGCCCGTCTCGCCAGCGCGCTCCGGCGGCACCCGGTGGCCGCCTCCCGGGGAGGTGCCCGGGCCCTGGCGGCGGCCTGGCCGGACCGACCTGTCCTGGGCGCACCGGCTGGACCTGTTCCGCGATCACATCCTCGGCCAGGTGCCCGTCCTGCTCGTCCTGGACGACTTCGACGACAACCTGACCGCGCGCGCGGCCAAACCGGCCATCGAGGATCCGGCTCTCGCCGGGCTGCTGGCGAGCCTGGCCTGGCGCACCCGGGCTGGCCAGGCTGCTGATCACCTGCCGGGACCCGTTCGTGCTGCCCGGGGAGGCCGGGCAGGCCCTGGTGCCCAGGCACGTCGGCCCGCTCTCCCCGTCCGGCGCTGCCCGGCTGGCGGCGTCGCTGCCCGCGCTCAGCCTGCTGGACGAACCGGAAATCGGCCTGGCGTGGCGGCTGACCGCCGGCCATCCCCGGACCATGGAGTACCTCGACGCGCTGCTGGCCGGCGGCCAGGCCGAGCTTCACCGAGGTGGCCGAGCGCCTCACCGCGGCGATTGACGCCGGGACCGGCCGGGCGGTGCTGCGCCCGGACCCGGGCGCCACGGCCCCCGGCCACCCGGCCGTCGCGGAGCGGGTCGCCGTGGTGGCCGGCGACCTGCTGCTCGGTGAGCTGTGCGCCCGGCTCAGCCCGGACGCCCACGACCTGTTAACCGGCGCATCCGTCTACCGGGAGCCGGTCGGCAGCCATGTGCTGCTGCTCCCGGCGGGCCAGCCCCGCCAGGCCGCCGGGCTCACCGGCCTGGTCGCCGAGTGCGCGGCCGCTGGCTTGCTGACCGCGGACTACAGCGGCGAGCTGCCCTCGGTCTTCGTGCACCGGTGGACCGCCGCCGAACTCCACCGCCGGCTGGCGCGCGAGCAGCGCGGCGAGGAGATCGCCGACGCGCACCGCCGGGCCGCCGAATACTGGCGGTGGCGCATGTCGTCCTGGCCGCATGACCGGCACGCGCTGCACGAGGCCAGCCATCACCTGCTCCAGGCCGGCGGTCAGGGCCGGCGCGGTCAGCTGCGGGCCCGGCGCACGCCGCGGCAACGGCTGCTCATGCTCGGCGCGGCCGCCCTGGTCACGGCGGTGACGGCGGGCATGACCGCCGCGGCCACCGGGGCATTCTCACCGCCGCCGGGCGCGCCCGGCCCGGCGGCCCCGGCGGGGGCACCGCCTCCTGCCGGGCGGACCCGCTGGCCGGCCGGTCGGCGGCCGTGCGCGACCAGGCGGCGGCCTGGGTGGCCCGGCAGGTGAGCCGCGACGCGATCGTGGCGTGCGACCCGGCGATGTGCGCTGCGTTGCAGGCGGACGGGATCGCGCCGGGGAACCTCCTGGTGCTGCGCCCGTCGTCGGGTGATCCGCTCGGCTCGGACGTGGTGCTCGCGACCCCCGCGGTGCGCAGCCAGTTCGGCCGCCGGCTGGCCAGCGTGTACGCGCCCGTGGTCATTGCCAGCTTCGGCACCGGTGCCCTGCGGATCGACGTGCGGGCCATGGCGCCGGACGGTGCGGCCGCCTATCGCGCCGCGCTCGCCGCCGACCTGGCGGCACGCCGGGGCGCCGGGCAGCAGTTGCTGCGGAACCCGCGGGTCGGCGTCTCGGCGGCCGCCCGGAGCGACCTGGCCGGGGGCCGGGTCGATGCCCGGCTGCTGCTGCTGCTCGCCGCCGTGGCCAGCGTCGAGCCGGTGCGGGTCGCGGCGTTCACCGACTCCGGGCCCGGGGCCGCCCCGGGCGTGCCGCTGCGGGCGGTCGAGCTGACCGGGCCGGCCCAGGCCCACGCCGCGTCCGCCCCCGGCTCAGCTGCCACCCCACGCAATGGATCCGGCACCGCCCCGGGTGCCGGACTGCGGAAGGTGCTCGCCTTCGTGCGCGCGCAGCGCCCGCCCTACCGCCCCGCCCGGGCCGGGATCGTCCGCGGGCCCGGGGGAGCGCCGCTGCTCAGCGTGGAGTTCGGCGCGCCCAGCCCCGCCGGGCTGATCGAGGGCCAGCCGCTGACCAGGCACGCCCCCGGCTAGCCGCCAGCCAACGACCCGCACGGCCCGCCCGCCGAGGGCGCAGGCCGGCCACCAGGCCCGGGCCCGCAACGGCCCGGCACCCGAAACCCGCAACCCCCTCACCGGAAGGACAACCACGACGATGACACGGCACGCACTGGTAACCGGACGCCACCCCGGGCGCCCGGGGAGAGCTGAGGACCGATGAGACCGCCGCACGCGGCGCTCGGGGCGGTCGCGGTGGCCGCCATGATGGTGTTCGCGGCGCTGCTCGGCGCCGTCCCGGCCGGCGCGGCAGCGGGCGGCGGGTGGGTGCGGCTCGCGCACCTGTCGCCGAACGCCCCGCCCGTCGACGTGTACCTGTACTCGTTCGGCAACCCGCGGGCCCGGCTGGTCCTGCACCACGTCAGCTACGGCATGGTCTCGCCGTACGAGGAGGTCCCGGCCGGGGACTACACGGTGTCGATGCGCTCGGCGGGCGCCGCGGCCACGGCGCAGCCGCTGCTGTCCACCGGGGTCCGGGTGAACGCCGGCCAGGCCTACACGGTGGCGGGCATGGGCCCCGCGGCGGGCCTGCGGCTGCAGGTGCTCAAGGACACGCTGACCGCACCGGCCGGCCAGGTGCTGATCCGGGTCATCCAGGCCTCGCTGCACGAGCATGTGGTGAGCGTCCGGCTCAGCGGGCGGATGCTGGCGCGGAAGCTGGACTTCGCCAGCACCACGCCCTACCGGGCGGTCCCCGCCGGGAGCACGGTCGTGCGCGTGGCCGGGGACACCGAGGACGCGTCCCTGGGCGTGACGCTGCGCCCCGACACGATTCACACGCTGGTCGTGCTCGACGGTGCCGGCCGCCTGCGCCTCACCGACCTCGAGGACGCGGCAGGCAGCGCCATCCGGCCCGAGGGCGGCGCGGACACCGGCATGGGCGGCACCGCACCCCGGCCGGCCTCCTCCCCGGTTCCTTGGCTCGCCGTGATCGGCACCGGCGTCCTGCTGGCCGGCACCGCAACCAGGCGCTACGGCCGGATCCGGACGCCATGACCCGCCATGCCGTCGGCGGGCGCGGCGTGTTTGCCGCGCTCGCCCTCGGCCTGGCGCTGATCGCCGTCGGCTGTGCGGGGCTGGTCCTGACCCGCGGCGGGCCGGTGGCCGGCCCGCCGCTGGCCCGGGTGCCCGCCCCGGACGGCCCCGCCGCCGCCGTCCCCTGGCCCGCGGACGCCGGTACGGTCGCGCCGCCGGTCCGGCTGACCATCCCGGCGATCGGCGTTCGCACCCGGCTGATCCGGCTTGGCCTCACCCGGGCCGGCGCCCTGCAGGTGCCGTCCAGCTACCAGGTGGCCGGGTGGTATGACCGCAGCCCCCGGCCCGGCGCGACCGGCTCGGCGATCATCGCCGGTCACATCGACTCCTACCTCGGGCCCGGGGTCTTCTTCCGGCTGTCCAGCCTGCACCGCGGCGACCGTGCCTATGTCCGCCGCGCGGACGGCAGCCTGGCGGTGTTCCGGGTCACCGCCGTCCGGCTCTACCGCAAGACGCGCTTTCCCACCGCCACCGTCTACGGCCCGGCCGCGGGCCCGCAGCTTCGCCTCATCACCTGCGGCGGCACCTTCGACCCGGCGCTGCGCTCCTATGAGTCCAACGTGGTGGTCTACGCCGTGGCCACCAGGAAGGCGGTGCCAGCCCGGGGGAGCGCCCCCCCGGACCCCCCCGGTGCCTAGCGGTCCCCGCGACTGCGTCGCGTCGGCCGCGGTGCCAGCCCGGGGGAGCGCCCCCCCGGACCCCCCGGTGCCTAGCGGCCCCCGCGACTGCGTCGCGTCGGCCGCGGCGCTAGCCCGGCGGGACGGGGATGTCCACGAGGAGGGCTCCGGGGCGCCAGTCGGCGAGGCGGGCCACCACGCCGCCGTCCGGCCCGACCAGCGCCGCCAGGCCGGGGAAGTCCTCATCGACCGTGGAGCCGGCCTGCCCAGCCAGGGCGATCCACAGGCCCAGGCGGCGCGCGTGGCGGCGCGCGTCGCCCAGGGCCGAGCCCTTGGTCGAAGATCACCGCCCTGGTAGCCGCGGTGAACGCCTCCTCATCCTCGCCGAGGTGCTGCTTGCGCTGCACCCCCGCGACCCGCGGTCAGCCGGCAGTAGCAGGAGGACCTGATCGGCACGTCCGCCCGCGCCATAGCGATCTTGAGTTGCTGCATGACGATGCCCGCTGGCTCGTCTTTGCCCTGACGGGCCAGGCATTCGTGGTACCCGTGCAGGCTCCAGACGTTGCCGGGGTGCTGGCAGGGCCGCGCCAGCGTGGCATCGAGGCCGAGGTCGGCGCGGTACACGGCCTCCGCTTCCGCAACGTGTCCCTGCTCAAGCAGCAGGGCGCCGTAGGCGTGCCGGGCCGGCTGCATCCAGCCCCACGGCTCGTCGTAGGGGAGCCCGTCGTCGAGTTCCACGGCGCGGCGCAGTAGCCGGAACGCGCCGTCGTGGTTGCCCTTCCGGTATTCCAGTTCGCCGTCGAGCATCGCCCCGGCCACGGCGAGGACGTCCCGGCAGGTGTTGTTGAAGATGGTCCGTGACTCCGGTACCCGGCCGGCCGCCGCGGCGAACAGCGCGCGCTGTGCCCCGGCCCCGGCCACCTGCCCGGTGGCCGCGCAGGCGATGCCCTTCGCGTAGTGGGTCATGGCCGTGGTGGTGCAGTACAGGTCCTGGTCCGCGGGCAGCGGCGCGGCGAGGATCGCAGGCCAGTGCCCGAACCGGATCAGCACGTGCAGCCGCATCGGCACGAACCCTTCGAGCCAGTCCGCCATCGGCGGGTTCCGCACCCGGAGCAGGTCCTCGGGGATCGCCGCGGCGAGCTGGTCCGCCGCCGCCAGGGCGGTCCGCTGCTGGCCGAGGAACATCGCGCCGTAGACCTTGAAGTGGTAGTTGTGCGCCCGGTACAGCGTGTAGAAGTTCATCGCGCCGTGCCGGGCGCGGAACTTCTCGTCGGCGGCGATGGCGGCGCTGTTGGCGGACACCACGCTGGCGTAGTCGCCGCACAGGACGTCGAGATGGGTAGGCATGTGCCGCAGGTGGCCCGCGTCGGGAACCAGGTCCCGGAGCAGGTCGCCGGCCCGCAGCGCGTCCTCGGGCCGGGTGGACATCTCCATCAGGTGTATGTACATATGCAGGACACCGGGGTGCGCCTGGCCCGCCGGGCTGGCCAGGGCCTGGTCCAGGACAGCCTTGGCCTCCAGGGTGGCCGCTCCCACGGCAGGCTCCCCGGTGGTGGTGTCCCACAGTGCCCACGGGGTCAGGTTCAGCAGCGCGTCCGCGAACAGCGCCGCCACGTCCAGGTCGCCGGGATGAGCCCGGTACACCGCGCGCATGGCCGCGGCGTACCCGGCGTTCCACGCCGCGCCGTCCGCGGGATCCCAGGCGCCGTCGCTGTCCGGCGCCGTGGCCGGGTAGCGCGCGGCCAGGGCCCGCACCAGCGCGCGCTCCACCGGGGCGGCCGGCCCGGCCGCGCCCGCGGCGGCCAGCGCGGCCAGCGCCCGGGAGAGCGCCGCGGGCGCCTCGCCCCGGCCGAAGGCCTCCCACGGCTTGTTGTAATTCGGGCCCAGCGCGTAGGCCAGGCCCCAGTGCGCCATGACACAGCCGGGATCGGCCCCGGCGGCCCGCTCGAAGCAGGCCGCCGCCTCCTCGTGGTTGAACGCGTAGGCCCACACCAGCCCGCGGCTGAACCAGGTCTGCGCCTGCGCCGAGGTGGCCGTCACCGGCCGCGTGTAACCGCCGAGGTCGAAGTATCCGGGCATCAGGGATACCGTACGCGCAGGCCGGGCGGCACGCCCGGCGCCCCGGGGGGGGGACCAGGAGGAGATGGCGATGTCTGGCGACGGCGGATACGTGATCACCCCGGGCGTCGAGGGGTACTTCCCGGCGTGACCGAGCCCGGGGTCCGCGCGGCGGCGTGGGTGGTGGCCGGCCCGCCGGGGGCCGGGAAGAGCACGGTCGCGGGGCTGCTGCTGGCGCGGCTGCGGCCGGTCCCGGCGCTGCTGGACAAGGACACCATGTACGGCTCGTTCGCCGCCGCGGCCCTCGCCGCGGCCGGGCGCGCGCCGGGGGAGCGCGAGGGCCCCTGGTACGACGAGCACGTCAAGGCGCACGAGTACGCGGGGATGACCGCGACCGCACGGGAGATCCGCGCGCACGGTTGCCCGGTGCTGCTGAGCGGGCCGTTCACCCAGCAGATCCACGACCTGGGCCGGTGGCGGTCCTGGGTGGCGGACCTCGGCGGTGGCACGGTGCGCCTGGCCTGGGTCCGGTCGGACGCGGCGACGCTGCACCGCCGGCTCACCGCCCGCGGCTCCGGCCGGGACACGGCGAAGCTGGCGGACTTCGCGGCGTTCACCGCCAGCATGCGGCTCGGCGCCGAGCCCGCCGCCCCGCACGTCACGATCGACAACCGCGCGGGCGCGCCCGTCACACTGGCAGCCCAGGTCGCCGCGCTGGCCCGGAGCCTGCCTTGGTGAGACGCCCGGTGGCCGGTCAGGTGCCCAGCGGGGACGGATGCTTCGGCTGGTAGATGCCGAACTCCGCGCCGTCGGGCAGCCGGATCGCGGCCAGCAGGCCCCAGCCCCGGTCGGAGACCTCCCGCGCCACTTCGACGCCCTTGGCCCGGAGCCCGGCGAGCGTCTCGTGGATGTCGTCGCACATCAGGTACAGCTCGTGGCGGTCCCCGTCGGCGGGGTGCACGGCAAGCTCGGCCGGCGGCATGGCGAAGATGAGCCAGCCGCCGCCCGCGTCCACCGATGGCAGGCCGAGCACGTCGGCGAAGAAAGCCCGGACCTTCTCGGCGTCCGGGGAGAACACGATGGCATGCAGACCGGTGATCATGCCCGGATAGTAGCCCGCCGCGCGCCGGCCCCGGCTACGCCTGGCGCACCGACGGCGGGGTGGCGTCGGCGTCACCGGCGTGCGGCTGGTGGTCGGCGGCCCAGGCGGCGATCTGGGCACGGGACCGGAACCCCAGCTTGGCCAGGATGTTGGCGACATGCCGCGCGGCGGTCGCCGGGCTGATGAACAACTGCTCGGCGATGGCCTTGTTGCTGCGGCCGTTCGCGACCAGCGCGACGACCTGGCGTTCCCTGGGGGTCAGCGCACCGGGCGGTGCCGTCGCCGCCAGGTCGGATCCCAGTGCGGTCAGGGCCACGGTGTCTCCGCCGCCGAAGTTTTGCGGTTCCGGGCCGGTGTCCAGCGCCAGCGCGACCGCCTCGTCGCTGGACCGGGCGAGCCCCTGCGCCCAGAGCCGGGTGATGGTGTTCTCGCCGAGGTGGCGGGCCGCGGCCAGGTACCGCTCGGTGCGGGCACCCGACAGTGCGGGCAGCCCGGCCACCTCGCGCAGCGCGCTGGCCGCGGCGGTCAACTGCACCGCGCGCTCCTGCCGGTCCTCCCGGGTGGCCAGGGCCGCGAAGGCCTCCAGCCCGCGGGCCACGCCGATGCGCGAGCCGGTGGACTGGCTCAGCCGCAGGCTCTCGGACAGGTGCTGCCGCGCCAGTGCCAGGGCGCCCAGGTCCATGGCCACCCGCCCGAGGCCGGCCAGGCACCGGGCGATCTCCGGGCGGGCGTCGATCTCCCGCAGGATGACCAGCGCCTCCAGGTACTGGCGGCGCGCATCGCCCGGGTCCTTGCGCACCCTGGCCAGATCACCCAGGCCCAGCAGCGCCCGGGCGGTGCCCCATTCCTGGTCGATCCGGCGCATCACCGCGATGGACGCCTTGGCCAGTTGCTGTGCCTCGCGCAGGTTGCCCTTGACACCGGCGATCGCGGCCCGGATGCCCAGCGCGTACCCCTCGTTCCAGCCATCGCCGGACGCCTGGGCGATGGACAGCGCCTCGTCGGCCCGCGACGCCGCGTCGCCGGGCTGCCCGGTGTGCAGCGCGACCTCGGCCAGCAGGTTGAGCCCGGACGCGGCCCAGAACTCGTCCCCGGCGGCCCGGCACAGCGCCAGGCCCTCCTGCGCCAGGGACCTGGCCAGGGCCGGGTCGCTGGGCAGGGTGAGCTGGGCCCGCCCGATCAGGCCGGCGCCCAGTACCTGCGGCGGCACGTCCGGCGCGTCCAGGGCGAGGAAGGAGGCCAGCCATTCGCTGCCCTCGGCGAAGCTGCCGCGGACGATCCAGCACGGCCGGACGGCGGTGCAGATCCGCAGCCCGGTCTCCGCGTCGCCGTCGGCCAGGCAGCCGCTCAGCACCAGCCACACGTTGCCGATCTCCACGTCGTAGCGGCGGAACACGTCCACTCGCGCCGACCATGGGGCGTCGATCCGCGCCAGCCCGATCGCCACGTTCCGCTCGGCCACGGCGACCGTGTAGTCGCGCAGCCGGAGCTGGAACGTTTTGGTCTCGCCCGCCTCGCCCAGGCGTGCCGCCGCGTACTCCCTGATCGTGTCCAGCAGCCGGTACCGGGCCTGGCCGAGCACCTCGGACTCGACGACCACCAGCGACTTGTCCACCAGGGCGGCGATCAGGTCGAGGATCGCGGGGGACGGGATCTCCTGGTCGGCGCACACCTGCTCGGCCATCTCCAGCGACCAGCCGGCGAACACGGCGAGCCGCCGCAGCAGCACCTGCTCATCGGGCGTGAGCAGGTCGTGGCTCCAGTCGATGGTGGCCCGCAGGGTCCGGTGCCGCGGTGGCGCGGTCCGGTGGCCGGTGGTGAGCAGCCCGAACCGGTCGGCGAGCCGCTCGGCGATCTGTTCCACCGACAGCGCGCGCACCCGCGCGGCCGCCAGCTCGATCGCCAGCGGCATGCCATCCAGCGCCCGGCACAGCGCGGCGACCGCGCCGGCGTTGGCCGGGCCGATGGTGAATCCGGGCAGGGACGCGGCCGCCCGGTCGGCGAACAGCCGGATCGCCTCGTACCGGGTCGCGTCCTCGGCCGCCTCGATCGGGCCGTCCGGCGCGACCGACAGCGGGGGCACCTGCCACACCGTTTCCGCGGCCACCCGCAGCGGCTCACGGCTCGTGGCGATCAGGCTCAGCCCTGGCGAGGAGTCGAGCAGGCGCTGGGTCAGCGCCGCGCACGCGTCGATCAGGTGCTCGCAGTTGTCCAGGACCAGCAGCAGCCGGCGCGCGGCCACCGCGTCGGCGAGCGTGTCCAGCAGCGGCCGGCCGGGCTCTTCGCCGATGCCGAGCGCCGACGCCACCCGGGACACCACCAGATCGGCCTGCCACAGGTCACCCAGGTCGACGAAGCAGCCGCCATCGGGGAACGCGGCCGCCACCGTATGCAGCACCTGCTGGGCCAGCCGGGTCTTCCCGATGCCGCCAGGCCCGCAGAGCGTCAGCGCCCGCGTCACGCCCAGCAGCTCGCACAGCTCCGTGAGCTCGCATTCGCGGCCCACGAAGCTGTTCGGTTCCTGGGGCACCTGGATCGGGATCTCGGTTACCTCGCTACCGCGTCGTCCGCTCAGCACCTGCCGTGCGGCACAGCCATACCGGCGCCAGCGGGGTATGTGTACTCATGTAGCCGGTGAAACCAGAATAACCGTGGCTTTGTCGATGCGGGGGCGGACTTGACAGCCACGTATGGGCATCTGACCGGCTTTCAAATACATAACTACGTACATAGTTCTGCCGATGCCCTGGCCAGGCCGCTGCCTCTAGTCTCCTCACATCATCTCCGGTGACCTGCCGTCAGGGGAGAGCGGCCAGGGAACCGGGCAGCCTTGAAGCGGCTGTCGATGTGGCTCCGGTTACCGTGGGCTCATCGCGCTTGGGGGGCGGGACGGCTTGTTGTTCGATCCGCCTGGCGATGGGCCCACGGCAGCCGGCTTTGCCCGTTTTGGCTCCGCACCCCGCGTGTGCCCGCCGGCTGCCGGGCTGCCGTACTGTAGGTGGCTTACCCGCTGGCGCAATCCGGGCGGTTTGTTCGTTGAGGTACCGGGAGCGGCTCAGGCCGCCCCGGCCGCCGCCGGCGTTGCGGGCGAAGTCAGGTAGGTCACCGGTTCCGGTAGCTTCCTTTCCGGAGGTCAGTTTGCGTGCCACGACGGGTGCCCGGCACCAGGCGGCTGGCTTCTGGGATCGGGGGAGCCGCGCGTGAGGGGAGCCAGTCGCAGCCACGTCTGGCCGTATCGCATGATGCTGGCTGGGCTGCTCGCGACCGCGCTCCTGGCCGCGTGCACCGCGCCGAAGCCGGACGAGACGGCGGCGGGCGGCGCGCTGGGCAGCTATGTGGTGCCGCAAGGCATCCACAAGATCAAGCACGTGATCATCATCATGCAGGAGAACCGGTCGTACGACAGTTACTTCGGCACCTATCCAGGGGCGGACGGCATCCCGATGCGCCATGGGGTGCCCACGGTCTGCGTACCGAACCCGGCCGGCGGCTGCGGCCGTCCCTACCACGACACCGCCGACGTCAACGGCGGCGGCCCGCACGGCGAGGTGAACGCGGTCGCCGACATCGACCACGGCAAGATGAACGGCTTCATCAGGCAGCGGGACGCGGCGAAGGCGTCCTGCAAGGTCGCTTGGCGACCCGGCCTGCAACGACGCGCGGCGTGCCCGACGTCATGGGCTACCACACCGCCGCGGAGATACCGAACTACTGGAGCCTACGCCAAGGACTTCGTGCTGCAGGACCACATGTTCGAGCCGGTGAAATCGTGGTCGCTGCCCGACCACCTGTACATGGTCTCCGCCTGGTCGGCGCGGTGCAAGAACCGCTCGCCGATGAGCTGCGTCAACGACATCGTCGGCCCCTACGGGGTCAACACGTTCGGCGAGGCGGTGCACAAGGAGCTGACCACCGGCAAGACCTCGATCGACCTGGCCTGGACCGACATCACCTGGCTGCTCTACGCCGAGCACGTGAGCTGGGCGTACTACGTGCAGACCGGGTCACAGCCGGACTGCGACAACGACTCGGCCGAGACCTGCGCCGTGGTCAGGCAGAGCGCCTCGACGCCGGGGATCTGGAACCCGCTGCCGCTGTTCGGCGACGTGCAGGCCGACCACCAGCTGCACAACATCCAGCCGCTCGGCGACTTCTTCCAGTCCGCCGCCGCGGGCAGCCTGCCCGCGGTGAGCTGGGTCGTCCCGTCCGGCCCGGACAGCGAGCACCCGCCGGCCAGCGTCCACCGGGGCCAGGCCTACGTCACGGCGCTGATCAACGCCGTCATGAAGAGCCCCGACTGGAAGTCGACCGCGATCTTCCTGAGCTGGGACGACTGGGGCGGCTTCTACGACGGCGTGCTCCCCCCGGCGGTCGACGAGAACGGCTATGGCCTGCGGGTTCCCGGCATTGGTGATCTCCCCGTACGCCAAGAAGGGTTACATCGACCCGCAGACGCTGAGCAGCGACGCCTACCTGAAGTTCATCGAGGACGACTTCCTCGCCGGCGCCCGGCTCAACCCGAAGACCGACCACCGGCCGGACCGGCGCCCCGACGTCCGCGAAGACCTGCCGATACTCGGCAACCTGACCCAGGACTTCAACTTCAGCCAGGCGCCGCGCCCGCCGCTGCTGCTGCCCACCAACCCGCCGACGGACTCACCGTCGATCCCGCTCTACTTCATCGGCAAGCCCGCCTGCTGGGGGTGCACCGCGCCGCCGCCCGCCGGGATCACCCGGCACGCCCCGGGCCCGTACCGGCCCAAGGCGCACGCCAGGCGCGGCAAGAAGCACTGACCGGGGCCGGTCACGGCAC
>CAVRXW010000004.1:0-57385 GCA_963725125.1 uncultured Actinomycetes bacterium
GCGAGGGCAGCGCCACCGCCGCGGCGGCGTAGGTCCGGCCGGTCTCGTCCCGCACCGCCGCGCCCTCGGCCGCGCCGACCCGGGCCCGCGCCGACCGCGCCAGGGTGATGATCTTCTGGTCTTCCTCGTCCAGTCCCGCCACGGCGCCGAGTTTAGTGCCGGGCGTCAGCCGGCCTCCCGGGCGCCGTCGCGGCCGGGGCGGCCGGCCCGGCTGGGCGGTTCGGCGCGCTCGACCGTTACGGTGCCGATGCGGTTGCGGCGGCCGGCCAGGCTCTCCGCGGTCAGGGTGAGGCCGGCCACGGTGGCGGTCGACCCGGCGATCGGGACCCGGCCAAGCGCGTGCGCGAGCAGGCCGCCGACGGTCTCCACGTCCTCGGCCTCGATGCTCACCCCGAACAGTTCTTCCAGGTCGGTCACGGGAAGCCGGGCGATGACCCGGGCCCGCCCGGCGTCCAGCCATTCGACTCCGGGGCGCTCCTTGTCGTACTCGTCGGCGATCTCCCCGACGATCTCCTCGAGGATGTCCTCGATCGTGACCAGCCCGGCCGTGCCCCCGTATTCGTCGATCACGATTGCCACGTGGATCTGCCGCGCCTGCATCTCCCGGAGCAGGTCGTCGGCTGGCTTGCTCTCCGGCACGAACGTGGCGGCGCGCATGACCGACTCGACCTTCTCGACCGTCTCGGCCTCGGGATGCTCGCGGCTGCGGGCCACCAGGTCCTTGAGGTAGGCGATCCCGATCACGTCGTCCTCGTTCTCGCCCACCACGGGGATCCGGGAAAAGCCGCTGCGCAGCGCCAGCGAGAGCGCCTGGCGCACGTTCTTGTCGTGCTCGACGAACACGATGTCGGTCCTGGGCACCATGACCTCGCGGACGATCGTGTCGCCAAGCTCGACCACCGAGTGGATCATCCTGCTCTCGCCGGGCTCGATCACCCGGCGCTCCTCCAGCAGGTCCACCAGCCCGCGCAGTTCCTCCTCCGAGGCGCCGCCGTCGCGGCCGCCGCGGAACGGGGTCAGCGCCGAGCCGATGGCCATCAGCAGCGGGCCGAGTGCCCGCGCCACGGGGCCGAGCAGGCCCGCCACGGCCCCGGCAAGCTGGCGGTCGTACTGGCGGCCCAGCGCGGCGGGCCATACCCCGGCCACGATGTACAGCACGGCCGCCATGGCGGCCAGCGCGATCAGGTACGTCCGCCAGCCGTTGCCCAGCAACTGCACCAGGGCGGCGGTGGCCAGGACGACGGCGGCGGTCTCGCTGCCGGCCCGCAGCACGAGCAGCACGCTCAGGTAGCGCCGTGGCTCGGCCAGCGCGGCCTGGAGCTGGGCGGAGTCGCCGTTCGGGCCGGGCCGGGCGCGATCCCGCCCGCCGGCCCGGCCCGCCGGATCAGGGCGATCTCGGCGCTCGAGCACAGCCCGGCCGCCACCGCGAGCGCTAGTGCGGCGGCGAAGAGCCACGCCATCGCAGCATCATTCAGGTTCGTCCCGCTCCCGCGCGCCCACGCCGCCATGGTCCGGTCCCGCCGCGTCCCGCTCCGCCACGCCCGGGTTCCCGTTGCCGGCGGCCAGCTCCCCGGCGTCCTGGCCTGGCGCCCGCTCGGCGCGCCAGGAGTCGAGCAGCCGGTCCTGGAGCCCGAACATGGTGGCCCGCTCGTCCGGCTCGGCGTGATCGTACCCGAGCAGGTGGAGGATGCCGTGGGTACACAGCAGCTCCAGTTCCTCGGTCACCGGGCGCTTCGCCTCGCGGGCCTGCTCCGTGGCCACCGCGGGGCACAGCACCACGTCGCCCAGCACCGCGGGATCGGCGTCCGGGTCCCCGCGCGACCGGTCATTGCGGTCGCTGCCGGGCGGCGGCGGGCGCAGCTCGTCCATGGGGAAGGCCAGCACGTCGGTGGGGCCCTCCTCACCCAGCCAGCGCTGGTGCAGGTCGGCGATCGTGGCCGCGTCCACCAGCAGGACCGACAGCTCCGCCAGCGGGTGGATGCGCAGCTCGTCGAGCACGAACAGGGCCAGCGCCGCCAGGGCGGGCTCGTCCACCTCGATCCCGGACTCGTTGGCGATCTCGATGCTCATCCGCGGGCCCCGGTCACTGGGCGCGCTTGCCCGGGCCACGGGAGTGCGCCCGGCCCGTCCCGCGGTCCACCGGCCGGCCCCGGATGGCGCCGTCCCGCACCGGCCCCTCCGCGTCCGCGATCCGTGCCTCGTAGGCGGCGTACGCGTTCACGATGTCCCCCACCAGCCGGTGCCGGACCACATCGTGGCTGGTCAGCCGCACAAACTGGATGTCCTCGATGTCATCGAGGATGTCCTGGACCAGCCGCAGGCCGCTGGCCTGGCCCACGGGCAGGTCCACCTGGGTGATGTCGCCGGTGACCACCATGCGGGAGCCGAAGCCGAGCCGGGTCAGGAACATCTTCATCTGCTCGGCCGAGGTGTTCTGCGCCTCGTCCAGGATGATGAACGAGTCGTTCAGCGTCCGGCCGCGCATGTAGGCGAGCGGCGCGACCTCGATCGTGCCCGCCGACATCAGCCGTGGGATCGAGTCGGGGTCCAGCATGTCGTGCAGCGCGTCGTACAGCGGGCGCAGATACGGGTCGATCTTCTCGTACAGCGTGCCGGGCAGGAAGCCAAGGCGCTCCCCCGCCTCCACGGCGGGCCGGGTGAGGATGATCCGGTTGACCTCCTTGGCCTGCAGCGCCTTGACCGCCTTGGCCATCGCCAGGTACGTCTTCCCGGTGCCGGCCGGGCCGATGCAGAACACGATCGTGTGCTGATCGATGGCATCCACGTAGCGCTTCTGGTTAAGCGTTTTGGGGCGGATTGTCCGGCCCCGCGAGGACAGGATGTCCAGGGAAAGCACCTCGGCGGGGCGGACGCCCGATTTACGGCGGAGCATGGAGATGACGCGTTCCACCACGCCCGGCGCCAGTTCCGCGCCGCCGGCCAGCAGCGCGGTCATTTCCTCGAACAACTGCGCGACAAGGGCGGTTTCCGGCGGGGTGCCGGTAATGGTGATCTCGTTGCCCCGGACGTGGATATCGGCCTCGAAAGAGCTCTCGATCACGTGCAGCAGCTCGTCATGTGACCCCAGCAGGCTGACCATCGAGTGATCGTCGGGAATGACGACCTTGACCTGGGTACTGACGGCGGCAGGCTCTTCACGAGGGGCCCCGCCCTGGGTCCGGCGCCGGGGCTCACGGGAGGTGTCAGTCAATTCCTTCGTCTCCGCCTGGCATGGGCACTCGCCCACACATCGCTGCCCTCATGCTATCCGCCAGGACCGCCATCCGGTCAGCCCGGCGGCCAGCCCAGCCGCCTGCCACCGAGCAGGTGCGCGTGCACGTGGAACACCGTCTGGCCGGCCTCGGGCCCGGTGTTGAAGACGACGCGGTAACCGCCGTCCGCGATGCCCTCCGCCTCGGCTACCCGGTGTGCCTGGGCCGCCACCTCGGCCAGCAGCCCGGGGTCGGCGCCGGCGAGGGCGGCCAGGGTGGGATGGTGATCCTTGGGGATGATCAGGATGTGCGTCGGGGCCTGCGGGTTGATGTCACGAAATGCGATGGTACGGTCGCTTTCGGCCACCACGTCGGCCGGGATGTCGCCCGCGACGATCTTGCAGAAGAGGCAGTCAGCCACCGGGCAATCCTAGCCTGACCGCGCGCTCACTCTCCGGATATGGCCTCCATGACCGACTCTCGACCTATATCGTTGAGTCGTTGCGAAGTCATGGCGCACGCCCCGAGGTGCATGGCCCGGCAGAGCGGTTTCGACCGTGTACCCCTGGTGCGACGCCCAGGCAGGGGCCAGAGCAGGCGCGAAGCATGATTCGTTCGTGGGGGGTACCAATCCTTGAGGTCAGGCCGCGGCCGTGGAATCTGCTCGCAATTCCAACGTGACCGCAGGTGAACCGGATGCCGTCCCGGCGCGTCCCATACACGTGACCGACACCCTGCTGGCAGGAGCCACGCTGGATCCGGTCGCAAAGGAATGGGACGCAACCCGGGCAGTCACCGCGATCTACAGCACGCACTATCGGTCGCTGGTCCGGCTGGCGGTCCTGCTTGGTTCGCGATGTGGCCACCGCGGAGGAAGTGGTGCAGGACTCTTTCATCGCCATGCACGGCGCGTGGCGGCGACTGCGGGACAGCGACAAGGCGCT
Organism: uncultured Actinomycetes bacterium; assembly: GCA_963725125.1. Taxonomy (GTDB): domain Bacteria; phylum Actinomycetota; class Actinomycetes; order Streptosporangiales; family Streptosporangiaceae; genus DASXKD01. The sequence goes on from CAVRXW010000004.1 coordinate 4,157, forward strand.
GTCCTACCTGCGCCAGTCCGTGGTGAACCGGTCCCGGTCGGTGCTCCGGCACCGGGTTGTGGTGGACCGGAACGCGCCCAAGCCCGCACCGGACATGCCCAGCGCAGAACAAGGCGCGCTCTCCCTGCTCGAGCGCTCCGCGGTGATCTCGGCACTGCGCACGCTGCCCCCGCGCCAGCGGGAGGCACTCGTGCTCAAGTACTACGCCGATCTCTCCGAAGCACAGATCGCCGCCACCATGGGGATCAGCCAAGGTGCGGTCAAGAGCCACACCGCGCGGGGCATGGCGTCTTTGCGGACCGTCTTGGAGTTGGACACGTGACGATGGCCAGGGGGGCCGACGGCGGCCTGGAGCGAGGGGCATGACACGACCGGATCGCGACTACGACGACATTCTCAGCCGCGTGTTGCATTCAACGTTGGAGCCGATCGAGCCGGCCGGTGACGGCCTGGCGAAGATCCAACGGCGAATCGCGGAGCCTTGGCTCAAGCGGCAGTGGTCGTTGCTTCGCATGGAGCTCTCGGCCCTGGGGTGGCTCGTCGCCGTCCGCAGTGAGCCGCTGCTCACCCGGGGCAGGTCGCGCCTTGCCGCCCTCAGGACGGGCTCACGGCGCCGGCCGCGGCCGCGCGCGGAGCCTTCGGCGCCGCCGCCACGCGGGCTTCATTCGGCCGGCGTTACGACTGGGCCCACCGCGGCAGGGCCGGCGACACCGGCCTGCGCCGGTGGCTCGGCCCGACCATCGCGTGGCTCCGGCCCGACCCTGGCCGTGGCCGGAGCCGTGGTCATCGTCGTGGCCGGCGTCTTCGCGCTGGGACGGTTCCACACGGTCTTCGCCCCCGCCGGCAGCAGCAGCCGCCCCGGCTCGGTCGCCCAGGGCGGTACCTCGGGGCACCCCGCGAGAAACGGGCACGGCAACAGGCTGACGCCGCCCGGCCAGCCGCAGGGCAAGTCCCCGAATGGCAAAAGGGGCGGCAGGACGCGAAACAAGACAAACGCCTCGCCGTCGGCCACCTGCAACCCGACGCCGAGCCCGTCGGCGAGCGTAAGCCCGACCACGTCGCCCTCGCCGACGCCGACCCCGACGTCATCGCCGACTTCGTCGCCGACCGCGAGCCCGTCGCCGTCGCCGACCCAGACCAGCGGCCCGCAGTTCGGCACCAACGGCGGCGCAGCCGACACGGCGGTCGTCACCGGCTCCCGCGGGACCGCCGCAAGCTGCAACGGCCCGGTCAACGGCCAGGACAGGCACGCGGCCTGACCCGCCGGCCCCGGCGCCTGAGGTCAGCCCTGGCGCCTGAGGTCCGCCCCGGCGCCTGAGGTCAGCCCCAGCGCCCGGCAGCGGCTGGCCACGACCGTGGCCGCCACCAGGCCCGCCGAGGACGTCCGCAGCACGGCGGGGCCCAGGCGGGCGGCGACGGCGCCCGCGCGGGTCAGCTCCGCCGCCTCGGCCGGGCTGACGCCGCCCTCCGGGCCCACGATCATCACGATGTCGCCGGAGCCCGGCAGCTCCAGTTCGCTGAGCGGCACCGGTGCCGCCGGGTCGAGCAGCACGGCCAGGCTGGCCGGCGCGACGCGGGCCGCCACCGCCCCGGTCCCGGTCGGCCCGGTCACCTCGGGCAGCCAGGCGCGGCGCGCCTGCTTGGCGGCCTCCCGGGCGGCCGCCCGCCAGCGGGCCAGCGCCCGGTCGCCGCGCTCACCCTGCCAGCGGGTGACGCAGCGCTGCGCCGCCCAGGGCACGATCACATCCACGCCGCCCTCGGTCATCAGGTCCACCGCCAGCGGGCCGTGCTCGCCCTTGGGCAGCGCCTGGACCACGACGAGCGCCGGATCCGGGCGCGGCTCGTGCCGCCGGGCCAGGACGGACAGCTCCAGCGCGCCCGGCCGGGTGCCGGTGACCACGCAGTCGGCGACCAGCCCGGCGCCGTCGGTCAGGTCCACCCGCTCCCCCGCGGCCAGCCGCCGCACCGTGGCGGCGTGCCGCCCCTCGGGGCCGTCCAGCACGATGAGGTCAGCGGCCAGGGCCGCCGGCTCGCTGAGAAAGACCGGTGGCCGCGCGTCCCCGCCCGCGCTGGCCACTAGCGGCCGTTGAAGGCGTCCCGCAGCCGGGAGAAGAACCCTTGCTGGCCGGGGGCGAACCGGCCGGGCGGCGTCTCCTCGGCGCGCAGCTTCGCCAGCTGCCTGACCAGGCCTTCCTGCTCATCGTCGAGCTTGGTGGGCGTCTCGACGGTGACGTGAATAATCAGGTCGCCGCGGCCCGAGCTGTTCAGGTGCCGCACGCCCAGCCCGTACATGGGCAGCACCTGACCGGACTGGGTACCGGGGCGGATGTCGAGGTCCTTGGCGCCGTCCAGCGTCTCCACCGTCAGCGAGGCCCCGAGGGCGGCGGCGGTCATCGGGATCGTCACGGTGCAGTGCAGGTCGTCCGCCTCCCGCTCGAAGATCGGGTGCGGCCGCTGGACGATCTCCAGGAACAGGTCGCCGGGAGGGCCGCCGCCGGGGCCGACCTCGCCCTCGCCGGCCAGCTGGATGTGGGTCCCGTCCTCCACCCCCGCGGGAATGCGCACCTTGATCGTGCGGCGGGTGCGGACCCGCCCGTCGGCGTCGCACTCCGGGCACGGCCGGCGGATGATTGTGCCGAAGCCGCCGCAGGCGGGACAGGGCCGTGACGTCATCACCTGGCCGAGGAACGACCGGGTCACGTGGCTGACCTCGCCCCGGCCGCCACACACGTCGCAGGTTTCCGGGTGGGTTCCCGGCGCGGTGCCCTCCCCGGAGCAGGTCGGGCAGACCACCGCGGTGTCCACGGCCATCTCCTTGGTCGCGCCGAACGCGCACTCGGACAGGTCGAGATCCACCCGGATGGTCGCGTTCCGGCCGCGCCTGGCCCGGCTGCGCGGGCCACGGGTCGCCGCGCCCTGGCCGAAGAAGGCGTCCATGATGTCGCTGAACGGGAACCCGGCACCGAAGCCGCCCGGGCCAGCGCCCGGGCGCGCGAACGGATCCGCGCCGAGGTCGTACATCTGGCGCTTCTCGGCGTCGGACAGCACCTCGTAGGCCTGGGTGATCTCCTTGAACCGCTCCTGGGTGCGGACGTCGGGGTTGACGTCCGGGTGCAGCTCCCGGGCCAGCCGCCGGTAGGCCTTCTTGATGTCGTCGCCGCTGGCGTCACGCGGCACGCCGAGGACGGCGTAGTAGTCGTTCGCCACTATGACCCCGCCAGAATCTGGCCCACGTAGCGCGCCACGGCGCGGACCGCTCCGATGTTCGTTGGGTAGTCCATCCGGGTCGGGCCGATCACGCCGAGCCGCGCCAGCGCCTGGTCACCGGACCCGCCGTAGGCGGCGGCCACCAGCGACGTGCTGCGCAGCCCCTCGACCTGGTTCTCCGCCCCGATCCTGATGGTGACCGACGCCTCGCCGGCCGACTCACCCAGCAACCGCATCAGTACCATCTGCTCCTCAAGCGATTCGAGGACCTCGTGAAGCCCCTGGGAGAAGTCGGCCGGGGTCAGGTTCGCGGCACCGCCCACCATCACCCGCTCCTCGTGACGCTCGGCGAGGGTGTCGAGTATCACGGAAAACACCGCCACGGCGTTCTGCCGGTCTTCCGGCTGGACCCGCTCGGGCAGGTCGGCGATCAGCGAGGCGGCCTCGCCGAGGCGCCGCCCATCGAGGCAGGCGTTGAGCAGCGCGCGCAGGTGCGCCACGGCCGCCTCGTCGATGGCCTCGGGCAGTTCCACGGCGCGCTGCTCCACCCGCGCCGGAGTCGGTGATCAGCACCAGCAGCAGCCGCTGTGGCGGCCGATCGGGACAAGCTCGATGTGCCGGACCGCCGACCGGGTCAGCGACGGGTACTGGACCAGCGCCACCTGCCTGGTGAGCTGGGCGAGCAGCCGCACGGTCCGCATCACCACGTCGTCGAGGTCGTAGGCCCCGCCCAGGAAGGTCTCGATCGCCCGCCGCTCGGCTCGCCGACAGCGGCTTGATCCCGGCCAGCCGGTCCACGAACAGCCGGTAGCCCTTGTCGGTCGGGATACGGCCCGGCGCTGGTGTGCGGCTGGGAGATGTAGCCCTGCTCCTCGAGCACGGCCATGTCGTTGCGGATCGTCGCCGGCGAGACGTCCAGGTGATGCCGGTCCACCAGCGACTTCGAGCCGACCGGCTCCATCGTGGAGACGTAGTCGCGGACGATGGCGCGCAGGACCGCGAGCTTCCTGTCGTCCAGCACGTGCCCACCTCCCTGGCACTCCATCATCCAGAGTGCCAATTCTATGGCGGACTGGGCCACAAGGGACCGGTGAAGCCCAACCAGCGTGTCAGCGGCGGGCCACACCAGTCACGCCGATCCGGTAGTTTCCTGCTGGGCTTCCCTGATGAGCTGGCCTGCGCGGGTGCACGGGGCCCGGCAGGCCCACCATCGGCGGAAGCACAACACCGGCTCGTCGGGGGAAACGGGCGGAGGATGCGCGTCGTGGTGACTACCTGCGCACAACACATGGTGATTCCGGAAGGAGCGGGCCGGCCCGGAGGGCCGCCGGGGTCCCGGGGCATGCCGGCGGCCCCGCGGGGAATCGGTGTGGGAGAAATGGCTGAGGAGCAGATGAGCCGGCACCCGTCCGAGCCGCCCGCGGACTGGCTGTCCTCCGCCGGGGAGGCGACGGCGCGCCCCGCGCCGGGCGGGGCCCTGCCGCAGCGCCCCGCGCCGCCCGCGCCGCGGTCCGGGTACCGGCCGCGGCCACCGCGGCAACGGCCAGGGCGGCAACGGGCAGGGCCGCAACGGCCAGGGCGGCAACGGGGAGCGCCGCGGGGAGCACCTGTTCGCGCCGGGCTACCCCCTGCCGCCGCCGGGCTACCCGCAGCCCCCGCCGGGCTACCCGGCCATGCCCGACTATCCGCCGATGCCGGACTACCCGCCGGCGCCCGGCTATCCACCCGAGACGGGCTACCTGAGCGCTCCTGAGTACCCCGGCTACCCGCCGGCTTACGCTGCCGCGGGCACCGCGGAGCCGGGCTACCCCGGCTGCCCACCAGCCCCGGGCGGCGAGGCTGGCCAGGCCATCGACCACGACGAGTACGCCGCGACCCACGGCGGCTACAGGCCCGCCCGGGAGGAGGGCTACCGTCCGAGCGAGAACGACCTCGATCCGCACGGCCTTGTCCCCAGCGAGTACGGCGTCGTCTACGACGACTACGGCCGGCCGCACGGGGTGCCGGCCGGGCCCCTGACGGACGCCCGCGCCCCGTTCGGCCCGGCGGCCGCCGGCCCGGCGCCGCCGCGGCGCCGCGATCCGGCGACTCCGCCCGCTGGGCCATGCTCGCCTACCTGACCGTGCCGCTGTTCGGCTTCGCCGTCCCGCTGGTGGTCTACCTGCGCGCCCGGCGCGGACCGGGCTGGACCAGGGCGCACGCGGCCCAGGCGCTGAACGTCTGGATCACCCGGCCCTCTACGACCTGTCCGCCGTGATCATGGGCACGATGCTCGCGCTCGACTCACCGCAGGTCGCGCTGCTCGTGTTCGGCCCGGTGGTCGGCCGGCCTGTGGCTGGTCACGCTCGCGTTCCTGGTCCGGGCGGCCCCGCGGCCAGCCGGGGCCGGACTACACCTTCCCCGCTGGCTGTGCTCCGGATCGTCCGTTAGCGCCAGCGGCCGGAGCCGCGCGCGCGCCGGGGATGCCCGGCGTCAGGTCGAGCCGGTCAGCCCGCGGATGACCAGCGTCGGCGAGCAGCCGTCCCCGCCGGGTGAGGACCACCCGCCCGGCCGCGTGCGCCGCCGGGTCGGCCAGCCCGTCCGCGACCGCGGCCTGGGCGGCCGCCGGCCGCCGGCCCGATCCAGTTCCGTCACGCGGGCAGCCCTCCGAAAGGCGGGTGCAGCAGCAGGATCCGTTCGAGACGGCGTTCTCGTTCGGTCAAAATCTCCCGTGGCCTGCGCGGGGCTTTCGCCGGCCGAGACGCGCGCGGCGTACGCGGACGGGTGCCGCACGTTCCACCACCTGGTCCCGCCGACGTGGCTGTGCGCGCCGGGCCCGACGCCCCACCAGTTCCCGCTCGCCCAGTAGAGCAGGTTGTGCCGGCACCGCGCCTCCGGCCCCGCCGCCCAGTTGGAGATCTCGTACCAGTGCAGCCCGGCGGCGGCCAGCAGGTCGTCGGCGGCCAGGTAGCGGTCGGCCATCGCGTCGTCGTCGGGCGGCGGGATCTCGCCCCGCCGGATACGGGCGGCCAGCCGGGTGCCCTCCTCCACGATGAGCGCGTACGCGGAGATGTGGTCCGGCTCCGCGGCCAGGGCCGCCTCCAGCGACTCCCGCCAGTCCGCGTCGCTCTCCCCCGGGGTGCCGTAGATCAGGTCCAGGCTGACGTGCTCGAACCCGGCCGCGCGGGCCCAGCGGGCGCACGCGGCGGGCCGGCCCGGCTGGTGCACCCGGTCCAGCACGGCCAGCACGTGCGGGACCGCGCTCTGCATGCCCAGCGAGATCCGGGTCATCCCGGCGGCCCGCAGGCTCCGCCAGCGACCGCTCGTCCACGGTCTCCGGGTTGGCCTCGACGGTCACCTCGCAGCCCGGCGCGAGCCCGAACTCGCCGTCGATCGCCGCAGGATCCCGGCGAGGTCCGGGCGGCCGGCAGCAGCGTCGGCGTGCCGCCGCCGAAGAACACGGTCGCCGCCGGCGGGGCGGCCGGGCCCGAGCACCCGGCGGGCGAAGCTGATCTCGGCGGCCGCCAGGCCGGCGTAGGACGTCACGGCTGGCGCCGCCGCCCAGCTCGGCGGCGGTGTAGGTGTTGAAGTCGCAGTAGCCGCAGCGGGTCTGGCAGAAGGGCACATGCACATAGATGCCGAACGGCTGGCGCCGCCAGGCCCTGGGCCGCACCGTCGGGCAGGCTCCCGTCGCGGGGCGCCGGCTCACCGGCGGGAGGCGCGCCCGGCACGGCTCTCCCTCCGCGCTGGCCGCCCGGCCAGGACTGCCGCGGCGCGCATCACGAGTCCCGCGGTGGCCCGCTCAAGCACGCCCGGCGCGATCTCGTCCCAGGCCAGGCCACGGCCCTCGACGCGCAGCAGCCGCCGCATCAGCCCGGCGTCACCGTAGTACGCGGTCATCGACTCCGCGATCGTGACCCGCTCGTCCGGGCGGGCCGACCACCTCGACCGCGATCCCCGGCGCCGACCATGCCCTCGCTGCAGCACCCGCAGGTACGCGCCGGGCCGCCGGGCGTCGGCGAACCGCTTGACCCAGTGCCGCTCGTCCAGCCAGCCCGCGAACACCACGCAGGGGATCCGCGGCGCGGTGACCTGGACCATGGCCGTGCCGAGCCGCCAGACCTCGCCGATCAGCGCCCCGGTGACGTCCACGCCCGCCGTGGTGATGTTCTCGCCGAACACGCCGTTGGCCAGCTCGCGGCCGAGCCGCTCCACCCACCAGTCCAGGTCCTCCCTGGCGTAGGCGTACACGCGCCTGCTCGCGGCCGCCGTGGTTCTCGGCTTGTCGACCTGCTCGTCGCCGCCGAGGCCGAGCCAGCCCACCTCGACCGGGCCGGCCACCGAGCGCTTGTCGATGGCGGTACGGCCGAGCCTGCCGGCCCAGTCCGCGTCCTTGCCACGGCCGACGTTCACCGAGATCACGCGCGCGCTTGTCACGTTCCCGACGCTAGCGCAGCGGCCGAGACCAGGTCGAACCATAAACCGGCGCGCCCGGGCGCGGCAGAGCTTGGGCGGTCCCGGCACCGGCATGCCGGATTATGCTGAGGGCGGGCACCGAGGAAGCTCCGGGGGTTGGAGGCACCGATGGCGGTCAGTCATGGCTACCCGGCACCGGGCGACGGGCGGGGCCAGATGCGCGCCGCCGACGTGGACCGTGACCGCGCGGTGGGTTTCCTCACCACCGCGTTCACCGAGGGCCGGCTGACCAAGGACGAGTACGACGCCCGCCTGGAAACCGCGCTGTCCGCGCGCACCTACGCCGAGCTGGACCAGGTCGTGACCGACCTGCCCGGCGCGCGGGTCGGGCCGGTGCCCGGCGGTGCCCCGAGGCCGACCAACGGGCTGGCGATCGCCAGCCTGGCCTGCGGGGTGGCGCAGTTCGCGTTCGGGCCGCTGCCGACCATCCCGGCCATCGTGCTCGGCCACATGGCCCGGCACCAGATCAAGCGCACCGGGGAGGACAGGGCGCCGGGATGGCGCTGGCCGGCCTGCTGCTGGGCTGGGCGGCGGTCGTCCTGGGCGTCCTCGCCGTCCTCGGCATCGCGCTGCGTCGCGATCTTCACGCAGCATCCGGTCCACGCGGCCGTCCACGCCCACCCGATGCCCGGGCTCCCGCAGCCGCAGGCCCCCGCGGCGCCGTAGCGCCCGACAGCCGGCGCCCTGATCAGCGCTGCGTTGTCCGGCTGGGTGGACAGCGCGGCGATGAAGGCCTCCTGCGGGACCTCGACCCGGCCGATCACCTTCATCCGGCGCTTGCCTTCCTTCTGCTTCTCCAGCAGCTTGCGCTTGCGGGTGATGTCGCCGCCGTAGCACTTGGCCAGCACGTCCTTGCGCAGCGCCCGGATGTTCTCCCGGGCGATGATCTTGGCCCCGATGGCCGCCTGGATCGGCACCTCGAACTGCTGGCGCGGGATCAGCTCGCGCAGCTTGGAGGTCATCGCGACCCCGTAGTCGCGCGCCTTGTCCGCGTGCACGATCTGGCTGAACGCGTCCACCGGCTGGCCCTGGAGCAGGATGTCCACCTTGACCAGGCTGGCCTCCTGCTCGCCCGCGGGCTCGTAGTCCAGCGAGGCGTAGCCGCGGGTCCGCGACTTGAGCTGGTCGAAGAAGTCGAAGATGATCTCCGCCAGCGGCATCGTGTAGCGGATCTCGACCCGGTCCTCGGACAGGTACTCCATGCCGCCGCAGCGTGCCCCGCCGGCCCTGGCACAGTTCCATGATCGCGCCGATGTACTCGGCGGGCGCCAGCACCGTGGCCCGGACCACCGGCTCGAAGATCTGCGCCACCTTGCCCTCGGGGAACTCGCTGGGGTTGGTGACGACCACCTCGCCGCCGCGCCTCCAGGACGACCCGGTAGACCACGTTGGGCGCGGTGGAGATCAGCGACAGGCCGAACTCCCGCTCCAGCCGCTCCCGCACGATCTCCATGTGCAGCAGGCCGAGGAACCCGCACCGGAAGCCGAAGCCCAGCGCGAGGCTGGTCTCCGGCTCGTACACCAGCGCCGCGTCGTTCAGCTGGAGCTTGTCCAGGGCGTCGCGCAGCTCCGGGTAGTCGTCCCCGTCCAGCGGGTACAGGCCGGAGAACACCATCGGCCTGGGGTGCGCGTACCCGGCCAGCGCGCTGGTCGCCGGGCCGGGCGGCGCTGGTCACCGTGTCGCCGACCCGGGCCTGCCGGACGTTCTTGACGCCGGTGATGAGGTAGCCGACCTCGCCCGCGCCCAGGCCCTCCGCCGGGATCGGCTCCGGCGAGATGACGCCGACCTCCAGCGTGTCGTGCGCGGCGCCGGTGGACATCATCAGGCTCTTCTCGCGCCGGGACAGCCTGCCGTCCACCACCCGGACGTAGGTGACGACGCCGCGGTAGGTGTCGTAGACCGAGTCGAAGATCAGCGCCCGGGCCGGGGCGTCCGGGTCGCCGCCGCGGCGGCGGCGACCTGCGCGACGACCGCGTTGAGCAGGTCCGTCGACCCCCTCCCCGGTCTTGGCCGAGACCCGCATCACGTCGCTGGGGTCGCAGCCGATGACGTCGGGCCAGTTCCTCGGCGTACCTGGCGGGCTGCGCGGCCGGCAGGTCGATCTTGTTGAGCACCGGGATCAGGTGCAGGTCGGCGTCGAGCGCCAGGTAGAGGTTGGCCAGCGTCTGCGCCTCGATGCCCTGCGCGGCGTCCACCAGCAGGATCGCGCCCTCGCACGCGGCCAGCGAGCGGGACACCTCGTAGGAGAAGTCCACGTGGCCGGGCGTGTCGATGAGGTTCAGCACGTACTGGCGGCCGTCGGGGCCGGTCCACGGCAGCCGGACGGCCTGGCTCTTGATCGTGATGCCGCGCTCGCGCTCGATGTCCATCCGGTCCAGGTACTGCGCCCGCATCTCGCGACCCTGGACGACCCCGGTGAGCTGCAGCATCCGGTCCGCGAGCGTGGACTTGCCGTGGTCGATGTGCGCGATGATGCAGAAGTTCCTGATGATGTCCATGGGCGTATGCCCGTACGCGGGCGCGGCCCCGGCCGGGGCCGCGAGCGCGCCCGCCGTCCGGCAGAGGCCTGTCCAGGCATTGATGACACAGGAGTTCCGCCAAGGTTGAGTCGTGCTGCGCCGTCCATGGTCGCACGTCGTGAGGACTGCCCCGTCCCGAGCCCTGTTCCAGGCACCCGGCGGGCCCGCCGGTTTGGGGCGCGACCCGGGTTTGGGATATCCTGCCTCGTCGGAGAGTATGCGCCCCGCTGAGGTGTGTGGCGCTGCCGCGTGTGCGAAGTCGCGCCCGTGCCCACCGACCAGACCAGACCCTAGCGAGGCTTTCGCGTGGCGAACATCAAGTCCCAGATCAAGCGCAACAAGCAGAACGAGAAGGCGCGCCAGCGCAACAAGGCCGTCAAGTCGTCGCTGAAGACCTCGGTCCGCAGGTTCCGCGAGGCCGCCGACGCCGGCGACGCGGCCGGGGCCACCGAGGCCATGCGCGCGGCGTGCACCAACCTGGACAAGGCCGTCAGCAAGGGCGTCATCCACAAGAACCAGGCCGCGAACCGCAAGTCCGCGATCGCCAAGCGCGCCGCCGAACTAGCCAGCAACTGACCCCGCGCACGAGCTTCCGTTATCGCGTGAATCTGTTCGTGTATGCGGCGAACGGATTCACGCGATGACGAGGGCTGCTGGGCGGTGGTGCCGGCGCAGGACCCGCGAATTGGGGCGGGCCCTGCGCCGGTTCCTTGTGCCTGGCCGGTCCGGCCTCAGCCGCGGGGCGGGCGTACTCCGTCAGGCGGGCTCAGGGTTTCTTGCCGACTCCGCCGACGGCGGGCACCTCGGGGGGCTTGATCGAGCTGGGATCGGGGCGCCATTCGTGGATCGGCACCAGCCCGGGAGGGACGAGCTCCAGCTCGTCGAAGAACCGGGCGATCTGCTCGATGTCGCGCAGCCGGTACGGGACGGCGCCGCTCTCGTTGTAGTGCTTGAGCGCCTCCCGCTGCGCGGGGTCGGTGTCGGTGCCCTCGTACATGATCAGGTAGCCGCCGGAGGGCAGCGCGGCCTTGAGCTGTTCCACGATCGACCTGGCCACGTCGTCGTCGTCCTCGGCGGGGTTGCCGACGTGGCCCATGACTCCCATGAGCATGATCGCGACGGGCTGGCTGAAGTCCAGCTTCTCCCGCGCGCGGCCTATCAGCGTGGCGGGGTCGTAGAGGTCGGCCTCGATGTAGTCGACGCCGCGCGGGTTGCTGGCCAGCAGCGCCCGGGCGTGCGCGATCACGTACGGATCCTTGTCCACGTAGACGACGCGGGCATCCGGCGCGACGCGCTGGGCGACCTCGTGCGTTGGGTCGTGGCTCGGCAGGCCCGAGCCGCAGTCGAGGAACTGGCGGACGCCCGCGTCACCGGCGGCGTAGCTGGACCGCGCGGCGCAGGTAGCTGCGGGACGAACGGGCCAGGTCGAAGACGCCGGGTGATAATGCCGCGTACGCGTCCCCGGCTTCCTGGTCGACGGGGAAGAAGTCGTTGCCCCCCATCCAGTAGTTCCAGATCCTGGCCGAGACGGGTACCGAGGTGTCCACCCTGGCCATCAGCTCTTCCTGCGTGGCATCGGACGGGGACGCCGAATCGCTCATGTCTGCCTCCCAGCACGGTCATGGTGCCTTTTGCGGACATAGCGATACTCCGCCGGCCGCCGCCTGTATGCCAACACCCCACAGCCGTTACTTCCATGATCCTTAAGGCTTGTCCTGCGCTGCGCAGTACGGGGCTTCAGGATCGCGAAACGAAAGGCGCGCGGGCGGTCTCGGATTCGCCACTCAGCGGGGCTCGCGGCTGGACACGATCGTGCGGATGGCCACCTCGAGGGCGTAACCGGGGTTCGTGCCCTCGCCCTTCACCTGCGCGTCGGCCTCGGCGACGGCGGCCAGGGCCTGGGCGATCCCCGCCGGCGTCCAGCCGCGCAACTGCTGGCGTACCTTGTCGATCCGCCACGGCGGGGCGCCCAGCTCGGCGGCGAGGGCCGCGGCCGACTGGCCACGCGGACGCGGCACCGACCCGCCCGATCGAGGCGGACCGCCTGGGCCAGGGCGCTGGTGACCAGGACCGGTGACACCCCGACGGCCAGCGCCCAGCGCAGGAGTTCGAGCGCTTCGGCGAGGCGCCCCTCCACGGCCGCGGTCGGCCACCGCGAACCCGCCGTCTCCGCCCGGCCCCGGTAGTACCTGGCCACGGCGGGCTGGTCGATGAGGCCGGTGGTGTCGGCGGCGAGCTGCGCGCACGCCGAGGCGATCTCGCGCAGGTCGGAGCCGACCGCGTCGATGAGCGCCCGCACGCCGCCGTCGTCGATCCGGCGGCCCGCCGCGCGGAACTCCTCGCGGATGAACGCCATCCGGTCGCCGATCCGGGTGATCTTCGGGTACTGGACGACCTGGGCGCCGCCGCGGGTCAGGCCTGGCCAGCAGCGCCTTGCCCTTCGCGCCGCCCGCGTGGGTGATCACGACCGCCAGGTCCGGCGGGCGGGTCGGCGGCGAGCGCCGCGAGTTCCTCGGCGACCTCCTTGCCCGCGTCCTGGGCGTCCCGGACGACCACGACGGGCACGGCGTCGAACAGCGAGGGGACGGTGACCGAGGCCAGCTCGCCGGGGCGAGCGCGCCCGCCGAAACCTCCCGCACCGCGGCCGCGCTCGTCGCCACCGCGGCGGCCGACCAGCCGGGCGACGGCCCGCTCCACGAGCAGTTCCTCGTCCCCGGTCACCACGCTGACGGCGACGCGGCCCGCTGGCGGTTGCCGCGACGGCGCCGCGAGAAGCCATGCCAGAAGCATGCGACCTAAGCGGCAACCGAAGGGCGTGGGGCCCGGCGGCCCCTGGCAGTACTACGGGCCGACGGGAAGCCGGGCAGCTCGGCGACGGCCAGGCTGACGCGGCGAACATGGGTAGCTGCCTCGTTCGGCTACGCGAGGACGGGCTCGCCGCCGCGCCAGACGCGCAGCGGGCGCAGGCCGTACGACCAGGCGAAGGCGCCCTCGTGGTCGGCGTCCCAGGCGACGATGTCGGCGTACCGGCCGGGGGCCATGGTGCCCAGTTCCGGGCTCCGCAGCGCCTGGGCACCGCCCAGCGTCGCCGCGCGCAGCGCCTCGGCCACGCTCATGCCGAAGTGCGTGATCGCCAGGGAGACCACCAGGGACATGTGGTGATGCCGTTGACGCCCGGCGAGTGGTCGGAGCCGAGCGCGACCGCCACGCCCTTGTCGAGCAGCGAGCGGACCGGCGGCACCTTGCCGACCTGCAGCGCGGTGCCGGGGCAGAGCACGGCGGCGACGCCGGCGGTGGCCAGGACGATCACGTCCTCTTCGCAGGCCTCGTGCAGCAGGTCCGCCGACGCGCAGCCGAGTTCCGCGGCGAGGCGGGCCGCGCCGGTGCGCGACTGGCCGCACGCGTGCAGCCGGGGCAGCAGGCCGGCCGCGCGGCCCGCGCCGAGCACCCAGCGCGCCTCGCGCTCGGTGAAGCGGCCCTCCTCGCAGTACACGTCCACGCTGTCGGCGCCCGGCGGCGGCCGCGTCCGCGCACCAGGACCCCACCGCGTCGACGTAGTCGTGGCGGCGGCCGAAGAACTCCGGCGGCACCGCGTGCGCGGCCAGGAAGGTCACGTGCACCCGGGGCATCCCGGGCTCGTTCTCCAGCGACCGCAGCATCCGCACGTCGGCCAGCTCGCCGTCGCGGGTGAGGTGGTACCCGGTCTTGGCCTCGATGGTCGTGGTGCCCGACAGCAGCCATTCCCGCAGCCGGTTCCGCACGCCGTGGCACAGCGTCCAGGGGTCCGTTCCGCGGGTCACCGTCACGGTCGAGGCCATGCCGCCGCCGGCCGCGGCGATCTCGTTGGGCGAGGAGCCGCCGGTGCGCATGGCGATCTCGGCCCAGCGGTTGCCCGCGTAGACCGGGTGGGTGTGCGCGTCGATGAGGCCGGGCGTGACCAGCCCGCCGTTGAGGTTCTCCACGTGGTCCACGTCGACGATGTCGTCGATGACGCCGGGCAGGCTCCGCGGCAGTTCCGACGCCGGGCCGCACCCAGGCGATCCGTCCTCGTGGGTGATGATCGCGGCGTTGCTCCACACCTCGGTCCCGGTCCACAGGCGGCCGATGTTGGTGAGCAGGCGACGTTCACGGTCACCATGGCGCACGCCCCGCGCGCGGGACCACCCAGGTCTGGGTCCCCTGCGTCGTCAAGCGGTCACCTGCCATGGCTCGTGCCTGTGGTGGAGCACCACCCGCACCCGGGATCGCGAATCGCGATGTGGAGCCGCCCGAGTGCTGGGCGAAGATGCGGCAACCAACAATATCGGTTCAGTCACGGTATTGCACGAGAGGGTGCGTGTACAGGCCGAATCGGAAGAAGGCCGCCCAGATTCATAGCCGTTCGGAGAACTGGCCCACGCTGTCCGCCTTCCGCACGCAGCCGCCGGCCGCCGGCGTGTCCCGGGCAACACGACCATAACAGGTGCCATTTACGCAGGCAGGTGGCATTGGCGCAGCAGTCAGGACGGCTCGGCCGCATCGCCAGGCGGGCGTTTCGGCGCCCGGAGCCGGCGCCGGCGCTGCGCCGGCCAACTGCGCGGCCAGGTCCGGCGGGACCCGCGCGGTGAGCTGGGTGCCGCTCCGCGCAGTGCGCCACCGCCAGCACCTCACCCTCGCGGTGCGCCCGGGCCACCAGGTCGCCACGGCCGTAGGGCACCAGCGCGGTGACCTCGGCGTCGCGCCCGGGCAGCGCGTCCTCGATCGGCGGCGAGCAGGTCCGCCAGCCCCAGCCCGGTCCTGGCGGACACCACGACGGCGCCGCGCTCGGCCAGGCACAGGCCCTTGATCGCCAGCGGGTCCGCCGCGTCGGCCTTGTTCACCACCACGAGCTCGGGCACGTTGGCCCGCGCCGATCTCCGCCGAGCACCTCGCGGACCGCGGTGATCTGGGCGCACGGGTCGGCGTCGCTGCCGTCCACCACGTGCAGGATCAGGTCGGCGTCGGCGACCTCCTCCAGCGTGGACCGGAACGCCTCGACGAGCTGGTGTGGCAGGTGGCGGACGAACCCGACGGTGTCGGCCAGCGTGAACCACCGGCCGGACGGCGTGCGCGCCCGCCGCACGGCGGGGTCCAGGGTGGCGAACAGCGAATCGTCGACGAGCACGCCAGCCCCGGTCAGGGCGTTCAGCAATGTCGATTTTCCGGCGTTCGTGTACCCGGCGATGGCGACCGACGGGACGTTCCTGCGGCGCCGCCGGCGGCGCTGCACCTCGCGGCCCGCGGATATCTCCGCGATCTCCCGGCGCAGCTTGGCGGTCGCGTGCCCGGATCCGGCGCCGGTCCGTCTCGATCTTGGTCTCACCGGGGCCGCGGCCGCCGATGCCGCCACCGGCCGCGACGCGGCCACCGGCCTGCCGGGTCAGCGACTCGCCCCAGCCGCGCAGCCGGGGCAGCAGGTACTCGAGCTGGGCCAGCTCCACCTGTGCCTTGCCGGCCTTGGTGCGCGCGTGCTGGGCGAAGATGTCCAGGATCAGCGCGGTGCGGTCGATGACCTTGACCCGGACCACGCCCTCCAGGCTGCGCAGCTGGCCCGGGGTCAGCTCGCCGTCGCAGATCACCGTGTCCGCGCCGGTCTCGGTCACCACGTCCGCCACTTCGCGCGCCTTGCCCGAGCCGATGTAGGTCGCCGGGTCGGGCTTGGCTGCGGCGCTGCACGAGGCCGGCCAGGACGACCGAGCCCGCGGTCTCGGCCAGCGCGGGACAGCTCGCGCAGCGAGTTCTCGGCGCCTGGCCTGCGTGCCCTCGGTCCAGACGCCGACCAGGACGACGCGCTCCAGCCGCAGCGCCCGGTACTCGACCTCGGTGACGTCGGTGAGCTCGGTGGACAGGCCGGCGACCCGGCGCAGCGCGTGCCGGTCGGCGAGGTCGAGGTCACCCGGCCGGTCGCCGGGCGCGCCGTGCCGGGCACGGCACCGGAGGCGGCGGCACCCGGGCTGATCTCGCGGTCGGCGTTGCTGTCAAGCTCGGGTGAAGAAGTCATCGCTGCCTTGGGTCGGTCGGCGTCCGGCGCGCCCCGGCCTGCTGATCAGGTACCGGAGCACCGCCGGACCTGGTTGGTCAATGCTGCCATGCCGGTGAATCCAGGTCATTCCAATAACGCTCCAGGCCCGCTGGTTGTGCCCCAGTTACCGATCGGGTAGGTTTTGGGGACGCTGGCTTTGACCGCCGTCTCGGCCGCGGGCTAGCGTCAATTCCACATTTCCAGCGCAGCAGAAGGAGCGCGACATGGCGGCTGATGATGGCATTGAGGTCCTGGGCCCGCCCGGAGACCGGTTCGAGGAGATCCTGACTCCCGATGCGCTGCGCCTGGTCGCCATGCTCCAGCGTGAGTTCGGCGGCAAGCGGGCGAGCTGCTGGCCGCCCGGGCGGCACGCCAGGCGGACCTGTCCGCCGGCGGCACGCTGGACTTCCTGCCCGAGACGCCGGCACATCAGGGCAGGACCGCTCTGGCGGGTGGCGCCGCCCGCGCCGGGCCTGGTGGACCGGCGGGTGGAGATCACCGGGCCCGACCGAGCGGAAGATGACCATCAACGCGCTCAACTCCGGCGCGAACGTCTGGCTGGCCGACTTCGAGGACGCGAACACCCCGCTCTGGGAAAACATGATCACCGGCCAGCTCAACCTGCGCGACGCGCTGGACCGCACCATCGACTTCACCAGCGACGAGGGCAAGGACTACCGGCTGCGGCCCGACGACGAGCTGGCCACGATCGTGGTCCGGCCGCGGGGCTGGCACCTGGACGAGAAGCACGTGCTGGTCGACGGCGAGCGGGTGTCGGGCAGCCTGTTCGACTTCGCCCTGTACTTCTTCCACTGCGCGCAGCGGCAGCTGGACAAGGGCAAGGGGCCCTACTTCTACCTGGCCAAGATGGAGAGCCACCTGGAGGCGCGGCTCTGGAACGACGTCTTCGACGTCGCCCAGGACCGCGCTCGGCCTCCCGCGCGGCACGATCCGGGCGACGGTGCTGATCGAGACGATCCCGGCGGCGTTCGAGATGGACGAGATCCTCTACGAGCTGCGCGACCACAGCGCCGGGCTGAACGCGGGCCGGTGGGACTACCTGTTCAGCATCATCAAGAAGTTCCGCTCCCGGGGCCGCGAGTTCGTGCTGCCCGAGCGCAACGCGGTCGACGATGACCGCGCCGTTCATGCGCGCCTACACCGAGCTGCTGGTGAAGACCTGCCACGGCCGCGGCGCGCACGCCATGGGCGGCATGGCCGCGTTCATCCCGAGCCGGCGCGACGCCGAGGTCAACGCCATCGCGCTGGCCAAGGTGCGCGACGACAAGACCCGTGAGTCGGCGGACGGCTTCGACGGCTCCTGGGTGGCGCACCCCGACCTGGTCCCGCTGTGCAAGGAGGTCTTCGACGCGGCGCTGGGCGCACGGCCCAACCAGCTCGACCGGCTCCGCGAGGAGGTCAGCGTGACCGGCGCCGGACCTGCTCGCGGTCGCCAAGACCCAGCGGCCCGATCACCGAGGCCGGGCTGCGCAACAACGTCAGCGTGGCGCTGCAGTACCTGGCCAACTGGCTCGGCGGCAACGGGGCCGTGGCGATCTTCAACCTGATGGAGGACGCCGCCACCGCGGAGATCTCCCGCTCCCAGATCTGGCAGTGGGTGCACAACGACATCACGCCTCGACGACGGCCCGCAGGTGACGCGCGGCCTGGTCGAGCAGATCATCGCCGAGGAGCTGGGCAAGATCGCCGACCACCCTCGGCGGGGCGTTCGACGCCGCCCGCTACGAGCAGGCGGTCGGCCTGTTCACGGAGGTGGCGCTGGCCGACGACTACGCCGAGTTCCTCACCCTGCCCGCCTACGAGCGGATGCCCTGACCGGCCCGCGCGCCAGCCGCCCGGTCCGGCACCGGGCCGGGGCGTTGCGGGCGGCCCGCCACCGGGGCACCCTGGAGGCAACGACGCCGCCGGTGAGGGAGACGATGATCAAGCAGCTCATCCCCCGGATGATCGAGATCTGCGGGCCCGACGGCGTGATCACCGATCCCGCCGAACTGCGCACCTACGAGTGCGACGGCCTGACCTCGCACCGGGTCACCCCGGCACTGGTCGTGCTGCCCACGCACCGCGGAGCAGGTCGCCGCGGTGGTCGCCGAATGCGCCGCGGCGAAGGTGCCGTTCGTGGCCAGGGGCTCCGGCACCGGCCTGTCCGGCGGGGCGCTCCCGCACGCCGAGGGCGTGCTGATCGTGACCTCGAAGATGCGCCGCATCATCGCGATCGACCCGGCCAGCCAGCGCGCGATCGTGGAGCCCGGCTGCACCAACCTGTCGGTGAGCGAGGCGGCCGGCCGTTCGGCTACTTCTACGCCCCGGATCCCTCCAGCCAGGTGGTCTGCTCGGTGGGCGGGAACGTGGCGGAGAACTCCGGCGGCGCGCACTGCCTCAAGTACGGCTTCACCGTGCATCACATCACCGGGCTGGAGATCGTCACCCCCGCCGGGGAGCTGACCTGGCTGGGCGACGGCAGCGGGGCGGCTCCGGGGTATGACCTGCTGGGCGCGTTCACCGGCTCGGAGGGCACGCTGGGCATCGTCACCAAGATCGTGGTCAAGCTGACGAAGGTCCCGCAGCTGGTCAAGTGCCTGCTGGCCGCGTTCGAGACCACGGGCGCGGGCGGGAACGCGGTGTCGGCGATCATCGGGGCCGGCATCGTCCCCGCGGCGATCGAGATGATGGACGCGCTCGCGATCGAGGCCGCCGAGGCCGCGGTGAGCTGCCGCTACCCCGAGGGCGCCGGCGCGGTGCTGATCGTGGAGCTGGACGGCCCGCAGGGCGACGCGGAGCGGGAGTGCGCCGCCGTCCGCGCGCTGTGCGAGCAGGCGGGCGCGACCGAGATCAGGGAGGCGGACGACCCGGCCGAGCGGGCCGCGATCTGGGTGGGCCGCAGGTCCGCGTTCGCGGCGGTCGGCAGGATCGCGCCGGCGTACATCGTGCAGGACGGCGTGGTGCCGCGCAGCGCGCTCGGCCCGGTGCTCGACAGGATCGCCGAACTGTCGGCGGAGTCCGGGCATCCGGGTGGCCAACGTGTTCCACGCGGGCGACGGGAACCTGCACCCGCTGGTGCTCTACGACGACAGCGTGCCCGGGGCGGCCGAGGCCGCCGAGACCGTGTCCGGGGCGATCCTGGACCTGTGCATCGACGCACGGCGGGTCGATCACCGGCGAGCACGGCGTGGGGGTGGACAAGTCCAGGTACATGCCCAAGATGTTCTCCCCCGAAGACCTCGACACGATGCAGTTGCTGCGCTGCGCGTTCGACCCGGCCAGCCTGTGCAACCCGGGCAAGGTGTTCCCGACGCCCCGGCTGTGCGGGGAGGTGCCCGGGGCGCGCCGTGCTCCCCATCCGCTGGTGGCCTCGGGGCAGGTGGATCAATTTTGAGCAGCAGAACGCAACTCCCCGCCAGCCTCCGGCCGGGCCGGCCAGCCGCCGCGCGTGGCGGCCTGCAGCGGGCGCGCCGTGGGCGCTGACCCGGTCGCCGTGGGCACCGACCCGGTCCTGGCCGCCCTGGCCGCGGCCTGCCCGGCGGCCCGCCCGGCGCAGTCCGGGGACGCCGTCGCCGGGGTGACGCCGCGGTTCTGCCGCCGCCCCGGCGACCGTCGCGGAGGCGAGCGGGCTGCTGCGCGCGGCCGCCGCGCACGACCTGACCGTGGTGCCGCGCGGCGGCGGCAGCAAGCTCGGCTGGGGCACGCCGCCCCGCCGGTGCGACCTCGTGGTGGACACCAGCGCGCTGGACCAGGTGCTCGAGCACGCCGCCGGGGACCTGGTCGTCCGGGTCCAGGCCGGGGTGAGCATGGCCCGGCTCGGCGAGGTGCTGGCCGGGGCCGGTCAGCAGCTCGCGCTGGACCCGCCGCCCTGCCCCGGCCCGGCGGGCCGGGCCGGGTCCGCGTGGCCGGGCGCGGCCGCTGCGGGACCCCCGCGACCGGTGCCACACCCAGTCCCGCGCCGCCGCCCCCGGCGGGCGGTGCGGCACCGGCGTGGCTGGGCGCGACCGTCGGCGGGACCCTCGCGACCGGTGC
Source organism: uncultured Actinomycetes bacterium (assembly GCA_963725125.1). Taxonomy (GTDB): domain Bacteria; phylum Actinomycetota; class Actinomycetes; order Streptosporangiales; family Streptosporangiaceae; genus DASXKD01. The sequence goes on from CAVRXW010000004.1 coordinate 24,414, forward strand.
GGCGGGCCCGCGCCGCCTGCGCTACGGCACGCCGCGGGACCTGGTGATCGGGATCACCGTGGTCCGCGCCGACGGGACCGTCAGCGCACTCCGGCGGGAAGGTGGCCAAGAACGTCGCGGGCTATGACCTGGGCAAGCTGTTCACCGGCTCGTTCGGCACGCTGGGGCTGATCGTGGAGGCGGCGTTCCGGCTGCATCCCCGCCCCGCCTCCGCCGCCTACGTCACGGTGGACTGCGCCGGCCCGGACGAGGCCCACCGGGCGGTCGCCGCGGCCGCGGGCAGCGAACTGGCACCGTCGGCTATCGAGGTCGACCGCCCCGCGCGGGACCAGCCCGTGCGGGTGGCCGTGCTGGTGGAGGGGGACGCGGACGGCACAGCGGAACGGGCCGGCCTGATGTGCGCGCTGCTCGGCCGTGGAGCAGGCACGCGGCCGGCCCCGCCCGGCTGGTGGGGCTGGCCCGCGAGCGGCGACCGCCGGCCGGCCAGGAGGGGCGGACCGGGGCTAACGGCCAGCCCGGGGACGGCGGCCAGCCCGGGGACGAGCCGCCGGGCGCCGCTGAGGATGCCGGGCAGGCCGACACGCTGGTCCGGATCGGGTTCTGGGCCGCGGGGCTGCCGCGGGTGCTGCGGGTGATCGACGGCGCGGCCCTGGCCGCCGGGCTGGATCCGGCCATCGGCGGGTCCGCCGCGGCCGGTGTGGTTTACGCGGCGATCGGGCCGGACGCGGACCCGGCCGCGATCGCGGCGTTCGTGTCCGGGCTGCGCGCCGCGCTGGCCCGCGGTGCGGGTGACGCGCGGCCGGCCGCCGCCCCGGCCCCGGACAGCCCGCCCGTGCTGGCCAGTGCCGTCGTGGTGCACGCTCCACCCAGGGCACGGGACCTGATCGACCTGTGGGGGCCGGTGCCGTCGCTGCCGCTGATGCGCGCGGTCAAGGACCAGTTCGACCCGGGTCACCGGATGGCACCGGGCCGGTTCGCGGGAGGGATCTGATGGACGACCGGGCCGGCCCGCTCGACCCCGGCGGGCACCTTGCCGCCGCGGCGGGTGACTGCGTGCACTGCGGCTTCTGCCTGCCGGCCTGCCCGACCTACCAGCTGTGGGGCGAGGAGATGGACTCGCCGCGCGGGCGGATCCACCTGATCTCGCAGGTACTGGACGGCGCCCCGGTCAGCGAGAAGGTGACCATGCACCTGGACCGCTGCCTGGGCTGCATGGCCTGCATGCCGGCCTGCCCGTCCGGGGTGCGCTACAACGAGCTGATCGAGGCGGCCCGCGCCTGGCCGGAACAGGCTGGCTCCGGGGCTGGCCCGGTGCAGGCGGGCGCGCCCCGGTCGGCCCGCGACAAGGCCCTGCGCGCGGCGATCTTCGCGACGTTCCCCTACCCGAAGCGGCTGCGCGCCCTGTCCGGCCCGCTGCGCGCGGCGCAGCGGGCCAGGCTCGACCGGCTGGCCCAGCGGGGCCCGGTGGCCAGGTACGCCCCGGAGGTGGCCGGATCGCTGCGGCTGGCGCCGCAGTCCCCGGGCCGCCGGGGCAGGCTGCCCGCCCGCATCCCGGCCCGGGGCGAGCGCCGCGCGGTGGTGGGCATGCTCACCGGCTGCGTCCAGCAGGTCTTCTTCCCCGGTGTCAACGCGGCCACGGCGCGGGTGCTCGCCGCGGAGGGCTGCGACGTGATCGTGCCGCCCGGCCAGGGCTGCTGCGGCGCGCTGTCGCTGCACGCCGGCCGGCCAGCGGAGGCCGCCCGGTTCGCCGGGCGGACCATCGCCGAGTTCGAGCGCGCGGGCGTGGACGCGATCGTGGTCAACTCGGCGGGATGCGGGTCGGCGATGAAGGAGTACGGCGCCTTCTTCGCCCGACGCGGCCGACGGCGGGCCCGGGCCCCTGGCCGGCCAGGCGGCGGCGTTCAGCGGCCGGGTCCGCGACTTCAGCGAGTACCTCGCGGAGCTGTACCGCGACCACGGCGGCCCGCGGGCGGTCCGCCGTGAGCTGAAAGCGATCACCGCCTACCACGACGCCTGCCATCTCGCGCACGCGCAGGGAATCCGGCTGCAGCCCCGCGACCTGCTGCGCGGCATCCCGGGACTGGACCTGACCGAGGTCGGCGGCGGCGGCACCTGCTGCGGGTCGGCGGGCATCTACAACCTGGTGCAGCCGGAGGCGGCCGCCGAACTGGGCCAGCGCAAGGCCGCGGCGATCCGGGCGACCGGGGCGCGCCTGGTGGTGTCCGCCAACCCGGGCTGCAGCCTGCAGATCGCCGCCGCGATGGCCGCCGACGGCGGCGAACCGGTGACCGTGGCGCACATCGCCGAGGTGCTCGACGCCTCGTTCCGCGGCCTGCCGGTGACGGCTCTCACCGGACAGTGACGCAACCGGCGGCCATGCCGCGGGGAACTTCGGCCCCCTGCTCAGGCGATGACAGGTGCCCGGCGGGTGCGGCGGGCGATCCTATCCGGCGGCCAGCCAGGCCGGGTCGAGTTCGCCTTCGGCGACGATGACGGCCGGGCCGGTGAGCCAGGCGTGACCCGCCGCCAGGGTGACCGTGAGCTCGCCGCCGGGCACCGTGACCGTCCCAGGCGCCGTCGCCGCTGCCGCTGGCCGCCGCCGCGGCGGCCGCGGCCGCGACGGCGCCGGTGCCGCACGACCGGGTCTCGCCCGAGCCGCGCTCGTGCACTCGCATGGCCACGCTGCGCGGGCCGGTCACCCGGACCAGTTCGACGTTGCCGCCCTCGGGGAACTGCCCCGGATCCAGTGCCGGCGCCCGGGACAGGTCGAACGAGGCAAGCGGCACATCGACCAGGCAGGCCAGGTGCGGGTTCCCCACCGAGACCCGCAGCCCCGCGATACGACCGGCCGCCGAGCACGGCCTCGCCGGGGCCGAGCACGGCCACGGCGCCCATGTCCACCGTGACGCCGCACCGCCGGCGCCCAGTCCGCCGCACCCGGCGCGGCCCGGACCGGGTCGCCACCGTGAACTCCGGGCCCTCGGCCAGGCCGTGCGCGGACCAGGTACCGGGCGAACACCCGGATCCCGTTGCCGCACATCTCGGCGACGCTGCCGTCGGCGTTGCGGTAGTCCATGAACCACTCCGGCCCGGCCGCGCCGCCCGCGGGCCCGGCCGCTCGATCGCCGCGCCCGTCCGCGCCGACTGCCCCGGCTGCGCCGCTGACTGCGCCGGACGCGCCCGCCGCCCCGTAAGCGGCGCACCATACCGCCCGCAGCACCCCGTCCGCGCCGATGCCCGGCCCGCCGGTCGCACAGCCGGGCCGCGAGACGCGGCGGTCAGCCCCGCCGGAGCCGTCCGGGTCGAGCAGGATCACGAAGTCGTTCTCGGTGCCGTGCCCCTTCGCGAACCGCATGAGCCGATCGTAGCCAGCGCACGGTCCAGCAGGTCACCCGCGTCCGCGGCGGCAGCCAGGTGACCCGGGGGTCGCGGCGGAACCACGACTCCTGCCGCCGGACGAACCGCCTGGTCGCCAGGACGGTCTGCGCGCGGCGCCTCCGCCGCGCTGTACTCCCCGTCGAGGAACCGCAGCACCTGGGCATAACCCAGCGCCCGGCTGGCCGTCCTGCCCTCGCGCAGCCCGGCCCGCGTCCAGGCGGCGGACCTCCCCGACCAGCCCGGTGGCGAACATCCGCGCCGGTCCGGTCCGCGATCCGCGCGTCGAGTTCCGCGCGGTCCACGCGCCAGCCCGATCTGCACCGCCGGGTACACCGACTCGTACCGCGGCATCGTCGCGCCGAACGGCCGGCCGGACAGCTCGATGACCTCGAGCGCGCGCACGATGCGGCGCCCGTTGGACGGCAGGATCGCGGCGGCGGCCACCGGGTCGAGCGCCGGCCAGCCGCGCGTGCAGCGGCAGCGGGCCCGCGACTCGCGCCAGCTCCGCCTCCAGCCGGTCGCGCAGCCCCGGGTCGGTGCCGGGGAACTCCAGCGGGTCCAGCGCCGCGCGCACGTACAGCCCGGAGCCGCCGGCCAGCATCGGCACCCGGCCGCGGTGCTGGATCGAGCGCGATCGCCTCCCGGGCCAGGCGCTGGTACTCCGCGACGCTCGCGGTCTGCCGGACGTCCCAGATGTCGAGCAGGTGGTGCGGCACGCCCTGGCGCTGCGCCGACGGTGAGCTTCGCGGTGCCGATGTCCATGCCCGGCGTACAGCTGCATCGAGTCGGCGTTCACGACCTCGCCGCCGAGCCGCGTGCGCGAGCCGCGAGCGCCAGGTCGGACTTCCCGGCCGCGGTCGGCCCGACGACGGCGATCACTGGTTGCGGCATGACGTCAGTCCGTCCCGGGCCCCTCCCACGAGGCGACCAGGTAGGTGACCCCGTAGGGGGCCGTCATGCACAGCAGCCGCCCGTCCATCCAGCGCCCGCCGGCCGCGCCCGCCAGCACCTGCCAGGCCGCCCGCCCGCCACCACAAGCTCCTCGTCGAGCGCCGGGTCGAGCCGGGCCAGCCAGCGGGCGTCCGCGGCGGCGAGGGCCTCGGCGACCTCCTCGTCGTACTCCTGCGCGTCCGGGTCGGGCACGCCGGGCGCCTCGCGGGCGGGCCGGGCGCACGCGTCGCCCATCGCGAGCAGCGCGACCCGGGGGGCGCGTTCGGCGAGGACCATGGCCCAGCTTGAGGCAGTCGCCGGGGGAGGCGCGCTGGGCCACCTCCTGGAACAGCACCGGCGGCCCGCCCGCGCCCCGCCGCCGGGTTACCGTCGCGATCCAGGATGGCGCCGCGCTCCAGCAGCCACCGGCCGACGGTCAGGGACAGCGGCAGCACCGGCTCTCCCGCGCCGACCGTGACGCCCACCCCGTAACGCGTGGAGCCCGCCGGAGGCGTCCGCGCCGTACTCGCGCTCCGCCGGCACCGCCGCCCACCACGGCGATCAGGTCGGGCCCGGCCGCGACCAGCCCGGCCACGGCGCGCGCCGCGGCGTCCGACACCTTGCGCAGTTCGGCCGGCGGGTCGCTGGCCGCCGAGCCGAGCGCGGCCGGGATCAGCAGGGGCGGGTGCGGGCAGACGGCCCCAGCGATCAGCATGGCGTCAGTTTGCCGCAGCTTCGGCCGCGGCGGCCATGCCGGGTGGGCCTGGCCCGCGGTCAGGAGGCTGGCCGTCCGAGGGCGGGCATGCCCAGCGAGCACCGCCGGCCCGGCGCCGTGGCAGCGCCTGCGGCACTCCGGCGCTGACCAGGCCTGTCCTTGCGCGCCTGCCACGCGTCACCGCCCCGGGTCCGGCGCACCGCCCAGCGGCGTGCCGTCCGCGATCAGGTAGTGCGGGGCCGCCTGGGTCACCACCGTGGTCACCACGTCGCCGGGCGCGGGGCGGTGCCCGACGGGGCGAAGTGGACCAGCCGGTTGTCCCTGGCCCGGCCGCTGGCGCGGTGCGTGGCGCTGTCCTTGCGGCCCTCGCCCTCGGCCACGAGCACCTCCACCTCGCGGCCGGTGAGCGCCTCGTTCTCCGCGCCCGCGATCTCCGCGACCAGCGCGGTGAGCCGCTCGTACCGCTCGGCGACCACGTCCGGCGGGCACCTGGCCGTCCATGGTCGCGGCGGGGGTGCCGGGGCCGCTGCGAGTACTGGAACGTGAACGCGCCGGCGAACCTGGCCTGCCGCACGATGTCGAGCGTGTCGGCGAAGTCGCGCTCGGTCTCGCCGGGGAAGCCCACGATGATGTCCGTGGTGATGGCCGCGTCCGGCATCGCCGCCCGCACCCGGTCCAGGATGCCCAGGTACTTCTCCTGCCGGTAGGACCGGCGCATCGCGCGAAGCACCGCGTCCGAGCCCGACTGCAGCGGCATGTGCAGGCTCGGCATGACGTTGGGCGTCTCCGCCATCGCCGCGATCACGTCGTCGGTGAAATCGCGCGGGTGCGGCGAGGTGAAGCGCACCCGCTCCAGGCCCGTCGATCTCCCCGCACGCCCGCAGCAGTTTGCCGAACGCCGTCCGGTCGCCGAACCCGGCCCCGTAGGAGTTGACGTTCTGCCCAAGCAGCGTGACCTCGAGAACGCCGTCCGCCACGAGCGCCCGGACCTCGGCGAGCACGTCGCCGGGGCGGCGGTCCTCCTCCCGGCCGCGCAGGCTCGGCACGATGCAGAACGTGCAGGTGTTGTTGCAGCCGACGGAGATGGCGACCCACGCGGCGTACGGCGACTCGCGGCGCGCGGGCAGCACCGACGGGAACCGCTCCAGCGACTCGACGATCTCGACCTGCGCCTGCTCGTGCGACCCGGGCCCGCTGGAGCAGGGCCGGGCAGCGACCCGATGTTGTGCGTGCCGAACACCACGTCCACCCACGGAGCCCGCTCGGCGATGCCGGCCCGGTCCTTCTGGGCCAGGCAGCCGCCCACCGCGATCTGCATGCCCGGGTGCGCCGTCTTCACCGGCAGCAACTGGCCGAGGTTCCCGTACAGCCGGTTGTCGGCGTTCTCCCGCACCGCGCAGGTGTTGAAAACGACCACGTCAGGGACATTGTCGCCGTCCGCGCGCCGGTATCCCGACTCCTCGAGCAGGCCGGCCAGACGCTCGGAGTCGTGGAAGTTCATCTGGCACCCGAAGGTGCGTATCTGGTAGGTGCGGATGCCGTTCATGTCAACATCCGAGGGTACGCTCCCGCAGCGCCATGTCCGGAATCTTCCATGGCCCAGGCCAGGCGTGGTAGACGATGTTCCCATGACAGAAAGCACCGCCGCGCGGCCGCTCCCGTGCGGTACCTGGCCTTCGCCGATCACCGCTGCCGACGTGGCCGAGCAGCAGCGGATGATCTCCTTCCCGGTGGCGATCGAGGGCCAGGTCTGGTGGCAGGAAGTGCTGCCCGGTGAGCATGGGCGGACGACGGTGCTGCGCCTTGGCGCCGACGGGCAGCGCACGCCGCTGCTGCCCGATCCGTGGAACGCGCGGACCACCGTGCACGAGTACGGCGGCCGGTCCTACCTCCCGGTCCCCGTCGCGGCGGAACCGGGCCAGCGGCGCTGGGCGCTGGTGTTCGCGAACTACGCCGATCAGCGCCTCTACCTGGTGGACGAGCCCGGCCCGGACGGCGCCATCACCGCACCAAGGCCGCTCACCCCAGCTTCGTCGCGGGACCCGGGCTCCACCTCGCTGCGTTTTGCTGACTTGGTCCTGTCGCCGAACGGAGCGGAAGTGTGGTGCGTGCAGGAGCGGCACGAGGACGCCAAGGTGACCCGCGCCATCGTCGCGGTGCCGCTCGACGGCTCGGCCGCCGAGGATGGGGAGGCGATCCGCCAGCTTGTGGCCGGGTCGGACTTCTACGCGTTCCCGACGCCGTCCCCGGACGGGAGCCGGCTGGCCTGGATCAGCTGGAACCACCCGAGAATGCCCTGGGACGGCACCGAGCTGCGGGTGGCGACGATCGAAGACGGCGTGCCGGGCAAGGGCTGGCTGGTCAAGGGAGGCATCAGCGAGTCGGTCCTGGCCCCGCTGTGGCGGGACGAGGCCAGCCTGTACGTGATCTCGGACTGGCCCGGCTGGTGGAACCTCTACCTGGTGGGCCTGGCCAGCGGGCCCGCCGAGGCCGTCTACCCGGCCGAGGAGGAGTTCGCCGGCCCGCTCTGGCGGCTCGGCGACCGGCCGTACGCGGTACTGAGCGACGGCCGGCTCGCGGTCCTGCACGGCTGCGGCGGGATGCGGCTGGGCCTGCTCGACCCGGCGACCGGTGAGCTGACCGATCCCGACATCGCCTACCGGTGTTTCGCGGGCGGGCTGTCGGCGGACGGCACGTCCGTCGTGGGCGTGGCCGGCGGGCCGTCCACGGCGCCGTCGCTGATCCGGGTCGACGCCGAAACCGGAAAGGCCAAGAAGCTTTATTCGGCCTCGGGCCGGCTGCCCGCCTCCGGTTATTTGCCGAAGCCACGCAAGTTGCAATTCGACGGAAAATTCGGCCAAACGGTGCACGCCTGGATCTACGCCCCAGCGAACCCCGAAGCCGTGGTGCCCAAGATCGAGCGACCGCCATTCGTGGTATGGGCGCATGGCGGGCCGGCTTCGCACGCCGACCGGGTACTCGACCTGGAGAAGGCGTACTTCACCAGCCGGGGCATCGGCATCATCGACGTGAACTACGGCGGGTCCACCGAGTACGGCCGGACCTACCGGGAACGCCTGCGCCACGAGTGGGGCGTGGTCGACGTGGACGACGTGATCGCGGCCGCCCAGGCCCTGATCGAAGCAGGTGAGGCCGATCCCGCGCGCCTGGCGGTCCGCGGCTTCTCCGCTGGCGGGTGGACCGCGCTGGCCGCGGTGACCACGTACGCCGGGCCCGGCCGGCCCTTCCAAGCCGCGGTCTCCTACTCCGGCGTCACCGACCCGCGCGGTTTCGCCGCGAGCACGCACGACTTCGAATCGCACTACCTGGACGGCCTGATCGGCCCCCTGCCCGGTTTCGCGGCCCGCTACGCCGAGCGCTCCCCGGCCGGCCACGTCACCGAGGACACACCGCCAATCCTCCTGCTCCAGGGCGAGGACGACCGGATAGTGCCGCCGAGTCAAGCCCGCGCCATGGCCAAACAGCTAAAGGCGCGAAAGGTCCCTTATGCGCTCCTGGAGTTCGGTAGCGAGGCCCACGGCTTCCGCCGCGCCGAAACAATAGCGGCCGCCCTGGAAGCAGAACTCTCCTTCTACGCCCAAGTCCTGGATTTCACCCACCCCGGCACACCCACCCTGCACCTGGCCAACTCCGCCCAACCCATCACCCCGGAACCACCTCCCGCCCCCAAACCCGCCGAGCCTGCGCCGGAGGAACCCGGCCTTCCAGTACTGCGCGAGCCGGCTGCGAGAGAGCAACCGTCGCCAGCCTAAGCGGTCGCTCGGCGCCGACCTGAGGGCGCGCTCCGGGCCCAGCCCGGGTGCCGCATTGGGCCGGCCTAAGCGCCGCGCACCGTGGACGGCCTGGGCGCCTCGGCCGGGGCGAGCCTAAGTGCCGCGCGCCGGGCCCAGCCCGGGCACCGCGCGTCGTGGCTGGTCTGGGCGCGGCAGTGGATCCGCCGGGGTGCCGGGGTTGGCCGGACCAGCGTTCTTTCCGCTGGGCCGGTCAAGTCTGGTACCCCGCTTCGTCCCGGGCCCCTGTGCAAGACCGCAAGCTTGCAAAACCCGTGAGCGTGCAAAGCCCGTCAACGATCGAACCCCTTACTTCCCCAACATAGGGAGCCGCAGGGCCCAATCTAGGGATACGTCCCGATGGCGCCGCCGCCCGCCGTCCTTAGGTTCTCGCTTTGGGAACAGCCCGAACCTAAGGAGAAAACAGTGAACCTCCGCAACCTCACTGCGGCGCTGATGGCCTTCGCAGCCGGCATCACCCTGCTGCTGTCCGCCTCCGCCGCAGGTGCCGCCGTAACCCGGCCGCACCCTCATCTTGGCGTCGCTGGCATGAAGGCGCCCACGCTCCGGACAGCACCACCGCGCATCACCAACCTGCCCAACGGCTACACCGTGGTGTCCAACTCGCTCACGTCCTACCCGGGTTCGCAGACCTCGGGAGCCGCCCAGTGCCCGGGCACCGAGCAGCCGGTTGGTGGTGGCGCCTTCGTCGCCTCTGACGCCCTGACGGTGAACATCAACAGCTCCTACCCGGACGGCGGGAGCTGGGCAGTTGACCTCGACAATGCCTCGTCGCTGCCGACGACCTACTACGTCTACGTGGTCTGCATGGCCCACTCGGCGAAGTACCGGGTCGTCCACAGCCCGGTGGAAACGGCGTATCCGGGTTGGGTGACCTCGAAGGCCGCGAACTGCCCGAGCGGGACGGTCGTGCTGGGTGGCGGCGCCGAGTCAGGCACGCCCGACACGGACGTCTACATCAACTCCACGGTACCCAACCAGCTCAATGCCGGCCGGACGGCCTGGCGGGTCGCCATGGCCAGCTACGACGCGTACAACACGAGCTTCACCGTGTACGCGGTCTGCGAGCCCAAGCCAGCCGGGTACTCGATCCAGTACGGGCAGCCGGTGGGCAACGGGCCCCTCTCGGAGACCGAGGCGGTCGTGACCTGCCCGGAAGCGAGCGTTCCGGTCGGCGGCGGCGGCTTCACCGACTTCACGAACACCGACGCGGGGATCGGCGTGAACACCTCCTACCCCAGCGGCCAATCGTGGGACATCTACGAGAACAACAACCAGGGCGTCGTTACCCGGTCCCTCTACGCGTCCGCGGTCTGCGCCGGGACCTGACCTCCGGCACACCCGCGGCAGCCCGAACGGCGGGCAGCGCCTTGCAGGCGCTGCCCGCCGTTGCCTAGCCGCCCCGGCAGCTCGCCGGGGCGGATCGCGCGGCTGAGCCGGGCGCTGCTACGCCGGCGGTTCGCCGATCAGGCCGAGCTGCACCGCCTCGGCCGCGGCCTGCCCCCGGGTGCGCACGCCGAGCTTGCGCAAGATGGCGGACACGTGGTGACCGACGGTCTTCTCGGAGAGATAGAGCCGCTGCGCGATGTCGGCGTCGCGGAGGCCCTCGGCGATCAGCGCGACGACCTCGACCTGCCGCTTGGTCAGCTGGGCCGGGTTTGTGGCGGTGGAGGCCCGCGGGCCCCGGGGAATGCCGCGCGCGCCCTGCTCGCGCAGCCGCCTGGCCACGACGGCCGCCGTCGCGGCGGCGCCAAGCGACCTGAGGTCGGCCAGCGCGGTCCGGAGTAGCTGCTCGTCGCCGCTGTCCGCCATGGCCAGCGCGGCCTCGTAGGGGTAGCCGAGCGCCGCCCACTGCTCCGCCGCCTCGCGCGCGTGCCCGGTCATCTGCAACCGCCGCGGCGAGGTATCGCCGTTGGCGATCGACTCCTGGACGCCTGCCTGCCATCGCCAGTAAGCGATCTCGGGGAGCGCCCAGGCGTCGCTGGCCCGGATGGCACGCTCGGCAACCGCGGCGGTCTCTTCGATGGCGGCGGCCGCTGGCCCTCGAGCCACGCCAGTTCGGCGCGCGCGGTGGCGACGCCGACCATCATCTGCAACTCGCCGCCGGCGCGGGCGATGGCCTTCGCCTCGTCGAGCGGGGCCCAGGCGTCGGGCTCGCCGCGCCGCGCCCGTACCAGCCCGAGCACGGTCAGCGGAGCAAGGCGCGGCACCGGGGTCGCGCACGTTCGCAGCACCTGGCCGGCCGTGTCGACCGCCTGCTGCCACTGTCCGCGCAGCAGTTGCAGCTCCGACCGCGCCCCAAGGGCGCAGTGCAGCCACACGTCGGCCCCGCGGGTGGTGGAGAACTCGACCGCCTCGGCCAGGCACGCCTCGGCGGCTTCGAGGTCACGGCAGGCGAGTTCCTCGTAGGCGAGGTTGTTGTAGGCGCGGCCGACCAGCTCGTCCAGCCCATCCCGCCTGCCCAGCTCGATGCCGCGGGCAAGCTTCGCCCGGCCCTCGGCGCGCGTCGTCGCGGACTCCATCTCCTGCGTCCCAACGGTGATCAGGACGTCCAGGAGCGCCTCGGTGTCGTCGAGTTGCTCGGCGAGCCGGAGCGCGGCGCGGCCGGCGATGAGCGTCTCTTCCGACCTTCCGTGGCACAGGGCGATCCCTGCCGTGGCCGCGTAGGCCATGGCCAGCTCCCGGCACGGCCCTACCTCGCCGAGCAGGGCGACCGCCTCGGCCACGGACGCTTCGGCCACGGTGACATCCCCGCCGACGCGCTGGACCTTGGCCAGCTTGAGCAGCGCGCCGGCCTCTTGCAGCCGGTCGCCCAGCTCGTGGAAGGCCTGCACGGCGGCCCGGCCCGCCCGGACCGCCTCGGCGGGCTGGCCGGCCAGGTAGCCCTCGTGGCAGCGCCGTTCCAGCAGGGCCGCTCGCGTCCCCGGATCGAGATGGTGAGCGTGCCGCAGGGCCCGCTCGTACTGCGCGGCGGCCTCCCGGTGCGCGCCGAGCGCGGCCGCCTCGGCCGCGGCCGCCGGCGCGTACCGGAGCACGGCGGCCGAGTCCACGGCCGCCTCGGCGTGATGCGCCAGCCGCGCCAGGTCCACCCGGCCATGAGGCGGCCGGGCCAGCACCGCCAGCGCCCGCCGGTGCAGGGTGAGCCGACGACCTGGGTCGAGCGCCTCCTCGACCGCGAGCCGGGCCAGTTCGTGGCGGAAGGCGATGGCGCCGGCCGATTCGGTGAGCACCCCCGAGGCGAGGCAGCTGCCAAGCTGCTCCGCGGCGCCGGGAACCATCTCCTCGAGCAGCCACATCTCGGCATGTGGCGGCGCTATCGCCACCGCCTCCACCACGGCGCGGCTGTCCTCGCCGAGCCGGGCGACGCGGGCCAGCACGGCATCGCGCACCGTTTCGGGTATCGCCTGCTCTTCGGTTGCCAGAACCTCGGTGACGAAGAACGGGTTGCCTCCCGTCTTGCGGTAGAGCTCCGCCCCGTCGAGGCCAGCACCGCGGGCCAGATCCTTCACCGCCGCTTCCGACAGCGGCGGGACCCGTACCCGGGCGCCGCCCGCTGGCAGCTCACCGAGCAGCATCCGCAGTGGATGGGCCCGGTCCAGCTCGTCATCGCGATACGTCGCCAGGAGCAGGACCGTCCGGTGGCCCATGCGGCGGGCCAGGAGCCGGAGCACGTCGAGGGTCGCCTCGTCGGCCCAGTGCAGGTCTTCGAGCACCACGACGGCGGGCCCTCCGGACCGGGCCTCGGCAAGGAAGGCGCTCGCGATCTCGTCGGCCCTGCCGCCCCGGCTGATGGCATCGCTGACCGAGCTGGCCAGTTCGCCGATGTCAATGAACGGGCCAAGCGGCCGGGCGGTGAACAAGGCATCGCAGGCGCCCACCATGACCCGCGGGCGTCCCTCGGCCTGGTCACAGAAGTGGCGGATCAGGCTCGTCTTACCGGCGCCCGCCTCGCCGCCAACCGCCACGAACCGGCCCTGGCCCGTGCTGCGAACGGCGGCCCAGTGCCCTTCGAGTTCGGTCAGCTGGGCCGCCCGTTCAAGAAGGCGCGCATCCCCGTCCACGGTGCTGCCATGGTAACGGCGGCGGCCTCCGGCGGCTTATCGCGCGAACTCGGTGGCCCGCGACTCGCGCACCACGGTGACCCGGATCTGGCCCGGATAGGTCAGCTCTTCCTCCACCTGCTTGGCCACGTCCCGGGCGATCACCTGAGCCTGGATGTCGTCCACCCGGTCCGGCGGGGATGCCACCGGCCGAAGCCACTCTCACCCCGTTGCCCGCACCGAACCGCGCCCGTGCTATGGACCGCCATCACGGGCCGTTGACCGAGGCCAGGCCGGACGCCCGTTCGGCCTGGCTGAGCGTCGCGTTGACCCGTCGCTGCGCGATTTCCTCTAGCGCGGTCAGCGAGGACGTGGCGAGCTGGGAGCTCCACACCTCGATGCCGCCAACAAATGCCAGGACGATGTTTCTGCCATTAGGGCTGAACTCGGCGCTGTTGACTCCTCCGTCCGCGGCGGCAGTCAGGACCGTCAGCAGCTTGCCGGTGCTGGTAGCGAACACGCGCGCCGTGCCGTCGCTGCACGCGACCACGATCTCCTTGCCGTTCGGGCTGTAGGACGCGGTGTTCGGTGTCGGGCACGCGTCGAACGTCAGGACGGGCCGGTCGCGGCTCGCTGTCCACACGGTCACGTGGCCGCTTTCCGCGGCCGTGACGAACTCGCTGCCGGTGCGGTTGAACTCCAGATCACGGATCGCCGGGCCGAGCTTGCCGAGCAACCGGACCTCTGCCCCGGTGGCGGCGTTCCACACCTGAACGCGACCGGAGTCGTTAGCTGTCATGACCTGGCGTCCGCCCGGCCGGAACACCGCCGCCGTCATCGGAAAGTAGTCATGCGGGTTTAGCGTGTGCAGCAGCGCGCCCGTGCGCGCGTTCCGTATTTGCGCCAAGTCGTTGCTCGTGACGATCACGAGTCGGGAGCCATCGGGGCTGAAGTTGGCGCTGAGCGCCTGCCATGTTCCAAGGCCGATGTAGTGACGGGCGAATCTCGGCTGTTTTGCGGCTGCACTCTGCCACTGATCAACATAACTCCCGGTCGTGGTGGCGACCACAGAGCCGTCGGGGCTGAATTGGGCCGTCCGCACCCGGCCGCCGAGACCGGACAGCACGGCCAGCCGGCTGCCCCCGGCCGTCTCGACGTAGGCCCCGGAGCCGGCGACGACGACAAGCCGGGAACCGCCCGGGCTGTAAGCCGCAAAGCCCGCGTACGGTGTCGAGCCTGCCGTCGAGGCGCTGAACTCCTTTTGCAGGTCACGTGGGCGCGACAGCCAGACGCGGGTGGTGCCGTCGCTGCTGGCCGTGACGATCTGGCCGCCGCCGATGTCGAAACCAACGGCATTGACTCTGCCGGCGTTGCCAGCAAGCTTGACGAGTTGAAGGCTGTCGTACGGGTTCCAGACGCGCGCCAGCCCGTCGGTGTAGCCGACGACGACCAGCGTGCCCGCGGGGTTGAACTGCACGCTCGTGGCGGCCCCATCACCCGCGTAGAGAAAGTGGGTGTAAACCCTGGTGGTGCTGTCGAACAGCCGTACGGTGCCGTCGCCGTTGGCGGTGGCGACCTCCCTGCCGTCAGGGCTGAACACGACCTGGTTGGACAGAGCGCCTCCCAGGGCCAGCGACTGGCACCGCGGGGCGGAGCCGGAGCGGATCTCGCAGATGGCTGTGCCGTTCACCCCGGCCACCGCGAATTTCCTGGGGTCGACTGGGTCGGCGGCAACGCTGTAGGTGTACTGGGACGCGTCGATGCCGGGCTGAAGGTGCTGCCATGCCGATCCCGGTGTCCCCAGGTAGGCCCCTCTCGCCGTGGCGACCGCGAGCTGCGAGCCGCCGACGTAGCTGATGTCTTTTACCGAACCGGCCATCCGCACCAACTGCAGTTGCCGCCCGCTGCTTGCGCTGAAGACGGCAAGCGTGCCCCCGCCGTAGCCGACGGCCACTTGCGTGCCGCCCGGGTTGAAGGCCACGACGTCCGCGGTCCCGCTCTTCCGGAAGCCATCGGTCGGCCGGAGGCGCACGAGGCGGCGCCCTGTGGGCACGCTCCAGATCCAGGAGTCACCGTCCTCGCCGGCACTCACCACCTTGGTGGCGTTGGCGGGATCGAACGCAGCCGAGAAGACCGTCGTACCGCTGTTCAGTTCCCGCACTTCCTGGCTCTCGGGCAGGGCCTGGCGGAGCGCCTCCTCTGCCAGGCTGGTGTATCGCACATGCAGCGCCTGCAAGGCGAGGAGCGTGCTCAGCTCCGGGTCAGTCGCCAGTCTCTCGTCCGCAGCCGCGGCAAGCTGGCGCGACAGCGCCTCGTTTCTGGCGGCATTCACGATGGCGTACCGGTAGCCGACCAAGACGCCGATGACGGACACCACGGCAAGAAGGCTGGCTGCCAGCACGGCCAGGCGCCGGAGCCGGCGCGCGCGGCGCCGCTCCTCCTCGTGTGTCGCGATCGCCCGGTTGATCGCCGGTGCCAGGACGTCATGGAAGATCTCGTAGCGGCGGAAGCGGCGGGGATCCTGGCCGGGCGGCGCAGGAACCGGCCGGACGATCCGCGCGTGGTCGAGTTTTTCCAAGACATCCTCGACTTGCCGTTCGGTGCGGCCGGTCCGGGCGGCCAGGTCGGGGACGGACTCAGCGATCTTGCCCCCGGACGGGGTCACCAGATAGTCGAAGACGTCCACGGCGGTCGCGCGCTCGCCGCTGCCGAGCGCGTGCAGCGCCATCTCCAGATGACTGTCGACGACCTTGCGGACGCCTTCCAGGCCTTGCAGCGTCGACAGGCGGAGCTCGTGCGAGCCCTCGGCGCTTTCCCGGTCCCAGATCGTGGCCATGACCAGTTGCAGCAGCGGAGTCGCCACCCGGCCGTCATCCTCGGTGCCCGCCGGCGCCTGAGCCGGCCCGCCATCGGCGTGGTAGGCCCGGACCTGGTCGAGCACCGCCTCGACCAGCTCGTCCTGGATTTCGACCGGTTCCTCGGCCCCCGACTGCCGGTTGTAGACCTCAAGCGGCTCGCGGATCGCCTTCTCTGCCGCTACCCGGTCAAGATACTCGAGATGCAGGTAGTTGCCGTAGACGTTGGCGATCCGCCCGCGAACATGTCACCCGAGTCCCGCATAGGCGTCCTCTCGGATCGAAATCAGGAAGTTCGCCGCGAAGCCGGGGTCGGTTGACGCAGCCGGCGAGCTCGGTCGCGAAGCACGCTCCGGCTCGGGCTCGCGTGCGGAGTACAGGAAGTACTCCTCGAACTGGTCGAGGATGATGAGCAGGGTGCCCCCCGGTCGCGTCCGTCGCTGCCTCGATCGCCGCCTCAAGGTCGCTGGGGCAGCTCGGTGCCGGGCCTGCCCTGGCCAGGAGCGGCTCGACGGCCACGTCGATCGCGCGATCAGTTCGTCGACCGGATCGTCCTGCCAGGAGCTGAACACGACCGGGACGTCCACGCCGCGCCCGGACGCGCGGAGCGCTGGCGGCGCAAGCTGCCGCAGCCGCTGGGCGACGCCGGCGCGCAGCAGCGAGCTCTTGCCCACGCCGCTCTCCGCGTACAGCATCGTCAGCCGCGCGGCCCTGCAGGTTGGTTATGATCTGGCCGCGCTCCACGTCAGCGCCCGAAGAACCACGCACCGAATTCCTCATCGTAGTAATCGAGGCCAAAATAAGGACAATCGCGATGCGCGATTACTTCTTTAACCGTGGTCACGGGGGAGTTCTCCCGCATTGGTCTCGACGAAGCGATAGAGCCCGGCCAGGTAGTCCGCAAGGCTGGACTGATAAAGCGTCGCGCCCGCCTCTTGCCAGAGATCCCTCTCGAAGTTGTCGGGTTCGCTGGCAACGGCCCAGTATTTGGCGCGCCCAAACTCGGGACCGTCCCAGATCCGCTGCAGGAACACTCGCACCCGCCAGTCGGTTATTGGATAGCCCAGGAAGAGATAATTTGAGCGTCGCAACTTCGCGAGGATCTGTGCGGGCACTACCTCCTCGGCTGGCTGGCCGCTCAGGTAGCCGATGTAGTGGTCCTCGGTGATCACGTAATTGTCCTCCCAGGTGAAGCCCGCGGAGCGGTCCTCGACCGCGCCGTTGACCCGGAGGATCACCGGGCGTTCAAGTCTCCCGTCCTCCCCGATGGGAAAATCCGAATAGCGGTTGGGGATGTCGACCGGCTGCGCGGATCCGCGCCAGGGCAGGTGAACAAACTTGCCTTGCGGCATGGGCTTCCGCGGCGTGACGTATACGGCCACGTCGAACTCCTCGTCCGCCTCCCGGAACGCCTTTTCGAGGGCCGCATCGTATTTGGGCGTGACGATCATCTGGTACCGCCTGCCGAGACGGCCGGGAAGTTGAGCAAGACCGCTGTGGACCGGCCCCGGTTCCGGGTCACCCCGGAGGGCCTTGTTCACCCATTCGAACAACTCCATCTCCCCGTAGGTGGCACCCGCGTGCTGCGCGGCCTCAGCCAGGCCCAGCTTCCTATCGCTCAGCCCCAGGCGGGCGCTGAGGTACCTGGCGAGATCACGGTCGTCGGGGAGCCCAGATCCCTCATGCCACGGCTGCGGGCGGCCCTCGGCATTCGCGGCAGCACCGAGGAATACGACAAGGTGGTCCGCGTGCCTGAGCACCATCCGGTAGTGATTGTCGTCGGGCGCCGGCGCGACGCGGACCGCCGCGCTTGAGCTCTCCGGGCTGGGTGGCTCAGGCTCTGCGATGATTTTCGCCGCGGGACTATCTGCTGAAAGGTGACGCTGACCTTCTCCTTCAGAGCCCGCGGTGAAGGGCCCCGCTGCGATCTCGGCCAGCCGGGTCATCAGACGCTCGACGTCATCCAGCAGCTGCGTGTGCCGCAGGCGCTCGGCGTGGCAGCCAGCAAGTGCTTTCAGCGCCGGCGGCAATGCGTACTCGGCGGGGGCTTCGGCCTCGTCAACCAGGACAGGAATCACCGCGACGCGCGCGCCGCCGCGCAGCGCGAGGTCGATCTCCATGGCGACGTAGTCCTCAGCGCGCTGCCGCTGATGCTGGTCCAGGCTGGGCATCCATTGCGATCCGATCAGGACGATCAGAGCGCCAGCGTCCGCCAGCCGCGACTTTATCTCGGCGAGCCATCGCACACCGGGACGCAGCGAGCCGTTGTCGAAGAAGACGTTCTGCTCGCCGAACCGCTCAATAAGTTTCAGGTACAGCGCCCATGCCGTGCCCTGGGTGTCGGAGCGACGGTAGTTGATCGCAACCTTAAAGGCCGCTGCTGGCTCACTGGCAACCAGATAGCCCCCAGCGAGGGACGATTTCTCTGTATCCATTTCTGCCTGCGCGGAGTGAGCTATCCATGGCCGCCGGGAATAGGCCGACCCTGATTCAGCCACCCAATCCCCATTGCTTCTTTGCCAGAAAGCATAAGGGGCCAATCCTCGCCGGTCAACGTCCAGGCCAGTCCGGCCTCTTCTGATCTCGGATGTGCGTCACCCGGGAGGTGGCCGGATGACCAGGCGCGCACCGGGCGCGGTTGCGCAGGCCGACGCGGGTGACGCGGGGTGAACCGTGTCAGCCAGCTCCGCCGGGGCCCGGAGCGGATCCGGGCCCCGGCCACGCTGCCCGACCAGACGGATGGGGGCGAATTCGAGCTGTGCCGACTCCTGGGCCGGGCCTGCTGGGGCTTAAGCGCTTCCGGCGTGAATTCCTCGCCTCAATCCGCCGGCTAACGAGATGTCGGCCTGCGATGTGTCAGGTGAAGGCGGGCTGCCTGGTCGCCGGCCGCTGATCGTACGCCGCGTCAAGGACCTCAGCCCCAAGGCTGCCGCCGGCAGATCGAGTTGTTTCGGCTACACGCTGTGTTGACCGAACAGCCCTTTATAATGCTCCGGCCGCGGGTGACCACCGCGACCACGCCGTGATGCAGCAGATCTCCGCGGACTGCACTGGCGACACGACCAATTCGGAAGCGATGACGAAGACGAATGTCTTTGCCGCCTGAGTCCCGCGTGCTATCCATTTCAGGCCGCTCCACTGCGGGCTCGATATTGCTGCCGGCCACCCCCCAGACTTGCCGGGCCCCGCCCGGCCAAAGCCTTCTTTAGCTGATCGACGAACGCAAGGCCGCGAGTGTTGCGGCGGTCGGGGATGAAGGCATGCAGATCAGCCGGCTATGCAGGGGTTCGTCGGACTGGATGTTCATAGCCGCCTCTGTGGGTGGCCTCCCGGCGTGCCCATCATCCATTGATGGCATCACATGTCATTGTGTCGCCGCACTGTCCGGCCGGAAACCGCGTTCCAGGGACACGGCGCCAGCCATGGGTCTGCGAGTCTCCAGCAGCGGCCGGGCAGCCCGCATACTATGGTCTGGGCCGCTGGTGCGGCTCCCGCCGGCCACGAGGAGACAACAATGGCAGCAGACAGGCCGATTTATCCTCAAGGCAAAGGCGATGCGAGGCACAGCTCCCGAGGTCATATTGACGTCCTGCAGCCATTTGTTCGCGTCGGTGTCACAGGGCATCGCGATCTGGTTAACCCAGATCAGGCCCGCAACACGGCTGCAGCGGCATTGCGCCGCGTGCTGGCCGTCCTGGAAACAGCCAAGTGGCCTGTCGGCATGCTGAGGTCGTCTGCTCCGAAGGCCACCACGCTCGGTTACCGCATCGTCTCGCCGCTTGCAGAGGGAGCCGACCGGGTCGTTGCCGACCTGGCCCTCCATCCTGGTGACGGTCTATCCGGACACCCGGGCGAACTGGTAGTGCCGTTGCCGTTCGGGCTGGAGCGCTACCGGGGGCCCGACGGCCAGCCGGGAACGGACTGCTCCAGCCCGCAGTCACAGGCCCAATTCGACCGGCTCGCACGCATGGCCTTGTGGGTCCGGCCACTGCGCTCTCAGGCTCCCGACGGCCAAGCCGAGCGGGCTGCGTGGTATCGCGAGGTTGGCGAGTACGTCGTGAGGCATTGTGACGTGCTGTTCGCGCTGTGGGACGGCCGTGACAACGAGCAGGTGGGCGGCACCGCAGCGATCGTGCGGTTCGCCCTGGAGCGCGGCACGCCGGTGGTCTGGATTCCGGTCACCAGGAAGGGAATGCCTGCGCCCACGGTCCCGGGTGCAGCGGGTTCCTGGCTGCTGGACGACTCTGCTGCCAGGAAGGTGGACTTGAGCGCGACCGTGCGCGCACCGCTTGACCTCTCGTCGCCGCAGGCCCAGGCCGCACTCATCGGCCGCGGTCAGGCGCGGCGGCCCGCCCAGGGGTTCCTCCTGGAGCGACTGGCCAGGCTCGAGGAACTGGGACGGTATGCGCGTGACAGCGAGCGGGCCCGCCAGGACGTTGCGACGGAAAAACGTGCCGCAATGGCCGCCGGACCTGCCGGTGAAAGCCTCGTGGGCTCTATCACAGATTGGATTGTCCCCGCCTATGGGATCTCGGACGGCCTAGCGCGGCGGTACCAGCTAAGGCTGAGGGGTCTCAACATCGGCGTCTATGCCGCAGCGGCGGCCGCGGTGGCATTCGGGGCGTTTGCGGCGATCATGTTTCCCTATGGGGGATACTGGCGGCTGCTAGTGATCTTCGAGGCTGCCCTGCTGGTGAGCTTGCTCTTGGTGCAGTCACTTGACCTGCGCAAGAAATGCCGGGACCGGTGGGTAGCATTCCGTGCGATGGGGGAGTACCTCCGCATCGGCCGTTACCTCGCTTTCGTGACCCCGAAAGCGACGAGCGGCCTAGAATTCGAGCGTTTCGCGCGACTGTACTCATGGTCGTCCGAGCCCGCCTCTACTCCGTGGTTTGCGCCTGTCCTGGAGCATGCCTGGGACCGCAGGCCCGATCCAGAACCGCATAATCGCGATGTGCCGTGGCTCCGCGACTATCTGATCACCGATTGGATCGATAACCAGATCACGTATCACGAGAAGAGGCAGGATGATCACTTGCGCTGGGACCGGATCTTCCGGTGGGCCATACAGATCACCCTGTTGGCCACTGTGCTGGCCGTGATACTGCATGTTTTCAGGGACTACTTCCCGGATTTCCTTGGAGCGCCTCATGGCCGGGACCTGACTCTGCTAACGCTGTCTTTCCTTGCTATCACCTTGACAAGCATAGCGGCAGCCTTCAACGGATACGCCGGGCAGCAGCGGCATAGCTTCCACTATGCTCGTTTTCGTCGCATGGCTGAAGAACTCAGGGGAATTAGGGACTCACTGCGTGCCGCAAAAGACATGGAGCAACTCAGGATGCATATCGCAGAGGTCCGCCGCGTGACCTTGGGCGAGACCACCAACTGGTTCGAGGGAATGCAGGAACAGCTTATAGACTCGCCGACGTAAATCCATTGGAGCAAGGCCCTGCGCTACCCTCAGCGGGCGAACTCGGTAGCCCTGGACTCCCGCACGACGGTAACCCGGATCTGCCCCGGATACGTCAGCTCTTCCTCGACCTGCT
Source organism: uncultured Actinomycetes bacterium (assembly GCA_963725125.1). Taxonomy (GTDB): domain Bacteria; phylum Actinomycetota; class Actinomycetes; order Streptosporangiales; family Streptosporangiaceae; genus DASXKD01. The sequence goes on from CAVRXW010000004.1 coordinate 45,693, forward strand.
TCGCCACATCCCGCGCAATGACCTGCGCTTGTATGTCGTCGACGCGATCCGGCTTGACCATGACCCGGATCTCCCGCCCCGCCTGCATCGCGAACACCTTCTCGACGCCCTCGTGCGCGGTCGCGATCTCCTCGAGCCGTTCGAGCCGCTTGACGTAGGCCTCCAGCGACTCGCGCCGGGCCCCGGGCCGGCTGCCGCTGATCGCGTCGGCCGCCTGGGTGAGGACGGCTTCCACGGTGCGCACCTCGACCTCGTTGTGGTGCGCCTCGATGGCGTGGACCACGTCGGCCGATTCGCCGTACCTGTGCGCGATCTCGGCGCCGATCAGGGCGTGGCTGCCCTCCACCTCGTGGGTCAGCGCCTTGCCGATGTCATGCAGCACCGTGCACCGCTTGAGCAGCGCGGGGTCGAGGCCTAGCTCGCTGGCCATCATGCCGGCGAGGTGCGCGGACTCGAGCAGGTGACCGAGCACGTTCTGCCCGTAGGAGGTGCGGTATCGCAGCTGGCCGAGCAGCGTCACCAGCTCCGGGTGCATGTCGGTGATGCCCAGCTCGACCATGGCGTCCTCGCCGGCCCGCACGCACTGCTGCTCCACCTCGGCCTTGCTGCGCTCGTAGGCTTCCTCGATCCGCTGCGGGTGGATGCGGCCGTCGGCCACGAGCCGTTCCAGCGCGAGCTTGCCGACCTCCCGGCGGACCGGGTCGAAGCAGGACAGCAGCACGGCCTCGGGGGTGTCGTCGATGATCAGGTTGACCCCGGTGACCGACTCGAAGGCGCGGATGTTGCGGCCCTCGCGGCCGATGATCCTGCCCTTCATCTCCTCGCCGGGCAGGTGGAGCACGGAGACAACGGACTCGCTGGTCTGCTCGCTGGCGACCCGCTGGATCGCGAGGGTCACGATCCGCCTGGCCCGGGTCTCCCCGTCCCGGCGGGCCTGGTTCTCGGTCTCGCGGACGATCAGGGCGGCCTCTCGCTTCGCCTGGTTCTCGATGGTGGCGACGAGCTCGGCCTTCGCCTGGCCGGCGGTCAGGCCCGCGGCCCGCTCGAGCACCTTGCGGCGCTGGTCCTCCAGCATGGCGAGCTCGGCGCGCTGGGTCCCGAGCTCGGCCTGGGCGGCCTCCAGCCCGGCGGCACGCTGCTCGAGCTTGCGCAGCTCGCCGTCCAGCCGCCCTTCGCGCTCGGCGAGCCGCGCCTCTCTGCGTTCGACGTCGGCGCGGAGCTGGCCGGCCTCTTCCTTCGTGGCCTGGATCTGCGCCTCAACGGCCTGCTGCGCCTGCCCGGCCTTCTGCGCCGACTCCTCGGCCCGCCGCACGATCGCCGCGGCGTCGGATTCGGCGCTGGCCCGGACCTGGTTGGCCGCCCGGTCCGCCTCTTCGAGCTGGCGCTGCGCCTGCGCCGCGACCAGGTCGGCCTCGGCGATCCGCCGTTCCGCTTCGGCGGCCAGTTCCGGGCTGAGCGCTGGTTCACCGGCCGCGGCCTCCTGCCGCGCCGCGACCGGATGGCTCCCGGATTTGCGCAAGGCGAGGAACAACGCACCGGCGGCGGCGAACAGAGCGAGGATCCCGATCACTGCGATCACGACAGCGACGGCGTTGCTCATGGCACACCTCAATCCTGCTCGCCGCCCCTGGCTCCGTGGTGCGGCGCCAGGGCTGAGTCCCTGTGGCGAGGGGTTATGCGCGCCATACGCGGCGTCCGCCGTACCCGGCGGCCGGTGGCCGCGGCGAGCGGCCCACGGCGGTCACCACGGCGGCCAGCCACAGCGGCTAGCCGCAGCGGCCAGCCAGCGCGGTCGCCAGGCCTGGCCGCCGGTGGCTCCAGCGACCGGCCCGAACAGGCGGCCTTCCCGGCGACCCGGGAATCAGCGACCTCCAGATCCCGCAGGACCGGGAGCGTCCCGGTGACCAGGAGCCCGCGGTCCCGCAGGACCAGCGGCATCCCGGCGAGCCGGGGAACCAGCAGCCTCCGGCTGCCCGGCAGGACCGGCGACCTCCCCTGCCGTCGGTGGTGCCGAAACCTCAGAAACCGCTAGGCGCTATCAGCCCGGCGGAGTCCCGTGCCTGGAACTCGCGCGGAGCCTGTCTCGTCTCCTCACCGGCCACGATGCCCGGGCACGGGCCGTGGCCACTGCCGGGCTGATCCCGCCCGCTGAGCTGACCTGGCTGGCCAGCCGCGGCAGGACCGGCGACGGGCCGGATCCTTCGTCCTAACCGGCAACCGGGCGCAACCGGTCGCCGATGTCGTATGTTCAACCGCCTGTTATGGGCTAACACCTCGCTGCCGTGAGGTTAAGCGCTGATAACAATTTGGGCAAGCTCGGCATAGTGACGCTTCCGTAACTCCCCGCACCGCCCCCCGCTCACGGCCAGTCGCTGGCGGCAGAATCCTCGCAAATCGAGGCCAGATCCAGCCGGGCTTCCGCGCTGTCCGCCTCATCTTGCTCCAGCGCCTCCCGGACCACCTGCGCGGCCAGCCCAGCCGGGTACCCCTTGCGGGCAAGCATGCCCAGAAGCTGCCGGGCCCGGGCCGGCAGCGGCCGTCCCCGGGTGGCCGCGATCCGCTTCGCCACCAGACGCCGGGCGGCCTCGGCCTCGTCCTCGGGCTTGAGCGAATCAACGGCGGCCCGTACCTCCCCGTCGGCAACGCCGCGCTGGCGCAGTTCCGCGGCGAGCGCCCTCCGGGCAAGCCCCTTGCCGTGGTGCCTGCTTTCGACCCACGCCCTGGCGAACGCGGCGTCATCGATGAGGCCCACCTCGGCGAACCGGGCGAGCACGGACTCCGCGATCTCGTCCGGCACCTTACGGCGGCGCAGCGCGGCGGCAAGCTGCGCCCGGGTGCGCGGGGCGCTCGTGAGCAACCTCAGGCAGGCCGCCCGGGCCGCTTCCTCGCCGCCGAACCACTCCCCCGTGGCCGGCGTGTCCCGGTCACGTTCCGGGTCGGCGCCACCGGGCCACCCGGCGGCCGCCTCGCCCGTCCCGTCCGGGATGGCGGTCTCGTCCGCGGCTACCCAGCCCGGTACGGCCCAATCGGGGGCCGGATCCTCACCGCTGGGCCACCCGGCGGCCGTCCCGCTGGTCCTGCCTTGCTTCCTCTTGCGCGGCACGGCACTTGCCTATCCCGCACCACCCGGGGTGGGGGCCGACTTGGCGGTGGTCGGCCGACCGCCAGCCGCGCCTGTCCCCGTGCCCGGCGCCGCGCTGGGGACCGCGCGCAGGCCCGGCCCGGCCGCCGGCTCCCCGCCCGCCGCCTCCGCGTCCAGGCGCGGGCCGACGCCGAGCTTCTCCTTGATCTTCTTCTCGATCTCGTTGGCCATGTCGGGGTTGTCCCGCAGGAACATGCGCGCGTTCTCTTTGCCCTGCCCGAGCTGGTCGCCCTCGTAGGTGTACCAGGCCCCGGACTTGCGCACGATCGACTGCTCCACGCCCAGGTCGATCAGGCTGCCCTCCCTGCTGATCCCGAAACCAAACAGGATGTCAAACTCCGCGGTACGGAAAGGAGGGGCGCAGTTGTGGACCACCACATCCTCGGCGACGAGATTGTGGAGGCCATCCACCTCCACGTCGAAGGTGCGGCAACGCCGCGACGGCAGGATGTGCGTGATCCGGGAGAACCAGAGCTGCTCGGCCAGAACGTCCCGCAGGAAGGCATCGTCGAGGGCCTCCGCCAGCCGCTGCACCCGGTCGCGGCGCAGCCGCGCCACACCGAGTACAGTCCTCATCCCTCCCTGCGGATCCCCTGCCCCCTTGCCGATCAGCTGGGCCGCTACAGCCGGGCTGACCCCGAGGTGCTCAAGGTAGGCGAGCACGGGCTTGGTGGACTCATCGGCGAGGTAGACCCGCTGGGATCCCCGGTAACGGCCATCAAGTTTCGTGAGCTCACTCACAAGCACCTGCCCACGTGGTCCCCACATGGGCATTACGCGAGCGAACTCCGAGACGTTTTCGATGCCGGACACCCTGACCTCCCAGGTGGTGTGCCTGGCAGTGATCCGGCGGCCTTTGACCAAGCCGCCCCGCTGGGCATGGGGGTTCCGCTGTTGAACGCTGCTCCCAATGCCCCACCGGAAGAGCAGCCAGTGAATCTGCTGGGCAAGCTGCTCGGAGGTCGTCGTGAAGCCGATCCGAAGGCCGCCCGTCTGCTCGCGGGAGACATAGCCGTCCGTCTCGAAGATGCCGAAGATCAGGTTGCTGACGACCTCAGCCGAGACATCGGGGGCGAAGAAAGCCGGAGGAATCTTCTTGACCGGTGCCAGGCAGCCGTAGATCCCGGCCCAGCGACAGAGCTCCAGAACGCCATTCTTCTCGCCCGGCCGATGCGAGTAAGCGACCGCTATCTCCTGGCTCGTGGGCTTCGCCTCGCACCCCAGGGAACTGGCGATTTGAGCCGCGTCCCGGTGCAGGGGTTCCGCGACGTTGATGAAGTGAACGGGCGTACGGCCCCCCACGTAGCCGTCGCCGATGAGATAACCCAGCAGCCTGGCGTGGTCCGGAGGAACGGGCTCAGACATGCCGAACCCCGAGTAAGCGCGAGGCCTGGCCAGCCGGTCCCCGACGGCAAGCTCACCCGCGGTACGCCAGCCGTGCTCGGTCAGGACCTCGTGATCGGGTGTGACCCACAGTTCCGTGCCGCGGAGCCTGATCCCGATGACTTCCTGCTCGCCCTGGTCGAACCAGGACACAACCTCACGGGCCTCCAGCACCCCACGCTTATCGGCCGCAACCGCGTGAACGGGAAGCCGCCCTTCCACGATCTCCTCGATCCGGTGAGTCATGCCGGTGACCGGATCGAAGACGCGGGCGCCTTCGGCCAGGCACTTGTTCTTGACGACCTTGACCTTGGTCCGGCTCCCCACCGCGTCGGTGCCGTCCTTGAGCGTCTCGATCCGGCGCACGTCCAGCCGGACCGACGCGTAGAACTTGAGCGCCCGGCCGCCCGAGGTGGTCTCGGGTGACCCAAACATGACACCTACTTTTTCACGCAGCTGGTTGATGAAGATCGCCGTGGTCTTGGTCTGGTTCAGCGCGCCCGCGAGCTTGCGCATCGCCTGGGACATGAGCCGGGCCTGGAGGCCGACGTGACTGTCCCCCATCTCGCCCTCGATCTCGGCCCGGGGCACCAGCGCGGCGACGGAGTCGATGACGATGACGTCGATGGCGCTGGAGCGGATCAGCATGTCCGCGATCTCCAGCGCCTGCTCGCCGGTGTCGGGCTGGGAGACCAGCAGCGCGTCGGTGTCCACGCCGATCTTCTTGGCGTACTCGGGGTCGAGGGCGTGTTCGGCGTCGACGAACGCCGCGATCCCGCCCGCCTTCTGAGCGTTGGCGATCGCTTCCAAGGCCAGGGTCGTCTTGCCGGAGCCTTCTGGACCATAGATTTCCACGACCCGGCCACGGGGGAGGCCACCGATGCCCAGGGCTACGTCCAGCGCGATCGACCCGGTCGGGATCACCTCGATCGGCGCCCGGGCCTCGTCGCCGAGCCGCATGATCGAGCCTCGGCCGAACTGCCGCTCGATCTGGGCGAGGGCGGTTTCCAGGGCCTTGTCCCTGTCGCCGACCCTGCTGCCCGGCCTGTCGATGCCTGCCATGGGTACTCCCATTGGGATAAGGGGCCTTGTTGCCGACGCTGACGTTACGCGCCACCACCGACAAAACTCCCGCGCCGAGGAACGCCGCCGAGACTGTGCCACGGCCCGGCGCAGCGGGCCGCACAGGTCACCACCTTAGCCGAACAACTGTTCGATCGTGAGCAAGACACGCCCCGTGAGCCAGAAACGTGGCGCGGCCGTTCCCGGCGGCCTTCCACGGGACCCGGCGGCGCTCCGGCCGGGACCCATTGCGCACCATTGCCCCCGGCTGAGCCGGGATGGCCCGGTTGCCCGGCCGGCGAGCCTCCGGCCGTTTTGGCTCGCTGCCACACATAATCGAAATTGTGGATCAGCGCCCGCGGGGAAAGCCCGGCCCGCCTGGGGGCGCACGCCCTCGCCCGGCCGTCTCCCGGGCCACGTACTGGCGCCGCCGGGCGGTCGTCTTTGTCCTGGGTATCGGGCTGCTCAGCGGCCTCGGCTGGACGCTGGACGGGCTGCTCACCGCCAGTTCGTCAGCGGGCCAGGCCGGCCCGCCCGCGAGTCCCGGCACGGCCGATCCCACCCCGGCGCGCGTGGCCAGCCATCGCGCCTCTCCCACGCCTTCGCCTTCTGCGCGGCCGAAGCCAACGCCGGCCCGGCACCGGAGCACCAGGCACCTCCGTGCGGCCGGGCGGGCCGCGGCCTGCGCCCCCGGGGCCGTGACGCTTCGCCTCTCGTCGCCGCAGTACTGGTACCAGGCGGGCAAGACGCCGCTGTTCACGGTGCGCGCCGTCGCCGCCGCGGCAGCCGGCCATGCCGCTTCAACATGGGCGCGAAGTTCGTGGCGGTGACCGCCGCCGGGGCCGGCGGCCCCATCTGGAGTTCCGCCGACTGCCCATCGGGCAGCGGATCACACGTGGTGGTGCTCACCGCGGGCAGGCCAGGAGTTCTCCAAGTGTCCTGGGACCGGAGGACCTCGTCCGCGGGCTGCCGCGCGATCAGGCGGCCCGTCCGCCCCGGTGAGTACAAGGTCACCGCCGTCTCCGGCCGCCTGCGCAGCAGCACGGTGAACATCGTGCTCGGCGCCCGGGGCGCGTCCGGGCCCTGACTCCGGACCGCGGTCAGGTCAGTCAGCGAACACCCAGACCTCGCATGCGGCCTGCGGTCGCTACGGGATGCCCGGCCCAGGTGATCAGGCGCGGTCAGGCTGGCCGGCCGTGCTGGGGATGCAAGGTGTAGTTGGGGTGAAGGTGTGCGAGGGCCGGTCGCTTGACGGCCGCTGCCCTGCCTGCCAGGTCGAACGCGTACACGTTGCCGTCGTTCGAGCCGGCGTATACCACTCCGTTGGCTACCGCCGGCGAGGAGAAGACGGAGCCCCCGGTGGTGTAGGTCCACAGCTTGGCCCCCGGCAGCAGAAAGCCCACGCCGCCGTCACCACCGCCAGCCGGTACCGCTCAGCGGCAAAGCGAGGGCGGTCTCACCAGCCAGCCAGGACCCGTGCCGCCACCGTGCTGGCCTGGTGCCGGCCCGCGCCGTTCGCTTACCTACTTGCGGGCGGTCCGACGAGGATGAATGAACCGGTTATGAGGATGAGCGGAGTGGCGGTTAGTCGGGCTGATGCCCTGGCTGCCGCTCACGGGGACAGCGACAAATGTCGCATCGGTCACGTGTACGTTGGTGCCACTGGATGCCCGGCACTGCACGGCCATGTTGTCAGAGAAGCTGGGGGCGGCGAGGGCAGCAAATAGCACCCCCGTCATCGCGACCGTCGCCGGATGCCCCTTGACGGCGGTTTCGTAGTTCCAGGGGGTCGCACCGTGTATTTTGCCGGGTGACAGGCTGCTGTTGAATGACCTCTGTGCGAGTCGGCAAGCGAACTGGGCGGAACCGGTCGATCCGTTCTGAACGGTCACGGTTGCGTTAACGGTGAAGTGCCCGTTCTCGGACCCATCGGTCAGGGAGAAGGGGTCGACGAATGAGTACAGCACGGTTGAAGACTTATTGATCGCCGGCCGGCTCGTGCTCGCGTAACTCTTGGTGAACACGTAGGCGCTGGCCTGCGCGGGGGGGCCTTGGGGACCGGCAGGACCCTGGGGTCCGGGCGCCCCCTGGGCGCCGGTGGCGCCTTGGGGCCCCTGCGGCCCGACGGAGCCCTGGGGACCTCGGTTACCTCGGGGCCCCTGCGGCCCGACGGAGCCCTGGGGACCTCGGTTACCTCGGGGTCCCTGCGGCCCCTGGGGACCCAGGGCGTTCCAGGAGATGCGGGTCTCGCCCGCCGGGCAGTTCTTGACCTTCGGGTAGTTCAGGTGGAACAACCTACCGGTGCTATCGGAATAGCACGCGTAGATCTTGCCGGTCGTCGCCGCACCCGCGGGGAGCGCCGGGGAAACAGCCATCCCCGTGGCGGCAAAAAGCCCCGTCGCCGCTAACGCGCCAACCCGGGCGCCCCGCCTGCTGGGACTACCCGAACGCACTCGTTTCTTGGCCACGAGAACCCCTCATCCCCATAATCTCAGGCTCCAGGTCCATTGTGGAGCCCAGCCACTTTGAGCGTCAACAGATCAGCCCCACGCATCTGAATCGCCCGGTGGGCCAGAGACTCGGTTTGTTGGCTAACCAGCTCGGCGAGGCTGGTGCTCTGACAGGTAGGTGGTCTCGAGTTCGGCGGCATCGCCATGGCGCGAGGTGATCCTCAGCACAGAAGTGGGCCGCCCTGTCTGGGCCCGTCTTTCACCGCCAGCAGATTGGCCTGCACGTAGGGGATATTCATGTCGACGTGCCCAGGCGTGGGGAAGAAGGTTCGCAGGTGGCTGACCTGCCACCGTGACGCCAGTTCGGGGATGGCGTCGTGCAGGGCCTGCTGAGTCAGGTACATGAAGCTGTTCTCGTTGTAGAAGGCAACACTGCTGGGGTCTTGGAAGGCGCCCCGGCCGTCAGTGCTCGGCGTCTGGCTCAACATCAGGCCAGCATGGGTCAGCACCCGGTAGCACTCATTGAAGAACGCGGCTCGTCTCGGTATTCGCTGCAACACGTCGTAGGTCTTCAGCACCCCGACGCTGCTGTCGCTCGCATCGATCGTGAGGACGTCGGGATCCATGAGCACGTCTTCGTAGCGGTCGTCGGCCTCGTCGCCGATCCAGACCGGCGTACGCAACCGCAGACAGCGCAAGCCGAGCCGTGCTGCCCACGCCAGAGCAAGCTCCTCGATGGTCTGGCTGTAGTACTCGACGGTCTGCTCTTGGATCGCTGTGTTGATCCTTTGCTCCCGCTGGGTGTTCTGGGAGTGCAGCCGCTGCAGATACAAACAGCGCTTGATCTGGGCGAACTCGCCTTCTAGGTACAACCTCGACATCAGGTCCTGGTCGTCCAAGAACTCCAGCTCTGCGTTGTAGCCGCCGACCTTCTCGTAGGTGGCGCGGCGGAATGCCCGCACGTGGTTGGGGGCGTACCAGATGTAACCGACGTTGTGAGGCGTCGGAGCCAGCGAATGGCATCGGTCGTAGGTCTTGCCTTCGAAGGTGCCCTGGGAATAGACCCACCCGTAGGAAGGATCGAAATGATCGTGGTTGGCGCTTCCGTCTTCGTTGATCTGAGCGAAGTCCGAATAGGCCAAGACCACCCGCTCGTCCCGGAAAGCGTCAACGACCTGGGCCAGACAACCCCGGCTGATCACGTCGTCGTGGTCCAGTTCCACCAGGATCTCGCCTGTGGCCAGCTCACAGGCTGCCCGTTTCAACGCCCCCACCCGGGCTCTGATCTTGGCCCGGGGCCGGCTGATCTTGACTCTCGAGTCAGTGGCCGGCGGAGACCATGTCGAGGCCTTGCCGTTGAGCAGGACGATCCATTCCCAGTCGGGGTACGACTGTTCCTGCAACGATCGGTAGGCCTCCGGCAGGTACCGGGTGTCGTGGCTGGGTGTGAACACCGAGACCTTGGGTGTGGGCGTGCTCATGAGCGCACCTGGGCTCTGAGCGGGGCGGGAACCTTCGATGACAGACCTGGGTCGAGTCGCACCGCTTCGCGCAGGTCCCTGACCGCTTGGGTGTCGTCATTGGCCTTCGCCTCGAGCAGTCCGAGATTGAAAAACGCGGTCGGGGAGCTGGGCTGGATGGCGATGATCCGATGGTACAGCGAGATGGCTCGTTGCGGATTCCGGCTGGCGATGATGACGGCTGCGTTGTAGAGGGCTGAAACGAAGCGGGGATCGGCGCGGATGGCTAGCTGGTATTGGCGGAGCGCGAGAACCAGGTGGCGCTCCTGTTCGTAGACCACCCCGAGGTCGTAATGCCCGACAGAGCTGCTTGGATCTCGCCGAATCGCCTGCTGGAACAGTTGCTCAGCCGCGTTGGAGTTGCCCTGCCGAAGCAAATACATACCTGCATCGATCAATGTCCGGGAGTAATCTGCCGGCGTGGTAGTGGCAGAATCGCCCGGCACATGCCCGGAGTTGCTGCAGGCGGAGAGGACACAGATGACGGCAGCTGGCACGGCGAACGCCCTGGCCCGATGCCCTAATCTCACGGCAATATGTTAGCCGCCACGGACCGCATTGGAAGAGCTGAGCGCTTCCATCTACCTGAAGGCCCGGCTACCGTCTTGGCTGTGGATGCCAAGTCGAGCCGGGGGGCACCTACCCAGCCGATCCTTTCGCCCCCCACGCAGGTGGCCTCGGCCCCTGGTTCGCCGGATCTACCGACCGCCGACGTCGGATCGGCCGGAGCACCTGAACCTGGCCTGCCGTTCTCCGTCGCCGGGCCCGACTCGCAGCCGACGCCGCCCTTCGCCACGGGGCCGGCAACTCGCCGGGCCAAGACCGGCCCACGCCGCCGGACCAAGGTTCGGCCCGTCTTCGTGGTGTCGCTGGCCCGCTCGGGGTCCACGTTGCTTCGCTACCTGCTGGACAGCCACCCTCAGGTCGTCAGCCCGCCAGAGCTCAACCTGTCAGCTCTCCTGGCCCTTGTGGTGAATACGTGGATCCACGCGGACTGGGCCCGGGGCAAGCCCGCCGACCCGGGCGGGCCGATCCCGGCCGACATCCTCCGGCGGGCGCGCCGGGTGGCCGACGAGGTGATGCAAACGATCGCCGACGACGTGGGCGCATCCGTCTTCTGTGACAAATCGCTCACCACCGTTGACCACCTGCCGCTTGTGCAGCAGTGCTACCCGAAGGCGACCTTCGTCTTCTTGTACCGATATCCGCTCGACTTCATTGCCTCGGGAATAGAGGCCAGCCAATGGGGCTACAGCCACTACGGCTTCGCCCCCTACATCGCGGGGAACCTTTCCAACTTCGTGGCCGGCCTAGGGAATTACTGGATCGATCGGGTCTCGCGGATGCTGAATTTCGAAGCCAGCTGCACCGCCGCCCACGCCCGCCTCTACTACGAACTTCTCTGCGACGACCCCGATAACACGCTGCTCGACCTGCTCGACCTCTTTGACCTCGAACACGACGACAGCCTCTTGGCGCGAACCTTCAGCGCTGATCACGGCCGCGGACCCGGCGACTACAAGATCGATTTCACCAGCGGTGTGAGTCTGGGGTCGATAGGCCGAGGTTCGACTCTCCCGCAACTCCTCGGTCCGGGTCAGGTCACCCAAATGGACGAACTTCTCGCTCAGCTGGACTACCCGTCGCTGGAATCTGCATGGCGGGGGGGCCTACCGGGTCTATTGGGCTTGAAGAGCGCCAAGGAGACCGCCGGTGGGGCCCGGCGCATCGCCGAGCAGGTGAAGGCGGCGATGCAAAGCACCGCATCGACTCCCGTATCGCCCGCGTACCGCGAGTTCCTCCCCATGGAACTCGTCGTGCGGGCAGGTACCGGGGATGACGGCTACCTCATCGTCGACTCCGATGGACAGTTCGCCGTAGCGGAGGAGCTACCGGCCGGGTCCACCGCCGAACGTCCCCGAATCCGCTGCGCCGGTGACATCCTGCTCCGAGTCATTCACCAGGACGTGACCTTTGGTCAGGCAGTGCGTGACGGCCGGAATCCGATTCGAGCAAGGCGCCGAGACCACCTCTCCACAAGACCGGCCCCGCCGGGCCCTCGCAGCATTGGCCGCGGTGCTCGCCGTCCGCGCCGCTAGCTGAGCCCGGTCCCGGGTGATGACCCGGGACCGGGCT
>CAVRXW010000005.1:0-11663 GCA_963725125.1 uncultured Actinomycetes bacterium
CACACGCTGAGCGTGCTGCCGGGGCCGTGCGGGGCGGCCACGGTCACCGGGACCTCGGCGGTCCGCTCGGTGCCCGGTGACGGGCCGTCGATGCTGACCGGCTGCCGTGTGGTCACCCCGGGCCCCTCGACCCGGACCCGCACCGGCCCCGGCGCGGGCGCGCCGGTGCCCGGCGGCCCGCCCGCCACCGTGACCCGGACGACCTGGCACGGGCCGCCTGCCGTGCTGACGAACAACGGGGTGGACTCTGCCTGCACGATCCGCATGACCTCATCGTCACACGCTGCCGATCGGGCTCCGTTGCCCCGGGCCCCGCCGCGCTCAGCCGGCCGAACGGCGGTCCCTGGCCGCGCGGATGACGATGGCGATGCCGAGCGCGCCGGCTGGGACCAGGGTGACCAGGGCCGGGAGCAGGTAGCGCCAGGAGAACTCGAACACGTCGGAGACCAGCAGCACCGCCACGCCCGAGGCGAACAGCAGCAGGCAGGCGAGCGCGGGCTCGCGGGAGCCCGGGCCCGCGCGCCTGGGCAGCAGCAGGCTCGCCGAGCCGGCCAGGCCGGCCAGGACGCACAGGGCGAACAGCGGCCCGGGGGTGTACCCGCCGTGCAGCTGGTAGCCGCGCAGGAACGTGGCGCCCGGCGCCCAGACGGCCGGCAGGCCCCCGCCGTACCTGGCTACCGAGGAGTCGATGACCTGCCGGGAGGCGTGCGGCGGGTAGTACGGGTAGGACGCCTGGAACTGCCAGCGGCCGATGGCCGTGACCCCGGGGCTGCCGTCCCTGGTCAGCGCGAACGGCCGCACCACGTCGCGCAGGTAGGCGCGCAGCACGCGCAGCGGCTGCTGGGTCAGCACCCGGTGGTTGAAGTCGGTGATCAGGCTGTTCACGTGGTCGCGGGGCAGGCCGGCGTAGTAGGGCGCGATCGGGGACCGCAGGCCGAAGTCAAGGAAGTCGGGCCCGAGGGCCTGCTGCGCCCTGGTGGGGCACATCTTCTGCTCGTCGGGCGGCAGCCGCAGCGTGGCGCAGTCCCCGGCCGCCGCTAGCCGGCCGTAGACGGACGTGACCCCGGTGTGGGACAGGAAGAAGTTGCCAGTGGCCAGCTCGTTGACGGTGCAGTAGGCGAGGATCGGCAGGGCGAACGCCACGCACAAAACGCCCGCCTTGCCGAAGGCCTGCCGCCAGCCGCCGCCGAGCACAAACAGGTAGAGCACCGCGGCCGGCAGCAGCGCCTCACCCACCTGGGCGAAGATCGCGGAGGTGCCCAGCACCAGGCCACCGGCCGCGACGGCGCGCCAGCCGGGCGCGGGGCGCCACAGCAGGATGGCCAGGCCGGCCACGACCAGCGCCTCGAACCAGGTGTCGGGCATCAGGGTCTGCTCGATCTGGATCTGGTAAGCGTCCAGCAGCAGCGGTGCCATGGCCAGCGCGGCCAGCCAGCGCGGGCACCCGCGGCGCAGCAACAGTAGGTAGAGGACCACGGCCATGGCCAGGCCCAGCAGATGCTGTACGGCGGCGACCGTGCCGAGGTTGGCCACCGCGAGGATCGCCCGCAGCGGCCCCTTGTAGCCGACCGGGTCCATGCCGGGCGCGTCGTTGTACAGGTACCTGGTCGTGTCGATGTAGAACAGCACCGGCCGGTAGGCGACCTGGGCGAGTACCCGCAGCACCAGCCCGGCGGCCAGCAGCACCGCGGCCAGCCAGTGCCGCCGCAGGAACGCCGCGGTCAGCCGGGCGGGGGCGGGATGGGACTCGTCCGCCACGGCTGTCGGTACTTGCTGGCTTTTTTCGAGCATGGCGGTCGCCGGGCAGGCGGGATCAGCGGATCCCGGGCGTCGCCTGGCCGCCGCTGGAATGACACAGCGCGAGGAAGACGGTGACGAGCGTCAGCCAGCGGGTCATCCGGTTGCGCGGCACCTGGGTGAGCGCGACCCAGGCGATCCCGGTGTACCAGGCGAACACCCACGGGGCGACGAGAATCCAGGCATAGGTCAGCGCGAACGGCGCTACCACCTCGCCCGGCTGGTCCGAGGAGATCCGCTGGTAGACGAACCAGGCGACGACGACCATGGCCACCGGCCACAGGTAGCCCATCACCGTGGCCACCGCCGGCTCGGCGCCGAACCACCCGCCGATCAGCTCCAAGACCCGCCACGGCGAGGGCAGCGTGGCGAGCTTCAGCCCGCCGAAGATCGGTTTCATCGCGACCAGCCCGTACGGCCAGTACTGCAGCGCGATCGTGACCAGCGCCACCGCCGTGATCCGGGCGGTGCGCAGCCACTCATGCCGGCGCAGCAGCGGCCAGGCCAGGCCGAGGCCGATGAGCACCGCGTTGATCTTTATCCCGCAGGCCAGGCCGATCAGCACGCCGGTCAGCACGTCGCCCCAGTTGCCCCAGTTCCCCATGACGCGCCGCGACACCTGGATCGCGCAGATCGCCGCCGCCGCCACCAGCGTGTCGAGGTGGCCGCCGCTGACCAGCTGCTGGATGAGCACCGGGTTCGCGGTCCAGAACAGGGTGGCCCTGACCGGGTCGTCGGAGGTCTTCAGCAGCAGGATCCCGACCCCGATGAAGGCGAGCCCGTTGAGGATCATCAGCGCCCAGACGGTGATGCTGACGTGCGGGCCGCCGATCGACGCCGCGAAGGACTGGATCACGGTGGCGAACGGGCCGTACACCGACGGCTGTGTCTTCCACAGCGTGCCGACGGCCTGGGTGTAGGGGCTGTGCGGCCCGAGGAACGCCTGCGGGCCGGTGGTGTACGGGTTACCGCCCAGCGCCGCGATCCGGCCGTAGGCCGCGTAGCTCCCGGTGTCGGAGGAGCCGACCGGGGTGAGGCTGACCATCACCGCGATGATGGCCGCGCTGGCCAGCAGCAGGTGCCGTGGGTTGGGGCGCCAGCCCTGGCTGTGCGCCCACAGCATCCCGGCCAGGCCCAGGCAGGCCAGGATGTTGCCGGTGTAGAGCAGGACCGACGCGATGACGACGTTGACTGGAGAGTGACCCAGCGCCGGCAGGATCGACAACGGCAGCCGGAGCGGTATCGTCTCCGCGTTCGGCGCGGTCGCCCCGACGATCATGCCCAGCAGCAGGCCGGTGCCGGACAGGGTGAGGGCGACTACCGGATCCGACAGCCGGCTCCAGGCCAGCTTGCGGATCACCCGGCTCATGACCCACTCGACCGGGCCATTGCCGACGACGAGATCGGGCGTCCCGGGCAGGTCGGCCGGCCCGGCCGGCCCCGGCGGGCCAGGCGGGTGGGTCGACACCCGTGTCACCTGGGCGATACCTCCATTGGCGGACCTGCGCAGCCACCGTCGGCGCAGGCGTCCCGCCCGATTCCAGGCCCCCCGGCGCGCCCGTTACCCCAGAGGTAACCCGGGACCCACGTCTTAACCCAGCGTAGGGGGCCCACGGAGGACTCACGCCAGATTCGCCTGAATCGCGCCGGCCAGTCCGTGGTGTGTCGCATGCCATACCGCCTGTGGGAACAGCCGGGAGCGGCCGGGATGTCTTAAGGAGTGTGACTGATTCTAGTGATACCGGCCGGGCCGTCCCGCAGCGGCGGCCGTCCCGGCCGGCGAATCTCATCCTCATCGAGCAGTCCGGTGCCAAGCGGGAGATCCCACAGCCCTCGGCTGCGAGCGGCATAATCGAGGCCGAGCAGGCGATGTACCGCGATGGCAGCCGGTTGCGGGAGATCAAGGTGGTCAGCCGGCACCGGGCCGTCGCCCGGTGGAAGGCTGGCGAACTGGGCTGGCAGCGGGTCGCCTGACCGGCCCGGCCGGCTGAAGACGGGACGACATGTGCGGGTGACCGGGACGGCCCAGCGGGAGGCCTGGCTGGCGCGCACCGCCCCGCCCGTCGAACTGGTGCGCCCCGACCTGTGGTCGGTGCCCGTGCCGATACCGGACAGCCCGCTCCGGTACACCCTGACCTACCTGATCGCCGCCGGGAGCGGGCTGGTGGTCGTGGACCCTGGCTGGAACTGCGAGCCGGGCTGGCAGGCCCTGGCGGAGGGCCTCAAGGCGGCCGGGGCCTCGCCCGCCGACGTCACCGGGATCGTGGTGACGCATATCCATCCCGACCACCACGGGCTGTCTGCCCGGCTGCGCGAGGCCAGCGGGGCATGGGTCGCCATGCACCCGGCGGAGCTGAGCACGCTGTCGTCGCTGCGGCCGGACGACGCCGGCACCCGGCGCGCCGACCTGGCCTGGCTGGCCCGGTGCGGTGTGCCGGATGACGTCGCGGCCGGCCTGGCGGTCAACGATTTCGCGCTGGCCGCGGTCCGGGGCATGGCCAGGCCCGACGTGCTGCTCGACGATGGCGACCGGGTGCCGCTGCCCGGCCGCCCGGTGCGCGCGGTGTGGACGCCCGGGCACACCCCCGGGCATCTGTGCCTGTACGACGAGGCCGAGAACGTGCTGCTCACCGGCGACCACGTGCTGCCGCGGATCAGCCCGAACATCGGGCTGCAGTCGGCCGCGGCTGAGCCGCCGCTCGCCGCCTACCTGCGGTCCCTGGAACTCATCGCCGGCTTCGACGATGCGGAGGCGCTGCCCGCACACGAGTACCGGTTCGCCGGCCTGGCTGCCCGGGTCCGGATGCTGCTCGGGCACCACGAACGCCGCTGCGAGGAGGTGATCGCCATCCTTGGACGGCTCGGCCCGGCCACGGCATGGCAGGTCACCGAGGAGCTGACCTGGTCCCGTGGCTGGCCGGCGGTCGTCGGCTTCATGCGCCGCGCCGCGCTCGCGGAGGCGGGCGCCCACCTGCGCCACCTGACCGACCTGGGCCGGGTCGCGGTGACCGTCGCGGAGCCCGCCCGGCCCGACATGTACGCGCCGGTAACTTAGCCGTCGCGCGCCCTCGCTCTTTGCCGCCCCGAAGGTTAGGCTGCCGCCCATGCGCAAACTGGGGCGTTCTTGGCTGATTGCTGCAATCGCGGGCGGGGTCGCGCTGACAACGGCCGGAGCGCCGGCCGTGGCCGCCACCGGCCCGGGCGGGTTCTCGCTGAAGCCGATGTACCAGGCCGATGACTTCTCCCACGGACAGGCCATGTTCATCCTGCCCGCAGGAGAGAACGGCCTGGTCAACGCGGCACAGCTCGACGCAAGTTCGAGACGACGGGCCAGCGCCCGCCACACAGCCAGGACCAGCTCGCGCCGTACGAGAACCTGGAGTTCGGCTACCCGTCGCTGACCGACGCCACGCTGCACAACTACTACCTCGACGAGTCGTTCGGGGTGACAGCCCGGCCAGATCATCGCCACCGAGCACCCCTCGCCGAAGGTGCCGGTGGTCATCTACCGGGACACCCACGACATCCCGCACATCTACGGGAAGACGAACGCCGCGCTGGCGTTCGGCGCCGGGTACGCCCAGGCCGCAGGACCGGCTGTTCCTCATGGACGTGCTGCGCCACTACGGCGAGGGCACGCTCACCTCGCTCCTCGGGCCGTCCTGCGCCGACGAGCAGATGGACCACGACGAACTGCTGCTCGCGCCGTACACGACCGCCCAGGCGAACGCCCAGATCAACGCGCTGCCGACGGAGTACGGCGCGCAGGGCAAGCTCGCCGTGTCGATGATCCGCGCTACGTGCAGGGGATCAACGCCTACATCGCCAAGGCGCTCACCGACCCGGCGCTGCTGCCGGTCGAGTACACGCTGTTCGGCCCGCCGAAGCCGTGGACCCCGGCCGACGTCGTCGGCGTCGCCGGGCTGATCGGCGGCATCTTCGGCGACGGTGGCGGCGGCGAGATCGCGCAACTCCGCCCTGCTGCGCTACCTGCAGGGCCAGCTCGGCCAGCCGGCGGGCGCGACCGCGTTCACCGACTTCAAGGAGCAGAACGACCCGGCCGCCCCGACGACCGTGGTGAACAAGTCCTTCCCCTACGAGATCCCCTCGCGCGTCAACCCCGCGACGATCGCCATCCCCGACAACCCCGGCGCCCCGCTGAAGGGCGGGCCGGTGGACACCACGCCCGGCTGCTCGGCCACCGCGCCCAGCAAGGCCGGGCTGTCGGTCATCGAGTCGCTGCTGCGGTTCCCCGCCCAGATGAGCAACGCCCTGGTCGTGGGCGCCAGCCACTCCGCAGACGGGCACCCGCTGGCGGTGTTCGGCCCGCAGGTGTCCTACTTCGCCCCGCAGATCCTCATGCAGGAGGACCTGCACTCGCCCAGCTACGACGCCGAGGGCGCCTCCTTCCCCGGGACCGGTTTCGTCGAGCTCGGCCGCGGCGTCGACTACGCCTGGTCGGCCACGTCCGCCGGCAGCGACCTGACCGACCAGCGGCTGGAGCTGATCTGCAACCCGAACGGCGGCCCGGTGTCGCCGACGGGCACGTTCTATGAGTTCAAGGGCAAGTGCATCCCGATGGTCAACGAGCAGTTCCCGGACGGGACCATCAGCGGGAAGGCGCTCGACCACAAGATCCACCTGACCGTGCACGGCGTCGTCCAGGGCTGGACCACGGCCCTTGGCGGCAAGCCGGTGGCGGTGGTGAACCAGCGCTCCACCTACAACCATGACGTGGACTCGGTGATCGGCTTCCTGGGCTTCGGTGAGCCCGCGCTCACCCACAGCGCGAAGTCGTGGATGGCCGCCGCCAGCCATGTCGACTACACGTTCAACTGGTTCTACGTGGACAGCAAGGACATCGCCTACTACGTCAGCGGCCTGGACCCGGTGCGCCCCTCGGACGTGGACCCCAACCTGCCGACCTGGGGAACCGGGGGCTCTGAGTGGCTCGGGTTCCTGCCCGCGTCCAAGCACGTGCACCAGATCAACCCGCCGCAGGGGTTCTTCGACAGCTGGAACAACAAGCCGGCCCCGATGTTCTCCGCGTCCGACTCCGAGTACGGGTACGGGCCGGTGTACCGGGTGCAGATGCTCACCGCGCAGATCCAGCATCAGTTCGGCCTGCACCACGGCAAGATCACCCGGGCCGACCTGGTGCAGGCGATGGAGACCGCGGCGAGCCAGGACCTGGACGGGCTGACCATCCTGCCGGCGCTGCTGCACGCGATCAGCGGGCGGCACGAGCCGGCCGGGGTGCAGCCAGATGCTCGCCGCGCTGCGCGCCTGGTACTCCTCCGGCGCGCACCGGCTCCTCGCCTCGCCCACCGCCACCCAGTACCAGCAGGCCGACGCCGTGGCGATCATGGACCAGCTCACCCCGGCCGTGATCAAGGCCATCTTCGATCCGCTGTTCGCGGCGGGCGGCACCAACTCCGGCGGGTACAACGTCTTCCCGATGGGCTTCGTCAACGAGCCCTACAACGGCGGCAGCCATCTCGGCAGCGCCTACGACGGCGGCTGGGAGGGCTACACGGTCAAGGCCCTGGACCAGTTCACCGGCACCAGCGTCGCGCAGCCGTTCAGCCCCGTGGTGACCGCGAAGCTCTGCGGCAGCGGCGGGCTGAGCGGTTGCGGCCCGGCGCTGGACGCCGCCCTGGAGTCCGCCTACCAGGCCCTGGTGAAGGCCAACGGCGGGTCGAAGAACGTGACCACGTGGACCCAGGACGCCAACACGGTGGCCACCGGGCTGACCATGCCGCAATACGACGCCATCGGCTTCCGGTCGCTCGGGATCGTCGGCCAGCCCAGCATCCCCTGGCAGAACCGGCCCACCTTCCAGCAGGTGGTCTCGTTCCCGGCGCACCGCTCTGGCTGAGCTGGTGGCAGAACAGGGCGCCGCAGCTTTCCAGCAGGTGGTCTCGTTCCCGGCGCACCGCTCTGGCTGAGCTGGTGGCAGAACAGGGCGCCGCAGCTTTCCAGCAGGTGGTCTCGTTCCCGGCGCACCGCTCCGGGTAGCCGGCTCCGGGTAACCGGGGGTCGGCCGGCCGTCTGCTCAGGACTCTGCTGTGACGTTAGCCAGCCGGGCCGGGGAAGCAGGGGCCGGGACGAGCAGCGCCACGGCGGCGCAGGCGGTCAGGAACACGGTGGCCATGCCGAATGTCGTGGTGAACCCGGTCTGTGCGGGCAGGCCGCGCAGCGTGTTCGCGGCGACGAACGTCGCCGCGAGCTGCCCGCCCAGCGCACCGCCGAGCGTGCGGAGCACCGTGTTCATCCCGCTGGCGACGCCCGTCTGCTGCGGTGGCACGGCCTGCACGATCAGGTTGCCCAGCGCCGCGAAGGCCAGGCCGATCCCGATCCCCAGCAGCAGGGAGCTGACCAGCAAATCGTAGGGGTGCCTGCTGGTGAACGTGAGCCAGCCACAGGCGACGGCACTTACCGCGGCGCCGGCCACCAGCGCGCGCCTCGAGCCGAACCGCCGCTCCACCCGGCCCGCCAGCGAGCCGAGTGTGCCCATGCCGATCGCGCAGGGCAGCAGGTACAGCCCGGCGATCACGACCGAGGCCCCGTACCCGAAGCCGGTGCTGCGGGGCAACTGGGCCAGTTGCGGCAGCAGCAGGAACCACGCGTACAGCCCGGCGCCGACGAGGAAGGCCGCCAGGTTGGCGGTCCACACGCCGCGCACCCGCATCATCGTCATGTCGATCAGCGGGTTGCTGCTGCGCAGTTCGACCATTATCCATGCGCTGCAGGCGGCCAGGCCGAACGCCAGCAGCGCCAGCGTCTTAGGCCCGGTCCAGCCCCAGACGCTCGTCTGGGCGATCCCGATCAGCACCGCGGACAGGCCCACGCTCATCAGCGCCGCCGCGGTCCAGTTCACCCGGCCGGGGGAGCGGACCGGCGACTCCGGGATGAACCGCCAGGCGCAGACGGCCGCGACGACCATGATCGGCAGCGGGATCCAGAACAGCCAGTGCCAGTTCAGGTGCTCGTCGATGAGCCCGCCGACGACCAGCCCCAGGCCGCCGCCGACACCGAGGATGGCGGACATCAGCCCGATGCTCCCGGCCACCCGGTCGGCCGGGAACTCGTCCCTGGCGATCCCGAACGCCAGCGGGAAGATGCCGCCGGCCACCCCCTGGATGACGCGCGCCACGATGAGCATCGCCAGCGAAGCGGACAGGGCGGCCAGCAGGGTCCCGGCGGCCAGCGTCAGCAGCGTCCACACCAGCAGCCGCTGCTTGCCGTACATGTCGCCGAGCTTGCCGATGATCGCCGTGCCGACCGAGGCGGACAGCAGGAAGCCGGTCAGCAGCCAGGTGACACCGGTCTCGCTGGCATCCAGGCTGTGCTGCAGGGTCGTCAGCGCCGGGATCACCGCCGAGCTGAGCACGGCGTACGTCACGGCCGCGAGCGACAGCACGGCCAGGATCACGTTCGGATGGACGCGCTTCGCCTCGCGCGATCCCGGCAGCATGCCGCCACTGTAACCGAGCCGCCAGTCCCGTCCTTCCGGTGTGGCCAGCCGCTACGGCCCGCCGGCTTCCCCCTCGCCGTAGGTCATTTCCAGCTGCGCCGCGGGGATCGTCAGCTGATCCATGGCAGCCACCATAGGTGGGCCGGGCAGCTGGCAGGCTATGGCCATGACAGAGCCGCCGGCGGGCCCCCCGGGCAACGCGCCGTCCGCCGGTGACCGGCAGGCGATCGACACCACCGTGGCCCACAGCGCCCGGGTGCACGACTACTGGCTGGGTGGCAAGGACAACTACGCGGCCGACCGCGCGGCAGGCGACGCGGTGATCGCGGCCTACCCCGGCATCGTCGCCTCGGTGCGCGCCAACCGGGCGTTCCTGGCCCGCGTGGTGCGGTTCCTGGCCGCCGAGGCGGGGATCCGGCAGTTCCTCGACATCGGCACCGGCATCCCGGCCGTGAACAACACCCACGAGGTGGCCCAGTCCGTGGCGACGGACAGCCGCGTGGTCTACGTGGACTACGACCCGGTCGTGCTCGCCCATGCGCGGGCGCTGCTCACCAGCTCGCCGGGGGGGGCGACCGACTACCTCGACGCGGACCTGCGCGATCCGGGCACGATCCTGGCGGGTGCGGCACGGACCCTGGACTTCTCCCGCCCGGTGGCGGTCATGCTGATCGCGGTCATGCACCTGATCGTGGACGCCGACGACCCGTACGGGATTGTCGCCACGCTGCTGGCGGCGGTGCCGCCGGGCAGCTACCTGGTGCTGTCCCAGGTGGCCTCCGACATCCAGGCCGAGCAGATGGCCGAGGCGGCCAGGCGGTACAACCGGCTGGCCCACGAGACCCAGCGGCACCGCACCCATGACGAGGTCGCGCGCTTCTTCGACGGCCTCGACCTGCTCGACCCCGGCGTGGTGCCGGTCCAGGAATGGCGGCCCGGTACCCCGGCCGAGTCCAGGGCACGGTCGGCCATGTGGGGCGGCGTTGCCCTGAAGAGCTAGCGGTCAGGGCCGGAGTACTCCGCGCACGGCGCCATCGCCTGCATCACCGGTACCGGGGTGGTGGACAACCAGTTCGCCACGCCGGGCGGCCGACCGCCACCTGGTTCCCGGAACGGACCGGGCCCGGCCGCGCGAGGGCGCAGCCGGGCCCGGTCCGCGTGTCCGGGATCCGGTGCCGGTGCACTCAGCCGGCAACTGTGACCGTGGCACCCCCTTGCCGGACGGCGGACCCGCCGAGCCCGACTGTTGCGTAAAGCACCGGAGAGGTGTTCGGCGCGTACAGCGGCGGCTGGACCGTGAACTTGACGACCGGCGCCTGGGACGGGGTGACCGTGCCGATCACCGGCGAGCCCTGCGGGGTGACGATCCAGCCCTGCGGCGCCGACAGCGCGAACCGCACGCCGTGCAGCGTCTGGTTGCCCGAGGCGGTGAGCTGCACGCTGACCGTCACCGGCTTGCCCGGGGTGAGCCGGCTCGGCGCGGTGACCACGGCCTGGCGCGCCGCCGGGGTGGCGGTCACCGTGAACGTGCCGTGCAGCGGCAGGTTTGCCTGGGCCGAGGAGTCGCCGACGTAGACCTGGTAGGTGCCGGCGCTCTGGGTCCAGCCGCCGGCCGATTGGTCCCACCACCAGGTGGCGCCCGGCGGCAGGCTGAACGTCACCTGGGTGGACTGCCCCGGGTTCAGCGAGACCCGCTGGAAGCCCTTCAGTTGCAGCGGCGGCTCGCCGGCGGCGGCCGGGTCACCCAGGTACAGCTGGGCGACGTCGGTGCCGGCCCGGCTCCCGGTGTTGGTGACCGTCGCGGACACCTGCACCGTCTGCACCCCGTTCACCGTCGTCGGGGACACCTGCAGGCCGCTGTAGCCGAACGTGGTGTAGGACAGCCCGAAGCCGAACGGGAACAGCGGCGAGATCGCCTTGGCGTCATACCAGCGGTAGCCGACGTCCAGGCCCTCGGAGTAGTGCACCTTGCCGTTGACCCCGGGGAACCGCGCCTTCGAGGCGGCGGGCACCTGGGCCAGGTTGCGCGGGAAGGTCACCGGCAGGTGGCCGCCGGGGTCGGTGTTCCCGAACAGCACGCTGGCCAGGGCGGTGCCGCTGGTCTGGCCCGGGTACCACGCGTCGACCACCGCGGCGACCCGGGTGAGCCACGGCATCATCACCGGCGCGCCCGCGTTGATTACCACCACCGTGTGCGGGTTGGCGGCCGCCACGGCCGAGACCAGCTCGTTCTGCGCCGACGGCAGGTTCAGGCTGGGCCGGTCCGCGGCCTCGGTCTCGGTGTCGTCGGAGACCACCACGACCGCGGTGGACGCCGCCTTGGCCGCGGCCACGGCCTGGGCGATGCCGGGCGCCAGGTCCGACGGCGTGGCCCAGGTCAGCGCCGAGG
>CAVRXW010000006.1:0-78861 GCA_963725125.1 uncultured Actinomycetes bacterium
CTTGCGGGGTTGCGTCCGCCGGTGCTCCCGGGTTGCTATAGACCCGTAGCGGGTCGTTACGTCGCTACTCGGCCCCCATCGACCGCAAGTGTGACCCCGTGCACGTAGCTGCCATCATCACTGGCCAGGAAGACGATCGCCGCAGCAAGTTCCTCGGGCTCACCTATGCGGCCTGCTGGTGCTAGGGCTGCGATCTGATTCGCCATGTCTTCACCGATCCCTTCGATCATCGGGGTGCGCGTCGGACCGGGAGCAACGGCGTTGACCCGGACACCACTTGCGCCGTATTCGGCCGCCCAGGCCTTGGTCAACAGTTCGAGAGCCGCTCGGCTGGCGCCATACATAGCCATGCCGGCCTGTCCAAAGCTCGCGACCATCGTGGAGACGTTGACGATCGAACCCCATCCGCGTTCGGCCATGGCTGGCGCCAGTGACGCGACGAGGAAGAACGGAACCTTGACGTTCAGTGCAAAGGTCTCGTCGAACTCTGCTTCGGTGGCTGCGTTGCTTGGTCCGAGCAAGGCGACGCCAGCGTTGTTGATGAGGATGTCGACGTGACCGTCGCCTGCCTCAGTGGCCCACTCGACCAGGCCCCGGGCCGATTTCAGATCGCTCAACGTAGTGAGCCGGGACGTTCCGCTGCCTCCGCTGCCTTCGATCTCGGCGACCACGTCTTTGGCTCGTTGTTCGTTGCGTCCCACTACCAGCACGTGAGCGCCGCGGGCGGCCAAGGCGATGGCCGTAGCCTTGCCGATCCCGCTCGTCGAGCCCGTTACCAGTGCTGTCTTGCCCTTTAGGTCAGTCATGCGATGCGTCGTCCTCTCGCTCTAAAATGGGTTGTGCAACTCACTCTGACAGTTCGGCACTGGGTTGTCAAACTCAAAATCCTGCTAACATTGGTGCATGGTCAACGAAACGAGTGACCGGCCGAGGCTCACCCCCAAGGGAGCACGCACCCGGGCACGAATAGTGGAGGAGGCCGCCGCCCTGATCCATGAGCGCGGGGTGGCGGGCACCACCTTGGAAGACGTCAAGGTGGCGGCGGAAGTCAGCGGCTCTCAGATGTACCACTACTTCCCCGACAAGAACGAACTCGTACAGGCGGTCATCGACTACCAAGCCGACACCATCGTCAATCACCAGCGGCACGCGCTCGGCAGCACGAACGGAGTCGAAGCCTGGCGGAACATGGTGATCACCGCAGCGAAGCGCACCAAAGCAAAGGGGGGCTGCCCACTTGGCTCGCTCGGTGGTCAACTGGCCGAGAGCGACCCCGAGGCCCGAGCCCTCATCGCGGCCGGGTTCGATCAGTGGGCAGCCGCCATCAGCGATGGACTGAGATCCCTACATGCCGACGGGAAGCTCCCGTCCGACATCGACCCGGACGACCTCGCCACTACTCTGCTCGCCACGCTTCAAGGAGGGCTTCTGCTCGCCCAGGTGCAACGGAGTACCCGCCCGTTCGAAACTGCGGTCGATACCCTCCTCGCTCTCACCATCGGCAGATGAGCCCAAGCCTGAAGATACGGTGGTCTGCAGGCTGGGCGTGGCGTGGAACGGGTAGCCACAAAAGTTCAGTGCAATCGGTGCTTCAGGCGCAGTCCGCCGTGCTGTTTGTGCAGGTAGTGCGCCTGCGGCATGCTCGCGTGCCTCTCGTAATGCGTAGGTCATCGGTTCGATTCCGATGGGCGGCTCCACCCAGAAAGCCCAGGTCCTTAAGGCGTTTCGTGCCTGCTGCTGGCTCGCCGTCCGAGCCCAGACCCGGCAGCCACTCGCAAGGGATCGGCGCCTATCAGGAAGCTCG
Source organism: uncultured Actinomycetes bacterium (assembly GCA_963725125.1). Lineage (GTDB taxonomy): Bacteria > Actinomycetota > Actinomycetes > Streptosporangiales > Streptosporangiaceae > DASXKD01. Next base: position 1,805 of record CAVRXW010000006.1, read on the forward strand.
GGGACGGTAACGTCGTCGACGTTCATACTGCCGGGTTGAGCATCTTCCAGTACCCTTCGGAAATGACCTCGACGCCGCCGTCGGTCACCTTGATGGCGGTCTGAGCGTCGATGGCGTATGCCGGACCCTTTATCCCGGCGGCCCACCGTTCCGCCTCGGCCATGGTGTTGTCCGGACAGTCCGGGCTGTCGAGGTGCGGGAAGATGGAGAAATCGACGACTCCCAGCGTGCTGTCATCACCGGTGCGCGGCTTCCAGCCGACGAAGTCCTCCCCGATGCGTGGAGTCAGCACCATGCTCCCGGCACTGAGCCCGACGTAGACCGTGTCGCGCAGCGACGGGAAGAGGCCGGCCAGTCCGGACTCCCGCATCCAGTGGCACAGATACAACGCGTCGCCGCCGTTCACCAGCAGGGCGTCTGCCTCTCGGACCCAGGAGACCCAGTGCTCCTTGTCGATGCTGGGCAGTGCGGTCAGCTCCAGCACGCCCACCGACTTCCACCCCAACTCGGTCATGGGACTGGGGGATCGCCCGCTGATGAAACGCCATGGCCCGCCTGGATCCCCGTAAGGGCCCCCGTATCCTGCGGTGGGGATGCAGAGGGCGTTGGCCTCGGCGATCGGTTTGCCCAGGAGATCGACCAGCGCCGCCAGGATGCTTGCGTTCCTGACACCGGAGTCGGTAAGGAGAAGCTTCATCAGGCCACCCTAGGCCGACGCCCGGCGGCTGTCCGGAACGTAGAACGTCGATGAGCAGGGTGGGAGTGAACTGGTGGACAACGCTGGACGGCCCGAATCTTCCTCGTAATGCGTAGGTCATCGGTTCGATGAACGCGCACGGCTGGGACACCGGTCGCGCACGTAAACCGAGGGCTGGAATCTCCCCTGTTCCGTTGAGACCCATCGGCGTACCCTTGACGACATGGCCAGCCCGGAGGTTCATATCCTGCCGCCCCCGCGCAGGGTTGCCCTTGAACCTGACCGGGACCTGCTGTTGAGATTCGGCGGCAATGGTGGCCATGTTTGCGGCGTTGGTGGCGCTCCAAAGAAAGGCCCAACCTGTATACGTCCGTGCTCATGCGGGCAGTTTTATGCATACGACGGGCGCAGGTGGAGACTCATGAGCCAGCTCCACTTGTGGCTGCGGCGCGAAGACCTTGCTAGCGACATGGGCTGGCTATTTGATGTAAGCGGGGCACGGGAGTGGCATGTCCAGCGCTTTCCCATGTGGCGGCGGTGGTTGCTACAGCTACGGGGCTGGGACGCCCAAAGCCTCAGTAATCCGTACAATATCAGGATTGGCTAGCGGCTATAGGCGTCACTCCTGAAGGCGCAGCGGTCACTGGCCTAAATTCCGGAGCCGTTACGTCGGCGATGCGGGCGGTTCGGTCAGTGCGGCGATGCACGCGGTGAGCAGGCGCCGCATCTGATCTTGTTCGCTTGCATTTAGATTGGCCAGCATGTCTTGCTCGACGCGGCGAACCGCGGCGCTGGCCACCTTGAGCTGGCGGCGCCCGCGGGCGGTCAGCTCGGTGGGCAGGGCCCTGCCTACGGGTGCCTGTGCCGGGCGGACGACGAGTCCCTGGCGTTCGAGGGCCTGCAGGAGCACATTCATCGACTGCCGGGTGACGAAGGTGCCGCGGGCAAGCTCGGAGTTCGACAGGCCCGGTCGCTGGGCAAGCAGCTCCAGGCAGGCGTAGTGGGTGATGGTCATGCCCAGCGGCCTCAGCACGGCCTCCAGGGCAGAGTGCAGGGCGCTCGCGGCCGCCTTCAGCATGTACCCCAGTGATGTGTCCAGCTCGATTCCGGGCTCGCCTTGACTCATGTCAGTAGTCTGACATACATTGTGGTGTGTCAGAAGACTGACATACTATGAGGAGGTAAGGATCGTGGCCGTCACCGGACCCGACTTCATTTCACTGCAGGTGCGCGACCTGGAGCGTTCCGCCGCTTTCTACGAGCAGTACCTGGGGCTGAAGCGCTCCGACGCAGGACCGCCGCACGCCGTCGTGTTCGGCACCAAGCCGATCGCGTTCGCCGTCCGCGACGTCGTCGCGGGCGTCGACCTGGACGCGATCGCGCAGCCGGGCCAGGGGATGGCGCTGTGGCTGCACGCCCCCGACGCGCAGGACATCCACGACGCCCTCGCCGCCGCCGGCACGACGATCGTCTCAGCGCCCGCCGACGGGCCGTTCGGCCGCACTTTCACGTTCGCGGACCCCGACGGCTACCAGGTGACCCTCCACGACCGCGGCTGAGCCGGGCGTCCTGGTCTTCGGCGCGGCAGCGCCGATAGCCCTGCCCCTATCGGCGGTCTTGCTAACGGATGTGCTAACAACACCCCTGGATGGCTCTGGACGTGACCGGAACGAGGAAGGTTAGATCCATCGTCATCGTGGCGGGGGCCGCCTCAGGTCACCTCACCGCCGCCCACTGCCGCGAAGCCAGAGATCTATCAGCGCGAAGACGAAGAAGCCGACGAGCGCTATCACCCCACGTGCCCGCCAGGCCTGCTTTCCTGCGGCGTTTGCGATTGTCTGCGCTGTCTTGCTGCTGCTCTCTGCGCGCCGCCACCGAGCCCAGTAATACCCGAGCATCAGAGCCCCAATGACGGCAAGCACAGCCGCATCCCGAGTCATATCCTGATTTTCCCCCAGCTCGCCTGGGAAGACCGGGGTTTTGATAAGGAAGTGTCCGGCCTTGTCGAGTCTGTCAACTTAACGGCTCTGTCGCACTTTCGGTGGTGGTGAGGGATGTCGCATTCTGCCACCTTGAGTCGTGTGTGACGAAATGCGACTTGTGGGGGCCGAGTGAGTTGATCTTGGGCGTGGGCGGTGTGCGCGCCTACCTGCCTGGCCGCCGGGGCGCGCCGGGGAACGTTGCGATCCCGGCCACCGCGTAAGCGGACGCCAGCGCGAGAAACGCCGATGCTGCGCCCTCGCCCAGCATGATCCAGCCGATGACGTTGCCCGCGCGGCGGACGATCAGCGCACCGAGCGTGGCAAAAGCCACGGCCGCCACCCCGGAGCCCAGGTCACCGCGCGCCAGGTCGCCCCACGCAAGGATGGTCATGGCTACCGCGGCGGTCGCGGCCAGCACCACCGCCGCCCACAATCCGGTAACGGCACGAGTCGCCCGCCGCGGCCCCGGGGCGGCGCTGCGGTCCGGCACGGTCTGGATCCCGGGCCCGCCATCATGGCGCCGTCCTCCGTGACCTGCGGCGTGACGTCGCACGCAGGAGGCTCCACCACAGAGCAACCGTAAGTCCCGGCCGTTCCGGGAACGTTACCGCTCAGCACGTAACTGCAAGAGCCTCGGCTCACCCCACCCGGTCGTGCAGACGTACCCGTTCTCAGCGTCGCCAAGTGCCTCCTGCGGCGACCGCCCGCGCCGCTAACTTTGCCAGCTACTTTTCCTGTTCTCCCGGCCGGCGTGGTCGGCCCTGAATACGAGTTCCAGGCGGCGGCGAATGGGGCTTATTGTTTGGCCAGCACGGCCTACATAGACACCACTGGCACCCACCCCAATATCCAGCCTTGCGGCGCAAAATACTGGTAGGGCTCAGGTGCCAGAACCGATGTACGGCGCTGGAAATTCTGAATCCTCCGCGCAATGCGCGGGCCAGCTGGCTGAACGTCCAGATCTCCTGCCATCCCGGCCGCTCGCTTCCTGCCAGCGCAGGGTGATGATGCCGGTCGCTTCGGGCACGGACTAGCGTGTGCCGGGCATCTTGAGATATCGGCCGATGACGGGCTTGCGGTCGGCCTTGACCGTGCCGGATCGCGAACATGCCGAACCCGCAGAACCGCGTTGCGCATCCGCTCATTCACGAGGGGCGCCCACCCGCTATCTTCGTCTCAATGTGGGGACTCCACTGACGTCAGAACTGCTCCGGGAGGCGCCACGCTAGAGCAGAAGCCGTCTTCCATCGAGCGCATCCAGCGGCTGGAGAAGCTGGAGCAGGAGCGCCTGGAGGAGAAGGAGCGCAAGGAAGAGCGACGGCGCCAGATCATCGCCGGGGCCAAGCCGTCGGGCGGGCGCCACGACCTCGTCGACCGCATCGAGCGGGTCACGAAGTACCCGATGGCCCTCCTGGGGATCGCCTGGCTGGTCATCGCCATCGTCGTCCTCACGACCGACCTCAACGGCTCGGCTTCCATCGTCCTGGTCGGCACCCTCTTCGTGCTCTGGGCCATCCTGCTGGTGGAGTACCTCGTCCGCCTGGTGATCACGCCCGACCGTCGCGGCTATCTCAAGCGGCGGTGGGTGGAGCCGGCGACCGTGGTGCTGCCGCCGCTCCAGGGCTGGCACCTCGTCGGGATCGAGAAGATGAGCCTCCTCGTGCACGAGGGAGAGCTGCGGGTGGAGGCCATCCTCAAGCACCACAGCCTCTTCCGGGTGCTCATCGCCGCCGCCGGAACCCTCTTCCTCGGGGCCTGGCTGGTGCTGCTCTTCGAGGAGAACGCCAAGGGGAGCAACATCCACAACTACCCCGACGCTTTGTGGTGGGCCATCGTCACCGTGACCACCGTGGGCTACGGGGACCGGTATCCCGTCACCGAAGGCGGCCGGATGGTGGCCGCGATCCTGATGCTGGTGGGGATCGGCCTCATCGGCGTGCTGACCGCCACCGTCGCTTCGGTGTTCATCAAGGAGCACACCGACGCCAACAAGGAGGAGTTCAAGAAGGGCCACGCCGACCTGGGCCAGCAGCTGTCGGTGATCAGCGACCGGCTGGCCGACGTCGAGCGCCGCCTCGGTGCCACGCCGGCCGAGGTGGCTGCCGTGGATGCGCGGCGGACGCCGGGCCCGCGACGAACGGGCCGCGTCGAGCCAGATCAGGGAGCATCCACCTCCTGAGCGTGGCAATATCCCCCACATGAAGGGCACCCTCACGCAAGACGGCACAACCACCGACGCCACCCAGCAGGGGATCGAGCAGGCAGCGGCCGGCGGCGCATTTTTCTGGCTCGATCTCGACGTCCACGACCCGGGACCCGACGACGACGTCACGGGCCTGTTGTGCAACACCTTCCACTTCCACCCCGTGGCCGTCGAGGCGGCAGAACAGTTCGGCCAGCGGGCCCGCATCGACGACTACGACGACTTCGTCCACGTCGTCACCTTCGGCATGGCCGCCGACGGGAAGAACGTGGCCGAGGTGCACTGCTTCGTCACCGAGAAGTTCATCATCAGCATCCACCAGGGCGACTGCCCGGCACTGGCCACGGTGCGCGACCGCATCGGCAACCACCACTCCTCGGACGTGGCCGCACCGCAGGTCGCCATCTTCTACCTGATCATGGACACCCTGATCGACTCGTTCTTCCCCGTGCTGTCCGACTTCGACGATGCGATCGACGATCTCGAGGGCGCCATCCTGAAGAACCCGACCGAGGAGCAGCTGGGGACGCTTTTCGACATGAAGCGGCAGATCCTGACGATCCGCAAGGTCATCACGCCGCAGCGCGACATGATCTCCAGCCTCAACGCCGGCATGGTGGCGATCCCCGGGATGACCGACCAGGGCTCGGCCTACTTCCGCAACCTCTACGACCACCTCATCCGGATCAGCGACATGGTGGACGGCGTACCGGGACCTGATCAGTGGCGCCATGGACACGCACCTGTCCATGGTGTCCAACCGGCTGAACGTGGTCATGAAGCAACTGGCCATCATCGCCACCATCTTCCTGCCCCTGGGCTTCCTCACCGGGTTCTTCGGGCAGAACTTCGCCTGGCCGATCGCTCATCTGCAGGTCGGCGTCGCTTACTTCCTCTTCCTCGGCATCGGCTCCGAGCTGGTCGCGATCGTGCTGCTGCTCATCCTCTTCAAGCGGCGCGGCTGGCTTGGCAGCGGCCCCACGGCCTGAGGGGGGTGACGCCGCGCCCCCTTCACCGTGATCCGGGCTGGGCCCGGATGCCGTAGCTGCCGAGTGACGGTTCGAGCAGGTCGAAGGCGCGGGCCAGCATCGCGCAGATCTCCTCGCGGGGCTGACCGGCCAGGCTGCGCTCGCTGGCTTCGGCGGACAGCACGCGGTGCACCGAGGCCAGCAACAGTGCCGGCTTCGAGGCTCCCGCGTCGGCATATAAGGCATGTCTGCACCTGCTCCCGGACGGGGGACAGCTGACCGCGGCGCAGCAGCAGATCGTCTCCCCGCTGATGCTCAAGTTCGCCGGCTGCATACGCTCGCGCGGCATCACGAACTTCCCCGACCCGACCGTGAACGCCAAGGGCGTGTCTGTCGACCCGCACGGCCTCGATATGACGTCTGCGGCGTTCCATGCTGCGCAGCAGGCTTGCCGGAAGTACATGACCGAGGCGGCGAAGTACATGCCGCCCGGGTGAGGAGCCAGCTGGCGGTTTTGCGGACCTGGCGGCGGCAGCCGTAGTCCGCCATGCGGTGTACTGGTACCAGGAGGACTGGTGACCGCCGTCCGCAGCATGGGAGGCGCAGGTCGGTATGACTAGGGCCTGGATGCTCGATGAGCTTGCGCATGCGGGCCCGGAGCATCTCGATCCGGCGTTCGTCGCGGGCTTTGACCGTAAGCAGGGCTACCCCGATCCTGCCGAGGATCTCGCCGTGCTGCGTGAGCACGGCATCGGCCAGGCCGCCACAGTGGTTGATCTCGGTACCGGGACCGGGCGGTTCGCTCTGGCCGCTGCGCCGCTTGTGCGGCGCGTGGTGGCCGTCGATGTCTCTCCCGCGATGCTGGCCGTGCTGCGTCAGCGCGTCATCGAGGCCGGGCTGGGCAATGTCGAGTGCGTGCGGGCCGGGTTCCTCAGCTACGAGCACACGGGCGCGCCCGCGGATGCGGTGTACACCCGCAACGCGCTGCACCAATTGCCGGACTTCTGGAAGGCGCTCGCACTGGAGCGGATCGCGAACCTGCTACCGCCCGGCGGCGTGCTGCGCCTTCGTGACCTGATCTTCGACTTCCAGCCCGCTGAGGCCGAGGCGGTTCTCGACGACTGGCTCGATGACGCGGTGGCGGATCCGGCGCGTGGCTATACGCGTGCGGACTTTGACGAGCACCTCCGCACCGAGTTCAGCACCTTCCGCTGGCTGCTGGAGCCCATGCTCGCCGCCGCCGGATTCGCCGTCGTCACCGCCGGTTTCGACGGCTCGATCTACGGTGCCTATACCTGCGTCAGGACCTGACCGTGGCGCACCGGCCGGCCCAGGCAGGCCTGGGCCGGCCGGAGCAGCACATAGCCAGGCCCGCGGCCGGTCACACGGCTGAGGCCCCTCCCGGACCCGGGAGGGGCCTCAGCCGGTGCCGGTCACCCGGCGCTGCCGCTTATCAGAGGTGCCCGTGCAGCGATTGGGCCATGACCTTCAGCGCGGTCAGCGACTGGGGATGGCCGTTGACGGCGAAGCTGCAGCTGGCGAAGCCGTGGTCGTCCCAGTACAACACCGCGGCGAGCCTCGGGTTGGCGTGCACGTAGGCCTTCATCTCGCCGATGTACGTCGCCTGCCAGGCCGGCATGTCCGGGAACGCGGCGCTGGCCCATTCGGCCAGGAACACCGGCTTGTTGCCATGACTCTTGGCGAACTGGAGCACCGGGTTGAACAGCGAGCCGGGCGTGACCGCGGCCCGGGTGGGCTTGGGGCTCTGGTGGTCGCGGCAGCCGCCCCGGTTGTAGCCGTCGGCGGCGACCACGTTCACGTTGGCCGACCCGGGCCAGTAATTCGCGGCGAAACCGGCCCGCAGCGACCACTTCGGCCGCTCGCTCCTGGGGAAGTAGGCCATGTGCTCGAGGATCAGCGCCCAGCGGAGCCGGCCGCCGGATCCGACGTTGAGGTGCGCCTTGGCGGCGAGGGCGTGGATGTGGTCCCACGCCTTGATGAACTGGGCCGGGGTGCCGTTGGCCGAGTTCGGCGGGGCGTTCGCCTCGTGCTCGAAGTCGACATACACCGCAGGTATGTGATACGTGACGGCATTCTGCTCGGCCTGGGTGAGCCAGGCGCGGATCTGCTTGTCCTGGCGCCCGGCCGCGATCGAGGCGTAGCTGATCCCGTGGTGGAAGGGCACATCCAGGCTGGCCAGTACCGTGGTGCCGGCCGACATCAACTGCTTGATGTGGGGCGAGGTGAACTTCTGGCCAATCATGTAGTAGATCCGGACGATCGCTAGCTTGCGGCCAAGCTTGCTCTGTTCGGCAACCAGCGGATAGGTGCCGCCGAAGAGCGCGCCACCGGTCACGCCCGCCGTGCTCTGCCGCGCGGCCGGCCTGGGCCCGGCGCTGGCCTGGACTGCTTGGACGGACGGCAGGGCGAAGGCAAGGACAATCGCGAGCAATGCGGCAAAGCGGAAGTTGCGGGGTTTCAACTGCATCTCCAGGGCTAGTCGTTCTGCCCGGCACGGGAGCCTGTCTGCGGTGACGGCGCGCCGTGCCGGCAGCTGCCAGCACAGTTGGCGATGGCGCCTCCCTTCCTTACAGCGTCATCGGCGGCAGCCTACTGCGGTGGACACGCTCATGCAGGACATTCTGAGATATGTCCGTGGTGTCTGCTTTGCCGAGTCCAGAAAGTATTGTTACCGATGTTTCTGGGCCCATCACGGAACCGCATCAATGCCGCCAGGGTGCCGGGCCATGTGAACCAAGCGCGGCAATACGGCCACCAAGGGTGAGCAGCAACAAGGGGTGTACGGGCACTGGGATAGTGGTGCATTAGTGGTGGGTTAAGGGCGGGTTAACGGCGTGCGGATTTGCCTGGGCCCACAGGGCCGGCGGCCGGCGCCGGGACTGGGCTGCGGTGCCCGTTCCTGAGCCGCGATTGCGGTGGCTGAACCTGGCCGCCGAGCCGCCCAGGCGGAGTCACGTTGCGCTCTCCTATCTCGCCTGCAGCAAGGGACACACAGGCACATATGTAACACACAGGCACCTCCAGCGCGCTTCCATATCAAGACACATCAGGTTTTGGCACGCGTGACCGCTAGGTTGCAGAAAGCAGATTCTCTATAATATCAATAGGAAAAATATGTAGTTCGATCAGCCCGGGCGGCCGGCCCAGCCGCGATCCGTCCACGGCCGTGGACACGGCCCGAGGAGCGCACCCCCGGCATGCCGCCAACGACAGGAGGCCCCCAGTGGCAGCTCACGGCAGATGGTTCTCCGCCCGGACACGGGTGATCGCGCTCCTGACCGCAGCCGTGGCCGGGCTCTTCGGCCTCGCCATAGCCAGTTCGGCGAGCGCGCAGCCATCACCGATCCAGCACGTCGTCGTGCTCTACCTCGAAAACCACTCGTTCGACAGCCTGCTCGGCTACTGGTGCGACGACAACCCGGGCCGGTGCCCGGACGGGGGGATGCCGTCCCAGGTGACCCTCTCCAACCGCACCGTGGTCACCCCGGCGGTAAGCCCGGACATCGTGCCGGCCGTGTCGCACACCGTGCAGTCGCAGCAGGCCGCCATCGACGGCGGCAGGATGGACGGCTGGCAGAACGTGCAGGGCTGCCAGGCCAGCAGGCACTACGCCTGCATCAGCGGCTACACGCCCGCTCAGGTGCCCAACCTGGCGACGCTGGCGGACGACTTCGCCATTAGCGACCGGACCTTCTCGATGGCCGACAGCCCGTCCTGGGGCGGTCACCTGTACGCGGCGATGGGCTCGCTGGACGGCTTCGAAGGCAACAACCCCAAACCCGACAAGAGCGTCGCGGTGGGCCCGGGATGGGGCTGCAACTCGAACAAAATCACCCAGTGGGTCTCCGGTAGCGGCACGGTCGAATGGGTGCCGAGCTGCATTCCCGACTACTCGCTCGGGCTGCAGAACGGCGGCGCGTTCGAGCCCACCCCGGTGAGTTACGCGCCGACCATCCTGGATCGCCTGGACAGCGCCGGCCTGTCGTGGCGCATCTACGGCGAGCCGAAGCCGGACACCGGCGGGACACAGTCCGGTGGTTACATCTGGGACATCTGCCCCTCGTTCGCGGAATGCCTGGACACCGGGCAGGCGGCGAACAACGTCGCCAGCTCGTCGTTCGTCCGGGATGCGCAGCGCGGGAACCTGCCCAGCTTCTCGATCATCACCCCCGGTGGCAAGGATGCGCAGTTCAGCGAGCACAACGGCTTTTCCATAACGGCCGGTGACGACTGGCTCGGCCAGGTGGCATCCGCGATCATGAACGGCCCGGACTGGCGGTCCACCGTGCTGTTCATCACCTGGGACGACTGTGGCTGCTTCTACGACCAGGTGCGGCCCGGGGTCAACCCGGACGGCACCGCGCAGGGGCCGCGCAGCCCCCTGGTCATCGTCAGCCCGTTCGCCAAGCGCGGTTTCACCGACACGACCGCGACGTCGTTCGCCGGGATTCTGAGCTTTACCGAGCACAATTTCGGCTTGTCCCCGCTCGGGCCCAACGACGCCGGCGCCTATCCGTTCACGAACGCGTTCAATTTCCATCAGGCACCGCTACGGCCCGTTCGGATGATTTACCGTAAGTGGCCGCGCGACGCCTATCACGTCAACCTCGCGGAAGGGCGCGACGACACCTGAGCCAGCGCGGGCGTGGCCGGCATCGGCGCTGGCCACGCCCGCGCAGGCATGCCTTCGCCCGGCAGCGGGGATACCTGACGAAGGCGCGGACGGGCCAGCGGGGGATAAACGTGAGAAAGCACAGGAAACTTGTTCACGCCCGGCGCGCCCAACCCGTACGATTGCGCTCCATCCGCTCGTAAGCTGAGCGGCTCCTCACGGGCGGGAAGGCACATGGCGGTACTCCGGCGGGGTTATTCGGTGCCTGAGCACGTCTCCTTGTTCGCCGCCGGCGCGGCGATGCTTGGCGCCGTCTACCCGGCCATGGTGGCCCACACGGGCTTTACCGGCCTGCCGTGCCCGCTCCGCACGCTCACCGGGGTGCCCTGCCCGTTCTGCGGGATGACCACCGCGACGGTGGCCATCAGCCACGGTGAGTGGGGAGGCGCGGCGGCGGCCAACCCGCTCGTGTACCTGGTCGCGATCCTCGTCGCCTGCACCCTGCCGGTGCTGCTGGCGAGAACCGTGGGGCTGGTCCCGAGCCCGCGCCCGTGGCCGGAGGCGAAGCGCCGCCGCGTCCGCTGGGCCATGGCCGTGCTGGTCGGCCTGAGCTGGCTCTTCCAGCTACACAGGTTCGGGTTCCTCTAGACCGCCCTCCGCACGTGAGGCGCGATCCATCACCTCAGAAAGGTCTTGCAATGGCGTATGCAGCAGATAACCCGGCGGCTAACCCGGCCGCGTATGCGAACTGGGGGCAGCGCGTGGGCGCCTACCTCATCGACTACCTGCCCATCATCGTGCTGGAGCTGATCGGGGTCGTTCTCCATGTCGTGATCCTCACGCTCCTGTTCCTTCTCGCCTCCCTCGCGTGGTGGATCTACAACCGGTGCATCCAGGCCGGGCAGACCGGTCAGTCGCTCGGGAAGAAGACGCTCCACCTGCGCCTCATCAGCGCGAACACCGGTGAGCCAATTGGCGCTGGCATGGCCTTCGCCCGCGACATCTGCCACATCCTCGACTCGCTCGCCTGCTACATCGGCTGGCTGTTCCCGCTCTGGGACGCCAAGCGCCAGACGTTTGCCGACAAGATCGTCAGCACGGTCGTCATCCCGGAGTAAGCCGGGCCCTGCGGGGGGCCGCCCGGAACGGGGTGGCCCCCCGCACGCACGCCTGGGCCCGGGTGGCCGGGCCGCTGCGGGCCGCTGGGTCAGGTCGCGGCGGTGCCGTCCAGGTGCCGTGGCTCGTGGCCCACGTAGATCTGCCGCGGCCGGGAGATGCGCTGCTCGGGATCGAGGATCCCTTCCTGCCACTGCGCCAGCCAGCCGGGCATCCGGCCGATCGCGAACAGCACCGGGAACATCTCCACCGGGAAGCCCACGGCCTGGTAGATGATGCCCGAGTAGAAGTCCACATTCGGGTACAGCCGGTGGCTCACGAAGTACTCGTCGGCCAGCGCGATGCGCTCCAGTTCCAGCGCGATGTCGAGCAGCCGGTTCGGGCCGGTGACCTCGAACACCTGGTCCGCGATCGTCTTGATGATGGTCGCCCGCGGGTCGAAGTTCTTGTACACCCGGTGGCCGAACCCCATCAGCCGTATCTCGCCCCGCTTCACCCGGTCGATATACGCGGGGATGTTGCCCACCGAGCCGATGTCGTTGAGCATCCGCAGCACCTGCTCGTTCGCGCCGCCGTGCAGCGGCCCGTAGAGCGCGGCGGTGGCCGCGGCCGCCGCCGAGTACGGGTCGGCCCGGGAACTGCCGACCACCCGCATCGCGCTGGTGGAGCAGTTCTGCTCGTGGTCGGCGTGCAGGGTGAACAGCACGTCGAGCGCGTGGGTGAGGACCGGATCCGGGTCATACCGGGGCTCGGTCATCCGCCGCATCATGCTCAGGAAGTTCCCGGCGTAGGACAGTTCGTCGTCGGGGTAGGCATACGGCAGTCCCATCGCGTGCCGGTAGGCGAACGCCGCCAGCGTCGGCATCTTCGCGATCAGCCGGATGATCTGCTCGTGCCGCCGTTCGGTGTCGGAGATCTCCTTCGCCCCCGGGTAGAACGTGGACAGCGCCGCGATCGTGCTCACCAGGATGCCCATCGGGTGGGCGTCGTGGTGGAACCCGTCGATGAACTTCTTCACGTTCTCGTGCACGAACGTGTGCTGGGTGACCTCATCCGCCCAGGCGGCGGACTCCTCCTTCCCCGGCAGCTCACCGTGGATCAGCAGGGCGGCCACGTCGAGGAACGGGACCCGCCCGGCAAGCTCCTCAATCGGGTAACCCCGGTACCGCAGGATGCCCTTCTCCCCGTCAATGAAGGTGATGGCGCTGCGGCAGTTCGCCGTGTTCATGAAGGCCGGATCATAGGAGAGCAGCCCGAAGTCGTCGTCGGTAGCCTTGATCTGGCGCAGGTCAGTGGCCCTTATGGCGCCATCGGCGATAGGCAGTTCGTAGGCGCGGCCCGTGCGGCTGTCGGTTACGTGCAGCACGCCCTGCGGCTGGGAGGTGTTCGTTGCCATGACCCAAGTTCATCACCTCCAGGCCGGCCGCCATAGGCCCGGGTTACCGCACGCCCATCCGGATCCGGGGAGAGCGGTCCGGGCTGAGCCAGTGCAGCAGCGGCAGCAGTTCCCCGGGCGGCAGCGTCACGCAGCCGGCCGTCGCGATGCCGATGTTGAGGTGCAGGAAGATCGCGCTGCCCAGCCCCGGCGTGCGGGCGGTGTTGTAGCCGATCACCAGGCCGTCGTCGTACGCCGCGACGGCCATCGGCTCCGGGTTCGCGCCCGGGCTGGCATGACGGCTGTCCACCCACTCGTTGTACCGGGGGCTGGCCGGGTCGTCGTCCCAGTAGTCGTAGGAACGGATCTGCCGGTACCGGAAGCGGAAACCAGGATTCGGGCCGGCGCCGAAGAAAAAAGGAATGCCGAACGATCCTGACGGGGTACGGCCGTCGCCCTCGCGCTTGCGTCCGGGCGGGGCGAACCCGTTACGGCCGATCCGTGCCGTCCACGGCCCGAAGACCCGCTGCCAGCCGTGGCTGGTGCGGCGATAGGCGGTCAGCACGGCGTAGGTAGACCCGTACGCGGCGGCGGTCACCCTGATGAGCTGCCGCACGGCCGGCCGCACGGCGTGGCCCTCGCCGGCCGGCCCGGGCCCGGTGCTGGCCGTCCGGGGAGCAGGCGACGAGGCGGGCGCGGCCCGCGCGGTACCCGGGTCCCTGGGCCGGCCGGGCGCCGCGCCCGGGCCCGCCGCGCAGCCGGTCGCCAGCAGCCCGGCCATGGCCAGCCCCGCCATGGCCAGCCTGGCCACGGCCGGCGCGGCCGGGCCCCGGCGGGCGGCGGACCGGGGGAGCCTCACCGTCGCAGGATGCCACACCAGCATCGGCCAGGACGGATTCCGGTCACCTCCGGGCTGCTCGCTCCCGCCTTCGATGGGTAATAACGAAATTACATATAGTGACCATCAAGGCGAGGAACGCTGGTGACGTGAGGCAGCCGCGATCCATCATCTTCTACGCGTGGGCCCTGGTTGCTGCCCAGCTGGCCCTCGCCGTGGGCGTGATCGCGTTCGTCCTGGTAGGCGGCGCCCGGCAGCGGGCCGAGCTGGAAGGCCTGCACGCCAGGGCACAGGCCGCCCAGCTCGCCAACCTCACCATGGTGACCGAGTTCCTCGGCGCGCAGCGCGCGGTCCGGGAGTACCAGGCCACCGGCGAACTCGGGCTGCTTGGCGAGTACCGCACCAGCCAGGCCCGGTTCGCCGCCTCGCTGGCCCAGCTCAGGCGCCTGACCGGGGCCGATGCGGCCGGCCTGGTAACCGGTCAGGCCCGGCTCGCGCGGCAGGCCTTCCAGGCCGCCGGCCAGGCGGTGGCGGCCCCGGCGGGCGGCACCCGGGCGGCCGCGTACTACGCCAGCGCCGCGGCCATCACCGGCAGGTTCTTCGCCCGGGACGGCGGCCTGCAGGCGCGGCTGAACCGGGACAGCAATCTCCGCGCGGCCGCCAGCGGCCGGACCCTCGACACCGGGCAGGGCTGGGTCAGCGCCATCCTGGTATTCGGGCTCATGGTGCCGGTGATCGGGGTCGCCGTGTTCCTGCGCTGGGTGAGCGGCCCGCTGCACGCCACCACTGGCATGGTGCGGCTGCGCGCGCGGGGGGACATGCAGGCACGCGCGGTGCCCGGCGGGCCGGCCGACCTGCGCGACCTGGCCCTGTCGATCAACTTCCTGGCGGACGAGGGCAACCGGATGCGGGCGGCGGAGGCCGACCGCGCCCGGCTGCAGGCCGGCGTGCGCCAGGCCGCCATCCGCATCCGCGAGCATCTGCGCGGCCAGGAGATCCTCACCGAAGCGGTCGCCGCGGTCCGCGAGCACCTGCTGGTGGACTGGGTCTATGCCGGGATCGTCCGGGAAGGGCAGCTCACCCTGAAGGACGTCAACGAGAGCGCCCGGGCCACGGACGGTGACATGGTCGGCTACCTCCCGCCCGACGCGATCGACTGGCTCCGCGAGATCTACCGGCACCGGTCCAGCCACCGGGTCCAGGACCTGGCCGGGCCGGAGGCCTGGGACATTCCAGTACAGATCCGCCGGAGCCTGCTCGAACTCGGCGGGGCGGCACTGCTGCTGATCCCGTTCGGCGCGGGCCCGGAACTCCTCGGTGCACTGGGCCTGCTGCGCTACGACGCGGCCAGTCCCTGGACCGACGCGGAAACCACCGCGGTCGAGTCGCTGGCCCGCGACATCGGGCGGGGCCTCGAGCATGCCCGGGTCTACGAGGGAGAGGAGCGCCTGGTCGCCGAACTGAAGTCGCTCGACGCGGCCAAGACCAGCTTCCTCGCCTCCGCCTCCCACGACCTGCGCTCCCCGCTCACCAGCATCATCGGCTATGTCGAGATCCTGGCCGACCAGGACGAGGGGCCGCTGATGCCCACCCAGACCCGGATGCTGGACGCGGTGGACCGGAACGCGCGCCGGCTGATGACCTTGATCGAGAACATGCTCACCACCGCCAAGATCGAGATGGGCGGGTTCATGACCCGGCGGAGCCCGGTGGACCTGGCCGGCCTGGTCACCGCCGCGGCGGACGTGATCAGGCCCGCGGCGGCCGCGGGCGGGCTGGAGCTGGAGGTGAGCTGCCCGCCCAGCGCCCTGATCGTGGACGGGGACGCCGACCAGCTTGACCGGGTCCTGGTCAACCTGCTGTCCAACGCGGTGAAGTACACCCCCAAGGGCGGGCATGTCGCCGCGGCCCTGGCCAGCGAGGGTGATTCCGCGGTGCTCACGGTCGCGGACACCGGGATCGGCATCCCCGCCCAGGATCAGGCCGCCCTGTTCACCCGGTTCTTCCGGGCATCCAACGCGGTCGCCGGGGCCGTGCCGGGATCCGGCCTGGGCATGTCCATCGCGCGCACGATCGTGACGAACCACGAGGGGGACATCAGCGTGGAGTCCGCCGAGGGCGAGGGCACCACCGTGACCGTGCGGATCGCGCTCGCAAAGCCGGGCGTGCCACCGGCGCGGACGGGCCGTGCCGGTGGCAGCCTCCCGGTCTGAGGCCGGGACCGCCCGCCCTGATAACGCCCCGCCAGGCGGCACCAGGGCGGGAGCCGGGCAGCTCTTACAGGCCGTCGTTGATCAGCCGGCCTGCCTGTTCGTACTTCGCCGGGTCCCGCTTCTTGTAGTAGAGCGCGGCACCGACGCCGATGAGCACCACGGCGAGGTCGATCGGTCCTAGCCAGTAGGCATAGCTGTAGCTGGACGCGCCGAGGAACCCGATGTTGGTGAACAGCAGGTACACCACGAACGCCTGGGAGAAGAACGACAGCAGCGGCGCCAGCCGGGTCTTGAACCAGTGCACCTCGTCGCGGTGGTAGCGCTCGTAGTAGACCAGGATGGCCAGGGAGACCAGGGCCTGCACGGACAGGATGATGATCACGCCCATGAGCGCCATCAGCCCGTAGACCTGCACGTACGCCTGGGAGGTCGGGTCGTTGGTGCCGGTGAAGATGGCGAACAGGGCGATGATGAAGGCCGCGATCACCGTCTGGGTGACCGAGGCGATGTGCGGGCTCTTCCACCGGGGGTGGGTCTTGCCGAGCGCCTTGGGCATGAAGCCCTCCCGGCCCAGCGAGTAGAAGTACCGGGCCGTGGTGTTGTGGAAGGCCATGCCGCAGGCGAACGAGCCGGTGATGATCAGGTAGCTCATGATCGAAGCGACCCAGTGGCCCGCGTACTGCCCGGCTGGCTGGAGGTAGAAGTTGGCCGGATTGTGCTGCGCCTGCGAGATCGCGGCGTGGATGGACGAGTACCCGCTCAGCGGCGCCCACGAGGTCAGCGTGTAGAAGATGCCCAGGCCGATCACCGAGATGTACAGGGCCCGCGGCACGATCCGCTTGGGGTCGCGGGACTCCTCGCCGTAGTTGGGCGCCATCTCGAAGCCGACCCACGACCAGAAGGCGAAGAACAGCCCGATGCCGATCGCTCCGGCGACGACGCCGTGCGAGGCCGGGAAGCTCTTGAATGCGTTCACCGGGTTGATCGCGGCGAAGTTCACGTTGCCGTGGCCGAACAGGAAGACGTCGAAGATGATCAGGATGGCGACCTCGCTGATCAGGCCGATCGCGAGCAGGTTCGCGGAAACGCGGACGTCGAAGTAGGCCAGCACCCCGATGAGCGCGATCATGAACAAGGCCAGCCACGGCCAGCCGACGTTCCACCCGAACGAAGCCAGCTTCAGGTTGAGGAAGTAGGCGAACCCGCCGGCCAGCGATGCCTCGAACACCGAGTAGGCGACGAGCGAGCCGAAGCCGGTGCCGATGCCCAGTTCCCGGCCCAGCCCGTGGCTGATGTAGGAGTAGAAGCCGCCCGCGGTGGTCTTCTTCCGCGCCATGGCCACATAGCCGACCGAGAAGATCACCAGGACGATGGCGGCGAAGATGAACGTCGCGGGTGCGCCCACCCCCTGCCCGAACCCGACCACGATCGGAGTGTTGAACAGCATGGCCGAGATCGGCGCGGAGCCGGTGACGGTCAGGAACAGCACGCCACCGAGCCCAACGGCGCCCTTGCGGAGCTTGGCGACATCGTTGCGCTGGGAGACGTCGAAGTCCTCGGGGAACATGCCGGGAGCGAGCGGAACGCCGTCCCCGCCAGTTGAGGTGTCGGACTGGGCCATGATTCCTCCCCCACAGCGGGGTACGCGGGGTCCGAGCGGCCCCGGCGCCTTTATTGGTCGGGCATGTGCGTTGTGGTACACGTCACAGCGCGGACGGTATCACCTGGTAGAAACCCTGACAAGACTTCTGGTTCCGGAAATATAGAGTTAACAAAGACCGGTTGACACTAATCGGTCACATCCGGTATTCGTTTGGTTGAACCAAACGGACGGGGTGCGAATGCGCCCGGGTGCCGGGGCGCGGATGTGCAGAGTGCCCAGCGCCGCGGGGCGCGTCGCGCCGGAGTCGCGCAGGGTGCCTTGCGCTGAAGCGCGGGGCGCCGGCGCCGGAGGCGCGGAGGTGGCCGGTGGCCGAGGAACTCATCGCCTTCGCCTCCAAGGGCGACATGCTCGCCAAGTCCAAGGAGTTCTGGAACCCGGCCAAGACCCAGTTCTGGGTGGACTCGGGCGTCCCGCTGGTCATCGACCGGCGCGAGGGCTATTTCATCTATGACGTCGAGGGCAAGCGCCTGATCGACACCCACCTCAACGGCGGCACCTACAACCTGGGCCACCGCAATCCCGAGGTGGTAGCCGCCGTCACCGCCGCCATGCAGCACTTCGACATCGGCAACCACCACTTCCCCTCGCTGGCCAGGACCGCGCTGGCCGAGGCGCTGGTGAGCACGGGCCCGCCCGGCATCGCGAAGGTGGTCTTCGGCAGCGGCGGCGGCGAGGCGATCGACATCGCGCTCAAGACCGCCAGGCACGCCACCAAGCGGCGCAAGATCGTCTCGGTGGCGAAGGCGTACCACGGGCACACCGGGCTCGCCGTGGCCACGGGGGACGAGCGGTTCTCCACGCTGTTCCTCGCCGACCGGCCCGACGAGTTCAGCCATGTGCCGTTCAACGACCTGGCCGCCATGGAGCAGGCGCTGCGCGGCAAGGATGTGGCCGCGGTGATCATGGAGACGATCCCGGCTACCTACGGCTTCCCGCTGCCGGCCCCCGGCTACCTGGCCGGGGTCAAGCGGCTGTGCGAGGCGCACGGCGCGCTGTACATCGCTGACGAGGTGCAGACCGGGCTGATGCGCACCGGTGAGCTGTGGGCGATCAGCAAGCACGGCGTGGTCCCGGACATCCTGGTCACCGGCAAGGGCATCTCCGGCGGCATGTACCCGATCAGCGCCGTCCTGGTGAGCGAGGCGGCGGCCGGGTGGCTCAGCGAAGACGGGTTCGCGCACATGTCCAGCTTCGGCGGTGCGGAAGCTCGGCTGCGTGGCGGCGCTGAAGACGCTGGAGATCACCTGCCGTCCGGAGGTCCGGTCGATGGTGCACTACAGCGCCGCCCTGATCGGCGACGGATGCCGGCGGATCCAGGCGCGCTGCCCGGACTGGTTCGTCGGCATCAGGCAGGACGGCCTGGTGATGGGCCTGGAGTTCGGCCATCCGCGGGGTGCCCAGTTCGTCATGCGCCGGCTCTACGAGGCCGGGGTCTGGGCGATCTTCTCCACCCTCGACCCACGGGTGCTCCAGTACAAGCCGGGCGTGCTGATCACCCCCGCGCTGTGCGAGGAACTGCTCGACCGCACCGAGCACGCCATCGGCCGCGCCGCCCGCGACGCCCGCTCCGGCCGGGGGCAGCCATGACGGGCAGACGATCGTTTGTCGTCGTTGTGACAACGGCGACAAAAGAGTGTTGTGGTTGCCACAACGACGACAAACGCTGCCCGGGATGGAGGCCGACATGAGCGGCCCAGGTGTGTCGGGCGCGGCCGGTGTGACTAGCGTGGCGGATGGCGGTCTGGGCCGTGTCGGCGCGGAGCCGGGTTCGGCGATCAGTTTCGAGGTGCTCAGCGATCCCGCCGGGGTGCCCCGGGCCCGCGCCATGCTGCAGCGGGCCGAGTGGGCGGCCCGGGCGTTCGCCCGCTACGACAAGCAGGCCGTGGACCGGGTGGTACACGCCGCCGCCCAGGCCGCCGCGGCCGGCGCCCGCGAATACGCCGAATGGGCGGTCCGCGAGACCGGGTTCGGCGTCGCCGACCACAAGGTGGTCAAGAACCTCGCCTGCAGCACCGGGCTGGTCGAGGCGTACGCCACCCACGACTACGTGACCCCGCGCTTCGACCCGGCCGCCAAGATCGTCGAGATCCCGCGCCCAGCCGGGGTGGTGCTCGCCCTCACCCCGTCCACCAACCCCGTCGCCTCGGTGTTCTTCAAGGCCCTGCTGGCGCTGATGACACGCAACGCGGTGGTCATCAGCCCGCACCCGCAGGCCGCCGAATGCTGTGCGGATGCCGCGCGCACGCTGGAGCGGGCGGCCGTCGCCGCCGGCGCGCCCCGGACGGGGTCATCCAGGTCGCAGACCGGCCCTCGGTGCCGCTGATCGACGCGCTCATGACCGACGAGCGGACCAGCGTCATCGTGGCCACCGGCGGATCGCCCGTGGTGCGGGCCGCCTACAGTTCCGGCACCCCCGCGATCGGCGTCGGCCCTGGCAACGTGCCCGTGCTCGTGGACGCGACCGCCGACCTGGCCAAGGCGGCCAAGCGGATCGTGGACAGCAAGAGCTTCGACAACTCGATCCTGTGCACCAACGAGTCCGTGCTGATCGTCGAGGACTCCGTCGCCGCCACCCTGCTGCGTCACCTCAAGCGGGAGGGCGCGCACCTGCTGGAGCCGGACGAGGCCGCCAGGGTCGCCGCGCTGCTGTTCCCCGGCGGGCACTTCGACGTCCGGTTCGTGGGCAAGGACGCGCCCTGGATCGCGGCCGAGGCGGGCCTGCGGGTGCCCGGCACGACCCGGGTCCTGCTCGCCCCGTTTTCCCTGGCCGTCCCCGAGGAGCCGCTCGCGCACGAAAAGCTCTGCCCGGTGCTCGGCCTGGTCCAGGTGCGCAGCGCCCGCCGGGGCATCGACGTGGCCCGGGCGGTGCTGCGCATCAGCGGGCGCGGGCACTCGGCGGCGATCCACAGCACCGACCCACGGACGATCATGGACTTCGGGGCCAGCGTCGATGTCCTGCGGGTGTCCGTCAACGTCGGCAACAGCCTCGGCAGCTCGGGGATCTCGACCGCGCTGGCGCCGTCGATGACCGTGGGGACGGGGTTCTTCGGGCGGTCGTCGCTGACCGAGAACCTGGAGCCGAAGCACCTGGTGCAGTGGACCCGGATGGCGTATCCCACTGAGGCTGACGAAGCCTTCGGGTCGTTCTCTGGACTGGTTCCTTGGGAAGCGCCGGCCGGACCCGTACCGCCGTATCCGATCGCGTCGAATGCAGCGGGGGAGGAGCGCGGGCCAGGGGGCTACCTGGGCGCGGACAGAACTCCGCGCCCAGGTAGCCCCCTGCCCCACGTGACCGGCGGGGCGCGGTTGGGCGCGGGGGCGGATATGGCCGCACTGCGGGACGAGATCAGGCGGGTTGTTATCGAGGAGCTGGCGCAGTTCGCGGGGGGATTCCATGGCTGAGCTGCGATCGTTCATCTTCCTGAACCGGCTGCAGCCGCAGACGATGTGCTACCTCGGAACCTGGATCCGGGGGAGCCTGCCGCGCAGCGATGTGGCGGCGCAGATCATCGAGGTGGCCCCGGGGCTGGACATCGAGCCGCTGACGGATGTGGCGCTCAAGCACGCGGGGGTGCGCGCCGGGATCCTCGTGGTGGAGCGGCAGTTCGGGTACCTGGAGATCCACGGCGGGAACGACGAGGTGCGGGCGGCGGGGTCTGCCGTGCTCGATGTGCTGGGCGTTTCCGCGCGGGACGCGACGCGGCCGGTGGTGCTGGCATCGAAGATCATCTCCATGCTCGACCCGCAGCACGCGTTCCTGATCAACCGGAACAAGATCGGGTCGATGGCGCTCGCCGGCGAGTCGCTGTTCGTCTGCGAGATGCAGCCCGCGTCGTACGCGATCCTGGCCGCCAACGAGGCGGAGAAGGCGGCCCGGATCAAGGTGGTCGACTACCGGATGATCGGGGCCACCGGGCGGGTGTACCTGTCCGGGTCCGAGGCCGATGTCCGGCAGGCGGCGGAAGCGGCTGAAGATGCACTGCGTAGCAGGGCAACAGAGCGGAGCCTCGCATGACGGGGCCAGGAGCGGACACCGAGGCCATCCGGGCGCTGGTACGCGAGGTCCTCGCGGAACTGCTCCCGGCGGCCGGACGGGAATCCGGGGAACCCAGGAAGCACTTCGCAGGGCGGCGGCCTGGACGGGCCCAGCCCCGGTGCCAGGTGCGCCCGCGCAGCCGGGGCTGCCGCACACGGTCAGGGAGCACGTCGAGTCGGTGGAGGTCGTGTCGATCAGGACGGACGCCGACCTGGGGTCGTTCGTTTTGCATCTGCTGCGTTTGTTCGAGAACCCGAAGCACCGGGACGCCCTGCGCGCCGGCCGGCTGCGGTTCCGGCTGGCGGCGACCGCGGCCACCGGGGTGGCCCAGCCCAGCCATCGCATCGAGAAGGGCGCGGTCACCGAGGCGATGGTCGCCGCGTCCGCCCGCGCCGGTGCGCGGCTGGTGCTCGGCCCGCGCGCGGTGCTCACGCCGCTCGCCCGCGACCGCGCCCGCGCCGCCGGCGTCGAGATCGTGAAGGAGCGCTGATGCTTACCGCGACGGTGGTCGGCAACGTCTGGTCCACCCGCCGGCTGGCGGAGATACCGAACGGGGCCTTCCTGGAAGTGGAGGCCGAGGGCACGGGCACCCGGCTGGTGGCGTTCGATGTGCTGGGCAGCGGCGTGGGGGAACGGGTCCTCGTGGCGCAGGGCTCGGTCGCCGCCGCGTGGTTCCCCGGCAAGGCACCGCCGATCGACGCGCTGATCATCGGCTCGATCGACGAGCCGGCCGGGTTCCGGGGGGTCGCCCCCCCGGGCCGGCGCGAGCCGCCGGCGCCGTGACGAAGGAACGGGGCCGCCGGGCATCGGGGGGTTCCGGGGGGTCGCTCCCCGGGGCAGCAGCAGCGCGGCCGTGGCGGCCGGATCTGACCAGAAGAAGGGAAAGGCACATGGCTGACAACGCGATAGGAATGATCGAGACCAAGGGCTACGTCGCCGCGCTGGCCGCGGCCGACGCCATGGTCAAGGCGGCCAACGTGACCATCGTGGGCCGCGAGGACGTGGGTGACGGCCTGGTGTCGGTCACCATCATCGGGGACGTCGGGGCGGTCAAGGCCGCCACCGAGGCAGGCTCGGAGACCGCGACCAGCGTCGGCGAACTGGTGTCCGTGCACGTGATCCCGCGGCCGCACGCCGAGCTGGGCAGGCACTTCACCATCCGCGCCGAGTAACCGTGGCCCCGCCCGCACCGCCGCGCCCGGAGCTGCGCGTCTACCTGCTGGTCAAGGACCTGCAGCGGCAGTTCGCCGCCTATCTGGGCACGCCCACCCGCGCCCGGGGCTACCCGCCGTTCGCCGGGGAGCACTCGCTCATCGTGGAGGTCGCGCCCGCGCTGGCCATCGAACGGGTCACCGACCTGGCGCTGCGCGCGGTGCCCACGGTCGAGCCGGGCATCCTGTTCGTGGAGCGGCAGTTCGGCGTGCTGGAGGTGCACGGCGCCGACCTCGCCGACGTGGAACGCGCGGGCCGGGCGATCCTGGCCGGGCTGGACGCCGACCCGGCGGACCAGTTGCGGCCGCGGATCCTGTTCGCCGACGTCATCGAGGACCTGACCGACCGGCAGGCGGTTATCATCAACCGCAACCGGGGCGGGTCCATGGTGCTCCCCGGCGACACCCTGGGAGTCTGTGAGGTGACTCCGGCGCTGTTCGCGACCGTGGCCGCCAACGAGGCCGAGCGGGCCGCCCCCGGTGTGACGCTGGTCGACGTCTCGATGATCGGCGTCGCGGGCCGGATCTACCTGGCCGGGCAGACCGCCGATGTGGCCAAGGCGCAGCAGGCGATGGCGGACGTGCTGGCCGCCATCGAGGGCCGCGACCAGAGCGGGGCAGCCCATGCCAGCGCATGACCTGTCGGTCGGCGGGCGTGCTGGACCGGGTCACCCGGTGCGCGCAGCGGGCCCTCCCCGAGTACGGCTGCCACCCCGGCGCCTCGGTCCGGCTCCTGAACGTGTCGGAGAACGCGACCTACCTGATCGAGGACCCGGACGCTGGGCCCTCGGTGCTGCGGGTGCACCGGCTCGGCTACCACACGCCCGCGGAGATCGCCTCCGAGCTGGCCTGGATGGACGCGCTGCGGGCCGAAGCCGGGGTGCGCACGCCCCGGGTGCTGCCCGCGCCCGGCGGCGACCGCATCGTCACCGTGGTGGACGAGGCCAGCGGTGAGCGGCGCGACTGCGTGCGGTTCGAGTTCCTCGCCGGGACCGAGCCCGCCGGCGACTCGCTGCCGCACTTCGCGGAGCTTGGTGAGATCACCGCCCGGATGCACCGGCACGCGCGGGCCTGGCAGCGCCCGGCGGGCTTCACCCGGTTCCACTGGGACTACGACGCCGCGTTCGGCGCGGGCGCCCGGTGGGGCCGGTGGCAGGACGGCATCGGGGTCGGCCCCGCGGAACTTGAGATACTCGGGCGGCTCGACGCGGCGCTGCGGGCCCGGCTGGCCGCGTTCGGCACCGGGCCGCAGCGGTACGGGCTGGTGCACGCCGACACCCGGCTGGCCAACCTGCTGGCCGACGGCGACGCGGTCAGCGTCATCGACTTCGACGACTGCGGGTTCAGCTGGTACCTGTACGACGTCGGCACGTCGGTGAGCTTCTTCGAGCACGAGCCGCACGTCCCGGACCTGGTCGGCGCCTGGCTGTCCGGGTACCGCCGGGTGCTCGACCTGCCCGCCGAGGACGAGGCCGAGATCTGGACGTTCATCCTGTACCGCCGGCTGCTGCTGGTCGCCTGGATCGGCTCGCACACGGCGGTCGACATCGCACAACAACTCGGAGCCGGATACACGGCCGGGAGCTGCGACCTGGCCGAGGCCTACCTCAGCCGGCTCGGCTGAGCGGCGCGGCGCAGGTCCGCGGCAGACGGTTCGCGGCAGACAGGGCCAGCCCGCGGGGCGGCCGGGAAAGGGAAGGGCGAGCATGTTCACATCCATCGCCGGGCGGGCCGTCGTGGTGACCGGTGCGACCCGCGGCATCGGCAAGGGCATCGCCGAGGTGTTCGCCGGCGCGGGCGCCCGGGTGCTCATCACCGGCCGGGACGAGGACGCGGCCAAGCGCACGGTGGCCGAGCTTGCCGCCGGCGGCGGCAAGGCGTCGTACGTCCTCGGTGACGTCAGCCGCCGGGCGGACTGCCAGCGGATCGCCGCCACGGCGGCCGAGCGGCTCGGCGGCATCGACGTGCTCTGCGCCAACGCCGGGATCTTCCCCGCGGCGCCGCTGGCCGAGATGACGGACGAGAACATCGACGAGGTGCTCGGCACCAACCTGAAGGGCACCATCCTGTCGGTGCAGGCGTGCCTGCCCGCGCTGGCCGCGTCGGGGCACGGGCGGGTCATCCTCACCTCGTCCATCACCGGGCCGGTCACCGGCTTCCCCGGCTGGTCCCACTACGGCGCGAGCAAGGCAGGCCAGCTCGGCTTCCTGCGCACCGCCGCGATCGAACTGGCAGCCAGCGGCATCACGGTCAACGCGGTGCTGCCCGGCAACATCGTCACCGAGGGCCTGGCCAGCCTGGGTGCGGACTACATGGCGGGGATGGCCGCCTCGATCCCGCTGCGACGGCTCGGCTCGGTCGCGGACATCGGGTACGCCGCGCTGTTCCTGGCCACCGACGAAGCGGGCTACATCACCGGCCAGACGATCGTGGTGGACGGCGGCCAGGTGCTGCCGGAGTCGCTCGACGCGCTGGACGGCTGATGACCGAGCCAGCGCGCACCCACGAGGACGTGCGCCGGATCCTGGCCGACCAGATCTCCGCGGGGCAGCTGCGGCCGGGGCAGCGGCTCGGCGCGGAGCGCGCGCTCGCCGCCGAGCTGGGCGTCAGCCGCGCGGCGCTGCGCCAGGCGCTGGCCGTGCTCGAAGAGGGCGGGCTGGTCCGCCGGGTGCCCGGCCGTGGCGGCGGCACGTTCGTCAGTAAGGGCAAGATCGAGCGCGACCTGTCCCGGGTGGTCGGCGTGCCGGCCCTGCTGCGCAGCCAGGGTGTGGTGGCCGGCACCAGGGTGCTGTCCGCGCGGCTGGCCCCCGGCGACGAGACGGCGGCCAGGGCGCTGCGGCTGCGGCCCGGTGAGCTGGTCATCGACCTGGTGCGGATCCGGCTGGCGGACGGCAGCCCGTTCTCGGTCGAGCACCTGATACTGCCCGCCGACCGGTTCCCCGGGATGCTGGAGATGCCCCTCGGCGGGTCGGTGTACGAGCTGCTCGACGAGCGGTACGACACCCGGCCCAAGGAGGCCGTGGAGCGCATCGAGGTGGTCAGCGCGTCCCCCGACGAGGCGATGATCCTCGACGTGGCGGCGGGCGCCCCGCTGCTGTCCATCACCCGCACCACCACCGACGCACAGGACGAGCCGATCGAGTTCTCCCGCGACCTGTTCCGCGGCGACCGGACCCGGATCGTGGTGCGCACCCCGGGCAAGGGCAGCGTGACCCGGGCGTCACGCGGCCGTGGGCAGGTCATCGAGTTGCGGGCCCAGGCGGCGCCGTGAGCTCGCGAGCACGCGGATGCCGCGCCGGGTCACCGGAGGCGGGGACAGCGGAGGGAGCCGGGGCATGACGGCGGAGCAAAACACTGGCGGGCGGCCCGTCGGCCGGGTCAGGTTCATGGACGCCCAGCGGGTCAACCTGGACGGGTTCGCGATCGAGGACGTCGACCTTGGCCTGGTGGCGATGCGCTCGCCGCACGACCCGGAGCCCAGCCTGGTGATCTCCGGCGGGCAGGTGACCGAGCTGGACGGGGTGCCAGCGGACCGGTTCGACTCGATCGACGCCTACATCGCCAGGCACGGCCTGGACCTGACCGTCGCCGAGGAGGCGATGGCCCTGCCCGACGTGGCATTCGCGCGCCGGCTGGTCAGCGCGGACGTGCCCCGGTCGGAGATCGTCCGGCTGTCCGCCGGCGCCACGCCCGCCAAGCTGGCCCGGGTGCTGGCGCTGCTGCGGCCGCCGGAGCTGTGCCAGGCGATGACGAAGATGCGGGCCAGGCGGACGCCCAGCAACCAGGCGCACGTCACCAACCGGCTGGATGACCCACTGCTGCTCGCGGCCGACTCAGCGACCGCCGCCGCGTTCGGGTTCCGTGAGGTGGAGACCACGGTGCCGGTGCTCGCCGACGCGCCGAGCAACGCGGTGGCCTGCCTGATCGGGGCGGCGGCCGGCGCCCAGGGCGTGCTGATCCAGTGTTCGGTCGAGGAGGCGCTGGAACTGGAACTGGGCATGCGCGGCCTGACCTCCTACGCGGAGACGGTCTCGCTGTACGGCACCGAGCAGGTGTTCACGGACGGCGACGACACCCCATGGTCCAAGGCATTCCTGACCTCGGCGTACGCGTCGCGTGGCATGAAGATGCGGGTTTCCTCCGGTGCCGGGGCCGAAGTGCTCATGGCCGGGGCGGAACGCAAGTCGATGCTCTACCTGGAATCTCGCTGCGTGGCCCTGGCCCGGGCCATCGGCGCCCAGGGGGTGCAGAACGGGGGCATCGACGGGGCCAGCGTCGCCGCTGCGGTGCCATCCGGGCTGCGCGAGCTGATGTCCGAGAACCTGATGGCGATGATGCGCAACCTGGAATCCTGCTCCGGCAACGACGCGCTGATGAGCGAGTCGGACATGCGCCGCACCTCGCGCACCCTGCCGATCGTGCTGGCCGGCTCGGACTTCATGTTCAGCGGGTTCGGCAGCATCCAGCGCTACGACAACATGTTCGGGCCGAGCAACTTCAACGCCGAGGACATCGACGACTTCCTGGCCATGCAGCGGGACTGGGGCGTGGACGGCGGGCTGCGGACCGTCACCCCGGACCGGATCGCCGAGGTGCGCCGGGAGGCGGCGCAGCTGTGCCGCGCCGTGTACCAGCACCTGGGCCTGGCCGACTTCACCGACGAGCACGTGGAACTGGCGGTGGACGCGGCCGGGTCGAAGGACCTCGGTGAGACCGACACGCTGGCCGTGGTCAGCGCCGCGCAGGCGATCCGGGATGGCGGGATCACCGTGGTGGACGTGGTCGCGGCGCTGGACGAGACCGGGTACGAGGCCGCGGCCGAGCGCATCGTCGCCATGACGGCGCAGCGGCTGGCCGGTGACTACCTGCAGACGTCGGCCATCTTCGACGAGCAGCTCAGGGTGCTGTCGCTGGTCACCGATCCCAACGACTACGCCGGGCCGGGCACCGGTTTTGAGCCCAGTCCCGAGCGGCAGGCGGAGATCGACGCGATCCGCCAGGCCCGCGGAGTCGAGGACCTCCGCGCGGAGCAGGCGACCGCGGCGGTGTCGCTGCTCGCGGCGGCGGGCCCGGCCGGGCCCGGCAACGGAAGCGGGACAGGCCGGGCCGGTCAGGATCCGCGTGAGGTGATCATCGGGGTGTCCCCGGCGGTCGGCCGGGACGTATGGCGCTGCCTGTCCGGGCTGACCGTGCCCGAGGTGCTGGCCGAGCTGCTCGCCGGGCTCGAGGAGGAGGGCTGCACCGGCCGGGTGGTCCGGTTCAACGACACGGTGGACCTCGGCCGGATCGGGCTGGCCGCCGCCCGGCTGGCCGGCTCGGGCATCGGCATCGGCCTGCAGGGCAAGGGCACGGCGCTGATCCACCGGCGTGACCTGGCCCCGCTGGCCAACCTGGAGCTCTACTCGGTCGCCCCGGTGGTCACGCCCGAGCTGTACCGGCTGCTGGGCGCCAATGCCGCACGGCACGCCAAGGGCGGCACCCCGGATCCGGCCCGCAACCCGTACACCGACGAGGCGATCGAGGCCAGGTACCACACCACGGTCATCGCGCTGATGGCACTGGAACGCGCCTGGGTGAAACCGGGCGCCCCGCCGGAGGAACTCTCCCTGGACGGCCTGCGATGACCGCGCCAGGCCCGGGCACACGTGAAGGTGGCGGGGACATGGCTGACGTGCGGGCGCTGTCCGGGCGGCCGGTGGCGGAGCTGACCCTGGAGGCGGTCAGGCGCGGCGAGATCGGGCTTGAGGACCTGCGGATCCACCCCGAGACGCTGGAGCGCCAGGCCGCGATCGCGGAGCAGCACGCGAACCCGCAGCTTGCCGAGAACCTGCGCCGCGCGGCGGAGCTGACCCGGCTGGGCGACGAGGAGGTACTCGCGATCTACGCGGCGCTGCGGCCCGGCCGGAGCACGCCCGCCGAGCTGACCGCGCTGGCGGACTCGCTGGGCGGCCGGGGCCTGCCCCGGTGCGCCGCGCTGGTGGCCGAGGCCGCCGAGGTCTACGCCCGCCGCGGCCTGTCGGCATGACCGCCGCGCCGGGCCGCCGCCCGCCCCGTTGGGGCATGAACGTGACGACGAGGCCCCTAGAGGGGCACCAGATTCACATTCATGCCGGCGTTTGGCCGCGGTGACCGTTACCGCCGGGGTGGATGTGGGGAATGCGACCACTGAGGTCGCATTCCTGGACGGCGACCGGCTGCTCGGCGTGGACCGGGTGCCCACCCGGGGGCGCAAGGGCTCCGAGGACTCGCTGCGCGCCGCCGCCGCCCTGGTGCGCCGGCTGGAACGCCGCCTCGGCTGCCGGGTGACCCAGGCCCGGGTGGCGCCGCTGCGCGCGGTGGACACCACGACCATGACGATCCCGCCCGCGCCCCCGGCCACCGGCAGGCTGCGGCTGCTCACCGCCGGGGTCGCGACGCCCGGCGGCGCCGGCGCCTGGGCCGGCGTGCCGCTGTGGCTGGACGGCCCACTGTCCCCGCCCGCCGGACCGCTCGCCGGGACGCTCCCCGCCGGACCGCTCGCCGGGACGCTCCCCGCTGGACCGCTCGCCGGGACGCTCTCCGCCGGACCGTTCGCCCGGACGATCGCCGCCGCCGGGGCGGCTGCTCCAGGCCCAGGTGCCGCCGGGTCCGGGGGTGCCTGGTCAGGCGGCACCGGGACGCCCGCCGTGGCCATCGTCCCCGCCGGGCTCGGCTACGCCCGCGCGGCCGGGCAACTGCGGGCGCTGCTCGGCGCCGGGGTGCCGGTCGGCGCGGTGCTGGCCGGTGGCGACGAGGGCGTGCTGATCTCCAACCGGCTGAACGCGGCGCTCCCGGTGATCGATCAGGTCGACCTGGCCGCCGTGGCCGGCTGTGACCTGGTCGCGGTCGAGGTCCGCCCGCCGGGTGACCCGCTGACCCTGCTGGCCGACCCGGTCGCGCTCGCCGCGGCGTTCTCGCTCGGCGCGGGCGAGGCGGCGGACGCGGCGGTGCTGTGCCGTGCGCTCGTCGACTTCTCCAACGCCGTGGTCGGCCGCGCCGCCGGGGCGGGCGCCGGTGCCGCCCCCGGTACCGCCTCCGCCCCCGGCACCGTGTCCGGGCTCGGCACCGTGTCCGGGCTCGGCACCGTGTCCGGGCTCGACCTTGCGGCCGGGCTGGGCACCGTGTCCGGGCTGGGCATTACGGCCGGCCTGGGCGACGTCGCCGGGGAACCCGGGCCATGGGTGGAGGTCGCGGGCCAGCGGATCGCGCTGCGGTCCGCGTGCACGCAGATTCGCGGCTGGCCGGTCGGCGCCGTGCGTGCCCTCGGCACCGCGGACGGCCGGACCGAACTCGACGACCTGTTCGCGCTCGACCTGGCCGAGGTGGCGGACGCGGCCACCGCGCGGCGGGGGAGCCTGGGCTCCGCGGCGCTGGTTGCGTCGCTGCGGCGGCTGGCCAGCGGCGACCACACGGCCGTGCTGGCAGACCTGCTGGGGATCCCGGTGCACAGCGCGGCGACCGAACCCGCCGCCGCGCGCCTGGGTGCGCTCACCACCCCCGGTGCGCGCCCCGACGCGGCCGTGGTCGACCTGGGCGCCGGAACGGTGGACGTGATAGCGGTCCACGGCGAGGTGGTGGCCGCCGGCGCGGGCGACCTGCTCACCACCGCGGTCGCGGAGACACTGGGCATCCCGCGTGCCGCCGCGGACTGGGTCAAGCGCGGCCCGTGCATCCGGGTGGACGGCGGCCAGCGGTTCGAGGCGGAGGACGGCAGCCGGGGCTTCCTGGACCGGCCCGCGCCCGCCGCGGCGGCGGGCATGCTCGCCGCCCGTGGGCCCGCCGGGCTGCTTCCGTTCGACCGGCGGCACAGCCCGGCCGAGTGGCGGGCGATCCGGCTGCGGCTCAAGGAGGCGGTGTTCGCCGCGAACCTGCGCCGTGCCCTGGATACGCTCGGCGGAACCCTGCCCCAGGTGCTGCTCGTCGGCGGCCCGGCCGGAGACGACGAACTGCTCGGGGTGCTGTTGCGCGCGCTGCCCGGTGACGTACCGGTGGGCCGTGCCAGCGTCGGCGCCACCCTGGCCGGCCCGCCGGCGGGCCATCGCTACGCCGCCGCGGTGGGCCTGGCGCTGGCCCCGGGCACCCCGTGAAACCGCCGCCCACAATCGGCTGCTTTACCTGCCGCGGGTCACGAATTTATCCCGGATATCAGTGAGTCCTGGACTTTACTTTTTCCTTACCTTCGTGTCGGTTATAACGGGCTGGGGGCTTTTCCCGGGGCCTGCGCTGGCTCCGGCGCGAGGAGGTGACGGGAATGTGCGACGACCAGCATGCGGCTGGCTCGCCGGCGGCTGCCGAGTCTTCGCTGTCCAGAAGGGGTTTCCTGAACGCGTCGGCCGGTGTGGCCGCCGCGGTCACCCTGCTGCGGCGGTTCCCCCGCCTGCCGCTGCGTTCCCCGGCCCGGGCGGTCTCGGCCGATGGCCTGTCCGCCTACTCGATGGCCATGCATGTGCATTCCTCGTTCAGCGAGCAGGACGGCTCGATGGACAGCCAGCTTTTCCAGGCGACCAAGAACTCGGTGGACGTGCTGTGGTGGACCGACCACGACACCCGGATGGACGGTATTGGCTATCGCCAGCAGGTGCATTTCACCAGCCTCACCCAGGAGAAGGGCGGCCCGGGCCAGGGCCGCGCCTGGGACTGGACGAAGGTCACGTCCGGCCCGCTGGGCAGCCAGTCCACCGGTGGCATCGTGCAGCAACCCGTGCTCACCCAACGACCCGGTGGCCGGCGGGAGCATGCACCTGATCGCCAGGAGCACCACGGGCGCCGCGGCGACGTTCGGCTTCTACGCGCAGACCCACCAGGCCAGCTGGAACTACCGCGACAACCTCAACGGCCAGAGCCTGACCATCGATGTCCTGCTGGCCAGTGGCTGGAGCGCCGGCTATCTGGAACTGCTGATCGTCAGCTCCTACCACGAGGCGATCGGCGGCCGCCCGGCCGGCGGTTACCAGATCTCCTACCAGTTCGTTCCGCCCGGGGGCACGGCGCGGCGTACCGCCAACGGGATTAGCGGGATCGTCACCATCCCGGTCACGCCGGACAGCGGCAGCGATCCCTGGGGCACGGTCACCATCAACCCGGCCGAGGACATCGCCGCGCTGTGGCCGGACATGGACCACCGCGACTTCGGCCTGTACGAGCTGACCCTGTCCGCGGTCAGCACCGGTGACCTGGTCGAGGGGTACTTCGACTACCTGCGGTTCAACCGGTCGATCAGCGGTGAGGCCTTCTTCCAGCAGCAGGCGGACATGGGTGCGGCCCTCGCCTCCCGGTACAGTTCGGTCGCCCAGCAGCAGGGCCTTGAGGTCTCGCTGTCGCTGCCGCACGTCAACTGGTTCGGGAAGTCCGTGTCCATCCCCGACTACGGCAGCACCAAGGGCCGCAGGGCCTACGACAAGTACCTGGCCCAGACCCTGATACCGAACATCCACGCATCCGGCGGGCTGGCCAGCTACAACCACCCGTTCGGCTACTCCGACATGCCAGAACTGCCCCAGGCCCAGCAGGACACGATGCTCACTCAGGTCGCCAAGGCCATGCTGCCGGCGTCCGGCACACCGGCCGCGCTGGGCGCCGACCTGCTGGAGGTCGGCTACTACCTGCGCGAGGGGGTCGATCTCGCGCACCACGTGGCGCTGTGGGACGTCATGTCCCGCAACGCGCTCTTCCTCACCGGCAACGGCACCAACGACGACCACTTCGGCAAGAACTGGTTCGTCAGCCGCAACAACTGGTTCACCTCGGTCTGGGCGGACAGCACCGGTATCGCCGGCCTGCTGGCCCCATTGGCCGCGGGACGGGCCTGGTGCGCGTCGCTGTCCGGCTACCGGGGCAGCCTCGATCTGCTGGTCGATGGCTCGGTGCCGATGGGCTCGGTCAGCGTCTCGAAGGTGCCCAGCCGCCAGCTCGTGGCCAGCGCGACCGCCGTCCCGGCGGGCGGCACGCTCCAGGTCCTGCAGGGCGCCGTCGACTACGCCGGCGCCGCGGCGCCGTCGGGCAACACCAAGGTGATCGGCTCCTACTCGGCGGCGCAGCTCACCGGCGGGTCGGTGGCCCAGCGGATCGACACCGGCACCGGCAGCTTCGTGCGCACCCAGGTGCTCGACTCCGCGGGGGCGCTGGTCGGCCTGTCCAACCCGGTCTGGCTGCTCCGCGCCGCGCCACCCACCGGCATCCCGGCCCCGCGCCAGACCTGAGCCGCACCGCGGGGCCGCACGCAGCACCGCGGCCCCGGCCCGGCGCCGCGGCCCGGGACTGCGGCCTGGCCGCGGCCGTGCGTCAGGCCTGCTGCCGGCTTGATCCGGCCAGGTCGCGCAGTGCCCGCGCGGAGCCGAGCGCGGTATCCACCGCCAGCAACCTGGGTCCCTCCTCATCACGGATCACCCCGTGGATGTGCCGGATCAGCGGGGTGAAGGATCTGCGGTAGGGCCCGATGCCCCGGTGCGTCACGGGGGCGCGGCCGTCCTGGCAGACCGTGAAGGTGTCCCCGGCGCGCGGGTGGAACGGGTTGGTGACGTGGATCTGCCCGCCGGTGCCGAGCAGCCGCGTGAAGGTGTCGTCCGGCCGGCCGAACCCGCAGGACAGGTAGAGATGCCGGCCGCCGGGGAAGTTCAGGCAGCCCCAGGTCGCCAGGTCCACCCCGCCGGGAGCGAACTCGGCCTGCGCCCAGGCGGCCTCGTGCTCCGCGCCGAACAGGTCACGGCCCAGCCGGACCGGGTAGCAGCCCAGGTCGAGCAGCGCGCCGCCCTCCAGTTCGGCGAACATCCTGACGTTCGTGCCCGGGTCGCTCATGACGAAATGGAAGCCCGACTGGATCTCGCGGAGGTCGCCGATGGTGCCGGCGGTGAGGATGCCGCGCAGCCGGGTCATCTGGTCGTGGAACGGGAACGCGAAGGCCTCCCACAGTGGCGTCCCGGTCGCGCGGGCCACGGCGAGCACCCGCTCGGTCTGTGCGGCCGACCCCGTCAGCGGCTTCTCGCAGAGCACCGGCTTGCCCGCCTCCAGCGCGATGATCGTCCACTCGCCGTGCAGTGCGTTCGGCAGCGGGATGTAGAGCGCATCGATGTCCGGGTCGTCGATCATGCCCTGGTACCCGGTGATGGCGCGGCCGATGCCGTTGGCAGTGGCCCACTGGGCGGTCCGCTCCGTGTCGCGGCCCGCGACGGCGGCCGGATCGCCGCCCGCCTCCCGCAGCGAGGGCAGGAACAGGCTCCGTGCGATCTTGGCCGTGCCGAGAATTCCCCAACGAACGCTGCGCCTCATCGTCATCACCAGTCTCTCTCCCGGGCATTATCGCGGTATGAGCGATCTGTTTCGCGGCCCGGGTGTGGCCCTGCTGACCCTGTTCCATGACGACGGTTCCATCGACCCTGCGGCCACGGCTGAGCTGGCCCGTGAGCTTGTCGGGCGCGGCATGCGCGCGGTGCTGGTGGCCGGCACCACCGGCGAGGCAGGCACGCTCACGAAAGCCGAGCGGTCCGCGCTTATCGATGCGATACGGCAGGCCATCCCGGCCGGGGTCCCGGTCATCGCGGGCACCGGGGCACTGTCCGCCAGGCAGGCCGTCGGCCTCACGACGGAGGCCGTGGCGGCCGGCGCGGACGCGGTGCTGGCCTGGCCACCGCCCGGCGGAGTGGACACGCCCGGGTACTTCAAGGCCGTCGCCGACGCCGCGCAGGGCCGCCCGGTGCTGGCCTATCACTTTCCCCGGGTGTACCCGCCCGGCATCCCGGTCACGGCGCTGGCCGGGCTGCCCATCGCCGGGCAGAAGGACTCCTCCGGCGAGCCGGAGCGGCTGCTCGACGAACTGGCGCACTATCCCGGCCCGACGTACGTCGGCTCCTCGGCGCTGCTCGCGCTGGCCGGGCCACTGGGCGCCGCCGGTGCCCTGCTGGCCCTGGCCAACGTCGAGCCGGAGCGGTGCGCGGCGGCGTTCGCGGGAGACGCGGGAGCCCAGCGCGAGATCACCGAGCGGCACCTGGCGGCCAGCCGCGGCGGGGTTCCGGCGCTGAAGCGGCTCCTGGCCGAGGACTGGGGCCGTCCGGTCCCCGTCCGGGTCGGCTAGGGGGATTGCCCCCGGATACGGCACGCGCTTCCCGTCATACTGGGGAGGTGCGGCGGGAAATGGCGATTACCCGGAAAACGGCATCAGCGCCCGCATCGGGAGCACCTCACTGGCGCCGCTTCCTGACGCCGTGGCGCTCGCCCGCGGATCAGCCCGCCTGGGCCCGGCCGGCGCTGCTGGCCATCGCCGTCGTCGCGGCGGTCGCGTACGGCTGGGGAATGGCCGGCGCCAGCGTCGAGCCGCTCTACGGCGCGGCGGCGCGCAGCATGTCGGAAAGCTGGCACGACTTCATCTTCGGGGCG
Organism: uncultured Actinomycetes bacterium; assembly: GCA_963725125.1. GTDB lineage: Bacteria > Actinomycetota > Actinomycetes > Streptosporangiales > Streptosporangiaceae > DASXKD01. Next base: position 37,127 of record CAVRXW010000006.1, read on the forward strand.
TTCGATCCGGCTGGGACCGTCACCGTCGACAAGCTGCCTGGCGCGCTCTGGGTGCAGGCCCTGTCGCTGCGGATCTTCGGCTTTCACATCTGGGCCCTGGTCCTGCCGCAAGTGGCCGAGGGCGTGCTCACCGTCCTGGTGCTGTACCGGGCGGTCCGCCGGCTGGCCGGGCCTGCGGCCGGCCTGACCGCCGCGGCCGTGCTCGCCGTCACGCCCATCACCGTGCTGCTGGGCCGCGGCAACGTGTCGGACTCGCTGCTGATCCTGCTGCTCGTGCTCGCCGCGGACGCCACGTCCGCCGCGCTGCTCACCGGGTCGCTGCGGCAGCTGCTGCTGGCCGGCGTCTGGGTCGGCCTGGCGTTCCAGGCGAAGATGATCCAGGCCTGGCTGGCCCTGCCCGCGCTGGCCGCCGCCTACCTGCTCGCGGCGCCCGCGGCGCGGCTGCGCACCCGGTGCGCGCATGTCGCGCTGGCCGGGCTGGTCACCGCCGTGGTCTCGCTGTCCTGGATGACCGCCGTCTCGCTGGTCCCGTCCCAGGACCGGCCGTACGTGGACGGCAGTCCGGACGACTCGGTGTACACGCAGGTCTTCGACTACAACGGCCTGGGCCAGGCTCACCGGGAACTGGGCGAGCATCGCCGGGCCGCCATCGCCGGTCGTGGTCGCGGCCGCAGAGAGCGGGAGGTCGCTGAGCGCCGAGACGTGAGGCATCAAGGCGAGCTGGCATCGGCTGCTGGCCGGGCCGTTCGCGGCCGACAGCGGCTGGCTGCTGCCGGCGGCCGTGGCCGGCGCGCTGGGCGTGCTCATCTCCCGGCGCCGCCAGGGCAGGCGCGACCCGCTGCGCGCCGCCGTCGTGCTGTGGGGCGGCTGGTGGCTTGTCCTCGCCGTCTTCTTCAGCGCCGGTACCTTCCTCAACTCGTACTACGTCGCGGCGCTCGTCCCCGCGGTGGCCGCGCTGTGTGGCACCGGCCTCGCCGCGTGCGGACCCCGGCCCTGGCCGGCCCGGGTGCGGCTGATCGTCGCCGCGACGGTGCTCGGCTGCGCCGGCTACGGCGCCTACCTGATGTCCGGGACGGCATCAGGCCCGGTCGTGCTCACGGTGGTCGCGCTGGTCGTGGCGGCGGCCGCCGTCGGTCAGCTGCTGCTGCCCGCGTCGGGCAAGGCCGGGCACCTGACCGCGGTCGCGTTCGCCGGTGCCGCCGTGCTGCTGCTGCCCGCGGCGGCGTCCGTGAGCGGCGTCATCGGCGGGCTGGGGCCGTTTGACACCCCGTTCGAGTCGTCGCAGACCGCGCACAACAATCAGGCGCTTGCCGCCGCCGCGCCCGGCCTCACCCGGACCGTCCAGCGGCTGGGACTCCGGACGCCACCCGGTGCTGCCCTGCTCGGCACCGACACGTCCGGCCTCGCGGCGAGTCTCATCCTGTTCAGCGGCAGGGAGGTGCTGCCGATCGGCGGCTACCTCGGCAACGTGCCGGCCCCGACGCTGGCCACGCTGCGGGCCGACATCAGCCGTGGCTACGTGCGGGTATTCCTGCTGCCGGTGGCACCGCCGGGCCCGGACCCGCGGGTGCGCTGGATCGAGTCGCACTGCGCCAGGCAGCCCCTGCCCCCGCACCGCCGCCCGGGCCTGGACGCGAACTTCTTCTGCGGACTTGGCACCAGCGGGCCGGCCGGGTCAGCACCAGTACCAGCACCAGCGGTGGCCAGGCAAGGCAGCTCATCGTCACGTCCGGGCTGATCCGTCCCTCCCTTGATCGCTCACGGCGTACACCAGCGATGGCATCTCATTTTCGAGATATCATCGGACGTATGGATGCCGAACCGAGCGGGGCTGGTGGGGTGCGTGACCCGGGTGAGGTGCCGGAGTTGCCGGTGCTGCCGGGGTTCCGGGAGATGGCACTGCGGCGGATGTCCGCGGAGCGCCGCCGGCTGGTCGCCGACCTGACCGCACAGCGCAGGTCGGCCGGGTTGTCCCAGACCGAGGTCGCGGCCCGGATGGGCACGTCCCAGTCGGCCGTCGCCCGGCTGGAAACCGGCGACGCGGATGTGCGGGTGTCGACGCTGGAGCGGTACGCGGCCGCGATCGGCAGCCAGGTCGCGTGGCTGGCACGGGCCCAGCCGGGCGCGGCCGCGGACCCGGCGGGACCAGCTCCGGCGGCACCCGGACCAGCGGGCCCGGGATCGATCGGGCCGGACGTGACCGGGCCGGGGCTGGCGTCGCCGGGAAATCCGCAGGCGGGGCAGCCGCGCGCAGGACCAGGACAACAGCCGCACGCAGGACCAGGACAACAGCCGCAGGCAGGACCAGGGCAGGAGTATCGCTGATGATCACGCCGCGCACGCAGGGCGCTCCGCTCCAGCCGTTCCCGCCGGATCCCATGCGGCCGCCGGGGCCCATGCCGCCCGGACCGGTGCCCCCGTTCCACCCCGGGCCGCCGTCACCGGGGCCGGGGCATGCCCCCGGGCCGGCCCGCCCGGCACAGAACCCGGCCATGGCGCCCACCAGGATCTGGATCGACCCCGGGGGCTGGCCGGACCACCTCTACGAGCGGCTCCTGGACCGGCGCATCGTCATGGCGCACGGGCACCTTGACGGGGCGGCGGCGACCCGGCTGGCCGCCCAGTTGCTCACTCTCGACGCCGAGGGGACCGCGCCGATCCGGCTTGAGCTGCAGAACATGACTGCCGACCTGCCCGCGGCGCTCAGCGTGATGGGCATCCTCGATGTCGTACGCGGGCCGGTGACCGGCTGCGCGGGCGGCCGTATCGAGGGCCCGGCACTGGGCATCCTCGCCGCCTGCCGGCACCGGCAGGCCTACCCGAACGCGCTGTTCGTCCTGTCCGAGCCCCAGGTCAGCTTCGACGGCACGGTGACCGCGCTGGCCTCGCGTGAGGAACAGGAACGGGCCATGCTCGCGGACCTGTTCGCCAGGATCGCCGAGGTCACCGGGCGCGACGAGGCCCAGGTGCGGGACGACGCCCGAAGGGACAAGCTGCTGGGCGTCGCCGAGGCGATCGCGTATGGCCTGGTGCAGGGCCGGGCCACGGCGCGCGGCCTACCTGGGCTGCCTGGGCTGTCCCGGCCGCCGCGGCAGGGCGATGACGGCGGCGGCGACGGCGGCCCCGGCCCCGGCGACGAGCAGCCAGGCGGAGACCGGCACCGGGACGGCGAGCACGACTAGCACGACAGCCGCGGCGAGCGTGCCCCACACGGCCAGCGGCACCTGCAGCCGCAGCCAGCGCGCCGTCACGGCGGCCGGCATGGCCCGTGGCGCGTCCAGCAGCAGCAGGTAGCCGAGGATCAGCAGGCCCTGGCCGGCCAGCACGGCCAGGCCCGGCGGTGCGACCGCGGACTCGATGACCGCCGTCGCGGCGGCCAGCGTGCCCACCACCCGCCACCGGGCCAGCGGGCCGGCCAGGCTCGCGGCCACCAGGAGCAGGCCAGCGGGGAGGAGGGCCCAGGCGCGGCCGGACAGGTGCGCGGCGGGCACGATGACCATGCCCGCGCCGAGGCAGCCGGTGGCCGTCCGGGTGATCACGGACGCCAGGCGCGGCCGGTGCCCGCCGTCGGCGGTGCCGGCCAGCCCGCTCATCACCGCACCGCCCGGATCCGCTGCCCGCGCAGTGGCGCCTGCGCTCCATCGAGCCCGGTTCCGCTGTCCCAGCTCAGCACCGGGACGCCCAGGCCGGTGAGACTGGACCGCAGGGCGCCGCGGTCGAGCCGCCAGAGCCGGACCGCGAGCTGGGACATGGGCAGCCGCGGTTCCGCCGGTGGCTCGTACTGCAGGACATCCACGACCACCAGGGACACGCCACGCTGCCGCAGGTCGGCCACCGCGTTCAGGGCACGCCGGTCGAGCAGCGGCGAGAACAGGACCACCAGGGCGCGCGGGGGCAGCGCGGTCCGCGGCACGCGGTCCAGGTCCGGGACGGCCTCGCTGGGGAAGCGGACGCCGAACGCCATCTCCACGATCCGGAAGAACTGCCGGTTGCCGGGCGAGGGGGACAGCCACTTGAGCACCCCGCCGAGGACCACCACGCCGACCCGGTCGCCGGTTCGCAGGTAGGCGGTGGCCAGGCCCGCCGCACCGCGGACCGCGACGTCGAGGGTGGTGCTGCCGGGCGGCCCGACATCGGAGAACGCATCGATCATGATCACCAGGTCGGCCGCGCGCAGCGCCGCTCGCTGGTTGACGTGCGGCTGGCCGAGCCTGCTGGTCACCGCCCAGTTCAGGTCGCGCAGCCGGTCTCCGGGCTGGTAGCCGCGGATGCCGAAGAACTCGATGCCCGCGCCCGCCGCCGCGGCGGTGTGCTCGCCGATCCGGCGCAGCAGGTCGGCGGGCAGCAGGCTGGCCCTGGACGGCGGCGCGTGCGGGAAGACCTCGACCGGCCCGGGACGGATCGTCAGGCGCGTTTCGCCCATCCCGTCGGTGCAGCGGGCGGTCACCGTGCACAGCTGGTGGCGGCCCCAGGCGCCCGGCCGGACGGTCCAGCGGGCCTGGGCAGGCTGCCCGGCGACGGCGACCTGACTCGGCTGACCGTCGGCGAGGGTCACCGCCGGGCCGGGCTCGATCCGGAACGTCACCTCGTCCACCGCGGCCGCCACGGTGGCGACGATCTCGACGTCCTCGCCCTCGAAACAGCGCGACGGGGCCGCGGTGACCGCCGCCGCCAGGGCTTGCGGCCGGGCGCCGCGGCGGGCTGCCGCGAGCGCGGCCAGGACGGGCGCGCCGAGCAGCAGCAGGCTGGCGTGCCGGGTCAGGACCGCCGCCAGGACGACCGCCACCCCGATCGCGGCCAGCCTGCGCAGCCGGGGCGCGGCCTGCCAGGCGGCGGGCACCAGCCCGCCCGGCCCGGGCGCCTGGGCCGGCCGCTGCGCGGCGCCGGGTGCCGCGAGCAGGCGCCCTGCCGGACCCTGCCTGGCGCCCGCGCCATCCGGCGCGCCCGGGGCCGGTACCGCTGGCCCGCCGGGTGCCGTGGCCGGGCCGTCGGTCACTGGCTGGCCCTGGGCACCGGTTCGGCGGTGAGGATCTCGGTGATCAGATCCTCGCCGGTCACCCGGCGCACCCACATCTCCGGCCGCAGCACCAGGCGGTGCGCCAGGGCGGGCACGGCGACCGCCTTGACGTCCTCGGGGATCACGTAGTCACGCGAGTCGAGGGCGGCATGGCCGCGGGCAAGCTGGATCACCGCCAGCGTCCCGCGCGGGCTCGCGCCGACGCTGATCTGCGGATGGGACCGGGTCGCGGCGACCAGGCGGACGATGTAGCCGAGCAGATCGTCGTCCAGGTGAACCTGCTCCAGCGACTCCCGCATGGCGAGCAGGGCGCTGGCGTCGAGCACCTCCGCGGGCCGCGGCGGCGCCGAGCCCCGCTCCAGCCTGCGCCTGGCCATCTCCGCCTCGCCCGCCTCGTCGAGGTAGCCGAGCCGGATGCGCGCCACGAACCGGTCAAGCTGCGCCTCGGGCAGCGGGTAGGTTCCCTCGTACTCGATCGGGTTTTCGGTGGCGAGCACGACGAACGGCTGCGCTAGCAGGTGGGTCTGGCCGTCTATGCTGACCTGGCCCTCGGCCATGGCCTCCAGCAGGGCCGCCTGGGTCTTCGGTGGCGTGCGGTTGATCTCGTCGCCCAGCAGCAGGTTGGTGAACACCGGCCCGCGGCGGAACACCACCTCCCCGGTGCGCGGGTCGAGGATGGGCGAGCCGGTGAGGTCGGAGGGCAGCATGTCCGGGGTGAACTGGACCCTGGTGAACTCCAGCCCCAGGGTGGTGGCGAAGGTGCGGGCGAGCAGGGTCTTGCCCAGCCCGGGCAGGTCCTCGATGAGGATGTGCCCCGAGGCGAGGATGCCCAGCAGTACCTGTGCCACCGCGTCCCGCTTGCCCACGATGACCCGCTCGACCTCGTCCAGCACCTGGGCGCAGCGCTGCGCCGTTGCGGTTACCGAGGGGGCAAGGGTCCCGGTCATAGCTGCTCCAGCCGGTCCACGATACGGGTCAGTGTGGGCAGGTCCGCCCCCGGTGCCTTGCTGTCGAAGGACGGTGGCCGGGACGGGTCGATGAGCGGCCAGATGTCGTCGCCAACCAGGCGCCGGGCGCGTTCCGGATCCCTGGTCAGGTCCACCCGGTGCCGCTCCGCCAGCGCCGACTCGGCCAGGCGGCCGAACAGCCGGCGAATCCCGTGATCGTAGTGCCACTGGGACATCGGCGCCCAGCCGAGGTCTGAGCTGATCTTGGCGTAGCTGGGGAAGTCGGCGGGCCGCACCACCGCGGCCGGCGGCCTGCGCCGGGGCCAGGCCCGGCTCCGGGTGATCCGGGTCCAGGCCGCGGCGGCTCGTGGCGCGCCGCGCTCCCGCGCGCCGCCGCCCGGAGTGCGGGCCGCCGCGATGACCAGCGCCAGCGCGGCCAGGCATTCGGCCGCGATTACCAGGGCGAACGGGCCACCCACCGCGAGCGCGGCAGCCAGCGCCGCGACCACAGCGGCCACGACCGCGCCGGCCCGCCGCACGGCCGTCAGCGCGGCCCGGTCCCCGGCCCGGTCCACGGGCGGTTCCCCGGGCCGGTCCACCGGCGGTTCCCCGGGCCGGTCCACGGGCGGGTTCACGGGCCGGTCCACGGGCCGGTCCACCGGCGGGTCCACGGGCCGGTTCACGGGCCGCCACCCAGATCGGCCTGCGCCAGCGTCCCGCTGTCCAAGTCGGCTTGCACCTGCGCCAGCGCCTCGATCGCTGCGGCCCGGTCGGCCTCGGTCATCGGATGGCTGCTGTAGCGCGCCTGCCGGAACAGCCCGGTCAGCGTGCCCGCCGACGCGGACCGCACCAGGCCGCCCGCGGTGGCGCGGCCGAGCACCTCGGCGGGCGTGTCCGCCATCCGTGGCGCCGAGCCCGCGTCGGCCAGGCTGCGCTCCATCGCCGCGTAGCAGCCGATGATCGCGGTGCGCGGATCGGGGTCCTCGTGCAGCGCTTGTGCTCCGGCCGCGAGGGCCGCCGCCAGTGGCTCGGCGTCCGTTTCCGCGCCCGGCTCCAGCGGCGGGAGCGGGTGGGCGTGACGGCGCCGGTACACGGTCAGCGCGGCCGACGCCAGCGCCACCACGGCGAACAGCACCAGCACCGGCCACGGGCTGCCCGGTGCCGGGTGCCCGGCGGTATGGGCCGTGGCGGCCCCCGCCCGCCCGGCCCCGGCCGCGCCCGCGCCGCCGTGGCCCCGGAACCTCTGCAGGGCCCGGGACAGCCCGAAGATGGCGAACGGGAGCAGCAGCAGCCACCACAGCGACCGGCGCTGGCGGCGCAGCGGCCGCCCGCTTTTGCGGGCCCAGATCAGCCGGGCGATCAGCAGCACGATCCCGGCGATCGCCAGCACCACCTCCGCGCTGGCGATGATCCAGTACACGGCCCGGCCGCTCATGCCCAGGATCTCCGCGCTGCCGGCCGCGGAGAACGCACCGCCGGCCCGCAGGCCCACCGCCGCGACGGCGACGAGCAGCAGGACGGCCGCCGCCCGGCGCAGCTCCGCGCCGCCGCGAGCCCCGTTTCCCGGCATGGCACCTCCAGGCCCCGGCCAGGAACGTCCGCCACCGATCCTGGCCTGGCGGCGGGGCGACCCAGCACGGGGCGGGCGCGCCGCCGCCTGCGCCCAGTCTGCCAGCCGCCCGGGCCGCTGCCCATCGCCTGACATGGCTCTGTCGCCGGATCGACGCCGCGAGGTAACATCGCATGCAATCACACGGGAGCTCGGGCTAACCGGGCTGAGAGGGTGGCTGGCCACACCGGCTCGCGCCACCGACCGTCTGAACCTGACCGGGTAATGCCGGCGTAGGGAGGCAGTCGTGACATCGACATCCACCTCAACATCCGCTGCTGAGGCGTTCGTCACCGTCCCCGGGGACCGGCACTCCGAGGTGGCACGGACCCTGGCCGAGCCGGTGCCGCAGGCGCTCAGCGCCCTCGATCAGCTCGGGCTGTGGGGCAACCTCGGGGTGAGCCTGCTCGGCTTCACCGGCGCGATCTTCGTGCTCCAGCCGGGCGGCACCGGCACCCCGGAGCTGTCGCTCGCCGCGGCCCTGACCGCCATCGTGCTCGGCACCGTGCTCGGCACCCTGCCGGTCGCGCTGGCCGGGCTGCCCGGCACCCGCACCGGGGCCCCGGCCATGGTGCTGCTCCGCGGCCTGTTCGGGGCCAGGCTCTCCTACCTGCCCACCGCGCTCAACATCCTGCAGTGCCTCGGCTGGGGGATCTTCGAGCTGGTCACGATCGCGACCGCGGCGCACACCGTGGCCCCGGCGCTGCCCCGGTGGGCCTACATCCTGTTCGCCGGGGTGGCGACCGCGCTGCTCACGATCCGGCCGCTCGGCGCGATCCGGATCCTGCGCCGGTACGTGACCACCGCGGTCGTGATCGTCCTGGCCTACCTGTTCATCCAGCTTCTCCGGCACCCGCTGCCCGCGTTCACCCACGGCACCTGGGGATCGGGGTTCTGGGTGGCCACCGACACGGTGGTCGCGGCCGCGATCTCGTTCGCGCCGCTGGCCGCGGACTACACCCGGCACTCGCGCAGCGAGGCGGCGGCCTTCAACGGCGCGTTCTTCGGCTACGGCGCCACGCAGATCCTGTGCTACGTGATCGGCCTGCTCGCGCTGGTCACCGTGGCGCACGGCAACGCCAACGACATCTACGGCGCGTTCATCGCGCTGCCCGCTCGGCGCGATCGCGTTCGGCATCCTCGCGCTGCGCGAACTGGACCAGTCCTTCGCCAACGTGTACTCGACCGCCGCGTCGACGCAGAACCTGCGCCCGCTCTGGGACCGGCGGGTGCTGGCCATCACGATCTCCGCGGCGACCACGGCCGGGGCGCTGTTCCTGAACATCAACGACTACGAGAACTTCCTGATCCTGCTGGGCTCGGTGTTCGTGCCGATGTCCGCGGTGCTCATCGTGGACTTCTTCGTCCTCGCCAGGGGCCACTGGGACCTGTCGCCGCAGGCCCCCACCCGCTGGCTGATGCTGCTGCCCTGGGCCGCCGGGTTCGTCGTCTACCAGCTCATCAACCCCGGTTACATCTCCTGGTGGGTGTCGGCGTGGACGCACGTCGCCCAGGCGATCGGGTTCACGCCGGCCACCTGGATGTCCGCGTCGATCTGCTCGTTCGTGGTCGCCGCGGTGGCCACCCTGCTGGTCGGCGGCCTGACGTCGGTGGCCCGCAACCGTGGCGGCGGTGCACCGCCCGGCGGGCAGGCCCGGACGGTGACCGGGGCGCGATGACCGGACCGCCCGCGCCTGCCGGGGATCCCGGCCCGGTGCAGCGCCGGCCCGAGGCGGCCGTGGCGCCGTTCCGCGGTCACGGCATGGGCAAGGATCTTGTCGAGCCCGACTGGCCGCCGCTCACCGACGAGGAAGTGGGCGCGGTGCTGGCCCGGTACGGGCGGGACGGCAGCGTCGACCGTCCGGTGGCGCAGCCCACGGCCCATGTCCGCGGCGGCCCTGGCCGGCCGCGACGGCGCGGAGGTGTTCGTCAAGCGGCACCACACGCTGGTCCGCACCGCCGCGCAACTGGCCGCCGAGCACGCCCTGGCCGCCCACCTGCGCGCCCTCGGGATCCCCGTGCCGGCGGTGCTGCGGCTGCCCGATGGCGGCACCACGGTCACCTCCGGCGACTACGTCTACGAGGTGCACGCCCCGGCCGGCGGGATCGACCTGTACCGGGACGTGCCGTCGTGGGAACCGTTCCGCGCCGTGGCGCACGCCCGGGCGGCGGGAGCCGCGCTGGCCCGGTTCCACCTGGCCAGCGCGAGCTTCGGCCTGCCGGCCAGGCCCCCCGCGGTGCTCACGAACTCCTGCGCGGTCATCACGGCACCGGACCCGCTTGCCGCGGTGGCCCGGCCTGGCCGCCCGCCGGCCCGGCCTGGCCCATTACCTGGACGAACGGCCGTGGCGGGACGACCTCGCCAGATACCATCTGCCCGCGATCGGCCGGCTCGCGCCGCTGCTGCCCGGCCTCGGCCGGCTCTGGGGGCACGGGGACTGGCATCCGTCCAATCTCACCTGGACCGCGCCGTCCCCGGACGCCGATGTCGCCGCCGTGATCGACCTCGGGCTGGCCAACCGCACCTTCGCGGCGCACGACCTGGCGGTCGCGATCGAGCGCAGCGCCGTGTCCTGGCTCGACCTCCCCGGCACCGGGCAGGCCGGTGCGGACATCCCGGCCGTGGACGCCCTGCTGGACGGTTACTCGTCGGTCCGGCCGCTCACCGGGGCCGAGCTTGCGGCGCTGGCCGGGCTGCTCCCGGTCGTTCATCTCGAGTACGCGCTGTCCGAGGTCGAGTACTTCGCCAGCGTGGTGCGCTCGCCGCAGAACGCCGACCTCGCCTATGACGGCTACCTCATCGGGCACACCCGCTGGTTCGGCGGCCGGGACGGCTCGGCGCTGCTCAGCCACCTGCGGCAACGGGCGGACCGGCGGCCAGCCGCTCCCTGACCACCGCCATGGGATCGGTGGTGCCCGCCGGCATCTCCCAGCGGTTCTCTATCCACCAGGTGCACCCGGCCTGGGCCCACGGCGTGACGTGCGCGGACGCCGCGGCCGGGTCGCCCGCCGGCGTCGCGCCCTCGGCCACCACGTCCACCTCCGGCCTGGCGCCGTGCTCGGCCAGCCACGCGCGGAGGGCACGGACGTCGTCCGGCCCCTCGGCGCGGCCGAGGTCGTACTGCGGGATGATCCCGTCGCAGCGCAGCACCCGCCGCATCGACTTCGGCCGCGGCCATACGCCGACCACCCAGACCGGGATCCGCCCGGAGACCGGCCGCACCGCCTTGGTGAGATCGTCGCGGTCGACCGCAAAGTCGTAAAACCGCCCGTGGTAGCTCAGCCCGCCGTCCCAGAGTGTCGTGATGAGGTCGATTCCCTCGTCAAGTCGTCCGGCACGCAACCGCAGGTCCGTCTCCTCGCCGGTGTCGGGCAGACCTGTATCGACGGCGCCGACGCCGACCGCCAGAATTGCCCGGCCGCCGGAAAGCTGGTGCACCGTGGCGACCTGGCTGGCCACCTTCCACGGCCGCCGCCACGGCAGCGGGGTGAGCAGGGTGCCCAGGCGGATCCGCTCGGTCCTGGCGGCCATCGCGGCCAGCAGGGCCCACGCGTCCACGCCGTAGGCCGCCTCCCAGACGAATATCCCGTCCCAGCCGGACCGCTCGGCGAGTACCGCCTGCTCCAGTTGCTCGGTGGCCGATCCGCCGGGCAATACGAAACCAGTCAGCATGGTTTCGTCCTACCAGCCGGCCACGACAACGCGGCCGGTCCGCGCCGATCACCTGCCGGAAGGTTATGGTCAGCCATGATCCGCTCTCACGTGTCCATCAGGGACTCGCTGGTGGTGCTGCTCACGCTCACCACCGGTGCGGTGGACGTCACGTCGTTCCTCGCCCTCGGCAACGTCTTCAGCAGCGTGGTCACCGGTGACATGGTGCTGCTCGGCGCGGCGGCCGGCACCGGCAGGCCGGAGCTTGCCGTGCACAGCGGCGTGGCGCTGGCCGGCTACCTGGCCGGTGTGCTGGCGCGGGGCCCCGCTGGCCGGGCAGCGTCCGCATGCCAGCGGCACCTGGCCGCCCAGCGTGACCATCACCCTGGCGGCGGAACTGGTGATCCTGGCCGCGTTCAGCGTCGGCTGGGAACTGGCCGGCACCGCACCCGTCCGGCGGCGTCAGCTCGCGCTGGTGGCGGTGCTCGCGGCGGCCATGGGCCTGCAGGCGGCCGCGGTCCGCCGCCTCGGCCAGATGTCAACCACCTACCTGACCAGCACCCTCACGGCCCTCGTCGCCGGTCTGGTGACCGGCAGCAAGCCGGACGGGATGGCCCGCAGCCTGGGCGTCCTGGCCACCCTCATCATCGGCGCGATCGGCGCGAGCGTCCTGCTGGAGAACGCCCGTGCCTGGCTGCCGCTGGTGATCCTGCTGCCGCTCGGCCTGGTCATCGTGGCGTCGGTGGCCGGCTTCGAGCGGGTCAGGGACCACCTCACCCCCAGCCGCGGCCAGTGAGCCGCGGCGCAGCAGCAGCGTGATGGCCAGTGCCGCGGCGGGCAGCAGGGTGACCATGGCGGGCAGCTGGTAGCGCCAGTTGAACTCGAACACGTCGGAGGACAGCAGCGCGAAGACGCCGGTGACGAAGAACAGCAGGCAGGCCAGCGCGGTGGCGCGCCATGCCGGGCGGGGCCCGGCGGCGCAGCGCGGCGAGGCTGCCGGCCAGCCCGGCCAGGATGGCGAACGCGTACAGCGGCCCCGGCGTGTAGCCGCCGTGCGATCTGGTACCCGCGCAGGAACGAGGCCAGCGGCCGGACCACGGACCGGGTTCCCGCCACGGAACTGCGCGCCGGTCCCGATCTGCTCCTCCACGCCGTCGTGGTTGTAGGTGCCGAAGACGAAGGCCCCGTGGCTGATGACGATGTACGGCGGGTACTGCGGGTAGTACGTCTGGAACTGCCAGCGGGTGAGCGAGGGATCCCCGGTGCTGGTGACGCGGCCCGGCGCGAACAGCTTGAGCGTGTCCTTGCCGATCGAGGCCAGCACGTTCAGCGGTTGCTGCTTCAGCACCCGGCGGTCGAAGTCGCTGGTCACCTGGCCGCACATGCTGGCCACGACGTGGTAGTGCACCTGCGTGCCCACCGTGACCGCGACCGTCTTGGGGCAGAGCTGCTTCAGCGCCTGGTAGTTGGCGGTGCTCAGGCTGGGGATCCAGGTGCCCCGGATCGGCGACCTGGGGTTGTGGTCCAGGCCGTCCGGGCCGAGCAGCAGCTTCTGCCTGGCGTCCGGGCAGAGCGGCCGCTCGTAGCCGGGCACCCGCAGGGTCGCGCAGTCCGCCGCCTCCGCCATCCGGCCGTAGATCGAGCCGGACGCGTACGGCGCCAGGGAGAAGCTGTGCAGTTGCGGGTCGGCGTAGTTCCGGTAGCTGGCGGCCAGGATGGGCAGCGCGAAGGCCAGGCACAGCAGCCCCGCCTGCTTGAGCCGCAGCCGCCAGCCGGGCGTCACGAGCAGCAGCCAGGCCGACCGCGGGGAGGATGAAGATCTCGCCGATCTGCCGGGCGGTGGCGGAGCCGCCAAGGGCCAGGCCCGCCACCACGACCAGCCAGGGTGACGGGACGGTCCGCCACAGCAGGGCGACCAGGCCGGCCACGATCAGCACCTCGAACATGACGTCGGGCATGACGTTCTGCTCGATCTGCAGCTGGTAGGCGTCCAGCAGGACCGGGGCGGTGGCCAGGGCGCGCCAGCCAGCGCGGCGCGCCGCGGCGCAGCAGCACCAGGTACAGGGCGATGGCCATGCCCAGGCCCGCCAGGTGCTGGATCACCGCGATCAGGTCCGGGTTGCCGAGCGCCAGTACCGGCTTGATGGCCAGCTGATAGCCGGGCGGGTCGTCGCCGGGGTAGGCGCCCAGCAGGTACTTGGTCGAGTCGATATACAGCAGCGCCGGGCGGTAGGCGATCTGGGTGAGGACGCGCAGCACCAGGCCGGCCGTCAGCAGCACGGCGAACAGCCAGTGCTGGCGGGCCAGGGCCGGCGCATGCCGTAGCCACGCCAGCCGGCCGGCCCGCGGGTCTGGCTGGCCGGGCGCGGGCGCGGCGTCACCCGTGGCGGTCATCGGCAATCGCATGAGCGTCATCCCGGCACGATGGAGGCTTTCGTCCGGGCGGCTGCGTTGCTCCCGCCGCGAACGCTGACATTGCGTCACGCTAGCCTGCTCAGGCTGGCCTGCGGGGACGCTGCCCCCCGAACAGCTTCGAGTAAGCATAACGAAACTCACGGTAGCCATCTTCCTGGCGGGCACCCTGCCGCCCGCCGGAAGGCGACGGCCGGTGCCCGGCGGGACGGCCCTGCCGTGGCCGCCCCGGCCACCGGTGTCCAGGATATTCAGGCAGCCGCACGGAACTGCCCTGTCGGTGCAGATTCCTAGCATGGGCGCCATGGTCGCCGCCGTGACACCCGGCCCGGACGCCGCCCTGCCGTGGCAGGTGCTGCGGGCCCGTGCGCGGGCGGCCACCGCGGGACTGCCCGCCGTTCCCGGGCCCGGCCCAGGAGTGTGCGCATCCTGCCGTGGCCCGGCCCGGCGCGGTTACGCCTGCTGCTTCCACTGCGGCCTGCACGCACAGGCCGAGCCCGATCTGCTCGCCGACGTCGTCGCACCGGTGGCCTGTGCCCCGAAGGGCAGCCCCCTGGCCACGGACCTCTGGCTGTACAAGTCCGGCCGGACGGGCTCGCGCGAGGCGGGCGCGGCGCTGCTCGCGATGCTGCTGGTGTTCCTGCACGACGAGGGGCCGCGCGTCTGGCGCCGGGCCGGGGCGGCGGCACCGACCTGCGCCTGCGTGGTGCCCAGCGGCCGGGGCCGGCCCGGGCCGCATCCGCTCCAGGTGCTGGTGCGCGGCTGCTTAGCCCTGCCGTGGGTGGCGCTGGCGGCGCAGCCGGGCGGCGACCCGTGGGCGCGCGTGCTGGATCCGGGCCGGTTCCGGGTGCCGCGTCCGCTGACCGGGGCCTCGATCCTGCTCCTGGACGACACCTGGACCTCCGGCGGCACGGCCCAGTCCGCCGCGGTGGCACTCAAGCGCGCCGGTGCCCGGTCGGTGGCGGTGGTCGTGCTGGGCCGTCATGTGCTCGCGGTCCCCGGCTGCTCGCGGTCCCCGGCGCCGGGTGCCAGCCCGGCGGCATCCGCTCCGTGGCGCGGGCCCGCCGGGCGCCCGCCGGTTAATAGGCTGGACTGGTGAACCCGCCCGAACCCCCGTCGCGGACCGCGCTGGTCCGCCGCGCCCGGCGCATCAACCGCGAACTGGCCGCGGTGTACCCGGACGCGCATTGCGAGCTCAACTTCGCTTCGCCGCTGGAACTGCTCGTCGCGACGATCTTGTCCGCGCAGACCACCGACAAGCGGGTCAACATGGTGACGCCGGTGCTCTTCGCGCGGTACAGGTCCGCCGCCGACTACGCCGCCGCGGGCCGGGAGGACATGGAGAAGATCATCCAGTCCACCGGGTTCTACCGGGCCAAGACCGCCAACCTCATCGCGCTCGGCCAGGCGCTCTGCGACCGGTACGGCGGTGAGGTCCCGCGCCGGCTGAAGGATCTGGTCACGCTGCCCGGGGTGGGCAGGAAGACGGCGAACGTGGTGCTCGGGAACGCGTTCGGCGTGCCCGGCATCACCGTGGACACCCACTTCGGCCGGCTGGCGACCCGGCTCGGCTGGACCACGGAGACCGACCCGGTCAAGATCGAGTTCGAGGTGGGGGCCCTCTTCCCGCGGTCGGAATGGACCATGCTGTCGCACCGGCTGATCTGGCACGGCCGGCGGATCTGCCATGCCCGCCGGCCGGCCTGCGGCGCCTGCCCCATCGCCCGCCTGTGCCCCTCGTTCGGCCTCGGCCCGGTGGACGAAAAAGAGGCCAGGAAGCTGGTCAAGGAGGGCCCCTTCTCGTGACCCCGGCCCCGTCCGGCCCGGTCCCGCCCGGCGATAGCCCGCCGGGCGCGGCGTCCGCTGGCGCCGGGCCGCCCGGTGTGGGGCCGTCCGGCGCGCCGCAGTCCGGTGTGGGGCCGCCCGGGGGACAGCCGCCAGGTGTGGAGCCGCCCGGGGGACAGCCGCCCGGGGGACAGCCGTCCGGGGGACAGCCGTCCGGCGCGCCGCCGCCCGGTGTGGAGCCGCCCGGGGCACAGCCGCCCGAGGCACAGCCGCCCGACGCGCCGCCGCCCAGCGCGCCGCCAGCCTGGCTCACCGGGCTGGCGGGCCGGGCCGGGCAGATGCGGGTGCCGCCGCCGCTGCGGGCTCCGGCACAGGGCGGCCGGTCCTCGGCGGTCCTGCTGCTGTTCGGGGAGACGGCGGGGGTCCCCGACCTGCTGATCGTGCAGCGCGGGCTGCACCTGCGCCGCCACGCGGGCCAGCCGGCCTTTCCCGGCGGCGCGATCGAGCCGTCCGATCAGGGCCCGGTGGGGGCCGCGTTGCGTGAGGCCGCGGAGGAGGTGGGCGTGGACCCGGCCGGGGTCGACGTCCTCGCGGTGCTGCCCGAGCTGTTCATCCCGCGGAGCGGGTTCCGGGTCACGCCGGTGCTGGCCTGGTGGCGTGCGCCCAGCCCGCTGGTCGCGGCCGCCGACGGCGAGATCGTCTCGGCCGCCAGGGCCCGGCTGACCGACCTCGCGGACCCAGCCAACAGGCTCAGCGTGCGGCACCCCTCCGGCGCCGCGGGCCCGGCCTTCCGGGTGCACGGCATGCTGGTCTGGGGCTTCACCGCGTTGCTCGTGGACCGGCTGCTCGCGCTCGGCGGATGGGAACAGCCCTGGGACGCCGGGCGTGAGGAAGACCTGCCCCCGGATGTGCTCGACGCAGCGGCCCGCAGCTAACCGCCGCGGCCGCCGGTCCCAGCCGCCGCGTGGCGGGGGTTCGAGTTAGCCGCCGGGCGCCTGCCCAGCCGCCGCACCAGGCGGTGCCAGCTGCCGCACCCAGGGTCCCAGCCGCCGCGCCCGCCTGCCTGAGCCGCCGCAACCCGCCCGCCGCGGCCCGGCCGGGAAGGCCGCCTGGCGCCGCCGGCGAGGGCTGGGCGTGCCCCCTCGGAGCGGCAAGGATGCAGAGCGATCACGACCAGTGCACTTGTGGCGCACGGCCCTATACCGTGGATGAATGCCGGGAGACCTGCTCGATCTGATCTTGGTCGTGCTGGCGGCGGCGTTCGCCGTCGCCGGGTACCGGCAAGGCTTCATCGTCGGCGTGCTCAGCTGCATCGGGTTCCTGGCCGGCGCGGCCGTCGGCGCGACGTTCTCCCCGAGCGTCGCCAGGTTCCTGGTACACGGGGCCTCGCAGCAGGCCCTCGTGGCCATCATCCTGGTGTTCATTGCGGCGATGATCGGCCAGTTGCTCGCCTCGCTGCTCGGCGTGATGGTCCGCTCCCGGGTGACCTGGCGCCCGGTGGCGATGGTGGACGCCCTGGGCGGCGCCGCGGTCAGCGTGCTTTCCGTGCTGGTCATCGCCTGGTTCATCGGCTCGGCGGTGGTCAATGCACCGTTCCCCGCCGTGGCCACGCAGGTCCGGAGTTCTGAGGTGCTCCACGGGGTGAGCGACTTCATGCCGCCGGCCGCGCACACGATGTTCTCCGACTTCCGCCACCTGCTCGACGAGAGTCCCTACACCCAGGTGTTCGGCGCGCTCGGCATCAACGGCTCGGCGAACGTGCCGCCACCGGACAACGCGGTGCTGTCCTGGCCGGTGGTGCGGCGGGACCGCAACAGCATCGTGAAGATCTGGGGCGAGGCCAAGTACACCTGCAACCGGAGCCTGGAAGGCTCGGGCTTCGTGATCTCGCCGGAGCACGTGCTCACCAACGCCCATGTGGTCGCCGGGATGACCGTGGGCCCGTACGTCAGCTACGGCGGTGGCAACGGCATGCCGGCCACGGTCGTGCTCTTCGACTGGAACAACGACGTGGCGATTCTCTACGTGCCCGGGCTGACCGCGCCGCCGCTGCACTTCGCCGGGTCGGCCGCACGGGGCAGCGACGCCGTCGTCGCCGGCTACCCGGAGAACGGGCCGTTCCGTGCGGTCCCGGCCCGGGTCGGCTCAGAGTGGGCCGCCGACGGCCCGAACATCTACAAGAGCGGCACGGTCACCAGGGACATCTACGCGGTCCGGTCGACCGTGGAGCCAGGGAACTCCGGCGGCCCACTGCTGGCGAAGAACGGCAAGGTCGACGGGGTCATCTTCGCCGCATCGACGATCGCACGGGATACCGGTTTCGCGCTGACGTCCAGCGTGGTCCGGCCGGACGTCCGCAAGGGCGGCGACGCCACGGTTCAGGTCTCCACCCGCGGCTGCCCACGGCCCGGCTGACGCCGGCCCGTCGCTGCGCCGCCACGGCCAGCCGATCCGTCGCTGCCCGGCCGCACGGTCGGCCGGTCAGGCAATGACCAGGCGCACCGTAAGCCGGTCCGGCCGGGCCGCGTCCAGGCCGTCCCGCTCGATACGTCCGGCCGCCTCCCGGGCCACCTGGCAGATGGTGGCGGCGTCAATGTCATGCGGTGCCGAGCCGGAATAGCCGGCCACCCGGTCTGCGCCCCTGCGGAGCAGCGCCGCCGCGCCGCGGGCGTTTCCCCGTCGCGCATGGGTGAGGCCGACCGCGATCTGGGCGAGTCCCTGCCACAGATCCCGCTCGCCGGCGGGCGCGCTCTTCCATGACGCTTCAAGCACCTCGTGCGCATGGAACGGGCGGCCCTCGTCCAGCAGTTGCTGGGCCAGCCTGAGCGCTTCCGCTGGCGGCAGCACGAGGTCGTCAGGGACCCGCTCGTCCCCGGCCACGCCGCGCGGCAGCGGGCGGCCCAGGGCGTCGCGCGGCCGTGCGTTGCGGGCCCGGCCCACCGTGTCCCGGTCGCGCGGCGCGGCCGCCGGGTCGCGCGGCTCCGGGGTCATCGCTCCGGCTCGGGGTCCGTCAGCCAGGTGTGCAGTGCCGAGTCGAACTTGTCCGGCTGCTCCTCCGGCAGGAAGTGCCCGGCGCCCTCCAGGAGCCGCCACCGGTAGGGCCCGTCCACGTACCTGGCCGAGGCCTGTGCGCTGCGGGTCGGCACGCATGGGTCCATCGCCCCGTGCAGGTGCAGGGTGGGCACCCCGATCGGGGCCCGCATGCGGTGGGCGTACCGGATGCCGTCGGACCGCGGCCAGGACCGGAGAAACCAGCGGTGGTATTCCAGCGCCGAATGGGCAACCGACGGGATGACCATGGCCGCCCGGTACCTGGCCTCGGTCTCCGGGTCCGGCCATCCAGGCCCCGACCAGGCGTGCAGCATCCGGCCGACCTGCTCGGCGTTGTGCCGGACCAGCCGTGATTCGGGCAGCACCGGCAACTGGAAGCCGAGCGTGTTCCCGTTGCGCCAGCCCCGGCGCACCGGGCCGGCCAGCATCTCGGCCCGCATCCGCAGCGGATGGGCCGCCGACACGATCGCCAGCCGCCGGACCACCTTCGGGTAGTAGGCCGCCATGGTCCAGGCCACCAGGGCGCCCCAGTCGTGCCCGACCACCACGGCGTTGGCCTCGCCCAGTGCCCGGATCAGGCCGGCCGCGTCCGAGGCGGCGGTGATGAGGTCATAGCCCCGGGGCGGCTTGTCGCTGCCCCCGTAACCGCGCATGTCGCTGGCGACGGCCCGGAAGCCCGCACCGGGCAGCGAGGCGAGCTGCCGCCGCCAGGTCCACCAGAACTGCGGGAACCCGTGCAGCATGAGGACCAGCGGTCCCTCACCGCTCTCCGCGATGTGGAACCGGCTGCCGTTGGCGCTGACGGAACGGTGTGACCATGGTCCGTCGAGGTAAACGGCTGAGCCTCCGGTCACGGGCATGCGATCACCGCGGGACGGTCGCTGGGGGCCCGGATTGCTCGTCACGGCGCAGCAGCGCGAGGCTGCCCTGCACCGATTCCCTGGTCTTGCGAAGCCGGTCCAGGCGCCGGACCTTGAAGTAGATGATTCCGGCGAAGGCCGCGGCCAGCAGGATCAATGCGCCGGTGACGATCAGGAACGAGGCCCAGTCCCAGACGCCGAGCGCCTGCAGGCCGTAGGCCAGAGCGAAGCACAGCATCACCAGCATGAGGAAGCTGCTGAACACGATGGTCGCCGCCAGCGCCGAGGACACACCAATACGCCGTATGTCGGCCAGCAAGCTCCGACTTGGCCAGGTCGGTCTCGTACCGGACCAGCCGGGTGAGGTCCCCGATCGCTGCCGAAACAAGGTCACCGACCGACCGGTCGTCGACCTCCGCTGGCCTTGCGGCTCCGGGCTCGGCCATCGCGTTCTCTTCCCTCCTGCGCCGGGTGCTGGGTCGCGCTGGCAACCTCCCGTGCGGCACGCGTCACGCGGCACGCATCCGCCGCTCCATCCGTGCGGCCGGCCGGACCGGCCAGGCGCCGTGCGCAGCGGTGACGAGCCGCCTACGGCATGAGATCCTACGGGATCATCATCGCAGTGCCGGGCAGCACGCACGGGCTGCTGCTCGACTGGCGTGGCCGGTGATCCCGGGGCAAGCGAACGGCGCTCCCGCTGGAGCGCCGTCGCTGGCACGTCAGGCCCGGGTTACCAAGCGCACATTCAGTGTGCCGGGCGGCCCGCCACCGCGGGCACCGGAGGCCGGTGCCAATGCGCTGTGGCCGACTGCCCTGGCTCGCCTCCCGCGGCTGGTCGCGCGTGGGTGCCCGGTTGCCGTGCCCGGACCCTTGGGTCCGTAGCACCTTTCTACGACGGATCGGCCGCGCTGCATAGATGCTGTGCGGCACCAATTGGTGATCTTGATTGATCACGCTGTTTCCATTCCCCGGCGGCTCCGCGCGCGGCGCTCACACGGTGCTGAACGAGAGCACGGGCCAGCCCCGGACCGTGGCGATGCGGCGGAGTGCGCGGTCCGGGTTGACCACCCGTGGGTGCCCGACCACCTCCAGCAGGGGCAGATCCGTCACCGAATCGCTGTAGGCGTAGCAGCCGGGCAGCGAGTACCCACGCTCGGCGGCCAGCCGCCGGACCTGGACGGCCTTCTCCTCGCCGTAGGCATAGCACTCCATCTCGCCGGTGTAGCGTCCGTCCGCGATCCGCATCCGGGTGGCGATCACCGAATGGGCGCCGAGCAGCGCGCCGATCGGGGCCACCACCTCCTGGCCGCTGGTGCTCACGATCACGACGTCCTGGCCGGCGCCGCGGTGCTCGCTGAGCAGCGCCCGGGCCTCCGCGTACACGTAGGGGAGGATCAGGTCCTTCAGGTACCGGCTGACGATCTCGGTCACCCGGTCCGCCGGCCAGCCCTGGCAGGCCGCGCTGACCTCGGCCTTGAGCCTCTCCATCTGCTGGTGGTCCGCGCCGCTCAGCCGGTACCGCAACTGGGCGACCGCGCCGCGCACCATGTCGGTGCGGCTGAGCAGGCCGTGCCGGTAGAACGACGGGCCGAATGCCAGCGTGCTCGACCGGGCGATCAGAGTTTTGTCGAGGTCGAAGAAGGCGGCCGTTGCCGGAAAACCAGACTTTGGGGGCTCTGCGGCCTCGACGGGAGTGCTACGATCCGGCAGCATAGTTGTTAAAGACCCGCAATCCATGGCATCTCCGCGTAGCCGATTGGTAACTTGGTCCTACACACGCATCTAGGCTTTCATGGAAGACGGTTCTCGCGTCCGCACCCGGACCTGGACCGTGCGGCGACCCCCGCTCTCCCCCCCGGCGGGGGTCGCCCCCTTTCCGGGGGCCGGTTGCCCTTGCTGGCAGCCGCCCCGGCAGCGTCGAGGCGGCCCCGCAAACCATTACCCGCGGGCCGAGGCCCCCAGACCCCCCGCGTCCGCCAGGCGCGCGTTAGGGCGCAGGGCGGCTGCCGTTCCTAGAGCTTCACAGGTTCGGTTTCACAGATTCAACCGTCGCCGATGCTGTCTTTCACGTGACAAATGGCTCGTATGTCACGTCGAGCCGTTTGCTTGCAGAAGCTTTTGGGCGATCTCTGGCCTATGACGGCCCGGTGCCGGGGCTCACGGGGCTGATGGTGCAGCCCGGGCGGGCTCGGCGGCTTCGGCGGGCCCGGGGGCGGTGGCCGGGCTGGCGGTTGCCGGGCTGGCGGTTGCCGGGCTGGCGGCGGCCGGGCCGGCGGTTGCCGGGCTGGCGGCGGCTAGGCCGGCGGTGGCCAGGCCGGCGATGCCCGGGCTGGTCGCGGCCGGGGCGCCTGCCAGGAGGGTTTCCAGGAGCAGGACCGCGCCGTCCTTGGCCAGCGGCTCGTTCCCGGTGCCGCATTTGGGCGACTGCACGCACGACGGGCAGCCGGCCTGGCATTCGCAGCTGCCGATCGCCTCGGCCGTGGCCCGCAGCCACGCCTCCGCCACGGCGAAGCCGCGCTCGGCGAACCCGGCGCCGCCCTCGTTCCCGTCGTAGACGAACACCGTCAGCTGCCCGGTAGCGGGGTGCAGGTCGGCGGACACGCCGCCGATGTCCATGCGGTCGCAGGCGGCAAACAGCGGCAGCAGGCCGATCGAGGTGTGCTCGGCGGCGTGCGCCGCTCCGGCGAGGTTGACGCCGCGGCGCTCCAGGCCATCCCGCTGGCCTGCGGAGATCGTCCACCAGACCGCGCGGGTCCGCAGCGCGCGGGGCGGCAGGTCGAGCGTTTCCTCCCCCAGGGGCTGGCCGGTCTCCGGGTTGCGCCTGGTGAACGAGGTCACCTGCCGGACCACGTCGACCTCGCCGAAGCAGACGGTGGCCGGCCCCCAGGCGGCCCGCCGCAGTTCGCGGACCACGTCGATCCCGGTGACCTCACGGGCGGAGGTGATGTAGCCGGGGTCACCCGGCTCCACCAGCGCCACGCCCTCGGCCAGGTTCAGCGCCGTCACCAGGTAGAGCTCACCCTGGTGGAGGTAGACCGCACCGGCATGGACGAAGCTGTGCGCCGACGGCTGGTCGACCGTGCCCACCAGGCGCCCGGTGGCCTTTTCGACGATCTTGACCGGGTAGTTCCCCTCGCCGCGCAGGCCCGGGCCGTGTCCCCGGCCGCGCCGGGTCCAGTACAGCCGGTGCCCCCTGCGGCGCAGCATCCCCGCCGCCACCAGGTCCTGCGGCGGCACCGGCGGCGGACGAGCCGAACAGGCTCAGGTCGGCCTCGGTCAGCGGCATCTCGGCGGCGGCGGCGCACAGGTGCGGCGCAAGCACATAGGGGTTCTCCGGGTCGAGGACGGTGGCCTCCACCGGCTGGTGCAGCAGCATCTCCGGGTGATGGACCAGGTAGGTGTCCAGCGGGTCATCCCTGGCGATCAGCACGGCGACCGCGGGCTGGCCCTCCCGCCCGGCCCGGCCCGCCTGCTGCCACAGCGCGGCCCTGCTGCCCGGCCAGCCGGCGATGAGCACGGCGTCCAGCCCGCAGATGTTGACCCCCAGTTCGAGGGCGGTGGTCGCGGCGAGCCCCAGCAGCGCGCCGGTCCGCAGCGCCTCCTCCAGTTCACGCCGGTCCTCGGGCAGGTACCCGGAGCGGTACGCGGCCACCAGGCGGCCGGTCTCTGCGGCAGACCGCTCGCCCGCGGCGGTCCGTTCGCTCGCGGTGGCAGCCAGTTCGCCTGCGGCGGCGGGCCGCTCGCCCGCCGCGGTGGGCCGCTCGCCCGCGGCGGCGATCGTGGCGGGCGCCCGAGCCGCCCCCGGCGCCCGAGCCGCCCCCGGCGCTGCCGCCACCCCGGCAGTCACCGCCACCGCGGCTGCTGGAGCCACCCCGGCAGTCACCGCCACCGCGGCTGCTGGAGCCACCCCGGCAGTCACCGCCACCGCGGCTGCTGGAGCCACCCCGGCAGTCACCGCCACCGCGGCTGCTGGAGCCACCCCGGCCGCCGGAGCCACGCCGGCTGCGGGAGCCACCCCGGGAGCCACCCCGGGAGCCCCCCCGGATGCCGCGGCCGGGCTGGCCGCGGCCGTCCCGTCAGCCCGGGTTCCTTCCGCCAGCGCGGCAGGCTGCGCGGCCCGGGCGCGGCGGCTCTGGCCCGCCCGCTTGACCGCCTGCGCCGCGGCTCGCTGGGCGGCGGCCCGCTGCGCCGCGGCGGTGGTCCCGGCCAGCGAGCGCCGGGCGGCTATCGCTACCGCCTCAGCGCCGCGCCGGGAGCGGGTGAAGGCGAGCCCGCGCACGTCGTGCGCCACCAGGTCGGCCAGCAGCGTGGCCGCCTCGGCGGTCGCCGGCCGGCGGACCGGGGCGCCGCCCTCGCCACGGGCGGCGGTGAGCGGCGGCTCCCACAGCCCGAACGTCAGCGGCCCGCGCGGTGCCGCGCTCTCGGTGATCGCCTGGGCCTCCTGCCCGGTGAGCAGGCGGGCGCAGTTGCCCGGCTCGCTGACCGTGGCCGACGCGAGCAGGAAGACCAGGCCATCCGGCGTCCCGCTGCCCGCCCGGATCCTGGCCGGATGCCGGCGGGCGTGGTACGCGGCAACCCGCTGCAGCCGCCGCAGCACGTGGGCGACGTGGGAGCCGAACACCCCGCGGTAGCCATGGCACTCGTCCACGATCACGTAGTGCAGGCGGCCGAAGAACTCCCCCCACCGGGAGTGCCGGGGGAGCAGCACGTGGTGCAGCATGTCCGGGGTGGTGAGCAGGTAGTTCGCGCGGGTCCTGGCGCGCTCGCGGTCGGCGACGCAGGTGTCGCCGTCGACCACGGCCGCGCAGACCCCCGCGATACCCAGCGCCTGCGATGGCGCGGACCTGGTCGGCGGCCAGCGCCCGGGTCGGCGCCAGGTAGAGGACCGTGCTCCCGCCCAGTACCGCGGTCAGCCCGGGCAGCAGGTAACCCAGCGACTTACCGGAGGCGGCGGGTGTCGCGATGATCACGTTGCTGCCATGGTGCGCGTGCTCGGCCATGGCCGCCTGGTGCGCCCACGGCCTGGTGACACCGGCCCGGGAGAACGCCAGGGTGACCTGCTCGGGCACCCACTCCGGCCACGGCACGCCCTCGCCAGGGCGGGCGGCGATCTCCTCGACATGCATCAGCCTGCCGGACCGCGCGCCGCGGCGCAGGATGCGCGCGGCGGGGACGGTGTCCCGTCCACCGGGGTGCCTCATGCCAGGTTCCCCTGTCGGCCGCCCGGAATCCGGAGCGGTGAATGCGAGCAGCGTAAAAGCGAGCGGCTTTCAGTGTGTCATCCACAGCGGACAAGTCCGTGCTTGACACCACCGACGAGCGAGACATGGCGCGGCCCCGGTCACCGACGACGATGGCGGGCGCGCCTACGGGCTATCCGCGCCGACGGAGATTGACTACGGGCCAGGCGGGCCAGTCCGCTGCCCGAAGCCCGGGACGGCGGCCGGCTGCCGCCTCCCCCAAGGCGACGGCAGCCGGGCGGGCCGCAGGTACTGGCTGGCGCTACGGCAGGCTGACCGGGCCGCTGGCGTTGATCACCTGGTGGAAGGCGACCGGCGGCTTGTTCTGCACGCACTTGCCACCCGACGTCGCGCCGATGCCCAGGATGCTCAGCTGGTACTTGCCGCTGCCGGTGATCCCGGCGTAGGCCGCCGGTGCCGCTGGTCAGGTTGTAAGTGCCGTGCTCGTTGATGGTGAGCAGGCAGGTCTTCGGGTTGAAGTTCTGCGTGCCCGTGCCCTTGGAGTGCTTCAGGTTGATCGTGCCGTTGGAGAACACGAACGTGGCGGTGTTGGTCGCCTGGTGCTCGTGATCGACCGCCGGGGCGGTGAACAACGCCGCTCGCGATCAGGGACAGGTTGGACGAGGTGCCCGAGGTCGTCATGAGCTGGAAGTGCTCGGTCCCGCTGGCCGCGGTGTGGGTGCTGGCCGCGGCGAGCCCCGCCCCGCCGACCACGTGGCCGCAGCGGCGGCGACGGTCACTGCTGAGGTGAGGATCTTGCGCATTACTGGGTCCCCTTCAGGTGCGATCGCTGGCCGGGTGGGCGCCGCGGAGGCGGCGGCCCGGTCAGCGGTGCTAACGGTGCCCAGCGTGCCGGGGACGGCCGGGGCGGCACATCGGCAGTGATGCGTATTCGGGCCTGCGGTAATTGACTACGGGCGCCCCTGGGCCGCGTAGTCATCGCGGGCGGGGGCAGGGCGCGGGCTGAGGTATCGACACAGACACCCCAGACCAGGACACTTTGCTATGTGCCTGGCTCCTTGCCGATCGTGGGGCGGTCCGCCGAGCGTGCGGTCCTGTCCGCCGCTTATGCGCGGGCGGCCGCGGGCGAGCCGCAGGTGCTGCTCCTCACCGGCCCCGCCGGCATCGGCAAGACCAGGCTCGTCACGGAGCTGTGCCGGCAGGCGGATGCGGCCGGGGCGCAGGTGCGGGCGGGGGAGTCCGCGCCCCTGGCGGGCGCGGCCCTGGCCTACGGCCCCTTCGTCGCCGCGCTGGGCGAGCAGGCCCCGTGGTTACTGGACGACCACGAGCAGGGCGACATGCTCGCCGCGCGGCACCGGTTGTTCGTCCGCGTGCTGGGGCTGCTCGGCGATCTGGCGGCCAGTGCACCGTTGCTGCTCGTGCTGGAGGATCTGCACTGGGCCGATGAGTCCTCCCGCGAACTGCTGGCGTTCCTGGCCGTCCGGCTGCGCCGAGGCACCGGTGCTGCTGGCCGCCACCGTGCGCGACGAGGACCTGGACGGCGCCCCCCGGCGATGGCTCGCCGAGATGGAGGGCCGCCCGGGCGTCAGCCGGTTGCGGCTGGCCGGCCTGGCCGACGCCGAGATCGCCGAACTGGTTACCGGCCTGTTTCCGGACGGCCTCAGCGCGGACCAGGTGGCCGCCGTGGTGTCCGCCGCCGGCGGCAATCCGCTGTACGCGCGGGAACTCGCGAGCGCCGGGCCGGAAAGCCCGCCCGCCTCGATCGCCGACGCACTGCTGGCCCGCGCGGCCGTGCTCAGCGAACCGGCCCGGGCGGTGGTGGACCAGGTGTCCGCTGCCGACGGCGGGATGTCCCATGAGCTGCTCGCCGCGACCGTCGCGCTGGAAGAGCGCCCGCTGCTCGCGGCCGCCAGGGAGGCGGTCGTGTCGGGGCTGCTCGCCGCCGACGGTGACAGGTACTTTTTTTCGCACGGCCTGATCAGGCAGGTGGTTTACGATTCGCTGCTGCCGGGCGAGCGCCGCCGGCTGCACAGGTCCCTCGCCGAGGCGCTCGCTGCGCGAGCCGGTGTGAGCCAGGGCAGCCTGGCCCAGCACTGGTACCTGGCCGGCTGCCCGGACCGTGCCGCCCCCGCGGCCGTGGCCGCGGCACGCCAGGCCGTGTCGGCGCACGCCTACCCGGAAGCCGCCCGCGACTACGCGCTGGCCATCGAGCTGGAATCCTGGCTGCCCGAGGCGGGCCCCGAGTTGTTCGAGGAGGCGGCGCAGGCCGCGAGCTGGGCCGGTGATCCGGAGCGCGCTGCCGGGTGGGCAGCCGCGGCGCTGGTGCGGTCCGGTTCTGCGGGCCGGGCCGCCCGGGCGCGCCTGCTGGAGCGGCTCGGGCGGTACCGGTGGGAGGCCGGTGACCCGCGCGCCGCAGTCGATGCCGACGAAGAAGCGGTGGCGCTGCTCTCCAACGGCCCGCCCTCGGCGCTGCGGGCCCGGGTGCTCGCCGCGCTGGCCACCCACCGGATGCTGCTCGGTGAGTTCGCCGAGGCGCAGCCGGCCGCGGAGCGGGCCGTGGCCGAGGCCCGCCAGGCCGGCGCGGTCGCTGAGCAGGCCCACGGGCTGACCACGCTCGGCACCGTCCTGGCCCAGCGCGGCGATCTCGACGCCGGGATGGCAGCGCTGCGCACCGCCTTCGGCTTGGCCCGCCGGGCCGGCAATGCCGAGGACGTGATCCGTGCCGCGGCTAGCCACATGTACGTCCTCTGCACTGCTGGCCGGTTCAGTGAGGCGCTCGACGTGGCGGACGCGGGCCGGCGGGCCGCCCGGTCCCTGGCGGCGACGCCGGCCATGACCTCGATCCTGGACAACAACACCGCCGCCGTGCTCACCGCGACCGGGCGGTGGGCGGACGCAGACCGGCTGCTCGCCGAACTGGTCGTGGAGTCGCCCCCGAACTTCACCCGGTACGTCCAGCTCCTCCAGCTCGAACTGGCCGTCGGCCGGGGTGACCAGCAGTCCGCGGCGGCGCTGGCCGAGGCGCTGGGTAAAGCGCCGCAGGACCCGCGGCTGATCGGGCCGCTGCGCGCCTGTCTCGCCGAGCAGGCGCTGAATGCCGGTGATCTGGCCGCGGCGGCAGACGAGGTGCTCGACGGGCTCGCCGCTCTCCAGGGTGCCGCACTGGCGGCGGAGGAGGCCCGGTTGCTCGCCGCGGGCGCGCGGGCCGCCGCCGACCTCGCCGCGTTGCCCGTCGCGGCACGGCCGGGGGCCATTCCGGACGCCTGGGAGCAGGTGGCGGCCAGCTTCGCCGACCGGGCCAGGGCCCTGGCCGGTGACCACGGCGATGGGCAGCCCGACGTTGCCGCCTTCGCCGCGCTGACCGCCGCCGAGGACGCTCGGGCGCACCGATCCGATGACCGGGTGACCTGGCATGCGGTGGGCGATTCCTGGCAGGCAGCGAGCCAGCCCTACCGCGAGGCCTACGCCCGGTTGCGCGAGGCGGAGGCCGCCGTCCGGGCAGGGCGGCGCGAACAGGCTGCGCGCGCCCTGGCTAGCTGCGAGAACCTGGCCCGTCAGCTGCCGTCGCCCCCGTTGCTCAGCCTCGCGGAGGCCCTGGGGCGCCGGGCCAGGCTGAATCCCGCGCCGCCCGCACCCGAGGCACCGGGCGGGCACCTCGGCCTCACCAGCCGCGAGGCCGAGGTGCTCGCCTGTCTGGTCAGCGGCGACAGCAACCGCCAGATCGCGCGTGCCCTGTTCATCAGTGAACGCACCGTTGCCGTGCATGTGTCCCGGATTCTTGACAAGCTGGGGGTGCGCAACCGCACCGAGGCGGCCATGGCTGGCGAGCGCCTGGGCCTGGCTCAGGCCCGCGGCGGCGGCCCGCCCAGCCCCGGCCGAGGAGGAGCCAGGTGACCGCACAACTGCAAATCGGTACCGACCCAACATGCTGGTACCTGCCGCCGTCCGAGTACGACACGGTGGCCGCCGGATTAGCACGGCCTGATAATCCGTTCGCGGTCGACGTGCTCGCCCCGCTGCAGGGCAGACTGGTGCTGTCCCCCCGGGCTGCGGGCAGCGTGGCGCTCACCCTGCCGCTCACGCCCGTTGGCTGGGTCCCGGGCGGCGCCGTCAGACCAACCGTCCCGCTGCTGCACCTGCCGTCGCCGGTCGCCCCGACGCACGACAACCCGGGCTATCTCCTGGCCGCCGATACGGACCCGACCGCCCTGGAACAGGAACTCATCGCGGCGATGACCGAGCCCGGAAAGGTGATCACGCTCGCGCTCGACATTTCCGCCCCGGGCAAGGGGATGCTGCGGGTGTCCGGCGCCACGCTTACCTACGCGGTGCTCTGCCGGGCGACGGCGCCGGGCTGACGGGCGTCCTCACCGGAACCCCTGGTAACAAACGGCACCCTGTATCGCGGGCGGGATGCCGCGAAGCGTGAACTCGTGTAGACATGACGTCAGCGCGTGATTGAATGCGCGACGGGGCGCCCGATGCCTCGGGGTGGGCAATCGGGCGGGACGCCAACACAGGCGACGACAGGAAGACCGCATCGCGCGGGAGGATTTTGTGGACTTGAAGCTGGAGCATCACACGACGGACGGGATCGAGGTCGTCGATGTCGAGGGCGAGATCGACGTCTATACCGCCCCGCGGTTGCGTGAGCTTCTCATCGACCTGGTGAACGGCGGGCACTACCAGCTCGTGGTGAACATGGAGAAGGTGGAGTTCCTCGACTCCACCGGCTTGGGCGTGCTCGTCGGCGGCCTCAAGCGCGTCCGTGCCCACGACGGTTCGCTGGACCTGGTGTGCACGCAGGAGCGCATCCTGAAGATCTTCAGGATCACCGGGCTGACCAAGGTCTTCGGCATCCACGACGGCGTGGACGAGGCCATCGCCGCCCGGAAGTCGGAGAAGTGACGCCGCACCATCAGCAGACGATGCCCACCGTGGAGATGACGTTCACGCCGCTGCCTGCGCACGTTCGCACGGCGCGGCTGGTGGCCACGGCGGTGGCACGGCGCAGCGGCGTACCGGAAGCACTGCTCGACGAGGTTCGCCTCGCGGTGGGCGAGGCCTGCTCCCGCGCCGTCGAGGTGCATCAGGAGCACTGCCCGGCCGAGCCGGTCCGGGTTGCCCTGACCGGTGCCGGGGAGCGGTTCGAAGTGGTGGTGACCAACACCGCCGTCGGCGACGACGGCCTGGCCTGGCCGCCGCAGCCCGCGGCGGACGGGCAGGATCCCGCGGCGCTGCCCGCCGAGCTTGGCCTCGCGGTCATCGCCGGCCTGGCGGACGATGTCCAGGTGTCCAGGAACGGCGATGGGCTCAGCATCCGGATGAGCTGGCCGTCCGGGGCACGGGCGGGCTGACCGCGGCCGGTGCTGCGGACGGGCCCGCCCGGGGTTACCCGGGCCGCACCGGTACCAGGGCAGACGTGCGGGCGGTGGGCACGGGCGAACGTTTTGTGGTTACCTTGGCGTGACCGAACGCATCGCGTTGCCCGGGCGGGACTGACCCCGACGTGCCATCCGCTGGCGAGCATGCGTAGACTCCCGGGTCTGTCCTGGTGGCATTTGCCTTTATCCAGTGTGCTCCGTGACTGGGTGCTGTGGCCTTGCCCGGGGGGCGATTACCGCGCGCGAAGACCCGTGCGCTGTCGAGGAGGACTTAATGACAGGGCATTACCTCGCCGCAGGCGGTGGGGCGGTCACTGTAACCGGCGGCAACCTGACCCTGGTTGTGGTCGTCGCAGTGGTCGCGCTGCTCGCGCTTGCCGTGGCGGGCTTGCTGGTGCGGGAAGTGCTCGCCGCCAGCCAGGGCACAGCCAAGATGCAGGAGATCGCCCTGGCCGTGCAGGAGGGCGCCGCGGCCTATCTGCGGCGCCAGTTCCGCACGCTCGGCGTGTTCGTGGTGCTGATCTTCTTCGTGCTGTTGGTGCTTCCCGCCGATCGGCGCAAGCGTGCAGTGGGGCCGGTCGGTGTTCTTCGTGGTCGGCGCCGTGTTCTCGGCGCTGACCGGGTTCACCGGCATGTCCCTGACGGTGCGCGGCAACGTCCGGGTGGCGGCCGCGGCACGCGAGAGCGGCGAGCGGCAAAGCCATGCGGATCGCGTTCCGCACCGGTGGCGTGGCCGGCATGTTCACCGTCGGGCTTGGGCTGTTCGGCGCCGCCCTGGTGGTGCTTCATCTACAAGGCGAACGCCCCGACCGTGCTGGAGGGCTTCGGCTTCGGCGCGGCGCTGCTGGCGATGTTCATGCGTGTCGGCGGCGGTATCTACACCAAGGCCGCCGACGTGGGCGCCGACCTGGTGGGCAAGGTCGAGAAGGGCATCCCCGAGGACGACCCGCGCAACGCCGCCACGATCGCCGACAACGTCGGCGACAACGTGGGTGACTGCGCGGGCATGGCGGCGGACCTGTTCGAGTCCTACGCCGTCATGCTGGTCGCCTCGCTGATCCTCGGCAAGGTGGCGTTCGGGAACTACGGCCTGGTCTTCCCGCTGATCGTGCCGATGCTCGGCGTCGTCACCGCGGTGATCGGCATCTTCGTGGTCGCCCCGCGCAAGAACGACCGCAGCGGCATGACCGCCATCAACCGCGGCTTCTTCGTCTCGGCCGTCATCTCGCTGATCCTCGTCGTCGGCGCGGCCTTCCTGTACCTGCCGGACAAGTTCAGCAAGCTGACCGGTGTCACCGACCACACGATCCTGTCCCACGGCGGCAACCCGCGCTGGCTCGCGATCGGCGCGGTCGTCATCGGCCTGGTGCTCGCCAGCGCCATCCAGCTGCTGACCGGTTACTTCACCGAGACCAACCGCAAGCCGGTCATGGACATCGGCGGAAAGCTCGCAGACCGGCGCCGCGACCGTGATCCTGTCCGGCGTCGCGAGCGGCATGGAGTCCGCCGTGTACGCCGCGCTGCTGATCGGCGCCGCCGTCTACGGCGCCTTCCTGCTCGGCACCGGCAACGCGACGCTCGCCCTGTTCGCGGTGGCGCTGGCCGGGACCGGCCTGCTCACCACGGTCGGCGTCATCGTCTCCATGGACTCCTTCGGCCCGGTGACCGACAACGCCCAGGGCATCGCCGAGATGTCCGGGGACGTCGAAGGCGAAGGCGGCGCAGGCGCTCACCCACCTGGACGCCATCGGCAACACCACCAAGGCCATCACCAAGGGCATCGCGATCGCCACCGCGGTGCTCGCGGCCACCGCCCTGTTCGGCTCGTTCCGTGCCACTGTGGTGGCCGCGCTCGGCAAGGCGGGCACGTTCAGCCTGTCGGTCGACAAGCCGAACGTGCTGGTCGGCGTGATCGTCGGCGCGGCCGTGGTCTTCATGTTCTCCAGCCTGCTGATCCGCGCGGTGGGCCGGGCGGCGCAGCGCGTCGTCGTCGAGGTGCGCAACCAGTTCCGCGACCACCCGGGGATCATGGACTACACCGAGAAGCCCGAGTACGGCCGGGTGGTGGACATCTGCACCAAGGACTCACTGCGCGAACTGGCCACTCCCGGGCTGCTGGCGGTGCTGACGCCGATCGCGGTCGGGTTCGCCTTCGGCTACGCGCCGCTCGGCTCCTACCTGGCCGGCGCCATCGCGGCCGGGGTGCTGATGGCGGTGTTCCTCGCCAACTCCGGCGGTGCCTGGGACAACGCCAAGAAGCTGGTCGAGGACGGGCATTACGGCGGCAAGGGCTCCGACGCACACGCCGCCACGGTCATCGGTGACACCGTCGGGGACCCGTTCAAGGACACCGCGGGCCCCGCGATCAACCCGCTGCTCAAGGTCATGAACCTGGTATCGCTGCTGGTCGCCACGAGCGTGGTCAAGTACAGCCACAACGTCGGCCTGCGGACCGCCGTGGCGCTCGTCGCGGTGGCCATCGTGGTGACCGCGATCGTGATCTCCAAGCGGCAATCGTCCGGCATGTCCCCCAGCGAGCCCGGCGGCGGTGCACCGGCCGTGACGGCGTCCGGCCCGGAGAGCGTGGCCGCGCCGCTGCCGGCTAGTGACGGCACCAACGGGACCGCTCCTGCCGCGCAGCCCCACCAGACAGCCCCCTAGCCGCGCGGCCGGTCCAACCGATCGTGATCATGGCGTTTTGGCTGCTCCAGCAGCCGAAACGCCATGATCATAAATGGGCGGCCTCAGGGGTGGCTGCGCCTGATCACGTTCAACCGCTGGGGAGGCGACGGCGATGGGCGGTGAGCATACGCTCCTGGTGCTCCGGCACGCCAAGGCGGCCGGTGAGCCTGGGGTCAACGACATCGAGCGCCCGCTGACCGGCGGCGGCCGCCGCGATGCCGGCGCCGCCGGCCAGTGGCTGCTCGCCCGCGACATCACGCCCGACCTGGTGCTCTGCTCCTCGTCCCGGCGGACCATCCAGACCTGGGAGCAGGTAGGTAACGCACTCGGGGGAGCGGCGCCGGGCGAGGACGCGGTGAGCTTCGAGCGCCGCCTGTACGACGCGGGCGCCCAGGACCTGCTGGACCGCGTCAACGAGCAACCGGACGACGCCGCCACCGTGCTGACGGTGGGGCACAACCCGGCTTGCGGGCAACTGGTCGCCTGGCTCACCGGGCGTCGGGACATCGCGTTCCCCGCGTGTGCGCTTGCGGTCATCCGGCTCGGCGAAAGCTGGGCCGCCGCGGCGCCCGGCGGCGGTGAACTGGCCGATCTCTGGATCCCGCACGCAGCGGAGTGAGCCGGGCCCCGGGCGCGGCCAGGGCCATGTTCAGGCCTGCGGGCCGTCGCCGGCCTCCACCTCGTCCCTGGACACCCCCAGCAGGTAGAGCACCGTGTCCAGGTAGGGGACGCTCACCGACGCGTCGGCGGCATCCCGGACGGCCTGTTTGGCGTTGAAGGCGATGCCCATGCCCGCGGCGGCGATCATGTCGAGGTCGTTGGCGCCGTCCCCGACCGCGACGGTCTGGCTGAGCGGCACCCCGGCCTGGTCCGCGAACTGCCGCAGCGCGGCCGCCTTGCCCGCGCGGTCGATCACCGGCCCGGTCAGCTTGCCGGTCAGCTTGCCGCCGGCGATCTCCAGGGTGTTGGCAGCCGCGTAGTCCAGCCCGAGGCTCGGCCGCGAGGCCGTCGGTGAGCTGGGTGAATCCCCCGCTCACGATGCCGCAGCGGAAACCCAGGTGCTGCAGGGTCCGGATGAGTGTGCGGGCGCCCGGCGCAAGCTGGACCTCCGCGCGCACCTCGTCCAGCACGCCCGCGTCGAGCCCGGCCAGCAGGGCGACCCGTTCGCGCAGCGACGCCGCGAAGTCGGCCTCCCCGCGCATCGCCGCAGCGGTGATCTTGGCGACCTGTTCCGCGCAGCCGGCCCTGGCCGCCAGCAGGTCGATCACCTCGGCGGAGATCAGGGTGGAGTCCACGTCCATGACGATGAGCCGCATCGCACGCCGGTGCAGCCCGCCACGCTGGACCGCCACGTCGACCCGCTGCTGCGCCGCCTCGCGGGTGAGCGCCGCCCGCAGGGCGTCCGGGTCGGCGCCCGACACGTCGAGTTCGATGCAGGTCACCGGCCGGTCGGCGAGCCGGTCGATCCGGTCGATGTTCGCCCCGCTCGCGGCGATCCGGCTGGCGATCGCGGCGACGGCGCTCGGCAGCAGCGGGCTGCCCACAACGGTGACGTGCAGCCGCCCGCGGCGCCGGGGCAGCTCACCCCAGCCGGTGGTGATCTCCGCGTCCAGGTCCAGGTCGGCGGCGAGGGCCCGGACCGCCCGGTGAATCCCGGTGAGGTCTGGGTCGCCCTCGCAGGCCAGCAGCACGCCGAGGACAAGGCGCCCGCGGATGACCACCTGCTCGATGTCCGCGACGGCCAGATCGTGGGTGGCCAGTTCGGTGAACAGCCGGGAGGTGACCCCGGGCCGGTCCCGGCCGGTCAGGGTCACCAGGATGGTGGTTCGGCCAGCAGTCATCGGCCGTAACGCTACCGTCACCCGGTCCCTCCGCCGGCCGCTGGGGCCGGGCCCGCCCCGGCGGGGATCTGGTAGGTCAGGGCAGTAGCAGGTGCACGTCCCCGAACTCGTGCCAGAGGTAGGAGCGCGCCACCGCGGCGGCGTAGCACGCGTGGAGCAGGCCGGCCCCGGCGAAAGCGTTAAGCATCAAAAGATGGGTGGAGCGCGGTTCGTGCAGTCCTGTGAACAGCGCGTCCACCACTCTCGGGGGGGTTTGCGGGGTCACCATGTGGTGCGTCCAGCCGGCCGAGGCGGACAGCGGGCCACCCGCCTGATGCGCACGGGCCGCCGCCGCCGTCTCCAGTGCGCGTACGACCGTGGTGCCGACGGCGATCACCCGGCAGCCCGCCTGGCGGGTCGCGTCGACGAGCCTGGCCGTGGCCGGCGGGACGTCGTAAGGCTCGGGGTACGGCTCCTCGCCGCCCTCCAGCGAGGACACCCCGGTGTGCAGGGTGAGCGGCGCGATCGTCACGCCCCGCACCACCAGCCGGGCGATCATCTCCGCGGTGAACGGCCGGCTGGCGCTGGGCATCTCGGCGCTGCCCGGCGTGGTGCCGAAGACGGTCTGGTACGCCTCGGCGGGCCAGTCGGAAGCCACATACGAGTAGTGGATGTACGAGCCGTGCCGCAGCAGGTAGGGCACCACCGCGGTGGACAGCCGCACCCGCCACAGCCGCCCGGTGACCCGCTCGGCCAGGGTCGCGACCGCGCCGCCGGGCAGCGGCAGCGGCTGGCCCGGCGAGCCGCCGGGGAAGGGCTGGGTGGCGTGGCCGCGCACGGTCCGCAGCTCGGCCAGCCAGCTGCCGTCCGGCAGCGCGGTGGAGAAGTGCATGACCAGCCCCGGGCCGCAGCGGACCGCGGCGGGCAGTGTGGCCGAGGTGTTCACCACGACCAGGTCCCCGGGCAGCAGCAGGCCCGGCAGGTCGGTGAACGGGTGGTGGCTGATCTCGCCAGTGCGGCGGCGGCTGACCAGCATCCGCACCGCGTCCCTGGGAATGCCCCGCGCCTCCGGCGGCTCGCTGGCCTCCAGCGCGGGCGGCAGCTCGAAGTCGGCCAATGCGGTCGGCAGCTCGACGTCGGCCAGCGCGGTCATGACCGCCCCGGCCCGCCGGGCACGGGTTCCGCGGCGTGCCCGTCCGCCGCGACGGCCGCTTGGCCGCCGCCCGGCATAAGGTCGGCGGCGCGGTAGCGCCCGCTCGGCATGCGCTCGCCGATCAGCCTGCGGAACGCGGGCAGCACCGACTCCGGCAGCGGCCGGTCGGAGATGTCCTCGCCGGGGAACGCGTCCTGGTGCATCTGGGTGCGCAGGTCCCCTGGGTCCACCCGCCAGACCCGGACGGCGAGTTCCTCGGCGGCCAGCACGTTGCAGGCCTGTTCCAGCGCGGCCTTGGCCGCACCGTAGCCGCCCCAGCCCGCGTACGCCTCGACCGCGGCGTCGGAGGTGATCGCGAGGACGGCGCCGCCGCGCTCGCGCAGCGCGGGCAGCAGCAGCTGGGTCAGCGCGATCGGGGCGATCACGTTCACCTCGAAGGCGGTGCGCAGTTCCGCGAGCGGGAACTCGGAGACGGCGGGCAGCGGGCTCGGGCCCAGCGTGCCCGCGTTGTTGATGAGCAGGTCCGGGCCGCCCAGGCGTCTGCGCCGCACGGCGCAGGTCGCCGCGGTGGGACGGGTCGGTGATGTCCCCGGCGAGTGCGGTGACGACGGCGCCGGCCGGCAGCCCGGCCATGGCCGCGCGCAGCGCCGCCCCGTCTCTCGCGTCGACCACCAGCCGGTATCCGTCTTCGGCCAGGGCGCGCGCCAGCGCGCGGCCGAGCCCGCGGGAGGCACCGGTCACCACGGCGACCCGGGTGCCAGGGGCGTGGGCCGCGTGGGCGCCGTTCTCCGCAAGTGTGTCGGTCATGGCACCGACGTTAGGCAGCCCCGCCTGGCGTGGCATCGGTCGTGCGGGCCGGCTGTCCTGGGTCGTTGGTCGTAGGACCCGCGCCCGATCCGCGTGGCGGCCCGCGCCGGTAACGTCGTGTTCATGGGCAAGGACGGTCCCGCGGCTGGTGCGGGTTCCGGCGGGGCGGCCGGCCGCGGGCCCGCGTTCCGCTGCCGCGCCGGGCGCCGCTGCCGCGTGGGGCGCCGCTGCCGTGCGGGGCGCCGCTGTGGCGCCGGGCCAGGACGAGGTGCTCCGCCGGGTCAGCGCGGCCGTGCTCGCCGTCACCAGGGAACTGTCGGTCGCGACGTGCTCCAGGTCATCGTGCGCTCGGTGCGCTCGCTCGCGGGCGCCAGGTACGCGGCGATCGGCGTGCCCGACGACCGCGGCTCGTTCGCCGAGTTCGTCGTGGACGGGATCTCCGACCGGCAGCGCAAGGCGATCGGCCCGCTGCCCCGCCAGCACGGCATGCTGGCCGTGATGCTCCGCGACGGGCAGCCGCTGCGGCTCGCCGACATCCGCGCGGACTCCCGGTTCGAGGGCTGGCCGTCGGCGCACCCCGAGCTTGCCGACATCCTCGGCATGCCGATCAGGGACGGCGACCGCGTGCTCGGCTTCATCTTCGCCGCCAACAAGCGCACCGGCGGCGGGTTCACCGAGCGCGACGAGGAGGTTCTCGCGCTGTTCGCCGCGCATGCCGCGATCGCGCTCACCAATGCCCGCCTCTACGAGCGGGCCCGCCAGCTCTCCGTGCTGGAGGAACGCGCCCGGCTGGCCAGGGACCTGCACGATGCCGTCTCGCAGAAGCTGTTCAGCATCCGGGTCAAGGCGCGCGCCGCGTCGGTGCTCGCGAGCCGGGATCCGGCGAGCGGGAACACCGACCGCGCAGCGGCCGAGATGGAGAGCGTGGCCGCGCTGGCCGGTGACGCACAGGCCGAACTGCGCGCGGTCATCGACGGGCTGGCACCGCCGGATATCACCGAAGGCGGCCTGGCCGAGTTCACTGCGCAGGTACGCGCTGCTGGCGGTCAAGGCGCACGGCGTGCGGGTCCGGTTCACCGCCGGCGACCTGCCGCCGCTCGGCGCCGACCGCGAGGCCGCGCTCTACCGGGTCGCCCAGGAGGCGCTGCACAACGCGCTGCGTCACTCCGGCGCGGCCGAGGTCCGCGTGTCCGTGTGCGCGGCGGCCAGGCGGGTCACCCTGGAGGTGACCGACGACGGCAAGGGCTTCGTCCCGGAACTGGCGGCCGGTGGCCGTGGCCTGCCGTCGCTGCGCGAGCGGGCCGCCGGGTCAGGTGCCGCACTGGTGATCCGCTCCGCGCCCGGGCAGGGAACACGGTCCGGCTGGTCATGCCGGTCGACCGGGCCCGCCCGCCGGCCAGGGGACGGCCGACATGAGCAGTCCGGGGAAGATCACCGTCCTCATCGCCGACGACCATCCCGTGGTGCGGCAGGGGCTGCGGGTCCTGCTCAGCCTGGAGGACGACATCGAGGTGGTCGGCGAGGCCGGCGACGGCGCGGAGGCCGTCGAACTGGCGGCGGCGCTGGTCCCCGGACGTGGTCCTGCTCGACCTGAAGCTGCCCGGCCTGGACGGGCTCGGCGTGCTGGCCGAACTCCGGGACCGGAACCTGCCGGCCAGGGTGCTGGTGCTCACCAGCGTGGCCGACCCCGCGTCGGTGACCGTCGCGATGCGGGCCGGCGCGGCGGGCTTCCTGTACAAGGACGTGGATCCGGACGCGCTGGTCCGGGCGGTCCGCTCGGTGCACGACGGGCACACGGTCCTGGCGCCCGAAGCAGCGGGCACACTGGTGCAGTCCAGGAGCAGGGCCGACCGCGGTGGGCGGCATCGACGCGCTGACCCCGCGCGAGCGGGAGGTGCTCGCGCAGATCGCCGAGGGCCGGTCCAACCGGGAGATCGCACGGCTGCTGCACATGTCGGAGAAGACGGTGAAGACCCACGTCAGCTCGGTGCTCGCCAAGCTCGGCGTGGCCGACCGCACCCAGGCCGCGCTCTACGCGGTGCGCAACTCACCTGCCCGAAAGGCCCCGCGCCGGGCCGCGTGCCGCCATGAAACGCGGGCCCGCGGCGCGCCGTTGCGGCCTGCCGGATGCCGTAGGTTCATCCTTAGCGGGTGCCGTGGAAGGAGCCGGATGTCCGACGAGGTGGTGCGGCTGCGGGGTGTCGGCGTCCGGCGAGGCAGCTCGATGCTTCTCCGCGATATCACCTGGACCGTCCACGCCGACGAGCGCTGGGTGGTCATCGGCCCGAACGGCGCGGGCAAGACGACGTTGCTCCAGGTCGCCGCGGCTCAGTTGTATCCGACCGAAGGCACCGCGCGGATCCTGGGCGAGCGGCTTGGGGCGAGCGACGTGTTCGAGTTGCGGCCCCGGATCGGCCTGGCCAGCGCCGCCCTCGCGGACCGGGTGCCGCCCAGGGAAAAGGTGATCGACCTGGTCCTGACCGCCGCCTACGCGATCGTCGGCCGGTGGAAGGAGGAGTACGACTCCACCGACGTCACCCGGGCGGTGGAACTGCTCGACGCGCTGGGCTGCGCGCACCTGATCCGCCGCCGGTTCGCGACGCTGTCGGAGGGGGAGCGCAAGCGGGTCCAGATCGCCCGTGCGCTGATGCCCGACCCGGAACTGCTGTTCCTCGACGAGCCCGCGGCGGGCCTGGACCTCGGCGGCCGGGAGGACCTGGTGCGCCGGATCGCCGCGCCTCGCCGCGGACGGGACCGCGCCCACCATGGTCCTGGTGACCCACCATGTCGAGGAGGTGCCGGCCGGGTTCACCCACGCGCTGCTCTTGCGTCGCGGCTCGGTGCTCGCGCCGGGCCGCCTGGAGCGGGTGTTCACCGAGGAGAACCTGTCCAAGTGCTTCGGCGTGCCGCTGGCCATCGAGCACCGCAAGTCCCGCTGGTCGGCCCGGACCCTGCTGTGACCCTGGCCCGCCGGACTGCACGGGGACCGGAGATTTGCGGGACGCGGCTGGGGCACAAGAGAAGTATGCGCCGCATGACCGTCACCCGTGCCAGCAGCAATCCGTGGAGGCGGCGATGAAGGGCGACCGGGTCGAGATCGTCATCGACGCAGGCGGCACCACGAAGACCTATGAGGTCGTAGCCACCCGGGCCGGCCGCCGGGTCGAGGTGATCACCCGGCGCGGCGTGTTCGAGGTCAACGAGGTGACCCGCAGCGGCGTGGTGGTCCGCACCGCCCGGTTCATGGCCAGCCGGGTGCTCGCCCTGGTCGAGCATCCCGCGCCACGGCACCCCGAACCGCTGCGGCGCCCCCCGCGCGGCTCGCCCGGCTGAGCCCGGCGAGCCCTGACCGGGCCGCCCACACGCTCAGCCATTGATCCCAGGATTGGGAACGTTAACAGTACTGAGACCAAAACGCTACCGTGGGCTACATGGCAAGCGCGGATCTCCTGCTCCACCCTGTCCGGCTGCGGATCGTGCAGGCCTTCCTCGGTGACCGGGCACTCACCACCAGCGCCCTGGCTGCCGAGCTGTCCGATGTCCCGGCGGCCAGCCTGTACCGCCACGTGGCCCGGCTGGTCGACGCCGGAGTCCTCGCGGTGGTCGCGGAGCGGCGGGTGCGCGGTGCCCTGGAGCGCACGTACGTGCTCCGGGTGACCGCGGCGTCCATCGGGCTGGACGAGATCGGCACGATGAGCGCCGATGATCATCGGCAGGCGTTCATGGCCTTCGTCGCCGGGCTGCTCGGCGACTTCGACCGCTACCTCGCCCGGAAGGACCGCGACTTCCTGCGTGACGGGGTGGCCTACCGGCTGGCCGGACTCTGGCTCGATGATGCCGAGTTCGCGGAACTGATGCGCGAGCTGACCCGGGTGCTGCAGCCGCGGCAGGCCAACCCGCCCCGGGCCGGCCGCAGCCGCCGGATCCTCGGCTACGTCCTGCTTCCCGGGGCCGACGCGGCCCCCTAGCTGGTCCCGGCCGCCGAGGCGCCGATGTCCGCTGTGAGCATGGGCCGTGCGTCTGGCATGATCAGAGGTGATGAGCAGCCCCAGGACCCGCCGTTTTCCCGTGACCGTCACCCGCCTCCCGGTCATTCGCTGCCAGCTCTGCCGCCGCACCTTGGCGTCCAGGCCGGGCCAGGCGAGTGCCGTGATGACGGAGCACTACCGCCGGGAACATCCCGAAGTGCTAGACGCCGCGGCGAACCGGCCAAGCTAACCGGCACCGCCAGCAGCCGCTGGCACTAACCGACCATCACCCGCCGCACCCGCCAGCTGGCAACGACTGCCCTGGCCGTGACCCACCCCATGACCGCGACGATCACCAGCCAGCCGATGGCGTCGCGCGGTGCGGTGCCGGGCCGGGGACCAGCCATGCCCAGGCGAGCGCCGCCGCGGCGGTGCGCAGCACCGGCGGTGACGGCTGCTGCCGGCCGGGCCGCAGCGTGGCCGCCATGACCGCGCAGCCGCGGTCAGCAGCCGCGGTCAGGCGCCGCGGTCAGGCGGCGGGGTGAGCCGGCCTGACCTGGACGATGCCTCCCTCGGCGATTCTGCTGTCGAAGGCGGGCTGGCGCGCGGTGGCAGGCCCGTGCACGACCGCGCCGTCGCTCAGCCGGTAGGTGCTGCCATGCCAGGGGCAGATGAGGCACGGCTCGCCGCCGGCGTCGCCGAGCGTGCCCTGGTGCAGCGGCCCGCCCAGGTGCGCGCAGCGGTCGGCGAGCACCAGCACGTCCGACCCCTGGCGCACCACGGCGAGGCTCAGGTAGCCGAGCTGGCGCCGGGTCACCCGCCCGTCGGGAAGGTCGTAGATCCGGCACAGGTCGTGCCAGCCGAGCGGTGCCAGGTGCGAGACGGACTCGGCATGGCTGGCCCCGGCGCCCAGCGGGAACGCGAGATGCCTGCCCAGGTAGGCGCCCGCCGTCAGGGTGACGAGGCCGCCGAACGCCAGCGCCCGGCCACCGGCGTCCCGGCCGGTCGCGCGGGCCAGCAGGGATCCGGCGAACAGGGCCCATGCCCCGGCGTTGGCGGCCCCGTGAGCCAGGCCGACACGCTGCTGTTCCCGGTGCAGTGCGGACCAGTCCGCCAGGCCGGCCGCCGCGGCCGGGACCGATCCGGCGAGCCCGAGCGCGATGAGCGCCTTGGCGGCCCGCTGTGAGCCGGGCACGAAGTCCAGCACGGCTGCCGAGGTCCAAAAGCCCATGGGCAGCCCGGTCAGCGCGGGGTGCACGGGCTGCCCGAGCCACACGCCGTGCAGCGCGTCCGCCCGTGCCCCAGCGCCGATCTGTCCCCGGACCGCGGCGGTGAGGGCGCGCGCCACCGGATCCAGCCGCTGGGCATGAGCGACGCGGCGGACGGC
>CAVRXW010000007.1:0-290610 GCA_963725125.1 uncultured Actinomycetes bacterium
GTCAGGCCGCCTTGCACCACCGCCAGATCGCAGGCCGCCAGGTGCCGGTACAGGTCGTGCACGTAGCCGTGCACCTCCAGCCCGTCACGGGACGGCAGGGCGCCAGGGTCGATCCGCGGCCCGGCCACCAGGATCATCTTCAGCCCCGGGACCAGCCGCCGGGCGGCCGGGAACGCCGCCGCCACCCGGCGGAGCAGGTCGGTGCCCACTCCCGAGCCGCCGACGGTGACAACGCAGATCTTCTCCCCGGGCCGGTAGCCCAGATCGGCGCGGATCGCGTCGCGGTCGGCGGGCGGGATCCCGGTGACATAACCCGAGAACTGGTAGTTCCGGCCTACCCAGTCGCGGATCAGCGGCAGCCCGTCCCCGAAGGTGTCCGGCACCACGTCGCCGGGGTTGCCGACGAACACCGACTGGTCCCGCAGCCCAGGGAATCGCGCGACCTGCTCGATCATCTCGGCGTTGTAATCGGCGGTCAGCGCCTGCTCCCTTTCCCCTCCTTCCGGCATGGGCAGCCAGCCAACGAAGTCGGTCATCCAGGCGTACGGCGACCGCTTCAGCTCCGGGTTCTCGTGCAGGAAGTACTCAACGTCCCAGGCCTCATCGCCGACTCACAGATCGAAGTGCTCCTGCTCCACCAGGTCGGCGAAGACCATGAAATTGCTGACCAGGATCTCGTCCATGTTTCGGAACGCCTGGAAGACGTGCAGATCGTGTCGGCCGCTTCCGATTCGATGTGCCCGGACTCACTAGCCAGGAACGCCGAGGCGGGGTGGATCAGCTGGACCGCCGCTCCAGCAACTCGGTCACCGGATGCTGGGCCAGCCAGTGCACCTCAAGACCCGGCCGCAGCGCTCGCAGCTCATCGGCGATGGCCAGGTCACGACGTGCGTGACCAAGACCGATCGGCGAGGACATATACAGCACCCGCTTCGGCCGATTCATCGGCCTC
Source organism: uncultured Actinomycetes bacterium (assembly GCA_963725125.1). Taxonomy (GTDB): domain Bacteria; phylum Actinomycetota; class Actinomycetes; order Streptosporangiales; family Streptosporangiaceae; genus DASXKD01. The sequence goes on from CAVRXW010000007.1 coordinate 953, forward strand.
GTCCAGGTTCGCGACCCAGGCGTCCGAGGGCCTAGAGACTCAGCGAAGCTGCGGATGAGCAAGTTTGTCTGAACTGGATCACGCAGCGTGGGGGCGTGGCCGCCGCCGCGGATCGTCACCATGCGTGCGCCGGTCCAGTCACGTCCTGCTTCCTGATCCGCCCGCCGACGCCGGTGCCGGCCACCGTGGCGAGGTTCACCCCGTGCTCGGCGGCGAGCTTGCGCACCAGCGGGGTGATGTACGGGCCCTCGGCCGTCGCCGGCCCGGCGTCCGGCTCGTCGTCAACCGGGTAGGCCGGCGCCTGCGCAGGCGGAGCCTGCGGCGCAGGTGCTGCGGCCGGCGCTGGCGGCGGGGGCGCTGCCGGGGGCGCGGCTGCCTCGGGCGGAGCCTGCACGGCCTGCTGGTACTGCGGCTCGGGCGCCGGTGGCGGCACCGGCGCTGGTGCCTGCGGGGCCGCCTCGGCGGGCGGGTACGCCTGCTCCGGCGCGTAGCCCCCGGCCGGGGGAGCGGCGTACCCCTGCTCCGCGCCGGGGACCGGGTAGCCCGCCTCGGGCACCTGGCTGTACGGCGCGCTGTACTCGGGCACCGCCGGCCGGTACTGCGGCTCCGCCTGGGCGGCGGGCACCTGGTAGGCGGGAGCCGGCTGGGCGTACTCCTGCGGCGCGGGCTCGGGCACGGCATAGGGGTAGCCGCCGGGCTCCGGGCCGGCCTGCTGGGGTACCGCGGGCGCGGCCTCGGCCGCCTGGGCCCGCCCGTCGGGCGCGCCGCCCGCGGCATCGTCGATGATCGCGAGCTGCGCCCCGACGGCGACCGTCTCGTCCTCCGCGACGGTGATGCCGCGCAGGATGCCCGACGCGGGGGAGGGAATCTCGGTGTCCACCTTGTCGGTGGATACCTCGAGCAGCGGTTCGTCCGCCTCTACGCGCTCGCCTTCCTTCTTGAGCCAGCGCGTGACGGTGCCCTCGGTGACGCTCTCGCCGAGCTGGGGCATGGATACCGTGACCGTCATGGCTTCTCGCGACTCCTTCGCTGCTCAGCCCTCGTGGGTGCCGGTGGTGATGGCGTGGTGATCACGCCCGCTCCGGGTCAGGCATGGACGTGGAGGGGCTTTCCGGCGAGCGCGAGGCATGCCTCGCCGATCACCTCCGACTGGGTGGGGTGCGGGTGGATGAGCTGCGCCACCTCGGCCGGCAGCGCCTCCCAGTTGTAGATCAGCTGGCCCTCGGCGATCAGCTCGCCGACCCGGGCGCCGACGAGGTGCACGCCGAGCACCGGCCCCGGCTTGCTGGGGCCGCCGCCGTTCGCCGGGTCGTCGCCCTTCGTCGCGATGACCTTCGCCGCGCCCTGGGTCTGCAGGATGACGCTCTTGCCGTTGCCGCCGAGGTTGTAGGTGAATTCCATGGTCTCGATTCCCCGGGCGGCCGCGGTGGCCGACGGTGATACCGACCGAGGCCACCTCGGGGTCGCTGTAGGCGATGCGCGGGACGCCGTCATAGTCGATCGGGGTCACATCGAGCCCGGCCACTCGTTCGGCAACCAGAATGCCTTCGCCGAAGCCGACGTGCGCGAGTTGCAGCCCCGGGGTGAGGTCGCCGACCGCGGAGATGGTCGGGACGTTGGTGCGGCAGTAGGAGTCGGCCAGCACGAAGCCGCGGTCCATGGCCACGCCGGCCTCCTCGTAGCCGAGCCCGGCCGACACCGGGCCGCGGCCGACGGCGACCAGCAGCAGTTCGGCGTCCAGCGTCTTGCCGCCCTCCAGCGTGACGGTGACCCCGTCGGCGGCGTCCTTGACCCCCTCGAACCTGGCCCCGAGCTGGTAGGCGATCCCGCGCCGCCGGAACGCGCGTTCCAGCAGCTTCGAGCTGGACTCCTCCTCGGCGGGAAGCAGGTGCGGGAGCATCTCCACGATGGTCACCTCGGCGCCGAACGAGCGCCACACGCTGGCGAACTCCACCCCGATGACGCCGCCGCCGAGGATCACCACCGAGCCGGGCACCCGGTCGAGCCTGAGCGCGTCGTCGCTGGTGATCACGCGCTGGCCGTCGATGGCCAGGCCGGGCAGGCTGCGCGGCTCGGAACCGGTGGCCAGCACCACGTGGCCGCCCTCGAACAGCGCGTCCCCGACGCGCACCGCGGTCGGGGATACCAGGCGGCCGTCACCCTCGATGATGTCGATCTTGCGGCTGAGGATCGTGCTGGTCAGGCCCTTCCACAGCCGGTCGACCACCTTGTCCTTGTAGCTGTTGACCCCGCCCATGTCGATGCCCTCGAACCGGGCCCGCACGCCGAACGCCTCGGCCTCGTTCGCGTGGTCGGCGATCTCCGCCGCGTGCAGCAGCGCCTTGGTGGGGATGCAGCCCCGGTGCAGGCAGGTTCCGCCGACCTTGTCCCGCTCGATGAGCGCCACCCGCATGCCGAGCTCGGCCGCCCTGAGCGCGCAGGCGTAGCCGCCGCTGCCGCCGCCGAGAATGACGATGTCGTACCGGCCGCCGCTGTCCGCCACAGACCCGCTCCCTTGCCTTCCGTCAGTGTTGCCCCGGCCCCTGCCCGCCGCGGCCGGTTACAGTCGCCCGTCCGCCATGTCCTGCGCGATCTGGACCAGTGCCCGGGTCGCGGCGCCCGTTCCGCCCTTGGGGGTATACCCATGCGGGCCGCTTTCGTTGAACGCCGGGCCCGCGATGTCCAGGTGCGCCCAGCGGACGCCGCTGGGCACGAACTCCTGCAGGAAAAGCCCGGCGACCAGCATCCCGCCGCCGCGGCCGTCCGAGGGCAGGTTGACCAGGTCGGCCACGGCCGACTCCAGGCCCTTGGCCAGTTCGGCGGGCAGCGGCATCGGCCACATCGCCTCACCTGCCCGCCGGGCGGCGTCCACCACGGCGTCCCGCAGGCCGTCGTCGTTCGACATCACCCCGCCGACCAGTGGCCCGAGCGCGACGATCTGCGCGCCGGTCAGGGTGGCGACGTCGATGAGGACATCCGGGGAGTCGGCGGCGGACGCGGCGAGCGCGTCGGCGAGCACCAGGCGCCCCTCCGCGTCGGTGTTGGTCACCTCGACCGTGGTGCCGCCGAAGATGGTCAGCACGTCCGAGGGCCGCTGTGCGCTGCCGCTGGGCATGTTCTCGGCGATCGCCAGGTAGCCGACCACCCGCACCGGCAGCCCGAGCGTGGCGATCGCCTGCATCGCGCCGAGCACCGCGGCGGCGCCGCTCATGTCCGACTTCATCGCCTCCATCGACTTGGCGGGCTTGAGCGACAGGCCGCCGGAGTCGAACGTGATGCCCTTGCCGGCCAGCACGAGTGTCCTGGCCGCTCCCTCGGGGGCGTGTTCCAGCCGGACCAGCCGCGGCGGGTGCACCGAGCCCTGGCCCACGCCGAGGATCCCGCCGTAGCCGCCGTCGGCAAGCTCGTCCTCGTTCAGGACGGTGACCGCGAGCCCGGTGTCCGCGGCGACCTGCTCGGCCCGGTCCGCGAACATCGCCGGGACCAGGTCGGACGGACCGGTGTTGACCAGGTCGCGCACCAGGCTCACGGCGTCCGCGAGCACCTCGGCCCGCTGCGCCGCCGGTGCCGCGTCGCTGGCGTGGGCCAGCACGGTCAGGCTTGCGCCCGGGGCGGGCTCGGTGCGGTAGCGCCGGAACGCGTACCCGCCGAGCAGGCCGCCCAGCGCCACGGCGCCGGCCTCGGCCCGGTCGCGCGCGGGCAGCGCCAGCGCGATCCGCATGTCCCCGCTGTCCGGCGCGGCGCCCGGCGAGCAGGGCCCGGACGGCGGCCCCGGCGGCCCGCCGCAGCACCTCCGGATCGAAGGCAGCGTCGCTGCCCCCGGCGGCGGCACCCATCCCGACGGCCGCGATCAGCGGTGCGGCCAGCCGGCCGCCCGAGGGGATCCTGGTGACCTCACCGGCCTCTCCGGTGGCGCCGAGCGTGGCCAGCGTCTGCGCCAGCCCGCCGCCGAGCGCCTCGTCCACGTCCTTGGTGCCTGGAACCGGAAGCGCCCCGTCTGCTTCCTTGACGACCCCGATAACAACCGCATCCGCCTCGACCAGGTGGGGTGAGGCTTCACTGATCAGCAACGTCATACCCACGGCCTCGATGCTAGTGCCTGGCAGAGCCGCACTGGCCAGTACCCATGGACCGGTCCGTGTAACGGGCCCGGCAGGCCTCTCAGCGTCATGGCTGGTGGCACAGGGTTACCCGGGGGACGGCCCCCGGACCCCCGCTGGCTCAAGGCCGGGTCATGACGGTGCCCCCGGCCGAGCCGGCCGGGGGCACCGGGTGCATGCGCGGTCAGGGCTCGGTGATGGGCACCGCCGGCGGGCGCGCCGCGGCCGCGCCGTGGCGCGTTGCGCACCGGCAGCTTGAGCGTGCCGAAATGCGGGTCTTTGAAGTTGAACATGGTCATCGAGGTTGCCGATCGCGGGCCGGACCTTGGGCACGTAGGCCTGCGGCGTCGGGTTCGGCAGGTTGTCCTCGCTGTAGGAGGTCAGCGGCTTCAGGCCCCAGTTGGCCTCGATGAACTTCAGGATCGACACGTGGTCGTTGTAGGTGTGGTCGACGAACCCGCGGCGGGCGTACGGGGACACCACGATCATCGGCACCCGGGGGCCGTCGCCGAAGAAGCTCACCGGCTGGATGTAACCGGAGTCGTAGTAGCCGCCGCTCTCGTCCTCGGTGATGAGGATCGCCGTGGAACGCCACAGCTTGGGGTTGTCCTGGATCGCGGTGACCGCGCGGGCGACGAAGTTCTCCCACGCGTACATCGATGAGTAACCCGGGTGGCCGTCGTCGTCAGCCGGGCTTGAGGAACGACACGGCCGGCAGGGTGCCGCGCGCCGCCTCGTTGTCGAAGTCCTGCAGGCCGTGGTTGACGTTCTTGCGCAGCGCCGGGTTCGTCATGATCGACGTCGAGTACTGCATCGGGTCGCAGATGGGGCAGTAGGCGAAGCTCGGGTGGCCGTGATCGTAGCCCTCGCCGAACCAGCCCCAGCTGATGTGGTGGGCCGACAGCTCGTTGCCGATCGTCACGTAGTCGGTCTTCTGCGGCGGTGCGGTGAACGGCGCGGTGTTCACGGTGCCGTTCAGGTTGTATCCGGCGTTGTAGTTGTTCAGCAGGTAGTAGCGGCCCGGCTGGCAGTTCGCCAGCGGCTTGTAGGGCAGGGTGGCCAGGTACTTGTCGATGGCGCTGACGCCGGGCGCGGAGGAGTTGGCGCACTCGGAGTAGCTGCCGCCGGCGTACCCGTCCTGGGCGTAGTTGTTGTTCGTGCCCGGCTTGGCGTTCGGGTTCTCGATCTCGTTGGCGGGCGGCGCCACGGCCTTGCCCGCCTTGTTCTGGAACGAGGCCGCGAACCCGGTACCGAGCGCGACGTGGTTGGCGCCGGTGCCGCCCTGCACCGCCTGGTGGTAGTTGTCGCTGATCGCGTAGTTCAGCGCGAGGTCCTTGAGGATCGGCTCGTCGCCCTGCGGCCATGTTGTAGAAGCCCATGGACACGGCGCCCTGGTCGATCGGCGCGGGCGGCTTGGCGCCGTTGTCGTCCCCGGCGGTGTTGGCCACCCAGGTCCACAGCCGGCCGCCGGGCACGGTGGACTGCTGCCACATCTGGTAGAAGCGGTGCAGCGGGTCACCGACGAAGGCGCCGTAGAACTCGCACTGCCCGTGGTTGGAGTACTCGATGTGGCTGTCGAAGTAGGACACGTACTTGGTGATCTGGAACGGGCCGTCGGGCAGGTTCGCCGGGAACCGCCGGTCGGGCTGGTTCCCGTTCTGGCCGTCGCAGGCCGGCGACACGTACGTGGTGTTCGGCTGGGGCAGCGTCTTGTAGCGGCCGGTGAGTTTCGGCGTGACCGAGTACGTCTTGGTGTCGGAGGCGGTGAACTGCGCAGCCTTCTTGTAGTTCGGGCCGGGGGCGCCGGTCTTGGTGACGATGCCCTCGGACAGCAGGTTCCAGATCTTCTGGTGGTCCGGCGGCTGGTAGGTCGCGAAGACGTTGTCGAAGCTGTGGTTCTCCCCGATGATCACCACGACGTGCTTGATCGGCGTGGTCGTGGGCGGGGCCTGGCTGGCACGCGGCGTGGTGCTGCCCGCGGCCGCCGCGGTCACCATGACCGTGACGGCGGCGACAGCGCCGGTCACCACCACCGGGTGCATGAGCTTCCTGGCCATGCGGACTCCCTTCCCCTCTGGATGGGCAGGTGTGGCTCGCGCCGCACCCGCCCGGGCCCCGGGGATGCGGCATACGCCCTTCCGAAGCGTGCCGACTCAGGAACTGCGTTAGCAAGACCCAGGCTGAGCCGCCGCCGAATCGCTGACTGACAGCTGCCGATGTAACAGCTGTTAGATCTGACCAACTCATAGCGGTTACTGTAGGCAGGTATGCAGGGAAGCCGGGAACCAGCCATGCGTGGCGGACGCGGCACGGCGCAGCATGCGTGCGGGAGGTGCAGGCTCAGTGGCCGTCGGCTTCCTCGGCGTACACCCTGGCGGCGTACTCCTCCAGCGACTGCCGCGCACAGCGCCAGTGCCTTCTCCACCGCCTGCCGGCCGCTGGCGCCGAACACGTCGCGCTGCTGGACCCGGTCGAACCACTTCTGCAGCTTGTCCAGGTCGACCTCGTTCTCTTCCAGTTCCGCGTAGGTGTAGTGGCTGGCCACATGCTCCTTCTTCACCTGCGCCAGGAAGTCCTCGCAGCGGTCCACGATCTCCGCGTACTCGTCGTCCCTGGCCGCCTGGAACGCCGCGTGCACGTCCGGCCGCCCCGGCCAGCACGGCGCACGAGAGCAGCACCGCCGTGCCGCCCATGTCGAGGATCTCGCTGCGCAGCTTGCGCAGCGCCCGCTCCGCGCCCACGCTCAGCCGGCAGGGCCGCGGCCGAGTTCTGCAGGTAGATGGCACCCAGGCTCTTCAGCCGCCGCCAGACCGCGAGCGCGGAGCCTGCTTGGCTCGGGCGGCACGCGGTAGATGAGCAGCAGCCAGCCCTCCGCCGCTGGCCGGTCACCGTCGGGCACACGGCGTATTGTCCCAGAACCCGGCCGAGGCCCGGCGCCCGCACACCGACCGCTGGAGGTCGCGTGAACTCCCTGGCCCTCGTTCCTCACCGTCTTCGTCGCCTGCGCGGTGGAAGCGGTCGAGGCGCTCACGATCGTGCTCGCCGCGGGCCTGACCCGCGAGTGGCGGTCCACCTTCCAGGGGATGGCCGCCGCCCTGGTGGTGCTCGCCGTCATCGTGGCGGTGGTCGGCCCGGCCCTCACCCTGGTGCCGCTCACCGGGCTGCGGCTGGTCGTCGGCGCGCTGCTGGCCGTGTTCGGCCTGCAGTGGCTGCGCAAGGCCATCCTGCGCGCTTCGGGGTACAAGGACCTGCACGACGAGGGGGCCATCTACGCGCGCCAGGTCACCGCGGCGAAGACCGCCGCCGGCAGGCGCGGCGCGGCGTGCACGGGACTGGTACGCGTTCACGCTGTCGTTCAAGGGCGTGCTGCTCGAAGGCCTCGAGGTGGTCTTCATCGCGATCACCTTCGGCGACAACCAGCAGAACCTGGGCCTGGCCGCGGTCGGCGCGGCGGCCGCGGTGCTGGTGGTCGCGGCCGTCGGGATCGCGGTGCGCGCCCCGCTGTCGCGGGTGCCGGAGAACACCATGAAGTTCGCGGTCGGCATCATGCTCACCTCGTTCGGCGTGTTCTGGGGCGCGGAGGGCGCGGGCGTGTCCTGGCCGGGCAACGACGCCGCGCTGCTCGTGGTCATCCCGGCGATGGCCCTGGTCACGATCGGCTACGCGGCCCTGCTGCGCCGGGCCGCGCGGCAGCCGGCCGTGGCCGAGGCCGGATACGGTCGCCGGTGCCCGCGTGGAGAGGAGGCACGGTATGAGCCGGTGGCTGCGCTCGTTCGGCGCGTTCTGGTACGACTTCGTCATCGGCGACGACTGGCGCGGCGCCGCGGTGGTGGCGGTGGCCCTCGCCGCGACCGCACTGCTGGTGCACGCGGCCGCGCGTGAACGCCTGGTGGCTGCTGCCGGTCGCGCGTGATCGCCGCGCTCGGCTGGTCGCTGCGCCGCGCCACCGCGCGCAGATCCTGACCGCACCGCGCCACCGCGCGCAGGTCCGCACCGCGCAGGCCGCCCGCGGGAACGCCGGCCCGCGCGTTACGCGGGGCCGCGCGCCTTGACCAGGCCGGTCTCGTAGGCGAGCACGACGGCCTGCACCCGGTCGCGCAGCCCCAGCTTGGCCAGCACCCGGCCGACATGGGTCTTCACGGTCGCCTCGGAGACGAACAGCCGGCCGGCGATCTCGGCGTTGGACAGGCCCTGGGCGACGTGCGCGAGCACCTCGCGCTCCCGGCTGGTCAGGCAGTCCAGGCCCGGCGGGGCCGGGCCGTCGTCGGCCGGGAACAGCGGCGCGAACCGGTCGATCAGCCGCCGGGTGGTGGACGGGGCCACCACCGCGTCGCCGGAGTGCACCGCCCTGATGCCGAACAGCAGTTCCTCCGGCGGCACGTCCTTGAGCAGGAATCCGCTGGCGCCCGGCCTTGAGCGCGGCGTAGGCGTACTCGTCGAGGTCGAACGTGGTCAGCATGAGCACCCGGGGCCGCTCGCCGGCCTGGCAGATCCGCCGGGTCGCCTCGATCCCGTCCAGGCGCGGCATCCGCACGTCCATCACCACGACGTCGGCGGTGACCGCGCGCAGCAGCGCGATCGCGGCGGCACCGTCGCCCGCCTCGCCGACCACCGACATGTCGTCCTGGGCGTCGAGCACCATGCGGAAGCCCGTCCGCACCAGTTCCTGGTCGTCCACGAGCAGAATCCGGATGCTCATGCGGCGCCCGCCTGCACCGGGGTGAGCGGCAGCGTGGCCACCACCTCGAAGCCGCCGCCGGGCCGCGGGCCCGGCCGCCACCGAGCCGCCGTACACCGCGACCCGCTCGCGCATGCCGGTCAGGCCGTGCCCGGCACCGTCGGGCTGCGCGGGCCGCCAGGCCCCGAGCCGTCGTCGCTGATCGTCAGCAGCAGCGCGTCCGGTGGAGTAGCCGCAGCAGGACCGACGCCGAGGCGACCGGCCCGGCGTGCTTGCGGGTGTTGGTGAGGGACTCCTGCACGATCCGGTAGGCGGCCAGGGCGACGCCGCCGGGCAGCGGCTGCGGCGATCGCCCTCGACGGTGAACGACACCGGCAGCCCCGCGCTCCGCGCCTGGTCCAGCAGTTCGCCCAGCTCGCCGATGCCCGGCTGCGGCGCCCGCTCCGGCCTGGCGCCGTCCTCCTCCCGGCGCAGCACGCCGAGCAGCCGCCGCATCTCGGCCAGTGCCTGGCGGCCGGTGGCGGAGATCGCGGCCAGGGCCTCCCTGGCCCGGGCCGGGTCGGTGCCGAGCGCGTACGAGGCGCCGTCGGCCTGCACCACCATGACGCTGACGTTGTGCGCGATCACGTCGTGCAGTTCGCGGGCGATCCGGGCCCGCTCGGCCGCGGCGGCGATCCGCGCCTGGGCGTCCCGGTCCCGTTCCAGCCGGGCGGCCCGCTCCTCCAGGCTCGCGTAGTACGCGCGGCGGTAGCGCATCGAGTCACCCAGCACCCAGGCCAGCAGCGCGGGCCCGGCGAACAGCATCGCGCCGGCCGTCAGCCATTCCAGCAGGCTGTGGTTGATCAGGCTGATCCAGCGCAGGATGCCCATCGCCGAGCCGGCCAGGCAGACGGCCAGGCCCCAGGACCGAGATGCGCCGCGGGGTAGTAGGCGGCCAGGGTGTACAGCAGGATCAGGATGGCCACGTCGGTGGCGGCCGGCCGGATGTCCAGGGCGACCTGGACCCCGCCGGCGGCGATGGCGGTGTAGTAGGCGGCGATCGGGTATTTGCGGCGGAACACCACCGGCACCGCGAGCCCGAACGCCAGCGGGATGCCGAGGAACATGCCCCGGGCGAACGTCGGCCCCGACCCCGCCGAACAGCAGGGCGGCCGCCAGCACGCCGTCCACCAGCCTCGGGTGACGGCGCAGCCAGGCATACAGGGCGGACACCGTCCAGGGTAGATCGGGACGGCCGCGGGGGCGTCATCCTCGCGGGTACGTTGCCCTCATCCTCGCGGGCGATGGTCAAGCACGCGCGATGGGCCCGGCGGGCGCCGGCGCTGCCCGCCGGGCTAACAGGAAAGGTGCCTGAGTGGCCGACTGTGTCTTCTGCCGGATCAGCGGCCGGCGAGGTACCCGCGCACATCGTCTCGCAGGACGCCGACCACGTGGCGTTCCTCGACGCCCGGCCGGTGTTCAAGGGGCACGTGCTGGTCGTGCCGCGGCAGTCACTACGTGACGCTGGCCGACCTGCCGCCGGCCGGTGTCGGCCCGCTGTTCGAGCGGGTCCGCCTGCTGTCAGCGCGGCGATACCGGCCGCGCTCGGCGCGCAGGGCACCTTCGTCGCGCTCAACAACGTGGTCAGCCAGAGCGTGCCCCACCTGCATGTGCATGTGGTGCCGCGGACCAAGGGGGACGGGCTGCGCGGCTTCTTCTGGCCGCGGCAGCGCTACGCCAGCGAGGAGGAGGCCGCGGAGTACGCCCGGCGGATCGCGGAGGCGCTGGCGGCCGCGGCGGCCTGAACCGGTGCGGGGCCAGCCGGGGCACCCCATGGGTCAGCCGGGGTTACCGGCCAGGGTGAAGCGCCGGTGCCGGTGCCTGCGGTGCAGTCCGGGGCCCGCCCCGGGGAAGGCGTAGGGCGGCGGCAGCGCGGTGCAGCCCACGCACGGCGGCGCGCTGCGGAAGAACGGCGGGATCGACGGTGAGTCGGTCGGCGGGTTGGTGGGCAGCAGGAACGGCTTGCGCGGCGGCTGGCTGAAGTTGAAGTCGCTGACCAGGTTGCCCAGTTGCGGCGCGTTCTCGCGGACGTCGGGGCGGCGGTCGGGCCGGCCGTCGGTCTTGGGGTTGAGGCGGGCACCGCCGAGGAAGTCGTCCTCGATGAACTTCAGGTAGGCGTCGCTGCTGAGGGTCTGGTGGTCGATGTACCCCTTCCTGGCGTACGGGGAGATGACGATGCCGGGCACCCGCAGCCCGTAGCCGTTCTGGTCGACCGGCGGCGGCACCACGCTGTCGTAGAACCCGCCCCAGTCGTCCCAGGTCAGGAAGATCGCGGTGGATTCCCAGTCCGGGCTCTTCATCGCGGCGTTGATCAGCGCCGTCACGTACGCCTGGCCCTGGTGGATGCTGGCTGGCGGGTGCTCGCTGTCCGGATCGGACGGGGTGATCCAGCTCACCGAGGGCAGGCTGCCGCCTTTCGCCGCGCTGAAGTAGGAGCTCAGGCCCTGGACGCTGGCAACCTGGTGATCCGTCTGCACGTCGCCGAACAGCGGCAGCGGGTTCCAGATCCCCGGCGTCGAGGCGCTCTGCCTGACCGGGGCACAGGTCTCGGCCGAGTCGCTGGCGCAGTCCGGCTGGGTGCCCTTCTGCACGTAGTAGGCCCAGCTGACGTGGTGGGCGTGCAGCAGATAGGTGATGTCGGTCCAGGCCAGGTCGATCGAGGTGGTACCGGTGGTCACCTCCTGCGTCACGGCCCGGTCGAACACCTTGCCCGGATACGGCCCGACGATGTCGTTGACGCAGCTCATCGGCGAGCGGTTCGCGCACCTGGCCGACCAGCCCGATACCAGGTACAGGTGGTCGGGCAGGGACCACGACTTCACCGGCTCGAACATGTGGTCGGCCAGCACGAAGTTCTTCGCATATGCCCAGTAGTTCGGCAGTTCGGCGGCGGTGTGGTAGCCCATCACGTCGGGGGTCGCGCCGAGGCTGCAGGCGGGGTCATTGGCGAACCGGCAGGTCCCGCTGGGCGGCGTCGCGCTGCCGGATGAAGCCGTCCATCTGGCCGCCGTCGATGTCCGCGACGGCGTTGGCCTCGCCGTGCGGGCCGCCGCCATTGATGTCGGCGGTGTCGTGGTAGGGGCGCGTGCACCCCCCGGAAGGGCTGGGCACGCAGACGGCAGGCACGCCGTCGCGCATCGGGATACCGTCGGCGCCCGGGTAGGTGCCGAAGTAGCTGTCGAACGACCTGTTCTCCTGCATGATGATGATCACGTGCCGGATCTTGTGGATGCCGGCCGCGGACTGTGGCGGCACCGCGGAGGATCCGGTTCGCTGCGCGGGCGAGGTGCAGGCGGCCAGCAGGACGGCCGCGGCGAGCAGGACGGCCGCGGCGAGCGGGCAGCGGGGCAGCCGGTGGGTGCGCATGGCGCAAACCTAAGCACCACCCCTGGGCGGCCGGCCAGGTTCCGGTAAGGATTCAGCGGGGATCACCTCAACGAAAGCTGGGAATCATCAGGGGCCGCCGAGGTGCGATTCGGGCGATAAGCGCCTATCGTCAAGATATGGCCGGGTGGTGGTCGATCGAGGTTTTCCACGGCGAATTCTCCGCGCGCCGGTGGCAGGACACCTACTCCAGCGCGCTCATCGAGTCGGCGCTCACCCACGGCGCGACCGACTGGGAATGGCACGAGCACCGGTGGGGCGTGGTGTTCGAGGTCGAGTTCGGCGCGGACGCCGAGTGGGCGGCCTTCCGCGGCCCTGCCCATGGTCCAGGCGGCGCTGGACGCGGTGCCCGACCCGGTCAACGGCCTGCTCGTCTACCGCGGCCGCGGCGGCGGGGCTGGTGCCACGTCCCCCCGCAGGCCACGGCCCGGCGCCGGCGCGGGCGCGATGTCCCTGCCCGAGCCGGGCGACGAGCCGGTGCTCAAGTTGACCGTCGCGACACCGCCCGAGTACTCGTTAACCGCCGGAAGCCCGGCACCGTAGGCAGGCAGGGCAGCGGCCACGGCCGGCAGGCCCGAGGGCGTTTTGCGTCCGCAGGGCAGGCGCAGGGCAGGGAGCAGGGCAGGATGGAGGCATGAGGGATACCCGAGCCATGACAGGCGGATTGCGCGTCGGCGATCGAGCGGAGCGGCTACTACCCAGGGCTGGTCGCCGACGCGGTCGTCCGCCCTCGGCTCCGAGGCCGTCGTCTCCTACGTGGTGCACCACGACGCGGTGTTCGACCCGGGGATGGAGGTCCGCCGCCACATGACCGTCCTGGTGCTGACCCCGACCCGGCTGGTGCACTCGCACACCGACGAGCACCCGGCCGAGGAGCCCGGGGAGCGCCCGCGAGGCGGAGACCACCACCGAGGCGGTCCGCTTCTCCCGCATCTCCTCGGTGGCGGTGACCAGGGTCGTGCCGGACCCGGCCTCCTACGTGCCGGGCGTCACCATGCCGAGCGAGGTGGTCCTGACCATCGGCTGGAACGTGCTGTCCCGGGTCGAGCTTGAGCCCGCCCAGTGCGTGGACGAGAACTGCGAGGCGGACCACGGCTACAGCGGCACCATCACCGCCGATGACCTGGCGCTGCGGGTGAGCGAGGCCGCCGACGGCGAGGAGGCGGTGCGGCAGGTGCTCGATTTCTCCACGGCCCTGGCCGAGGCGACCGCTCACGCGCACCACTGACGGGGGAGCGGATGCGAGCCGAGCCTACCGTAGCTCCCGGTCCTGCCGCGCTACGGCGAAAGCACCCTGTCGGATCTCGCCACCTCGCTGCTCGCCTCCCTGGGCGTGCCGGCGAGGCCAACCCGCTGGGCCTGCCGCAGACCGCCCGTGCCTGCCTGCTCGTGGTGGACGGGCTCGGCTGGGAACTGCTGCGCGACCAGCCGGCCAGCGCGCCGTTCCTGTCCGAGCTGGCGGTCAACGGCGCCCGCTGACCGCCGGGTTCCCGGCGACCACGGTCACCAGCCTCAGCTCGCTCGGCACCGGCCGGCCGCCCGGGCCAGCACGGCATGCTCGGCTATCAGGTCGCGATCCCCGGCAAGAACAAGCTGCTGAACGGCCTGCGGTGGGATAACTCCGTCGACCCGCGCACCTGGCAGCCGGGCAGCGACGGTGTATGAGCGGGCCGCCGCGGCGGGCGTGTGCACCTACCGGGTCGCGGCATCCGCGCTGGAGCGGACCGGCCTGTCGGTCGCGGTCATGCGGGGCACCGAGTACCGGCCCGCCGACAGCCTGGGCGCGCTGGTGGCCCAGGCCGCGGAGGCGCTGCGGGGCACCGACCGTGCGCTGGTCACCGTGTACCACGGGCAGCTCGACGGCACCGGGCACACCTTCGGGGCCGTCGTCCGACGCCTGGCGCTACCACCTCGGCCACGTGGACAAGCTGGCCGAGCAGCTCGCCGCGACGCTGCCCAGCGGTACCCCGCTGTACGTGACCGCCGACCACGGCATGGTCGACGTGGCGCCCGGACGACCGGATCGACGTGGACGCGCTGCCCGCGCTGCGGGAGGGGGTGGCGCTGCTCGGCGGCGAGCCGCGGGCCAGGCACGTGTACGCCAAGCCCGGCGCCGCCGCTGACGTCGCCGCGGCGTGGGCCGAGGTCATCGGCGACCGGGCCTGGGTGCTGCCCAGGGACGAGGCGATCGCGGCGGGCTGGTTCGGCCCGGTGCCGGACGCGCTGGCAGCCCGGATCGGCGACGTGGTGGCCGCCCCGGTGGGCCCGTTCGCGATCGTCGCCACCCGGGCCGAGCCCCTGGAGTCCTCGCTGGTCGGCATGCACGGATCGCTCACGTCCGCCGACCAGCTCGTGCCCCTGCTGCGGCTGCCCACGCTGTGAGGCGGCAGGCGGGCCCGCCTGCCTAGCCCGGGCTCGGGGTCGGGGTGATCGTCCAGTGCCCGGCCGAGAGCCTCAGGGCGAGGGTGGACAGCGTGCTGCTGCCCGTGCTGGACTCGCCGACCGCGATGCAGGACTGGGTGCTGGCGCAGGAGATACCGGTCAGCGTGCTGGTGCCGGGCGCGTTCGGGCTCGGCACGACCGACCAGCTCGTCCCGTTCCACCGCTCGATCAGGGTGACGGCGCTCCCCGCGGAGCTGCCGGCCACGCCGACCGCGTAGCAGGCGGCCGGCGAGGTGCAGGCGAGGCCGTTGACGGCGATGCCGGTCGAGCCGGCCGGCACGGCCGGGTGGACCACCGACCAGGCCGTGCCGTTGAACCACTCGGCCAGCGGGACCTCAGTCCCGCCGGAGCCGAGCATGCTGCCGGCCGCCAGGCAGGTCGTGCCCGAGCAGGACACCGAGAACAGGTCGGGTTCGGCCGACTTGGCCTGGGCGGGCATCGGCTCGATGGACCAGGAGGTGCCGTTCCAGTGCTCGGCGAGCGTGCCATCGCTGGTGAATCCCGGGAACACGTCGGTGCCCACCGCGGTGCAGTCGGCCGGCGACACGCAGGAGACGGCCTGCAGCCTGATCCCCGTCGCGCCGGCCGGCTCGGGGAGCGGCGGCTGCACGGACCAGCTCGTGCCGTTCCACTTCTCCAGCAGCACGCCGGGGGTGAGGCCGGTGTTGTCGTTCTCGTTGCCCACGGTGAAGCAGAGCGAGGGCCCGCCGCAGGAGACGCTGGTCATGAAGTCGTTCGCGGTGCCCTTGGGGTTGCCGAGGGCCTGCACCGACCACGCGGTGCCGTTCCACATCTCGATGAGCTGCCGGTGGTCGGCGACGTTGAAGCTGCCGACGCTGCCGACGGCGAAGCACTCGGCCGCCGACGGGCACGCGATGCTGTTGAGGTCGTTGGGCTGGATGTGGTTCCCGTCCACGGGCACCTGGGGCATCCAGCGCCGGCCGTTCCAGCTCAGCGCGAGGATCCGGTCCATCTGCTTGTGGCCGGCCCGCCCGCCCACCGCGATGCAGGCCGTGCTGCTCGTGCACGACGCGCTCGTGAGCCAGGAAAATGACGGCGTGGCCGAGGCGCTCGCCGGAGCGGCCGCCATTCCCGTTGCCAGTGCCAGCGCCGCGAGCGCGGGCACTACGGCCCCGGCAACCGCCCTTCTGCTGCTCATCCGCTGAACGATCATCGGGGGTCCCTCCATCCCGGCGTACCACGGCGAATCCGCCCTGGAAACGGATAAAACCGGCGCACGGTTCACCGCGAAGGTACCGCCTTCACGCCCGTTTCCGGTCCGGGATCGCATTCGGCGCGGCCCGGCGCACAGCGGGGCATGCCGGTTATCCACAGCATCATCCGGGGAGACGCAAGAGTATGCAGCGCCTCGTCCACAGAATCATGGGACTTACCCACAGGGCGAACCAGGTGTGGTAACCGTCGCTATGATGTCTGCCCGCGATTCCGGCGTTGCGGGGCAAGCCGGGATGGAAGAGGTGCCTGCCATGGAACCGCACGACGGCCTGGCCAGCCCGCTGACCGACGTGAACGCGCTCGCACACGCGCTGGCCGGGCCCATGCCGCCGGTGCTGCTGGACGTCCGCTGGCGGCTCGGCGGGCCGCCGGGCATCGAGTCCTACCTGGCCGGGCACCTGCCGCGCGCGGTGTTCGTGGACCTGGATGCCGAACTCGCCGCGGAGCCCGGCCCGGCCGGCCGGCACCCACTGCCGCCGGCCCGCCGGTTCGAGGCGGCGATGCGCCGTGCCGGGGTCTGCACCGGGAGCACCGTGGTCGTCTACGACGAGGCGGACGGCACCGTGGCGGCGCGGGCCTGGTGGCTGCTGCGCTACTTCGGGTACCGCGACTGCCAGCTCCTGGACGGCGGGTTCCGTGCCTGGGCGGCGGCGGGCGGGCAGGTGACCACCGGGGAAGGCGCGGCACCGGGCGGCGGGAACTTCACCGCCAGGCCCGGGCAGATGCCGGTGCTCGATGCGGACGCCGCGGCCAGCCTGGCCCGCCGCGGGGCCCTGCTGGACGCGCGCGCCAGGGAGCGCTACCGGGGCGAGCGGGAGCCGGTGGACCCGGTGGCCGGGCATATCCCCGGGGCGCTGAGCGCGCCCACCACGGCGAACGTCGGCCCGGACGGCCGGTTCCTGGCCGCGGCCGGGCTGCGTGCCAGGTTCGCCACCCTGGGTGCGCGGCCGGCGCCGGGCTGGTGGGCGTCTACTGCGGCTCCGGTGTCACCGCCGCCCACGAAGTGCTGGCGCTGGAGCTGGCGGGCATCCCCGCGTCGCTCTACGTTGGCTCCTGGTCCAACTGGGTCTCCGACCCGGCCCGCCCGGTGGCCACCGGCCCGGAGCCGGGGTAGCCGCGGGATCCGGGCCGGACGGAACCATCCGGCGCGCTGCCCCGTCGAAGTGTGTGCGGGTGGGCCTGGGGCAGCCAGGCCGGCCCGCACCAACACCCGAATGGCGGGTGCGGGGCTTACTCCTCGGCCCCGGGCCCGCCCCGAGACCGCGGGGCCGGCCCCGGGCGGCCAGCCGGCCCCGCGGATCTGCCCAGCGGGGGCTGTGGCGGACGAAAGCCGGGGCGCGGCCCGGAGTGTCCCGGTCCAGAAGGGAGTCACGATGAGAACGCTGGGCAAGCCGCGGGGTGCGGCCAGGCGCGCGGCGCTCGGTGGCATCGCCGCCGGGCTCATGATCGGCCTCGCCGCCTGCGGCACCACCGTGGCCGGGGCCGGAACCGCCGCGTCGGGGGGCCCGGCGTCCCGCGCGCCGGCCGTGGGGGCGGCCGCCACGCCGCAGCCGTCCGTGAGCGGGGTGAACCCTGGCGGGGTGATGGTCGGCGCCCCGCCGAAGCACGCGGCGCTGTGCCGCGCGGTCCCGGCGCTGACCCGGATGACCTTCATGCTCTCGGCCAAGCCGCCGAGCCTGCACGTCCGTGAGGTGCTGCCGGCCGGGTTCCCGATCAGCAACCGGGCCACCGTGCGCCAGCTGGCCGGGCTGCTGTGCGGCCTGCCCACGGTGCCGCCGGGCCTGATGACGTGCCCCAACGACATGGGGGGCAGCTACCGGATGTTCTTCTTCGCCGGCAGCCGCGCCTTCGGTGAGGTCACCGTCGAGCTGACCGGCTGCCGCGTGGTCACCGGGCTCGGCCCACCGCGGTCCTGGTCCACTTCCACGGCGCTGGAGCAGGCGCTGAGCCAGCACTTCGGCATCCGCTTCCCGATAACTCCCTAACCCGGCATGACGCGGTCATCCCGGCGGGGCCAGGTCATGCCGGGCGGTCAGGACCAGCCAGGTCAGTACCCCGGTGATGAGGGCTGGCGTGGCCGGCCTGGTGCCGGCGACCACCGCCACGCCGGCGCTCACCGCCGCGGCCGCGGCGATCCGCAGCGCGAGCCGCACCGGGCGGCCCCGGCGCAGCCGCGACCACCAGCGCCCGGCCACTAGACCAGCGGCCGGCCGCCGTCTCTCCCCAGCGGCGGCCGGCCGCCAGCGGCGCCCGGCCGCGGCCCGCCCCGCCTGCCTCAGGCGGCGCGGCCCCCGGGGCTGGGCCAGGTCGGCCAGTGCCTCGGCCCGGCCGTAACCGGTCCGCACGATCGTGTAGGCGGCGGCCGCCGCGGCGAACCGGGCGGCGTCCCCGCCATCGGCACGGTCCGGGTGGGTCGCGGCGGCGATCCGGCGCCACGCCGCCCGGACCTCGTCATCGGTCAGGCCGCGGCTGGCCGGCAGCCCTAAGACCGCGAACGGGTCCGCCTGCCGCGCTGGCCTCATCGGGTTTCCCTGCCGTATGGTTCCCCGGCCGAGTGTACGGACGCCGGAGCCGGCCGGGAACCAGGCGGCCCGGGGCGAGGCGCGGGAGCCGGGCCCGCAGGTTCCCCCCCAAGGAACGCGCAGGGAGCGAACCCCCGTGCGCGCTCCCTCCCCGCGCCCGGCCCACGGCCTGGCTGGGCCTGCCTTCCGGATTTACCGGAAGCCCCTCCGGCGGGCCACGCCCGCGCCTCGCCCGGGCTTGGCTGTAGCCAACCGCTCCCGGAGCCCGCGGGCCATCCCCGGATTCCGGGATCTGCCGGGTACGGCGCCCAGACCTACACTTGCGCTACCACACCCGTGCCGGTCACCGGAGACAGGAAGGCAATGGCGTCCCAGGCCACCAACCCGGCTGCCGCGCGCGTCACCACGCCCTCGGGCCTGGTCGTGGGGATCGCTGAGGGCAGCAGGCTGGTGTTCGGCCGGGGCCCGGACGCGGACCTGACGATCCCCGCCGGGCGGGGCCTGTCCCGGCGCGCCGGGGTGATCAGCGCGACGGCCACGGGCGCCTGGATCGCCAACATCAGCCGCACCCACGCGCTCTACACAGAGGGCGACGGGTACCGGATCCGGCTGCCCCGGATGGAGGAGCACGACGAGCCGTCCAGCGGCTGGTTCGTGCGCTCCGGCACGGTGCTCGTCGGCTCCCGGGCGATGCTGGACGAGGGCCGGCCGCTGTCGGTGATCGTCTCGGGTGGCGACGACCGCTGGGGGGAGGGGGCGGACGGCGCTCGGGCCTGGGGGGACGGCGAGGCGACGCTGCTGCCGATCTACCTGGATCCGATGACCAAGCTGTTCCTCGTGGCGCTGATGTGGTGCCGCCCCTGGCTGCTCGACCCCGGCGCGGTCACCCCGCTGCCCCGGACTCCGGAGATCGCCAGGGACGCGCTCCAGGCCACCGGTGCCTACCACGAGCTGGAGCGGTTCGACAGCGACCCAGCGTTCCGGGACCGGCTGTCCGCGCGGGTGGCCGAGCACATCAAGGTGCTGCGGCACAAGATCACCGACCGGGGCCTGGTCCGCGCGGACACCCGGCTGTCCGACGAGGTGGTGGTGCGGCTGCTCATCGAGCACGGCATCGTCACCGCCGCGGACCTGGGCAAGCTGAACGACCCGGCGTGGTGTTCCCGCCAGGAGGACCTGTGGTGGTCCAGGGACGCCTGACGCCGCCGCCGGCCGCGGCGCCGGTCAGCCGGCGGGGGAGGGGGCACCCGGCGGCGGGGGCAGGACCCGGAAGGTGGTGCTGAGCCGCCGCCCGCCCGCTCCGGTGACCACTACCACGTGCGGGCCCACGGGGATCGCCCCGGGGTAGAACCGGTGCCCCTGGTCGATCGTGTAGTTGAAGGCCCCCGCGAAGTCGACCGGCACCTGGATGCGCGCGCTGCGGCCGGCCAGGGACAGGGTGACGGTGCTCCGCGGCGGCCAGCCGGCACCGTGCACCACGAAGCCGGTGATCCCGTCGCCCACCTGCTGGAGCATTTCGACCCCGGGGCGGGTGCCGGACAGTGGCGGGAGGCTGCTGGGTGGTGGTCCCGTCGGCGGGGGCAGGGACGGCGCGGGCCCGCCGAAGCCGCCGTCCAGCGCCACCGCGATCAGCACACCGACCGCCACCAGCGCGGCGGCCGCCCCGGTGCGCGCGGCCAGGGTCAGCAGCGCGCCATGCCGGCGCTTGCGGAGCAGCCCGGCGGGACCGCCCGGGCGGCGCGGCACGGCGGTCGGCCGGCCCGGCAGGGCTGCTCCGCGCCTGCGGGCCAGCCAGCGGCGGATCGCCGGGCCCCGCGGCGTGGACAGCGCGGTGCGCGACCCGAACGTCGCGTCCTCGGCGGCCGCGTCCCCGGCGCCGTCCCAGGCCGGGGCCTGCGCCACGAGCTGCGGGCCGTGCTGATAGCCCCGGATCAGCGCCATGGCCGGCGTCGGTCAGGTAGGCGTGCTGCCCGTTCTGCGTGGCGGGCCCGGCGACGAACGGCCCGAGCTGGCTGAGCAGCGCGGCGGAGGTAGGCCGCTTGCGGGGGCTGCGTTCCAGGCAGGCGGTGACCAGGCCGGCCAGTTCCCCGGGCAGGCCGGCGAGGTCCGGCGCTTCGGTGGCGAGCCGGACCAGCACGTCCATGACCGTCTCACCCTGGTACGGGGCGTGACCGGTGGCGGCGTACACCAGGGTCGCGCCGAGCGCGAACATGTCGCTGGCGGCCGACGCCTGGCGCGTGTCGCGGGCCTGTTCCGGCGCCATGTAGGCGGGCGTGCCCACGGCGCCGCGGGTCACCGTGAGCTGGATCCGCTCGGCCGCCCTGGCCACCCCGAAGTCGATCACCCGGGGCCCGTCGGGTGAGACCAGCACGTTGGACGGCTTGAGATCGCGGTGCACCAGCCCGGCGGTGTGGATCGACTCGAGCGCCTCGGCGCACCCGGCGGCCAGCCACCTGGTGGCCGGCACCGGCAGCGGGCCGCAGGCCCGCACCAGCTCGGTCAGCGACGGCGCGGGGATATACGCGGTGGCCAGCCACGGCACATCGGCGTCGGCGTCGGCCGCGACGACGGCGGCGGTGAACACCCCGCTGACCCGGCGGGCGGCGGCCACCTCGTGCGCGAACCGGGCCCGGAACCCGGCCTCCTCGGCGAACTCGATCTTGATTGTCTTGACGGCCACCAGCCGGCCCGCCGTGGACCTGCCGAGGAACACCTGGCCCATGGCCCCGGCGCCGAGGCGGCCCAGTAATACGTACGGCCCGATGCTCTCGGGGTCCCACCGGCGAAGCGGCTCCAGCGCCGGCTGCACAACCATGCTTTGCCCTCCCTGGACCTCCAGCCAGATCACCATGATGCCGAGTCTGACTGGCCTGCGCCCGGTTTCGGCCGGTGTGCCGCAGGTCATGCCAGTCCGGTCACAACTGTCAGCCCCGTGATCGCCAGGCCCTGGAGGAGCTGCGGCGCCGCGGGCTGGTGGCCACCCTGCCCGCCAAGGGAACGTTCGTCGTGGAGCAGCACGGCTGAAACGGCCTCGACCGCAGCGGTACTGCCCAACCCGCCGTACACGTCATCGACCTTCTCCTAGGTCACAAACCCGCACCCAGATAACGCTGTGCGATCCGGCCGGGTACCTAGGCGCGGACAGTGGATAGCGTGTCGCCCATGACTGCCCCGGTTCCGTTGCGCATGACCACGGTGCGAGCTAACGATCTGGAGTTCGGCCTGCTCGAGGCGGGGTCGGGCCCGCTGGCGCTGTGCCTGCACGGGTTCCCTGACACCGCCCGCACCTGGGAGCACCTGCTGCCGGCCCTGGCCGGTGCCGGGTTCCACGCGGTGGCCCCGTTCATGCGCGGCTACGCGCCAACCGCGATCCCGGCCGACGGCGCCTACCAGGTCGGTGCGCTGGTTGCCGACGCGGTGGCCTTGCACGAGGCCCTGGGTGGTGACGGGGACGCGGTGCTGATCGGGCACGACTGGGGGGCCGAGACCGCGTACGGGGCGGCCGCCTTTGCCCCGGACCGGTGGCGGAGGCTGGTGACCCTGGCCGTGCCGCCCGCCGCCCTGGACGCAGTGCTGTTCAGCGACTATGAGCAGCTGAAGCGGTTCTTCTATATGTTCATGTTCCGTGACCCTAACGGGTTCGCCGATGCTGTGGTGGCCCGCGACGGGATGGCGTTCCTGGACAGGCTCTGGGCCGACTGGTCGCCCGGCTTCCCGGCCGGCGGCCATCTCGCCCGGGTCAAGGAGTCCCTGCGCCAGCCCGCCAACCTGGCGGCCGCGATCGGCTACTACCGCGCTGCAGGCGGCTACTACCGGGCCCCGGGTGTCCAGGACCCACCGGGGGACTCGTCCGATCGCGCCGCGCGCTACGCGGCCGAGCAGGAGGCCACCGGCCGCCAGGCGCCGCAGCCCACCCTGTACCTGCACGGAGCCGACGACGGCTGTATCCGGGTGGAGCTGGCCCGCGGCACCGAGCGCCTGCTCGCCCCGTCGTCGCGCATGGTCGTGATCGAGCATTCAGGTCATTTCCTGCAGCTGGAACGGCCCGGCGAGGTCAACGACCACATTCTCGCGTGGGTCACCGGCTAGAAGGGAAGCGCATCTGCTCATCCAGGCGCTGCATCACGAACCGGGACTGTAGTACTGGGCGCCCCGGAGACCATGGATGCGCCGCTCCGCCGCTGGCACAACCGGGACTTCGTCATCGTTGAGTTACTGAGGAGGTCGGCATGCTGAACGATCCGGTAACTGCAGCGGTCACGCGGCTCCGCATGGACCTGGAGACCGCCAGGGCCGCCTTGGCGAGGGCCAGCCAGCGGCTCCGTGACCTGGAAGACCAACACCTCACCCGCGAGCAGCTCTTGACCTTCATCGGCAACCACGGGGTGAACTCCCTGGTGGCGGAGGTCAACGTCCTCGGGCAGACCATCGCGGAGAAGACCTCGTGACCAGCCGGCAGACCCGTGGGCGGCACCAAAGACGAGGGATTCTCGCACCGGATCATGCTTGACCAGGCATCAACCAATACCTAGGTGCTTGCGCCACGCTGATACGGCCGTTGCAATAACGTCCAGAGACGCAACGGTAGCCGGTGGAGGCGGGCTCACCTGGCCTTCAATAACCGACCGCAAGCGGAAACCAACCTCACGGCGGGCGAGAGCGTTCATGTGCCGATAATCCTGCAGGTAACGTTCAGCTCCCTTGACAGTCCGATCGGAGAGCCGTGACACGTCCACAGCCTGCGCCCAGGCAAGCAAGGCTGGCGACACCGGATCGGGATCGGGATTGGGATCGGGATTGGGATCCGGGCCAGGAGCCGGCGCTGCCCGCCGCCAGGGCATCCTCAAGGTCTACCTCAGTCCGTACTGACCACCGAGTGCAAAGCAGTCTCCAACCACAGATTACCGCCGATGATGCCGGTGCCCGGGCGTGACCTGCTGCTTACCGATGGATCGGGCGGGGTTGGACGCGGTGGGGCAGTTTCAGGCGATAAACGTCTCGACGGTCCGGACGAACCTTGCGGCGTCCTGGAACAGGAAGTCGTGGCCGGCATCACGATACATAAGCAGCCTCGCACCGGGCACGCTGCTGGCTAGCTGCCGGTCGTTGGCAGTCGCAATGAACTGATCCAGGGTTCCGTCGGCGACCAGCGTAGGCACCCGAAGGCCTCCCACCAGCGGGCCCGCTGAGTCGTGTCCTGCCAGCCATTGCTGAACCGCGAGGTTCTGGCTGCGCTCTGTTGCCGCAGACACTCCGTAGAAGCCCGGGTACTGCAGGATGGCTTTGCGGTAAGCCCTGGCTGCGGCGGCCTGATCTTTCGGGAAGAGCAGGGACAGTATGGTCGCGGGGTTCGGGGCGGCGGCCGCGGCATTGTGCTGGAGAGGCACTGCCTTCCCGGTCCCGGCTGCGGTTGCGGCCAGGATCAGCCGGCTCACCTGGGCCGGGTGGCGGATCGCAAGATCCTGAGCGATCATGCCTCCCATTGACCATCCGAGTACGGCCGGGCGATGTAGCCGAAGTGCGGCGATCAGGGTGCTTGTCTGGCTGGCCATGGCCGGGACGGTCAGCTGAGCGGTCCCCGGGACCGCAGTGGTCCGGCCGACCTCAGCGTTGTCGAAGACGACAACTTTGTGATGGGCGGCCAGTGCGTCGACGAAACCCGGCGGCCAGTAGTCCATGGATGCATCCGCTCCTGCGATGAGAAGCAGGGGCGTCCCCGTGCCGACCTCCCGGTACCCGACCGTCCCGGCGGGGGTGTGGACGATGCGCACGGGTGCAGTGAGCACCCTCGCCGCGCCGGCGTGCGGAGTAGTCGTGGTGCTCATGGCCGCGCCGATAACACCGACGACGGCAAGGAGGACGACCAGTGACCCCAGCGACAGCAGGACGGCCGCGACCTTGTGGCGCAGCACCCAGCTTTTGTCCGGTTCGGGCGGGCTGGTGGGCGGGCTGGTGGGTGATACAACTCCGTACCGCACGGGTCTCCTTCGGGGAGGGATGGTTGTCGCCGGGTCACCTGGATCAGCCTGAGATGGTGTGTGATGCCTGCGTCATGAGCACCCTCCGCCGCGCAAAATCGCGGGGAGAAAAGAAAATGACCCTAGCCCGAGAGCCTGGGCCAGGGTCTGGAGCTTCAGCTTTCGCAGCTTCGAAGCTCTCGCTTTCACAAACACACTACACCCGTGCGCCGAAATGGATGATCACGCCAGCGCCAATACGGCGAACTTGCCAAACAACCGGCCTTGACCGCCCGCGCCGACTAGCAGAGAGAATCTTGCGGGGAAGACCTCGTGACCAGTCGGCAGACCCGTGAGCAACGGCTTTCAGTCGAGCTGAAAATGGGCTCCCACTACCTCAGCCTGGTTCGGAGCCGAATGCCTCGTCCAGCAGTGCCGTGACCTCCGCCGCGTGCGGTGCGGCGGCCCGGCTCTCAGACCCGGCGGCACGCACCGGCCGCGGCCGCTGACCGTCGCCGTGGCGCTGCGCCGCGACCGGGGCCGCCACTGCGGCGGGGGCCGCGACCAGCCGCTTGACCTGCACGAAGGTGACGCCGCCCCGGTAGATGTAGGCGGCCTGGCCGACGTCAAGGCGGCGGATGAGCGACGGGTCGGCGACCGGGACCTCGCGGATCCGGGAGGCGCCCTCATGGCTCCACCGGGGCACGCCGAGCAGCCGCCGGCTGGTGTCCAGGGCCGGCTGGTTCCCGGCCAGCGCGGTGACTGGCTCGGGGTAGGGGGTCCGCAGCAGCCAGATGCCCCCTTCCGCGGTCGCGGCGAGCCGGTACCGCTCGTCCTCACCGGGCGCCAGTCCCTGCCAGGACTGCGCCGACACCTGCACCGCCAGCCCGAGCGACCGGGCCCGCTCGTACAGCTGCCAGATCGGCAGCCGCCGGGACACCGCGCTGAACTCGTCCACCGCCAGCAGGATCTCCCGGCCCGCGCCCTGGCCGTGGGCGGCGTGGTAGGCCAGCAGGTCCACCAGCGCGCGGGCCTGCGCCTCGGCCACCGCCACATCGGCGGTGCCCTCCAGGATGCAGTACCAGGCGTCGGCGTCACCGTAGCCACCCGGCCCGTCCAGCCCCGGCCCCAGCCGCCGGAACAGGGTGCGGAACCGCAGCGCGATGTCGGTGAGGTGCCGGGAGGCCGACCGGAGCAGCGCCGCCTCCTCGCCGTGGCCGGGCGCGGCGTAGGCGAGGGTGAGCCAGCCGGCGTCCAGCCTGGCGAGGAAGTCCGCCGAGCTGGCCGGCGGCCCGCAGGGCGCGGCCACCGCCAGCGCGACGATCGCCTCCATGACGTCGGCGTAGTAGGCCGCGCCGCCGGTGCCGTGCTCGATCATGTCCAGCAGCGTGCTGGTCAGCTCGGCCGGCGGCAGCTGCCACAGCGACAGGCTGGCCTCGTCGGGCCAGACGGCGGTGAACCGCGCCCCGGCGCCGCGGAGCACCCGGCGGACCCGGTCCGCGACCCGGCGTGAGTCGGCGCCGCCCTTGCAGTCCAGCACGACCAGCAGCGGCCGCCGCCCCGCGTGCGCCGCGTGCAACTGAAGCCCGCGGGCGAGGAACCCGGCCCACAGCCGGAGCAGCAGCGTAGTTTTTCCTGTCCCGGTCGTCCCGATCACCACCTGGTGCGAGCGCAGCCGCTGGTAGGGGATCATCGCGAGGTCCGCGGCCGGGTGCCCGGACGCGGCGATGACCGCGCCCGCCACGACGGCCCCGCGCCGGGAGACCAGCGGCACGGAGCCGGGCGCGGCGATCCGGGCGCGCGCCGTGCGCACCTGGCGCCGCCACTGGCGGGCGCGGAAGGCCGCCGGGGAGGTGGGGAAGATCCCGCCGGTCCCGGTCTCCATCGCGTAGATCCGCCGCGACCAGGCCAGCCCGCCCACCGCCAGGCCGAGCGGGATCGCGGCCGGGGCGATGGTCGTGGCGGCCAGCGCCGCCGAGCCGGCACCCAGCTGGCGCCAGGCGGACAGCCAGGCATGGTACGGCGCGGCGGCGACCTGCCACCCGTCCGGCTGGTGACGGCGACCGCCGCCAGCCAGACGGCTGCCATGGGCGCACACGCCAGCGCCGCCCGGTACAGCCGCCGCGGCGGCCAGCCGCGCCACCAGGCCAGCGTGACCGCCAGCGCGGCCACCAGCGAGACCGGCGCGGCCGCGACGACCAGCGCCGCGGCCACCACGGCCAGGGCCAGCCTGCCCGCCGCGCGCAGCACGGCCAGTCCCAGGTACCGCCGGATCACCGGGCCCGCCCCCCGTCACTGCCAGGCGGCCCGCCCAGGCCCGCCCCCGGCGGCAAGCCGCGGATCTCGACCCGGCCGGCCGCACCGGCCAGCGCGGCCCGGGCCCGTGCCACCGTCGGCCGCGCGGCGGCCGAGCACAGGTACACCACCCGGGCGTGCCGCGGCGCCGCCCCCGGCACCTGGGCCTGCCCCGCCGGGCAGCCGTAGTCCCCGGTCCTGGCGAGGATCTCGTGCATGATGGCGGCGGTCCTGGCGACGGTCTTGCGGGTCAGCTCGGCTTCGATCGCCCAGCACTCACCGGCGAAGCCCGCGGGGCCGCCGTCCGGCCAGTGCACCTCGGCGTCGGGGACGTGCTCGCGTAACCCGACCCGCCCACCGGCCCTGGCGCGCAGGCGGCGCTCGCTGCGCCAGAACGCCGCCCGCCGCGGCATACCCGGGGGCCGCTTCCAGCGCCAGCCGCACCGAGGTCACCGCGCGCAGGTGCGCCAGCCGCGATAACGCGGGGGAGGCGGCCCGGTACGGCAGCCCGCACGCGGACAGCCCGGGCCGGGTCAGCCAGACCCAGGGACGGCCCGGGCCGATCCGGGCGGATTCGGCGTAGCGGGCCCGCCGCCAGCCCAGGGCGATGGCCCCGGCCCGTGCCTCGGTGACACCCAGGACGATGGCGAGCTGGTCGAGCTGCACGGCATACATGTCGGCGACGAACAGCAGGGCGGCGATGTCGCGCCCGGCTGGGCCGGAGGCGGTGATGCCGTCCGTCGTGCCCGTGCTGGCATCCACGAGTCCACTACACCACGACAGCGCGATGCGCGGTAAGTGCCGCGTGGCACGGTAAGTGGCGCCGTACGTGGCCGGGCAACATGCCGTAAGAGGTGGCGCTGGGCGGTGGTGGTGAGGCACAATCCGAAGAGAAGTACTAGCGGCAGCATGTCGCGGGAACCGGGCAGCCGGGCCTGTTCGCGGCGGAGCCGAGGTCGTTGGGGAAGACGCACCTCATCCGCACGCAGGGAGGCCAGGGTGACCGTTCGCGGCGTTCTGCACGTACATTCCGCGCCCCCGGCGCTCAGTCCCCATGTGGAGTGGGCGGTGGCCGGGGTTGTTGGCGTGCCTGTCACCATGCCATGGGTGGGCCAGTCGGCCGCGCCCGGCATGCTGCGGGCCGAGCTTGAGTGGCAGGGCCAGCCCGGCATGGCGGGGGAGATCACCTCCGCGCTGGCCGGCTGGAACCGGCTGCGCTTCGAGGTAACCGAGGATGCCAGCCCGGGCTGTGACGCCGTGCGGTTCAGCTACACCCCCGCGCTCGGGGTGTTCTCGGCCGTCACGATGGCGAACGGCGACATCCTGGTGCCGGAAAACCGGCTCCGGGCGGCGATGACGGTGGCGGCCGCCCCGTCCGGCGTCGCACGGTTCGGTCACGGCGGCGCCGACGGCGGGGACGCGGCCAGCGCGCTGGCGGAGGAGCTTTCCCGGCTGCTCGGCGAGCCCTGGGACTGCGAGCTGGAACCGTTCCGGTGCGCCGGCGACGGCGCGCCGGTCCGCTGGCTGAACGCCACCGGCTGATCCGGCCCCGCCTGCGAACCGGCCTCAGGGGGAGGCCAGTTGGCCGGCGATAGAATCGTGCTGACCGGCCAATGTCTGCATGCCGTGCGGCGGGCGGTACCCGCAGCCACGGCCCGGGCGGCGGCCGGGGATTCGCGCCGCAGGCTGCTGCGGTTCGCTGGGCTAGCGAGCCTGGAGGAGACATGACCATCGAGATCTCCGTCCCCGACGAATGGACACCTGGGCAGGCGGTTGCCGTCCGGGCGCTGCTGCAGCGGGCCATCTACGGCGGGCATCCGCTGATCGCGGCGATCAGGGCGGACGCCAGCCCCGACCAGCTGCTGGACATCTACGGCCGCGTCGAAACGCTCCTGCGTGACGCTGGCATGGCCGCGTGAGCGCGCCGGAAACGGCACCACGGAAGGTCATCCTCGACTGCGACCCGGGCATCGACGACGCGTTCGCGATCGCCTTCGGCTGCGGGCACCCGGCCATCGAGCTTTGCGGTGTCACCACGGTGGCCGGCAACGTCGGCCTGGACCGGACCACCGGCAACGCGCTGGCCGTGCTGGAGTTCCTCGGCCGTGGCGATGTGCCCGTCGCCGCGGGCTGCCCGGCGCCGCTGCTGCGCCCGTTCACCGAAGCCCACGACGTGCACGGCGAGACCGGCCTCGGCGCCGCCAGCCTGCCCGCGGCCGCGCGGCCGGCCCGTGGCCGCCCACGCGGTCGACTTCCTCATCGAGCGGATCGAGGCGGAACCGGGCACGGTGACCCTGGTCGCGACCGGCCCGCTGACCAATGTCGCGCTGGCGGTCCGCCGTCATCCGCCGCTGGCCAGCCAGGTCGCGGACTTCATCATCATGGGCGGCTCGGCGGGCCGGGGGAACGTCACCCCGGCGGCCGAGTTCAACATCTGGTGCGACCCCGAGGCCGCGGCGATCGTGTTCGCCGCGGGCTGGCGGGTGACCATGGCCGGGCTCGACGTGACCCACCAGGCCCGTGCCACCGCCGAGGTCAGGGACCGGCTGCGCGCGCTGGGCAGGCTGGGTGACGAGCTGCTGCTGCCGGGGCTGCGCGGCTACCGGAGCGTGGCCGGCGGGCCGGCCAGCCGGTGCACGATGTCTGCGCGCTCGCCCTGGTCGCCGCGCCGGGCCTGTTCGGCTGCCAGCCGGCCCGGGTCGAGGTGGAGACGCAGGGCCGGTGGACATCGGGCATGACCGTGACCGACTTCGGCGCGGCGGCCGGCGACGCACAACGCGCTGGTCGCGATGTCCGTGGACGTCCCGGGGTTCTGGGACCTGGTGCTCGGCGCCCTGCAGCGCACCGCCGCGGGCATGGCCGCGGGCTGAGCACGCCCGCGCCCCGGGGTCAGCGGCGGGCGGCGAGGTGGCCGACCACGAACTCCTCGGCGCGCCTGCGCACCGACTGGCAGGCCATCAGGGCGGGGGACAGCGGCAGCCGCTCGTAGCAGTACTCGGCCAGCGGGAAGGCCTGCCCGCCGAATCGCTCCTTGATGCTCTCCAGGTCCCCCTTGCCGCCGGATTCCCCCATTTCGAGATAGCGGCACCCGGACTCGCAGGCGTACCGCAGGTTCTCCTCGATCAGGACCTCGGTCAGCCGGTAGCGGGCCGGCAGCGACCGGTCGGCGTACAGCCGCCAGCCGATCGCGCTGCCGCCGGCGTGCAGCGAGATCGAAGCGCCGACGGCCCGGCCGTCCTGCCAGGCCACCAGGATGTGACAGCCGGGGCCGAGCATCCCGGCCACGGTCGCGAACTTCTCCTGCGGTTCCGCCCGCCGCGCCTGCCACCTGGCCAGGGGCAGCGGGACCTTCCGCTGCCTGGCCCGCCGGTCGATCCACGCCAGGTAGGTGCCGTAGAAGGCGCGCACCAGTTCCGGGGTGTTGCCGGCGGTGATGGTGATCCCGGCGCGTTCCAGGTGCCGCCGGGCGGCGCGGAGGTTCTGGCGCACCTTGGCCGGCACCGTGTGCGCCCAGTAGTCCTCGAACGGTTCGTCCAGGAACGCGACGTGGACCTTACGGGCGATCGCGGCGGTGCCGTGCCGCGCCTGCGACCACGCAGGTGCCGCTCCGAACGCGGGGCGCACGGTCGCACTGAGGACGTGCCGCCCGGCCAGGTCCGCGCACACCAGGTCGGCCTCGTCCGGGCGCACCCCGCCGGGCGCGAGGACGCCCCCGGTGCCCCAGCCGTGCGGCCAGGACGCCTCGACGGCAGGCAGCCCGGGCCCGCTCCGGCGGGCCGCCATCATGACAAGCTGGCGGCCGCCGGGAAGCTCATACAGCCGGCTGGCGTCCTGCCACCTGCTTCCGGCGCAGACACAGTCCCGCCAGATCGGCGTCTGAAAGGGCATCGTCGATGGGTCGTCAGCGGCCACGCGCCGCCAGACGCCGGCGGGCACCGGGGCGCTCACCCGTACCGGGCGCCCCTCCCACCGGAATTCCCGGGCGCGCAGCGGCGCCTCAGTAGTCCCGCCCCACCGCGCATCATCGCGCGTAACCGTCATCGTGCTAGAAACCCCCCCCGGGTTCACCCTGCCGTGACGTTAAGAAGATTAAATCACTACGAAGAAGGTCGATTCAGGCGATTAGACGCGCGGTGCTGGCGTGAGGTTTACCCGGGTCCGGTGGCAGGGTACACAAAAGCCCCGCAATGCCAGTTTTCTGGCGTTACGCTCCCCGCCGCTAGCGGGCCCGCCCGAGGAAGCCGTCCGCGGTGCGCGTGTTGAGGATCCGCTCCGCCGGGATGCCGAGATCCTCGGCGCGGGCGCAGCCATTGTCCAGCCAGTCGAGCTGACCGGGCGCATGGGCGTCGCTGTCGATGGTGAACAGGCAGCCCATCTCCGCCGCCAGGCGCAGCAGCCGGCCGGGCGGATCCCGGCGCTCCGGCCGGCAGTTGATCTCCACCGCGACCCCGTGGTCCCGGCAGGCGGCGAACACCTGCTCCGGGTCGAACGCCGACTCCGGCCGGCCCGCCCGCCGCGCCCGCCGCGCCCGCCCAGCATCCGGCCGGTGCAATGGCCCAGCACGTCCACGCGCGGGCTGGACACCGCCGCGACCATGCGGGCGGTCATCGGCCCGGCGGGCATCCGGAGCTGGGAGTGCACGCTGGCCACCACCACGTCGAGCCGGCCGAGCAGGTCGTCGGTCTGGTCCAGGGTGCCGTCGTCGAGGATGTCCACCTCGATCCCGGTCAGGATGCGGAACGGGGCCAGCTCGCTGTTGAGCCGGCCGACCAGCTCCAGCTGCTCCTCCAGGCGCTCGGCGGACAGGCCGCTGGCCACCGTCAGCCGGGGCGAGTGGTCGGTCAGCGCGATCCACTCGTGCCCGAGGTCGCGGGCCGCCTCGGCCATCTCCCCGGGCGGGCTGCCGCCATCCGACCAGTCCGAGTGGGAGTGGCAGTCACCGCGCAGCGCCGCCCGCAGTGCCGTGGGCTGCGCGGCGGGTGCCTCGGCCAGCAGCCTGGCCAGGTAGCCGGGCTGCTGCCCGGCGGCTGCCTCGGTGATGACCTCGGCGGTGGTCTTGCCGATCCCGGGGAGGGCCTCCAGCGTGCCGTCGCGGGCCCGCTTGGCCAGCTCGCCCGCGGGCAGGCCATCGGCCACCTGGGCGGCCCGGCGGAACGCCCGCACCCGGTAGGTCGGCGCGGCGGCCCGCTCAAGCTGGAACGCGATCTGCCGCAGCGCCTGCACTGGTTCCACAGGCTCCTTCCTACCTCACGGGCCCCGGGCCGGCCTGCCGGTCCGGGCCCGTGGGCCGGAGCGGTGGCGGGGATTGGCCGGGCCGGAGCGGTGGCGGGGATTGGCCGGGCCGGAGCGGTGGCGGGGATTGGCCGGGCCGGAGCGGTGGCGGGGATTGGCCGGGCCGGAGCGGTGGCGGGGATTGGCCGGGCCGGAGCGGTGGCGGGGATTGGCCGGGCCGGAGCGGTGGCAGGGAGCAGAGCGGTGGCAGGGATTTGGCCGGGCGGAGATGGTGTTCGGTCGCGGTGCGCCATCCGCCGGCCGGGATGGCGCGTCTTAGAGGTGAGCCGGGACGTAGGGGAGCGGCGGACGGCGCGGCGCCCCGGCGGGACGGAGGCGAGCCGGAGTGGATTCGCGAGCAGGCAGGCGCGGCGGGATTCCGGTGCGGGCGGCGCGGGCCGCGGGAGCAACACTGGCATTGGCGTTACTGGCCAGCGGCGGCACCGCGCAAGCGGCGGCACAGCGGGCGGCAGCACAGCAGGGGGCAGCACAGCAGGGGGCAGCACAGCAGGCGGGCGCGGGCGGCCGTGGCCCGGCCGCCCCGACGCCGGGAGTGATATCCACGGTGGCCGGCGGCGTCGGCGGCCCGGGCCTGGCCACCCGCGTGGATGTGTCCTTCCCCTGCGGGGTGTCGTTCGGCGCTGGCGCGCTGTACATCGCCGGGGGACAGACGGTGCGCCGGGTGAGCCCCGCCACCGACCGGCTGACCACCCCCGCAGGGACCGACGCGATCTCGCCGGTGGGTGACGGCGGGCAGGCCACCGCCGCCAACGTCGAGACCTGCGGCACGGCGACCGATCATGACGGCAACCTGCTGATTGCCAACTTCGAAGACCAGCGCATCCAGGTGGTGGCGGCCAGGTCCGGCACGTTCTACGGGCAGGCGATGACCGCCCACGACATCTACACCGTGGCCGGGGACGGGACCGCGGGCTTCTCCGGTGACGGCGGCCCCGCGACCGGTGCCGAACTGGACTTTCCCAGCGCCGTGGCCGTGGACGGTGCGGGCAACCTGGTCATCGCCGACTCGGGCAACAGCCGGGTGCGGGTGGTGGCGGCCAGGTCCGGCACGTTCTACGGGCGGGCGATGACTGCCGGGCACATCTACACCGTGGCCGGGAACGGCTCCGGGGGGCTCGTCCGGCGACGGCGGCCCAGCCACCATGGCGGGCCTCACCGATCCGTGGGTGGCGGTGGACGGTTCGGGCAACCTGGTCATCGCCGACTCGCAGAACGGCCGGATCCGGGTGGTCGCGGCCGCCACGGGCATGTTCTACGGCCAGGCGATGAAGGCCGACGACATCTACACCGTGGCCGGCGGCGGTACCAGCCTCGGTGACGGCGGCCCGGCCACCCAGGCGGCGCTCAACGACCCCACGGCCGTGGCGGTGGACGGCTCTGGCGACCTGCTGATCGCCGACACCTTCGACCAGCGGATGCGGATCGTGGCGGCCAGCACCGGTACCCGCTACGGGCAGGCGATGACCGCCGGGGACATCTACACCGTGGCCGGGACGGCTCGCCCGGGTACGCCGGGGATGGCGGCCCGGCCGCCGCCGCCGAGGTCGCCTACCCGCAGGGCGTGGCCGTGGACGGTTCCGGCAACCTGGTCATCGCCGACACGGACAACGCGCGCGTGCGGGTGGTGGCGGCGCGGACCGGCACGTTCTACCAACAGGCGATGACCACCGGGCACATCTACACCGTCGCCAGCAACGGGGTGCCGTCGCACCAGGAGGGCAACCAGGGCTTTTCCGGTGATACCGGGCCCGCCCTCCGTGCCGAGCTGGACTTTCCCGGGGGCGTGACCGTGGACGGTTCTGGCAACGTGGTCATCGCCGACACCAGCAACAACCGGATCCGCGTGGTGGCGGCCAGGTCCCGCACGTTCTACGGGCGCGCGATGACCGCGCAGGACATCTACACCGTCGCCGGTACCGGGATCCAGGGCTTCTCCGGCGTCGGCGGCCCGGCCACCGCAGCCAAGCTGTCGGGCCCGTCCGACGTGGTGCCGGACGCCGCGGGGAACCTGGTCATCGCCGACACCGGCAACGACCGGATCCGCGTGGTGGCGGCAGCCACCGGCACGTTCTACGGCCAGGCCATGACCGCCGGGCACATCTACACGGTCGCGGGCGACGGCGCGCGGGGCACGGGAGGCGACGGCGGCCCGGCGCTCAAAGCCGGGCTGCACTCCCCAATGGGCGTGGCGGTGGACCACGCGGGCAACCTGGTCATCGCCGACACCCGGAACAGGCGGGTGCAGGTGGTCGCGGCCGCGTCCGGCACGTTCTACCGCCAGGCGATGACCGCGGGTGACGTCTACACCGTCGCCACGCTCGGTAGCCCGACGGGCGTGGCGGTGGACCACGCGGGCAACGTGGCGATCAGCAGCGCCGACGCCGCCAGGGTGTTCGTGCTCGCGGTGACCACGGGCACCTTCTACGGCCGGGCGATGACCGCTGGGAACCTGTACGTCGTGGCCGGCGGCGGCAGGAGCGACCCGGGCAACGGCGGCCCGGCCCGCAGCGCCGAACTGCAGGGCCCCTTCGGGGTGGCCGTGGATCCGGCGGGCAACCTGGTGGTCGCCGATACCAACGACAACCGGGTGCGGGTGGTCGCCGTCACCTCGGGCACCTTCTACGGGCAGCCGATGACTGCCGGCGACATCTACACCCTGGCCGGCGACGCCAACCAGGGGTACTTCGGTGACGGCGGTCCCGGCACCGGCGCGTGGGTCGGCCTGCCGGTCGGCGTGGCGGTGGACAGCGCGGGCGATGTGCTGATCGCAGACAGCGACACCGGCCGGATCCGGGAGGTGGCAGGCTGACCGCGCACCCTGGAATGTCAGACCGCCTGCCTAGGCTGTGAGCATGGACTGGAAGATCGAGCTTGTCGCCATCCCGGTGACCGACGTGGACCGTGCCAAGGCCTTCTACGTGGATCAGGTGGGCTTTCACGCCGACCATGACCACCAGGTCAACGAGGAACTGCGGTTCGTGCAGCTCACCCCGCCGGGGTCGGCGTGCTCGGTGGTGCTCGGCACGGGGATCACGCAGATGCCACCCGGGTCGCAGAAGGGCATCCAGATGGTGGTCGAGGATGCCGAGGCCGCCCGCAAGCACCTGATCGATCACGGCGTCGAGGCCACTGACGTCGATGTGCAGCCGTGGGGAAAGTTCGTGTTCTTCGCCGACCCCGACGGCAACGGCTGGGCCTTGCAGGAACTCCCGCCCTGGAGCTAGTGCCGTGACAGGCAACGTTTGCCTCGTTGATGGCGAGACTCCGAGACGGCATTGGAGGGCATCTCTCCCACGCAGAAAGGCCCTCGCTGCAGACGGGCGACCGCCCTGTCGCCTTCAGCGATAGGGCGTTAGATCGGCCCCGGGGTAGCGCGCTTGGGTGTCGGCCAAGGTTTGCTCGTCCCAGTACGGGTCGCCGGGACCGGGCCATCCGAATACCGACCGCTCCCGGGGGGTCGCCCGCTCGACGATCTCGAACCAGTCTGGTTGCGTCGCGCGCTCGGCCCAGGCGACCCTGCCGGTCCAGCGCGGTCCCCACACGTCGTAGTCGGCGAGCAAGGCGAACCGGGTTGATCGCTCGCCGGTCATGCACGACCCACGGTGAAGCACATCGGACCGAAAAGTGAACAGGGTTCCCGCGGGACCTGTCATGGAGACCTCCTCCTCGGCGAACATCCCCGAGGGGAGGTAGTCGTTCGTGATGTCGTGATCCCCAGGGACCGGCCAGTACGGGATCCGCTCGCCGACAGGCAGCGGAACGACCTTGGTCGGCCCGTCCTCATCGCCAACGTCTGACAGGAGGATCCAGTTCAGCATCTGCGTGCCCGGTTGGGAGCGCTTGGGCACGACGAGGCTGTGGTTGACGAAGTCGCGGTGGTGGCACTGGTCGTAGTCGACGGCCCCGGCGTACTTGGCCCACAGCTCCGCCTCATAGAGCCGCAGGTCGGCCGAACCAAGGAAGCGCTCGGCCAGGTCGAGCAGGTCGGGGTGGAAGGCCAGTCGGTTCAGGCTCCACGACCGCCACGGTCCGCGGATCTCACCGGCCCACTGGCTGGTTGCCAGCCAGGCATAAGCGGCCTGGTCGGCGAAGTACTCCCCGGGCCGAGGGAAGTGCAACCACACGGCCTCCTGGGCCGCCGCCAGCTCGTCGGCCCCGAGGAAACCCTCGAACACGAGGTAGCCCCGCTCCCGCAGTTCCGTCAGACAACGGCCTGGCACTCTCACAAGCCTGGAAGTCTAGCCCGCATCGCACGCCCGCCACCGTCCCCAACGTCGCGTTGTAGGACATGGCGAACGTTGCCTGCCACGGCACTAGCGGCGACGCCTGCTCATTGGCCTTCGGCCAATTTCGCCGGGGGCTAGCTCCACGGATGCTAGCCCGGGGGGCCGAGGCCCCCCGGAGCCCCCGCGATTGGTGGTTGGGGTTGGCTGTCCGAGGTCCCACTGCGCTGGCCGAGCTCTCCGGAACCCCGCTATCGGTGGTGGGGGTTGGCTGTCCGGTGTCCCACTGCGCGTGGCCGAGTTCCCCGGAGCCCTCGCGATTGGTGGTGGGGGTTAGGTGTCGGGGAGTCGGGTGGGCTGGGCTGTGTTCTGGTGGGTTCGTGCTTGCCACTCGTGGTCGAGGATGGCGTAGACGAGTTCGTCTATCCACTCTCCTTTGAGCATCTGGTTGTGCACGAAGTACGCCTCCCGGCGCATGCCGAGCCGCTCCATGAGGCGTGCCGACCGGTGGTTGCGGGCGTCACACGAGCCGATGATCCGGTGCCAGCCGATGGTGCCGAACCCCAGCGTGAGCAGGGATTCGGCGGCCTCGGTGGCCAGGCCCCGGCCGTGGTAGCCGGGGTTGAAGACAAATCCGATCTCACCCTGCCGGTGCTCCCAGCTGACCAGCCTGAGCCCGGCCTCGCCGACCACCTTCCCGGCATCCCGCCATACGACGGCGAACGTGAGCCAGTCACCCTCGGCGCTGAGGGTGGTCTCCTCGCTCTGCTCGGCCAAGGCCTGCCGGGCCTGCGCGCGATCACGGGCATCCCAGCGCAGATACCGGGCGACCTCCGGGCGGGACTGGTAGGCGTAGAGGTCGTCGAGGTCGCCGGGGGCGAACGGGCGCAACGTCAGCCGGGCTGTCTCGATGGGGCATTCGGGGCGGAACGCTGGCCGGGGCTCGCCGTCACCCGCCGCGGGAGGAGCCGCCGTCATGGTCCCGGCGTCCAGACGTAGGGGGTCGTGACGGCCAGGGGCTGGAAGCCGAGGCGGCGGAGGATCGGGGCGCTGTCGCTGGAGGCGTCCACCTGCAGGTAGCGGACGCCGCGGCCGGCGGCGAGCTGGGCACGCCGGGCGACCAGCGCGCGGTAGATGCCCCGGCCGCGCCACTCGCGCAGGGTCGCGCCGCCCCACAGGCCGGCGAAGCCGGACCCGGGCCGCATCTCCAGCCAGCCCGCCGCGACCACCCGCCCGGCGGCCTCGGCGGTGAGCACGAGGTAGTCCCCGGGCGCGGCCGCGACCTCGCGGATCAGGTGGGCGGCGGTCGGTTGCCGGTCGGTCTGCCAGACCTCCGACTCCATGGCACCGATCCGGTGCATGTCCGCGTCGGTGGTGACCTGCCGCAGCACCACGCCGTCGGGCAGCACCGGCTCGGCCGCGATCGCGCTGGCCAGCGCGACGACCACGGTCTCCGGGTCCTCCGGGGCGAAGCCCGCGGCGCGCAGCCGGTCGGGCAGGTCGGCCGGCTCGTCGTAGTCGTAGGTCTTCCACTCGACCGCCTCCCCGCGGGCGGCGAAGTAGTCCCGCTGGCGGGCGATCAGCGCGTCGAGGGCGGCGCCGCGGGCGCCGGTGTCGCGCGGCGCGCCGATGAACCCGCGCTCCTCGCCGACCACGCGCACCAGCGGGCCGTCGGATTCGTACCGCACCCCGGCGGGCGGATCCGGCGGCGCCGCCCGGGCCTGCTTGTCGAAGGCGGCCAGCAGCGCCTGCGTGCTCTCCACGGAGCCGACTCTACGGGCGGCCGCAACCGGTTTTCGCATGCCGCTGGCCCCCGGGCCGCCGGGGTCAGCGGCCGGCCAGGTCGCCGTCCAGCCAGGCCGAGAACAGTGTCGTGCGCGTGTGCCGCGGCCCGGTCCCAGGCACCGTCCGCGTCGCGGAACAGCGCACCGGTGATCTGTTCGCCCGGCGGCGGCGTGGCGAACCGCAGCCACGACGCGGCGATCGGCTGGGTCGCCTCCGGGTGGAACTGCAGCCCGGCGTGCGGGCCGTAGCAGAACCCCTGCACGCAGACCTCGTTGGCGGCGACCTGGGCCGCGCCCGCGGGCAGGTCGAAGGCGTCGCGGTGCCAGGACAGCCACGGCCCCTCGGCCAGGCCGGCGTGCCCGCTGGCCACCCGCGCCCAGCCGATCTCCGGCGCGTCCAGCCGGTACAGCCGGGCGCCGAGCACCCGGGCCAGCGTCTGGGCGCCGAAGCAGATGCCCAGCACGGGCACGGACGCGGCCAGCATCCGCTCGATGAACGCAAGTTCGGCGGCCAGCCAGGGCACGGTGTCGTCGTAGGCGGTCAGTTCGGAGCCGAGGACGGCCACGGCGTCGCAGCCCGGTGCCTCCGGCAGCGGCTCCCCGGCGTGCAGCGCGATGGTCCGGACGGTCAGCGACCGGGCGGCGGCCCAGTCCGCCAGCAGCCCGGCCGGGGCGTGGCTGCCGTGCTCGACCACCAGGAGGCGCCCCGCGGCACCGCGCCCCGGCTCAGGCACCGGCGGACGCCATCACAGCGGGATGTTGCCGTGGTGGCCACGGCGCTGCGGTGCGTCCACGATCGCCGCGATGATCGCTTCCCTGGTCTGGGACGGCTCGATGACCTCGTCGATCACGCCCAGCGCCTGGGCCCGGTCCAGGCCGCCGGTCTCCCGCTGGTGCTCAGCGGCGAGGTCCGTCTCGACGTCGTGGAGCTTGTCCGGCGGCACGCCGGCGAGGGTGCGGCGGTGCAGGATGCGGATCGCGGCCACCGGCCCCATGACCGCGATCTCGGCGCCGGGCCAGGCGAAGACCCTGGTGGCGCCCAGCGCGCGGGAGTTCATGGCGATGTACGCGCCGCCGTAGGACTTGCGCATCACCAGGGTGATCCGGGGGACCGAGGCCTCGGCGAAGGCGTGCAGCAGCTTCGCGCCGCGGCGCACCACCCCGTCCCACTCCTGGCCCACGCCGGGCAGGTAGCCGGGCACGTCCACCAGCACCACCAGGGGCACGCCGAACGCGTCGCACATGCGGACGAACCTGGCCGCCTTCTCCGCCGAGGTGGCGTCCAGGCAGCCGCCGAGCCGCAGCGGGTTGTTGGCGATCACGCCGACGGTGCGGCCGGCCAGCCGGCCGAGATGGGTGACCACGTTCGGCGCCCAGCGGGGGTGCAGTTCGATGCCCTCGCCGTCGAGCAGGGCACCGATCACCGGCTTCACGTCGTAGGCGCGGCGTGGCGACTCGGGCAGGAAAGCGCCCAGGTCCGGTGCCTCGCCGGTGCCGCCAGGACGTGCCGCGCCCGGGTCGATCTGCCCCTGGTCACCGAGCAGCAGCGCCAGCTCCCTGGCCCGCTCGATGGCGTCGGCATCCGACGGCGCGACCACGTGCACCACCCCGGACCTGCGGGAATGCGGCTCCGGGCCACCGAGCCGGGCCATGTCCACGTCTTCGCCGGTCACGCTGCGGACCACGTCGGGCCCAGTGACGAAGATCCGGCCCTGCTCGGAGAGGATCACCACATCGGTCAGCGCCGGCCCGTAGGCGGCACCGCCCGCCGCGGCACCGAGCACCACGGAGATCTGCGGCACCACGCCCGAGGCCCGGGTCATGGCGGCAAAGACCGTGCCGACCGCGTGCAGGCTCTCCACGCCCTCGCGCAGCCGGGCGCCGCCCGAATGCCACAGGCCGATCACCGGCGCGCCCTGGGCGATGGCCTCGTCGTAGGCGGCCACGATCGCCCGGCAGCCTACGGTGCCCATGGCGCCGCCCTGGACCCTGGGGTCGCTGGCGAAGCTGACCGCCGGCATGCCGCCGATCTGGCCGCAGGCGGCCACCGCGCCGCTGTCGTCGTGCGGGGTCAGCAGCCGGACGGTGCCCGGGTCGAACAGGGCCTCAAGGCGGGCCTCCGGGTCCCGGCTGATCGCCACCGGCGCTGCCTGGCCGTCGGCGCCCGGGCGCGGCACAGCCTCGACGGGCTGGATACGGCTGTCTAGTACGGTCACCGAAGCCTCCTTGCGGTGGCGGGGAGCGGGGTCAGGCGGCGGTGAAGGCGAGCGCCACGTTGTGCCCGCCGAAACCGAAGGAGTTGTTCAGCGCCGCCATGGGTGCGCGGCCGTGCGGGGCAAGTTCCCGGGGCTTGGTGGCGATGTCGACCCGGACGTCCTCGTCCGGGTCGTCCAGGTTGATGGTCGGCGGTGCCACCCGGTCGCGCAGGGCGAGGATGGTGGCGACCGCCTCCACGGCCCCGGCGCCACCGAGCAGGTGCCCGGTCATCGACTTGGTGGCGGACACCACCACTCCGTCGGCCGCCGCGCCGAGCGCCGCGGCGATGGCCTGGCCCTCCACGACGTCGCCGGCCGGGGTCGAGGTGGCGTGCGCGTTCACGTGCACGACCTGGTCCGGGTCCAGCCCGGCGTCGGCGAGCACCGCCTGGATGGCGGCGACGATGCCGCGCCCGCTCGGTTCCGGCTGGGCGATGTGGTGCGCGTCGGCCGAATACCCGGCGCCGGCCGCCACGGCGAGCACCTGGGCGCCGCGCCGCTGCGCGTGCTCGGCGGACTCCAGCACCACCATGCCCGCGCCCTCGCCGAGCACGAAACCGTCGCGGCCACGGTCGAACGGGCGCGAGGCGCGCTCCGGCTCGTCGTTGCGGGTGGACAGCGCCCGCATGGCGGCGAACGCGGCGATGTTCAGCGGGATGATGGCCGCCTCGGTCCCGCCGGCCAGCACCACGTCGGCCCGGCCCATCCGGATCATGTCGATCGCGTAGCCGATGGCCTCGGCGCCCGACGCGCAGGCGCTCACCGTGGTGTGCACCCCGGCGCGCGCCTGGAGTTCGATGCCGATCCACCCCGCGGAGCCGTTCGGCATGAGCATCGGGACCGTGAACGGGGACAGCCGCTGCCAGCCGCGGTCGCGCAGCGTGTCGTAGGCGGCAAGGGTGGAGGCGATCCCGCCGATGCCGCTGGACACGACCACGCCGAGCCGCTCCGGCGGCACCTCCGGCGCGCCCGCGTCCGCCCAGGCCTCCCTGGCCGCGACGATCGCGAACTGCTCGCACCGGTCGAGCCGCCGCGCCTGGACCCGGTCGAGCACCGTGGCCGGGTCGACCGCGGCGCGCGCGGCGATCCGGGCCGGCAGGCTCGGCGTACCCGTCGTCGGTCAGCGCCGTGGCGGCGCTGCGCCCGGCCAGCATCCCTTCCCAGGTGCTCGGCACGTCACCGCCCAGCGGCGTGGTCGCGCCGAGGCCGGTGACCACGACCGTGGCTGGTCTGCCCGCACAGTCATCAGCTCCTTCGCTGCGGTGCCGTCGCGGATCGCGGCGGCACCGCGGCCAGCGGCCCCGGCGGTCAGGCCGAGACCTCCGCGCGGCGGACGTAGTCGATGACGTCCCGCACGGTCTTCAGGTTCTTCAGCTCGTCGTCGGGGATCTCCACGCCGAACTTGTCCTGGGCGGCCACCGCGATCTCGACCATCGACAGCGAGTCGATGTCGAGGTCGTCGACGAAGCTCTTGTCCGGGGTGACCTCGTCCGCGGGCACGCCCGCGACCTCGTCGATGATCTCCGCGAGGCCGGTCTGGATTTCCTCTTCGGTCATCGCCATGGATGCGTCTTCTCCTTCGTTATCTGGGTTGTTGTCCTGCGCCGGGACAGGAGGCCCGGCGCCTGGGCCAGGTCAGGGTACCTTGATCACTTGCGCGGCGTAGCTGATGCCTGCGCCGAAGCCCAGCAGCAGCACCGCGTCGCCCGAGGACAGCTCGCCGCGCTCGATCATGGCCGGGACAGCGCGAGTCGGTATCGACGCCGACGAGGTGTTCCCCGCGTGCACGATGTCGTCGGCGACCAGCGCCTGCGGGGCGCCGAGCTTGCGCGCGATCGCCTCGATGATGCGCAGGTTCGCCTGGTGCGGAACGAACGCGGCCAGGCTGGCCGGATCCACCCCGGCCTTCGCGCAGGCCCGCAGCGCGACCGGGTGCAGCGCGGTGGTGGCCCACCGGAACACCGCCTGTCCCTCCTGGTGGATGAACGAGTACCGGTCGGCGATGTAGATCTTGTCGGCCATGCCGCCGTCGCTGCCCCACACCACCGGGCCGATGCCGGGGCCGTCGTCCGGGTCGGTCACCGGGCCGACCACCGCGGCGCCCGCACCGTCGGCGAAGATGATGCAGGTCGAGCGGTCGGTCCAGTCGACCCACTGGGACAGCTTCTCGGCGCCGATCACCAGCACGTTGCGTGCGCGTGCCGGCCCGGACCGCGTCGCTGGCGGTGGCCGAGCGCGTAACAGAAGCCCGCGCAGGCCGCGTTCAGGTCGTAGGCGCCCGGCGCGATGATGCCGAGCCGGGTGGCCACGGTGGCCGCGGTGTTGGGGATCGGGACATCCGGGGTGCAGGTGGCCACGATCACCAGGTCGATGTCGGCGGCGGACAGCCCGCTGGCGGCCAGCGCCTTACCGCCCGCGGCGACGGCCATGTCCGCGACGGTCTCGTCCGGGGCTGGCCAGCCGCCTGCTCTCGATGCCGACCCGGCTGCGGATCCACTCGTCGGTGGTGTCGACGGTGGCCGCGAGGGTCTCGTTGGTGAGCGACGTTCGCCGGCTGATATCCACCGAACGCGAGGATGCGCGAGCCCTGGGAACCTTCGGTCAGTTGCATCGTGGCTCATCCCTCCTCGCGCTGAGGCCGGCTGCTCGCTGCGGGTAGCGCTGCCCCGCGGCGAGAGCTTCATGCGGACTCCGGCTGCAGCCGGACCAGGGGCTGGCCCACGGCGACCGGGTCGCCGTCCTCGACCAGCCACTCCACGATCGTGCCGGCGAAGGCGGGGTGACCGTGCTGCTGGCCCGCTGCGGACCTCCACGTGCCCCAGCGCGCGCCGGGACGGACGTGGGCACCGGGCGCGGCGTCCTGGCCGTCCGCGCCGGCCCGGAACGTGCCGGCCAGCGGGGCGACCAGCAGCCGCCATTCGGGCGATGCGGCCGCTGTCGCGGCGGCTCCGGCGTCCCGTGCTCGGCCAGCAGCGTGCGCGCGGCCGTCCAGGTCGTCGGGCGTCTTGAGCGCGGCCCTGGCCAGCCCGGGCAGGGCCCGCCGGGCCAGGCCGGTCAGCGTGCCGCCGGGCGGCAGTTCGATGAGCGCGGTCACGCCGAGCCCGGACATCGAGTGCATGCACTCGTCCCACCGCACCGGGGCGCTCACCTGGGTGACGATCCGCTCCAGCCAGTCGCGGCCCGAGGTCGACGACCGCCCCGTCGGCGTTGGAGAGCAGCACGATCGCCGGGGTCGCTGGACGGCGACCGCAGGCCGCCGCCTCGCGCAGCGCGTCGACGGCGGGCGCCATGTGGGCGGTGTGGAACGCGCCGGCCACGTCAGCGGGCGCAGCCGGGCGCCGGCGGGCGGTGCGGCGGCGAGCGCGCCGAGTTGCGCCATGGTCCCGGCCGCGACGATCTGGCCCGCGCCGTTGACGTTCGCCGGGGTGAGCCCGTGGGAGTCCAGCGCGGCGAGCACCTCGTCCTGGTCGCCGCCGAGGATCGCGGTCATGCCGGTCGCCTCGGCGGCCGCGGCCTTGGCCATGGCCCGGCCGCGCACGCCGACCAGGCTCATCGCGTCCTCGGCGGACAGCACGCCGGCGATCGCCCCGGCGGCGAGTTCCCCGACGCTGTGCCCGGCGGCAATGCCGGCCTGCGTGCGGACCTGGCCGAGATCCCCGCTGAGTACCTCGGCGGCCGCGATGGCCGCGGCGACCAGCAGTGGCTGGGCGATGGCGGTGTCGGTGATCTCCTCGGCGCCCGCGGTCGTGCCGTACCTGACCAGGTCGCACCCGGCGAGGTCGGACCAGGCGGCCACGCGGTCGGCGAAGCCGGGCAGGTCCAGCCAGGGCGTCAGGAAGCCGGGGGCTTGCGCGCCCTGACCCGGGGCAGCGATGACGAGCATCCTTCTACCCTGCACTGTAGAAGTCCGCCATGGGGGATGAGAACATGACGAAGTTGTGCCCGCGGACTTTGTAGGTTTCCGACAGGTCACGTTCGCTTGTGAACGAGCCGCCCGAGGACGATGGCCACCCACAGCGTGAATCCGCTCCGCCCGCTGGTGGCGGTGAGCCCGGTCAGCTCACTCACCCGGCGCAGCCGGTAACGGACGGTGTTGGGATGCACGAAAAGCAGCCGCGCCGCCGCCTCCAGTGAGAACCCCTGCTCCAGGTAGGTCGTGACGGTCTCGACCAGCGCCGCGCCGCCGCGCAGCATGGGCTCGTACACGTCGGCGAGCAGTTCGGCGCGGGCCGCCTCG
The DNA here is from genome assembly GCA_963725125.1 of uncultured Actinomycetes bacterium. GTDB lineage: Bacteria > Actinomycetota > Actinomycetes > Streptosporangiales > Streptosporangiaceae > DASXKD01. The sequence goes on from CAVRXW010000007.1 coordinate 45,397, forward strand.
TCGCCGTCCAGGGCGCGCTCGGGCAGCAGTTCGGCGGCCAGCACCGGGCGCGGCGCGTCCGGCCAGGCCGGCGCCGCCCGCAGCCCGGCCACCGCGGCGGCCGCCGACGGGGCGGCGGTGTGCAGGTCGGCGACCGAGTGGCCGACCACCACGGGCCCCGGCCCGAACCGGCGCGGCCAGCTGCCGTGCCGCGGCGAGCGGGTCGGCGCTGCCGCCGAGCACGACCACCAGCCGGCTGCCCTGGACCCCGGCCAGCAGGTCCAGCCTGGACCGGCGGGCGATCGCCCGCAGGTCCTCGATGATCCCCGCCGGCTCGCCGTCCGTCCGCGGTGCCTGCGATCACCGCCACGGGGGAGGAGGACCAGTTCAGTGCCGCCGCCCAGGAGTGCAGCCCCTCCCCGGCCTCCCCGCGGACCAGGGAGTCCACCACCAGGGCCTCCAGCCGGGCATCCCAGGCGCCGCGGGCCTCGGCGGTGCGGGCGTAGACCTGGGCGGCCCCGAACGCGACCTCCCGGGTGTAGCGGAGCACCGCCTCGCGCAGCTCCGCCTCGCCGCCGGGCGCGGCAAGCTGGTCCACCTGGGCCTCGACCACGTCGATGGTGATGCGCACCAGTCTCCACCGTCTGATGCAGGCTCACCGCCCGGGCCAGCTCGCGGGGCGCGGTGCCGAACACCTCGCCGGCCACGGCGGGGCGGCGCTGCGGGTGCTTCACCCAGTCCACGAAGGCGGCGATGCCGGCCTGCGCGACCAGGCCGATCCAGGAGCGGTTCTCCGCGGGCAGGGCGCGGAACCAGGGCAGCCGCTGCTCCATGGAGGCCATGGCGGCGGTGCCGAGCGCGCCCATGGCCTGCTCCAGCCGCTGGACCGTCTCGGCCCGGACCGTCTGGGCGTGTACCGGCGCCGCCCGGACCCCGGCCGCGCCCGCCGGCGCCGGGACACCCGGCTCCGGCGCGCGCCCGGGTACCTGCGCGGACGCTGTCACCACTCCAGCCTGTCACGCAGCGGCTTCCGCAGGCCCAGCCGGGCCTGGGTGACTCGCGGGGCAGCCGCGGGCCGCCAGGTCACATACCGGGCGGCCCGGCGAGGGCGGCCCGGGCGCCGCGCCCGGCGCTGACCGCGGCCACCGCCCCGGCGATCGTGACCACGGCGAGGTAGCCCCCGATCGGCCCGGCCTGGTGATATCCGGCGAACTGACGCGCCCACACCGTCAGGCCGGTGCTGGCGATCACGCTGGCCGCGCACGCCAGCAGCATGGTGGCGACGGCCGCGGCGAAAGCAGCGGCGGCCAGCCGGACCGCCGGGCCGCGGGGGCGCAGCCTGCGCAGCGCCAGGCCAGGCCCGGCCGCGGCAGCCACGGCCGCCGCGAAGCCGGCCAGGGTCACGGCGAGGAACCACCATGTCCCGATCCCGCCCGGCTGCCGGATGAACCGGATCAGGATGACCAGGCCGGCCAGGAAGGCGGCCGGGATCAGGGCCGGCAGCAGCAGGTAGACGGTGTCGCGCGCGCTGCGCTGGCGGCGGGCCCGGCGCATCATCGCCGGTATAGAGTCAAACGCTACATCGGTGCGGAGGGCGGTCCACCGCTGGCCGTTCCGGGCGCGGGACCTAGGCCATGCTGTGCAGCGCGATCTGGCACAGTTCCGGCATCGTCTGCTCGGCCACGCGGGCGGCGATCCGCACCCCGGCGTAGGCCAGCGCGATGCCGTAGCCGGCGGCGCAGAGCAGCAGCACCGGGATCCGCACCGGCGCGGGGCCGGTGCTGGTGAGCACCTCCGCGGCCGCCACCGGGCTGACCGCCACCGCCGTACCCAGCAGGCTGCCGAGGGTGGCCCAGAGGGCGCGGGCGGCGTGTCCCTGGGCGGCACCGCGCACCGGGCTGCCCTCCCGTTTCTCCGTCGGGTAGGGCAGCCGCGCCGTGAAGATGTTGCTCAGCGCCATGCTCGCGCCGATGGCGGCGAAATCCACCGCCACGGCGATGAACCCGGCCGCCGGGTGCCCGGCGACGGTGGCGAGCCCGAAACTGATGGCGCTGAGCAAGGGCACGGCGATGATGCAGAGGGCGAGGTTCTGGCCGGAGAAGTAGCAGCGCAGCGCGCGGCGGCTGGTCATCGCCATGGCCTCGAAGACGAAGGCCGGCCCGGTCATCCCGGCCGAGTTGGAGTGAAAGATGGCGAGCAGCGCCGCCCCGATGCCCGCGCTGGACAGCAGCGCGCCGCGGTAGGACGGCGTCAGCAGGCTGCTCGCCGACGAGGCGATCATGACGACCACGACGATGCCCCAGTAGATGAGCGAGCTTGGCTCGCGGCGCTGGTAGATCCAGAACCGGGCGGCCACCGTGCCGCGCAGCCCGAACCGGGCAAACGGCAGCGCGCTCTGGCGCACGGCCGAGGACTGGGTGCTGGTGTCCACCGTGACCATGGCGCGGCGCAGGATGGCGGTCCAGAGGCAGCCGAGCGCCACGATGACAGCGGCAAGCAGCAGCAGGCACAGCAGCGCCGCACCGGTGCGGCCGGCCGAGGCGTACTGCACGGCGTGCGCGGCCAGGCCCGGCGGCAGCCAGCGCAGCCAGCGGTCCAGGCCGGCGAAGCTCCCCGGCCCCAGCCTGCCCTCGAAGGCCATCCTCGGCACCACCTGGGTGATCACCTGGTAGAGGGCGAAGACCGGCAGCAGCAGGAAGGCGGCCAGGTCCTTGCCGCGGCGCGAGCGCAGCAGCCCGGCCAGGCTGGTGGTCACGAACCGGGCCAGGGTGATGCAGAACAGCACCTGCAACAGCACCGCGGCCGGCGCGACGGCCAGGCCGGCCCCGCGGGCCAGCCCGACGGTCACCCCGAGCAGGCCGAGCACGTTGGCCAGCGGCCAGACGCCGGCGGCCGAGCCGGCCAGCAGGCCGACGGCGAGCGGGCGGGCCCGCAGCGGGTACGGGGCCAGCGTCGCGGGATCCAGGGTGGCGTCCAGGCCGAAGGAGAAGATCGGCAGGACCAGCCAGGCGAACGCGAACATGGTGAAGACCGCCGTGGCCTCGTCCACCGCCGCGCTGTGGCCACGCAGCCCGGCGAGGCTGACGAACACGGCGATCGCGACCACGGTGGCCGCGGTGGTGCTGAGGATGAACGCGATCCTGGCGCGCCGGGACGATCGCACCGCGTTAGCCAGCGAGCGCAGCTTCAGGCTGACGATGAGCCAAGCCACGGCAGCCCGTCCTCGGCGCCCGCATGCGCGCCTACCAGGTCCATGAACGCCTGCTGCAGCGTCTTGCCGTGCTGCACCTGCCGGATCGGGCCGCTGGCGACGATCAGGCCCTTGTCGATGATCGACACGTGGTCACAGACCTGCTCCACCAGTTCCATGACATGGCTGGAGAACAGCACGGTCGAGCCGGAGGCGGCCAGCCGGGCGAGCAGGCGGCGGATGACGTCCGCGGACACCGGGTCCACGCCCTCCAGCGGCTCGTCCAGGAACAGCACCGGCGGGTTGTGGATCAGCGCGCAGCCCAGCGCGGCCTTCTTGCGCATGCCGGTGGAGTAGTCGGCGACCAGCCGCCCGGCGTCCGCGGTGAGGTCCAGGACGCCCAGCAGCTGCCCGGCCCGGGAGCGGGCCTCGGCGGGCGGCAGGCCGCGCAGCCGCCCGGCGTACTCCAGCAGTTCCGCACCGCTGAGCCGGTCGAACAGCCGGACCCCGGCAGGCACCACCCCGATGACCGCCTTGGCGGCGCGGGGATCGGCCCACACGTCAAGCCCGTTGATCAGCACCTGGCCGGAGTCCGGCCGTAGCAGGCCCGTCATCATCGACAGGGACGTGGTTTTCCCGGCCCCGTTCGGGCCGACCAGCCCCGCACACGACCCGGCCGCGACGTCCAGGTCGATCCCCGCCACCGCCTCCTGCGCGCCGAAGCTCTTGCGCAGCCCCCGCACCACGATTGCCGCCTCGCCCATGCCCCCTCCTGCGCCCCGTGCCGGGGTACCTGCCCACTCGGCCGCTACGTCAAGCCCCTGACCTGCGGGGACACCAGGACGGTCCGGGGCGTGCGGCGAGCCCCGGCGGGGGACAGCCGGGCAGCGTGCCGCGCCGGATACCGGCCACCGCCGGGGACAGGTGCGCGCCTGCCGTGCCCCGCACCTGTCCCCGGTGGGCCGCCCGTCGCCTAGTAGCTGTTGTCCCAGGTGACGGGGAACCCGGTGCCAGCGGCGTTCAGCGCGCCGGGCGTGGCGAGTGCGTAGCCGCCACTGACGCTGGTCACCATGGTGATCTCGTCGTCCGGGAACGACCCGATGTTGCCCTTCGTGCTGCCCGACGTCACCGACGCCGCCGAGGCGGTCCATTTCTTGAAGTTCGGCAGCGGGTACTCGCCGCGTGGCCCGCCCGGCGCCTCGGCGATCCACTCGGCGCTGCTGTCCACGCAGGTGGCCGCGGCACAGCTCTGCGTGGTGCTGATGTTGTTGCCGCTGGTCGTCGCGTCGGTGACGGTGAGCGCGTAGTTGGTGCCGGTCTTGACCACCGTCGCGGTGATCTTGTCACCGGGCTTCACCGTGGTGCCCACGGCCTGGATGCTGTTCGTCGGGTACATCTCCCACCACGTGTAGTAGAACGCGGTGCCCTCGTAGCACTGGGCGAGCGTGCCGTCCTGCTCCACCGTGCCGCTGCTCCAGCCGTCGATGCCCACCCAGAACGCGGCGAGCTGCTGCTCCTTGGTGGGGCAGGTGATCGCGGGCACGGTCCACTTGGCGCTCACCTTGCTGTAGGCGTTGCCGCCGGAGCTGTCGTCGGCGTACCCGGACCAGTTGGTCGATTCCGCGCTGCTCAGCCTCCCGGAGCCGGTCGGCCGGCTGCGGGCGCCCTGGTTGGTCGCGGGCGGATTGGCGGTGACATCACGCAGCGCGATGCGGGCGGCCCGCGCCGCCGCCGCGGCCTTCGCCGGCGCCACGCCGCCGTGCCGGGTGCCGGCGCTCGCCGCGGAACCCGCGCCGAGGGCCACGATGCTCGCCGCGGCCGCAGCGGCCGCGATCAGTCTTGTCCGTCGCTTCATGCAAACCCCCCCTTGGGCCCCGCGAATGGGGCATATGCGTATAATTGTGACACAAGGGGTTGATAGTGACCAGCGGTACGAGCCCGCCGCGGCGGTGACTAGCTGGCGGTCACCGACCAGGCGGTGCCGTTCCAGTGCTCGATCAGGCTGGGTTCCACCTGGCCATGCTGGTCGCTGCCCACCGCCCAGCAGTCCGTCGTGGTGATGCAGTCCACCCCGGCCAGGAGCGCGCTGGACGACCCCGGGGGCACCGGCACCGGCACGGCGCGCCAGCGTGATCCATTCCAGCGTTCGCTGAACGCCCGGCCGGCGGAGTTCGTGCGCAGGCCCACGGCCAGGCAGTTCCGGGCGGCCGGGCAGGACACCCCGGCCAGTTCGGCAGCTGCCACGGCTATGGGCGTGACCTGCCACGACGAGCCGGTCCACTGCTCGGCGAGCGGGCGGTAGGGATTGTCGGTGGCACCCACCGCCAGGCATCTGCGGCCCGGGCAGGAGATGCCAAGCAGTTGGTCGCCTTGCGCGTGCCCGGTCGGCGTCGGCACCAACGACCAGGCCCGGCCGTCCCAGTGCCCGGTGATCGTGCCCGCTTTGCCGTCACCGGTCACCCAGCAGTCGCGGTCGCTCGCGCAGGTCACCCGGTCGAGGACGTCGTGCCGCCGGAACGCCGGCGCCGTCACGATGGCCCAGGCGTGGCCGTCCCAGTGCTCGAACCCGGCAGGGCCGTTTTCCTGCACTTCCCAGCAGCTCGCCGTGCTGGAGCACCACACGTCGTCCGAAATGGCCGAGGCACCTCCCGGGAGGACCGGCAGCAGGGTCAGCGACCATTGGGTGCCATTCCAGTGCTCGGCGAAGGGACGCTCCTCGGGCCGCCCGTAGGTGCCCACGGCCCAGCAGAAGGCCGGGCTGACGCAGGACACCGACCATAGGCCCACGGCGGCCTTGGGGACCGGGGCCGGGACGGAAGCCCACGCCGAGCCGTTCCAGCGGTCGATCACCGGATGCGCACGGCCGGTCGTGGTCAGGCCCACCGCCCAGCAGGCGTCCTGGCCAGGGCAGGACACGCTGACAAGGAAGGCGGCGGGCAGGCCGCCCGCCCCGGCCGCGCCCGCGGCCGGCGGCACCGCCAGACAGCCTGCCAGGACGGCTAACAGGACCGCGGCGGCGCGGCGGGCCCGGCTCACCGGCCGGTTGCCATCGCGCTGACCGGCTGGTCCAGCCGGTACTTCTCGATCGCCTGGGACAGCGTCTCGTGCTTGACCTCGCCGCGCCGGGCGAGCTGGCTGAGCACCGCCAGCGTCACCGACTCGCCGTCCACGTGGAAGAACCGGCGGGCCGCCGCGCGGGTGTCGGAGAAGCCGTACCCGTCGGTGCCCAGCGAGGTGAACGGCGCGGGCACCCAGCGGGCGATCTGGTCGGGCACCGCCCGGATCCAGTCGCTCACCGCGACCACCGGGCCCTGCTGGCCCTCCGAGCGCCTGGGCCACGTAGGGCACGCGGGCCTGCGCGTCGGGGTGGAGCAGGTTCTACTCCTCGCAGGCGCAGCGCGTCGCGGCGCAGCTCGGTCCAGGACGTCGCCGACCACACGTCGGCGGCCACGCCCCAGTCCTCGGCCAGCAGCCGCTGCGCCTCCAGCGCCCAGCGCACGGCCACCCCGGAGGCGAGGATCTGCGCCGGGGGCCGTTCGGCGTCCGGCTCGGCCTCCGCGGGCGCGTACCGGTACAGGCCGCGCAGGATCGCCTGCTCCAGCTCGGCCCGGCCGCCCGGGCGGTCGTCGGGCATCGGCCGGCTGCTGCGTACGGCTCGTTGTAGACGGTGAGGTAGTAGAAGATGTCCTCGCCGTGCGGGTACTCCGGGCTCTCCCCGTACATCCGGCGCAGGCCGTCGGCGACGATGACCGACATCTCGTACGCCCAGGCCGGGTCGTAGGCCACGCAGGCCGGGCTCACCGAGGCAAGGAGCTGCGAGTGGCCGTCGTTGTGCTGCAGCCCCTCGCCGGTCAGCGTGGTGCGGCCGGCGGTCGCGCCGAGCAGGAACCCGCGGCCGAGCTGGTCGCCGAACGCCCACATCTGGTCGCCGGTCCGCTGCCAGCCGAACATCGAGTAGAACACGTACACCGGGATCATCGGCGCGGCGTGCGTCGCGTACGAGGTGCCCGCCGCGATCACCGAGCCCATCGCGCCGGCCTCGCTGATCCCCTCGTGCAGGATCTGGCCGATCTCGGACTCCTTGTAGGACAGCAGCAGCGCCCGGTCCACCGCCTCGTACGTCTGCCCGTGCGGCGAGTAGATCTTGGCGCTGGGGAACAGCGAGTCCATGCCGAACGTGCGCGCCTCGTCCGGGATGATCGGCACGAACCTCTTGCCGATCTCCGGGTCCTTCATCAGGTCCTTGAGCAGCCGGACGAACGCCATCGTGGTGGCGACCGCCTGCTTGCCCGAGCCATGCTTCAGCTCGTCGTAGACGGTCTCGCCGGGCAGCGTGAGCGGCTTGCCGCGGACTACCCGCTTGGGCAGGTAGCCGCCGAGCGCGGCGCGCCGCTCCTGCATGTAGGCGATCTCGTCGGAGCTCTCGCCCGGGTGGTAGTACGGCGGCAGTTCCGCCTCCAGCGCCGCGTCCGGGATCGGCAGGTACAGCCGGTCGCGGAACTCCTTCAGCTCGGCGACGGTGAGCTTCTTCATCTGGTGGGTGGCGTTGCGGGCCTCGAAGTCCGGGCCGAGCGTCCAGCCCTTGATGGTGTGCGCGAGGATCACGGTCGGCTGGCCGACGTGCTCGGTCGGCCGCCTTGAACGCGGCGTAGACCTTGCGGTAGTCGTGCCCGCCGCGGGACAGGTTGCGGAGCTGGTCGTCGCTCAGGTGGGCGACCATCGCGCGCAGCCGCGGGTCGCTGCCGAAGAAGTTCTCCCTGATGTACTCGCCGGTCTCCACCGCGTAGGTCTGGAACTGCCCGTCCGGCGTGGTGTTCATCTTGTTGACCAGGACGCCGTCGGTGTCCTGGGCGAGCAGCGGATCCCAGTCCCGGCCCCAGATGACCTTGATGACGTTCCAGCCCGCGCCGCGGAAGACCGCCTCGAGCTCCTGGATGATCTTGCCGTTGCCGCGCACCGGCCCGTCGAGCCGCTGCAGGTTGGCAGTTGATCACGAAGGTGAGGTTGTCCAGTTCCTCGCGGGCGGCCAGGCCGATCGCGCCGAGTGCCTCGGGCTCGTCCATCTCGCCGTCGCCGAGGAAGCGCCCACACGTGCGACCGGCTGGTGTCGGCGATCTCCCGGGCCAGCAGGTACCGGTTGAAGCGGGCCTGGTAGATGGCGTTCAGCGGGCCGAGGCCCATGGAGACCGTGGGGAACTCCCAGAAGTCCGGCATCAGCCGCGGGTGCGGGTAGGAGGGCAGCCCGCCACCGGGGTGGGACAGTTCCTGGCGGAAGCCGTTCAGCTGCTGCTCGGTCAGGCGGCCCTCCAGGAACGCGCGGGCGTAGATGCCCGGCGCGGCGTGTCCCTGGATGAACACCTGGTCCCCGGACTCGCCGTGGTCCTTGCCGCGGAAGAAGTGGTTGAAGCCCACCTCGTACAGGCTGGCCGCCGAGGCGTAGGTGGCGATGTGCCCGCCGACGCCCAGGCCCGCGCGGTTCGCCCGGGACACCATCACGGCGGCGTTCCAGCGGATGTAGGCGCGGATGCGGCGTTCCACGTACTCGTCGCCGGGGAACCACGGCTCGCGCTCGGGCGGGATCGTGTTGATGTAGTCGGTGCTGCGCAGGCCGGGCACGCCCACCTGCTGCTCGCGGGCGCGTTCCAGCAGCCGCAGCATCACGTACCGGGCGCGCGCCCGGCCCCGGGTACGGACCACGCTGTCGAACGAGTCCACCCATTCACGGGTCTCGTCCGGGTCGATGTCCGGCAACTGGGTGGGCAGTCCGTCGCTGATGATGGAGAAGCGCTGACGACCGGCAGCCACGGGCTTTCCCGCCTTCCGCTGGTGGGCGGCTGGTCGCCGCCACGTTGGTGCAGCACAGGCGGCTCGTGACCCGCTTGCGCATGGGAGGTTGTCCAGACCAATTCTCATCCCTGCGCGGACTAAACGCACCCACGCCCCGGCGAGCCTGGCGCCTGGCCGCCCCGGAGCGCGGCAGGATGTGCGGATTGCGGCCTGGAGGGAAGATCGTTCGGCATGGAAAGTGAAGTTTTTGCGGCCTCAACCGGGCGCCGTGAGCGCGTCGCCGACATCACCGGGGAATGCGCGCGGTTCGCCGCGCGCGCGTCCGGTGGCGGGGACGGGCTGCTGCACGTGTTCGTCCCGCATGCGACCGCCGGGCTGGTGGTCATGGAACTGGGCGCGCGCAGCGACGAGGACCTGCTCGCGGTGCTGGCGGAACTGCTGCCGGCCGACGACCGGTGGCGGCACGCGCACGGGTCCCGCGGGCACGGCCGGTCGCACGTGCTGCCGGCCTTCCTGGCACCGTTCCTGGTGATTCCGGTGCTCGGTGGCACGATGGCGCTGGGGACCTGGCAATCGGTCGCGCTGGTGGATCTTAATGTCGATAATCCGGATAGACAGGGTACGAATGTCTTTCCTCGGGTAGGCCTCGGGTGAAGTGGGAACGCTCCGCGTGTGGCTAGATTTCGTGTCTGAGCCGCTTGACACTTGCGCGTGGGCCCGACCCAGTGTGGACTGTGCGGGCAAGAAGTGCCGACGCGGACGTCGCGCGCCTGGCGCCAGCGCCCCGGGCGGATGCCCGGGCAAGGCGGGCCAGTGCGGGACTTGGCGCCGTGGGAAAGGGTTTGAGGAGGGGTTAGTGAGCGCGACCGCGCGCCAGGCTCAGGATCAACCTGGCCTGGCCGAGCGACTCGGCATCAAGCCGGGCCAGGTGGTGCAGGAGATCGGCTACGCAGACGACTGTGACGAGGCGCTGCGAGAAGCCATCGCCAGCTGAAGGACGTGGAACTTGTCGATGAGGACTACGACGACGTGGTCGACGTGGTCCTGCTCTGGTGGCGCGACGAGGACGGTGATCTGTTCGACGCCCTGGCGGACGCGCTGACACCGCTCGCGGACGGCGGGTACATCTGGCTCCTGACGCCCAAGCCGGGCCGGGACGAACTACGTCGAGCCGAGCGAGATCGGCGAGGTGGCGCCCACCGCCGGGCTGTCCCAGACGTCGAGCCTGTCCGCCGGGCGCGACTGGCTGGGCACCCGCCTGGTCGCGCCCAAGGCGCGCCGCTGAGCCACGTGCCCGCGGCGCCGTCGTCAGGACGGCCGGTGATCCGTGCGCGGAATGGCGCGGGCTGGCCGCCCGTGGTGGCACACTGGGCACGTTGGAGCGCGTCATGCCCGGCAGCGCCCGGCGCGGCCGCTGTCGCGGCGGAAGGGACCGGGGAATGGCAGTTGAGGTGGGCCAGGAGGCCCCCGATTTCGAGCTGAAGGACCAGCACGGGCACGCCGGTGCGGCTGTCTGGCTTCCGCGGTGCGAAGAACGTGGTGCTGGTGTTCTACCCGCTCGCGTTCAGCGGCGTGTGCAGCGGTGAGCTGTGCGCCATGCGGGACGAGTTCCCCGAGGTCGAGCGGGACGACGTGGAACTGCTGACGGTGTCGGTGGACTCGACCTGCGCGCACCGCATCTGGGCGGAGAACGAGGGCTTCGAGTTCGGCCTGCTGTCGGACTTCTGGCCGCACGGCGGCGTGGCGAAGCCCTACGGCGTGTTCGACGAGGACCGTGGCATCTCGATGCGCGGCACGTTCATCATCGACAAGGCCGGCGTGGTCCGGTGGAAGGTGGTCAACCCGATCCCGCAGGCGCGCGACATCGCCGACTACCAGAAGGCGCTCGCCGCGCTGGGTTGAGCCCCCACGGGGGCACCCGGCCTGGCGGAGGAAGCGGAACCAGATGCCCTGCTATCGCTGCGGTACACGGCAGGTGGACCCGGTGCGCGGGCACAGCCCGTGGCGCCGCGGGGTCAGGGGCGACGAACAGGTCCTGGTGTGCCCCGGCTGCCAGGCATCCGCGGACTGGACGGCCGACCTGGACAAGTGCCGCCAGTGCCGCAGCGTGCACCTGGTGCGCCGGCTCGGCGAGGTGGAATGCCGCGACTGCGGGATGACCGTTCCCCCGGACGGCGGTCCCGGCGCGCCGCCCACCGGTCCGGCGGGGCCCGCCGCGGCGCCGGGCGCCTGGCCTGTCCGAGGAGGTCGCCATGGCGCTTGAGCGCGTGCTGCGCCGCGGCGCCGCCAGGTGACGGCCGGGCCGTGACCGACGCCGCCCTCGTCGGCCGGATTCTGCGCGAGTACCGGCTCGACCCGGCATCCGTGCGGCGCTACCACGGTTCGGTGTCCGGCACCGAGGTCAGCTACCGGCTGCGGCAGCCTGACGGGGATGTGGTGCTGGTCCGCGCGTACCGCGCCGAGGTGCTGCTGGCCCCGCACTTGCGCGGCTGCGGCACCGCGTCGGTCACCGGCTGGCTGCAGGGCCGCGCCGCCACGCTGGGCTGGCTGGCCGGGCAGGGCTACCCGGCGCCACGCGTGGTCGCGACCCGCACCGGTGATCTCATCGGGGTGGCGGGCGCCTGGCTGACCTGGGCGACCAGCGTACATCCCCGGCCGGGCGCTGGCCTCCGGCGGCGGCCAGGCCGGCCTGCTTGGCGCGGCGCTGGGCCGGCTGCACGCGCTGGGCGCGCCCGCTGCGGGGCCTGCCGCTGGGACGGAGCCCGGGATCGGGGCTGGGCCCGTGCCGGGGCTGACGACGTGGTATCCCGCGACGGCGATCCCGGCCGCGCTGGGCCGGCTCGACGCGGTCGCCGGCGTGCTGCCGGGGGAGTGGCGCCCGCTGCACGAGCAGTTCCGCTCGGCCCTGCTGGCGGTCCAGCGGGCGCTGCCGGGCCTGCCGGTGGCGGTGGTGCACGGTGACCCCTGGCCGGGCAGCGCGGTCGTCACCGCGGACGGCGCGGCCGTGCTCATCGACTGGGCGAACGGCGGGGTGGGGGTGCCGGTCCTGGACCTGGGCAACTGCCTGATCGAATGCCACCTCGACCCGGGCCTGCCCGGCGGTTCCCCCGGGGCGTGGCTCATTCGGCCGGACCCGGGGCGGATCGCCGCCGTCCTGGACGGCTATGCCCGCTGGCGGTGCCTTGACGCTGCCGAACGATCGGTCCTCGCTGAGGGGATCCGGTTCGCCGTGGCCTGCGCCGGGGCGATCCACTTCGAGCAGGCCCTCGTCGGCGGCGTCCACGGCGCGGCCATGGACGCCAGGCTCGCCCGCCTGCGCAACCGGATCGCGGTGAGCCAGGCCGTTGCGGACCTGGCCGCCCGCCACCTCGGCCCGCGCTGAGCCGGTACGCTGAGCCAGTTCGTTCCGACGGCAGGGGCGCATAGCTCAGTGGTAGAGCACTCGGCTTACAACCGAGGGGGCACTGGTTCGAACCCAGTTGCGCCCACCAGCACAAACACCCATGGAAGGTCCGCCGGTTCCGATATGTCCTGGCCGCTCGTTGGCAATCCAGGTGTATGCGGTTTCTGGTCCTGAGCCCGCCACGAGATCGGCACGTAGCGCGCGCTATGTGACGGCTGGCCCGGCCGCGCCGCGGCCGGGCCGGCCCCCCTAGGCTGCTGAGGTGTGAGCGAAGGCGAGCTGCTGACGGGGGATGGCGTCACCCGCGGGATCGTGCGGATCGGGGACACGGTGCGGCGGCCGCTGCGGCCGTTCAGCCTGACCGTGCAGGCGTATCTGGCCCATCTGCGCGACGCCGGGTTCACCGGCGCGCCGCTTCCGCTCGGCGTCGACGAGCAGGGGCGCGAGATGCTGTCGTTCGTCCCCGGTGACGTGCCGCGCAACCCGCTGCCGCCGCAGACCGCGGGCGACGACGTGCTCGTCGCCCTGGCCCGGCTGATCCGTACGCTGCACGAGGCGTCGGCCGGGTGGGTGCCGCCGCCCGGCGCGGTGTGGGGCGGGACGCCGGCCAACGCGGGACGCCCGGTCACCGGACGGACCGAGCTGGTCAGCCACTGCGACTATTACCCGGGCAACGTGGTCTTCCGCGGCGGGCTGCCCGTCGCGCTGATCGACTTCGACCTGGCCCATCCGACCACCCGGCTCTACGACATCGCGAACGCGCTGTGGTACTGGGCGCCGCTGCGCGATCCGCGGGACCGGGCGCCCGCGTTCACCGGCGCCGACATCCCGCACCGGGTCGCGGTGTTCGCGGACGCCTACGGCATGACGGCGCGGCATCGCGCGGAGCTGGCGCCGTTCGCCGTTGACGTGGCGCGCCGCTATCACGAGGATTCCCGCGCCTCGGCCGAGCTGGACCCGGTGTTCCGCAAGCTATGGGAGGACGGCGCCAAGGACGAGCTGCCGCGCGCCGAGGCGTGGCTGCGCGAGGCGGCCCCGGCGATCACCGCTCGCCTCGGCCAGCCAGGCTAAGCCGCCGGCGACGAGATCCCCGTCCATGATCTGCAACCACAACCAGCAGGCCGCGGGCCCGGCTCAGCGACGGACCCGGTAGCGGATGTGCGTGGCCTCCGGCGTGCCGATCACCCGGGTCTCGGCCCACACTGGTTTCAACGTGCCGTAAGACCCGGCATGGCGGCTTTTCTCATCGGCCAGCCGGAACCGCATCCCGGTCATTTGCAGAACACGCTCAGGGCACGAGCACGGTGCGTTCGCCTGGCGGGTCCGGCCGGGTCCAGATCGTTTCCACATCCGCCAACGGCACCGTGTTTGGCTTGGCCGCGATCGTGCCGGCGTTGATCTCGTGGATAAGGGAGGGCAGTTCAGCGAGGTATGCCGTGGCCGAGACGGCGCCTTGGCCGTTGCCTTGGAGGCGGAGATTCGCTGAGCGCACTGCGGCGGAGGGCAGTTCGATCGTCGGGCCGGCCGTTGAGCCGATCTGGATCCAGTTCATCGCGCGGCTGCGATCCGATCGCGCGGTGAGCAGCGCCATGATGGCCCGTTGGGCCGGTTTGCCCCACAGGTAGTCGAGGACGATGTCGGCCTCGCCGGCTGCCGCGCCAAGCGTCCGGCCCGTGGCGTCACTGTCGCCGGTCAGCGGAACGACTTCATCGGCGCCGAGCGAGGTGAGAGCGTGGAGCCGGCCGAGATCGCGGCCGGCGCCGACCACGCGGCCGGCGCCGAGTCGTTTGGCGATCTGGACGGCCATCGTGCCGGCGTTCCCGGTCGCGCCGAGCACCAGGACGCTCTGGCCAGGCTCGAGGGGGACGCGGCGGCGCAGGGCCACCCACGATGACATTGCCGGGTTCATCGCGGCGGCGATTTTCGCGACGTCGGAGTCGTCGGGCAGGTCGACGGCGCGCCGTAGATCGGCGACGGCCCTGTCAGCCATCGTGCCGATGACGTCGTCACCGGCCGCGAAGTAGATCGCCGGCCGTCCGGTGTCCGGCCGACACCGTCGATCCCGGGGATCATGGGCAGCGTGCCGCTGCTGGTGTAGTGGGCTCCGGCGGCCCCGCTCCGGACCCGTGGGTGCATGGCGACGGCCAGGACGTCGACCAGGACCTCAGTGGCGCCGCCCGGCTGCGGAACCTCGAACTGCTGGTAGCGCGGTGGCTGTTCGAAGGATGTCACCACGGCGGCGTTCATCGTTGCCATGCGTTCCTCCCGGGTCCTGCCACCCTCAATTAGTTGGCGCCACGTAATAAATTAGTTGGTTTCACGTACTAAATCAAGTACTCTCCTGGCATGGCAGCCCAGCCAGCCGGCATCCCCACACCGCCCGCAGCACACCAGGCGCTAAGCCCCGCCGATGGCTTGGCGCAACTGTCCTTCCTCATCCACGGCATCCTCGAGCGCCGGGCACGCGAGCATGATCTTTCGATCATCCAGATCCGCCTGCTCGGCGTGCTGCGCGATCGCACGCCGACAATGAACGAATTGGCCAGGCACTTGGACCTTGACAAGTCCAGCGTCACCGGGCTGATTGACCGCGCGCAACGCCGCGGCCTAGTCGTGCGCGTTCCCTCCACCACTGACCGGCGGGCCGTGCTGGTCAGCCTCACCGACCATGGCCGGGTGCTCGCCTCCGGCGGCGCGGCCCGCTTCGAGGCAGACATCTCACTGCTGCTCCAGCGACTGCCGTCAGCAGATCGCGACGCGCTGTGCCGGCTCATCGGCCGGCTGCTCGTCGCGCACGCGGCAGATCACGGGACCGAGGCGGAGTCCAGCCCGCCGCGGAACTCCGGCAGTTCCTCGCGCAGGAACTGGTCCCAGGTCCTGCCCCCTTCGGTGTGACCCGGCGGCGGGAGCAGGGCGCCGTTGCGCACGGCCTTGCTTCCGGGAACCGGCATGGGGACCACCAGCTTGCGCTGATGGGTGGCCTTCAGGTAGCTGCGGAACAGGTCCTTCCAGCTCGATATTTCCGGTCCCGACATGTCCGGGGCCCGGCGGCGGGCTCGCCGAGCGCGAGCTCGACGAGCCGGGCCGCGACGTCGCGGGAGTCGACCGGCTGGACGCGAAAGCCCCCGGGCACCGGTGCCACCAGCGGGAACTTCGCTAGCTTCCGGGAGTTCTCGAAGCAGTAGCTGTAGAACTGCGTCACCCGCAGGATCGTCCACGGCAGGCCGCAGTTCTCCACGATCCGCTCGACCTTGAGCTTGGTCTTCACATACCCCCACTGCGCCACGGCGTCGATGCCGACGATGGACGGCTGCACGAAGTGCGGAGAGCCGGCCTTGGCCGCCGCCGTCACCAGGTTCGTTGTCAGCTCTGCGTCGCCCTTGGTGCCGGTCGCGCAGTTGATGATCACCCCGGCGCCACGCACGGCCGCGTCGATGCCCTCGACCTGCCGAAGATCGCCCGTGAAGAACGTGACCTGCGGCTGGGTGTCGCGCTGGCGGCGGGCGAGCACGCGCACGTCCTGGCCAGCCTCGACCAGCCGGGCAACGACAGATCGTCCCAGGCGGCCGGTGCCACCCGTGACGAGAACTGGCGATGTCATGGGTTTCCCTCACCTTCAGGCTGGCCCTCGGCAGGAGCCAGCTATGTCCACTCGACTTGGTCCCTCTCTGCTATGACCGCAGTCAGCAGCGGAATGTGACGGGCGGCCGGAGTCGACGGCTGGTGGCCTGACGCCGGGGACGCCCCGCCTGAGGGCGGACGGCTACGCTACGCCCACTCCCTCGACCCAGCGGCCGGAGTAGATCTTTGTCTGATGAAAAGCTTCACGCAGCTGGGTGCTGGGTAGGCCTCCAGCGTGACCCGCCGGCTGGCTGGAGCAGGACGAGGGACGCGGCCCGCGCAGCCAGAGGCTGAGACGGGGCCGCCGCGGGCCGGGGATGGGGCACGATGACCGCCGCACGGGACCATTCCGCGATGGCGGGCCGGCCGCGCAGCGCAGCCTGGTTCGCCGCTGAGGGCCGGGCCGGCATGATCTACCGGTCGTGGCTGCGGGCCGAGGGGATGACACCCGAGGTGTTCGATGGCCGGCCGGTCATCGGCATCGCCAACAGCTGGTCCGAGCTCACCCCCTGCAACGTGCATCTGCGCAGCGTGGCGGACGCCGTCAAGCGCGGTGTCTGGCAGGCCGGCGGGTTCCCGCTGGAGTTCCCGACCATGTCGCTGGGCGAGACGCTGATGCGGCCCACCGCGATGCTGTTCCGCAACCTCATGGCCATGGAGGTCGAGGAACTGCTGCGGGCCAACCCGCTGGACGGTGTGGTGCTGCTGTCGGGCTGCGACAAGACCACCCCGGCGATGCTCATGGCGGCGGCGAGCGCCGATCTCCCGGCGATCATGGTCACCGGCGGCCCGATGCTGAACGGCAAATTCCGGGGCGCTGACGTCGGGTCCGGCACGCACGTGTGGCGGTTCGAGCAGGAACTCGTCGCGGGGCGAATGACCCAGGAAGAGTGCGACGCCGCGGAGATCGGCATGGCCCGGTCCTGCGGCCACTGCATGACGATGGGCACGGCCTCCACGATGGCGTGCCTGGCCGAGGCGCTGGGCATGCAGCTTCCCGGGTCCGCGGCGTGGCCGGCCGCCGATTCCCGCCGCTACGTGACGGCGCAGTCCGCGGGCCAGCGCATCGTTCAGCTTGTCGCGCGAAGACCTGCGCCCGTCGCAGATCATGACGCGGCAGGCGTTCGAGAACGCGATCCGCGTCAACGCGGCGATCGGCGGGTCCACCAACGCGGTCATCCATCTGCTCGCCATCGCCGGGCGCCTTGGTGTCCCGCTCCAGCTCGGCGACTTCGACGAACTCGCCAGGCCGGTGCCGACGCTGGTCAACCTGATGCCCTCCGGGCGCTACCTGATGGAGGACTTCTGCTACGCCGGCGGGCTGCCGGCGGTCATGCGGGAACTGCACGGCTTTCTGCATAACGATCACGTCGGGGTAACCGGGCGCACCCTCGCCGAGACCGTGGCAGGCGCCGAATGCTGGAACAGGGACGTCATCGCCAGCCTGGACGCCCCGCTCCAGCCGCCCGGCAGCGGGACCGCCGTGCTGCGCGGCAACCTGTGCCCGGGCGGCGCGGTGATCAAGCAGTCGGCCGCATCCCCCCACCTGCTCAAGCACCGCGGCCGGGCGCTGGTGTTCGACTCGATCGAGGAGTACCACGCGGTATCCGAGCGGGACGACCTCCCGGTCGACGCGTCCACCGTCCTGGTCGTCCGGGGCGCCGGCCCGAAGGGGTACCCCGGCATGCCGGAGATCGGGAATGTCGTGCTCCCGCGCAAGCTGCTTGAACGCGGCGTCACCGACATGGTCCGCATCTCCGATGCCCGGATGAGCGGCACCGGTTTCGGCACCGTGGTGCTGCACGTCGCGCCCGAGTCAGCGGTGGGCGGGCCGCTGGCGTTCGTCCGCAGCGGTGACTGGATCGAACTCGACACGCCCGGCCGGATGCTGACGCTCGACGTGAGCGACGACGAGCTTGCCAGCCGGCGGGCCGGATGGGCACCCGCCGAGCCCGCCTGGCCCCGGGGCTACGCCCGGCTGTACCACGAGCATGTCCTGCAGGCAGATCAGGGCGCTGACCTGGACTTCCTGGTCGGGGCAAGCGGGGCTGAGGTGCCGCGGCACAACCACTAGTAGCCGCGGCCCTCGGGGGCGGCGGGGAAACGGCCCGCAGGGCGGAGCGGAGGGGAAGCGGCCCGCAGGGCGGAGCGGAAGGAGAGGCGGATGGCGCTGTGGCAGTTGGACGCCGGCGGCGAGCGCAGGCTTGCCCGGGGCCCCGCCGGGGAGGGCCCTCAGGAACTGCTGGCAGCCTCGCTCACCATCGACGCGTTGCTCGCTGTGCCGGATGCGCTCGCCACGGAACTGCGCGGGCCCTCGGCAGGGCCCGTCCCCGCGGGCGCACGCATCGTCGCGCCGATCGGCAGCCAGGAGGTCTGGGCCGCCGGGGTGACCTACACCCGCAGCCGCGACGCCCGCGTGCTGGAGTCCGGGACACCGGATCCGTACGAACGGGTCTACCTGGCCGAGCGGCCGGAACTCTTCCTCAAGGCAGCGCCCGGCCGGGCGCGGGGGCCCGGGGAGCCGGTGGGCATCCGCGGCGATTCCGGGTGGGACGTGCCAGAACCCGAACTGGCGGTGGTCGCCGACTCCGGCGGTCACATCGTCGGGTACCTGAACGGCAACGACATGTCGTCGCGGAGCATCGAAGGCGAAAACCCGCTGTACCTGCCGCAGGCCAAGATCTATACGGGCAGCTGTGCCATCGGGCCGTGCCTGGCCACGCCGGACGAGATCCCCGGCCTGGCGTCGCTGCTGATCAGCCTGCGGGTGGTCCGGGACGGCACCACGGTAGTCAGCGACACGGTCAACGTCGCCGACCTGCACCGCAGCCCTGAGGACCTGGTGCGGTGGCTCTTCCGCGCGCTGGACTTCCCGGTGGGCGTGGTGCTGCTCACCGGGACCGCGATCGTCCCGCCGCCGGACTTCACCCTGCGTGTCGGGGACGAAGTGATCATCGCGGCGACCGGGCTGGGTGAGCTGCGTAACGTCGTCGAAGTTGTTGGGCCGCCGGCGGACGGCGGCTGACGTGCAGGCGGTGCGCTGGCATGCCCGCGGCGACGTGCGGGCCGAGGTGGTGCCGCCGCCACCGCCGCCGGGGCCCGGCGAGGTCCAGCTCCGGGTGAGCTGGTGCGGCATCTGCGGCACCGATGTTGAGGAGTGGCAGAGCGGGCCGTTGTTCATCCCGGTCGGCGCGCCGCACCCGCTGACCGGAGGCCGGGCGCCGCTGGTGCTCGGGCACGAGTTCGCCGGCGTGGTCACCGCGGCCGGCCCGGGCGTCACCGAGCCGGCGCCGGGCCAGCGGGCCGCCGTCGACACGATCTTCTACTGCGGCAGCTGCCACTGGTGCCGGCGCGGCGAAGTGATCCGGTGCCCGTTGCTGGGGTCGCTCGGCCTGCACGCCGACGGCGGGCTCGCGGAACTGTGCAACGCGCCCGCGCGGATGTGCCTCCCGGTGCCGGACTCCGTCGCCGACGACGAGGCGGCGCTCGCGGAGCCACTTGCCGTGGCGGTACGGGCGCTGCGCCGCGGCGGGCTCCAGCCCGGTGAGCGGGTCGCGGTCGTGGGCCTGGGGGCCGTCGGGCTGATGGCATTGCAGGCGGCGATCGCCTTCGGCGCGGAGAGCGTGGCGGTGGTCGAGCCCCTGCCGGAGCGCCGCGCCCTGGCCATGCGCCTCGGGGCGGACCGCGATGTGCCGGCCGGCGACGCCGCCGCAGTGGCGGCCGACGTCGCCATCGAATGCGCGGGCACCCCGGCGGCCATCGAGACCGCGATCCGGGCGCTGCGCGCCGGCGGCCGGGCCGTCGTGCTCGGCATCGGCACCCGGCCGGCGACGGTGCCCCCGCTGGACCTCGTGGTCGGCGAGAAGTCCATCATCGGCTCGCTCTCGCACGTCTGGGATGAGGACTTCCGCATCGCGCTCGGGCTGCTGGGCCGGGGTGCGGTGCGCGCCGCGCCGCTCATCAGCGACCGGATCCCGCTCAGCGCCGCGGTGAGCGGCGGCCTCACGCTGCTGCGGGACGAGCCCGCGAAACACGTGAAGATACTTGTCCAGCCGGAGGAGCCAGGATGAGCACAGATCGCAGCGCGCTGCCCGGGCTGGCCGCGGAGCGGCTGTCCGCGGCCGTGGTGTCGGACATCCTCGACGACCTGGGCCACCGTGACCACGTCCTGGACCCCGCCATCCGCCCGCTCGGCGACGGCGCGGTGATCGCCGGCTGGGCGAACCCTTTCCTGGTCACCGAGGTGGACGAGATCCCGGCCGAGCCCTACGCCGGCGAGATCGCCGCGCTGGACGACATCGCGCCGGACGACGTGGTCCTCATCGGGGCGGGCGGCTCGGCGCGGGCCGCCTGCTGGGGGAGCTGTTCTCCACCGCGGCGCGCGCCCGGGGCGCCCGCGGCACCCTCATCGACGGGTACTGCCGCGACGCCCAGGTGATCGCCGCCATCGGCTACCCGGTGTGGTGCCGCGGGATGCTGCCACTGGACGTCAAGGGCCGGCTCGCGCTCACCGCATGGCGGCAGCCGGCCGTCGTCGGCGGGCTGCCGGTCCAGCCGCGGGACCTGGTGATCGCCGACGCCGACGGCGTGGTCGTCGTCCCCGCCGGGCTCGCCACCGAGGCGGTCGGCCGCGCGGTGGAGAAGGTGGCCAAGGAGAACAGTGTCCGGGACGCGCTGGTAGCGGGGAGCACCCTGCGCAGCGCCTACGACCGGTTCGGTGTCCTGTGAGCGGCCGCCCGCGGGAAAGGAGCCGCGATGACAGCCAGCCTGCGGCCTGACGTTGCCTTCGACGGCCGCGCCGTTCTCGGCGAGGGGCCGGTGTGGGATGAGCAGCGGCAGCGGCTGGTGTGGCTGGACATCCTGCCCGGGCTCGTGCACCGGTTCGACCCGGCCACCGGCAGTGACGACGTCTTCCGGGCGGGCAAGCCGGTCGGGTCGGCCGGGCTGCGCCGCGGCGGCGGCCTGGTCCTTGCCGTCGAGGACGGCTTCGCGCTGCTCGACCCGGGGTGGCAGCGGCTCGACCAGGCCGCGGTCATCGAGCACCCCGGGCCGCCGGCCCGGTTCAACGAGGGCAAGTGCGATCCGGCTGGCCGGTTCCTGGCCGGCACCATGGCCTATGACCTGACCCCGGGGGCCGGCTCGGTGTACCGGCTGGGCCCGGACCTCGCGGTGACGAAGCTGTGGGACGGCGTGACGATCTCGAACGGGCTGGCCTGGACCGCCGACGGGGCCACCTTGTACTACATCGACTCGCCCACCCAGGGCGTGGACGCCTTCGACTACGACGCCAGGACCGGGTGGCTGGGAAACAGGCGGCGTGTGGTGGACATCCCGGCCGCCGCCGGGCTGCCGGATGGCATGACCCTCGATACCGACGGCTGCCTGTGGGTTGCGCTGTACGGCGGGTCGGCGGTGCACCGCTACACCCCGGACGGCCGTCTCGACGCCGTGCTGTCCTTCCCGGCCAGCAACATCACCTGCCCGGTCTTCGGCGGCCCGGGGCTCGGCGTGCTCTACGTGACCAGTGCGCGCGATGGCCTGGACGAGCTGGAACTGGCGGCTCAGCCACACGCCGGTGCGCTTTTCGCCGCCGACGTCGGTGCCCGCGGGCTGCCCACGCTGAGGTTCGCTGGCTGAGCCGCGGCGGGACAATACGGGGCGGCTGCCGCCAGCGCCGGCCTGGCGTCAATGTCCAAGCCCCAGCGACCGCCGGTCATGACACAATCGCCACAAATACGGGGAAAGGCTTGGTTTGTAGCCAAATGGGGCACCGTGCGGCAGGCGCCACGGGCGGGCGCGACGGGTTTGGGGAACTCCTCCGCAGCCGGCGGGTCGCTGCCGGGCTGACCCAGGAGGAACTCGCCGAGCGGTCCGGCGGCACGGATGTTCCGGCTGCTCGGGATGCACCCAGGGCCGGACGTCAGCGTCCCGGCCGCAGCCAGCCTGGCGGGAGTCGGTCCAGGCCGGGCCCGCGGGATGCTGAAGGAACTGGCTTTCGCGAACCTGCTCGCCGAGCATGCCCCCGGCCGGTTCATCTTTCATGACCTGCTGCGGGCCTACGCAACCGAACTGGTGAGCACGCTGGACAGCGACGCCGAGCGCGGGGCGGCGCTACACCGGTTGCTGGATTACTACCTGCGCACCTCCTGGGTTGCCGAACACGTGGTGCATCCGACCCGGGGCCCAGCCAAGCCTGCCGCCGTCCCGCCCTGGAGTGGCCCGTACGGCGGATTTCGCCAGCTACAGCGAAGCGCTTGGCTGGCTTCAGGCCGAGCACCAGGTGCTGATCGCCGCGATCGCCCGCGCGGCCGAGACGGGGTTCGACACCCACGCCTGGCAGATGTCGTGCGCGCTCCGGAGCTTCTTCGACCGGCAGGGACACTGGCAGGACTGGGTCGCCAGCCAGCAGATCGGGCTGAGCGCCGCACGGCGCGCGGGCGACCTGGCCGGGCAGGCCCACCTCCACCGGGACCTGGGCCTGGCCTACACCAGGCTCTGCTCCTATGCGGAGGCGCATGCCCAGCTACGGCAGGCCGTGGACCTGTACCGGCGGATCGGCGACCAGGTCTGCGAGGCCAACACCCATCTCGATCTCGCCCGCGTCTTCGAGTTCGAAACTCTGAGCAACCCTGCTGAGCCCAGAGGGGGCGACCGCTGGCATCAGGCCACGTTGCGCGGCGGGTAAGGGCGCAGGCCGGGGGGAGGTGTTAGCTGGCGCTCTCGGCCCGCCGTAGTAGCTCGGGCAGTTCGGCAGGGAAGAACGTTTCCGTGGCCGCAGCCAGTTCCGGCCGGCTCCACCAGCGGTAGCCGGTGACGGTCTCGCGTTCGATGCCGTCGAGGTTGGCCAGGCTGACCTGCACATCGCCAACCCGCAAGACGTAGTACTCCTCGTCCTGCCGGTAGCGGACGCCGCCGAAGCTGAATTCAGTGGTGCGCCGCCATACCGGGCCGGCCAGTTCGCTGGCGGTGGCCTCGATACCCGCCTCTTCCCACAGTTCCCTGACGGCCGCCTGCGCCGTTCCCTCGCCGTCGTTGAGGCCGCCGCCAATGGTGACCCAGTGCAGGCTGCCGGGCCTGGCCGGATCGAAGACCTGCAGGAGCAGGACCCGTCCAGCCGGGTCAATTACCAGCACGCGGCCTGCCCGGCGGGGTGTTGGTTCCTGGGGCTGCACTAAACACCCGCCCCTCATCCCGGGCCGGGCTGCGCGGTCCGCGCCAGGTGCGGCGCGGACCGCGCAGCGGGCCTTAACCCTCCTGCTGGCGCAGGGCCTTGATGAACTGCTGGCCGTTCGGCGTGCCGACGCCGGTCATGTTGTCGTAACCCTTGACGGTGACCTGGCCGGTGTAGCCGTTCATGAAGGGGTTCTGGTCGTCGAAGGTGATCAGCGCCGGGGAACCGCAGAACTGGACGTTGCACGCCACGCCACGGAACTGCGCGGGGGTGGCGGGGGTCGACGGCAGCATGTCGTGGAACGCCGAAGTCCCGGCCATCCGGTAGAGCACCGGATCGGTGAACCCGAACACCGTGTGCTGCCCCTGCTGGGCGTCGGCGATGATGCCGGCCACCGTTGGCGAGGCCATGCTGGTCCCGCCAACC
This sequence comes from uncultured Actinomycetes bacterium, assembly GCA_963725125.1. Taxonomy (GTDB): domain Bacteria; phylum Actinomycetota; class Actinomycetes; order Streptosporangiales; family Streptosporangiaceae; genus DASXKD01. The sequence goes on from CAVRXW010000007.1 coordinate 68,974, forward strand.
GTCAGCGTGCCGAACTTCGGGGGCTTGCCCTTCGGGAACGACAGCAGCCCGGTAGCGAACCCGGTGAACAGATCCGCGTCGGCGGCCATGTCAGGTTCGGACCGGAGCAGGCCCAGGCGGCTGCCGGGATCCGCGAGGGCCATCGCCCTCGGCACCACGCCGTGCTGGTAAGCGGGCTGCCGGAAGATCAGGCTGGGACCGCCGCTGGAGGCACCGTCCTCACCCGCCAGGATCCACGTGCCGTGCTGGATCTCGGAACGGCCGCTGGACCAGCCGGTCTCGAACAGGCGCTGGCCATGGCTGCCGATCCCCAGTGAGGTACCGCCGACCAGGATGGTGAACGGGTCGTCCGGGGTTTCGACTCCGGAGGAGTCGCCGGATGCGAAGTACATCCCGACGCCCTGCGCGGCCGCGCGCACCAGGTAGGCATGCATGATGTTGGTCAGGATCGCCGGCTGGCTGTCGTCGCCCGGGCCCCAGGAGTTGGAGCTGATGTTGGACAGCGGGTGGTTGCTGCCGGCGGTGCCGTCGATGTTCACGATGTCGGCGTCGAAGAGGCCCTGGTTGCCGAAGTCGCCGTTGTTGCAGCTGTCGCCGCCGATCACCAGCTGGTTCGCGCCCGGGGCCGTGTCATAGGAGGTCTCGACGTCCAGTTGCTCTTCGATGAAGAACGGGTCGCCGCAGGTGTTCTTGCCCAGCGACAGCTCTGTGTAGCGGTGCGGGGAGGGCGCCAGGAAGTGTTCCGAACGTGCGTAGTCCTGCAAGGTCAGGAACATGTCCGGGGTCAGGCCCAGCTCGATCAGCGAGACCGTCTGGCCCTTGCCGTTGTTGCGCGTGTTGGACCCGTAGGCGTCCCGCAGCTGCTGGGCTGTGTAGCCGCAGAGCTGCGTCGGGAACGACGTCTGCCCGAACTGCGTGGGCAGCCCGGAGATGGAATGCTGCCCGTAGTACTGCGAGCAGGGGGCCGTCGGCGCGGCGGCGGTGGTCGCGTGCGGGTGCGCGGCCTGCCGCATCAGCGGGAGCTTGGGCGCGGCGTTGTCCAGGCCGGTCAGTCCGAGTACGTACTTGGACAGGGATCCGGGGATGGCCACCGACTGGCTGTTGGCGCGTAGCTGGTACGGCCCGGCGTTCACATCCGCCGATGACCGGTAGTTCTCCAGCTTGGTCTGGAACGCGGCATCGATCGACGCGACCGCCCCGGTGGCCCGCACGTAGTTGCGCTGCGGGTCGGCCTGAATACTGGTGAAGCCGCGGCCGCGCAGCCATGACTCCACGGCGCCGGCCGCGGCCTGGCTGGCCCCGAACCGGGCCGTGTAGGCGTCCGGGCTCAGATAGTGGTGGAACAGTGTGCTGCCCGGCGTGCTCACCGCCGTCGCATACTGCTGTGCCCCGGCCAGATTGCCTGGCCGGAGCCAGACCTGGATGGTCAGCCGCTGCGAGCCGGTCACGGCCCCCGTCACCCGGCTATGGCTGGTGAACGGTGCCACGCTGCCGGCCAGCCGCACGGGCCCCTGGTGGGGCGCGGCACCGGCCGAGCTGCTCAGGCTCACGATCGTCACGGCTGCGACTGTCGCCGTCGCGGCCGTGAGGCTGACAAGCCTCCATCTACTGGTCACTGGCTCTCCTTGCCGTCGTACCCGCCCGAAACCCTGGGCCCTATATGTCTGTGATACTCCGGCGAGCCCGCGTGCAAGGTCCATACCAGTCACGATTCAGGAACGGGCTTGCCCCGGCCTTGGTCAGCGTGGTGGCCGGCGAACTCAGTCCTTGAAGCGGATGAGCTTCTTGATCCCGGTGCGCAGTGCGTTGTCCACGGCGGTGACCGGCAGGCGCTCCAGGTAGTACTCCTCGTAGGCATAGCCCGTGCCGCCGACGCGCCGCTTGAAGTCGGCGATGCCCTTGGACGTCCCGGATTCGCCTTGGTGGAAGTACCGGCATCCGGCCTTGCAGGCGTCCTCGATGGCGCACTTCATCATCAGGTCGGGGGCACCGCTGCGGCCGACCCGCTCCCGGTCCAGGACCACCCGGGCGGCGTTCGCGTTGTGGTAGGTCAGAACGATGCAGGCTGCGGCCGGCTGGCCGCCGACGTAGGCGACGTACATCCGGCAGGCGTCCCGCAGGGTCCGCGCGATCGTGGTGAACTTCTGCTCCGGGTCGCGCCGGGAGCCGCGCAGCCGGGCCAGCAGCAGCGGCTCGTTCTGCTGGGCGGCCCACCGCCGGGTGGCCTCGCGGAACAGGTCGTAGTACGCCGGAACCAGCCGGCCCTGGTCGTCGCACTCGACGACCACGCCCGCCTGCTCCGCCCTGGTCACGTACTTGCGGGTGGAGGAGGAGAACTTGGTGTGCCAGACCGTGTCGAACCCGCCATCGAGGTCGATGACGTGTGCCAGCCGGGCGACCCGGTGCGCTCCGGCGGGCATCGCTTCCTTCCAGACGTCGCCAGCCCGGGGATTCGGGCGGATGCTCAGCCGCAGGAACCGGGTATGGGTCTGCAGGTCGGCAACGACCGCGCGGATGTGCGCCACGGTCACCGGGGAGGTGCTCAGCAGGCCGCCAATACCCCAGCCCCACGGCATCGACCCCGCCATGTCCATGGCGCTGGGAGCCCAGCGGTGCCCGATCAGCGGCAGCACCACCTGGGTGCCGTCATCGAAGGCGTAGAGCCTGCTGGCGTCCTGGCGGTGCGTGCTGCGGCACAGCGCGTCGGTCCACTGCGGTGACTGGTAGGGGACCGCTTCGGCGTCCCGGTCGAAGACGGTCTGCCAAGTGCTGCGCGGCGCCGGACTGACGACGCTGCCGAGCGCAACCACGGCGGTCACCATCACTTCCCCCCTCGGATCGCGGGCACACCGCCGATTCGCCCAAAAGCGACAGGTGCCTCTCCCAGTGCCCATTGCCCCCCGTCACTCTAAGGCTTTGGGTCCAGGTTTACGGAATTTTGGGCCACAGAGGGGGTTATCGGGTGATCGTCTAGGCTGACGCGAGGCTGCCCGGTGGGGCAGTGGCTCGCGATCACGCTGACGCTGGTGCTCGCGGCCGCCAGTTTCGGCCCGCCCCGCTCCGCCCTCCCGGCCGCGGCTATGGATGGAAGTAGCCGACGGTCAGGTCATGCACGACTGAATCGATGGGCTGCCCGCTCACCGTGATCGACCCTCGCCACGGCGTGCCGAGGGCGAAAAGCAGGGCAATGCTGAGCCCGATCACGACCGAGAGCCCGCCGATCACGAGGGCGGGCCGCACGCCGCCGCGCAGGGTGAGCACGGTGGCGTTCACGATCAACGCCACCCCGCCGAGAACCAGGACCACCACATACAGGGCGGGAAGCTCACGGGATGCCGCGGCGAGCCGGGCGCGGCGGTCACTGGTGAGCGCGTCGAGCGAGGCCAGCAGTTCGGTGCTCGTCGGGGTCCCCAGGGCCGGGTGGTCCGCCTGGGCCCGGACGACGCGCTCCAGGTTGGCAATGGCGCGCACCGTGGCGGGATCGTCGCCGTCGGCTGCGCTGTTGCCGTGCCACTCATAGGCCCGGGTCGCGCGCAGATAGCCGAGCAGGGCCGACTGGATAGGTGCCGTGCTGACGCCGGGGCTGGTCGCTGCCCAGGCCAGCCGGGAAGCGTCGGCAGCCTCGGTGCTCACGTTCCCTTGCGCCGATGCCAGGAAGCCGGCCTCGCTGGCCAGCGAGAGGGCGATGAGGATGCCGAATATCGCGCCGAGCGCGGGCATGAGCGGCGCCGCGATGCTGTAGGCACCATCCCGGTCCGCGGCTGGTATCAGGGCTCGCAGTGCCAGCCGGCTGCCCGAATGCGATCAGCAGCGCGAAAGCCAGGCCGCCGAGCACCAGGACCGCCGCCGGGAGCGATGTCAGCCAGGCCATGGACCGATGCTAGACGCGCCGGGATTCCCCCGGTTGTGCCGGGCTGGGAGACTCTCGATCCATGAAAGCGCTCCCGGTTTCGCCGCAGCCGCTGTGGCGGACCGACTTCCGTCAGCGGATCGCCGTATCGCTGTGGTTCCTGCCGTCCATCTTCGCGGTGGCAGCCGTCGTCACGGCCAATCTCACCATCTGGCTGGACGCCAGGGTCGATGCCCCGATCGGTGTTCGCCCCGACTTGGTGAGCGACCCCGGCACCGCCGCCACCTTCGCCGGCGCCATCGCGGCTGCCACCCTGGCGTTCGTGGCCGTGGTGTTCGCCACCACGCTGGTGGCCATCCAGCTCGCCGCCAGCCAGTACTCGCCCAGGACGGTCCGGATTTTCATCCGGTCCCGGGTCACCCGGGTGACGCTCGGCTTGTTCCTCGCGACCTTTGTCTTCTCCCTGATCGTCCTGGTCAGCAGCCGCGCTTCGGTCACGCCGGCGCAGAAGTTCGCCCCGGTGGTATCTGCGACGACGCTGCTGGCGCTCACCCTGGCGACGGTCTTCGGGTTCGTGGCCTACCTGCATGGGGTGGTCCGGCTCATGCGCGTCCAGTACCTGCTCGAAGCGATCGCCGCCGAGAGCCGGCTGGCTATCGAGGAGAACTTCCCGCCGGCATCGTCCTACGTTGACGCCGAGCCTCCGGCACCGGCGCCCGCCCCGCGCTGCCTCTATTACGCCGGGACCGCCGGCGTCCTAGCGGCCACCGACCTGCACGGCCTGGCCGAGCTGTGCCGGCGGAAGGACTGCTGGCTCGAACTGACCGCCGGGGTGGGCGAGTACCTGGCACACGGTACGCCTGTCGCGTTTGTGCACGGCGGCGACCTCGGCGCCGGAGATGTCACCCGGTACTTCCTGATCGGCGGGGAGCGCACCTTTGTGCAGGATCCGGCGTTCGGCTTCCGGCAGCTCGTCGATGTCGCGATACGCGCCCTGTCCCCGGCCGTCAACGACCCGACGACCGGGGTACAGGCCATCGACCGCATCGGCGACCTGCTTGCTATCACGGGCAGACGGCCAGATCCGAGCGGCCTGCGCGTCGATGCCGCCGGCACGGTGCGGGTCAAGCGGAAGCTGCGGAACTTCGAGGGCCTGCTCGTGCTTTCCATGACCGAGGTGATCCGCTACGGTGCCGACGCGCCTCAGGTGGTTCGGCGCCTGCACGGCATGCTGGACGAACTCGAAGCCACGCTCCCCGCGGAACGGCACGCCGCCCTCGCCCGCCAGCGAAGCCTGCTGGAAGCCGCGGTCAGCGACGCGTTGCCCGCTCCGTTCGCGCCGGTGGCCTCGGTGGCAGACCGGAAAGGCCTGGGCTGACCGAGACCGGCTGCCCGGAGCGGGCCCCGCGGTGTGCCGTTAGCAGTGCGACATGGTGGGCGAGACGGGGAAGAAGCCGCACCGGACGGGAGTGCCGATCACCTCGTTCGCGCCGCCCAGGATGGAGTCGTTGTTGCCGCGGGCCGCGTTGTGCAGGCCGCTGCCGGCAAGCGCGGTGCCGGCCCAGACCGTCATCCCCAGCACAACCCCCATGCCCGCCCCGGCGGACACGACCCAGAGCGGCCTGCTCATCGCCACTCGCCAGCCGCCGGCTCCCTGTGCCCGGCCATCCGCTGCCTTGTTCCTGGGTGCCATTTCGAAGCCCCTGTCGTTCTGGGCCGCCGTAGGGCGCTGCCTGTGCCCTACGGCCGTACACGCACCGGTCCCGGCAGTGGTTCACCGCCGCGGCCGGCGAGATCTTCCGGCGCCCCCGGGCGCTCCTTGACCCCTGGGGCCGGCCGGGCGTCTGATGGGCGTAGCCGGATCGATCGGGAGGCGATGCACGGATGCGCACCCGCGCCCGCGCGGCGGCCCTGGCCGGGGCGGCGCTGCTGGCCATGGGCCCCGGCGCCCTCTCGCCGGCCGCGGCCACCACGATGACCTGGACTGTGCAACCGGGCGGTGCCGTGGCGGGGAAGGCGGGCATGACCACGCTGCGCGACACCACGACCAACACCGTCTTGAACTGTAGGTCCGCAACCATGTCCGGCCCGCTCAAGGCGGGCAGCGGGCTGCCGGGCACCGGCATCGGGACGATCACCACGGCGGCCTACCAATGCCCCTCGCCAGGGCTGGGCTTCATGCTGACGGCTCATGGCCTGCCGTGGCACCTCAATCTGACCGGCTATGACCGGCGCACCGGCGTGGCCCGCGGCACGATCAGCCACGCCCGGCTCATGTTGTCGGGCCCGGCCTGCACCGCGGTGGTCAACGGCACCGGCGGCAGCACGGCCGACGGGACGGTGGCCGTCAGCTACGCCAACAAGACCGGCAAGCTGACCGTCCTCACCGCGGGCGGCAACCTGCACTGGTACCACGTCCACGGCTGCGCTGGCCTCGTCCGCGACGGTGACCCGGCCGCGCTGTCCGCCGCGTACGCCATCTCCCCGCCGCAGAGCATCACCAGCCCGTAGCCCGGTCACCGGCGCGGCGGCCGGGACCAGTGAGGAGGTACCCGGCTGTGGATTCCTTCGAGGGCAAGCTCGCGGTGGTGACCGGGGGCGGCTCGGGCATGGGCCGCGAGCTCGCCCGCCAGCTGGCGGCACAAGGCTGCTCGGTCGCGGCGTGCGACCTGTACCCGGACACCGTCGCCGCCACCGCCGCGATGGCCCAGGCGCAAGCCGCGCCCGGCGCCCGGGTCACCGGCCACGAGTGTGACGTCTCCGACGAGGCCCAGGTCCTGCGGTTCCGCGATGAACTGCTGGAGCAGCACGCCAGCGAGCACGTCGATCTGGTCTTCAGCAACGCGGGCATCGGCGGCGCAGGCAGCTTCGTCACCGACCCACGGGAGGCCTGGGAGCGCACGTTCGCCATCGACTGGTGGGGCACCTACTACTGCGCCCGTGCGTTCCTGCCGCTGCTCATCGCGAGCGGGGACGGCGTGCTGGTCAACACCAGCAGCGTGAACGGGTTCTGGGCGACCCTCGGCCCGGGCATGCCGAACACGGCCTACAGCACCGCGAAGTTCGCCGTGAAGGGCTTCTCCGAGGCCCTTATCGAGGACCTGCGCACCAACGCCCCGCAGGTCCGGGTCGCTGTCGTGATGCCCGGGCATGTGGGCACGGACATCATCGCGAATACCTTCCGGGCGCACGGCCTGCCGCAGCCCGAGCAGATGACCGATGCCCAGATCGCCGAGCTGATCCCGCCCGAGGCGGCGCCTGGCGTGTCGCCCGATGACCTGCGGAAGATGCTCGCGCAGATAAGCGCCGACTTCCGCGACAAGGCGCCGCTCAGCGCGGCCGGTGCGGCGGCCATCATCCTGGACGGGGTGCGCTCCGGGGCCTGGCGGATCCTGGTCGGCGAGGACGCCACAAAGCTGGACGCGGCGGTGCGGGCGAAGCCCGAGGCAGCCTACGACTATGCCCAGCTTGCGGACATGCCGGGCAGGCCGGCGCAGGAGCCCGGCGACGGTACTAGTGACCCTGCAGGCTGATGTTGTAGACGCTGGCCTGGAAGGTGCCGGAGGAGTCGGTGGGCAGCCGGGTGAACCAGATCAGCACGTAGCGGCCGCGAGCCGGGCTGGCGGGCTGCAGCCGCACCGTGCCGCCCGCGCCGCTCGCGCGTGCCACCGGCGGCAGGCCCGCCATGGTGGGCGTGCTTCCGACGCGCAACTGCACGCTGGCGCCGGTGCCGCTGCCGAGGTCGATCTGCGCGCCGGTGACTGTGACCGCCCGGCCCATCTTCAGCAGCAGGCCGGTGCCGGGGTACAGGTTCCCGAAGCGGGGCGAGGAGTACCAGTCGGTGTGCCAGCCAGCCGAGTGCCCGCCGCCGATGGCGAGGTGGGCGAGCCCCGGGTTGTCGCCGCCGTTCGGGCCGAACGCCGTGGCCTGCACCGGGGTGAGCGGCTGGGCCGCCGCCGGCGCTGTCGGGCGGGCCTTCGGTGACGGGGACGGCACCGCCGCCCGGTGGCTGGCCCTCGCGGCCGGGCCGGGCAGGCTGTGCCCGCTGTCATGGCGGGTCACCGCGTGCTTTCCCGCCGCCGACGGCGGTGCCGCGGGCGGCGGGCCCGCCAGCACGTGCAGCGCCACGAAACCGAGTACCACCACCACGAGGGCCAGGCCCACGAACATGGCCCAGGTCCGCGTTCGCCGCGTGGGCGCGAACCCGGATCGCGCACGGATACGGGGCGTGCGCGGGCGGGCCTTCCGCCGCGGTGGCGCGCTCGCGGCCGTTACCCGGGACCAGGCCGCGGGCAGGTCGGGCAGCCGGCGCTGCGGGACGGTGGTTTCCAGCAGCTCTTCCAGGCTGACCGTGGCCAGCGCGCCCGGCTCCCGGTGGCGCGTGTCGTACTCCTCGATCAGCGGCTCGGAGTCGGTCCCGACGGCCTTGGCGATGGCGCGGATGTGCCCCCTGGCGTAGAAATCGCCGCCGCACTCGGAAAAGTCGCCCGCCTCGATCTTCCTGATGATCGTTTCCCTGATCCGGGTCTGCCTGCTGACCTGGGCGAGGGTCAGGCCGGCCTGCTGCCTCGCTTGCGCCAGAGTTTCGCCGATGGGCACGCCGCGCCTCCACTGCTCTGCCGCCGCACCCGTCGCCCCGGCCGGGGGGCGCGGGTCGTCTCGCTACTTCCTTGCCCCCATGCCCGCCGTGGAACCGGCTTGCCCGCCCTGGATCTGCGCGCGGTCACCGGGACAGCAGCGCGTCCAGCGTCTCCGCCCACGGGCCCGGCTCCTCGGCGAACCCGCCATGGCCGCCGGGGAAATCGTCCGCCTCGATCCCGAGCCGGCCGGCCAGGGTGACCGCGGTGCGGTAGGGAAGAATGCCCGGCGTCGCCTTGCCCACGCCGACCACGATCCGGGTGGGCGTGGCCCGCAGCGCGTCCAGGTCCGGCTGGTAACGGGTGGTGGGCAGCATGCAGTGCGCGAGCATTCGCTCGCCCATCGCCAGTTGCTCCGCCGAGGGCGGGGCCTGCGGCGAGGGCGGCCCTGGGGGCGGGGCAGGCTGCCCGGTCAGCGGCTTGCCGGACACGTGCGCCATGAACTTGGCGAACGCCGGGCCCTGGCCCTGGGCGCGGTAGGTGCGGTAGATGTCGTCCACCTCGGCGCGCCGCTCCGCCCGGTCGGGCAGCAGCTCGATCAGCGGCGGCTCGTGCGCGACGAGGGTGCGCACCTGCCCGGGGTACGCGGTCACCAGGGCGAGCCCGGTGACGGCGCCGCCGCTGCTGCCGAGCACGTCGGCCGGCTCGCCGGTCACCGCGGCGAGCACCCGGTGCACGTCGTCGGCACACCGCTGCGGTGTGTTGTCCTGCTCAGGGTCGTCGATCGTGCTGCGGCCCAGGCCACGTGGGTCGTAGGTGACGACCGTGTGCCGGCCGGCGAGCAGCGGGACGACCTGGGCGAACCCGGTGCTGTCCATGGGCAGCCCGACGAGCATGAGCACCGGCCCGGACCCGCTGACCTCGTAGTGGATGCGGGCACCAGGCACTTCGAGGGTGTGGCTGACGACGGTGTCCGGCATGGCGGGCCCCTTCCTGGCGGCTCGGTCCTCCTGGCGGGTGTTACCAGTGCAGACGGGTGCCGTCCGCCAAAATCATCGCCAGGTCGACACCGTGATCACGCTGGCTTGAAACTGCCCAGGGCGGCCAGGGTGGCGGTGACATGCCCGGCCGCATCGGCCTTGCCGATGCCGAGGCCGGTGAGCACGCCTTCGCCGTCCTCCAGTTCCAGCAGGGCGAGCAGGATGTGCTCGGTCCCGATGTAGTTATGGCCCATGCGCAGCGCCTCGCGGAACGTGAGTTCCAGTGCCTTTTTCCCCTGCGGGTCGAACGGGATCAGGGCGGGCACCTCGGCGGCCGGTGGCGGCAGCGCGGCGGTGACGGCCTCGCGGACCGAGTCCAGCGGCACGCCCTGCGCGACGATCGCCGCCGCCCCGATCGCGTCCGGCTCGCTGAGCAGACCGAGCACCAGGTGTTCCGGCCGGATCTGGTCGTGTCCCGCCGCGCGGGCCTCGTTCTGCGCCGCCACCACGACGTTCCTGGCCCGCGCGGTGAACCTGGTGAATCCCTGGCTGGCATCGAGGTCGGCTGGCCGGGGTCCTTGGGCACGAAGCGCTTCTGCGCGGCCTGTTTGGTGACTCCCATGCTCCGGCCGATCTCGGTCCATGAGGCGCCGGAGCGCCGCGCCTGATCGACGAAGTGGCCGATCAGGTGGTCCGCCACGTCCCCGAGGTGGTCGGCGGCGAGGACGGCGTCGATGAGCTGCTCGAGCGGGTCGGTGTGCACCTTCTTGATGGCCTCGATGAGGTCGTCGAGCCGTACCTGGCCGGTCATGGCGATGGGTTGCGTCATGGGTCAACTCTAGGTTGACGCTCGTGGCTTCGTCAACTCTGAGTTGACGGCAGCCGGACGGAGATGCCGCCCGCGTGCCGGGCGTCCTGCGGCGGTAGCCTTCGGGGTATCCGGGCCGGCCATGGCGGCCGGGCACCGGCCGCAGGGGCCGGTGCGGCGGCGGAACCGGGGCGGCTCCGCCTTCGATGACGAGGAGCACATCGGCATGGGCCTCTTCCAGCGGGCGCACGACATAGTCCAGGCCAAGGCCAACAAGGCGCTCGACGCCGCCGAGAAGCCTGACGAGATGCTCGACCTGTCCTACGAGCAGATGCTCGACCAGATCAACCAGGTCAAGCGGGGACTGGTGTCGATCACCGCGTCCCGCAAGCAGATCGAGCTGCAGGAGCAGCAGCTACAGCACACGGTGGACCATCTCCAGGACCAGGCCAAGGCGGCGCTGGCCCAGGGCAAGGAGGACCTGGCCAGGGAGGCCCTGTCCCGCAAGGCGGCCGCGCAGTCCCAGATCGACGGCATGGAGCCGCAGCGCCAGCAGCTTGGCGAGGAGCAGGAGAAGCTGGAGCACACCCTGGCGGCGCTGCAGCAGCGGGTGAACACCTTCCGCACCCAGAAGGAGGTGCTGAAGGCGCAGTACAGCGCGGCGCAGGCGCAGAGTTCGATCGGCGAGGCTGCGACGGGCATCTCCAAGAACTTCGGCGACACCGGCGCGGACATCCAGCGGGCCCAGGACAAGATCGCCACGATGCAGGCCCACGCGGACGCCGTGGACGAGCTGCTGCAGGCCGGCGTGCTCGAAGACGTCGGCGGCGGGAGCACCGACGACATCCAGAAGGAACTGGACGAGGCCGGCACGAACGCGCAGGTCGATTCCGAGCTTGCCGCGCTCAAGGCGCAGATCGCGGGATCGGCGCCGCCGGAGATCACCGCGGGCTGAGCGCCCCGGTGAGCACGCCAGGCAGCCCGGCGGGCCGGATCCTGATCAGGGACGCGGTGCCGGGGGACTGGCCGGCGATGTGGCCGTTCATGCGGGAGATCGTGGTGGCGGGCGAGACGTTCTCCTGGGACACCGGTACCAGCGAGGCGGACGCCCGGGCCGGCTGGTTCCGGCATGGCCACCAAGCCGGGTTCACGGTCGTCGCCACCGACGCGGACGGGACGGTTCTCGGTACCGCCGAGTGCGGCCCGAACCACGGCGGGCCCGGATCTCATGTCGCGTCCGCGAGCTTCATGGTCGACGCACGGCACTCGGGGCGCGGCGTGGGGCGGGCGCTGGGGGAGCACGTCCTGGACCGGGCGCGCGCCGAGGGCTTCCGCGGCATGCAGTTCAACGCGGTGGCCGAGAGCAACGTCCGGGCGGTCCGGCTGTGGCGGTCGCTGGGCATGGAGGTGCTGGCGACGATCCCGGAGGGCTTCCGCCACCCGGCCGCTGGTTACGTCGGGCTGCTCATCATGTACCAGCGGCTCGGCCGGCGGGGCGGGCCGGCGGGGCACGGTTAGACTCCGCTCGTGCCCACGCATCCCGCCCGCCGCCTGTGGGCGGCCCTGGAAACGCTGCACGACGTCACCTACTTCGCACCGGAGATCCGGCCCACGGGGATAGCCCAGGGCCTCAAGGGCTTCTGGATGACCTACTTCGCCTGGCGCGCCGCGCCGCTCGGGCCGGTTCCGGCGGCACCGGTCGTGGCCATGTTCGCCGGGTTCCACCCGGGCACGGTCGCCCGCGCGCTGCCGGAGGCGTGGTCGCGCACCACACCGCAGGCCTGCCTGGAGGCGCGCGCCGCGGTCAGCACGGCCGCGCTGCGGGACGCGGGCGCGGACCCGGAGGCCTGCGGGCAGGCTGCCGCGGTGCTGGCCCCGGTGGCCGCCGCCGCGGATCTGACGGGGCGGCCGCTGGGCGCGGCCAACGCCGCACTGGAGCTGCCCGGTGATCCGCTGGGCAGGCTCTGGCAACTGGCCACCACATTGCGCGAGCACCGTGGCGACGGGCACGTCGCGGCACTGGTCACCGAGGGCATCACCGGGCTGCAGGCACACCTGCTGCAGTCCGCGTCCGGCCACATCCCGCAGGCGGTGCTGCAGCGGGCACGCACCGGCTGGACCGACGAGGACTGGGCAGGCGCGGCGGACGCGCTGCGCGGCCGTGGGCTGCTCACCGCCGGGCCCGGTCTCGCGCTCACCCCGGCCGGCCGCACCGTGCTGGACACGGTGGAGGCGCGCACCGACGAGCGGGCCTGGAGCGGCGGGCTGTCGGCGCTCGGCGAGGACGGTGCCGGGGAGTTGCTGGCCCTGCTCCGGCCGTCGGTGCGCGCGGTGGCCGCGTCCGGGATGCTGCCGGAGATCAGCCCGACCGGGCTGGCCAGCTCCGAGCTCAGTTAGAGCTTGTCTCCTCTATCCGGGTTCCAGCCGCGAGCCGAGATCGGGGCGAATGATTGAAGGCAGTCCGTTTCAGCCAGTTCGGGGGCCCGGAGGTCCTGGAGATCGTGGATCTTCCCGATCCGCATCCGGGTCCCGGCCAGGTCCGGATTGCGGTGCGCGCGGCGGGCGTCAACCCGAGCGACTGGACGAAGCGCAAGGGCCTGATGGATGGGGCAGCTCCCGCAGACCATGGGCCACGAGGCGGCGGGCGTCGTCGACGAGCTCGGTGCGGGCGTTGCGGACGTGGCCGTCGGCGATCGTTTGTTCGGCTTGTCCGCCGAGGGGGCGGCCCAGGCCGAGCTGGCGGTGCTGTCCTACTATGCGCCGATCCCGCCGTCGCTTGACTTCCCCGGCGCTGCCGCGCTGCCGGCCGCCATCGAGACGGCCACGCGCGCGCTCGGCCAGCTCGGCGCCGGGAGCGGCAGCACGCTGCTCATCAACGGCGCCTCCGGAAGCGTCGGCAGCGCCGCGGTTCAGCTCGCCGTGGTGCGCGGTGTGCGCGTGATCGGCACCGCCAGCCCGGCAAACCACGACTACCTTCGCTCGCTGGGGGCCGAGCCCGTCGCCTACGGCGAGGGCCTCGCCGGGCGGGTTCGCGCGCTCGCGCCCGACGGCGTAGACGCCGCGCTCGACGTCGCCGGGAGCTGCGCGCCCAGGTGATGCACGCGGACAGGACGACGGCGGCGCGCTAGGTGGCCCGGTCCCGCGCCGACTCACGGACCCCGCGCACGGTGACCAGCGCCAGCCCGGCCGCGAACACCAGTCCGGCGCACAGCGCCCCGCCTACGTCGTGCGGCGGCCTGCCCGCCCAGATCCACGGCGATGTCGCGCCTCCGGCCAGCGCGGTCTCGGTGAGTACCAGGTAGGCCATGGGCCCGGTCCAGGCCAGGATCCCGCCGAGCACGGCGGCGCACAGCAGGCCGATGCCGGTGATCCCGGCGACGTTGCGGGCCAGGGCCGCGAACCCGCCGGGCAGTTCGCCCCCGGTGGAGCCGGCGGCCAGCGCGCCGATCGCCGCCGCGGTCAGTGCCACGGCCGCGCCCAGCCGCAGGAACGGCAGCCACCGGCCGGTGGCCCGCTCCGGCTCGCCGAACGGGCCGTAGGTGGTCACGGCGATGACCGCGGCGGCCCCGGCCTCGATCACCAGCGGGATGACGATCGCCGCGGCGGGGCCGCCGGACACGCTCCAATGCCAGTGCAGCGCCGCCCAGAGCAGCGCACCGAACCCGGCCAGCAGGCCCGCCGCGGCCGGGACGCGCCGGCTGACCAGGTACAGCCAGGCCAGCCGCAGCCATCCCCGGCCCGGGCTGGCCGCCGGGGCCGGCGTGGCTCCCGGCGCCGCCCGGTGCACCCCTGCGGCGGTCATGGCAGCTGTGCCAGGGGGAGCTGACCGGCCCGCAGCGCGGCCAGGTGGGCCGCGAGCCAGGCGTGGCGGGCGGCGGCCGGCAGCGCGGCGAACCGCTGCGCAGCGGCGGAAATCTGCGGTGGATACGCTGCCCGCCGGGTGCGGCCCGTTGCTTGGCAGCGCCCACGGGGAGAAGCCGAGGACTCCGGGCTGCGCGGCCAGCGGTATCCCGCGCGTCTTCCAGCAGGGCCGCCTGGACGACCTGCTGGGCCTGGTTCCCGGGGCCGCCGCCAGCGCCGACGAACGCGTGCACGAACTGCAGCCGTATCTGGTTGATGAATCCGGTCCGTAGTCCATCCCGAACGAACCCGGCAACGTGACAGCGTTGAGGGGCATGTCGGAATACCGGCGGGGTGCCGCCGATGGTCCCGACTTCCAGTTCCGCGGCTGTCGGCCGGGAACGTAGCGTGGCCGGTCGTCGAACACCGCCGCGACCTGGCTGGCCCGGACCGGGGCACCGGGCAGGCCGGTGAGCTCAGGCTACCACCGGGCGCAGCGCGGTCGTCACGTCCGGCAGATAGGACCGGTAGGCCGGCTGCACACAGACCGGGATTCCGGCCTGGCCGCAGACCGGGGTGTAGGGGATCGGCCGGTCGTTGGCCGCGTCGTGCAGCGCCGGGATGACCGTGCCGTAGGGTCCCACCGTGGCGGTCGAAGGCCAGCACGATCGCGGCCACGGCCGCCGCCGCCCCCGTCACGGTGACCACCGCGGCGGAGCGCCGCAGCCGCGGCCCGCCCGCCCGCACCGGCAGGCCGAGCAGGCCCACCGCCGCCACCGCCACCCCGGCGCCGAACATCACCCGGGCGATCGGCAGATCCGGCAGGAACTGGTAGAAGATCCCCGCGTCCTTGCCGAAGTTGCTGTTCGACATGGTCGGCAGGATCAGCGCCCACCCGCTGGTGGCGCTGAATCCGATCTGCGACGACGTCCCCATCGCGAACAGCGCGCCGAACGCGGCTACAGGCGCGATGAACCGGCCGGGGAAGTACGCGCCGAGGGCGAACCCGGCGGAGGTGAACGCGGCCACGCCCACGGCGCCGACCGCGACCGACCACCACGGCGGGCTGCCCCAGTCGATGGACCGGCCGAGGATCCCCAGCGTCACACGCCATGAACAGCCAGGTAGGACCCCACCGCCCAGACGACGGTCGCCGCCCAGGTGGCGAGCTGGGCCTCCCAGCGCGGCCGGACCGTGGCCGTCACCAGGTCGGCTCATGCCGCGCCTGCCGTCCCGCGAGCCCATCCAGGCGGCCGACCCCTGCCACGAACGGGGCGAAGTCAATCAGGGCGTGGCCCTGCCCCAGGATGTAGTACAGGCGCTCGACCCACAGCGGCGGCATGGTCGCGGCGATGCGGTAGGAGTCGAACCAGAACAGCACCGCGATCAGCGGCAGGACCAGCGGCATCGCGTTGTGCCGCAGTTCCACCCAGAGCAGCCGGGCCAGGTTCCGCGGAGCCACCCGCGGCGCCTGGGCCGGCGCGGGCCGGGCCGGGAGCGCTGGTGACCGTCATGACCGGGCCGCCGCCAGCACCGCGCTGTACCCGCGCTCCAGCGGCGCGTCCCCGACGCCGTGCCCCTCACCGCGGGCGATCAGCTCGCCCGGCGTGCCGTGGAACACGATCCGCCCCGCGTCCATCAGCGTGACCTCGGTGCACGCGGCGGCGACGTCCTCGACCAGGTGCGTGCTGACGATCACCGTGGCGCGCTGGCCGAACTCGCGCAGCAGCGCGCGGAACGTCACCCGCTGCTCGGGGTCCAGGCCGGCGGTCGGCTCGTCGAGCAGCAGCAGTTCCGGCTCGTTGACGATCGCCTGCGCGATCCCGACCCGGCGCAGCATCCCGCCGGACAGGGTGCGCAGCTTGGCCCGCGCCTTGTCACCGAGGCCCACCTGCTCGATCGCGGCCGCCACCGCCCGCGGCACCTGCCCGGGCGGCATGTCCTTGAGCAGCGCGAAGTACTCCACGAAGTCGGCCACCGTGAAGCCCGGGTAGTAGCCGAGGTTCTGCGGCAGGTAGCCGAGCCGGCGCCGGATCTCCCGCCGCGGGCCGTAGGCACCGGGATCGCGGCCGAGCAGGCGCAGCGTGCCCGAGGTCGGCGGCAGCACGGTGGCCATCATCCGCAGCAGCGAGGTCTTGCCCGCCCCGTTCGGGCCCAGCAGCCCGAACACGCCCGGGCCGGCCTCGAAGGCTCACGCCCGCCACGGCCCGGGTGTGGCCGAACTTCCGGCTCAGCTCGGTGAGTTCGACGTTCATGGGGTTCCTCTCGGGATCCGGGTCGCGAACAGCACCACCGCGCCGCAGCACGCGGCGAACGCCAGGTAGGGCAGGACGAAGAAGGAGTCGGTGATCGCGGCGGTGAACCGCCCCTCGGCGGCCTTGCCGGCCAGGATCGCGATCACCCAGCCGGCCGAGCCTGCCGCCACACCCACGTTCGGCGACCGGCTGACCGTCGCCGCGGCCAGCGCCAGCGCGCAGACGGCGGTCATCGGCACCAGCCAGCCGAACGTGACCGCGGCCGCGGCCCCCGACGCGGCCGAGGCGGCGAGCCCGAGCGACCGCGTTCAGGCCGAACACCGCCAGCGCGCGGACCAGCAGCACCATCCGGTCGCTGACCGCCATGCTCTGGGACAGCTCCCAGGCGGGATCGATGCCCGGCCCGTAGGCGTAGGCGATGCCCGCGGCCGCGACCGCCGGCGCGAGCAGGGCCACCCACGGTGTCCCCGTGCCCAGGGCTGATGCCGACCCCGGTGAGCAGTATCACGACCGTGGCGATCACCCAGCCGAGCAGCAGCGACGGGGTGGTCACCAGGGCCCGGGCCAGGCCGGGCGAGCGCAGCAGCCGCGCTGGCCGCCCGCTCCACCGGCCCGGGCTGGCGCTGCCACACCTGCGCGGCCACCCCCAGCCACACCCGGTCCAGGTCGACGTCGCCGGGCGCCCGGCCAGCCTCCCGGTGCCCACTCATCGGCTCGTCCCAACCGGTCATCGCCCGCCTCCCTCCGGTACCGGCTCGTGCTGCCGCAGGGCCGCGCGCATCAGCCGCCGGGCCCGGTGCGCACGGCTCTTCACCGTGCCCGCCGAGACGCCCATCAGCTCCGCCACCTCGGCCACGCTCCTGTCTTCGACGTACATCAGCCGCCAGGTCTCACGCGCCGGGCCGCCCTCCGGGCCCAGGGCGCCCACCGCCCTGGCCAGCTCGGCCCGGGACACCGCCGCCTCCGCCGGATCGCCCGGGTGCCGGCCGTCCGCGGCGATCAGTGCGGGCAGCAGCAGCTCGGCGGGCCCGCGGTGGCGCAGCCACAGGGCCGCCTGCCGCCGGGCGATGCCCCACAGCCAGCCGCCCGCCGACTCCCTCCGGCCGGTAGCGCGCCGCACCGCGCCAGACCGCGAGAAACGTCTCTTGCAGCACGTCCTCGACCTCGGCGGCGGGCAGCACGCCGCGCAGCCGGGCGGCCAGCCACGGCGCGTGCCGGGAGAACAGCTCGCGCAGCGCGGCGTCGTCACGCCGGGCCACGGCAGCGATCAGCGCATCGTCGTCCATCGCTTCTCTATTGCGTGCTGGCGGCAACCGGTTCGCCGGGGGCGGCGAATTTTTTTCCGGGCCGCCCCTGTCACGGTAAACGACCAGCGCTGAGCGCGGCGGGGCCCGCCGCGGCCGCGCCGGATGTGGCTCCGCCGGCCGGGCGGGCCCGGTCGATGAGCAGCGCGGTCAGCAGCACCATCCCGGTGCCGACCGCCGTGCCGGCCACGATGTCGGTGAAGTAGTGGTCGCCCAGGGCCACCATGGCGACGGGCACCGCGGCCGCGACGAGCACGGCCCCGGCCACCAGCGCCAGCCGGGCAGAACGGGGCAGGCGCGGGCGCGGTGGGTTGGCGAGCAGCACCGTGCAGGTGGCGGCCAGCGCGAACATCGCGGTGGCATGCCCGCTGGGGAAGCTGGGGTACCCGCTGATGCTGCGGCCGACGAGGGGCTTGAGGCCGAACTCGGTCAGCGCCACGGCGGCGGGCACGGCCAGGCCGGCCAGCACGGCGCCGCGCCACCGCCGCGCCACCAGGCAGGCCAGCACCAGCGCGGCCGTCAGCACGGCCACCGGGCCCAGGCCGCCCAGCCACTCGAGCAGGTGCAGCAGCCCCTGGAACCTGTCCAGGCCGCTGCGGACCCTGGCGTCCACGGCCGCGTCCAGCCGGTCGGCGCGTGACTGGTGGGCGAACGCCAGCGCGAGCGCGGCCGTCACCACGGCGCACCCGGCCAGCAGCACGGCGGCCGGGCGGTGCGTGCCCGGGGGCAGCAGCGGCCGCGGCGCCGGCCCGCGCCGCCGTGACTGGATCCCCCATGGCATCCGCCCAGCTTATGAAGGCGCGGCGACTGCCCCGCCCGTGGGTGGAGACCAGGCCCCCACCCTGGCGCCGATGACGCCTGCTGGCCAGGTGGATGCTGACCTGCCCGGCGGCGCCGCGGCCGGCTACAGCCCGCTGGGCCAGGTGATCTTCTCCGGGGCCACCAGGGGAGTGCCGACCTCCAGCTGGATCTGGGCGTGCTTGAGCAGCGGGATGTCGCGGGGGTTGCCCAGATACACCTGGCCGTTGAAGAGGGCCGTGACGTGGCCCTTGGCCGGGCCGACCTGGTCGGCGCCGAGCGGCTGGCCCCACTCGTCGAAGAAGTCGCCCAGCGTGTAGGTGCGCTGGACCGGTGACTCGGTGTGGATGATGCCGTCGGCGGCGTGGGTGTGCAGCCAGTAGAAGCACGTCCCGTTGTCGATGAACGGGCCCTGCGGGGTGCTCTGTGCCTGTGCGCCCGGAATGCCGATGCCGGCCGGTACCTGCCGGGGCGCCCCGTTCACGAACAGGGTCAGGTGCGCATGGATGTGGAACAGCACCTGCTCGCTGCTGTCGCAGCCGATGCCGTCCACCTTCTGGCCGGTGGCCTTGGTCGCGGTACCGGTCAGCGGGGCGGCGGCCGGGATCGGCACGCCCTCGGGACCGGCCGGCCCGGGGGCGGGGCCGGCTTGAGCGCGCCGACCGTGCTCAGCGCGGCGAGTTTCAGCGTGGGCGTGCCACCGGGTCCGGTGCTGCTGCTGGACGATCCGCCGGAGGCAACCGCGATCGTGATGCCGATCGCCGCGGCGATCACGACCACCGCCCCGCCGGCCGCGGCGAGCCAGCGGCGCTGCCTGCGGCGCCGTTCTTCGGCCGCCCGTGCCTGCGCGATCTGTTCGCGCGCCTGCTGCTGCCTGTTCCTGCTGCCTTTGGACACGGCACCGTTCCCCTGGTCGACCGCCTGCGAGCGGTTGGGGCGCCACACGGCCGCTAGCGTGGCACCTGATACCTACTGCCTACGTACGTAGACAGTAGCATGGTTCCAGGAGTACTCGACAGCGTGCGGCCAGCGCATAGGCTGGCTGTCGCGGCGCGGGAGGTGGCATGCGCGGGTTCGGCGACCTGGAGTCGGTGATCATGCACATGGTGTGGGATCACGACAGCCCGGTGACCGTGCGCGAACTGCTCGGCGAACTGCGGCACGAGCGGTCCATCGCGTACACCACGGTGATGAGCACGATGGACAACCTGCACCGGAAGGGCTGGCTCGCCCGGGAGAAGGACGGCAAGGCCTACCGGTACACCGCGACCGCCAGCCGCGAGGAGTACAGCGCCCGGCTGATGCGCGAGGCACTGGACGGCGGCGGGGACCCCGAGATGGTGCTCAGCCACTTCGTCGCCCAGATGGGCGGCGCGGAGTCCGAGGTGCTGCGCACCGTGGTGCGGCGGCTGACCGGCGGGCGGTCCTGATGGGCGCGGCGCTGCTGGTCTTCGGGTACGCGCTGGCGGTGGCGTGGTCGGTGCCGGTGCTGCTGACCCGGCTCACCAGGCACGGGGTCAGCGCCCGGCTCGGGCTGGCAGCCTGGCTCACCGCCATGGCCAGCGTGCTGGCCAGCGCCGGGGCGGCGGTGGCGCTGCTGGCCGGCGCGGCCATCGCGGGCTGGTCCCGGCTGGCCGAGGCGGTGTGCCGCTCGGTCACCGGCCGGGCGTGCACCCCGGTGGTGTACCGCGGTGCGGTCTTCGAGGTGCCGCTGGGTGCCGCCGCGCTCGCCGCCGCGCTGACCGCGATCGTGCTGGCCTGGCGGTACGGCCGGGGCATGCGGCGGGCCGGGCAACGGGCCCGCGCCCACGCGGAGGCGGCCAGGATCACCGGCCGGCGGCTGCCGATGAAGGGGGACAGTGCCGGGGGAACGGGGAGGCGGGTGGGGGGCGGGGCCACCGTCGTGCTGGACGCCCCGCAGCCGGCCGCCTACTGCGTGCCCGGCAGGCCCGCCGCCATCGTGCTCACCAGCGGGGCTCTCGCCGTGCTCGACCGGGCCCAGCTCGGGGCCGTGCTCGCGCACGAGCAGGCGCACCTGGCCGGGCGCCATCACCTGCTGATCTCGCTGAGCCGGGGGCTGGCCGCCAGCTTCCCCCGGCGTGCCGGTGTTCACCCGCGGGCCCGCCGAGGTGGCCCGGCTGGCGGAGATGTGCGCCGACGACGCGGCGGCCCGCCGCAGCGGCCGGCCTGCCCTGCTCTCGGCCCTGCTGGCGATGGGCACCGGCACCGCCGTCCCGGCCGCCGCCCTTGCGGCGCACGACCTGCGCGGTCACCGCGCGGGTGCACCGGCTGCTGCAGCCCGCCGCCGCGCGCGGCCGTCACGCCCGCAACCGGCGGCACTGGCCAGCCTGACGCTCCTGCTGGCCTCGGCGTCCGGGCTGGTCACCGTGTTCGCCGGCCCGATCGCCGGGCGCCTCCTGCCGTTCGGCTGACCAGCTCAGGCCACGCCGAGCAGGTAGTCCGCGAGGGCGGCAGGCTGGGACAGCGCGATCAGATGACCACCGGGCAGCAGGTCCGCCCCGGTGCCGAGCCGGTCGGCGGCCAGCTTCTGCTGGAAGCCCGCCGGGAAGAACCGGTCGCCGGAGCCGGCCACGGCATGGACCGGGACGGGCGGCCACGCGGTGAAGTCGCAGGCCGACCCGAACACCACGTCCGCCTCGGGCCGCTCGTACGGCTCGCCGGCGGCCGCGACCTCCGGCGGCACGTCGTGCAGGAAATAGGTGGCCAGGTCGAACTCAGTGGCATAGCCGCCGTGCCGCGCCGCGGCGAGGCGCGCCTGCTCCCACCCGGTGTTGTCCCACCACGCGCCGGGCGTCTCGCCGGGCACCGGGATCATCGCGTTGACGAGGACCAGGCCGCGCACCGGGGCCAGCGCGGCGGCCAGCGGCGCGGTGAACCCGCCGAGCGAGTGCGCGACCAGCACCACGTCCTGGCGGCCGCCGATGGCGGTGGCCGCCAGGCGGGCGTACTCGGGCAGGCCCGCCGCCTCGTCGTCGCCGGGCAGGTCCACGGCGGCCGCGTCGTGGCCCGCCGCGCGCAGCAGCGGGACCACGCGATGCCAGTACCAGGCGCTCCCGCCCGCACCGGGGATGAGGACGAACGCGGTCACCTCAGAGCCCGAGCGCCGGCGCCAGTTCGGCGTACCCGGGCAGCGGGTCGGCGCCGTCCTCGGTGATGAGCTGGAGGCACACGTGGTCGGCGCCGGCGTCGAGGTGGCGGGTGAGCTGCCCGGCGATCTCGGCGGGACCGCCGTGCGCGACCAGTGCGTCGATCAGCGCGTCGCTGCCCCCTCCGGCCAGGTCTGCCTCGGTCCAGCCCAGGCGGCGCAGGTTGCTGGTGTAGTTGACCAGCCCGAGGTAGGGGGTGCGCACCCGGGTGCGGCCGAGGGCGCGGGCCCGGGCCGGGTCGGTGTCCAGCACCAGCTTGTGCTCCGGCGCGAGCAGCGGCCCCGGGCCGAGCAGGGCGCGCGCCTGCGCGGTGTGCTCGGGTGGCACCAGGTAGGGGATGGCGCCCGCGGTCCGGTCCCCGGCGAGGCGGAGCACCCGGGGCCCGAGGGCGGCCAGCACCAGGCCGTCCCGCGGGACCCCGGCGCCGCGGAGCACGTCCACGTAGCGGGACAGCGTCTGGAACGGGCTGGCGTAGTGCTGCGTCGCCTCGGGGTGGCCCGCCCCCACGCCCAGCAGGAACCGGCCGGGGTAGCGGCGCTGCAGCCGCGCGAACGACTGCGCCACCTCCGGCGCCTGGTCCTTCCACATGTTCACGATGCTGGTGGCCAGCGTCAGCGTGGTCGTCGCCGCCAGCAGCCCGTCCACCTGGGCCAGGTCACCGTCCGGCGACCCGCCCAGCCACAGCGCGCCGAAGCCGAGCCGTTCGATGCCCGCGGCCAGTTCCGGGGTCACCAGGCTCGCGCTGCGCCATATCCCGAACCGCCCGATCTCCGCGCGTCCCGTCATACGGCCATGCTAGTGACGGTGCGCCGCGCGGTGCTGGTGCGGTGCGGTCACCGACCCCGGCGGCGGGATCGTGCCTGGCCCGGAGGTGTTGCAGGCGAGCGCGCCGGGATCGACCGCGAGCAGCGGCTGGGCCAGCGCCGGCGGCGTCAGGAACGCCGGGTGCCGCAGGTCCAGCATGTCCAGCATCGCGTTGGCGTTGGCGTCCCGGTAGGTCATCGCCGGCAGGTTCCACTTGGACTCCACCAGCGCGCAGATGCTGGTGTGGTCGAAGACCTGGTGGGAGACGTAGTGCGGGCCGTGCCCAGGGGGAGACGACCGCGCACGGCACCCGGAACCCGTACTGCTTGAAGCCGTTGTAGGCGGACTCGCCCGGCGGGACGGCGGGCGGGATGTTGTCCGGCGCGATCGCCGGCGGCGGCGGCACGTGGTCGTAGTAGCCGCCGTGCTCGTCGTAGTTCCAGATCAGCAGCGTCTTCTCCCAGTCCGGGGCCGGTCATGACCGCGTTGATGACCTGCGCGACGAACGCCTCCCCGGCCGCGATGTTCTGCGGGTTCTCCTCGGACTGGTTCCCGTAGTCGGGCTCGACCAGGCAGAAGCCGGGCAGCGTGCCCGCGGCCGCGTCGGTGAAGAACTGCGCGATCGGGATGACCTTGGTGCCGTGGTTCTTGATGTACAGCTCCGGGTACAGCAGGCACGGTCGGCAGCGTGGTGTAGTAGTCCCGCCAGGTGAGCCCTGCGCGTCGCAGCTTGTCGAAGATGGTCCCGTTCGCCGGGTAGTCGCTCTCGTTGGGCATCGTGTCGTCGACATGCCCGAGCGACGTCGCCGACATCAGGTAGCGCCGGTTCGGGATACGGTCTGGCCGAGCAGCGAGCAGAAGTAGCGGTCGGCGATCGGGAAGGCCTGTGCCAGCGAGTTGTAGAACGGCTGGTCGGCCTGCTGCCAGTAGCCCATCGAGACCGGGCCGCTGCCGCGATTCCACGAAGCCGTCGTTGCGGCCGTGGTCGAACTGGATGTGGCTGTTCAGCCAGTCCTGGGCGGGCTCGCCGTTGAGCTGGCAGGTGGTCGGCATCCGGAAGGCGTGCTGCAGGTCGCCGTTGGCGTAGGGGTTGGTGGCGGTGGGCAGGCCGTCGCGGCCGAGCCGGAAGCCGTCGGCGCCGTGGCGGTTCAGCATGCCGAGCCGGTTGTCGTAGGAGTGGTTCTCCATCATCAGCACGACGACGTGCTGGATCTGCGGGATCGTGTCGGTGCCCGCGGGCAGGTGCGGGTATGGCAGTGAGTTCGGTTTGCGCAGGTGATGGTGGCGGCCCCGGTCGCCGGGTGCCGGGCGCCATCCCGCCACGCCCGCGACGGCGCCGGCGGCCAGCCCGGCCTTGAGCAGCCCGCGCCTGGTCGGGCCGCCGCCCGGCCCCGCGGTGCCGCCGGCGAGTTGATCTGCTCGTCGCTCACGGTGCCCTCCCGGCCCGGGGACAGTGCCATCTCCCGCAGCGTGCCAGACCCCGGGGGCGGTGGAAAGACCGGGAGATGAACGGCGAATCACGCCGCGGATACCCCCCGGCGGCCCACGGGCGCAACCAGTAGGCCGGAAATCCCAGGCGGCTGGGTAATCCCGCTGGCCAGGCAACGCCACGCGGGGCCGGGACGTCCTCGGTATTGCCCGCGCGCACCGGGCGCGCGGGCGCCAGGAGGCCATATGCGACTCACCCAATGGAATCGGCAGCGGTGTGTCCTGGCGGTGGCGGGCCTCGCCGCCGCCGCACTCGCCGTGCCCGGCCTGCCCGCCCCCGGGGCCGCCGGGTCCGCCGCGCCGGCCGGTCGCGGCTCCGGCTGATCGCCGCCCAGCGCAGCATCACCCAGGACAGCTACGGCGGCGAGGTCTACCTCGACCCCGGCATGTGGGTGGCGGCGCTCGGGTCGCCGCTGCAGCTCGACGTGCAGCGGGCCAGCTATATCAGGCCGGTGACGATCACGCAGATCATCCACCCGCCCTCGGGCGGCACGGTGCGGCGGCCGCTGCCCGCGAGCGTGATCAACGGCTTCAACTACGGCCTGACCAGGTTCCTCGCGCTGACCGTCCGGGACTCCGCGGGCAAGGTGGCCGCGGCGGAGACGATCCCGTTCTGCCCGGACTCCTACGACCCGCAGCGGGCAGGCCCGGGCAGCCCGCAGGCCAGCCCGTACCCGCAGCAGTGCGCCACCGACCCGTTCCCGCTGAGCATGGTGTGGGGGGTGCAGAAGGGCTGGGCCACCGACCCGGCCGAGACCAACTTCCTCGGTCACCAGACCAAGCTCCCGCTGGGCGTGTACCGGGTCACCGGGACCATCACCCCCGAGTACACCCGGCTGTTTCACATCCCGGCCCGCGACGCCACGACCACCGTCAAGGTCACCGTGGTCAAGGGCCCGAGATGCTGCCCGGTTCCCGGCTGCTGCCTCCCGGGCCGGCCGAACGGCCCGCGCGGGCACGGCGCACAGCGGCCCCCGGCAGGCGTCCCGGCGCTGGAGAACCCGCCGCCGTCGGCCCTGCCTGATCTGGTAGCGCTGCCGGCCTGGCAGATCATGGTGAGCCACCCGCGCAAGCAGACCCATGACTACCTGGACTTCGGGGCCACGGTGTGGGTCGGCGGCAACGGCCCGCTCGACGTCGAGGGCTTCCGGTCGCACGCCTCGCCGATCATGAAGGCATACCAGTACTTCTGGAGCGGGGGCAAGGTCATCGGCCGGGTGCGGGCCGGCACGATGGGCTTCGACAGCAAGAAGGGCCACAACCACTGGCACTTCGAGCAGTTCGCGAAGTACGAACTGCTCACCTCGGCCAGGTCGGTCGCGGTGCGCAGCCACAAGGTGGGGTTCTGTATCGCCCCCTCGGACGCGGTGGACCTGCTGGCGCCGCATGCGGTCTGGCTGCCGGCGTCGGTGGGGCTGCAGGGAGCCTGCGGCAGCCCCACCGCGCTGTGGGTGGCCGAGGAGATGCCGGTCGGCTGGGGGGACACCTACATCCAGTCGATCGCGGGCCAGAACTTCGACATCACCAGCGTGCCCAACGGGACCTACTACATCGAGGTGATCGCCAACCCGGAGAAGGTCCTGCACGAGACCACCACCAGCAACGACGTTTCGCTGCGCAAGATCATCCTCGGCGGCTCCCCGGGCCACCGCACGGTGCGGGTACCGGCGTGGCACGGCATCGACCCGGAACCCTAGCCGCCCGGGCGCGCGGCGGCGGGCAGCGGCACCGCGGCCCGCCGCCGCGCCCCGCGCCCGGCCGGCCCGCGGCGCGGGGCAGCCGGGGCCACCGGTCCGGTAAGGTGTGCGCCACTACCGGAAGGGGTGTGGGTGACCGGCCCGGCTCAGGAGCACGAACCCGAGGTCACGGCTGTGCGGCGGGCCATGTTCCGCGGCCCGCGGCCGGGGCTGCCGCCCCCGGCCGGCCCGGCAGCGGGGCGGTCACCGCCCGATGACCGGGATCGTGACGCCGGGCAACGGTGCCGGCGGGTGGCAGGCCGTCACCGCCACCGAGCGCGGCGCGGCGCACCGCGCGGCCGGCCTGCCCAACCAGGACGCGGTCGCGGTCCTCCCGCTCGGTACGGGCGGCATGGTCGCGGCGGTCGCGGACGGGCACGGGCACGGCAGGCATTTCCGCAGCGACCGCGGGGCGCGGCTGGCCGTGTCGATCGCCTGCCAGGCCGCACGTGACCTGGCCGGCGCGCCGGGTGGCCTGCCCGCCGCCGCTGAGGCCACCGCGGAACTGCGGCGCGTGCTGGTGCCGGGCGTCGTCGGCCAGTGGCGCGAGGCGGTGCACCGCGACGTGGCCGAGGACCCGTTCACCGGTGCCGAGGAGGCGGTCCGCCGGGGTGACGACGTCACCATCCCGTACGGGACGACCCTGCTCGTGGCCATCGGCGCGGCGGACCGGCTGCTGCTGGCACAGATCGGTGACGGCGACATCGTCTGCATCCGCCCGGACGGCACGGCACTGCCGGCGGTGCCCGGCGACCCGCTGCTCGACGGCCGTCACACCACGAGCCTGTGCTCGGTCGGCGCCACGGAGTCGTTCCGCGTCGCCGCGGTCGACCTGGCGAGCACGCCCCTGCTCGGGGCGCTGCTGGCCACGGACGGGTACAGCAACGCCCAGGTGGCGCAGGCCTGGGAGAGCGTGGTGAGCGCCGGCCTCGCCGGGCTGATCACGGCGGGCCCGCTGTCCTCGCTGGCCAGCGAGCTGACGGCGCAGGCGGGCCAGTGCGCCTCGGTGGATGGCAGCGCCGACGACACCACGATCGCGCTGCTGCTGGCCCCCGCCGCCGCGCGGCACGGCCCGGGCGAACCTGCTCCGCCCGGGCAAGGATGACCAGACAGTCAATGGCGAGCGCCGCGCGGCAGAGTGCCCGCCCGGAAAGGCACGAACGGTGAACGAGCTTCAGGTCAGCTGCGACGGCCAGCGGTACAGCTTCGAGCAGGACCAGACCGTCCGGATCGGCCGCAGCACGGACAACGACGTCGTGGTCAGCGACCCGACGGTGTCCCGGCAGCATGCCCGGATGGCGTGGAGCCCGGACGGGTGGCTGTACGAGGGCCTGGGCCGGGCCGGGACGTTCGTGCGCGGCAATGCGGTCGCCAGCCTGCTGGTGGCCGAGCCGGTCGAGCTGGCACTCGCCTCGCCGCACGGCCCGGTGGTCAGGCTGGAGCCGTCCCCGCCCGCGAGCCCGGCGGTGCCTCCCGCGGCCGCCGGCCACGTGATGCCCGCGCCGGCCGCTGGCCACGTGGTGCCCCCGTCGGCCGCCTGGCCCTCCGCTGCCGCCCGCGGCCGACGCCCCGGCCGCGCCGTCGCCCCCGGCGGGCTGGGGCGCTGGTGCGCCGGCCCCCGCCGCGGGCCAGGCCGGTCCCCTCCCGACCGCGGCGATGGCGCGCAGCCCGGTCCCCCCGCGGCTCGGCGCGGCCGCCGAGGCCAGGGATGAACTGGCCTCGGCCGTCCAGATCCTGGTCCCGGTCCGGAGCTGGCTGACCGACCCCGGGTGGCGCCAGGGGCTGCGGCTGCTGGTCATCGCGTACGCGCTGCTCCCGCTGATCTTCCTGGCGCTGTTCGCTTCCTCGGGGAACCTGACCACGCCCGGCTGGGCGTACAGCCTGTACGTCGCGCCGCTGTGGGCGATCGCGTTCTGGCTGCTGATCCGGCCACCGGAGTCGTACGGCAAGCAGGAAGTGCTGATCGGGCTCGGCATCGTCATCTGGGTGATGATCTGGATGAGCCTGATCACGGTCCACGATCAACGCCGCGCTGAACCCCAAGACTCTGCTCGGCGCGCTGCTGGTCGGCTTCAACGAGGAGATCACCAAGGCGCTGCCGATCCTGGTGGCCGCGCTGGCGCTGCTGAAGCTGCGCCAGGTGAAGCTGGACGTCCGGATGTGGATGTTCCTCGGCACCGTCGCCGGGCTCACCTTCGGCGTCCGGGAGGCGTCCGAGTACACCACGCTCGCCATCGAGCACATCGCGGCGGCGGCGGTGCACCACTCCGCCAACGCGGCCGTCACCGGCGCGCTGAGCTTCGCCTACCGCGTGTTCGTGGACGGGTTCCAGCACGCCATCTGGGCCGGGGTTGCCGCGTTCTTCATCGGCATCGCGGTCAACTACCCGCGCCGCCGGGTGCCGCTGATCCTGTTCGGCGTGACCATCGCCGCGGTGCTGCATGCCCTGAACGACTGGTATCTCTCCAACTTCAGCCTGCCATGGCCGTGGATCGTGCTCCAGGCGTTCTCGCTCCTGCTGTTCCTCGGGTACACGATGTCGGCCGCCTCGATCGAGCGGCGGGTACGGCGCACGCCACTGTTCCGTGGCGAGTCCATGATCATGGAAAGGTTCACCGAGACCGGAGAGCAGCCCCGCCGCTGACGCACCGTGGCCGCCAAGGCGGCACCGGGCCGCTATCCCATTCCGTGGGAAATGAATTACTGGAGCTTTACTAGTTCATTATCCATGCATTACTGTCACCCGTCGTACGGTCGCGCAGACCCCCGCAGCCACGGCCGAAGGGTGATAGCCGGCTCATTTCGCCGTGACTGCCTCCAGCACCCACGAAGGAGCCCGAATGCTACGCAGATGGTGCATCCCCCTGGCCGGGCTGGCACTGGCCGGCGGCGCGGTTGCCGCGTCCGCCCCCGCGGCCGCCGCCAGCCACCCCGCCAGGCCCACCATCCATCTGATCAGGCCCGCCATGCACGGCACCGCGCCGATGGTTGCCCGTGGCCGGCCAAGCCACGCCGTGGAGTCCCAGAACTGGTCCGGCTACGCGGCCCACGGCAAGACCTACAGGAGCATCTCGGCGAGCTGGGTCCAGCCCACCGGCCACTGCACCAGCAGCCGCACGTTCTCCAGCTTCTGGGTCGGCCTCGACGGCTTCGGCAGCAAGACCGTGGAGCAGACCGGCAGCGAGGTGGACTGCGCCGGCGGGCACACCCAGTACTTCGCCTGGTATGAGATGTTCCCGGCGTTCCCGGTCAACTTCGCCAACCCGGTGCGGCCGGGCGACCATTTCACCGGGTCGGTCACCTTCACCGGCGGCGGGCACTACACGCTGGTGCTGAAGGACACCACCCAGGGCTGGTCGCACACGATCCGCAAGACCCTCACGAGCGCGAAGAACGCGTCCGCGGAGGTCATCGCCGAGGCGCCGTCCTCGTCCAGCGGCATCCTGCCGCTGACCAACTTCGGCACCGTTCACTTCAGCAATGCCTCGGTGGACGGGGCGGCGATCAGCAAGTCCCACGCCGTCAAGATCACCATGGTGAACGGCAGCGGCCGCGCCAAGGACTCGGTCTCCGCGCTCAGCGGCGGCAAGAGCTTCAGCGTGAAGTGGCTGCACAGCACCTGATCCGCTGATGCCCGTGCCCCGGCCGCCTGCTTTCGGCGGCCGGGGCACGGCGTCCTATAGTCCAGGTATGACCGCGGAGCAGGTGACCGTGCCGGCCGCCGGGGGGCGGCAACTCGAAGCCCTGGCCAGCGGGCCCGCGGACGGGCTCGCGGTCGTGCTGCACAACGGGACGCCCGCCGGGCTGGTGGCGGCCCCGCTCGCCGCCGCGGCAGCCGCCGAGCGCGGGCTGCGCCTGATGCTGTACTCGCGGCCCGGATATGGGGCCTCCACGCCGGACCCGGGCCGCCGGGTCTGCGGTGCCGCCGCCGACCTCGCGGCCGTTCTGGACGGCCTGGGCGTCGCGGAGTTCGTGACGGTCGGCTGGTCGGGAGGCGGGCCGCACGCCCTGGCCTGTGCCGCCCTGCTGCCCGGCCGGTGCCTGGCGGCCGCCACCATGGCCGGGGTGGCGCCCTACCAGGCCGGGGGCCTGGACTGGCTGCACGGCATGGGCGGCGCGAACATCGAGGAGTTCCAGGCGGCCCTGGCCGGGGCGGAGACGCTGACCGGATTCCTGGAGCCCGCGGCGCGGGAGATGGCCGCGATGACCGGCGCGGACGTGGTGGCCGGGCTCGGCGACCTGGTGTCAGCAGCGGACCAGGCGGCCGTCACCGGGGAATTCGCCGACTACCTGGCGGCGTCCTTCCGTGCCGCCGTCGCTGCCGGGGTGGCCGGCTGGCGGGACGACGACCTCGCCTTCACCCTCGACTGGGGCTTCACCATGGCCGAGGCGGGCCGTGGCGCTCCCGTGGCGGTCTGGCAGGGTGACCAGGACCTGATGGTGCCCTGGTCGCACGGCCGGTGGCTGGCCGCGAACATCCCCGGTGCCCGGGCCCACATGCTGCCCGGCGAGGGGCACCTGAGCCTGGCGCACTCCTTCGGCGCCATCCTCGACGACCTGCTGGAGCTGGCAGGCCGCTAGGGGTGATCGCGGGCGGGTGTGTCGAAACGTGCGCAGAGGGTAATCCCTAGACTATACGTAGTGGTGTGATGACTAGCAGTAGCGATCCGGACTGCTGGGTCCTGTCACGCATCGGGGGATCCATGGCATGGCGAGCTGGCCTGAGCCGGCGGGTAACCGCCGCTGCCGCATGTGCACTGATAGTCACGGCCGCGGTTCTGGCCATCGCCCTCAGCGCCGCGGCCGGGGCCCGCGCGGCGGGCCGGGAGCTGTCCCAGCGGCTGGTCCCCGCCGCCGCCACCGCCGGCGTGCTGCTCAAGGAGTACCAGGCCCAGCAGGGGCTGCTGCGTGACTACGTGACCAGCGGCCAGATATCCCAGCTGGAGTCGCTGCGCGATGCGGGCCGGGCGATACCCGCGGTGCAGGCACGGCTGGCCACGCTGGTCCGCTACTACCCGCACATGCCCGCCGAGTTTGCCTCCGCCGAGGCCGCCCAGCGGGCCTGGCTGTCCCGGATCGCCGGGCCGCAGCTCGCCGCCGTGGCCCGTGGTGACCTGGCCCGGGCCCGGGCCCTGCAGGCCAACATCCCGCTCACCCGCCCGTTCACGGTCGCGGTGCGCAGCAAGGTCGCGGTCCTGCAGGCGATGATCATCAGCCAGCAGGCCGCGGTCACCGACAGGCTGCTCGATTCGCAGGGCGTGCTGATCAGCGCCCTGGTGGCCATGTGTGTGGTGGTGGCGGCGATCACGGCCAGCGCGGTGCTGGTCGTCCGCCGCTGGCTGCTGCGGCCGTTCCTGGCGCTGCGCCGCGCGGCCGAGGACGTCGCCGCTGGCAACTACGACAACCCCATTCCCGCGCAGGGGCCGCAGGAGTTCGCCGACCTGGCCCGCAGCACCGAGCACATGCGCACCCGGCTGGTGAGCGCCCTGGCCGAGCGGGAGCGTGCCGAGCAGGGATTCCGCCGCCTGTTCGAGGCGGCGCCCGACGCGACCCTGGCCATCGCCACGGACCAGACCGTCGCCATCGCCAACGCGCAGGCCGAGGCGCTGTTCGGGTACCAGCGCGGCGACCTCGCGGGCGTGAAGATCGAGTCCCTGGTGCCGGCCGCGGCCATCACCATCGAGGCGGCGCACCGCGCCGACTACTTCGCCGACCCGGAGCCCCGCCCGATGGGCGCCGATCTTGAACTGCCCGCCGTCCGCTCCGACGGCACCGAGTTCCCGGCGGAGATCAGCCTCAGCGGCCTGTCCGCCGACGGCAAGCCGCTCATCATCCTCACCATCCGCGACATCACCGAGCGCCTCGCCGTTCAGTCCGAACGGGAACGGCTGCGCGCCGAGGCCGAGCACCAGCTCACCCGGCGGCGGATGCAGCAGGCCCAGCGGCTGGAAAGCCTCGGCCAGCTCGTCGGGGGCGTCGCCCACGACTTCAACAACCTGATCAACATCATCACCGGGTACACCAACCTGAGTGGCGACCAGCTCGGCCCGCTGGCGCAGCACGACGCGCGGCTGAAGCCCGTGCTCTCGGACATCAGCCAGATCCGGGGGGCCGCCGAGCAGGCCGCCCGGCTCACCGGCCAGCTCCTCACGTTCGCCCGGCATGACCGGGTCAAGCCGGAGGTGCTCAACCTCAACGACATCGTCCAGGGCGCCGGCCAGCTGCTGCACCGCACCCTCGGTGAGCACATCGACCTGGAGATCACCAGCGGCCCCGGCCTGTGGCCCGTCCAGGCCGACCGGGGCCAGCTCGAACAGGTCCTGGTCAACCTGGCCATCAACGCCCGCGACGCGATGCCGCGCGGCGGCAAGCTCAGCATCGATACCGGCAACCTGGAGGCTGACGGGACCTACGCCCAGGCCCGGCCCGGCCTGCGGCCCGGCCGGTACGCCCGGCTGCGCGTCTCCGACACCGGTACCGGCATGGACCAGGCCACCATCGACCGCGTCTTCGAGCCCTTCTTCACCACCAAGCCCAAGGGCCACGGCACCGGCCTGGGGCTGTCCACCGTCTACGGCATCGTCACCCAGGCCGGCGGGACCGTGCAGATCTACTCCGAGCCCGGGCTCGGGACCACGTTCACCGTGCTGATCCCGGCCACCCGCCTGGATGCCGCGCTGGCGGCCAGGGTGCCGGCCCCCGCGGCCGAGGACCAGCGGGGGAACGGGGAGACGATCCTGCTGGTCGAGGACGAGGAGAGTCTCCGCCACCTCGCGCACCGGATCCTGACCGGCCACGGCTACCGGGTCCACCAGGCCAGCACCGGCCCGGCCGCGGTCCAGTACGCCGCCGACCCGGCTCACACCGTGGACCTGCTGCTGACCGACGTGGTCATGCCGGAGATGCTTGGCACCGATGTCGCCGACGGGGTGCACCAGCACCGGCCGGGCCTGCCCATCGTGTACATGTCGGGGTACGCCCAGCCGATCCTCGCCAGCCACGGCGCGGCCGCCCCGGAGATGAACATCATCGAGAAGCCGTTCACCCAGGCCACCCTGCTCACCAGGGTGCACGAGGCGCTGCGCCAGGCGCAGCACGCGGCGGGCTGAGCCGCGCTCAGCTACGGATGCAAGGCCAGGCCCCGGCAGACCTTGTCCACGGCGTTGCGCGGCCCGTAGACCGCGATCCCGGCCAGCGTCAGCGCCTCGGCCGTCACCGCGCGCGACGGCGGCCCGGTTGGCGTCGTCGTCTCCGGTCGAGAACAGTTCCTCGGTATAGACGGCGGCGGGCATGCCCCGGGCGACCGCTCGTTCCCGGACCGCGGCCAGCGCCTCGCCCGTGCCCGGTGTAGACCAGCACGGGCTGCCGGAACATCTCCAGGTAGCGATTCCCGGAACCATCCTCGTAAGGCTTGCCCGCCACCTCGTCGATCCCCGCCGCGATCCCGCTGGCGAGGAACGCCGTCACGTTCAGCTTCTGCCAGACCGCGAGATCGGCCCGCACCGCGATCGCGATCTTCGTGTCAAAGCGCATCCACCCACGATCGCCCATCGCCGCGTTTAGGTCTTGAACGCCGGTGCGCCGGCGCATGCCAACCGGAATTGAGCGGGCGGAGGTTACCTGGGCGCGGAGTTCTGTCCGCGGCGCAGGTAGCCTCCGGGCGCTCCTCACCCTCCGACGCGTGCGGCAGAGACCGCGGGATACTAGCTGGGTGGGATGGCGAGCAAGCGGGCGACTGGGCGACGGTACTGGCGGTCACCGGACGGCCAGGTCGAGGCGATGCACGCCCGATTCCGCGGGCACGTCTACCACCGGCACAGCCACGACACCTACTCACTCGGCGTCACCGAGTCCGGCGCGCAGGCGTTCACCTGCCGCGGCGCCGGGCACGTCAGCACGGCGGGCCTGGTGATGGCGTTCAACCCCGACGACCCGCATGACGGGCACGCCGCCACCGGGACCGGCTTCACCTACCGGATGATCCATCTGGCTCCGGCCCTGCTGACCGGGCTGCTCACCGACCTCACCGGGACAGCGGCCGGGATGCCGCTGTTCGCCGCGCCGGTGCTCACCGACCCGGCGCTCGCGGCGGCACTGCGGCGGCTGCACCGCTCGCTCACCGGGCCTGCCAGCCCGCTGGAACAGTCCGAGCTGCTCGCCACCGCCGCCGCGCGCGCCGTCCGCCATGCGGCCGGCCTGCGCCAGGACCCGTCCCCGGCCAGCCGGGCAGCCGGGCTCACCGCCCGGGACCAGGCGGCTGCCGCCGACCGGATCCGCACATTCCTGCACGACGCCGACACCAAGCAGGCCACGCTGGCCGACCTGGCGTCGGCCGCGGGCTGCAGCCGGTTCGCGGCCTACCGTGCCTTCCGCGGCCGCTACGGCATTCCCCCCAGCGAGTACCAGCGGCAGCTGCGGCTGCGCGCGGCCCGCCGGGCCCTGGCCGCCGGGGCGGCCGTGGCCGACACCGCGGCGGCGACCGGGTTCGCCGATCAGGCGCACCTCACCCGCTGGTTCCGGCGCTGCTACGGGATCACGCCGGGCGCCTACCGGGCAGCCTGCGCCCCGGCCTAGCCGCGGCTGCCCGGCACGGCTGGGCTCCGGCGCGCTGAGCTGGGACAACGGAACTCTATACGACAGCTTTTCCTAAGCATTGCTAACCAATGAGCATGTCAATCGTACGTTCGCGGTGACCCAATGCAGGCACGGCAGATACGGGGCCGCGCATCGGGCCGTTCCGCCGTGACTGCCCCCGCTCATCACGAAGGAGCCCGAATGGTACGCAGATGGTGCATTCCGCTCGCCGGAGCCGCCCTGGTCGTCGGCTCACTGGCCGCAAGCGCCCCCGCGGCAGCAGCCGGGAGGGCGCCGCACGCCCCGGCGGCCGTGCATCAGATCAGGCCGGGCGGCCGGATGATCCGGCCGGGCAGCCCCCTGATCGGGCACGGCTTCCCGCGCAGGCAGGACCAGTCCACGAACTGGTCCGGGTACGCGGCCACGGGAAGCTTCACCAGCGTGTCGGCCAACTGGACCGAGCCAACCGGCCACTGCACCAGCGCCACGAGGTATTCCAGTTTCTGGGTCGGCCTGGACGGATTCAACAGCACCACCGTCGAACAGACCGGGAGCGAGGTGGACTGCTCCGGCGGCAGCCCCGTGTACTACTCCTGGTACGAGATGTATCCGGCGTTCCCGGTCAACTTCAGCAACACCGCGCGGCCCGGCGACAAGTTCTTCGGGTCGGTGACCTACAACGGCGGCAGCAGCTACACCCTGGTGCTGCAGGACATCACCCAGGGCTGGAAGCACACCGTCAACAAGTCGCTCAGCGGCGCGGCGAACTCCTCGGCCGAGGTCATCGCCGAGGCGCCGTGCTGCACCGCCAGCGGCGGGATCCTGCCGCTGGCCGACTTCGGCACGGTGAACTTCAGCAATGCCACCGCGAACGGCTCTGCGATCGGCAACTCCAGCCCGATGCAGATCGACATGATCGACAACAGCGGGCGGTTGAAGGACCAGACGTCCTCGCTGTCCGGTGGCGGCAGCTTCAGCGACACCTGGCTGCGCGCTAACTAACTGCTCACGGCACGGCCCGGCCCCGGCGCTTCGCGGTGCCCCAGGGCCGGGCCGCGCCCGTTTCTCAGCGGGCTCTGGCCAGGTCGTAAACGGACACTCCGCCGACAGTCTCGGCCGCGAAATGGGCCCGCACCCATGCGGTGATCTGCGCCGCAGGGCCGCTGCCGCCACCGAAGCTGGCCTGGCTGGCGCCGACGAAATAGTGGATCTCACCGGCCGCGACCAGGTGCTCGAACTCGGCCAGGGTGGGCGCGTCGTCGGTGCCGTTGAAGCCGCCGATCGCCATGACCGGTTCGCCGGTGGCCAGCTGCAACGGCGCCGCGCTCTCCGAGCCGACCGTCGCGGCGGCCCACCGGTGCCCGGCCGCGCCGTCCCGGATCAGCCTGGTCAGGGCCGCCGCCACCTGGGTGTTGCCGCTCAGCCCGCCGGGCCCGCCAGTACCGCCGGGGATACCCGCGGCGCCGCGGGCACCACCGGGGGCACCGGCTCGTGCGAAGCTGCCCCCGGCCTGGCCGCTGCCACCGGCGCCGCGCGCCGGCGCGCCACCGGTTCCGCTGGTGCCGCCGGGGAACCCTCCGGTGCCGCGGCCCGTCCCGCCGGGTGCCCGGGCACCGCCAGGCACCCGGCCGCGCCCGGCCGCGGCGCCCCCCGCGGGGAAGCCGCCGCCAGGCCCGCCGCCGCCGAACGTGCCGGTGACCGCGGGCCGGCGGCCGGGAGCGCACCGGTGTGCGCGGTCGCGGCCGTGCTGATGCTGTAGGCGGCCGGACCGGCGAGCACGGCGATCAGGCCGGCCGCGGCGGGCACGGCGGCCAGCGCCACGCGGCCCCGCCCGGTGCCGGCCAGCCGGGCCATGGCGGGCATCGCCAGCACCGCCGCGGCGGCGGCCAGGCCGCCGG
Organism: uncultured Actinomycetes bacterium; assembly: GCA_963725125.1. Classification (GTDB taxonomy): domain Bacteria; phylum Actinomycetota; class Actinomycetes; order Streptosporangiales; family Streptosporangiaceae; genus DASXKD01. The sequence goes on from CAVRXW010000007.1 coordinate 105,053, forward strand.
GCAGGATCACGGCGCGCAGCCACGGCAGCCAGGCCGGCGTCCGGTTCAGCAGCACATACGACCAGGTGGCGGTCACCGCGATGCCGCCCGCCAGGACCAGCCGGGCGGCGGCGTGCGCCCGCCTGCGCCACAGTTCCACGGCGCCGATGCCGGTCAGTGCCCCGATCGCCGGGACCAGGGCGACGGTGTAGTACGGGTGGATGATGCCGGCCATGAAGCTGAACACGCCGCCGGTGCCGAGTAGCCAGCCGCCCCACAGCAGCGCCGAAGCGGTGTGAGCCCGCGGGGGCACAGCACTGCGCGGGGGAGCCCCCAAGACCCCCGTTGGACCGGAACCCCCCGCTGGCCTGCCGCCCCGTTTCTGGGTGCGCCAGCTCAGCCAGGCGAGCACGGCGAGCCCGGTCAGCGCGGCCGGCAACAGCCAGCTCACCTGCCCGCCCATGTCGGCGGCGAACAGCCTGGCCAGGCCGGCCGAGCCGCTGAACTGGGGCCCCGCCCCGCCGCGGAAGCCGACCGAGCCGGTCTCGTTCCCGTCCAGCCGGCCGAGGCCGTTGTAACCCAGGGCGAGCTGCAGCACGCTGTTGCTGGTGGAGCCGCCGATGTAGGGCCGGTCGGCGGCCGGGGTGAGCTGGACGATCGCCACCCACCAGCCCGCGGCGGCGACCAGCGCGGCCCCGCCGGCCAGCAGCTGCAGCAGCCGTCGGCCCAGCCCGGGCGGCCCGGCGACCAGGTAGGCCAGCGCGAACGCCGGGAGCACCAGGAAGCCCTGGAGCATCTTGGTCAGGAAGGCCAGGCCGAGCAGGCCGCCGGTCAGCACCAGCCACCGGGTGCGCCCGGACTCGATCGCCCGCGTCGTGCCGTACGCGGCTGCCGTCATCAGCAGCACCAGCAGCGCGTCCGGGTTGTCGAACCGGAACATCAGGACGGCCACCGGGGTGAGCGCCGCGACGGCGCCGGCGATCAGGCCGGCCGCCGGGCCGTACCAGCGGCGCACTGTCGCATGCAGCAGCGCCACGCTCGCGACGCCCTCGGCCGCCTGTGGCAGCAGCAGGCTCCAGGAATTGAGGCCGAACGCCCGGGCGGACAACTCCATTACCCACAGCGACGCGGGAGTCTTGTCCACCGTGATGAAATTGGCGGCGTCGAACGACCCGAAGAAGAACGCTTTCCAGCTCTTGGTACCCGCCTGGACCGCCGCGGCGTAGAAGTCGTTCGCCCAGCCGTTGCGGGACAGCCCGGCCGTGTACAGCACGGCGGTGAGGGCGAGCAGGGCCAGCAGGGCCGGCCGGGCCCAGCGCGGCTCGCCGGGCCTGCCGCGCAGCAGGGCGGCCAGGGCCGGCCGGTGGCCCGGGGTGCCCGGGCCGGTGGCCCGTGGCGCGGTCGTGATCGTGGTCATTGGCGGTATCCGTTCGTTTCGGTGGCACGTCCAGGAGCGGCGGCCAGTTGTTGCGAAGGGTGCTGCTGGCCCGGGGGGACGACCCCCCGGAACCCCCCGTCAGCCGCGGCCCCCGTTCCTCCGTCACCGGGCCCGCGGCGCTGGCCCGGGCGGACGGCCCCCCGGAACCCCCCGTCAGCCGCGGCCCCCGTTCCTCCGTCACCGGGCCCGCGGCGCTGGCCCGGGCGGACGGCCCCCCGGAACCCCCCGTCAGCCGCGGGCCTCGTTCCTCCGTCACCGGGCCCGCGGCGCTGGCCCGGGGGGACCCCCGGGAACCTGTGGCCCCGGAAGACCCAGTGCCGGTAGATCGCGAAGCGGATCGCCGTGGCCGCCAGGTTGGCGCCGATGAGCACGGTCACCTCGGCGGCCCTGGCCGGGCTGGGCACCGCCGCGTGCAGCACGGCCAGCGCGGCGGAGGTCAGCGCCAGCCCCGCGGCGAACGCGAGCAACCCCTGGGCCTGGTGCCGCGCCAGGTCAGGGCGCCCCCGGATGCCGAAGGTGAACCGGCGGTTGACCGCGGTGTTCAGCACCGCGGTAACCAGCAGGCTGACCGCGTTGGCCGGTTCCGCGGGCAGCCCGGTGCGCAGGGCGAGGTACAGCAGGACATAGGTGACGGTGCTGGCCACGCCGACCGCGAGGAACCGGGCCAGCTGCCCGCAGAGCGTTCCCGCCGGGCCCGGCCGGCCCGGCAGTGCCGCCGTGCGCAGCCGCGGCACCCGCAGGGTGCCGCGCAGGAACTCCCAGCGCATCCGGGCGATGCCGCGCAGGTCGGCCAGGGCGGTGGCGACCACCTTGACGCGCGAGTCCGGGTCGTCGATCCAGTCGACCGGCACCTCGTGGATGCGCAGCCCGGCGCGCTCGGCCAGCACCAGCAACTCGGAGTCGAAGAACCAGCCGGTGTCGCGGGTCAGCGGCAGCAGCAGCCGCGCCTTGTCGGCACGGATCGCCTTGAAGCCGCACTGCGCGTCGGAGAACCCCGTGCCCAGCGTGGCGTGGAGCAGCACGTTGTAGCACCGGGAGATCACCTCGCGGCGCGGCCCGCGGACCACCCGGGCGCCGCGCGCCAGCCGGGTGCCGATGGCCAGGTCGCTGTGCCCGGACAGCAGCGGCGCGACCAGGGGCAGCAGGGCGTTCAGGTCGGTGGACAGGTCCACGTCCATGTAGGCCAGCACCTCGGCGCGGCTGGCCGACCAGGTGCTGCGCAGCGCGTGGCCGCGCCCGGGCCGCTCCAGCCGCACGGCGCCGACGCCGTCCAGTTCCGCGGCCAGGGCCTGCGCGGCCGCCCAGGTGCCGTCCGTGCTGCCGTTGTCGGCGATCGTGACCACGGCACGGAACGGGAAGCGCTCGGCGAGGTAGGCCACCAGCCGCCGGATGCCCGGCTCCAGGTCGTGTTCCTCGTCGCGGACCGGGACGACAATCTCCACCTGCGGGAGGCGGTCAGGCCCTGACTGTGGGAACTCCTGACCCGCCAGGCACTCAAGTGATCTCATGTCTCTCAAGTTGCCTGGTCCGGCTGGACCGGCCCTGAGCTGCTCCTCTGCGGCCCCTATGAGCGCCCGGCTGGCCCGCCGGGCCGGTCAGGCGCCGGCCGTGACCGGCGTCAGCCGGGGCAGGGTGATCACGAAGCTGGTGTGCCCCGGGCGGCTGGTGACGCTCACGCTGCCGCCGTGCGCGGTCGTCACCGCCTGCACGATGGCCAGGCCCAGCCCGGTGCTGGTGCCGGCATTGGAGCGGGCGGAGTCGCCGCGGACGAACCGCTCGAACAGGGCGGGCTGCAGCTCCTCGGGGATGCCAGGCCCGCTGTCGGTCACGCTCACCCGGACGGCCGGCGGGTCCTCGCCGATGGTGAGCGCGACCGTGACGGTGGTGCCCTCCGGGGTGTGCTTCGCCGCGTTGCTCATCAGGTTGGCGAGGACCTGGTGCAGACGGTGCTCGTCGCCTTCCACCAGCACCGGCTCGTCCGGCAGCTCCAGCACCCAGCGGTGGTCCTGGCTGGCCGCCCGGGCATCGCTGGTGGCGTCGATGGCCAGCCGGGTGAGGTCCACCGGCTCCCTGGCCAGCGGGCGGCCCGCGTCGAGCTGGGCGAGCAGCAGCAGCTCGTCGACCAGCACGCTCATCCGGGCCGATTCCGACTCCACCCGGCCCAGCGCGTGCGCGATGTCCGCCGGGACCGGGCCGGGGTGCCGCCGGGCCAGTTCCGCGTAGCCGCGGATGGCGGCCAGCGGGGTGCGCAGCTCGTGGCTGGCGTCCGCGGCGAACCGGCGCAGCCGGGCCTCGCTGGCCGCGCGCCGGGCCAGGGCCGCCTCGACGTGCCCGAGCATCCGGTTGAACGCCGAGCCGACCTGGCCGACCTCGGTGCGCGGGTCCGCGTCCGGCACCCGCTCGGGGAGGGTGACCTCGCCGCTGGCCAGCGGCCGCTCGGCCACCTGGGTGGCGGTCGCGGCCACCCGGCGCAGCGGCCGCAGCGACAGCCGCACGAACCCGGTGCCGAGCACCCCGGTGAGCAGCAGGGCGGCGGCGAACACCACGATCTCGACGGTCGCGACCTGGCGCAGGGTGGAGTTCACCTGGGTCATCGGCAGGCCGGTGAGATAGCTGACGCCAGGCGGCCCGGGCACCGCCAGCAGCCGGTAGTCGCCGAGGCTGGACAGGTCGCTGGTGAACGGCTGCCCGCCGGCCGGATAGGCGGTCAGCACCGCCTTGTCCGCGTGCGACAGCGTGCAGGTGCCGTAGGAGACGTAGTTGTCGGTCAGGACGCCGTGCCGGACCTGGGCGCTGAACGTCTGCTGTTCCTGCTGCTGTGCGCAGTCGTACGGGCGTGTTGTGCGGCGGCCCGGGCCGGTTGTCGCCGTCGTGGTCGCGGCCCGGCGGCGGGTGGCCCAGGCACGCCTGGTACCGCCCGCTTGCCTGGACGAGCTGCTGGTCGAGCTGGCCCAGCAGGTAGGTGTGCAGCGACACGTAGGTGACGGCGCCGACCGCGGCGCAGGCCACCGCGAGCAGTGCCAGCAGCCCGGCGATCAGGCGCCCGCGCAGCGTGCGCCGGGCCAGCCAGGAGCGGCGGCCGTGGCCGCGCCCGGCGCCGGCCCGCAGCGTCCGCGCCGGTCATCGGGTCAGCTCGCGGGCTTGAGCACGTAGCCGACACCGCGGACCGTGTGGATCAGCGGCTCCCGGCCGGAGTCGATCTTCTTGCGCAGGTAGCTGATGTACAGCTCGACCACGTGCGCCTGGCCGCCGAAGTCGTAGTTCCAGACCCGGTCCAGGATCTGCGCCTTGGACAGCACCCGGCGCGGGTTGCGCATGAGGAACCGGAGCAGCTCGAACTCGGTCGCGGTCAGCTCGATCAGCTCGCCGCCGCGGCGCACCTCCCGGGCGTCCTCGTCCATGGTCAGGTCGCCGACCACCAGCTCGGTGTCGCCGCGCGCCCGGGTGATGCCGGCCCGCCGCAGCAGCCCGCGCAGCCGGGCCAGCACCTCTTCCAGGCTGAACGGCTTGGTCACGTAGTCGTCGCCGCCCGCGGTGATGCCGGCCACCCGGTCCTCGACCGCGTCCCGGGCGGTCAGGAACAGCACGCAGACGTGCGGCAGCTCGGCCCGGACCCGGCGCAGCACCTCCAGGCCGTCGAAGTCGGGCAGCATGATGTCCAGCACCACGGCGTCCGGCCGGAACTCGCGGGCCGTCCGCACCGCGCTGCTGCCGTCGCCGGCGGTCTGGATCTCCCAGCCCTCGTAGCGGAGCACGCTGGCCAGCAGCTCGGCCAGGCTGGGCTCGTCGTCCACGACCAGCACCCGGATGGGCGTGCCGTCGGCCCGCTGGAGGGCCGGCGGCCTGCGCCCCGGACGCCGCAACTCCCGGCTGTTGCCCGGCCATCTCGGTCACCTCAGCAGTCCACGCCAACTCGGCGGCCATCGCTGCACCTCACGCTACCCGGGCGCAGGGCCAGCGCCAGCGCCGGGCAGTCGGCCACGGCGCGGCGCGCCGCGCGCTGCAGGCCACGGGGAACCGGCTGGTCCGCCACGATCGGGTAGCCCCATTCGTCCAGGGTGACGAGCTCCGGCAGCGAGCTCCGCGCAGGCCCCGTGCCCGGCACAGGCGACCGGGTTCACCCGCAACTGCTTTCCCATGTCAGCTCCAGTCCTGTCGCTCGCGGGGCGGCCCGGTGCCGGGCACCGGTCACGGCGGCCACTCGCAACTGCCTTGCCATGTCAGCTCCAGTCCATGTCGCTCGCGGGACCGCCGGGCACCGGCAGGAACGGGCTGCGGGTCCGTGCCGCTGCACCGCCCCTGCTCGTGCAGCCCGGCCTCGGCGGCGAAGACCCGCAGCGCGCTGCGGATGAACCGGACGCTGCCGTCCGGGTGGTGGCAGGCGCCGCGCCCGGTGACCAGGCCGGCCCAGCGCTCCAGGTCGGCCCGGGCCCGGCGGTCGGGCGCGCGGCCCGGCGAGGTGCTCCAGGGCCGCGGCGATGCGCGGCAGGCCGTTGAAGCACGGGCCGCACTGGCCGGCCGACTCCAGGGCCAGGTACCGGGCCACCCGCGCGGTCTCGGCGAGCCCGCACCGGCGGCGGGGAGCGCGGCCAGCACCCCGGCCCCGACGGCCGCACCGAGCGGGCGCAGCGCCGCGTTGGCCAGCGGCAGCCGCGCCGCCTGCGCCGCGGGCAGCCACGCGCCGTGATACCCGCCGACGAGCACCGCCTGGACCGGGCCGGCGGCGCTCGGCACGCTGGCCGCGGCCGGCAGCCCGGCCGGGGCCCGGGCCCGGCGGCCAGCCCGAGCAGGTCCGCCAGGCCGGTGCCGAGCGGCACCTCGGTCACGCTGGTGCGGCCGTCGGCCAGGTGCAGGGTGACCAGCATGCTGCCCGGCTCCGCCGCGGTGCCGGCGCTGCGGAACCAGGCCGCGCCGTACCGCGCGATCAGGGCCAGGTGGGCCAGCGTCTCCACGTTCTGCACCAGCACGGCCCGGCCCGGGGCCAGCCGCGGCAGCCCGCGCACCGGCCGGTAGGCGGGCAGCGCGGCCGGCCAGCCAGGCGGCTGGCCAGCGCGGACTCCTCGCCGGCCAGGAACCGGTCCGGGGCCGGCCACGAGCTCGACGCTCGCGGCGTCCATTCCCGCGGCGGACCGCTCCGCGATCGCCGCGGCAAGCCTGGCGTGCAGCCGCTCGTTGCGCGGCACGTAGAGCACGGCGGTGCGGGAACCGGCCACCCCGGCGGCGAGCTGGAGCCCGTCCAGCACCAGGTGCGGGCTGATCCACAGCAGGGACCTGTCCTTGCTGCTGGCCGGCTCGCCCTCGGCGCCGTTGCCCACCACGACGGGGGCCGGCCTGGCCTGCGCCGCCGCGGCGAGCTTGCGGGCGACGGGAAGGCGGCGCCGCCCCGGCCGGTCAGCCCGGCGGCCGCGACCTCGGCAATGAGGTCGGCCAGGACTGCCCAGGGCGAGAGCGGGCCGTGGCGGGCCAGGTGCGCGCGCAGGTCCACCGGCACGGCGCCCGGCTCGGGCAGCAGCCGCGGCCGGCCGGGCGCGGGGCGGCGCGCCGCCCGGCAGCCAGCGCGGGATGCGGGAGGGTGAGGCTGTCGGTCATCACAGCTCGGCCTTCCGTGCGGACATGCGGCTGAGGGTGGCGGCGGCACGCCCGGCCCGGGGGATCTCCCTGGCTGCACGGGACAGCCGCCAGGCCAGCGCCGCCAGGATGGCCAGCACGCAGCCGACCAGCACCCCGAGCACCAGGCCGCTGCGCGCATCGGAGCTGCTGCCGAGGCTGTGCACCACCGCCAGCGGCCAGGCGGCGTAGGCCAGCCAGTGGATGCCGCGCCAGGCGCGCCGGCTCATCCGGGCGCGGGCCAGGCTGGTCAGGATCAGCGCGGCGATCAGGTCCAGCGAGATCGCCCCCAGGCCCAGCCAGAGCGGCTTGTAGGCGGAGGCGAACGGGAGCACGGCAGCGGCCAGGCCGATCGTCACGTACGGGTCCGCGATCGCGGTGACCACGTGGATGGCCAGGAACACCACGGCCAGCAGCGACACGTTGCGGTGCAGGCCGGTGACCGCGAAGCCGGGCAGGCCCGGGAGCCGGCCCTGCCGGTTGACCAGGATGCCGAGCAGCACCACGGCGGTCAGCAGCAGCAGGGTCACCACCCCGGTCGCCCGGCTGGCGTACCAGAGCGCGGTGCTGTGCGTGATCCCGGTCATGGCCGCCGGCCCGGTCGCGGATCGTTCATGGCTTCAGCATCACCGGCCGGGCGCAGCGCACCCTCTTGGCCGCCTCTGAATTACCTCTGAGCGGAATGGCCTGGCAGAATGCGCGCGTCGGCGCCCGTCAGCGACGGAGGTGCACATGTCTGCCCACCCGGGCGCGTCCGGCGCGCTGTGGGCAGGGCGGTCGTGGACATCTCACCGCTGCGCCGTCACGCCGGCTTCCGGCGGCTGTGGACAGGCCAGCTCATCGCGTCGCTGGGCAGCCAGCTCACCGTGGTGGCCGTGGGCTACCAGACCTACCGGCTCACCGGCTCCACCGCGATGGTGGGCCTGGTCAGCCTGGGGCAGCTCGTCCCGCTGCTCGCCGGGTCGCTGCTCGGCGGCCCGCTGGTGGACGCGTGGGACCGGCGCAGGGTCATGATGGCCACCCAGTTGCTGCTGGCCGCCGGGGTCACCGGGCTGGCCGTCAACTCGACGCTGAGCCACCCGCTGCTGTGGCCGTTGTTCGCCTGCACCGCCGAGTCGGCGGCGTTCCAGGGGGTGGACTGGGCGGCCCGGCGGGCGTCGCTGCGGCAACTGGTGCCCCCGGCCGACCTGGCCGCCGCCCTGTCCCTGCAGTCGGCGGCGTTTCAGGTGACGCTCGTGCTGGGCCCTGCGGCGGCCGGGCTGCTCATCGCGCACGCCGGGTTCAGCCTGGTGTACTGGCTCAACGTGGCCGCGTTCGGGCTGGCGTTCGGCGCCGTGGCGCGGCTGCCGTCGCTGCGGCCGGCCGGCGGCGGGCAGCGCGCCGGGGCCGCCGCGCTGGCCGGCGGGGTCCGCTACCTGAGGTCGAGCCCGCCGCTGGCGGGTGCCTTCCTGATCGACCTGGGGGCGATGGTGTTCGGCATGCCCCGGGCGCTGTTCCCGGCCCTGGCGGTGACCGTGTACGGCGGCGGGGCGGCCACGGTGGGCTACCTGAACGCCGCGCCCGGCCTGGGCGCGCTGGCAGGATCGCTGCTGACCGGCCATGTCTGGCGGGTACGGCGGGCCGGGCGGTCGGTGGCGGTGTGCGTCGTGATCTGGGGGCTGGCCATCACCGGATTCGGGCTCGTGCCGTGGCTGCCTGCGGCGCTGGCCCTGCTCGTCGTGGCGGGTGCCGCCGACGTGATCTCCTCGGTGTTCCGGATGATGATCGTGCAGCAGGTCACCCCGGATGCCCTCCAGGGCCGGGTCAACAGCCTGATCTTCGTGGGGCTGCAGGGTGGCCCGCGGCTCGGCGACGCGGAGGCCGGCGCCGCGGCGGCGATCGGCGGGCCTCAGTTCGCCGCCTGGTCCGGCGGGCTGCTCAGCGTGGCCGCGGCCGTGGTGACCTGCTGGGGGATTCCCCAGTTCTGGCGGTACCGCAACGAGACCGGCCTGGCGCACGGCGCGGGGGAGCGGCCTGAGCCGGCCGCGGCACCGGGTGCCGGCCGCTCCGGTGAGCCGGCCGGCCGGGCCGGAGGCCCCGGAGAGGCCGGGCCGGAACCCGGCCCGGCCGGCTGACGCGTTGTTGGCCAGCCCGGGCTGGCAGGGCCCCGGCCTGGTGACGGAGGAGCCGGGCCGTAGGCCAGCGGGGGTCCGGGGGTCGCCCCCCGGGCTGGCGGGGCCCCGGCTTGGTGACGGAGGAGCCGGGCCGTAGGCCAGCGGGGGTCCGGGGGTCGCCCCCGGGCTAGCGGGGCTCAGGCCGCGGACGGCTGTTCCGGCGGCCAGCCACCGAGGGTGACCACGGCGCCGGACTCGGCCACCAGCCTGGCCGGGAGCCCGAGGCCGGCCAGCCAGGCCAGCGCGGCTTCGCCGCGGATGATCGCCGCGGTACTCGCGGCGTTGGCGTCGGCGCAGCTGGCCGCCGCGACGGACGCGGTCCGCCAGACCGGCGCCGCGGGCCGGCCGGAGCGCGGATCGAGGATGTGGTGTAGCACGTCGCCGCCACGGCGCCAGCGGCGCGCGGCCGTGCTGGAGGTCGCCAGGCCACCGGTGCGGACCGCGATCACCGCGGACGGGCCGGCCGGCGGGTCCTCGGGCCGCCCGGTGACGTCCTGGACCCGGATCCGCCATCCGCCGTGGGGCGCGGGCCCGCTGACCGCGATGTCGCCGCCGAGGTTGACCAGGACGCCGCAGCCGAGCTCGGCCGCGATTCGGGCGGCCGCCCGGTCGGCGGCCCAGGCCTTCGCGGTGGCGCCCAGGTCCAGGCGCGTCCCGGCGGGCACGGACACCAGCCCGGCCGACTCGTCGAGTTCGATCGCCCGCCAGCCTGGGATGCTGCGGACGGTCAGCCGCACCGGGGGACCGTCCAGCTGCACCAGGGCGAAGTCGCGGTCGTAACCCGCCGCGCTCAGCGCGCCGCCGACAGTGGGGTCCACGTCCCCGTCGGTGAGCCTGGCCGCCCGCAGCGCGACGGCCAGCGCTTCGGCCAGCACCGGGCTGACCGGCACCGGGCGCGTCCGGCCGTGCCCGTCCTGGGGTGCGTTGTCGAGTGCGACGATCTCGGCGTCCGCGCGGAACCTGCTGCACGCCGCATCCAGGGCGGCAAGGTCTTCGGTGAGCATCCGCCGGGCTGCGGCCAGCGCCCGCAGGTCGGTGACGAGCAGGTGCACGCTGGTTCCGATGGCCCGCCAGGCCGCCGCCGCCTCGCGGCCGCCGGCCTCGGCGGGAGCGGCAGCGGGCATCAGGACCCCCCGGACGTGGTCTGGCCGCCGGAGCCCTGCGCGGCGGAGATGCCGGAGCCGCCGGAGAGGCCCGAGCTGGACGACGACGACCCCGAGGAACCGGAGCTGGCCGACGACCCCGAGGAGCCGGACGAGGTGCCACCGGACGACGCCGCTGTCCCGGCGCCGCTGGCCGTGCTCGCGTGCGATGACCCGGGCAGCACGTAGGCGAGGGCACCGGCCACGGCCAGGCCTGCGGCGCCGATTCCGGCCGTGATGGCGCGCACCCGGGCACGCCCGCGGTGGCGGGCCGCGGCCGCTGCGGCGGGGCCAGGCTGTTGCGAGTTCATGAGGTTCCCCTTCGTCGCTCTCCCCGCAGTCTGCGGGCGCGGGGTAGGGGAATCCTGGTAACAGGCTCTGACGGTCCTCTGAGAACAGGGCTCAGCTCTGGCGATCTTGCGGGCGCACGGAGCTGAGCAGCAGGGCGAGCTTGGACGCGGCGGGGGAGGGCCGGGCACCGGCTGCCAGCAGCGCACGGCCGGCCTCGTCGAGGACCCCGGTGTCCCCGCTGCCCAGTTCGATCTCCACCTCCCGCCACGACGTCGCCGTGCGCCAGGATGCCTGGCCCGCCGGAGCGTCCGTAGCGCACTCGTCGCGGTCCGGGAGCGAACCCGTCACCTGGTCGTCGGCGACCTCAGCCAGCACCTGCCCGGCGGCATCGGTGAGGTGCCGGACCGTGCGCGTGGTCTGCAGCCGGGCGATAGGGCGCAGCGGCTGGCCGCCGGTCCATTCGGTCACCAGGCTGGCCAGCCTGCCGGGCACGGGTTCGCCGCCCGGCCCGAGCGGGGCGTGCACCTCCCGCCGGGCGCCGGCCCCGGCGGGGAGCTTCAGGTGCCAGCCGTCGTCGGTGCCGCCGCTGCGCCGCCGCAGCGTGATGTGCGCCGCTGCCAGGTCCAGCCCGGGAGTGTCCAGGTAGATCGCGGTCAGCTGGTAGGTGTGCGGGCTGGTGACGGCCACCACGCCGGGCACCGTGGACAGGTCAGGCAGCACGAATCCGGCGCCGACCGCGTACTTGCGCTCGATCTCCAGGAAGCCGTCGGGGCCGCTCATACCTGCGACCTTACGGTGTGGCCGGGGAAATCGCTCCGCGTGTTCTCCGGGCCCAGACCCGATTACGATGCCACACTGCCTAATAACGCTCCGTGTCCGGCATTGCTTGGTCAGCAGTGCGCGGCACGGGCTGTACCGGACCGGCGGGACAGGACAGACGGGGTCCTGTCCCTGGCCGGCCGGGACAGGGGGTCATGGGTCAGATCATGGAACACGCCGAGACGATCGAGGGTTACGAGGCGGTGCCGCTGGCACTGCCGGACCAGGCCGGCCTGCCGGGCAGCGGCGCCGCGGTGCTGCGGCGGCGCAGTGCCCGGCCCGGCCGGCGTGCGGTCATGTACGTGCACTGCCGTGGGGACTCGTTCGCGCCCGAAGACCTGGTCGGCTGGTACACCGACCGCGGGTTTCACTTCTACGCGGCCGACCTGCGGGAGGTCGGCGACGAGGAGCGCCCAGGCGCCGACGGCAACCAGGCCGCCCAGGAGCTGGGGGACTGCTTCGCCTGCCTGGACGCGGCGGCCGCGCATGTGTGTGAGGTGGACGCGATCGACACCATGGTCGTGTCCGCGCACGGGGCCGGTGCGATCATCGCCGCGCTGTGGTGCCACGCCCGGCGGGGCAGCCAGCCCGCCGACGCGCTGGTCCTGGCCAATCCGAGCTGGGCCACCGCGTCCTGGCCGGACCGGGCCAGGCCGGGCGCCGCGCGATCGCCGGCGCGCTCCTCACCGTTGCTGAGCGGCGCCCGGCGCAGGCTCCGGCGCGGCCTGGACATCGCCTGCCCGGTCCTGGTGATGTGCCCGGCGACCGGCTGGAACGCGCCCGGCGGCGCCGGCGGCCTGCTGGTGCCACGGGCACTGACCCGGCGGCGCGCGACGATGCGGCTCGGCGAGCACGTGACCTGGCTGAAGCTGGCCGACGGGCTGCCCGGCCAGGCCACGGCCGACGGCGCCGGAGCGGCGCCGCGTCTTCGACGAGCTGGGCCGCTGGCTCAGCGCCTACCTGTCCGGGCAGATCCGCGACCAGCTGCTGTGACGCGGGCCCGGCCGGCTACGCTCGGTACCGACCATGACGTTGACGCGTCGGGTACCCGGTGGCGCCGTTGGGCGGCGGCGGTGCCAGCGCCGAGGTCTGGGTGTAGCCGGTGGCGTCCGTGGCGCGGGCCTCGATGATGTGGTCGCCGCGGGTGGCGTCCCACTCGTACACCCACTGCCGCCAGGTGTCGATGCCCGGCACCGCCGCCAGCCGGGCCTGCGTGCCAGTCGCCGCCGTCCACCCGCACCTCGACCGCCGTCGATGCCCTTGTGCTGGGCCCAGGCGACGCCCGCGATCGGGGTGCGGCCCGCGCGTACCGTGCTGGAACCGTTCGGCACGTCGATGCGCGATTCGGTCTTGATCGGTGCCTGCTGCGACCAGCCGCGCGTGCGCCCAGTAGGCGTACTCGTCGCGAACGTGGTCACCTTGATGTCGGTGACCCACTTGCAGGCCGATACGTAGCCGTACAGGCCAGGGACCACCAGGCGGGCCGGGAACCCGTGCGCGACCGGCAGCGGCGACCCGTTCATCGCGACGGCGAGCAGCGCGTCGCGCCCGTCCATGACGGTCTGCACCGGGGTGCCCGAGGTGAACCCGTCCACCGAGGTGCACAGGAGCTGCTCGGCCCCGGCGCGGATCCCGGCGGCGCGCAGCAGCTTGGACAGGCTCGCGCCCAGCCACAGCGCGTTGCCGATGTACGGGCCGCCCACCGGGTTGGACACGCAGCACAGCGTGATCCAGTCCTCGAGCAGCGGGAGCTTGAGCAGGTCGTCGAACGTGAGCGTGATCTCGTGGGCGACCATGCCGTGGATCCGCAGCTGCCAGCTCGACGGCGCGACCTGCGGCAGGACCAGCGCGGTGTCCACCCGGTAGAACGAGCTGTTCGGGGTCACGAACGGGCTGAGGCCGGGGATGTGCAGGTCGACGCCCGGTGGGCAGCGGCGGGACGCGCTGGACGGGGGCGGCAGCTTGATGCGTGGCCCGGGCCGCGACACGTTGCTGCGCTCGGCCAGGACACGGCCGACCAGCGCGCTCGCCCCGGCCGCCGCCACCGCCACCGAGCCGGTGACCAGGAACTGCCGCCGGCCTGACGGCGGCGGCGCGATGTCGCGCGGGGCAGCCCGGTGCGCGCCGCCGGGGCCGGCGGGCAGGCCGTCGGGGCGCCGCCGGCACCCAGGACGCCCCGGGTCGTGGGCTGCCGGGTCGCCGCGCCGGAGCGGCTCAGCCCGCCGCGGCGTCATCCGGCGCCGGGCAGCGCGGGCAGGTCGCCGGCGTCCTCGTGGGCCGCCTGGACGAGCCGCCACATGGCGAGCAGCCCGGCCGCGCCGCCCACCAGGAGCGGCAGGACGTCAGCCGGGCTCGCGGTGGGGCGGGTCAGCGCGGCGACGCAGGCCGACGGCGGTGAACACGCCCAGGCCGACCACGCCGTAGCGGAACCGCCGCATCGCGGCGACGCCGATCACCGCGGCGAACACGGCGAGCAGGACCAGGATGCCGGTGACGAGCGCGGTCTTGTCGTTGGAGCCGAACGTCAGAGATCGCGAAGTTCTTCACCGGCGGCGGCGTCAGGTCGATGCCGCGCTGCCGACGGCTACCACCGGGGAGCCCACGGACTGGTGAGGCCCGCCACGAGCTGGCCCACGCCCAGCGCGACGGCGGCGGTGATCAGGCCCGTGAACAGGCCCGTTACGATGCCAGGCCGGGTTCGGGGCCGCTGGCGGGGGAGATTGCGGATCGGAGGACACTGTCACATCTTCTATTCGTTGTACGTACCGGCGAAGGATTGGCCGCAGAGCGGCCGTGGGCCAATCCGATCGGCCGCCGGCCACGAATCATAGGGAAGGGAGGAGTGTGCCGCGGCGAGGCGCCGCGGGATCGCCCGGCACGGTTGCCGGGCAGGGACAGGACCGTACCGTGCCTGAGGTGAGGATGAGGACGCGACGATGACCGCGGAACTGCCGGGCGAGCGCCCGGCCGCGGCACCCGGTGGCGAGCTGGCCGCGCTGCTCGCCATGGTCGCGCGCGGCGACGAGGCCGCCTTCGCCGGGGTGTACGACCGGTTCGCGACCGTCGTGTACGGCCTCGTCCGCCGGATCGTCCGGGATCCGGCGCAGTCCGAGGAGGTGACGCAGGAGGTGCTGCTTGAGGTCTGGCGCACCGCGTCCCGCTTCGACCCGGGGCAGGGAAGCGCGCGTAGCTGGCTGATGACGCTCGCCCACCGCCGCGCCGTCGACCGGGTCCGCTCGGCACAAGCGTCAGCAGAACGGGAGGTCCGTGCGGCCGTGGCAGCGACGGACTATGACGTCGTGGTGGAAGAGGTGGAGACGCGCCTGGACGCGCAGCGGGTGCGCCGCTGCCTCGATTCGCTCACCGAGCTTCAGCGCGAGTCGGTCACCCTCGCCTACTACGGGGGATACACCTACCGCGAGGTGGCGGGCCTGCTCGGCGTCGCGGTCGGGACGGTGAAGACCCGGATGCGGGACGGCCTGATCCGGCTGCGGGACTGCCTGGGGGCCGGAGTCATGAGGCTGCGCCGGACCGACCCGCACACGCTGGCCGGCGCGTACGCGCTGGACGCGCTCGGCGAGACCGACCGTGCGACGTTCGAGCGGCACCTCGGCGTCTGCGAGTCCTGCCGGCACGAGGCGAGCAGCCTCCGCGAGGCGGCGGGCCAGCTGGCCGAGGCCACCGCCGCGGTGCCGCCGCCGCGGCTGCGCGAGCAGGTCCTGGCCGAGGCGGCCCGGACCCGGCAGCAGCCGCCGCCGGTCACCGAGTCGCGGACCGGGCGCGCGCGGTCCTGGCACGGCTTCACGCCGGCCCACCGCGCCCCGGCTGGCGGTCGCGGTCGCCGGGGTGTGCATCCTGATCGCCCTGGCGCCTGGGCACGCTGCTGATCAACACCCAGCACCGGCTGCGGGTCGACGAGACGCAGCGCAGCCAGATCGCGGCCGTGCTGAACGCCCCGGACGCGGACATCATGACGGTGCGGGCCCAGACCCACGGCACCGCCACCGTGGTCATGTCGCACGCGGCCCATGCGCTCGTGCTGACCACGGCACGGCTGCCGGTGCTGCCCTCGAACGAGTGCTACCAGGTGTGGGTGATGGGCACCGCACCGGATGAAGTCCGCCGGGCGGCTGCCGCCGCCGAAGCAGGGCATGACCGCGCCGATGATCGTCCCCGGGATAGCACCCGGCGACCATATGGGCGTCACCGTCGAAGCCGGCCGCCGGCGCGCAGCACCCGACCTCCCCGCCGGTGCTGCTGCTGGCCCTTCCCACCCACTAAAGCGGGCTGCTCCGCTCCGCCGCCGTCCGGGTGCGGCGGGCCGGCCTTCCCGGGCGGCCGGCCGGCCGGTGAACGACAGCCGAACGCGGCCGGTGCACTAACGTGAGGACTCGTGAAAGCATCTCCACAGGCGCAGCTGAAGCTCCTCGAACTGGCCGAGCTGGACACCGAACTGGGCCGCCTGGACCACCACCGCCGCACCCTGCCGGAGAATGCCGAGTTCGAGACGGCACAGCACGCGGGACGCGGAGCTGCGTGACGAGCTCGCCACGCTGGAGGCGACCGGCAGCGACCTGAACCGGGACCAGGCCAAGGCCGAGCGCGACGTGGACCAGGTCCGGACCAGGATCGAGCGGGACCGGGCCCGGCTGGACGCCGGCCAGGTCTCCTCGCCCAGGGAGCTGGAGAACCTCCAGTCGGAGATCGTTTCGCTGGAACGGCGGCAGGGCGACCTGGAAGAGGTCGTGCTGGAGGTGATGGAGAAGCTGGAGGACGTCACCCGCCGCCGCGACGCGCTCAGCACCGAGCAGACGACGCTCACCGGCCAGCTGACAGAGATCGCCGCCCGCCGCGACGCCGCGTTCGCCGAGATCGACGAGCAGGCCGGGAAGGCCAGGGACCGTCGCGCCGGCATCGCCGCGGAGCTGCCAGAAGACCTGCTCGGTCTCTACGACCGGCTCCGCGCCCAGCACGGGGTCGGCGCCGCGGTGCTGCGCAACGGCCGGTGCGAGGGCTGCCACCTGTCCCTCAACAAGGTCGACCTGGGGCGCATCCGCGCCGCGCCGCCCGACGAGGTGCTCAGGTGCGAGGAATGCCGCCGGATCCTGGTCCGTGCCGAGCTGGGCGCATGACCGGGCGCAGGCTGCTGATCGAGGCCGATGGCGGCTCCCGGGGGAACCCCGGCACGGCCGGGTACGGGGCCGTGGTGCAGCGACGCCGTCACCGGTGAGGTGCTCGCCGAGCTGAGCGAGCCGATCGGCCGCGCCACCAACAACGTGGCCGAGTACTCCGGCCTGGTAGCGGGCCTGCGCGCGGCCGGGAAACTGGCTCCCGGCGCCCCGGCCGAGGTCCGGATGGATTCCAAGCTCGTCGTCGAGCAGATGTCCGGCCGCTGGCAGATCAAGCACCCCGACCTGCGGGCGCTCGCGGCGGAAGCCAGGCAGGCGGCCAGGGCGCTCGGCCGGGTGACCTACACCTGGGTACCGCGGGAGCGGAACAAGCACGCCGACCGCCTGGCCAACGAGGCCATGGACGCGGCCGGTGGGCGGTCCGGGGGCACCGGGCGGCGCTGCGCGGCCGCGTTCCGGCCCGGCCGGGCTGTGGTGACGCTGCGGCAAGGCGTGGGCCCTCTATCCTTGGGGGAAGGGCGAGCCGGCCGGGCGGCCGCGCCGGGACGTGCTTGCACGATCCGGTGAGGAAGGTCCGGGCTCCACAGGGCAAGGTGGTCGGTAACACCGACCCGGGGTGACCCGCGGGACAGTGCCACAGAGAACAGACCGCCCCGTGCCAGGTTTCGGCCTGGCTGGGGTAAGGGTGAAACGGTGGTGTAAGAGACCACCAGCGCCCGGAGTGATCCGGGCGGCTCGGTAAACCCCACCCGGAGCAAGGTCACAAGGGCCGCGCGCCTTCCGGGGCGCGGGGCCTGCGCGAGCGATTGAGGGCGGCCCGCCCGATGCTCGCGGGTAGACCGCACGAGGCTGCCGGCAACGGCAGTCCCAGATGGATGGCCGTCGGCCCGCGTTCGCGCGGGTGCACAGAACCCGGCCTACAGGCCGGCTCGCCCCTCACCCATAGCTGTGATCTGCACCGAGGCGCAGCATGCAGCCGGATCGGGCCTAGGGATTTCGCGACTCGTTGCGCTTCCAAACGTTGTGCCCGCTGGCCGTCGACCAGGCCGAGGATCTCCGCGATATCGCCGTAGACGTTGGAGTCGCCCTACGGGCGCTTGGCGTTGATTTCCGGCGCACCGAACTCGATCTCGTCCCAGCGAAGATCGCCTCGAGTAGGTCACGCGATCAGCTTCCAGGCACCTCCGACGGGCGGCGATGGGCCTTATGCAGTGATGGTAAGAGGCAGGACGGGTGTGCGCCGCGGGGGTGCGTCGCGGAGGTTCCCGCCGATGGTGACCGTGGCCTGGATGCCCCAGGAGCCGGGTGGCACGGCGTAGCCGAGCCGGGGGGTGAAGCTGGACGTGCCGGTGAGCAGGGGTATCGGCTCGGTCTGCGCTGGCGCCACCCGGTAGGCGATCAGGGGGAGAGTCTGGGCGCCGGTGAAGCCGCCGACCACCTCGCCGGTGGCGGGGTCCACGACGGTAGTGGTGAGGTAGCCGTTGGTGGCGATCTTGAGGTGGTCACCGGAGTGGTTGTGCAACAGCAGGCGGTGTCGCAAGGTGTGGCCGGAGCGGACGACTGCGGGGCCGTCCAACTCCACCGTGGCCTGCTGCGGGCTGAGCGGCTCGGCGGGTGGTTCGGTGAAAGGTGGCCATCGCGTGCGGCCTGGCGGGTAGGGCAGTGCCCCCACCGTGAGGTCGACATTGTCCCCGAACCGGGTGTGCAGGTCTTCGGCGACGGCGACGGCGGTTGGGGCCAGCCTGATCCGGTACGGCGGTGGCTGGCCCTGCTGACGACTCGGATTGGGCCACCCCAGTAGGTCACCCGGCTGTTCGTCGCGCAGCCGGAGGAGGGTCACACAAAGCTCGTCCCAGACCGTCATGCAGACCAGGCTATGGCTCGCCCTCACCCATCACGCCGACCCGCATCTGGAGCCCTTCGAGGGTGTGCGAGAGTATCGCGTCCACCACTTGGTCGACGGGCTGTCTGGCGTCGATGGTGATCGCGCCGAAGGCGCGCAGGCGGTCCTGAATCTGGGGCAGCTTGCGGCGCAGGTACTCGCGAGTGTCCCCGATACGGCCCCAGTCGTGGTAGTCCCGGCGCGCATCTATTCGTGCCAGCATGGTGGGCTCGTCGATCTCCAGCAGGAACACCTGAGTGAAGCGATCGGCCAGTTCTAGCTCATTGTCCGCTCCGCCACAGACGTACAGCGTCGCTGGTGCTGCCGCCGCGATCAGTTCGTCGAGGCGGGCCGGATTCCATGCCCAGCTGTGCCGGGCAAGCCAGGCAAAATCTGGCTCTGCCGGCTCTTCCACTACCACGTTGCCGGCCGGGTCAACGAACCGCGCGAGCAACGGGTCGTCGTCGGTATCGATGGATGCCAGGCCCCGGCGGGCAAGCACGGGGGCGATCGTGGTCTTCCCGGCGCCGGAACAGCCGGTGATCTGGACAGCGCTCATCGGTGCCTATCGTCGGCCAGGCCCGATGGCGGGCGCAAACGACTTTGTGATCCCGCGCGCCATCAGTCTCCGGTGACTCCGTCGATGCGCTCGCGGAGCAGGTCGGCGTGGCCGTTGTGCCGCGCGTACTCCTCGATCATGTGGGTGAGGACATAGCGGAGCGAGAACGTGTCGTCCTCATAGCGCCCGGTGACGTCGAGAGACTCAGCGGCGGCTGCGAAGTCACGGGAACGCGCACACTCTGCACGCCAGACCTCGAACGCCTCCTGCGGGTCGGCGTCCGTAACGTCGAATTCAGCACTGCCGCCGCTGAAATCAGCATCCTCGCCTGGTCTCAGTGGCCAGTGATAGGGAACGCGCTGGCCGCTCATCACGAGCCGGAACCAGCTCTGCTCGACCTCAGCCATGTGCCGGACCAGCCCAAGCAGGGACAGAGCCGAGGGCGGCACTGCCCGCTCCCGTAGCTGTGCGGCGGTGAGGCCCGCGCATTTCATGGCCAAGGTCTCGCGCTGGTATTCCAGGAAGCCCGTCAGCGTGACGCGCTCATCAGCCAATAGCGGAGGCTTGCTTCTGTTGTCAGCATCCACCGGGACATCTTGACAGCCGGCCTACGGTGCGGCGGCGAGGATCACCGGAACGGGTGCCGGAGCCGGAAGCGGGAGCCCCTCACCGACGAGGACGGCCTCGTAATGCCCAGCGGGAAGCGGCGGCATCGGCTGCCGGCCGGGAAGGCATGCGGGGGAACGGCGGGTCGCCTGGCTCGCCACCTCCGAGCAACTGAGGTAGGTGGTCTCCACCATGGCGGCAAGCCGGTTCTCGCCAGGCTTGATGAGGAACGGCAGTAGCTTGCAGTCCGCGGTGAAGGCGACCGCTGGGGGGAACCGGTGGTTCGTGACCACGACGGCGTACTGCGGCCGGCACCCGTGGGTCAGGTTGATCGGCGCCCGGCCCCGGTAGGTCACGATCAGCGTGGCCTTGATGGGGGTGCCCGCCGTAACCTGTGTCCGCTGCAGGACGAGCGAGTCCGTCAGCCCGCCCGGGGCCGGGAGCAGCCCGGTGGTCGGCGCCGGGGCGGGGCGCACAGTCGGCGCACCCGGGGATGAGGTCCCGGGGGAGGACGCGGGAGCGTGCGGGGAACTGCAGGCAGCCAGCAGGCCAGCCGCCGCCGAAGCGGCGGCGAGCAGGTAACGCGGACGCGACGCCGTCATGGTGCTGAGACGTTCCGGCGAGCCGGAACGTTCCGCGCCAGGGTGCGGAACTTCGCGGGAAGCCAATGCCGGGCGGGCGTGCCATCACGAAGCGATGAGTTCCAGGGATCGCCGGAGCCTGTCGCCTAGCCTGGTGCGGTGACCGTGCACGAGCTTTCCCGCGTCGATGCCCGCCGGATCGCGGTGCGCGCGCAACTGCTGGACGGCGCCCGGCCGGCCGGGCTGCTGGAGACGGTGCGTCACCTCACCCTGCTGCAGATCGACCCGACGGCGGCCATCGCGCCCAATGCCGACCTGGTGGCGTGGAGCCGCCTTGGATCGCCTTACTCACCGGCCGAGCTGGAGAGCGCGCTGAAGGACCGCGCGCTGCTCGAACTGCTGGCGATGATCCGGCCGAGCGAGAACATGGCGCTGTACCGCGCGGAGATGGCCGAGTGGCGGGACGAGTCGCGTGGCTGGCAGCAAAGCCTCGACTGGGTGCGGGCCAACGACGCGTGCCGTCGGGACATCCTCGCCCGGCTCGACGCCGAGGGCCCGCTGACCTCGCGGGATCTGCCGGACACCTGCAAGGTGCCGTGGGGGTCCACGGGGTGGACCAACAACCGCAACGTCACGCAGCTGCTGGAGTACATGGTGCGGCGGGGCGAGGTCGCGGTCGCCGGGCGCCAGGGCCGGGCCCGGCTGTGGGACCTGGCAGAACGGGTCTACCCCGATGACCCCGCGGTCCCGGCCGAGGAGGCGCGGCGCGTCCGCCACGAGCGGCGGCTGCGCGCGCTGGGCATCGCCCGCGCGCAGGGGACGGAACACCAGGTCGAGCAGGGCTACGTCGGGGAGGCCGGCGAGGCGGCCGTCGTCGAGGGCGTCAGGGGCACCTGGCGGGTCGACCCGGCCCTGCTGGGCCAGCCGTTCTCCGGGCGCGCGGCGCTGCTGTCCCCCTTCGACCGGCTCATCCACGACCGCAAGCGCACCGTGGAGCTTTTCGAGTTCGACTACCAGCTGGAGATGTACAAACCGGCCGCCAAGCGCCGCTGGGGGTACTTCGCGCTGCCGGTCCTCTACGGCGACCGGCTGGTCGGGAAGCTCGACGCCACCGCCGACCGCAAAGCCGGCGTGCTCGTCGTCAACGCGATCCACCAGGACGTGACCTTCGACAAGGCCATGACCGCCGCCGTCGGCGCCGAGATCAGGGACCTGGCCCGCTGGCTCGGACTGGGCCTCGCCTAGCGCACCCGCTGCGGTCGTGCGCTTCCCGGGACTGGCTAGCATGCCGCCGGTGAAGCAGTCGGTGCTGCCCCGCCTCGCCTTCCTGGCGCTCATCTGGGGCTCGTCGTTCCTCTGGATCAAGCTCGCGGACCGCGGCTTCTCCCCGGCCGAGGTGACCTTCGCCCGGCTGGCGCTGGGCGCGGCCGTGCTGTTCCCGGTCACGGCGGCCCGGCGGGAGGCCATGCCACGCTCGACCCGGACGCCGCCCGCCGAGGCCGTCCGCACCGCTACCGTGGACGGCGTGTTCCTCCCGATCGCCCGGCCGTGACCGGCCGGGAAGAGTTGCGGGCGACGTTCAACTCGGCCGCCGGGATCTACCAGCAGGCCCGGCCGGGCTATCCGGACGAGGTGTACGCCGAACTGATCCGGCTGACCGCGCTGCAGCCGGGTGCGCGGCTCCTGGAGATAGGCTGCGCGACCGGGAAGGCCACGCTGCCGCTCGCCCGACGGGGCTACCCGGTCACCTGCCTGGAGATCGGCGCCGACCTGGCCGCGCAGGCCCGCCGGAACCTGGCGGCGTTCGGTGGCGTCGACGTCATCGAGGCCGCGTTCGAGACCTGGCAGCCGGGCACCGAGACGGGCTTCGACCTGGTGTATGCCGCCACCGCCTGGCACTGGATCGACCCGGCCGTCCGGTGCCGGCGGGCCTGGGAACTGCTGCGGCCCGGCGGGCACCTTGCCTTGTGGAACGCGCTGCACGTGTCCCCCGCCGACGGCGACTCCTTCTTCGCCGACATCCAGGAGGTGTACGACGAAATCGGCGAGGGCCTGCCGCCGGGCCAGGTATGGATCCGGCCAGGCGAACTGCCCGACGACCGGGCCGAGATCGAGGCCAGCGGCCTGTTCGCGGACGTCGTGGCCCGGCAGTTCGACTGGGAGATCCGGTACACCGCGGCGGAGTACATCCGGCTGCTCGACACGTTCTCCGGCCACATCGCGATGAGACAGTGGCAGCGGGACCGTCTGTACGGTGAGATCCGGCGGCGCCTGGCCGGGCGGCCGGACGGGATAGTTCGCCGCCACTGGGGCTGCGTGCTGCAGGTCGCCCGGCGGGCCTAGTTTCGAGGGAGTGCGATGACAGCAGGCGAATGCCAGCCGGTGCGGGTTTCCCGGCGGATCGAGGCACCCGCCAGTGAGATCTTCCGGGTGCTGGCGGACCCGCGGCGGCACCTGGAGATCGACGGCTCGCAGATGCTGCGCGGCGTCACGTCCGACGCGGTGATCTCCGGCGTCGGAGACGTGTTCACCATGGCGATGTACTACTCCGAGCTTGGCGACTACGAGATGAACAACCACGTCGTCGAGTTCGAGCAGGACCGGCGGATCGGCTGGGAACCCGAGGCGGGCAGCGGCCACCGGGCCACCGCCCCGGGCAGCACGACCGAGACCCGCTGGGGACACCGGTGGAGCTTCGAACTGGTCCCCGACGGACCGGGCGCGACCGTCGTCACCGAGATCTACGACTGCTCGGCCGCGCCCGAGAAGCAGCGCGTGAACATGCAGAACGGCGAGATCTGGGCCAGGGCCATGGGCCAGACACTGGAGCGGCTCGACCAGGCCGTCCGAGGGTAACCGTCATCCGCCGCTGAGCGCCGGACGGCCAGCCATCACGGGCGCGGTCCCGCGGGTGCGGGCCGGGCGCGGGCGGCAGCGCGGGCAGTACCGCGTGTCCGGCACCGCGGCCAGCAGCCGGGCCGGGATGGCGGCCGCGCAGCCCTCGCAGCGGCCATACCGGCCGCTGGCCAGCCGGCCGAGCGCTTCCTCGGTGTCGGCAAGCGCCCGCCGGGCCGCGACCGCCCGGCGCAGCAGCCTGAGTGCCTTCCGGTCTGCGGGCTGCCCGGCCGGTGCCGCGGCGGTGACCGAGGCCGCCTCGTGGTAGGCCAGCGACAACTCGGTGACCGCCTGCAGCCGGGCCCGCCACTGGGCCTCCAGCAGCGTGCGCCAGGCCGGCCCCCGGGCGCGCAGGCCTGGGCCAGCTCCGGGGCTCCACCAGCCCAGGCCGGGTCTTCTGTCACTCTCATTTCGGGCTCCCTCACTGGGCTGAGCCTGGCTCCATGGCGCCAGCGGCTGGCTGGCTGTGCCCAGGCAACCCGGCGGCTGTGCACCTGCGGTGCCGCCGGGATGGTGACGGTGTGAAGGAACGCCGGGGCGCGGCGAAGGCACCGGCGCGCGGCGGTCCGGGCGATGCCCGGTCAGGTGCGGGGCAGCGTGAGGGTGACCTGGGTGCCGCGGCCCGGCTCGCTGTCCGCCGCCAGGGCACCGCCGTGGGCGCGGGCCAGTTCGCGGGCCACCGCCAGCCCGATCCCGCTGCCGGAGACATGCGCCGCCGCCCGGCCCCGCCAGAACCGGTCGAAGATCCGGGGCAGCTCGTCCGCGGCGATGCCGGCCCCGGTATCGCTGACCTGAAGAACGGCCGCTGCCCCGGACGGCCCGGTCTGTACGGTGACCCGGCCGCCGGCCGGGGTGAACTTCAGCGCGTTGGTCAGCAGGTTCGTGATGACCTGATGCAGCCGGCCGGGGTCGGCCAGCACCTCGACCGGGGTGAACTGCCGCTCCAGCGCGATCCCTGCGGCGTCGAACCGCCCGGCCAGGCTGTCCGCGGCACCGGCGGTGATCCCGGCCAGGTCCTCCCGGCTCAGCGTCAGCTGCAGGGCGGCGGCGTCGGCGGCGGCCAGGGTCTGCAGGTCGCCGACCATCCGGGCCAGCCGCAGCACCTCGTCCCGCAGCGAAGTCAGCTGCTCCGGGGTGGGCTCGGTCACGCCGTCCAGCAGTGCCTCATGGCCGGCCTGCAGCACCGCGATCGGTGTCCGCAGCTCGTGGGCGACGTCGGCGACCAGGTCGCGGCGGAGCTGCTCCTGCCGGTCCAGGGTGTTGGCCATCTGGTCGAAGGCGGTGGCCAGCTCGCCTATCTCGCCGGGGGCGGCGATCGGCCCGACCCTGGCCGTGCGGTCGCCGCGCCCCATCGCCCGCGTCACGGCGATCAGCCGTTCCACCGGCCGGGTGATCCGCCGCGCCACGAGCAGCCCGGTGAGCAGGGCGAGCAGCGCGGCGAGCCCGGCCGCCCCCGCGATGGCACGCCACAGCGAGGCCCGCAGCGACTGGTCGGCGGCGCCCAGCCCGCTGCCGGGGAACCGGGCCACGGCCTCGCCGACCCGCCGGCCCCGCACCACGACCGGCCGGCCGACCTGCGGGCTCGACGCGTGCCCGGGGAAGCCCGCCGACACGGCGGTGACCTGGCCGGCCTGATCGGTGATCCGCACGTCGGCACCGGTGCGGGTGGCCAGGTCGAGCACCGGGGCCAGGTTCGCGCCGGCCCAGCTGTCGGTGCGGTCCCAGGCCGCGCCCGCGGCCACCGCGATCGCGCTGGTCAGGTCGGATCGCTGGCGGCTCGCCAGGTTCCCGACATCGGCGGCGGCGAACACCGCCGCCAGGATGGCGAGCAGTGCCACCGCGGCCAGCGCGACGGCGAGAAAGGCCAGCGCCAGCCGCAGGCCGAGCGCGCCGGCCCGGGGCCCCGCGCGCTTGCGCCCCGCCTCGGCCGGCACTCCGTCAGCCATCGCGGGACAGGCCCAGGCGGTAGCCGCCGCCCAGGACCGTCTGCACGATCAGCGGGCTGCCGGGATCGGCCTCGATCTTGCGGCGCAGGTTTTTCACGTGCGAGTCCACGGTCCGCTCATACCCCTCGAACTCGTACCCGCGGACCCTGTTGATCAGCTCGAACCGCGAGTACACCCGGCCCGGCACCGTGGCCAGCGCCAGCAGCAGCCCCCATTCGGTCGGGGTCAGGCCGACCGGCGTGCCGCGCACCACCACGGTCCGCCGTGGCTCGTCGATGACCAGTTGCTCACCGCCGTAACTGGCCACTCCCTGCGCGGCCGCCTGGCCGCCGCCACGGCGCAGGATCGCCTGCACGCGGAGCACCAGTTCCCGGGGGCTGAATGGCTTGGTGACATAGTCGTCCGCGCCGAGTTCCAGGCCGCGGATCCGGTCCTCCTCGCTGCTCTTGGCGGTGAGCATGAGCACAGGGACCGGCCCTGCCGCCCGCAGTTCCCTGGCCACACTCTCCCCGGGGATGTCGGGCAGGCCGAGGTCGAGGACGACAAGGTCGGGTGACCCGGACGCGGCGAGCGTGAGCGCCTCCGCACCGGATCCGGTGGAGAGCACCGTGAAGCCGGCTCGCTCCAGGTAGGAGCGCACCACATCGCGGAGCTTGCGCTCATCCTCCACCAGCAGCACCGTCGCCGCCATCATGCCCACGCTTCCTCTCCACCGGCCGGGCCCGGTGTCTTCACACCATCACCACGACAGTTTCACCCGCCCGGCACGGCTGTGCCATTCAGTAGGGGCGTGTACCGGAAGAAAGGGGCGCGGCAGTGACCGGAAGTGACCTGATCGTGCTGGCCCCGTGGGCCGTGTTCGGTGCCGTGCTGGGCGCCATCTGCGCCCGGCTGTATGTGGGCCGGTCCCGCGCCCGGCGTCGCCGTGCCCTGCAGCGCCAGGAGCGGGACCGGCCCGGGGCCGCCGCATGAGTGGCACCGCAGCCACCGCGATCGCGGTGCTTGCGAGCCGGGCCGCGGAGGCCGGGGCGGTCCCGTGACCGGGCTCTCCCACCTGGGCGTGTCGTCACTGCTGTCCTACGTCATCGCCGTCCTGCTGCCCGC
Source organism: uncultured Actinomycetes bacterium (assembly GCA_963725125.1). Lineage (GTDB taxonomy): Bacteria > Actinomycetota > Actinomycetes > Streptosporangiales > Streptosporangiaceae > DASXKD01. The sequence goes on from CAVRXW010000007.1 coordinate 131,184, forward strand.
GTTCGACGCCCTCATCCCGGTGCTGCCCAGCGAGGCCGCGGTGATCGCGCTCGGCGTCGCCACCGCGGGCACCGCGGATCCGCGGGCCGCCGTGCTTGTCGCCCTGGCGGCGTCCGGGGCATTCCTCGGCGACAATGCCGCCTACCTGCTCGGCCGCCGCTTCGGCCCGGGCGCCGGGCGGCGGGTCTTCGCCGGGGAACGCGGCGCGCGCAGGCGGGCCTGGTCCGAGCGGTCGCTGCACCGCTTCGGTGCCCGCATGATCATCGGCTGCCGCTTCATCCCCGGCGGGCGCACCGCCGTCACGCTGACCTGTGGCGTGGTCGGCTATCCACGGCGGCGCTTCGTCGTGGCGACCGCCTGCGCGGCGGTGATCTGGGCGAGCTACGCCTTCCTGATCGGCCGGATTGGCGGCAAGGCCTTCGCGGACCAGCCGTGGCTGGGCCTGCTGCTCGCCCTGGGCCTCACCGTGGTGGTCAGCGCGGCCATCGAGGCGGCGCGGCGGGCCCGGGCCTGGCACCTGAGCAGCAGCGGCAGCAGCGGCTGAGCGCGTCCACACGATCTGCACACCGGCTGCGCCGGGCCTGCACCGGGCCCGGCTGTGCTGGCGTCAGCACCAGGCCGGTGGCCGCGGAGGACAAACACGACACCGGCGCCGTGCAGGCGGCCGATGCGACGGCACATCCAGGCCGTAGCGCAGTCGGGGAGTAGCAGTTCCGGTGGGCTGACCGGCCTGGGCACGTCGCCCTCGCGCGTGAGAGGCGCGCGAAGGCGGCGCCGGGTCTCTTTGCTATGGAGCGGCGGCCATTTTGCTGGTGGTTGGTGAACCTTTTCCGGTAGTTCCGCGTTAGCCTATATGTACGCGGAAAGATCATGGTCGGCCCGCCAGGCTACGGGTGGCACGGGCCGGACGGGGACTGGCAGGCGGGGCTTTGGCCTCGGTAGCGACATCTGGGGGTCGCGGTGACCAGTACGGGTAAGACCGCGGAAGCGGATACGGCCTACATAGACGCGGGGGAGACGCTGCGCCGGGCAGGTCACCTGATGCGCGAACTCGGGGTAGCGGCGCTGAGGGTCCGCGGGGAAAACGGCAAGATCCAGGGAACCATCAGCCGCGACATGATGGTCCAGCGAATTGCCGCGGGCGGTGATCCGAAGACGGTCACCGTGGGGGAGGTGGCATCCACCGCGTCCCGGCGCGAGGTGATCACGGCCCAGACCCTGGCGACTAACAGCTGAACTGGGCAGAGACCTGCGGCGGCGCTTGGCCCGGGCCGACGCTGACCGCGCGAGAAGCGGCATCACCGGGGACGGGATGAGCACGCGGGACGCCGCCTGGCTGCCTGCCATCTACCGGATATCGTGCGGGATCCGGGAATTGGCGGCCCCCGTCGCGGGCCGTACGGTGTCGACCTCCTTGCCATTGGCGCGGTGAATGACGCTGTCCGCCACGGCGGACAGCGGCTGGGCAAACGTGCGCGCCAGAATGGTCAGATCCAGCCACAATGACCAGTGCTCGATATAGTAGTTGTCGAACCTCACTCGTTCGGGAATCGAGGTATCTCCGGAAAGCCCGTGTACCTGTGCCCAGCCGGTCATGCCGCCATGCACCCTGTGCCTGTCCTCATAGCGCGGAATCAGGTTGGCGAATCGCGAGGTGTAGACCGGCTGCTCGGGACGCGGGCCAACGAGTGACATCTGCCCGCGGACCACGTTGAGGAGTTGCGGCAGTTCATCGAGATGAGTTGCCCGCAGCCAGCGGCCGGCCGTCGTGCATTGATCGGATGACACCGACCAGTGGGCGTTCGAGTTCTCCACCGCTACGGTCCGGAACTTGATGATCGTCATGCGGTCGCCATCGCGGGTGACCCGCACCTGGCGGAAGAACACGGGCCGCCCGCAGGCCAGCAGCATCACCACGGCCAGCGCCAACTGCACCGGTGCGGTGATGACCAGCAGCAGGGTGCCGACGAGGAGGTCGAAGGCGCGCTTGGCCAGCCGCGACGTCCGCCGGGGCCCGCAGGGCCGTAGCGGGATCACGGGAATGCCCCACAGTTCGTCTCGGCATCTCGCCGGGATCGCGGTAGCCATCTCATACATCCGCGGCACCACGCAGACCCGCACCGGAAGGCCACGGTTGGCGCGCAGCGCGGTTACCAGTTCGGCGTCCCCGTCCCGGGTGTCGGTAAAGCATGCGATGACCCAGTGGGCGTCGTGGTGGACCACGACGGCGGCCATGTCGGGCAGGTCGCCAAGGACCGGCAGCGGGCAGCCCGCTCTCCGGGGCGGACCACCGACGAATCCGAGGGGCCGCAGGCCCAATTCTGGATGATCGTGGAGTATCTGCCCGACCTCCATGCCGGTATGGCCGGTACCGACGATGAGCGCGGATTCGGTCAGCCGGCCGTGCCGGTGGGCCATGCGCAGGGCCGCGTACAGCCCGCCGCGCATCGCGCTGAGCAGGCCGAGAGAGGCGGCACCAAGCGCGAGGAGCGTGGCAGCCGGGAATCCCCAGGGGAGGAGCAGCACGAGGGGCGCTGCCACGAACGCCGTCAGGCGGGGTATCTCGTCCGAGATCCGCAGGCAAATGCGCAGCCGGTGTGCTCCATTCACCGACAGCGTGCCGAGCACCACCAGAGCGTAACCCGCACCCTGCCACCGGGGCATCGCCAGCAGTACGGCGAGAGCCAGTGCGAGGCAGTCACACAGTGGCAAAACCGAGATTCGGAATAGCGGCCATTCTCGGGCCGGATCCGCACTTCGGCCGGTAGAATACCGGACATGGTGTCGCCGCGCCCTCGGCGGCTCCCCCAGCGCGTTTTGCGCTGCACCCACTCGCCGCAGCCTTCTTTCGAAGGTAAAACCTAAGAACCCTGCTCCCGTTCAAGGATCCGATACGCGGCCGGCGGCAAATCGGAAATCCTCGTGTTGTGCGCCTCCGCCCCGACGCAGGACACAACTAGTCAAGCCTAGGTATGGGTTTGGTCATTTGTCCAGACCCAGGCACGATGCATCGAAGTTGGCCCTAGGGTGAAATGCAAAAGGTAATCAAATGGCGACACTGAGTGCCAGCGGATGGCGACTACCTTACACTTTCCATACTATTAGATTACTATACAGTGACACGCTCATGACTGAGGGGCCAGTCCGTGCCGGTCTCAGCGGCGCTGCCGCCCAGCTGATATGCGCAGCACGGCTCCGCTTGCTGGCGCCAGGAAGACGGCGGAAACCGGGTGTCCGCCGTTGCCGAGGTAGCTGCCGCCCAGATCGGCAACCGTGCTGGACCTGGTGGGGTTCACCACGGCCACCCCTCCGGCGAAGGATCGCCGCCAGGCCCTTCCCGCCTGGTCCATGGTGCTCAGCGGGAAGCCGAGAGCCACGCGCAGCGCGGCCGGCAGCGTGGTGAGGCTCCCCACGGACAGCAGTTGCCGGCCGTCGGTGGCGAGCAGGAGCGAGGCCCGCGCGTAGCCGCGGGTCTGCATCGTGACCGCTGCCGTGTCTTCGCCGGCATGGAACCAGCACCTCTTGTGCTGGGCAGCGCAGGAGGAGACCTCACTCTCGAACTCACTCCATTGGCCACCCTCGGCGTTGGGCTGAGTGGTGAACGAGAGGTAGAACTCTTGCTCGAGGCCGCCCACCGGCCCGAGCCATCGCTGCCATAGCCCCCGGAACATGGTCGCATAACCAACGTTGGCAACCGAGGCCACGCCGGCCTGGCTCAGGGCGCGGCCCACCTCCTGGAGGGCCGAGTACGTGGCGGCCTGCACCGCCGCGTCGCTGCGGTACCTGGCCGCGATCCCGTAGGCGTCCGCAATGGTCAGGGCGTTATCCAGTTCGACGCCGTCCCATCCGTGGCTGTGGACGTCAGCGATGACATTCGCGGCCCATTGACGCTGGTACGCACGATTGCCGTAGTCGGTCTCCCAGGTGCGCGGATAGCCCCTGAACTGGAACGGCTGGCCCGAGCCAAGTGCGCGTAGCAGCCAATCCGGGTGGTTGCGCTTGAGCCAGCAGTACCCGATGCCCGACGACAGCAGCCTGCTGTCCGCCACGCCCGGTCCGCAGGCGCCGCAGTTGCCGGTCCTCGTTGTGCAATCGTCTGAGCGCACTCCAGATAGGTCCTTGTACACCCAGACCTGCACGGACGGATTCGCCCGCTTGAGGACAGGGATCAGGCGGAAGTCCCATGAGTTGAGGACGACGACGGCGTTTTCGCGAGCGATCGTTGCCAACTGCGCCCGGGTCATTGCCTGGACCTGTGCCTCGTCCAGCAAATGCGTAAACGTCTCGACCGTTCCCGCCTGGGCGGGCAGGCCAGCCGCGGCGGGAGCAGGTGACGCCGTGCTGCGCCACACCGCAGCCGCCGCGGACACCAGGACCACCGCTACGGCCAGTGCCACGAGCAGGGGGGTCATCCATCCTGGCCTGCGCATGATCCTGGCTCCCGACTAGGCTGCCGACATGATATGGAATCGGCAGGGCTGCTGCCGGACCAGGTGACTGCCTGGCGCAGGCTGCCCTGTGCAGAACCGTGTGAGCAAAGGTCACCTAACGGTGCTTCCGGTTCGACCTGACCGGGGCTTGACGGCCCGCATCGGCTACTCAAGCCGATGAGTACGGCTCTTTGCCGCCCCCATCGAGGCTGCTAACATGCCTACCGGTCAAGCATCCGGCGAGGTGGGCGGCGGCATGACTCGTGACCGAGCAGGGCGTGCGGCGATCGTTGCCACCCTGCCTCTCCTGTCGGTTCCCCTGTTCTTCTCGATATACAGGGATGCCGCGTTCAACACGGCCCCTCGCGACGACTACGGGCCATACCTTCAAAGCATCGCCGGCGCGGGCGGGAAGGTCCCAGGGGCACCGATGACCTACCGCTTGTTCTCGGTGCTCGTCGCGGTCCCGTTCTCCTACGTGCTGCCCCTCTACCGCTTCACGAACCTGCCGGCGGTGGATCCTAACTACCTCAAGGCGCCCGAAGCGATCAGCGTAACTTCATGGCTGAGTTTGCTCGCCATGGCGGCCGTGATTTGCGTGACCTGCCGGGACAAGGCCGGAGCGACCAGGAAATCGGCCTTCCTCGTCGCGCTGCTTGCGTTGTTCTTCGCCCAGTTCACCGGCGTGACGACCATCGATCCGATCGCCCTGCTCATCATCAGCGTGCTCGTCTATTCGCTCGATCGAATCAAGCTGTTCGCTCCGCTGATGCTGATTTCAGTCGGATTCAACGAGAAGATCGCGTTTCTCTTCGTGATCGTCTTCGACCTTCGGCGGCTCCTCGCGCGTGACCGGTCGGCGCTCTCCTTCGGCTCGACGCCACGTTCTCGGACGCCGCCGCCCAGCAGGAGGACAGCGGGATTCGGGCTCCTGGCTAGGCTGCCGACATGATAATGCCGCTGGCGGGGACCGGATTCGCCCGCGCAAAGACCAAGACCAAGGCGCTGCTGGACACGTGGCCGACGGCTAAGGCTCTGGCGTACGCGGCTGACGATCTCGGCTGGGGCTTGAAACAGCGGTTGGGCCACGTTCAGTCTGAGTCGGGCAGCACCCACCGCGGGCTGGCGGTCGAAGATTCGGTGGCGTACGTAGAAGAGGTGTTCAACGACTACGTGACCTATGGCGGTCTTGATCATCTTGGCGGAACGGCGGCCGAGGTCGGGCCGGGTGACAACGCAGGGGTAGCGCTCCTTCTCCGGATGGCTGGCTGTGAAACGGTGGAACTCGTCGACCGGTTCAAGAGCCGACGAATCCCTGCCCAGCAGGCGCAGATCTACCGGGCCCTAGCCACCCGCCATGGGCTGGAACGACCGGACGGCACGGGCCGCTGGGATGACGAGTACCTGCCCGGGATCATCTGGCGTCTTGGATCCTCAGCTGAGCACTATTTCGCCAGGCATGCCCATGACGGGGACCAACGCTATGACCTGATCGTTTCTCGGGCAGCCCTGGAACACCTGTACGACCCTCTGGGCGCGGTCGTAAGCATGGCGGCCTGTCTCCGGCCGGGTGGCCGGATGGTGCACAAAATCGACTTCCGAGATCACGGCATGTTCACCCCCGCCCACTCGGAGCTAACCTTCCTCCGGTTCCCCACGCCCCTTTATCGCCGGATGACACGACGATCGGGCCGCCCGAACCGGTTCCTCCTTCACCGGTATCGCAGCCTCGCCGATGAACTAGGGCGCTCGGCAGACCTCAACGTGACCATTCTGGTGACGAGCCTGGTGGGCGTGGGAGAACTCACCCCTCACGTGCCCGCTGCTTCCGTCCCGGCCGGGCCCATGCAACGTGCTCTGACACGGGTGGAAGCAGAGCGTCACGAGTTCGCCGCAGAATTCGCCGAGGTGGCCTCCGAGGATCTCGCGGTCACTGGGATCTTCTGGATCGGTGTCCGGCCTCCGGCTGAACAGAGAAACCTGCGGGTCACCTAAGAGGTACCAGCCTCAGATGACACCCCGGTCGCAAAGTGGCCGAGGCCCCCCGAACATTGACAGCCATCCAGCTTGGGGGCAGAGTTGCTTGGGATTGGTCCCGTTACCTTCGGGAGGCCAGCCGTGGTACCGATTCCGGCTGGGCAGGAGCTACCGACACTCGGGCAGCTTCCTTCGGGTGGAGCGTTCCCCGGGCGGCCGGCTGAATTTGCCCATCACTTGCACGAAGATGACCGCCTGACCATCGAGGCCGTCGCTGACCTGGCTGACCGGCTGCCGCGCCGGTCGGTAATCTGCGACACCGCCGCTCAGCCCTTGCTGGTTCCGCAGGGGGGTCCTCCCAGGGGCGCACTGTCCAGGCCGGGTGATGTCATCCGCAACCTGGAAAACGCGAACGCCTGGCTGACGTTGCTTAACATCGAGGCTGATCCGGCGTTCGCCGACCTGATGAACACAATGCTTGACCCGCTCGAAGCCGGGATGATCGCTCGTCATGGCAAGATGCGCAACCGGGTGGGATTCGTCTTCGTTTCCTCGCCGAACTCGGTCACGCCTGCTCACTTCGACATCGAACACAGCCTGCTCATGCAGGTAAGCGGGTCCAAAACGGTCAGCTTTGGCCGGTTCGAGACTGACGCCGGCCGTTGGCACGAGGTCGAGCGGTACTGGGACGGCTCGCACGGGCGGATAGAGTCCCTGCCCCCGGAGTTGGCCTCGTACCCCCTCACCCCAGGACGGGGGGTGTATATACCGCCGGTCTCGCCCCACTGGGTCCACAACGGCCCGGCCATCTCGCTTTCCGTCACCCTTACCTACTTCACTGCCGCCACCGAGCGGGAGAACATGATCGAGGCCTTCAACGCCCGCCTCCGGCAGCTTCGCATGACTCCACGCCACGCAGGGCAGTCCGCTCCCGCCGATATGGCCAAGGTGGCTGTCATGCGAGCCAGCGCGTTCGCCAGCCACGTGCGGCGCAAGGGCTGACAGCGCGGGGTCTACGCCTGTGACAGGCGGGAAGCGCACACGTGCAAGTAGTACGCTGCGAGACTCTCAGCGTGCAGGTACCGATCGAAAAAGTGCCTCGCCTCTGACGCCATCTGCTCGCGAGCATCTTCGTTCTTGACGTAGTACTCGCACAGATCGACAAGATCTGACTGGTCGTCGCGAGTCCACGCGACATGGACACGGTCGATGAGCGGTGCATTCAGCTCGTTCTTGGGACGTGGGCCCACGATGCACGCCCCAACCGCCAGACACGAAATCAGCCGCAGGGAGATGGCGTCGTCCTGGCCGGGGAGGTCGATACACACCCGCGATCGCGCGATCTCCTTCAGGAAGGCGGCCCTCGGCACACTCTCAAACCCACCTTGGAACGCCAAGCGGTGCTGCGCTGTCAAGACCCCGACGGCGCGGCGGCGGAGGTCCGCGTTGAAACGTAGCCCGAACCGCCCGTACACGTCGCATGTGAAGTCCCGGCGGTCCCGGAGCTGGCGAAGGTACGGCAGATACCAGTAGATCGTCCCCTTGTCGGTCAGATGCCCGCCCGGCACGACCTGAGGGATGCCGTAGCCACCGCGGCGATGCTGCATCTTGAAGTAGACGAGACAGCGCTTGACCAGTTCTACGTCCCGGAACGAAGAGAAGTCGTGGAGATCGATGGCGACCGGGTAAACCCTCCCATTTCCGGAGAGTTCCGTGAGTACGACGCTGCTCACCGGCTGGTGAATATCCGCCAGTTCGACTCGGACATGATGGCTCATGGCACGTCGCACCGGCGCCAGCATGCGCCCGACGACCGCGGGCCGCGTCACCCGCGGCCAGTGAAGAACGAAACCATCGAGGCCCGCCGGATCTATCGTCCATTGCGGGGCCGCTACGACCTGCGGTAGCCGCAGCGACCGTGAAGAGGCACTGACTTCCATCGCAAGATTCCGGACCGTCACCGGTTCCAGCGCCTTACGCCATCGGCCCTCGGCCATGCCTGCCATCCTTCTGACCGGGCTAGGGCGAGTCAAGGCAAGCACCGTTCCGTGGCGAAGCCGGCGCTGTCATCGTGCGAGCCCGCTCAGTGCTCGCCAGTTGCCGCGTGCGCGTGATCGGGCAGGTGCTTAAGCTTGCGCGCTGCCGTCTCCAGCATCATGGCCGTGCGGCCTGCCCAGCCATTCGCAGCCCGCAGCCGAAGCAGCTCACGTCGCGCCGAAGCGAAGTTGGCTTTATAGGTTTCATCGCCACGAAGAAAGTCGACCTCGGTGAACCCTCGAGTACATGCGTCACCAATGATCGCAGCGAGCAGCACCGTTGTGGCACTCCGCCAGCGGGGATCGGTCAGCCGAGCGCTCTGATAGAGGCTCACACGCCCCGCCACCTCGAACGTAACCACGATCGCTATGACGGTCTGATCCACGGTGAGCTCATGGACCGAGATCTCGTCGAAATCGGCTGCCAGCCGGCAGGCAGTGGCGAAGCGCTCGAAAGCGGGGAGCAAGAAGGACCGTTCTCCCCACTGAGCGTCGTGGAGCCGCCGCAACGTACCGAGGGCCTCGACCGCCTCCATACCTTTGTTTCTGCAATGCTTTGCGCCCGCGCGCGTCAGGCGGGATGAGGCTTTCCGGAGATTCCGCCGGAACAGGGCGGGACAGGCAGCCACGTAGGTCTCGAAGTCGCCAGACAGTGCCGCCCACGGGGCGACAGCGGGCGGTTCGCAGCGGACGTTAGCCGGCAGGGCTGTGATCAGCCGGGAGCCGGACCGGATCCCCGCAAGGTCGACCACGCGCGTTCCCGGCCTGCACAACCAGCGCTCCAGACAGTGGACCACGACGTCCTCTTGCCCCGGGACGGCCAGGAGGTCCAGATGATCGGGGGCCAGCGGCCCGGCCCCCATCATGTGCAGACACGGCAGGCCCAGCCGGTGTCCTTCCTCCAGGGCGAGGCCACCCACCAGATGGTTCTCCCGCACGACCAGCAAGAAGCGAGACTGGGGGCCGCCCGTACCGGTGAGCCACCACGACCGCAGGAAAGGGGAGGGGAGTGGCGACAGATCGACCAGATGGTTCCACTGCGCGGTCCAGCCGTCCAGTCGCTCGAGAACCAGCAAGCTGGGCGTCTGTGTTCTCACCGGAGTGCCTGCAGCCTTTTCATCATCGGTACAACATGCATCTGGCCCCAGCTTTCGGTCCAGCGGTCCGTTGACCCGCTCTCGTTCTCGCCGGTCGCATAATGGGTGACGGTGGCGAGAAGCAAGGCATGCTGCTGAGGTCGCCCCCACTCCGCGAAATGCCTCCCGCCGACCACTGTTGCGGCCAGTTCCGGGGTGGCGGATCCAGAGAGCTGGGCGGCCGCTTCGCCAAAAGTGCAGCGTCTGGCCGCGACGATGCGACAAACTTCGGCGTGGACAGCATCGATGCCTGCTGGGGCATCGGGCCGTGCCCGTTCCCAGTCGATGACCACCGACGGCCGGGGGGGCCTGTGGAGAAAGACGTTCCCAGGCCAGAGGTCGCCATGGCACCATGCCGTCGCCACGCCTTCGGCCTCGATCGGCGCCAAGGCGAGCAAGACCTGCTCAACAAGCGCGGGCGCGACGGCTTCCAAGCCAGTCACCCAGCCACGGGCCCAGCCATCGCCTGCATAACCGGTCCGAGCCCCGGCGGCGAGTTCGGCGGCGATCGCCCGCAGGACGGCCCAGCCTTTGCCAGACGGCCTCCAAGCGTGGCTGGCTCGCACCGCTGGGCTCTTGAGCCAGCGCTCCGCTGCCCATGGAATGCCTTCCGCGGCCCCGGAAGCCACGGCTTCTGGAAAGGCGATCGCCTTCTGGTTCGATCCAAGACGGGATGGCAGGTCAGCCAGGACCCGCAGATGATTTCTCAGGCGCGCTGCGCTGTCAGGGCTGGTGGCAACCCGCACGGCCAGTTCCTGCCCTCGGCAGCGGACCCGGAGAGTCATGTGCCCGAGACCGCGACCCGCGATGAGGCCGCGAAGCTCGGCCTGTCCCCCCAGAGCAGCGCTGACCTGGCCGATCACCAAGGCGACCACATCATCGCATGGCCAGGCCACGGCAAGTCCAGACCGGCTCATGTAGCGCCACAAGGGCGTGGTGGCGAGCCAATATCCCAGCCATCGCCGGGGAGGACCGTCATAGGTGAGGGGCCATCCGCGACCGATCACCGCTCGCAGTTGTTCCGGCGTCGGGAACAGGGCAAAGCGGTAAGGCTGGGTGGACCGGACGATCGCAACTAGCTGACCTGTCCCGGTCAAGGCGGGCCTCATTGCCTCGGCGCACACGCCATCGCGATCGTCGCAGACAACGAGGGCGACGGTCTTCGGGCGGAAGGGTGAATTCTGGCCATCCCAGATCGCTCCTCGCGCCAGCCCCTGCACATCAGGCAGGCCCCGGCTCAGCACGATCGCGGATGGATAGGAACGCAGCAGGTTCTGGGCTATCAACGGATGGAGGTTCGCAAGCACGACCGCCCCGTGAACCCGGCGGGGCAGCAGAAATCGCCACGCGGCAGGGTGCCTGACAGCTTCCTGGGCGAGCTGACCGTCCGAGCTCGTAGGCACTAGCGCATCTCCCTGCGTACGTTTTTCGAATCCCGGGGGACGGATGAGTCAGCTGTGGCCACCACGAGGAAGCTTCCAGCCACCGGCCGGAGTACCCCGATTCCCGCCAAACGCGTTTCCACCGCCCGCCTGGCCGCAGGTGCCAGCAGGGTGCGCCCGTCCCGCCGGTAGGGCAGGAAGCTGTACCCGAGGATCTGGCGGACGGTGAAGGCATGCGCCTCGAACAGCCGGCAGGCGTCGTTGATCGACATCATCGATGGCCGAGTGACCCGGGTCATCCGGAGCCGCAGATACATGCCCCGCAGGCTGACGGGGTTGAGATGGAAATTCGCGATGACGGCTCCTCCCGGCCGGAGCGACCTTCCCATCCAGGTCAGCACCTGGCTTCGCAGGCCGGGCTCCGCGTTGAGGAAAAAGCGGAAGGCGGTAATAACGTCGAACGGGCCAGGCGCCAAGTCATGTGTGGTGGTCGTATCACCCAGGATCAGCACAGCCCGGGGACACCGGGCGTGAGCCAGCGCGAGCATGTCCGGTGATATGTCGATCCCTACGGGCGAGGGAAGGTAACGGCTCAGAAACTCGAGGATCCGGCCCGTGCCACAAGCAAAGTCGGCTGCCGAGCGGGCACCGGGCGGGAGAGCGTCGCGGAGAACGTCCGCGAGGAGCTGCTGCTCGATCAGCCAGTCCAGCCCTTTCGCCGCCCGGGGGTCCCACAGATCCTCGTCATACGATCGCGCCTTGTCGGCGCCGAGATGGCTCTGCCGGTACGAGCGAGGCTCTGCCACTTCCGTTACCTGCGCTGGTCGCTTGCTGGCTGTCCCGCCAAACCTACCGTCCAACCGCTCATCGGGCCCAGGCCAGCCTGGATCGTGTCTTCCCCTGAGGCCGGGAACCTTGCCTAAGCGGCGGCATCGGTCGCGTCGTCCGGTCGGCCTCGCAACGCGGCCCATCCCATGCGAAGGCGGTCGCGCATGACCATCAGCGAGGCAACGGCAAAGACGAACAAGGCCAGCGGGCCAAGGATCAGCAGGGATGTCCAGGAAGGCACCGTGCCTAGCCCGGGAAGGCGGCCAAGCACGAGGACAACGGGGACCATCCCGAGCGCGCAAATCACCGGCGGGCCCAGGGACCGGCCCAGGGCAGCCGGCCGCAGCGAGGCATGGCGAACAATCCACACGCCAGTGACCAGGAGTACCAGGCAGGCCACGACGGCCTGGTCAAGGGCGACAACCGTGATTCCTTTCCTGACGGTGGCGAGAATGACGGCGGTCAAGATCGCCAGGTGAAGGAAACGACCGAGGAAGACAAGATCGGTTCGGTTCACCGCCTTGAGAACCTGGAGGGCACTAAGGATCAAGGAGAGGAAGAATCCGTAGAGCGCCAGGAACCGGATGGGTCCCGCCGCGGGCGCCCACTTCTCGCCGAGCAGGGCGATCTCGTTGGCGAACAGCACCAGCCCGACGAACCAGGGAATGCTCATGGCGGTAATGAGAGAAAAGACGTTCTCCGCGGCCCGGGCCTTGGCCTCGTCGGAGGGCAGCCGGCAGTAGTAGGGGAAGGCCGCCCCGTTCGCAACGATGCCGATCGAGAGGTATGGCAGGAAGCAGAGCCGGTATGCCAGCGAGTAGATGCCGAGCGCGACCGGGCCCAGCACATGGCCGACGATGATGTAGTCCACGTTGAGGAGGCCGAGGTTAAGAATGTCGGCCCCGCTGAGATATCCTCCGTATCTCAGCAGCCGGCGCGCCATCACCCTGTTCCAGCCGGGAAGGCACCAGGGCCCGACGATCATGGCGACGGTGAGAGTAGTGATGGACGCCACGATCTGACCGGCCACCAGGCCAACCAGCGGGTGGCCGCTGGCCACCACGCTGATGGTGACGGCTGCCCCAAGCACTGGTGGCACCGAGTCGGTGATCGTCCGCCGGGAGAAACTCAGCTCACGCGTCAGGCGACCGATCGGCACCTGCGCGGCCGCGTCGAACGGTATGCCAACTGCGAACCCTCTGAGCACGAAGGTGGCCTCAGGGCTGTGGAAGAAGTGCGCGATCAGCGGAGCCAAGGCCCAGGTGGCGCCCATGAGAATCAGCCCGCCGATGAGAACCATGGACAGCGCGGTTCTCGACGCCTCCTCTATCCGGTCAGGGAAAAACGTCAGAGCATCGGTGACACCGAGCTGGTTGAGAGCCAGCAATGCGTTGTATGTGAGGGCAGCGACGGCAAGAATGCCGAACTGCGACGGCGTCAGCACCTTGGCCAACACCAGCAGCACGACGGTCTGTGTGCCCTTGGCACTCCAGGAACTCACCGATAGCCACAGCGCCCCCCGCGCGGCGGCGGTACGGCGCATGGGCTGGGGTTCAGGCGTGGTCACAGCTACCAGCGATCCGTGGTTTCCAGAATCCTGGTGACAACCTGAAGTTCCCCGTCAGGACCCGCGTGGCGGGCATCACACGACGCGTCGGCATTCTGCACGTCTGCGTTAGTGTAGCGAAGTGACGGGAAGTCGGCCGATGTCATGACTGCCGCCCGAGGACTCCTCCCCGTGGCCGGTGCGGCGAGTCGCCGCTCAGTCCTCGCCGTCGGCATTGTCCTGGTGGCGCTGGCGCTTGTCGCCGCCGTCCTCCTCGGCCGCTGGACGCTACTCACCGTGGCAGCCATCGTCGCCATCGCTGTGCTCGGGCTCATCCTCAGCCGCCTGGACATCGCCGTGGCCATATTGGCGGCCGACTTCTTCTTCAACGCCTATCTGATCGCACGGGGCCGGAATCATCACGATCGACAAGGGTGTCGGGGCCATCGCCGTGGCGGCCTGGGTGCTGGACTGGGCGGTGAACCGGCGGCCGATTCTCACCACCCGCCAGCTATGGCTGATCGTCGCCTTCCTGCTGTGGACCACAGTGTCGCTCTGTTGTCGCCGTCAGCGACAAGACCGCGCTCGTGATCTCGCTCCGGTACCTGACGTTCTCGACCCTCTTCTTTCTTGTCCTTCAGACGGTGCAGGGGGGACCGCCGCAAAGCCGACGTACTCATCAAGGTCCTCATTACCGCCGCCGTCGTCGCCAGCGTCATCGGCCTCGTCGCCTTCTTCGGCCATCACGTCTTCCGGGCCAGCGGGCCGATTCAAGATCCCAACGACTTCGGGTTCATCCTCGGCAGCAGCACGCCGCTGGCGATCTACCAGATCCGCTGGGGGGCCACCTGGTGGAGCAAGGCTGACTGTGGAGCCTGGCCCTGGCCATCATCCTCGGCGTGCACGCTGGCGACGTTCTCCCGCAGTGCGCTCACGGGTCTGGCCGCAGCGGGTCTGTGGTTGCTGGTGACCCGGCGGCTCCGCCTCCGGTGGCTGCTCGGGACGATCGCGCTGCCTAGCCGTCGTTGCGGGCCTGGCCTTTTTTCTCGCACCGCAGATCGTGCGCGGCGCCTTCGATCAGAAGACCCACATAGCCATGGAGAACGTCAATGTCCGCCTCGGCTACTACCGGGTAGAGCTGAACGAGTGGGAGCATTACCCGATCACCGGTGTTGGGCCCGGCAACTTCGTGTACCGCTTCTACCAGTACGCTCCGGCAGTGGGGGAAAGCCCGCCGTATCCGTTCGACGTGCTGAGCATCAGCGGCGAGGAAGCCTACCTGGTCATCCTGGCTGAGCAAGGAGCGGTGGGCCTGGCGCTGTTCCTTGGCTACCTTGCCTGGTCGTGGGCCGATCTCAGGCGCCGGTTCCCAGATGACAAGCGGAGCGACCAGCTGCAGGCGGCGCTGGCCGCCGGCTTCGTCGTCGCGTGCGTCGGCGCCTTGTTTCTCACCGAGCAGTACTATCCGCCGCTGTGGTTCCTGGCTGCCGTCGGGGCCAGCCTCGCCAGGGGCAGGCCACGGGCTGAGGCCGAAGGCGCCGGCCGTGCGGCATCAGGCCAGCTAGGGACGGAGGCCCTCGTCGCCGGTGGCCGCCGGTGAGACCGGCTGTGGCCGCGGCTGTCCGGCTACGTTCCCGCTGGCCCCTGCCCACCGGCCCCGCGGTCGCCGTCCTCGGGTGGCACCGGGTGGACGTCGAAGGTGGCCGGCTTGCTGTACCGCCCCCGCTTTTCGCGCGCCAGATGGAGATTCTGGCTGAGCGCCGGCGCCGGTTCCCCGTGGTCGGTATTGACCAGGCCGGTGCGGTGCTGACAGCGGCGCCAGCCGGCGCCCGGCGCGTGGTCCTGACGTTCGACGACGCCTGGGCCGACAACCATGCCAACGCACTCGGCCCGCTCAGCCGCCATCGCCTGCCGGCCACTCTCTACGTCCCCAGCCGTCTGCTGGGCATGCCCCGGTATATGACGCGGACCCAGGTACTGGAGATGGCCGCCGGCGGCGTCACGATCGGTGCACACAGCCGCACGCATGCGGATCTGCGGGCCTGCAGCCCGGGCGAGCTGGAACGCGAAGTCAGGGGCAGCAAGGAGGACCTCGAGGATCTGCTGGGCAAACCGGTGACGTCCTTTGCCTACCCAACGGGCCTGCTCAACGATGAAGTGGTGGCCGCGGTCGCCGCGGCCGGGTTCGCCTCCGCGGTGACGACCCGTCCCGGCTGGTGGCGGCCCACGGCACAGCCACTGCGTATTCCCCGCAGCTTCGTTGAGGACTTCTCCGAGGCCACTTTCCGGGCTGCCATCCGGGGCGGCCTCAACGTGCTTGGCCCTCTTGATGAGATCAAGCGCTTGGCCAGGTGGCATGGTCGGCAGCCATGAAGGTCGTCTTCCTGCTGACCCAGGACAGGGGCGGACCGGTCGACCTCACCGTGAGCCTGGCTGAGGAGGTGTCCGGCCGGGCTGGTGGCCCTCAGGTGACGATCGTCGGGCCTGCGTCCTTGTCAGACACCGTGCGGCTGAAGGGTCTCCTGCAGCCGATTCATGTTCGGTCCAAGACGGACCTGCGCGGCTTCCGGGGGGCCGGCGCGCTGCTGGCGAGGCTGGCACCAGACATCATCCATGCCCAGGATCGCCGGGCGGGCCTGGTGTCATCCCTTGTCGCCAGGAAGACCCCCGTCGTCCTGACCTTCCATGGCGTGCCCGACAGCGCCGCGGGCCGGTGGGTGCAGGCAGGCCCCCTTCTTGGCCGTCACCCGGGCGTGTCCGGGGGCAGCCGCCTGGTCGCTGACGCGCTCCTCGCGCGCCGGATGGGGTGCACCGTGGCGCCCAGCCAGGCCATGGCCGCTTTCCTCCGCCGCGAACTGCGGGTGCCACCGGACCGGCTCCGTGTGGTGCCGAACGGGGTTGCCATCCCGCCACGCAGCCAGCAGGTCCAGGGCATCCGGACTTTTGCCACTGTCAGTTCGTTTGCGCCATGCAAGGCCACGCCGGTCCTTGTGCAGGCCTTCCTGGCCGTCGGTGCTAACCGGTCCGGGCTGCGGCTCCGGATGGTTGGTGACGGCCCCGAGCGCCCTCGTTGCGAGGAACTCGCGCGGCAGGAGCCCGGGGGAAAGAACGTCGAGTTCACCGGCTACCGCACCGATGTAACCGCGCAACTGGCGCAGGCCGACGTTTTCGTGCTGCCGTCGCTGAACGAGAATCTGCCGCTTGCCCTGCTCCAGGCGATGGCGATGGGGCTGCCCTGTATCGCGGCGGACGTCGGCGGGATTTCCGAGGTACTGGACGCCGACGCCGGCTGCGGGATTCTCGTCACTCCTGGCGATGTCGGGTCGCTGTGCGCAGCCATGGAGCGGATGATCGACGAGCCGGGCCTGGCGGCAACGCTCGGCGCCGAGGCCAGGCGCCGGGTTGCCGAGCGGTTCACGCTGTCCCGTTGCGCGGATGGCTACCTCCGGCTGTGGTCGGAGATCCTTGGCGGCCGCCGGTGAAGATCCTTCATGTGCTGCCCAGCCTGGCGGTGGGCGGGATGGAGCGAATGGTCATCAGCCTGGCTTCGGATGCGACCGCTCACGGGGACAGCGTGATGGTGGCGTCGGGGCCGGGCATCTGGGTGGAGCGGGCTGCAGCGGCCGGTGCCGCGCATTTCGCCCTGCCGGTGACCACGCGCCGCGCCGCGTTCGGTATGGCGGCCGCCACGGCTGGCCTGGCTCGGTGTATCAGGCAGGTGCGGCCGGATGTGGTGCATGCCCATAACGTCCGGGCGGCGCTCCTGGCCAGGCTGGCGCTGACGGCGGCGCGCCACCGGGCCGCGCTGCTCCCGACGCTGCACGGGGTGGCGCCCGGCGATTACCGCGCGGCCAGTCACGTCCTTCGCCTCATCGCCGGACGGGTGATCGCCTGTGCGCCATCGGTCGGCCGGTCGCTGAACGAAGCCGGTTTCCCGGGTGACCGGATCGATGTCATCATTAACGGCGCTGTCCTTCAGCCGGCCGGGCCGCAGCGCCAGGCGGAACTGCGCAGCTCGCTCCAGCTTGGCCCCGCCCCGGTCGTGGTCGGCATCGGCCGCCTGGTGGGGCAGAAGAACTGGCCGGTGTTCGTCGAGGCCGCTGGCTACCTGCCGGGACCGTCCTTTGTCGTGGCCGGTGAAGGCCCGCTGCATGCCGAACTGGTGGGCCTGGCCGCGGCGTCCGGCGGCCGCGTGCGGTTTGTGGGCTTGATCGACGACGTTGCCGCCCTGCTGGGCCTGGCCTGCTGCGTGGTGTTCACGTCATCCTGGGAAGGCCTGCCGTTGACGCTCCTTGAGGCGCTGTCGCTGGGTGTCCCGGCAGTGGCCACGGCCGTCGATGGTGTCACGGATGTAGTGCCACCCGGCGCGGCTCTGCTGGTGCCTCCCGGAGACCCGCGGGCGGTCGCCGGAGCCGTTGCACGCGTGCTGAGCGACGATGGCCTGGCGGCGGATCTGCGCCGGGAAGCCTTGGCCGCGGCCGCCGGTTGGAGACCCGAGAGGATGCTCGTCGAGTACCGGCGGGCCTACCGGGCTGCAGTGGCCGGAGAACCTTACCGGGCCGGAGGTGTCGACTGACTCGCCCGGTGGGTGACGGGGCTCAAGACTCGCCAAGGTCCGCTGGAGACTCGCCAAGGTCCGCTGGGCTGCCCATCCCGGTCAGGACCGTGCCGAGCACCCGGGCGCCGGAGGATGTGAGCTCACGGACGGTAGCGTTGACTTGCTTCCAGGTGAGCAACTCCGAGTGGACAACCAGCACGACTCCATCGGTGAGGCGTGCCACCAGTCCCGCACCTCTGTCGCCCCGCAGGGAAGGGCCGTCCACGATGACAAGGTCGGCAAGGCGCGTGAGCTGCGGCAGTTGCTCCCTGTAAATGCTGGCTTCATCCTGCTGTGCCGGCAACGGAGGCCCGGCGGTGACCACCTGAAGGCCTGCAATGGTGGGCACCCTGCGCAGCAGCGAAGCAGGCTCCGCCCCGTCGAGCATGGTCGAGGTCAGTCCCTGCCCATTGTCCAAGCTGAACACCTCGTGCAGTTTCGAACGACGCACATCCGCATCCACCAAGATCACCGCCAGGCCCATGTCGGCCACCGTCGCGGCCAGGCCGGCTGCGACGGTGGTCTTCGCCGGTCCCGGTACGGCGCTGATGACGGTCACAGAATGCATCTGCTGGCCAAGCAAGGCATACATGAAGTTGGTCCGCAGCGACTGCCAGCCGTCGCGGGCAACCGTGTCTTCCGGACCGCCACGAATTGAGCTGATTGCGCTGTCCGGCCCGGACTCCCGGATTATCCCGAGCACCGGGGGGTGGGCCGTTATCTCGGTAAGGTGATCCTCGTCTTCCGCGCGGCCGAAAAGCCGGTCCCAGATCAGCCCAGCACCCAGGCCGAGGGCCACCGCCACGATCAGTATGACGGCCAGGAGGAGTTTTGTTTTCGGGCTTGAGGGCTGATCAGGCACCGTGGGCCTGGCATAGATCTGTGCGACGACGACGCCGTTCCCGCGCACGTGGGCCAGGAACACACTGGCCGTGGCCGCGGCGATCTCCTGGGCGCGGACCGGGTCCGTGCTCTCGCCCACGATGTTGATGATGGCAGCATTGGACAAGGTTTCAGCGAACACGTTGCCCGCCAGCTGATTCGCTGAGACCCGGAATGGCAACGTCGGCGCCACCTGGTCGAGCAACGCCGAGCTGGACACGAGCTGGACGTATGTAGGGATAAGGCTGGCAATCAAGTTGGGGTAGTTAGGGAGGACAGCGGCATTGTTTGAAACCGGGAGCAACGCCACCGAAGAGGTTGATTCGTAGATCCGGGGACGGGTCAGCAAATAGGCGGCCCCGCCAAGAAACACCACGGCGGCAACGATCAGGCACGCCAGCTTACGGCGCCAGAGGATCCTCGCCACGCGCAGCGGTGTGACGGTGTCATGAGATTCGCCGGGGCGCAACAAGGCCTATTTTCCTCTCGAGGCGTTCTGAGACGTTCGTCCCGCGAATGCCGGCCGGGCGCCGAGATCTCGCCAAAGAGCGAGTATCGCGTCAAGCGAGCGCTGGAGGGAGTACCGCTCAACGGCCCGCTGGCGGGCGGCAAGTCCCAGCTGGCTGCGCCGATCGGGGTCGGCGAGCAGGGCATCGACCGCACCGGCCAGGGCCGCAGGATCCTCGGGCGGGACCAGCACGCCCGCTCCCGCGAGAGCTGAACTTCCGGGAACCTGAGTTGCCACCACGGCGGCGCCGCACGCCATGGCCTCGAGCAGGACCAGCGCCATCCCGTCGTAGCGGGAGGGCACTATCACCACGTCGGCCCCCCGGAAGTCAGGCGCCGGATCCTGGCGAAAACCGGTCAACTCGACTCGGTCGCTAAGGCCTAGGGCCCGCGCCTGCATCTGGAGTGCGGCTCGGTCCTCACCGTCCCCGACCAGCCGGAGGCGGGCGGCCGGCGTGCGCATCAGGGCTAGCGCGGCCACGGCAAGGTCTGGACCGCGGGCGTGACACAGGCGCCCCACGGAGACGACGAGCGGACCGGCCTGCCGCTCGGCGAGCGGGCCGTCCGGGCGGAACCGGTCCATGTCGACTCCGTTGGGGATGACCCGGATCCGGGCGGCCCGGGGACCGAGAACGGCCAGGCCATTCGACCGCTCCTCCGCAGAGACGGCGACCATGGCGGTTGTCACTGGCAACATGATCCGTTCGAACAGGCGGTAAGCGAGTTCCAGCCGCCCCCCGACCAGCCACGACCAGCCGTGCGGTGTGAACACGCTGGGAGGGCGCCGCCGCCCGAGGCTCGCGAGCGCCAGGCGCCCGACCGCCCCGGCCTTGGAGGAGTGCAGGTGCACGAGGGCATGCTCACGGGCGAGCCGCCGGATCCGCAGGAGGGCCAGGATGTCGCTCGGGTGCGGGGCACGGCGCATGTCGATCCGCACCCACCTGGCCTTGCACTGCTGCGCCCAGGTCAGCAGATCACCGCCCGGAGGGCAGGCCACCGTAGGCTCGTATCCGTTGCTAACGGCTGCCTGGATCAGGTCACGTACACAGATGGCCACGCCGTCGACCGTGGCCTGCGAGACGATCAGGACACGGTCGGGTGCTGGCGCCGAACGGACCTGGGTGACCGGTTTCATTCGCCTGAGCAGCCCCTGACTGACAGCTCACTGTGGTGTATCGGAAGTACCTTGTTCCGTGGGCCGCTGCGCTGCCGACCGCACATGCGCTGCACTTGCTATGTGTACTACGAGGCCACCGAATCCCGCTAGATCATGCTATGGGCGGAAGGTCACGGTTCGTTCAACGCTGACGCGATCGCTCAGGACGAACACGCAAGGGAAATATCTGAGGGCTCTTCTTTCTTGAGTGTGGTTGACTCAACATTTGGAGGGCTCATGAGCGAGACGCTCACCCTGCCGGTACTGCCACTGGACGACGAGGTGGTGCTGCCGGGCATGGTGGTGCCGATCGAGCTGACCGACACCGAGATCCGCGGCGCCGTCGAGGCCGCTCGCAATAAGGGGCTGGGCAGCGGGCCCGGCATCCGTTCTGAGGAGAAGGCACAGCTGCTGCTGGTGCCGCGGCTGGGCGAACGAGGCCTGGCGGGCGTCGGCACGGTGGCCGTGATCGAGCAGGTCGGCCGCCTGCCGGGCGGCGAGCCGGGCGCCGTGGTCCGCGGCGTGTCCCGGGTACGCATCGGGTCGGGCACGACCGGGCCGGGCGCGGCGCTGTGGGTCGAGGGCACGGTGATCGAGGAGACCGGCCGCGGCGGCCGCGCCACGGAACTGGCCAAGGAGTACAAGGCGCTGGTCGTCGGCGTGCTCGGCAAGCGTGGCGCGTGGCAGGTCATCGACATCTTCGAGCAGCTCGACGACCCGTCGGCGATCGCGGACCGGGCCGGGTACGCCAGCTACCTGACGGCCGAGCAGAAGCTCACCCTGCTGGAGACCGCGGACCTGGTGAAGCGGCTGGAGCTGGCCATCGGCTGGACCCGCGAGCATCTCGCCGAGCTGGACGTCGCCGAGACGATCCGCAAGGACGTCACCGAGGGCATGGAGAAGCAGCAGAGGGAGTTCCTGCTCCGCCAGCAGCTCGCCGCGGTGCGCAAGGAGCTCAACGAGCTGACCGGCGACGGTGACAGCGAGGAAGACGACTACCGGGCCCGGGTCGAGGCGGCCGACCTGCCGGAGAACGTGCGCGAGGCCGCGCTGAAGGAGGTCGGCAGGCTGGAGCGGACCCCCGACGCCTCGCCGGAGACCGGGTGGATCCGCACCTGGCTGGACACCATGCTGGAGATGCCGTGGAACGAGCGGACCGAGGACGCCTACGACATCGCCGGGGCGCGGCAGATCCTCGACGAGGACCACACCGGGCTCGACGACGTGAAGGAGCGGATCGTCGAGTACCTCGCGGTGCGCAAGCGCCGCGCGGACCGGGGCCTCGGCGTCATCGGCGGCCGCCGCAGCGGTGCGGTGCTGGCGCTGGTCGGGCCGCCCGGGGTCGGCAAGACCTCGCTGGGCGAGTCGGTGGCGCGGGCGATGGGCCGCAAGTTCGTCCGGGTCGCACTGGGCGGCATCCGTGATGAGGCAGAAATCCGTGGGCACCGGCGCACCTACGTCGGCGCGCTGCCCGGCCGGATCGTCCGGGCCATCCGCGAGGCGGGCACGATGAACCCCGTCGTGCTGCTCGACGAGGTGGACAAGATCGGCGCCGACTACCGCGGCGACCCCGCGGCGGCGCTGCTCGAGGTCCTCGACCCGGCGCAGAACCACACCTTCCGCGACCACTACCTGGAGGTGGACCTCGACCTGTCCGACGTGGTGTTCCTGGCCACCGCGAACGTGCTGGAAGGCATCCCCGGCCCGCTGCTCGACCGGATGGAGCTGGTCCAGCTCGACGGGTACACCGAGGACGAGAAGGTGCTCATCGCGCAAGGACCACCTGCTGCCCAGGCAGCTGTCCAAGGCCGGACTGGACGCCGGCCGAGGTGACCGTGGCCGACGACGCGCTGCGGCTGATCGCCGCGGAGTACACCCGCGAGGCCGGCGTTCAGGTCGCTGGAGCGCTCGATCGCGCGGGTGCTGCGCAAGGTCGCCGCGCAAGGTCGGCGGTCGAGCCGGAGTCGCTGCCGATCGAGGTCACCGTGGCCAACCTGCGCGGACTACCTGGGACGGCCACGGTTCACCCCGGAGACCAGCCTGGCCTCCGGCGACCGGCGGACCGCGGTGCCCGGGGTGGCGACCGGGCTCGCTGTCACCGGCGCGGGCGGCGACGTGCTGTACATCGAGGCCTCGCTGGCCGACCCGGAGACCGGGTCGACCGGGGTCACGCTCACCGGCCAGCTCGGCGACGTGATGAAGGAGTCGGCCCAGATCGCGCTGTCCTACCTGCGGTCCCACGGCGCGGAGCTGGAACTGCCGGTCGTCCGACCTGAAGGACCGCGGCGTGCACGTGCACGTGCCCGCGGGCGCGGTCCCCAAGGACGGCCCCAGCGCAGGCGTCACGATGACGACGGCGCTGGCCTCGCTCCTGTCCGGCAGGCCCGTCCGGCCGGACGTGGCGATGACCGGCGAGGTGTCGCTCACCGGCAGGGTGCTGCCGATCGGCGGGGTGAAGCAGAAGCTGCTGGCCGCGCACCGGGCCGGCGTCGACCACCGTGCTGATCCCGCAGCGCAACGAGCCGGACCTGGACGACGTGCCCGCCGAGGTGCTCAGCAAGCTGGACGTGCACCCGGTGAGCGACGTCCGGGAGGTGCTGGCGCTGGCCCTGGAGCCGGCCGGGGCCGCGGACGCGGCACCGCTCGCCGCGTAGCGGCGCGCATCGCCTGACGCCCGGGCCGCGGTTCGCTGGAGCCGCGGCCCGGGCGTCAGCGTGCTCCGGCCAGGCTCCAGGCAGCGTGCCCGGGACGCCCCGGTCAGCGTGCCAGGGCCAGGCCCCGGGCGATCGCCTGCGCCACGGGGGACGGATCGGAGCCGTCGAGCGCGAAGCCGCCCGGCACCGCGACGGCGGGCTGGGCCACCATCCGCGCCGTGCCGCCCCGGTGCGGCCAGGTCGCGGTGTGCACGATGAACGGGTGGCACAGGTACACGTCGCCGGCCAGGCCGGTGGCCTCGGCGGCGCGGCGGCACAGCACCGACGGCTGCAGCCCGGCCGGCACGTCCCCGCCGGGCATGCCCGCCTCCCCGGCCGGGGCGAGGATGGGCGGGATGAACAGGTGCGATCCTGAGATGAGCCGGGTGGGCGCATCGTCGGGGCCGACGTCGGAGAACAGGAACAGTGCGAGCAGGCCGCGGTCGCGGGACCGCACGTTCGCCCACCACTGCGTGCCGCCCCAGTAGCTTCCCTCGATGTGGTACCCGATCTCGCCCGGGTACTCCTCGGAGGGGAACCGGACCGGCACGGTGCCGCCTACTCCGGCCCGCGGGATCCACCGGCCGGCGCCGATGAGTTCGTCGTAGGCGGCGTGCAGCCGGGGCGAGGTGCCCGCCGCGGCGAACGGCTCGCCGTCGGGGCAGTTGATCCTGATCAGCGGCGGCGCCCAGGTGGCGCGATCATCGGGGGAGATGCCGCGCTCGGCCAGCACATCCCAGATCATCTCCCGGCAGGCGCGGGCGGTGTCCTCGCCGAACGCGCCGCGCACCACCGTGTAGCCGTCGCGGATGAAGGCGTCCGTGTCCACCCGGCCGATTATGCGTTCCCGGCGGGCCCTGGTCACAACGGTTTTCTAGCAAGATCATAGATGCGGCGGCCGTGACGGGATCGTGCGCAGCACTGGCCTGCGCACGGGAGGGAGACAGGTATGCCCGGGCAGATTCCAACAGGTGACATTCACCATCTGCGGCTCACCGTGACCGACCTGGAGCGGAGCCGCACGTTCTACACCGGCCTGCTCGGCTTCGAG
Source organism: uncultured Actinomycetes bacterium (assembly GCA_963725125.1). Lineage (GTDB taxonomy): Bacteria > Actinomycetota > Actinomycetes > Streptosporangiales > Streptosporangiaceae > DASXKD01. The sequence goes on from CAVRXW010000007.1 coordinate 155,405, forward strand.
GTCGCGGTGGAGTCACCGCCGCCGGACGACCCTTCGGCGGGCGAAGTGTTCAAGGTCCTCTTCGGCGGCGTGGTCATGATCCGCGGGAACCTGCTCATGGGCCTGCGGCCGATGGCGGCGGCGGGGGACCGGTTCGACCCGGACCGGGTGGGCCTGGACCATCTGAGCTTCGGCGTGGCCAGCCGCGCCGACCTGGCGGCGGCGGCGGCGCTGTTCGACGAGCATGGCGTGCCGCACGGCGAGATCACCACGCTGGGCGGGTTCGGCATCGACGTGCTGCCGTTCGAGGATCCCGACGGCGTTCAGCTCGAACTGACCGCCCCCGCGGCGCAGGGCTGATCCCGGCTGTCATTCCGCCGCAATTGCGGGAGGATTGGCGCATGGTGGGGGATCACGCGGATGACTACCTGGCTGGGTTGCCGCCCGAACGGGCAGCGGAGCTGGCGGGGGTGAACGGCCCAGGGTTAGCCGCACTGCGCAGGTACCTGGCCTCAGGTGAGGCGATTGCGTTCCTCGGCGCCGGGGCATCGGCGCCGCTGTACCCGCTGTGGGACGGGCTCATCGGGGAACTCGTGGACGCGGCGGCCGGGCGGCTGGGGGAGCGCGAGGCAGAAACCTTCCGGGCGCTGGCGCGGGAGAGCCCGGAAGAGGTTGTGGAGATCGTCCGCCAGCGGCTCGGGGTGGGCAGCTACCGGGAGGTGCTGCGGGAGACACTCCGCGCCCGGGTGGGCCCGGAGTCGGGACGCTCGTGGACCCCGGTGCAGGAGCTGGTCTGCCGGTGCCCGTTCAAGGCCGTGGTGACCACGAACTACGACCCGGGAATCCTGGACGCCCGGATCCGGGTCCGGCCGCACGCGCTGGCGACCGGGTTCACGATCTGGGAGGACGAGCTGGGACTGGACCGGTGGCGGACCGGAGACGTGTTCGGCGAGGCGGAACTGCCAGTTTTGTTCGCGCACGGCCAGCACAACCGGCCCGACAGCGTCGTGCTAGCCACCACGGAATACCGGCGGGCATATGCCGGGAAGCTGCCGCACGTGCTGGCCCGGCTGATGGACGGGCACCTGGTGTGGATCGGATTCAGCTTCGCCGACCAGCGGATCGCCGCGATCCTGCGTGAGATCGGCGACCAGACCGGCACCCGGATCGACCCGGGCGGCGCACCGCGTCATGTCGCGGTGATGGCCTGGGACCCAGATGCGGAGAGCAACGACCCAGGGATTCTGGCCCGCCGGGCGGAGATCGGCTACGGGGCTGAGGTGGTCCTGTATCCGGCGCCCGGCGGCGATCATTCAGCGCTGGCCCGATTGCTGGCAGATCTGACCGATGACCGGTTCCCGCCAGCGGCTGACCTACCCGCCAGAACCGCGCCTCCGCCGGATCCGCAGCCTGACCGGGATCGTGCTGGGATCGCCGTGGGGTGGGTGCCGAAGGCGGAGCCGGTGGAACACTTCACCGGGCGGGCCGAGGAACTGGCCCGGCTCGACCGCTGGGCGGCGGACCCACAGGTCGCCCTTATCGGGGTGACAGCTTGGGGCGGGGCAGGCAAGACCGCGCTCATCACCCACTGGGTACACGCCTTGGGAGGTGCGGCGCGCAGGTCCGGGATCCGAGGTGTCTACGGGTGGAGCTTCAACGCGGACCCCTCGGCTGAGCACTGGGCTGAGGCATTGCTGAGGTGGGCACACACGGATCTTGGGCTAGCCGTGCCAGGCAGGGGCCGACCGGCGGCAGCGGTGTTGGCCCTACTCCGGGCGGTCCCGCTGCTGGTGGTGCTGGACGGCCTGGAGGTGGTGCAGGAGGGCCCGGCCGGGGAGGGCTTCGGCCGGCTGCTCGATGGCACGCTGCGCGAGGTGCTGGCCGGCGCCTGCCAGCAGGACCACGCCGGGCTGGTCATGCTGACCAGTCGGTTCCCCTTCGCGGACCTGGAGGCCTTCGACGGCGACCGGGCCAGGATGCTGGAGGTACCACCGTTCACCCCCGCTGAGGGCGCGGCCCTGCTGGCCGCGGCCAGCGGGGACTGGTTGCCCGAGCAGGAGCGGCGCGACCTGGTCCAGGCCGTCGACGGTCATGCCCTCGCGGTGGGGGTGCTGGCCGGCCTGCTTGCCGCCCGGACGCCCGCCAGTGACCTGGCTGGGCTGCGGGCGGACCTGGCCAGCGCCACGCGCACCGATGCGCGGGTGGGCGAGGTGCTGGAGTTCTACTCCGCCCGGCTGTCCGAACAGGACCGCTACCTGCTGGCCGCGGTGTCGCTGTTCGCCAGGCCGGTTGCGGCCGAGGCGGTGCTGGCGGTCGCGGGGCATGAGGTGTTTGAGGGGCGGCTGGCCGGGTGGACGGCGGCCATGGTGGAGGCCGCGGTGCGGGGCCGGCTGGGCGGGCTGGTTTCCTGGCACCCCGACGGCACGGCCTCCGCTCACCCGTTGGTTCGGGATGCCTTCCGGCCGTTGGTGCTGGGCGCGGCCGAAGCCGCCGCCGGGACCGCCCTGGCCGGGCTGCCCGACGGGGAGGTGGGCAGCCCGGCGGACGCACTGCGGGTGGTGGAGGTACTCGAACTGCTACTGGACGCCGGCCAGTGGCACCCCGCCGACGACCTGTACAACAGCCGGTGCGGCGGATCTGTCTCGGTTTGGCTGACCCTGCCGGCGGCGCGGCTGGGTCAGCGGGCCGCCGCCGCGTTCGTCGCCGACCCGGCCCGCCGCACCGCCTGCGCCGCCCGCCTCACCCCCAACCGTCTCGGCTACTACCTGGCCAGCACCGGCTTGTACGCGATGCTCGCCGGGGACCTGGCCGCCGCCCGCCAGTACCTGCCCGAGGCCGTTCGCCACAACCGCGACGCCGGGGAGACGGAGAACCTGGGGATCGCCTTGCTAAACCTGGCCGAGTGCCTGGGTCGACTCGGGCAGCCCGCCCAGGACGCCGCGGCCGAGGGACTCACCTGCGCCCAGGCCACCGGCGACCAGCAGGACATTTGCAACGCGCACGCCTACTTGGGCTGGGCGGCGGCCCTGGCCGGGGACACCGCCCAGGCCGAACAGCAGTTCACCGCCGCCGACCAGATCCAGATCATCGACGACCCCGGCGGTGATCACCTGTACTCCCTTCGCGGGACCCAGTGGGCGGTCTGGCTGGCCCGCACCGGGCGGCCCGGCCCGGCCCGGACGCTGACCACCCGCAACGCAGATATCAGCCGCAGCAGCGGCCGGAATGCGGACCTGGCGCGGTGTGACCAGGTGCTCGGCGCCCTGACCCTGGCCGCCGGGGACACCACCACCGCCGGGACGCACCTGACGGCCGCAGCCGGGGCCTTCCGCGACGGCGACTTCCTTCTCGAACTCGCTGACACCCTCCCCGGCCTGGCTGCCTGGGCGCAGGCCGCCGGCGACCTGGACAGCGCGGACCGGTATCTGACCGAGGCACTCGCCATCGCCGCCCCGCGCAGCCTGGTGCCAGCCCAGGCCGCCGCTCTGGCCGCCCGCGCCCGGCTGCACGCCGCCCAGACCACCTCCATCGGCCCAGGGCTGCTGCCGCAGGGCCGTGACGCCGCCGACGCCGCGCTGCGCCTGGCTGCCCGCCACCAGCTGCCCTGGCAGGAACTTGACGCGCTGCGCGCCCACGCCGCCCTCGACCAGGCCGAAGGCACCGACCACGGCTGGGATGCCAAAGCCAAGGCCTTGCACGCCCGGCTGGTACCGCCAGGCCTGGACCCCGACCCGCTGTCGACGGTTGAACGACTGGTCGCCGAACAGAAGGCCGCGGAGGCTGGCCATGAGCAAACTGAGGGCCGATAGCTACGGATGTGGCGCCGCCGCGATGGTCGCGGCGGCGCCACGTCTGGGTCGCGCGGTGGCCCGGTTAAGGGGCCGGGGCGCTCCAGATGAAGGTGCCGAAGTTGCCCAGGTTGTCCCGGAAGCCCTCGGGGATCATCTCGGTGGCCATGAACACGCGGCCGTTGGCGACCGCGCCCGCCGAGTAGTCACCCCAGCGGCAGCCGCCGAAGTTCGGGCCGACGAATGCCCCTGGGTCGCGTTCGGCGGGAACGAGTACCCCTCGGTGGTCACCGTGGAGCGCAGCAGCGCCGGGGGCCCGCTGCTGACCGCGTTGAGCTGGCTGGTGTCGTTCATCGCGTAGACCTGAACGTGCTGGTCGCTGAGCTGGTCCGGGTTGGACTCGACGAAGTACTCCGTCCCTGGGGCGAACTTGCCCCCGGGTGGCGTGCTGGCCGGGGCGATGATCTCCGGCTGGCCGAACGGGTCCTTGGTGATCCGGTAGCCGAAGACCGGCGGGACGATCCCGGTCTGGGCGACGTTCTCCAGCAGCGCCTTGGAGATGGCGTAGATGATCACGCCGTTGAAGCCCTCGGTGATGCCGAACTCGTCGGTGGCGACGTAGATGCCGTTGGCGTCGGCGCTGACGGCCCGTGCCGGCAGAGGAGCCTGGTCAGGGCCGAAGAGGGTAAGTTACTCGCCAGTTGACATCGGCTGTCGCTTGCCCGACCCTGGAGCGATGACCGCTGGCCAGACCACTGACCGCACCGGTGGGCTCGCAGGGAACCCGGCCGGCGTCTCCCGGTGGGCCGACCTGACCGGCCCCGTCCGCTACCTCGACTTCGGCGGCCCGGCCGACGGCCCCGTGGTCGTCTGCGTGCACGGGCTGGGCGGCTCGGCGGTCAACTGGACGGCGGTCGCGCCGCTGCTCACCGGGACCTGCCGGGTGCTGGCCCCGGACCTGGCCGGCCACGGCCTCACCCAGTCGCTCGGCCGCGGCACGGACGTGGCGTCGAACCGGGCCCTGCTGCACCGGTTCGTCATGTCGGTGACCGGCGGCCCGGTGATCCTCATGGGCAACTCGATGGGCGGCATGATCTCGCTGCTCGAAGCGAGCGCCGCCCCGGCGGCGGTGGCCGGGCTGGTCCTGGTGGACCCGGCCCTGCCGTTCGTGCCCGCGCGGCCGGACCCTCTCGTAGCTGCGATGTTCGCGGCATATCTCGTCCCCGGGCTGCGCCAGGCGGCGCAGGGCAGGCGCCGCCGCCAGGTCCCGGCCGAACTGGTCTCCAGCATCCTGCGGCTGTGCTGCGCGGATCCCTCGCGGGTGGCACCGGAGGTGGTCGCCCGGCATGTCGAGGTCGCGGCGCAACGGGCCGCCTTCCCGACCATCGAGGCCGACTTCGCCGGCGCGATGCGCTCGGTCGTCCGGACCGTCGGCTATCCCCACGGGCGGGCCTACGGCCGGCGGATCCGCTCGGTCACCTGCCCGGTGCTGCTGATCCACGGGACCGCCGACCGCCTGGTCCCGATCGCGGCGGCGCGGGCGGCTACCCGTGCCAATCCCGCCTGGTCGCTGCGCGAGTTCGGCGGCATCGGCCACGTGCCGCAACTGGAAGCCCCGGCCGATACCGCGGACGCGGTCCTTGGCTGGCTTGGCTCGGCGGGCCAGCAGGCGGCCCGCGCGGCCCAGGCGGCGCGCACGCCCGGGCCCGGTGCGGACGAGGACGGCACGCGGGTGAGCCACAGCCCCGTGGATGAGACGGCAGGTTAGCCGGGCGCGTTGGGGGAAAGCAGCGGGGGAATCTTATGTATAAGATCTGCATCCAGCCGCCTGGTGGGGCAAAGCGGGCAGAGCAGGCGATTAGGCCCTGGAGGTGCACATGGGTCTGAGAGCGGTGCCCGGGCGCTCCCGGCCCCGGGTGGGGCTGGTACTCGGCGCCGGCGGCGTGCTGGGCGCGGCCTGGATGACCGGCGCGCTGCCCGCCCTGCAGGAGCGCCTGCCGTGCCCGGTCGAAGATGTGGACCTGATCGTCGGGACCAGCGCGGGCAGCGTCCTGGCCGCGGCGCTGCGCTGCGGGGTCGGCATCGACGAGATGATCGCCCACCAGCGGGGCGAGCCCATCGGGCCGCTGGCGGCCTCCGCCGTGGACCAGCTCACCGGCGGGCCCTGGCCGCCCGCGCCCCAGTTGCGCCTCGGCTCGGCCCGGCTGATGCTCGCCATGCTGGTTGCCCCACACCGGGTGCATCCCAGTGTGCTTGCCAGTGCCTGGCTGCCGCTGGGCCGGGCGAACCACGACCCGCTCCGCGAGATGGTGCACGCCCTGCACTGCCACGCCTACGGCCTCCCGCCGTCCGCCGAGCCGCCCACCTGGGTCCGCGGCGAGACCTGGGTCGTGGCCGTCGACTACGGTTCCGGGCGCCGGGCCGTCTTCGGCCGCCCCGGCGCCCCGCCCGCGCAACTGGCCGATGCCGTCGTCGCCTCGTGCTCGATTCCCGGCTGGTACCAGCCCGCGGTGATCGGCGGCCGCCGTTACGTGGACGGCGGCGTCCGCTCGCCGACGTCGCTGGGCATGCTGGCCCGGGCCGGTGTCGACGAGGTCTTCGTGCTCGCGCCGATGGCCAGCGTCGTGGCGGACCGGCCGCGGATGCCGCACGAGGTGCTGGAGCGGCAACTGCGGGCGCTGATGACCATGACGCTGCTGCGGGAGGCGCGGGCGCTGCGCGCGGCGGGCATCGCGGTCACCGTGCTCACTCCCGGGCCCGAGGACCTGGCCGTGATGGGCGTGAACCTGATGGATCCGCGCCGCCGGCGGCAGGTGTTCGAAACGTCGCTGACCACCTCGGCGGCCGCGCTGGTGGGCCCGGCCGGGCGCGAAGCCGTGGCGTGAGGCGCCCGGCCCGGCGGGCCGCTCACTCCATCCGGTCGAGGATCTGCCGCACCAGGTCCATCGTGGTGTGCGGGTGCAGGAACGCGAACCGGGCGACCGTCTCGCCCTCCCAGGCCGACGGCGGAATGAACGCCACCTGGTCGGCGAGCAGCCGGTCGGCCCACCCGGCGTACTGCGCCGGCGCCCAGCCGCGGCGGCGGAACAGCACGATGCCGAGGTCAGGCTCGCGGACCAGGTCCAGGTAACTCCGCTTGGCGATCTCCGCGGCGGTGTCCCTGGCCTGGCGGATCGCCGCCTCGATCGCCGCGCTGTAGGCGCGGACCCCGTGGACCGACAGCGAGAACCACAGCGGCAGGCCGCGGGCCCGCCGGGTGAGGTGGTAGGCGTAGTCGGTCGGGTTCCAGTCCGCCGGGCTCGTCGTGGATCACGTCGAGGTAGGACGCGTCCTGCTTGTGCACGGAACGGGCCAGGGCCGGGTCGCGGTACAGCAGTGCGGCACAGTCGAACGGCGCGAACAGCCACTTGTGCGGATCCAGGACGAAAGAGTCGGCGTGCTCGATGCCGTCGTAGCAACGCCGCACGCTGGGGGCGAAAAGCCCGGCGCCGCCGTAGGCACCGTCGACGTGGAACCACAGGCCGTGGTCCCTGGCGACCTCGGCCGCACCGGCCAGGTCGTCGATGATCCCGGCGTTCGTGGTGCCCGCGGTGGCGACCACCGCGGCCAGCGAGGACGGGTCGCCGTCGGCCTCGATCGCGGTGCGCAGGGCGGTGCCGGTCAGCCGGTGGTCCGGGGTGGTCACGGTCAGCGCGTCCATCTCCAGGATGCGCAGCGTGCTGGCGATCGAGGAATGGGCGTCGCCGCCGACCACGGCGCGGAGCCGGCGGCCCGGGCCGGCCCGGCCCGGCGTTGCGCTTGGCCACCTCCCTCGCGACCATCAGCGCCGACAGGTTGGCGGCGGACCCGCCGGAGACGAAGCACCCACCGGCCGAGGCCGGCAGCCCGGCCCGGTCGGCGATCAGCCGCAGCACCAGGTTTTCCGCGTGGATCGCGCCGGAGGCCTCCAGCCAGGAGATGCCCTGGATCGAGGCGCAGGAGACGAGCATGTCGAACAGCAGCGCGGCCTTGGTCGGCGCGGCGGGGATGAAGCCGAGGAACCGCGGGCTGTCCGCGGAGATCACCGCCGGGGCCAGGACCGAGGCGTACGCGCCCAGCACCTGGTCCGCGTTGTGGGGCTCCTCGCCCGGCAGCCCGTGCAGCACGGCATCGAACTGCGCCGGGTCCCGCCGGCCCCCGTCCAGGGGGACCGGATCCAGCCGCAACCGGTTCTCGGCGTACGCCAGGACCGAGCGGATCATCTGCTCGGTCGTCGGATCCACACTGTGCATGGGCGAAACCCTAGGGCATGCCCCGGTGGCCGCCGTCCCGGCAGGACCGCAGGAAGGCTAGTGCACCGCGCCGGGCGGCGGCCGCCAGCGCTGCCAGCCGGGGTGCACCGCGAAGAACCGCGACGGTCCCGGCGGGACCGCGGCAAGCTGCGCTCGTGGCACCAGCCTGAGCCCGGCAGGCACCGGCTCCCACCACGGCTCGCGCCCGAACATCCGGCTGAACAGCTCCGGTGGCTGGCCCCCACCCGCCTCCCCATCCCTCTTCACTGGCGGGCCGGACGGGCCGCCGCGCGTTGGGCCGGGCGGAGAATCAGTTCCGCCGGTGCCACCGGGCCCGCCGCCTGCCAGCGGAAGTCACCGGACAGCCGCAGCGCCGTCCCGGTGTTGGCCAGCGCGGCGTGCGGGGTGAGGCAGTGAAAGATGATCACATCCCTGCACCTGTAGCTGGTGGTCGCCCAGCCCGGCGCGATCCGGCCGAGCGGGCGCGGCAGCCGGGGCGGGCCGAGGTGGCCGCCGGGCCGCACCGCCAGCCCACCGAGACGTACCGGGATGTCCATCAGCGGGATCCAGCTCGTCAGCATGTCCTGGACTCCCGCCACCGCGTAGTCGTGGTGGATGTACCGGCCCCGGGCACGGGCGCCTGGCCGTTCTGGGTAGACCGCGCGCAGCACCTTCGCCGGGTAGGAGAACGCCTGCGGCCCGAGCACGCACCGGATCACGGCGCGCAGCGGGGGCAGGTACGGGATCCGGTTGAACTCGGCGCTGGTGAGGGCGGCCCGGAAGGCCGGATCGGAGAGCGCGTCCCGCGAGTTGACCGCCCGCGGCGCTGCCGACGGGATGCCGGCGCCGTCGGCCCACCCACCGTCCCGCAGGTGCGTGCTGACCGTGGACCTGGCTGCCCGCACCGGCGCCCCGGGCAGCAGCCCGCGGAAGAACAGGTAGCCGTCGGCGGCCAGGCGGCCGGCCAGGGCGGCCGGGTCACCTAGCATGCCGCTGGAGTCGGCCAGCTCGTCCACGATCCCACGATAGCCACGGCGCCCAGGCGAATGGGCCCGTGCGCCAGCGCCGGGCCCTGGCATGCTGTCCAGCCGCACGGGCCGCGCGGCTGGCAGGATGGGGCGGGCAAGGAGGTGGCACGCTGAGATTTCACCGGCTGCAGGTGCTGCGCCGCCTGCCGCATCCCGGGCGCGGCTTCACCCAGGGCCTGATCGTCGGCGGGGACACAGTGTGGGAGAGCACCGGCGGGTACGGGCAGTCGGTGCTGCGCCGGTACTCACTCGGCGCGCAGCAGCCCGGCGCGCAGGCCCCGCTGCCACCGCAGATGTTCGGCGAGGGCATCTGCCGCGCCGGTCCGTATCTGTGGCAGCTCACCTGGCGGGAGCGGGTCGCGCTGCGCTGGGACGCGGGCAGCCTGGAGCTGGTGGAGAAGATCGGCTTCAACCGGGAGGGCTGGGGCATCTGCGCCGCCGAGGGCACCATTCTGACCAGCGACGGCACCAGCGAGCTGATCCCGCGGGATCCGGCCACGCTGGAGCCGCGCGGCCTGATCCTGGTCCGCTGCGAGGGCGAGCGGGTGCCCGACCTGAACGACCTGGAGTGGGCCGGGGGACGGGTGTGGGCGAACATCCTGGGCAAGCGGTACCTGGTAGGCATCGACCCGGCCAGTGGCGAGGTCACCGACATCGTGGATGCCAAGGCGGTGATGGAACGCCACTGGGGTGACCCGGACGCGGTGCTGAACGGCGTCGCGGTGCTGCCCGGCCCGGGGGAACTTCTGCTCACCGGCAAGAACTGGAAGTCGATGTACCACGTCCGGCTGGCCGAGGAGCGCCCGCCCAAGGAACCGGCTCAGCTGGTCGCGGGATAAGGCCGGGGCGCTAGGCGCGGTATTCGCGCCCGGTGAGCTCCAGGAAGACGTCCTCCAGGGTGGCGCCGGACACCCGCAGCCCGGCCAGCGCGTCCTGCCCGGCCAGCCCGGCCAGCACGGCCAGCACCGCCGCGGGCTCCCGGGTGGCGATCGTCAGCGACACTCCGTCATCGGTCACGCTGCCGGCCTCGTCGGCCGCGGGCAGCAGGACCCGGGCCTGCGCCTCGGAAAGCCTGCCCGACTCCACGCTGATCCGCAGCGGCTGGTCCAGCTCACGGATCAGGGCGGCCGGTGGGCCGATCTTGAGAATCTTCCCGTGATCCATGATGGCGACGCGATGGCAGAGGGACTCCGCCTCGTCCATGTGGTGCGTGGTGAGCACCACCGTGCGGCCTTCCGCGCTGATCTTCCGCAGCAGATCCCACAGGTTCCGCCTGGCCTGCGGATCCAGGGCCCCGGTCGGCTCGTCCAGGAACAGCAGCTCAGGGTCGTGTACCAGCGCGCAGGCAATGGACAGCCGCTGGGCCTGGCCGCCGGAGAGCTTCTCGGCGCGGATGCCGGCCTGGTCCTCCAGCCCGACCACCGCGAGCATGGCGTCCGCGCGCTGGGCGCCGATCCCGTACAGCGAGGCGAAGGTGCGCAACTGCTCCCGCGCGGTGAGCAGCTCGAAGAACGACGACGCCTGCAACTGGACGCCGATCCGCAGCAATAGTGCGGAGTCGCGCGGCCACGGGCGCCTGCCGAGCACGGTGACCTCGCCGCTGTCGGGCTCGCGCAGGCCTTCGATGATCTCCAGCGCGGTGGTCTTGCCTGCCCCGTTCGGGCCCAGAATCCCGAAGAACTCGCCCTGCTCCACCGCGAACGTCACGCCGTCCACGGCCGCCACCTGGCCGTAGGACTTGCGCAGGTCACGTACCGAGATCGTCGCTGGCATGCGGGTCACCATAACAGGACACCACGGGGCCCCGGCCCGCGTGCGCGGCGCGGGATGACGCCGCACCCGGCCCGGCTACCGGGTCAGCGGTGCCTGACCGCGACGCCGGGCCCCACCTCAGCGGGAGGAGAGGACGTCGGCGATCTTCGCGGCGGCGGCCGAGGGGTCGTCGGTGTCGTGCAGCACTTCCCCCCAGGACCAGCGGTAGTACCAGCGAAGGTGCCCCCGGTCGTCGGTACCCGGAGTGCAGCCGATGCTTTCGGCCAGCATTGTCGCGCCCGGTGCGAAGATGTGCAGGGCGGCCGGGTAGGTGGTCTTCACCGTGGCGTGCAGGCCCCGGGTGTCAAGGGCGGTCGCCAGGCGGTGCAAGTGGTACGTGCGAGCGTGATCGCGTGCTCGGTCCACCGTCTCCTCTGCTGTGCATAGCGGTTCTCGGGGTCGCCATATTGTCCGCGCCGGGCGTACCGGCTTGTCAAGCCTGGGGCGGGTATGGGCCGTATCCGCCTGCCGGGTACGGGTCTGGGTCCGGGGCGTAGCCGCCCTCGTACCCCGTGGCGTAACCGCCGGCAGCGTACCCGTCCGGATAGCTGGCCTGGTCCGGGTAGGGCTGTGCCTGGTACCCGTCGCCGTAAGGCATGGAGCCGGCGGCGGGCGGCGCCTGGTAAGCGGCCGGGCCGGCGGGCTCGGCATAGGGCACGGGTGCCTCGTACCCGGGCGGCGAGTAGACGCGCAGCGGATCCGCTGCGTAGTTGGCGTAGCTCGCGGTGGCCTGGCTGTCGGGGTACCCGTTGCTGGGGCCGTTGTGCTGGTAGGGGTTCCCGTACGCGGGGGTCTGTGCCTCGGGCGGCGCGCTGTACCACTCCGCCGCCGGGGCCGGCGGTGGAGCAGCCGCCGGGGGCGCGGCATGGTAGGCGTAGCCGGGGTCAGCGTAGCGGGGGTCGGCGTAGTCGGCCGCCGGATAGCTGCCGCTGTGCCCGTTGCCGCCATGGCCGTTGGCATGGTCAGCCCCGTTGGCAGCGGGGTGGTCCGCCGGCGCGGGCCCGGTCTTGGCGTGCTTCCTGGCGTTGCTATAGGAGCGGCTGTCGTTGGCCGGTACCGCCTTGAGGGAGAACGACGGGCTGGTCAGCGGGTCGTCCTCGAGCGCGCCGGGGATGGGCGGCGGCGCGCTGGCGAGCCCGGTGAGCATGGCGAGGTCGCGGTCCCTCGCGGGCTGGGGCCCGGTGGTGTCCCGCCGCCGGGGATCGAGCCGGGGCTGCGGGCCGGTGTCCCGCGGCGAGTGAGGCCCGGTGTTCCGTGCCGCGTGCGGTCCGGTGTCGCGCGGCGGGCGGGGCCCGGAATCGAGGGCCGGGCGTGGCTCGGGATAGGAGCGCCCGGCCGCGAGGGTGTCCGCCTCCCGGCGTGCGGGCGGCACCGGGGGCGCGGCCTGGCGGGCGGCGCGGATCGGGAGGCGCTCGGTCGCGGGCTCCCGCTGGTCGCTGCGTTCCTGGCGGCTGGGCAGGTCACGTTCGGGCGCGGGCGGCCTGGCGGGACGCGGGTCCCGCGCCGCTGGCTTGGCCTTGGCGCTGCCGTTCGCCGGGGCCGCGGCCGCCGCATTGCTCGCGGGCCTGCTCGGCGGCCTGGCCATGGTCGACAGCGGCTTGTCAGCGGAAAGCTCGGCCCAGTACTGCTCGTCGGAGAGCTTGTCCCACTCGCTGCTCGGCCAGTCGTCGTCATCGTCGCGCTTGCCCCGCTGCCGGGACCGGGTGGTCTTGCCCGCGGCCGGCGCGGGAGCCGCCTTGCGGCGCGAGTCCGGCCGGTCCCTGCGGTCATCCATGGCCGCATAGTCGGCCACGGGGAACTCCACCGAAGGGTGGTCACCGGAGGGATAGCTTCCCGCCGGGCCGAAGTCCATCGACGGGTAGTCCGCCGAGGGGAAGTCGTCGGCGGCGGGCCGGCGCGAGGGGCCGGAGTCGTGGCGGCTGCGCGCCTGCGCCGAGGCCCCGACGGGGGCGCGGGCGGAGGCTGGCTGGCGGTAGTCGGCCGCCTCACGGGCGGGCCGCCGCGGTGCGCTGTCGTAGTCCCGGCCGCGCGGTGCCCGGTCCCTGGCCGGGCCGCGGGAACCGTAGCCCCGGGACCCGCCGCGCCCGCCGGGCGCGGGGACCCGCCGGGTGTCCCGGTCCCGCCAGCGCTCGTCTTGGTCGCGCCGCTGGTCGCGGCTGCTGGGCCTGCGGTCCGCCTCGTCATCCTCGTCGCCATGCCCGAGCCGAATGCTCAGAAAGACGGCAATGAGAATTACGACGATAACGGCTACCAGGCCGACCACGAGCAGGATCATCGCACCACCCAACTAGCCATGGCCATCTGGGCAGCGCTAGCGAGGCGCACGCGGCCACGGCGCGGGCCTTCCCCAGTGTCGCTAGCGGCTTTCGGATCACTCTTGGAGCGAACTCCTTGAGCAGTGATTCTGGCGGACCGGTATGGCCCGTGTCACGCGTTTAGAGAACTTTTACAGATGTCGTTTACTCAACGCAACCAAGCAATTACGGATCGATGACGGTAGTGAGCCTGCCACGGGCTATAGCGGCGTTTGCGATAGCCATCCAGGCCGTTTTCGCACTCGTCCCCCCCAGCAGGGAGAGCCTCCTGTCAAGGGCGTAAACGGTAAACCTGTAAACGTGCCCGGGATTCGCCGGGCACGGCGGATCATAGCCGATCGCGCCTTTGCTGTTGTCCGCCCGACGCGCCCCTGGCGGAAGTCGCCCCGCTGGAATATCTGAGGATTGCGGGCCTATGTCGAAGACGATCCAGTAGATATACGGCGTGATCGGCGCGGCGGAGTCATCCATGACCAGCGCGAGTGACTTTGTTCCGGCCGGCGCGCCGGACCAGTGAATCGTCGGGTGCCGGCCGCCGCGGCAACTGAACCCGGGGCCCATCTGCTTCCCGTTGAAGTCGGGGCTGGTCACGGTGATGTTGTCCGGAACGGCAACCAGAGCCGTGCTGGGACCGCCGATCAGCCCGCAACCGCTGACAAATAGGAGCCCTGCGGCGACGGCGGCGGCCACCGGAATCGACCGGCCGGACATACTCGCCAACAGCCGCACCCGCCCATCATGTTCGTGCCCGCACGCGCCATCCGCAGCGATCGTATGCGGTCGGCGGCACAGCCAAAGACCCGAACGCGCTGATCCGTTGCTAGTCGTTCGGCCGGGTCGTGCCGAACATGATCTCGTCCCAGGAGGGGACCGACGAGCGCCGCGACCGGCCTCCCGCGGCCTTCCGGACCGGCCGCTCCCGCGGCACGGGCACGGCGGGCGCGCTCTCCTCCTGGTCCGGGCCGGCTGGGCGTGGCCGGGCACCCGGGAGCGCGCCGCTCGGCGGAGGCCTGCCCTGGTCACCGCGGCCGCCGGGCCGAGCCTGCTGGCGATGGGCGTCACCGTCGCCCGGGCCGCGGCGCGCGGTCCGGGGCGCCGGCAGCGGGCAGGTCGGCGTCGGGCAGGCAGAGGCGCGTGGCGGTGTCGTCGGCGGGCGCGACGTGCTTGCGGTGCGGGTCGTAGACCCACTCGGCCAGGTGCGGGCGGCTGCCCGAGCTGAACGCGAGCCGTACCTGCCAGCCGCCGTCCGAGCGCTTCCGTGAGTCCCATTCGGCGTCGGCCGGGTCCACCCCGAACGTGCGCAGGCCGTCGGTCACCACGTCCCCGAGGGGACGGCCAGGGCCGGAGTCCCCGGACTGGCGCAGCGGTGGCGCGCTGCGCCTCCTGGGCGCGGTAGGCACGCTCGGCCAGAACCGGGCCCTCGAAACGCCGTACCCGCTCGATCGGCACCCCCGCCGCGTCGGCGATCTCTTCGGCCGTCTCTCCGGCACGAATCCGGTCCTGGATCTCCTTGGGTCGCAAGGGACTCTCCACTTCGATCTCGTACTGCGCAAGCCTCGAGAACTGCCCGCGCGCCACGATTCGCAGCCGGTCATCAATCGGGAGCGAGAAGCGGCCACCGCTGCCCCGGCGCCGTGAGAACGGCGTAGCTGCCGTCCTCGCTGACCGCGACGAGGCGCAGTTCCTGCATCGGCGTCCCTTCTGCGCCGTCGGGCGAACTGGCGCACCTGGTGCCGCGCGGCGGCGTAGCTCGGACCTCCCTCACGTGAGTCTGACGGGTCCGTGCGCCGGAGGCCAGCACCGTGCGCGGTGAGTCCGCGAGATCCACGCCCAGTATCGCCGTTCCTGGGTGGCGGGTGCCCAGGAACGGGATGGCCAGGTGCCGGTGTGGCCGGTTATGCGCCGATTGCCGGGTCAGGGCCAGGCCCGCTGGGCCATGATGGAGGAACGGGGTTACAGGGGAGCAGGACCGATGAGGCAGAGGGGACCGCACCTGGCGCGCCCGGCCGGCCGGGCGCTGCCGCCGCGCGGCGAGGGCGATTCCAGGGGCGCGGAACTCGCCGACGTCATCTCCCGGCTCCGCCGCGCCATGCGCCGGGCGGCCCGCGCCGCGGACCCCGTCGGCAAGCTGTCGGTCGCCCAGCTGGAGCTGCTGTCCTGCCTGGCGGAGAATCCCGGCGCCCGGCCCGGCCAGCTCGCGAGGCTGCTCCGGATCGCGCCAAGCTCGGAAGCCACCCTCGCCAGCGGCCTGCGCCGGGCCGGGCTCATCACCCGCTCCGGCGGGGAGAACGACCGGCGCACCGCGTCGCTGTCGCTGACCGAGGCCGGCCAGGCCGCGGTCAGCCGCTGGCAGCAGGTCAACGAGCGGCTGCTCCGGTCCGCACTGACCGAGCTGGCACCGGCCAGCCGCGACGTGGTGGCGGCCGCGCTGCCCGCACTGCGGGACCTGGCGGGGCTGATCGACACGCTGGCCGACGCCCCGCCAGGAGGGCCTACCGGGCTTCCGCCCGCTTGACGCCCAGACCGGGGGCGGCGGTGCCGTCCAGTGCTGGCCCGGGCGGCATCGCGTCCCGCCTGCTCATCCGGGATGGCCACCAGTTCCAGCGGCCCAGCAGGACCACGGTGGAGGGCACCAGCAGGGTCCGTACCAGGAACGTGTCCATCAGGATGCCCAGGGCCAGGCCCAGGCCGATGTCGCGGATCTGGCTGCCACCCGATCCGCTCCCGGCCACCAGCTGTCAGCACGATGAACGTGCCGGCGAGCACCAGCCCGGCCGAGGTGATCGTCGAGCCGGTCGCACCCAGTGCCCGGGTGACTGCGTCGCGCAGCGGAAGGTGGCGTGCCTCCTCCCGGATCCGGCTCATCATCAGGATGTTGTAATCCTCGCCGAGGGCGAGCAGGAAGATGAACATCAGGAACGGCATGAAGAACACCAGGCCGCCGCTGTTGCCGGCCTTGATGAAGATCAGCACCGACAGGCCCAGCGCCGCCAGGTAGGAGATCCCCACCGACACGATCAGGTACACCGGGGCCACCAGGCTGCGCAGCACCAGCGCGAGCAGGATCCCGATCGCGATGATCGCGTAGGGGATGATGTGCTTGAGGTCACTGTTGGAGATGCTGCTGATGTCGTAGAGGGCCGGTGCCTCGCCGCCGACGGCCGAGTCGGATCGCGCCGATCGATTGGCCCACCGCCGTGGTCGCGGCGCGCAGCGACGGCGTCACGTTCATCGCCCGGGTGGTGCCAGGGTCGCCCGCCTTCAGGCCGGTCTCGTAAAGCACGGTCCGGCCGTCAGGGCTGACGAAGTTGGACGTGGCCCGGTAGGCGGCGTAGAGCGCTGGCCGGCACCGTGCTGCCGGCCGGCGGCACGGGCGGCAGCGCCTTCGCCGGGCCGAGCCTGGCTGTGCAGCGCGGTGAACTGGGCCGGGGTCAGCGTAGGCGCCGCCGGGGTTCAGCGGCCCGGCGACCTGGGTGAACAGCCCGGTCGCCTGGAGCTTGCCGGTCGCCGTGACCAGCGGTGCGGGGTTCTGCCACACCGGGGTGCTTGAACACGAAGATCACCGTGGTCGGGTTCGCCGAGGACTGCGGGAAGTACTTGGTGAGCAGCGCCTGCCCGGCGGCGGAGTCGCTGCCGGCGGGCGGGGCGGTGTTCCCGCCGAAGCCGGCCGCCGTGTAGCCGAACACCGCGAACGCCAGCCCGCCGAACACCACGATCCCGGACACCAGGGTCGGGATCGGATGCTTCACGATGCGGCCGGCCACCCGGCCCCAGATGCCCGCCTTGCCGCTGCCCTGGATGTTCCACGGGATCAGCTTCGGCCGCTTGAACATGGCGCGGAACAGCGAGCGCTTGGCGGCCAGCAGCGACAGCCGGATGGACAGCAGCGCGGGCAGCAGCGTCAGCGCCGCGATCAGGGTGACGCCGATGGCGATGGCGAACGGGCCGCCGAGGTCGGCGTAGAAGGAGAAGGACGCGAGCAGCAGCGTCAGCATCGCCGCGATCACCGTGGCCGCGGAGAAGGTGATGGACTCACCGACCTTGGTCACCGAGCCGACGATCGCCTCCCGGGCCGGGGCCCTGGGGTGGAGGAAGTCGCCGAGCAGGCTGCCGCCCAGGCCGCGCGCGCCGGGGTAGTACTCGCCCGCGGTGGCGTGCTGCCCGGCCCGCAGCGCCTCGCGGACCCGGAAGACCAGGAACAGCCCGTAGTCCGTGCCCGCGCCCAGCACCAGCACGATCATCAGGAACTCCGCGATGGGGGAGACCTGAAGCCCGTGCTGGGCGGCCTCCGCGACCAGCGGCCCGGCGATGGTGAACGACAGCAGCGGCGGTATGACCGTCACCAGGGCGAGGGTGAACGACCGGAAGATCAGGACCAGCAGCACGAGGATGAACAGCAGCGACAGGGCCTGGATCTTGCTGCCGGTGTTACCCGAAGCCTTCTGCTGGTCCACTGCGCGGCTTCGTCACCCGTCACGTGCGCCTGTAGCCCGGCGGGCAGATGCGCCTGGACGATCTTGGCGCGCAAGCCGTCGATCAGATCGGTGGCCGTGGTTCTCGTTGCCGCCGCCCTGCTGGGCGAGCACGATCAGTTGCACGGCGTGCCCATCGGCGGAAACGCCCGCCTCCTGGACCTTGGCGACCCCGCTGACCGTCTTCAGCCGGGCGGGCAGCGCGGCGATCGCGCTGAGGTCGGCCTGCGACAGCGGCGCGCTGGGCTGTGCCGCGATGACCGGGATCGGGACGCAGGCTGGCGGTGCCGAACGGCGCGGCAAGCTCCGCGGCGTGCTCGCTCGGCGCGCTGGACGGAAGGAATTTGGTGTTGTTGTTCTGGGTCACGTTGTTCAGCGAGGGAAGCAGTGAACCGGCAGCGATCGCCCCCGCCACCCACGCGATCAGCACCACCCAGCGAAACCGTACGGCTAGGGAGCCGATCGTCTTGAAGATGGTGTCGATGTGCACGGCTCGAGCCTACGGGGCGAAGCTGACAGGACGCTGTTAGGGGCCTGCCTTAGGATCGGCTCGCCATGATTACTCAGCGAGATATATCGGCTACTCACCGGTGGCCGGGGTGACCGGCTCCCAGCAAGCCGCCGGAGGACCGCTGATCAGCGTGATCCTCGCCGTCCGCAGGGTCGAGGAGTTTCTGCCCGGCTGCCTGGACTCGATCCTCGGCCAGCCGGACCCGGCCGGCGGGGATCGAGGTGATCGCGGTCGACGACGCCTCCCCGGACGGCTGCGGCGCCATCCTGGACGCCCGGGCCGCGGTGGATCCCCGGCTGCGGGTCATGCACCTGCCGCAGACGGCGGGCCCGGGCCGGCCCGGATGCGCGGCCTGGCCGAGGCGACCGGCGCGCACGTGTGGTTCGCCGATCCCGACGACCTGCTCGCCGAGGGGAGCCTGGCCGCGGTCGCGGACCGGCTGGAGCGGGACCGGCCCGACGTCCTGCTCCTCGACTACCGGATCCTGCGGCCCGGCGGCGGCGGCGAGCCGAGCCCCGGCGCCGCCCTGCTGGCCGGGAGCCCCGGCGTGCTCACGCTCGCCGCCCGGCCCGCCCTGATCGACCGGACGATGACGCTGTGGAGCAAGGTGTTCCGGCGGGCGTTCGTCACCGGGCTCGGCGTGGCGATGCCGCCGGGCATTCACGAGGACGTGCCGCTGTCCGCCACGGCGCTGCTGAAGGCGAGCCGGATCGCGCTGCTCGGCCGGGTCTGCTACCTGTACCGGCGGCGGCCCGGCTCGTTCCTGGCCACGGCCAGCATGGATCATTTCGGCATCTTCGCGTCCTATGCGCGGGTCTTCGCCGCGCTGGAGGACGGCGCGCCCGCGGCGGTCCGGGCGGCGGTGTTCGGCCGGATGCTCGAGCACTACAGCTCGATCCTGGCGAACGGGCTGGTGCCGCGCGCCGCGCGGCGGCAGTTCTTCGGCCGGATGGCGGCCGATTTCCGCCGGTACCGGCCAACGGGGTATCGCCGGCCCGCCCGGCTTTCGTGGCCTGAAAACGGCCCTCATCTGCCGCGATGCGTACCGTGCCTATGCCCTGCTTGTGCCGGTGAACAATGCCAGGGTGATTGCCCGCCGGGCGCTGAGCGGCGCTGGCTGACCAGCGGCGCCCCGGCCGGGCGCGAGCCGTCGATCCCCGGGCTGGTCAGCGGGTCTCGCGCCATGCCTGTCATCTCACCGCAAATCACGAGCAGGTCACGTAGTCTTTGCTGCGGTAACGGAGCAGAGCGGGGATGAAGGACTCATGGACAAATGCGACACCTCATCGGGCTCATTCTGGCGATAGCGCTGGCCGCGGCCGTGTTCTTCGGCGGCGGGTGGGGCGCCGAGCACGTCGCCGCACTGGCGGGCCATAGCGTCGGGCTGCCCAGCCGGACCGGCCTGATCGGCCTGGCCGCCATGCTCGGCACCGGCCTGTTGGTCGGCATCCTGCTCGTGGTGCCCGCCGTGTCGCCGCTGGCCACCGGCCTGCCTGGGCTCGTCCTGCTGGGCTGGACCGCGCTGCTGGCGGTGAGCGCGCACCGCGCGCTGGCCTGGATCCCGCTGCAGGCGCACACGTTCGGCGCGGGCTTCCGGGTGCTGTTGCTGGACGGCACGCTGGCGTTCATCGGCATCGCGATGATCATTCCGCTGTTCCTGCCCGGGCGCTGGCATGGCACCCCCGGTGACGACGATGACGACCTCGACGTACTGGAGCTGCCCGCCCCCACCGGCCTGCTGTCCTGACGGCCCGGCTGCCGGGCACGAACCGCGGCAGCACGGCGCTGCCGCCCGTGGCGGCCGGGGCGGCAGCGCCGTGCTGGGCGGCCGAGTCTTAGTGGGCGGCGCTGAACTGCGCGGCCTCGGTGGATCCGGCCAGCGCCACGGTGGCGGCGTCCGGGGTGATGGCCGAGGTCACCAGGTCGAAGTAGCCGGTGCCCACCTCGTGCTGGTGGCGTGTGGCGGTGTAGCCGTGTGCCTCCGCGCCGAACTCCGCGTCCTGCAGCCGCACGTAGGCCGGCATGCCCTCCTCGGCGTACCCGCGGGCCAGCTCGAACATCGAGTAGTTCAGCGCGTGGAAGCCGGCCAGCGTGATGAACTGGAACTTGTAGCCCATCTCGCCCAGCTCGCGCTGGAACTTCTCGATGGTGCCGTCGTCCAGGTGCTTGCGCCAGTTGAACGAGGGCGAGCAGTTGTAGGCCAGCATCTGGTCCGGGAACTCGGCCTTGATCGCCTCGGCGAACTCGCGCGCCTCCGCCAGGTCCGGCGTGGAGGTCTCCATCCAGAGCAGGTCCGAGTAGGGCGCGTAGGCGAGCCCGCGGGCGACCGAGGCGGCCATGCCGTTGCGGACCCGGAAGAAGCCCTCGGGGGTCCGCTCGCCGGTGACGAACGGCCGGTCGCGCTCGTCCACGTCGCTGGTGATCAGCGTCGCCGCGTGCGCGTCGGTCCGGGCCACCACCAGGGTCGGCACGCCGCAGACGTCGGCGGCCAGCCGGGCGGCGTTGAGCGTCTTGATGTGCTGCCCGGTCGGGATGAGCACCTTCCCGCCGAGGTGGCCGCACTTCTTCTCCGACGCGAGCTGGTCTTCCCAGTGCACCGCCGCGGCACCGGCCGCGATCATGGCCTTCATCAGCTCGAACGCGTTGAGCACGCCACCGAAGCCAGCCTCGGCGTCGGCCATGATCGGCGCGAGCCAGTGCGGTGCCGTTGCCGTTGCCCTCGGCCCAGGCGATCTGGTCGGCGCGCATCAGCGCGTTGTTGATCCGGCGGACCACCTGCGGCACCGAGTTGACCGGGTAGAGGCTCTGGTCCGGGTAGGTCTGCCCGGCCAGGTTGGCGTCCGCGGCGACCTGCCAGCCGGACAGGTAGATCGCCGGGAGCCCGGCGCGGACCTGCTGGACCGCCTGGTTGCCGGTCAACGCGCCCAGCGAGTGCACGAACTCCTCGGTGTGCAGCAGCGCCCACAGCCGCTCGGCGCCGAGCCGGGCCAGCGTGTGCTCCTCCTGTACCGAGCCCCGCAGCCGGATCACGTCTTCGGCGGTGTACGTGCGCTTGGTGCCGCGCCAGCGCGGGCTCGTCGCCCATTCCCCGGCCAGGCGGGCCGCCTGGCCGGCGAGGCTGGCGTCGTGGTGACCGTTGCTGCTTGCCGCGTGCACGGTGCCCTCGAGGCGACGATCGTGCATGTCATTCCTCCCGATCCATGTCGTCCCCTGGGTTGGTTGGTACCAGCTTGGGCGGTACCAGGAGCATGGAAGGCTTGATATGCGTAGTGAA
Source organism: uncultured Actinomycetes bacterium (assembly GCA_963725125.1). Classification (GTDB taxonomy): domain Bacteria; phylum Actinomycetota; class Actinomycetes; order Streptosporangiales; family Streptosporangiaceae; genus DASXKD01. The sequence goes on from CAVRXW010000007.1 coordinate 176,855, forward strand.
GATTTGCAGATTTTCATCTTAAGATGAACATATGCAGCAGTTTCTTAAAGAAGAATCTGACTCATTTCGTTCTAGTGGTCTAGACCTCGCGACGTTCGGCCAGCGGCTGCGGCATCTGCGGCGAGCCAGGAACCTGACCCTGGCCGAGCTGGGCGAACGGGTGGGCCGGGCCCCCTCGGCGCTGTCCCTGCTGGAGAACGGCCGCCGCGAGCCGAAGCTGTCGCTGATCGAGTCGCTGGCCAAGGCGCTGTCGGTGGCCCCCGAAGAGCTGCTGCGGCCGCAGCCACCGAGCCGCCGGGCGCAGCTGGAGATCGCGCTGGAGGAGGCGCAGCACGACCCGCTGTTCCGCGACCTGGGCCTGTCGTACCTGAAGGTCGGCGCGCGGGTGCCCGGTGACGTGCTGGAGCACCTGGTCGCGCTGTACGGCGAACTGCGCCGCCAGCGGACCCGCCCGACCGCCACGCCCGAGGAGGCGCAGGATCGCCAACGCCGAACTGCGGCACGCGATGCGCGGCCCGGGGGAACTACTTCCCGGAGATCGAGCGGCAGGCGGCCGAGGCGCTGGACGCGGTGGGCTACCGCAGCGGCGCGCTGTCGCAGAGCACGCTGATGGCGATCGTCGGCCACCACGGCTTCACCGTCTCCTACGCCGACGACCTGCCCCGGTCCGTCCGGTCGGTGACCGACCTGCGGCACCGGCGATCTACCTCAAGCAGGAGCCGGTCGGCGTGCACTCGCCGCGGACCATCCTGCTGCAGACCCTCGGGCACTTCGTGCTCGACCACGAAACCCCGCAGGGACTTCGCCGACTTCCTCCGGCAGCGGGTCGAGGCCAACTACTTCGCCGCGGCGGTCCTGGTCCCCGAGCGGTCCGCCGCGCCGTTCCTGACCGAGGCGATGCAGGCGCGGCAGCTGTCGGTGGAGGACCTGCGGGACGTGTACTCGGTGTCGTATGAGATGGCCGCGCACCGGTTCACCAACCTGGCCACCCACCACCTGGGGCTGACCTGCCACTTCGTGAAGAACGACGAGGGCGGGGTGATCTACAAGGCCTATGAGAACGACGGGCTGGTGCTGCCCGCGGACCCCTCCGGGGCCATCGAGGGGCAGCGCATGTGCCGGCAGTGGTGCGGCCGCCAGGTCTTCTCCGCCGCGGACCGGTTCTCGCCGTGCTACCAGTACACCGACACGCCGTCGGGGACGTACTGGTGCGTGTCCCACGTCGACCCGGGCCGCGAGCGCGGGTTCGCCATCACGCTGGGGATCACCTACGAGCATTCCCGGTGGTTCCGCGGCCGGGACACGGCGCTGCGCCGGGTCTCCCGGTGCCCGGACGGCGACTGCTGCCAGCGGCCGCCGGCTGAGCTGGCCGGGCGCTGGGAGGGAATGGCCTGGCCGTCGGCCAGGGCGCACTCACACATCCTGTCCGCGCTGCCGACCGGGAGCTTCCCCGGTGTGGACGAGACCGAGGTCTATGAGTTCCTGGAGCGCCACGACCAGGGCTGATGCGCCGGGGCGGGGCCCAGGAGCCGACCGCGGTTGGCCTGGAAGCTACTCATCGGTAACATAGGGCTGCGACCGGACCCTGAGGAGCACCATGAGCAGCGCCCCTGACCCCATCCCGTTCAGCCTGGATCCCGGGCCTGGCCTGCGCGAGATGCAGGACTGGGTGCACGGATTCGCCGCAAACGTTATCAGGCCCGCGGCCGCTGAGTGGGACGAGCGGGAGGAGACCCCGTGGCCGATCCTGGAGGAGGCGGCCAAGATCGGCCTGTACTCGCTGGAGTTCTTCGGCGAGCAGTGGCTGGGGCCCACCGGCCTGGGCATCCCGATCGCGTTCGAGGAACTGTTCTGGGGGGACGCGGGCATCGCCCTGGCCCTGGTCGGCAGTTCGCTGGCCGCGGTGGCGCTGTCCTCCAACGGGACCAACGAGCAGATCGGCGAGTGGCTGCCGCAGATGTTCGGCGGGCCCGGCGATGTCAAGCTCGCGGCGTTCTGCTCCTCCGAGCCGGACGCGGGCAGCGACGTCTCCGCGATCCGCACCAGGGCGGTCTACGACGAGGCCGGCGATGAGTGGGTGCTGAACGGGACCAAGACCTGGGCGACGAACGGCGGCATCGCCGACGTGCACGTGGTCGTGGCGTCGGTCGATCCGGCGCTGGGCAGCCGCGGGCAGGCGAGCTTCGTGGTGCCGCCGGGCACGCCCGGCCTGTCCCAGGGGCAGAAGTTCCGCAAGTACGGGATCCGGGCCTCGCACACGGCCGAGGTCGTGCTCGACGGCGTGCGGGTGCCGGGCCGCTGCCTGATCGGCGGCAAGGAACGGCTGGACGAGCGGCTGGCCCGGGTCAGGGAAGGCGGCAGTTCCGGCGAGCAGGCGGCGATGAAGACCTTCGAGCGGTCCCGGCCCAGCGTCGCTGCCATGGCCGTGGGCATCGGCCGGGCCGCCGTCGAATACGCCACCGGGTACGCCCGCGACCGGGTCCAGTTCGGCCGCCCGATCGGGCAGAACCAGGCGATCGCGTTCATGCTGGCCGACATGCAGGCGTCGGTGGACGCGGCCAGGCTGCTCACCTGGCGGGCCGCGTGGATGGCGCGCAACGGGCTGCCGTTCGACCACGCCGAGGGCTCGATGTGCAAGCTGGTCGCGGGGGAGACCGCGGTCCGGGTCACCGACCAGGCCATGCAGATCCTCGGCGGCAACGGCTACACCCGGGAGTTCCCGGTCGAGCGCTGGCACCGCGACGCGAAGATCTTCACGATCTTCGAGGGCACCTCGGAGATCCAGCGCATGATCATCGGGCGGGCCCTCACCGGGCTGGACGTGCGCTAACAACCGCAGGTCATGGCGCTGGCTGGCAGTTCCATTGATGCATCTCGTCAGCGGGTGCTGGTGATGAGACGTTCGCGGCGGTCCCCCTTCGCCGATGTCCCGATCCGGCCTGTCGCAGCATGACTTCGCACTCCGGCTCGGCACCTCCCGCCCGCGCCTGTCCACTTACATGTCAGGCAAGGTCACGCCGTCGGCATCCCTCATGATCCGGATGCGGCGCGTCGCCGGGCAAGCGCAGGCTAGGAAGGCCGCCAGTTGCCAGACCGCGACTGAGTAGAGCGGTCAGGTGCTGGTACGCGGTCAGTACCAGCACTCAGCCAGCCCGGTCCCCGACGCCGGCGACGTGCCTAGGGGTCGCGATTGTCAGGCCAGCACCGATTCGTGGAGCTGATCCGCAAACGCCTCGCGGGGCAGGCGGTCCGGGCCGAGACGGATAGCGCCAAGTGCCATTCGGACGTCGTCCCTGCGAGTTCGCGACGCCTCGTAGAAACGACTGCGCCGAGCGCGGCCCTCACTGGTGAAGGTCGTCATCAAGGCCGCAAACGTCCGGGACACGCGCCGCATGCGGCGAAGCCCCTCGGCGTGCTGTTGACCGTAGGGGCGCAGCCCAGCGACGGTCCAATCGGCGGTGGCGAGCAGCAATTCAGAAAGCTGCCGCACGTCGCGCATCGCAAGCGACAGGCCCTGGCCGTCGACTGGATCGTCGTATCCCCCGGCGTCGCCGAGAAGAACGATCCCGTCGGCATAGGGTTCGTCGCACCACGTCTGCTCGCCGCTAAAGGTTGCGCACGGCCCTGCCGCTGTCACATCGCCCAGATCCAGCGCGTCCGGGATTGACCGCAGCCCGGCAAACGCCTGCAGGAAGCGCTGCGGTCCGGCACGTCCAGCCCATCGTGCCGCCTGCTCGTTCGCGTGGCACGTGTACAGGCGGAGCCCGGCCGCCTCCCTGCGGGAAGACGTAGAACTGAAGGTCTCCCTCGACACCGATGGCGTACTGGTCAGCTGGCCATCGCGACGCTTCCTCGACGAGCATGCCGGCGACGACGTGCGTCGCTGGGGCCTTTTCGACGTGGATGCCGGATTGCTTGCGCACCGTCGAGGTCCGGCCGTCAGCGCCGATGATCAGCCGCGGCTGCACCCGGATCTCGGTGCCGTTGCGGTATGCGATCGACGGCCGGGTGCCTGCCTGGACGCGCACGTCGGTGACACCGCACACCAGGTCCGCGCCAAGGCGCACGGCTTCGTCGGCAAGCGCCTGACACGCCCCGGGATGAGAAGCGCACAGGGGGCCGCGCACACCTGGGAGGATGGTTGAGGTATCGGCTTTTGCGTTTTCGGCGGCAGATGGCTCGAACAGTTCGTCATAGGGCACGCTATAGCGCGCATCGACAGCATGCGTGCCGCGCATGACAGCCTCAAGTCCGACAGCTCGTGCTTCCAGGACGCCCCACTGTGCCATGTACTCACCGCGAACGCGATCGCGGTATGAGCGCTGCCGTTCAAGCAGCAGCACCTCGAGGCCGCCGCGAGCCAGGACAGCAGCGATCGATGCACCCGCAATGCCTGCCCCGACGACAACGACGTCGGGATCCTTCGTCCGCATACTCACTCCTGATCAGCGCCGGACGCCGACAGCTTCCAGGTATTCGCCCGGTGCCAGCACGGTGCCGTCGCCGGCGCGGTTGAACTGCCTGGGCACATCGGCGAGTTCGGCGCCGAACTGGGCGCGCGCGTCGTCGTCGAGGCTGCCGGCCAGCCGGGTGATGGGCCCGTAATAGAGGCGGAACCATTCCGAAAAATGCTCGGGCGAGCGGTAGGCGAGGTCAAACGTGCGCCTGGTGACCGTCCAGTCGACCGTGTCACCGAACAGCTCCGCGAGCCGTGCTTCGGTGCCCCACAGCATGGGTGACTTGACACCTGCCGGCGGTGGCGCGTACTTGCCGATGGTCTTGAACAGGACGCCGACAAGGCCGTCCGGCGTCCAGCTCGCCAGCGCGATCTTGCCGCCAGCGCGGGTGACGCGGACCAGCTCGGCCGCCGCGCGTTCCTGATCCGGGGCGAACATCACGCCCACCGTGCTCAGGGTCGCGTCAAACGACGCCTGCGGGAACGGCAGCTGCTCGGCGTCGCCTTCGGTGAACGTGACCGCCAGGTGCTCGGCGTCGGCCCGCTCGCGGCCCTGCGCCAGCAGGTTCGCCGCATAGTCGACGCCGGTCGAGTCCGCGAAGCGGCGCGCGGCGGCGATCGCGGCGTTGCCCTGCCCGCAGGCGACATCCAGCACCCGCTGGCCGGCATGCACGTCAGCGGCCTCTACCAGGCGCTCGGCCATGAGCTGCAGCGTGTTGCCCACCCGTGGGTAGTCGCCTGCCTCCCAGCCCATCCGCTGACGTTCCTTGATCGCCTCGAAGTCCACAGTGCCCGTTGGCGTCATGGTCCCTCCTCAAGAACGGGCCGCATGGCATCGCAGCCTCATGGAAATGGATGATGGACAGCTCAAGTCCACTACCGCGGCGCCCGCGCCGCATCGAGCGGACAAGCCATCTCGCGATGGCCCGATCGGGCCATCGCGCGGCGCTTGGTCAGAGCAGGCCGGCGCGCGCGGCGGCCGCGGCGGCTGCCGCGCGCGTGGGCAGCCGCAGCTTGGCCAGGATGTTCGCCACGTGGCGGTGCACGGTATGCGGGCTGATCACGAGGCGCTCGGCTATCTGCGGGTCGCTGAGACCCTGCGCGACCAGCCCGAGCACCTCCCGCTCCCGTGCACTGAGCTCATCCAGCGCGCCGGTGCCGGTCCCGCTCGCTGGCGCGGGCGGGCCGTCGATCCCCAGAAACGGTGCGACCACGCGCAGGACAGCGTCCCCGTCACCGTGCCACGGCAGGTGGGCGTCACCCGGCAGCGTCACCAGGTCGGCGTGCGGGAGCAGCGCGGCGACCTCGCGTGCGCCCCTCAGCCGCATCGCGCGGTCGTGCTCGCGATGCACGACCAGCGCCGGCGCGCGAACCCCCGGCAGCTCATCGCGAATGTCGGTCTCGTAGATCAGTGTGAGCAGATCGGCAGCGACGTCGGCGGCGGCGGCTGCGCGCTGGACGGCGGTGAAAGCAGCCCGCTCCTCGGCTGACCAGTTCGGGCCGAACATGTCCGCCAGCAGGCGGCTGCCCAGCCCCCAATGTGAGCGCACCAGGTCAACCATGCCGGTCCGCACTTGCGGTGGGCCAAGCGCGTGCCCCTGAGCGTAGCTGCCGTAAAGCACGAGGCGATCGACGCGCTCTGGCCGCCGGGCAGCAAAGCTCACCGCGGTACAGCCGCCGCACGAGATGCCCAGCAGCGTCACACGTACCAGGCCCAAGCTCGTGTAGGACGGCGCAAAGCGTCGCATCCTCAAATTCCGGCGTGAACGTCTCGGGCGGCCGCTCCCGATCGGACAGGCCGGTGCCGAGCCGGTCATACCGCACGACCATGCGCTCAGCTGCCAAGCCTTCAACAAAACGGCGCAGCGGACCGAAATGCCAATCCTCCACCACATTGGAGACCCACCACGCCGGCATCACCACCGCCGGGCCGCTCCCCACCACGGCAAAGCCGACACGCCCCCCGTCCGGCAGCCGCGCAAGGCCGGTGGTCTGCCTCATCGGCTCACAGTAGCCGCAGGCCGACGCCGCCGTCATCGCGAGCCGACTCGCCGTACCCGGGCAGCAGACGGGTTCATGTGCGCGGGCCGGCGCTGCGGCGTCCCCAGGCGCCGATGAAGGCGAAGCCGCATGCCAGGAAGTCTGGCTCGTCGAGCCGGGCCCTGAGCCTGGTGTCCTGCCCCAGACCTCACCAATACTGCCGTCCGCTCGCGCGGACGGAACCCGACCCACACGCTAATCCGGCCTGGCGCCTGCTGGCCAGCACGCCGCAACCGGAGGAGGATGGCCTCGCTGGACGTGCGCTAATAAGCGCAGGTCATGGCGCCGATGCGGGGCCCGGACCAGGGCGAGTCAGCTGGACGCCCCGCCGCGGGCGCGCAGGTGGACCCGTTCGCCTTGCGGGCCGAAGATGTTCAGCAGCTCTACCGGCTCGGCGCCGGCGTTAGTGACCGCGTGCGGAATGCGCGTGTCGAACTCGGCTGCCTCGCCGGCGGTGAGGGTGAAGTCCTTGCCGCCCAGGGTGAGGCGGAGCCGGCCGGCGATGACGTAGAGCCATTCATGGCCCTCGTGGGCGCCCTGCTCCGACGGAGCGCGCGGACCAGCGCCCGGGCTGGGGTCCGGCGGGATGATCTGCTTGAACACCGCGGGCCCGCCGGGGTTGCGGGTGAGCGGCAGCCAGGTAGCGCCGTTGCGCTGAATCGGCCGGGGGTAGACGCGCGGGTCGCCGGACATCGGGGCGCCTACCAGCTCGTCCAGCGGGACATGGTGGGCCCGCGCGATCGGCAGCAGTAGCTCGAGCGTGGGCCGCCGCCGCCCGGATTCCAGCCGCGACAGGGTGCTGCCGCCGACGTCACCGCCGGCGTCATGCAGGCGGCCGCCTCAGGTGTCACCGCGGCAGCCGCGATCAACGGCGACCTGACCGCCGAGGACACCGCCGCCGCAGTCGCGGCCCGGCGGGCGGCGCCGGTACCGGGAGGCGCCGGGCAGCCGCTGGCCGAACGCGGGTAACCAGGCTGCCCTGGCAACCTCCACCACGCAGCGTGCTCAGACGGTTACCATCTGGCAACGGGCGGCATGAGGAGGGCGCGGGTGGGACACGGGTGACCAGGGCCATGGCAACGGCGCTGGATTCCGCCGCCGCGCGCCGGCTGCCCGCCCGCGGCAGGCTCACCGCCGCCCGCCGGGACCCGGTGGTCCTGGTCATCGCCGCGGCCACCGCCGTGGGCCTGGTGCTGCGGCTGTGGCAGCTCAGCCGGCCCGGCTACCTGCTGGGGGTCACCGAGTACGACGACGGGCCCTACTTCGGCAGTGCCGTGCTGCTGGTGCACGGCGCGCTGCCGTACCGCAACTTCATCCTGGTGCAGCCGCCGGGGATCACCCTGCTGATGGCCCCGGCCGCGCTGGTGGGGCAGGTGGCGGGCACGGCCGCCGGGATGGCCACGGGCCGGATCCTCACCGCGCTGGCCAGCGCCGCGGGGATCCTGCTGGCCGGCCTGCTGGTCCGGCACCGCGGCCCCGTGGCGGCCCTGGTGGCCTGCGGCGTGCTGGCGGTGTACCCGGACAGCGTGGCGGCCGCGCACACGGTGCTGGTCGAGCCGTGGCTGGTGCTGTTCTGCCTGGCCGGGGCCGTGGCGGTGCTGGACCGCGACCGGATCACGGCCAGCACCGGGCGGCTGGCCTGGGGCGGTGCCGCGTTCGGCTGCGCCGGAGCGGTCGAAAGCTGGGCCATCCTGCCCGTACTGGTCCTGCTCGGGCTGTGCTGGTCTGGGGGAGCGACCCCCCTGGAACCCCCCGGGGCGCCGATGGCGCCTGGCCGGCAAGCCGGCAGGCCCCATCGCGCACGCTGGCCCGGGGGAGCGACCCCTCTGGAACCCCCCGGGGCGCCGATGGCGCCTGGCCGGCGAGCCGGCAGGCCCCATCGCGCACGCTGGCCCGGGGGGACACGGCCTGGGACGCGGCGGGCCCGGGTGTTCGCCGGCGGGGTCACCGCCGGGTTCGCGGTGCTGGTGCTGCCGTTCGCCGTCCTGGCGCCCGGCCGTTTCTACGACAGCCTGATCGTGGCCCAGGTGGGGCCGCGGGCCGGGGTGAACCGGGTGCCGCTGATCGCCCGGCTACAGGAGATGGCCGGGCTCAGTTACGCGCACTTCCCGCTGCGGGCCGGCGGCATCCGGGTGCCGGGGCACACCGCCGTCGTGCTCACCGTGGCGTTCCTCGTGCTGCTCACCGCCGGCGTCCCGGCCCTGGCCGCACTGGCCGCCTGGGCCAGGCCCGCGCCGCTGGACTGGTTCGCCGCCGGCACCATGGCGCTGGTCGTGGCCATCTTCCTGTGGCCGAGCCAGTTCCACTATCACTTCTGCGCGTTCCTGGCCCCGTTCCTCGGCCTGGCCATCGCGCTGCCGCTGGCCACGGCGCTGCGGGCCGGCCACGGCCCCGGCTGGCCGGTCAGGGCGGTGGCCGCCGTGGCGGCGGTCATCCTCGCCGGATGCACGGTGGCCGGCTTCGCCGCGGCGGGCAAGCTGAAGCCGGACGTGAGCCCGGCCACGATCGCGGCCGCCGCCCGGCGGATTCCGCCCGGTTCCTGCGTGGTCACCGACGAGGTGTCCCTGCTGCTGCTCGCCGGCCGGTTCACCGCCACGGTGCCCGGCTGCCCGCCGGTGCTCGACGGGCTGGGCACCGACCTGGCCCTGTCCGGCGGGCTGAAGCCGGCCACCGGGGCGGGCCAGGTCCCCGCGGTGGCCACGGTGTGGTGGCAGGCGTTCAGCGACGCCCGGTTCGTCTGGCTGTCCCGGCTGAACCACCGCCGGATCGCCTGGACTCCGGCGCTGCGCGGCTACTTCCGCAGCCACTTCACCCGGGTGCTCACCGACCCGCGGGGGGACGCCCTTTACCAGCGCACCGCCCCGGGCGGCGCGCGCCCGGGCAGGCCGGGCATCGCGGGCCGATCGTAATGCAGCGGCCTCAGCGCAGCGGCGGATAGCCGACGTAGTTCTCGGCCAGGGTGACCGACGCCGCGCGGGAGCGTCGGCCACGTACCGCAGCTGGGACAGCTGCAGCGCCGCCGCCATCCGGTCGGCGCCCGGGGTGCGGTGCAGCATCGTGGTCATCCACCAGGAGAAGTGCGTGGACCGCCAGACCCGGCTCAGGCAGGTGTCGGAGTAGGCGTCGGCGAGCCGGTCATCGCCCCGCAGCAGCAGGTCCGACAGCGCGTCGGCGAGCACCGCCACGTCGGCGATGGCCAGGTTCAGCCCCTTGGCGCCGGTCGGCGGCACGATGTGGGTGGCGTCGCCGGCCAGGAACAGCCGGCCGTACCGCATCGGCGCGCTGACGAAGCTGCGCATCGGGGTGATGGCGATGTCCAGCGCCGGGCCTTCCTGCACCGCCCACCCGGGCAGCGCGAACCGCTCCTGCAGCGCCCGCCAGATCCGCTGCTCCGGCCAGTCCTCGGCGCGCGCGTCGGGGTCCACCTGCAGGTACAGCTTGCTGACCTGCCGGTTGCGCATGCTGTACAGGGCGAAGCCGTCGGGGTGGTGGGCGTAGATCAGCTCGTCGGTGGCCGGCGGCGCCTCGGCCAGGATGCCCAGCCAGGCGTACGGGTAGTCCCGCTCCCAGACGGTGCGCAGCCGCTCCGGGATGGCCGGCCGGCAGATGCCGTGGAACCCGTCGCAGCCAGCGATCACGTCGCAGGTGATCTCGTGCCGCTCGCCGTCCGGACGCGGTGTAGGACAGCACCGGCGCGCCGGTGTCCAGGCCCGCCACCGCGGTATCGGACACCTCGAACTCCAGCGCCCCGCCGTCGGCCAGCCGCCGGGCGATCAGGTCCTTGACCACCTCGGCCTGGGCGTAGACGGTGACGGTCCGCCCGCCGGCCAGGTCACGGAAGTCCAGATGGTGCCGTTCCCCGGCGAACTGCAGGTAGATGCCGCCGTGCTCGAGGCCCTCGGCGGTCCAGGCGGTCCGCCAGGCCGGCCTCGCGGAACAGCCGGACGGTGCCGTCCTCCAGCACGCCGGCCCGCTGCCGCGCTTCGCAGTACGCCTGGCTGCGGATCTCCACCACCACCGAGTCGATGCCGCGCAGCGCGAGCAGATGCGACAGCAGCAGCCCGGCAGGGCCCGCGCCGACGATGCCTACCTGGGTCCGCGTGCCTGGCGTGGCGTCTCTCCTTCGGTGCGCCGCTGGCGTGGCGGCCGGTGTCCAGGCTAGAACGGATACGGGGCGATCTCGCTACGCATCGTCACCCACCGCGTGTCGGTGAACGCGTCCAGGTTCGCCGTGCCGCCGAACCGGGCGCCGGTGCCCGAGGCGAAGATCCCGCCGAACGGGGTGTTCGGCGCGTCGTCCACGGTCTGGTCGTTGATGTGCACGATGCCGGTGGGGATCCGCCGGGCCAGGTCCAGGCCGCGCATCACGTCGGCGGTGAGGATGCCCAGGGACAGCCCGTACTCGGTGTCCGCGGCCAGCTTGGCGGCCTCGTCCGCGGTGGCGAACCGCAGCACCGGCGCGACCGGGCCGAACACCTCGTGGGCGTAGGCGGGCATGGCGGGCGCGACGTCGGCCAGCACGGTCGGCTTGTAGAACAGCCCCTCGTAGGTGCCGCCGGCGGCCAGCCGGGCACCGGCGTCCACGCTGCCGGTGACCAGGCCGTGCACCTTGTCCCGCTGCCGCTCGTCGATGATCGGGCCGAGCGCGACCTGCTCGGTGGCCGGGTTGCCGACCGGCAGGTGCTCGGCCTTGCCCGCCAGCGCCGCCACGTAGTCGTCGTAGACCGCCTCGTGCACGATGTGCCGGCCGGTGGTCATGCAGATCTGGCCCTGGTGCAGGAACGAGCCCCAGGCGCCGGCCGAGGCCGCCTTGGCCACGTCGGCGTCGTCCATCACGATCATGGCCGAGTTGCCGCCGAGTTCCAGGTGGCAGCGCTTGAGGTGGGCGGCGGCAAGCTGGCCCACGTGCCTGCCCACCGCGGTGGAGCCGGTGAACGAGATCACCCGGACCAGCGGGTCGGTGATCAGCGCCTCGCCGGCGTCGGCGCCGCCGGGCAGCACGTGCAGCAGGCCCTCGGGCAGCCCGGCCTCCTCGAACACCCGGGCCAGCACGACGCCGCCGCAGACCGCGGTGCGCGGGTCCGGCTTGAGCACCACCGCGTTGCCCAGCGCCAGCGCGGGCGCCACCGAGCGGATGGCGAGGATCTGCGGGAAGTTGAACGGGGCGATCACGCCGACCACGCCGACCGGGACCCGCTCGGCGAAGCTGAGGTGCGGCGACTCGCTGGGCAGCAGCTCACCGTAGGGGCGCGAGGGCAGCGTGGCCGCCTCGTACACCTCCTCGGTGGCGACGTGCGTCTCGAACTGGGCCGCCGGGGGGATCTTGCCGCCCTCGCGGATGCTCCACTGCTCGATCTCCTCGGCGTGGGCCTTCCAGATGTCGCCGGCGCGGCGCAGCAGCGCGGCCCGCACGGTGTGCGGGGTCGCGGCCCAGGCCGGCTGAGCGGCCGCCGCCGCCGCGGCCGCCGCGGCCACGTCGGCAGGCGACGCGATGCCGGCCCGGCCCAGTTCCGCGCCGGTGGCCGGTTCGGTGACCGGCGCATCCCCGCCCGCGGCGGCCTTCCACCCGCCCGAGTAGACCTTGCCCCGCCAGGTTGACTCCTCCAGGAACGCCATGGGCTCTCCTCGGCCGTGGGCGGGTTCCGGCCCGACTGTTCGGGTCGCGAACATCGGTTCTGAGCACGAACATGGGCGAATCTAGGTGATCGGTACCCGGGTGTCAACGAACCGGCGGCGGTCCCGGCGCCCGCTTTCCGTGGCGTCACAGGGCCATCGCCGTGCGGCCCATCGGCGGGTGCCCCGGCAGGCCCGCAGGCAGGCCCTTTCGCGGATGCGCGTAGCCGTGCTACCCCTGTGTCATGAGTGATCACCGAGACCAGGCCCCACTGCTCCCGACTGGCCGGCAGGGAGGCCATCGCGAGGGTCACCGCACGCGCGCACGAGAACAACGTCTCGCTCGTCTGGTTCCTCTACGCCGACCACGGCGGGATCATCCGGGGCAAGGCGGCGACCGCACCGATGCTGCCGGCCCGCATCGTGACCGGCATCGGCCACACGGTCGCCATGATGGCCATGTCCATGCTGGACCAGTTGCAGCCGGTGGACGGCATGGGCCCGGTCGGCGAGGTCCGCATCATGCCCGACCCGGCCACGTTCGTGCCGCTGCCGTACGCCCCGGGCGCGGGCGCGATGCTCGCCGACCAGGTGCTGCCCTCCGGCGAGCCCTGGGACGGCTGCGCGCGCACCTACCTCAAGCAGGCCATCGCCGCGGCGGCCGCCGATGGCTACGCGGCCACCGCGGCGTTCGAGCCGGAGTTCACCCTCGGCCGCCGCGAGGCGGACCCGGACGGCGGCCCGGACCGGCTGGTGCCCAACGACGACAGCCTGTGCTACTCGGCCACCGGCTTCCACCTGGCCCACGACTTCACGATGGACCTGCTCGGCGCGCTGACCGCGCAGGGCCTGCGGCCCGAGCACTACTACCCCGAACTCGGCCACGGCCAGCAGGAGATGACGATCCGGCACGCGCCCGCGCTGCGGGCCGCCGACAACCACGTGCTGTACCGGGAGGCGGTGCGCGGCACCGCGTTCCGCCGCGGGCTGTGGGCGAGCCTCGCGCCCAAGCCCATCCCCGACCAGGCCGGCAACGGCGCCCACCTGCACATCTCGCTGCGCGACCTGGGCCCGGCCGGCGAACCGGGCCGCCCCGGCGTTCTACGACCCCGCCGACCAGTACAGCCTGTCCGCGACCGGGTACCACTTCATCGGCGGCCTGCTCGCGCACCTGCCCGCGCTGGTCGCGCTGACCTGCGGGTCGCGTCAACAGCTACCGGCGGCTCGCGCCGCAGATGTGGAGCAGCGCCTACACCATCTACGGCATGGACAACCGGGAGGCGGCGGTCCGGATCTGCTCGCCGATGCGCGACGACCGGGCCGCGTCGGTGAACCTGGAGCTGAAGCCGTCCGACTCCAGCGCCAACCCCTACCTGGCCCTGGGCGCGGTCATCCACGCGGGCCTGGACGGGATCCGGCGCAAGCTGGACCCGGGCGAGGCGGTGAACGTCGACCCGGCCACTCTTTCCGATGCAGAACGATTGGCCCGTGGCGTCCAGCCGTCTGCCCGGACTCCCTGGGCGCGGCGCTGGACGCCCTGGAGGCCGACACCCTGCTGATGGACTCCCTCGGCGACCTGCGCCGCCGCGCCTACCTGGCGGTGAAGCGCTCCGAGGCGGCCGCGTTCGCGGACATGGACACCGCCCAGGAGTGCTTCGAGCACTTCACCAAGATCTGAAGGCGGCCCCGCGCCTGACCTGCGCGTCCCTCAAATAACCGCCTCTGACTGCTGGTTCACCCGTTTGCCAGCGTTGGGCCGCGTTGGCTGTTCGGGTTGTCTGACGGCCCGTAGGCGGCCAGGAGCGCCCCCGCTGGCTGTGGCTGGCGGGGCGATGCTATGCCCGGCGACCGCCCTCTGGGACGACGAAAGTGCCCCACCCAGGCCGGGTCCGCACTAGGCCCTCGTCAGTGAGCACGCCGATGGCCCGGCGAACTGTGTTGCGGGAAAGCCCATAGTGCTGCACTAGGTAGGTGAGCGATGGCAGCGCCCGGCCGCGCGGCAGCTCGCCGGACTCGATCTGCGCGCGCAAGATGCCAGCCAGTTGCAGGTAGGGCGGCTCCTCAGCACCATGATCAATGCTCACGCGATCAAGGTAGCTGACCAGGCATTACCCAGCTAAAGCCTCATCGTGCCTGGACGTGCTTGACCGGGCAGGCATAGTATCCTGCTGAGATGCCGCCAACAGCGGCCCGTCGGCGGGTGAACGCCGAACGGAGGCCTGGGGCTCACGCCCACCAGGAGGCGATCACCTTGACCGTGGAGCCTAACGGCGGCGGACAGGTCCGCGCTCTGGCCGAAGTGGACCGGGACTACCCGCCGTGGCACGCATGGGAGGGGGTGTTCGGCCTGCTCTACGCACGCAGGCCGCGCACCAGCCCGCCCATGGTGGTGCGGGCGGTCACTCCGGGCGGGTTACGGCACGCGATAGAGGCCGCCGAGCAGGGGCGTGGCCTGCGGTGAGCGCCGTGGAGGAACAGGCCGCCGCCCTTCGCGGGAAGCACGGCGAATACTGGAAGATCTGGTACGTCCCGCTGGCCCTTGGCGGCTACACCTGGTGCGCCCGCATCCACGGAGATGACCTGCGCAACGTCGTCCACGCGGATACCGCCGAGCACCTGGACGAGCACATTCGCCTGCGGGAGGAAGACCTAACCGCCGATGCCCGGCTGTCCGAGGACGCCGCACGCGACTTGGACGGCGATGCCTGAGCCCTAAGGCATCCCGCTCACGGGCCGAGCCGAAACCTGCATCCTGCCTGCGCAAAGACCCCGCGCGGGGCGGATAGCCTCGTCGGATGGGGCCAGGTGAGCGGGGGGCGGTCCGGACGTGGGCCGATCCGGTGCTGCTCGCCGGGGTCGCGCTGGCCTTCGACGCGCTGGACCGGAGGGTTCCCTTTGGCCTGCTGACCACCGGCCCGCTCGACGAGGTCGCCCATCTGGCCACCGCGGCGCTGGGCCTGCTGGTCCTGGCGTGCCTCGTCGATGTGCCGCGCCGTTTCTATGTCGCGGCGCTGATCGCCTCCGTGGCCATCGACCTTGATCACATTCCCCTCTACCTCGGGCTGCTGGGGGACAACGGCCAGCGCCCGGTGACACATTCGCTGGCCACGGTGGCGGTGTTCGCCGTCGCCGCGGCGGCCAGCCGCCGGCACCGGGCCGTGCTGGCCGGGGTGGTGACCGGGCTGCTGCTGCACTTCGCGCGGGACATGGCCGAGGGCCCGCCAGGCGTTCGGATCCTCTGGCCGCTGCAGGGGCAGGCGTGGACCCTCAGCTACGGGTGGTTCCTGGGCATGATCATCGTTTTCACCGCTGCCCGGCTGATCCTGGTGACCCTCGGCGTCCCGCGCACCCGCATCCGCCTGTTCCAGCAACCATCCCCGGTGCCCTCTGCCAAAACGTTGACCTAGGCGACTTCCAGGTCCAGGGTGCGGGCCAACTGCTCGGGGATTCCGTCTTCGTCAATCACCATCTGCACGGCCTCACGCAGGTCGGCGATGGCCTCGTCAGGGGTCGCGCCCTGGCCGTTCGCGCCCCCGCTGGAGCCGAGCCAGGCATGGGCGCACCAGATGCCGTCCTCGTCTTGCTCCAAGGTGTACGGCACGTGCACAGTCCTGGGCTGGCCACTCATCGTGATCTTCTCCCTGCGGCTGGCGCCTGCTTGGATCGTACCCGTGCTGCTCGTCGCGGATCAGCGTGGCTGGCCCGCGACCGAGGCCTGATGCCCTGACTGAGGGGTTATTCGGTTGCGGGGGTGCCGGCCCCGGCCGACAGTGGCGGGATGAGCTTCTTTCCTGAATCGCCGGCCGCCGAGCCGGAACCACATGCGCCGCACCAGCCGTGGGAACCGCCGCAGGCGGAGTTCCCCGGCATCGTCCCCATCCAGACGCTGATGCTCGGCCGGACCGACCGGGCCGCCGTGGCGGTGACCGGTATGTCCGCCTATCGCCGAGGGCTTCGAGATCTTCGTGACCGCCCATATCCGGCCGGCCGACCCGGCCGGGGATCCGGATCCCGGGCGCGGCCCGGCGGTCGTTCCGCTTCGGGCTGCTGCTGGCCGACGGCAGCAAGGTCATCGGCGAACACCGCGGCCGGCCCGGCCGCGGGCCGGACCCGGCGCCGAGCCGCAGGGGCCGGTGCTGCGCGCCTACATGGGCGGCGCCGGGCCGCGCTCGCACTTCTCCCGCTGGTGGGCGTGGCCGCTGCCGCCCGCCGGGCCGCTGGAGTTCGTCTGCGAATGGCCCGCGTTCGGGATCGGCGAAACCCGGGCCGTCGTCGACGCCGACCTGATCCTCGCAGCGGCCGGGCGCAGCACCCGGTTGTGGCCGGAGAACGGGACCTAAAAGCACCGGTTGTGCGCCCTGCCCGGTGTGCCCGGGATGTCCCCCGTGGGTAAATCTCCAAGGTGACTCGCCTGCGCTGAGGAGAGGCCATGACCGCAGCCGACACCGACTCTGGCTCACTGATCTCCGAGCGGGTGGCCGGGGGCATTCTGCCCAAGGTGCTCACCACGTTCGACATGGTCGCGATCTTCGTCGCGATCGTGCTGTTCATCACCAACGCGGCCGTGGTCCAGTCCGCCGGGCCCTCGGCGTTCGGCTGGTGGATCATCGGGTTCGTCGTGTTCCTGATCCCGTGCGCGATCGCCACCGGCCAGCTTGGCGCGATGTTCCCCGGCGAGGGCTCCATCTACCTGTGGACGCACAAGGCGTTCGGGCCGTTCTGGGGGTTCTTCGCCGGCTTTTGCGCATGGTGGCCGGGGGTGCTGGTGATGGTGGCCACCGGCACGTCGATGGTCGCGTTCCTCGGCTTCGCGTTCCCCGCGGTCAACAGCTGGCCGATCCAGTGGCAGGGCGTGCTGATCATCGGGCTGATCGCGGCGTCCGCGCTCGTCGCCATACTCCGATTCCGGGTCACCCAGAACCTGGTCAACATCGTGTTCGCGCTGTACGGCCTGGCGATCCTGGCGATGTTCGCGGCCGGGATCGTGTACCTGGCCAAGGGGCACCACGCGGTGGTCAACCCGTGGGACCTCACCGCCTGGAAGCCCAGCGCCGCGCACGGCATCAACTTCACCAACTGGACCTTCTTCGGCCTGGTCGTGCTCGCGCTGCTCGGCGTGGAGGTGCCGCTGAACATGGGCGTGGAGATCCGCCAGCAGCGGTCGGTGACCCGGTACCTGCTGTGGGGCTCGCTCGTCGTGGTGGTCGCCTACCTGCTCGCCACCTGGGCGGTCATGGTGACCGTGCCGACGTCCAGCTCGGCGGGCATCACCGCGGTGGCCGGCGTGGTCAGCATCGGCCTCGGCACCATGGCCGGCAAGATCACCGCCATCATTCTCGCGCTGTTCTTCCTGTTCATCACCGTGGTGTACAACTACTCGTTCGCCCGGCTGATCTTCGTCTCCGGGCTCGACCAGCGGTTGCCCAAGGCGATGTCACA
Organism: uncultured Actinomycetes bacterium; assembly: GCA_963725125.1. Lineage (GTDB taxonomy): Bacteria > Actinomycetota > Actinomycetes > Streptosporangiales > Streptosporangiaceae > DASXKD01. The sequence continues at coordinate 194,403 of CAVRXW010000007.1, forward strand.
CGTGAACAAGGCCCGGGTGCCGGACACCGCGGTGTGGGTGCAGACCGTGATCGCCGCGCTGTTCACGCTGCTGGCCTTCGTGGTGATCCCGAGCATCACGAGCGGAAGCTCCGTCAACGCCGAGACCAAGATCTATGACGTGCTGCAGGCGGCGGTTACTGTCATCTGGTGCATCTCCATCGTGATCCTGTTCGTGGACATCCTGATCATCCTGCGCCGCTTCCAGGCCCAGTTCCAGGCGCGCCGGATCGCCCACCCGGCGGTGTTCTGGGCCTGCTCGATCATCGGCGGCCTCGGCTCGCTGATCGGGGTGATCGCGACGCTGTCCGGCTCCTGGGCACCGCAGCTGATCAGCAACAGCGCGGGCTCGGTGACCGTGCTCGGGGCGACGATCAGCTACGGCACCTGGTTCTGGTGGATCGGCGGCATTACGCTGGCCTCGCTCGCCGTGGCCGCGCTGCTGTACCTGGTCGGCCGGATGAGCGGGGACCACGCGGCCCCGGTCGCCGCAGGGGCCGGGCGGCACCGGGCATCGGGCACTGATGGCTGACCTCAGCACGGCCGTCGGGGCGCTCGCCCTGGTGGACCACCATGTCCACCAGGCGCTGGGCGGCGACGTGCCGCGGGCGGCGTTCGAGGAGCAGATCAGCGAGTCGGACCGCCCGGCGCCGCCCGGAACCACGCAGTTCGACTCCCAGCTCGGCTTCGCGATCCGGCGCTGGTGCGCGCCCGTGCTCGGCCTGCCGCCCTCGGTACCGGCGGAGGAATACCTGGCCAGGCGGGCCGAGCTGGGCCCGGAACAGGCCACCGGGATGCTGCTGCGCGCGGCGGGGGTGGCCTGCTTCCTGATCGACACCGGGTACGTGCTGGACACCATGCTGACCCTGCCGGAGATGGCCGCCGCGGCCGGCGCGCAGGCGCGCGAGATCGTCCGCCTGGAGCAGGTGGCCGAGCAGGTCATAGCGGCCGGGGACGGGACCGCGGCCGGGTTCGCCGCGCGCTACCGCGACGCGCTGGCCGGCCGGACCAGCCAGGCGCTGGGCGTGAAGAGCATCATGGCCTACCGGCACGGGCTGGACTTCGACCCGGATCCACCCGGGCCCGCGGCGGTGGCCGAGGCCGCGGGCCGCTGGCTGCGCGAGATCGAGGCGGGCGGTGCCGTCCGGGTCACCGACCCGGTGCTGCTGCGCCACGTGCTGTGGGCCGGGGTCGACCGCGGCCTGCCGGTGCAGTTCCATACCGGGTTCGGGGACCCGGACTGCGACCTGCGCCGGAGCGACCCGCTGTGGCTGCGCGGCTTCCTGGAGCGGTGCGAGTCCCGCGCGGTGCCGGTGATGCTGCTGCACTGCTACCCGTTCCAGCGGCACGCCGCCGCCCTCGCCCAGGCCTACCCGCACGTGTACCTGGACGTGGGCATGACCCTGCACTACGTCGGGGCCCGGGCCGCCGCCGTGGTCGCCGAGTCGCTGGAACTCGCCCCGTTCGGCAAGGTGCTGTTCTCCTCCGACGCGGCCGGGCCCGCCGAGCTGCACTATCTGGGCGCGCTGCTGTGGCGCCGGGCTACCGCGGACGTCCTGGGCGGCTGGGTCGAGTCCGGGGACTGGAGCGCCGCCGACGCCATCCGGGTGGCGCAGATGATCGGCGTGGAGAACGCGCGCCGGGTGTACCGGCTGCCCTGAACCTTGCCGGGCCCATCAGCCCGGGCCGCCTGCCAGCGGCTCCGTTACAGACACGCAGGTCAAGATCGGCCAATTCCAGCCTGCCCGCTATGACCGTCGTGCCATGATTAACCCGGCATTTCACCATGAACAGCGTCATATAGACCGCTGTGGATTGTTCCGGCGGCATGGCTGGCAGGGGCGGAGCTTCAACGTGGCACAGGTTCACAATTTCTCGTATGGGCTGCTCAACCCGGTGCTGGCCTACCTGGTCTCCTGCCTGGGATGTTTCCTGGGGCTGCAGTGCACGGCGCGGGCGCGGGCAATGCAGGGCGGCGCCAGGGCCCGGTGGCTGCTGCTGGCGGCGGTGTCGATCGGCGCCACCGGCATCTGGGTGATGCACTTCATCGCGATGCTCGGCTACAGCATCGGCGGGCAGGCGATCAGCTACAACGTGCCGGTCACCATCCTGAGCATGCTGATCGCGATCGGCGTGGTGGCCGGGGGCCTGTTCATCGTCGGCTTCGGCCGCGGCGACGACCGGCGCCGCCTGCTGCTCGGCGGCTCGGTCATCGGTGTCGGCGTCGCGGGCATGCACTACATGGGCATCTGGGCGATGCGGATGCCGGACACGATGGGCTTCAGCCTGGTCCTGGTCATCCTGTCGGTGATCATCGCCATGGTCGCGGGAACCGCCGCCCTGTGGGCCGCGATCCGGCTCAGCGGCCTGCGGGCCACGCTCGTCGCCTCGCTGATCATGGGCGTCGCCGTCAGCGGGATGCATTACACCGGCATGGCCGCGCTGCACGTATACCCCGCGACTGACGGCGGGATGCTGGCCATGGGCGCCGGGGCCAGCGCGACCTCCTTCCTGCTGCCGCTGATCCTGGGCATCAGCATCCTGACCTTCCTGGTCACCGCGATCGTCACGATGGCCCCCACGGCGGAGGAGATGCGCGAGGACGCGGCCCTGATGGAGCGCATCGCGCAGCTGTCCAAGAACCTGGACGGCACCCAGCGCCGTTAGCCGGGTCCCCCGCGGACGTGTGGCGGCCGGGCGGGTGGCAGTGTGGTGAGCAGGTGGAACAGCCGCTGGGCCTCGGGCACCGTCAGCGCGATCGTGCCGCAGTCGTCCGGCGGGGTCCGGGTTCCCGACCGGATTCCCGAGTTCGAAGCGTAAAGGGGCTGCCGCGATGAATGAGTCCGCCCGTCCGCTCGGCGGACGGCTGCCGCTGGCCGACCCGGCGACGCTCACCCCCGCCCAGCGCGAGCTCTACGACCAGCTGATCGGATCGTGGGTGGTGTTCACCGACAAGCTGGGCATCCGGTCCACGACCGAGGACGGCCGCCTGATCGGCCCGTTCAACGCGCTCCTGCTGCATCCCGAGGTGACGGCGAAGCTGTTGGAGTTCCAGGTCGCCGAGTCGACGAACACCAGCCTGTCGCCGAGCGTGCGCGAAGTGGTGATCATCGTGCTCGGCTCCGTGTACGGCGCGGACTACGAACTTTACGCGCACAAATCCGTGGCGCGGACCGCCGGACTGGCCGACGACCATGTCCTCGCCCTCTCCGGCGGAAACATCCCGGAAGGCCTGGGCGAGCACGAGAAGCTCGCTGCACGGCTCACCCATGCACTGGCAACGCGCCACCACATCGACGACGAGCTGTATCAGGAGGCCGAGTCGGCTTTCGGAGCGAAAGGCCTGTTCGACATCGCCGCCGTGATGGGCGTCTACCACACGGTGTGCACCATGCTCACCCTGTTCGAGGTGCCGGCGCCGTAGTGCCCAGAGCGTCCGGCGTGCGGGCCACGCACGCCGGACGCCCCCTTGATGACCGAACATCAGGGACCGGGACATGAACATCACGATCTACGACTGGATTACTAATACTCCAGCCGGTGCGTACTAATGCGATGCCCAGCTGGCCCCGTTCCACTGCTGGAGCATCTCGTGGACCGGCTCGCCCGCGGCCGCCGGGAAGTAGTCACCCACCGCCCATACGTTCGAGGCCGAGAGCGCGGCAACGCTGGCCAGGCTGTTCTGGTCGTTGTGGTCGGACACGCTCACGCTGCCCACGACCTTCCAGGAAGTGCCGTTCCAGTGCATGGTGAGGCTCTGCGACGGGCAGTTGACGCTGGGCCCGATGCATGGGCCCCGGCCGACGGCCCAGGCGCAGGCCGGCGAGACCGAGGTGACGCCGAAGAGCATCTCGGTCTTGGAGCCCGCACCGGGCAGCGTGGCGCGGGACCAGGTGGTGCCGTTCCAGTGCAGGATCAGCGGCTGATCCGCCTGTGCGGCCGAGTAGAACTGGCCCACCGCCCAGACGTCGGACGCGGAGCCGGCGGCGATGCCGGACAACCGGGTGCCGAAACTGGCCACCGCGGGAGCGCTGGCCTGCTGCCAGGTGGTGCCGTTCCAGTGCAGGATCAGCGTCTCGTCCCGCGACTGTGGGTCCAGGCTGAACCCGGCGGCCCAGGCACTGGTGGGTGAGGCGGCCGTGACACCAAGCAGTTCGTTGTCGCTGGAACTGGGATCCGGGGTGGCCTGCTTCGCCCAGGACTTGCCGTTCCAGCGCAGTGCCAGGGTCACCGTCGCCCCCGACGGTGACGTGTAGGACCCGACGGCGAGCGCGTCCGAGGGGGAGATCGCGGTCACGCCGGTGAGCACGCTGCCGTCGGGCGTGGGCCCGGGGACCTGCTTCCACTCGCTTCCGTTCCAGTGCAGGTACAGGTTCTTCTCGCCGCCGTCATCGGATCCCACGGCCCAGGCGTCCGACGCCGAGTCGGCCGACACCGCGACCAGCATGGCCTGCCCGCCCGGGCTGGGGGCGGGCACGGCGGACCACCCTGCGGTGCCCTTGCGCAGCACCAGGCCAGGGCCGGGCGGGCAGCTCCCCGGTTCCTGCGGGCATTTCCAGCCGACCGCCCAGGCACCGGTGGTGCCCGGAATCACGGCCACCGCGGTCAGGTCACCCAGCATGCCGGTGACCGCGGCAGCCGGCCGGGCCGGCCCCGCTGCCCAGGCCACGCCGGCTGGCAGCACGGCTGTCAGGGCGAGCGCGGCGGCGATGGCTGCCTGCGCCCGGCCGGGACGGCACGACGGCCGCTCATGGCGAACTGATAGGTACGTGAACATGGCCCCTCCCCTTCGCCCGGACCAGGAAGGTCCGGGCGCGCCAACCCAACTCTGACATCTCCGGCAACCCGGCCGGAAAGGGATGAGCCACTCCGGTGCGCTCCCCGGGGCGGTGGTCCGTGCGGCCCCGGGGACCTCGCGCTAACTTGTGCGGAACCGTCCGCCGGCCGCCCGCCGCCGGGCCGGGCACCCAGCGACCGGGGAGGACCCATGACCGGCACCGCCACCGCCACCAAGCCCGAGCTGACTGGCCCGCCGCACCTGGCCCGCACCTCCGGCGAGGCAGTCAAGGAGAACGCCCTCTACGCCGCCAAGCTGGCACAGGTGCGTGCCGAGGCGATCCGCGCGGCACCCGAGGCGCACAAGCCCAGGCTGGTGCTGTCCCGGCACGTCCGCGGGGAGAGCATCCTCGACAAGATCGCCGACGCGGTGAACAAGTTCTGCGGCTCGATGTGGGTGTTCATCGGCATCACGGTCGGCATCGTGTTCTGGCTGTTCGCGGGCAACATCGTGGGGTTCGACAAGACGCCGTGGCCGCTGCTGCTGACGATCTTGAACCTGCCGCAGCTCTCCATCATGATCTCGCTGCAGGTCAGCGCGAACCGGGCGCAGACCGCCAGCGACAGGCGCGCGATCGCCGACCACGAGACGCTCATCGCCCTGCACGAGATGGGCAAGCAGCAGCTGGACATCCTGCACGGCCAGGACCAGGTGCTGGCCATCCTGAACAACTTCGCCAGCCATGACATGCCCGGCAGGCAGGCGGAGATCATGGCGGACGTCAGGCAGATCCTGGCGAAGGTGGGAGTGGAGCCAGCGGCCGGCTGAGGCCAACCGGCGCGCCGCGGGAACCAGCCCGGGTGCCGCCGCGTCCAAGCGGTGTCTCATTCCCCAGAACGCGGGAGCGGCACCATGGCGGTCCAGTTCTCCTCCACCCAGCGCGCGGTCGCCGTCGGCGTGGCCTCGGCTGGCCTGCTCATCGGGGCGTTCACCCTCGGCGCCGGCCAGGGCAGCGCGGCACCCGCCACGGCCAGCGGCGCCGCGCTGACCGCCGCCACACCGCCCGCCACGGCCACCCGCATCACGGTCACCGGCACCGGCAACGTGTCCGGTGTCCCGAACCAGCTGTCCCTGTCGATGGGCGTGCAGACCAGCGCGGGCTCGGTGGCCACCGCGCTGCGCCAGGCCAACGCGGCGGCGCGGTCGGTCACGGCCGTGCTCGGCCGGAGCGGGGTCGCTGCGTCCGACATCCAGACCTCGGGCCTGTCGATCTACCCCAACTACTCGGGCAGCTCGGGCGTCCCGAGCGGCTACCAGGTCAGCGAGCAGCTCACGATCACTCTGCGCCGCCTGCCGGAGGCCGGCAGCCAGATCAGCGCGGCCGCACGGGCCGGCGGCAACGCCACCACCATCGACGGTGTGTCGCTCAACCTGTCCGACACCAGTTCGCTGCTCGCCGCCGCCCGGGTCCGCGCGGTCGCGGACGCCAGGGCCAAGGCGGCGGCGTACGCCCGGGCCCTCGGCCGCTCGCTGGGCCCGGTGCTCAGCATGTCGGAGACGCCGCCCGCCCAGCCGTTCCAGCCGCTGCCCTTCGCCGCCGTCCCCAGCCCGAGCAAGGCGGCCTCCTCGGTCCCGGTGCACCCCGGAACCCAGCAGCTCAGCGTCACCGTCACGGTGGTCTTCGCGCTGGGCTGACCGGCACGCGCGCACGGCCGGCCGGCTAGCAGTCCGTATCACCGGGGGCGAAGATGTTCCCGTCCACCGGGTCCTTGCCCAGGTTGTTCCACGACGCGGTGACCCAGTTGCTGGTCACCTGCGCGCAGCTTTCGTCACCGCCCGCGGGCAGGACGTAGTACCACGACCAGTACAGGCCCAGGCAGGCCGATCCTCGTCGCCGCCCAGGTCCCAGAAGTGCGTGCCGCGCGGGAAGAACTGCTCGATCCAGTGGCAGTTGGTGACCCCGCAGGACGACCCGCCGGTGCAGGTGCTCGTGGCCGCGGAAAGCGGCAGCGTGCCGTGGTCGTTCTCGGCCGACGGCACCCCGGACGTGCTGGCGCTGTCGGCGGTGGCGTAGAACCCGAAGTGGTACCGGCCCGCGGGCCCGCCGGCGAGCGGGGTGGGCCCGCAACGGTGGCGCGGGCACCGGGCGGCCGATAGGCTCGCAGGGTGCGCAGCACCAGGAACCAGTGGTGGCGCCGCCCCTGAGGCGGTGACTGGTTCGCGCGCGTAACGACCAGAGGCGATCGCCCGGCAGCGGCGGTCGCTTCTCGCGTCCGGGCACCGGGCCCCAGATCGAAGTTCCGGCGACAGGGGAGCAGACGTGGACCCGGTAAGACAGGCACCAGGCCGGCGGCGGGCCGAATCGGTCACCCGCGGCGGAGTGCGGGTGACCCGGACCGAGGAACCGTTCGACGCCGACGACATCGACCACGTGTGCGCGCGGGTCGACGAGCGGCGCGGGGGAGTGCTCAGCTCCGGCATGGAGTACCCGGGCCGGTACAGCCGCTGGCACGTCGCCTACGTCAACCCCTGCGCGGAGATCGTCGCACGCGGGCGGGTGATCACGGTCCGCGCGCTCAACGCACGCGGCGCGGTGCTGCTCCCGGTGCTCGGCGCCGCGCTCGCGCAGGCCGGCCAGCCCGCGCCGGCGGCCGGCCCCGGCGAGGTCAGCGTGGCGATCCCCGAGCCTTCCGGGCTGGTCGCGGAGGAGGACCGCAGCCGGCGCCCGACGGTGTTCTCCGCGGTGCGCGAGATCATCGACGCGTTCGCCGGCGACGATGAGCACCTTGGCCTGTACGGCGCGTTCGGCTATGACCTGGCGTTCCAGTTCGAGCCGGTCACGCCCCGCATCCGACCGGCCGGCGGCCCCGCGCGACCTGGTGCTGCACCTGCCGGACGAGCTGTTCGTGGTGGACCGCAAGCGCGAGACGGCGGTGCGCTACGCCTATGAGTTCACCGTGGACGGCGTGTCGACCGAGGGCCTGCCACGGGACACGCCGGAGGCCGGGACCGGGCGGGGCACGGGGAGCGTAACGCAGGAAAAGCTGCCGGAGCACCCGGTGCCGGGGTCCTACGCGCGGGTGGTGGAGGAGGCCAAGGAGCGTTTCGTCCGCGGTGACCTGTTCGAGGTGGTGCCGAGCCAGGCGTTCCGCGGGCCGTGCGCCTCGGCCGCGGCGTTCTACCAGTTGCTGCGCAGGCGCAACCCGGCGCCGTACGAGTTCTTCTTCAACCTGGGGGAGGGGGAGTGCCTGGTCGGCGCGTCCCCGGAGATGTACGTGCGGGTGACCGGGGACCGGGTGGAGACCTGCCCGATCTCCGGCACCATCCGGCGCGGCACCGACCCGCTGGAGGACGCGGAGAACATCCGGTCGCTGCTCAACTCGGCCAAGGAGGAGTCCGAGCTGACCATGTGCACCGACGTGGACCGCAACGACAAGTCGCGGGTCTGCGTGCCGGGCAGCGTGCGGGTGATCGGGCGGCGGCAGATCGAGATGTACCGCCGGCTCATCCACACGGTCGACCACATCGAGGGCAGGCTGCGGCCCGGGCTGGACGCGCTGGACGCGTTCCTCACCCACATGTGGGCGGTGACCGTCACCGGCGCGCCGAAGACCTGGGCGATGCAGTTCATCGAGGACCACGAGCAGGCGCCGCGCCGCTGGTACGGCGGAGCGGTCGGGATGATCGGCTTCGACGGCGGCATGAACACCGGGCTGACGCTGCGCACCGCGCACATCGAGCAGGGCGTGGCCACCGTGCGCGCCGGGGCGACACTGCTGTTCGACTCCGACCCGGCCGCCGAGGAGGCGGAGACCGAGCTGAAGGCCGGGCGCTGCTGGAAACGCTGGCCGAGGCTGCCACGTCCTCTGCTGCCGTACGCTCCCGCGCCCGGCCGCCGGCCATCCGGCGGACGGGCTGCCCGGGGCGGGCGTGCGGGTGCTGCTCGTCGACCACCAGGACTCGTTCGTGCACACGCTGGCCGCCTATTTCGCCCAGCAGGGGGCCCAGGTCACCACCCTGCGCGCGGGGTTCCCCGCCGCGGCGCTGGACGGCTACCTGCCCGACCTCGTCGTGCTGTCACCGGGGCCGGGGCGCCCGTCGGACTTCGGCTGCGACGGGCTGCTCACCGAACTGGACGCCCGGGGCCTGCCCGCGTTCGGCGTCTGCCTGGGCCTGCAGGCCATGGTGGAGCACGCCGGCGGGGAACTGGCCCTGCTGCCCAAGCCGGCCCACGGCAAGCCCGGCGCGGTGCGGCGGCTGCCGGGCGCCGGCGACGGGCTGCTGGCCGGGCTGCCGGCGGAGTTCACCGCGGCCAGGTACCACTCGCTGCATGTGGTGCCCGGGGCAGGTCAAGGGCGGCTTCACGGTGAGCGCGATGACCTCCGACGGCGCGGTCATGGCGATCGAGGACAGCGCCGCGGGCCGGTGGGGCGTGCAGTTCCACCCGGAGTCGATCCTGACCGCCGCGGGCGGCACCGGCCGCCAGGTGATCGCCAACGTGCTCCGGCTGTGCGCCGCCCGGCGGGTCACCGCCGGGCGGTGAGCCGCGGGCCGGCCTATCGCTGCGCGTGGCAGGGCCGGCAACGCGGCCCTCGGGGTTAGGCTGCCGATATGGGTACTTCACCGCTCTCCCCGGAAGAGATTCGTGCCGCTGCGGGGGCGCACCATCAGCTTGGCCCCGAGTACAGCGACGCGGTGGTGGCCTCGTTCCTGGAGAAGGTTGACCAGGAGATAGCCGCACGCGTTGAACAGCGCTTCGCGGCTACCGCGCCCCGGGCGCGGCCGGTGCGGCCCGAGGCGCCGGAGAACCGCCGCACGCTGCTCAAGGGTTTCGCGATGGGCGTCGCCGCCAGCGTGGCCACGGTCGTCCTGATCGTGGGGACCAAGCCGGGAAGTCATGCGCTTCTTCTGCTGTTTCCCCTGCTACTGGCCTACGCCGCGGGCGCACTGTGGTCCAGCCGGCGGGCAAAGCGCAAGGCCGCGCTGGGGCAGAGCCCGCAGGGCGCCGTCGGCGGCGGCTACCGTCGGCTGATCTAACTACGTCACTCCCGTGATCTTGTGATTCTGTACGTGCATGCGATGAACAGCATCCCGTGATCATGGAACTCAGGCCCCATGGGCCATGTGCTCGCCGGCGGTGAAGCGGAGCACGGCCCAGTCGCTGATCGGCCGGTAGCCGAGGCGCTGGTAGAGGGTGTTGCTGGTGGGGTTGGCCCGGTCGGTGAACAGCACCACGCCCGCGGCGCCGTCGTCCAGGGCGGCCTGGGTGATCGCGGCCGTGGCCGCGCCGCCGAAACCCCGCCCGCGCAAGCCCGGCGGCGTGTAGACCGGGCCGATCCGGGCCTGCCCGGCGGAGGCCTTGCTCCGCCCGGCCAGCGAGACTGGCCTGCCCTCGTGCTCCCAGAAGACCAGCCCGCCGTGGCCGAGCCGGCCGTCCACCTCCCGCGCCGAGTCACGCGGCCCCGCCGGGCCTGCCTCGTCGTGGAACTCGTCGAACCAGGCAAGCAGGAGGTCCCGGTCCGCGGCGCCCGCGGTCCTGGGACCGCCGGGCAGCGCCGGCTCCGGCGCGAGCAGCCGGTCCAGCGCGTACAGCCGCATCCGCATGCCCAGGTGCGCGGCCTCGCCGGTGTGTTCCTGCCAGGCGGCGGCGAAGGCCGCTCCCGGCCCGCTCGCGGCGTTCACGCCGGGGGCACGGTGGCCTCGGCCGGCCAGTTCGGCGGCGAGTTCGGCTGCGTGCCCGTCGCTCATCGTGGTCAGCACCACCGGGTAGGGCGGCGTGTGCATGAACGCCGCGTCCACCGTGCCGCCGGATGCGTGCCAGCCGAACAGCGGAGCCTCGTCACCGAATGCCGAGGCGCCCCTGGCCTGCAGTGCCTCCATGGCGCCGAGAATGATCGTGTTCTGCGCGGCGCGGGGCCGCAGGAAGGCACCCGCGGTGGCGAGAAAGGCCTCCCGGTCCCAGGTGAGCTGCCAGGTCATGCCCCATCATCGGCGCCGGTGCGGCCGGGCCGCATCCCAATTACCGGCGGGGCGGCCGGACAGCAGGTCCGTGCATCGGCGAGGATGTCAGGCAGTGTCGACGGGCAGGGAGGCCGGCCGTGGAGTACCGACCGCCGGGGGAGCGGGAGCCCGACTCTCAGTACCGGCTGCTGCTGGAGCGGATCGTGGCCGGCGGGGTGAGCGTGCCCACCCGGCAGGGGCCCGCGGCGCTGACACTGATGCAGCAGGCGATGCGTTTCGACCTGGCCAACGGCTTCCCGCTGATCACCGAGCGAAGCCTGAAGTCGTTCTGGCGCAAGTCCATCGGCGAACTGTGCGCGTTCATCAACGGCGCGACGACGCTCGCCGAGCTGGCCGAGTTCGGCTGCGACTGGTGGGGCCCGTGGGCCACGCCGGAGAAGACCAGCCGCCGCGGGCTGCCGCCGGGCAGCCTTGGGCCCGGGTCCTACGGCGGCGCGTTCCATGACTTCCCCACCACCGAGGACGGCGGCTTCGACCAGTTCCGGCACCTGGTGGAGCAGCTCACCGAGCTGCCCGGCGACCGGACCCACTTCGTCTCCCCGTGGATCCCGCAGTACCAGGTCCGCGGCGCGCGGCAAGACCCCGAAGACCACGATCGCGCCCTGCCACGGCTGGGTGCACGTGCGGGTGCTGGCGGGCGGCCTGCACCTGCACATGTTCCAGCGCTCGGGAGACGTGCCGGTCGGCGTCCCGGCCAACATGATCCAGTACGCGGCGCTGCTGCTGATGCTGGAACAGCTCACCGGGATCCCGGCCGTGGCGTACTACCACACGATCTCCGACGCGCACGTCTACGAGAACCAGCGTGGACGCGGTCGTGGTCATGCTGGGCCGCGAGCCGCGGCGGCTGCCCACGGTCCAGCTCAGCGAGGAAGGCCGGAAGGTCACCGACATCCACGAGTTCCGCGCCGAGCACTTCGAGGCCAGCGACTACGACCCGCACCCGGCGATCTCGTCCATCCCGGTCTCCCCATGATCATGTCGCTGATCGTGGCCGCCTCCGTCAACGACGTGATCGGTGCCGACGGCGCGCTGCCCTGGCACCTGCCCGAGCGACATGCGCCGGTTCCGCGAGCTGACCACCGGCCACGTGGTGGTCATGGGCCGGCGTCACCTACGAGTCGATCCTGGACCGGCTGGGCACCCGCTGACCGGCCGGACCTCCGTCGTGGTGAGCCGCGCAGCCGCTGGGCGATCCCGGGTACCCGGGAGTCCTGGGTGGCCGGGTCGGTGGCCGACGCGCTGGCCCTGGCCGGGCGGCTCGCGGCGGACGGCGGGGGACACCGAGTTCTTCGTCGCCGGCGGGGAGTCGGTGTACCGGGATGCGCTGCCGGAGGCGGACCGGGTGTACCTGACCCGGGTGCACCGCGAGGTGGCCGGCGACCGGGCCATGCCCGACGGCTGGCTGGCCGGGTTCGAGCTGGCCGCCCGGGACGACGAGACCGGCGCGCAGGGCCCGCTGCGCGTACTCCTTCCTCGACTACCGAGCGGGCGGCACGGTGAGCCTGTACTGCTTCGAGAACGTCCGCACGGCCGAGCAGCGCGCCGAGATGGAACGGCTGGACGCCGCTGGGCATCTGCCTGTTCTGCCCGGAGCACCTGGCCAGCCACGCCCGGCAGCGGATCCTGCTGTCCACCGAGCACTGGAGCGTCACCCCGAACGAGTTCCCGTACACCGGGACGAGCCTTCATCTGCTGCTAGTGCCCGCACCAGCATGCCGGCGACCTGCTAGAACTCAGGGATGAGGTGCGGAGCGACTTCTGGGTGGCGCTCGCCGCCGCCGCGAAGGCCCACGGGGTACGGCACTACGGCCTGGGTGTCCGCAACGGTGACTGCCGCTTCACGGGCGCGACCATCGCCCATGTACATGCGCACGTGCTGGTGGGCGCGGAGGACCCGGCCGCGCCGCCGGTGCGGATGAGGTTCAGCTCCCGGCCCGGGTATCCACCCAGATCAGGCTGATTCCCGCGGCGCGCAGCGTCTGCTCGCCGTCGAGTACCGAGTACTGGCCGGCGAAGAAGCACCGGGTGAACCCGGACTCCGCGATCAGCCGGGCACAGGCCGGGCACGGAAACGTCGTGGTGTAGAGGTCGGCGCCGGCCAGGCTGGTCCCGTCCCTGGCCGCGGCGGCGATCAGGGCCGCCTCGGCGTGGATCGCGGTGGACAGGTCGGCCCGGACGCCGCGCTCGAACGCGTCCCGGGGATCCCCGTTGAGGTAGGGGGCGTACTCGGTCGGGTGATGGTGGTTCCAGGCACAGCCGAGCACCTGCCCCGCCCGGGCGGCCACCGCTCCCACCTGCCGCCACCAGTCCGAACTGCGCCCGGCCAGTTCCCCGGCCCGGCCCAGCAGCGCCCGGGGCAGGCCGGCGGCGGTGATCTCGCCGTCGAAGGCCACCGGCACCTTCGCGGTCGCCCAGTCCCGGTCCCAGCGCAGGAAGGTCCGGTCGAACACCAGGCGCCGCCCGGCGGCCAGCCCGTAGTGGCCCGCGATGTCCCGCATGATCTGCTCGTCGGGCAGCACCAGGGGATCGCCGGTGATGGCGGCGGCCAGCCCGGCCGGCTCGACCACGCGGATACCGGCGTCGCCGCCGGCGAGGCGGAGGTAGCCCGCGGCCCGTTCCGCGGGCAGCGCGCGGATGTCCTTGGCCAGGCTGGGGTAGTCCACGGCGAAGCCGTGCCCGAGGAGCAGGATCTCGGCGGCGTCGGCGTGCCGCCGCAGGAACGCCTCGTATCCGGCGTGGATCACCGGAAGGTAGAGCAGTACCTGCTTCACGGTGGGCCGCGCCGGGCGGCTCAGCCCGGTGGCGGTTCGGGCAGGCCGAGCTGGATCCGGCGCAGCCGGGCCGAGGTGCTCACGGTGGCCATCCGCTCCAGGACCGCGACCCGCCCGCAGTAGCGCTCCTCAAGCTCGGCGATCTCGGCCGGGGTGTAGGTGTCGGCGGTGGCCACCAGCACATCGGGACGGATGGTCTTGATCAGCCGCCACCGCTCGTCGGCCAGGTGCTTGAGCGTGACCAGGCCCACCCCGCGCTGGTGTGTCACCATGCGCAGCCGCTCCATCTCGGGCACCGCCGGCCGGTGCGGGCCCTTACGGGCCCGGATCTTCTCGTCGCTGTCCAGGCCGACGATGAGGAAGTCACCGAAGCGGCGGGCCGCCTCCAGGTACATGGAGTGGCCTTCGTGCAGGATGTCAAAGGAACCGCTGGTCAGAACGACCTTCAGGCCCAGCGTGCGCAGCGCGCCCACGATGGCGGCGATCCGCTCGTGCTCCGGCACGTAGCGCAGGCCGAAGTTGGACGCATCGGCGAACAGCCCGCTGTTGACCAGGGCGAGCGACCCGTTCACGACGGCCGGTCCCGGCCCGTTCCCCCGGGCCACTGGCGTCTCCCCGTCCGTCGGCGCACCCTGCGGCCACCTGCTCACGGGCCGATCATAGCGGCCGGGGCGCCCCGGGCAGGGGGTCAGCGTGCAGGCGCGCCGCGGGGACGCCGGCGGTGAGGAGCGAGGCGGCCTGGGCCATCATCGCGGCCGGGCCGCTGATGAGGATGTCCTGCGCCCCGGGCAGCAGATGCGCGGCCGCCGCCTGCGCCACCGGCCCCGCCAGGCCGCCGTGCCCGGGGGACTCCGCGATCACCGGGATGACGGTCAGCGACCTGCGGGCACCGGCGAGCCGCCGCAGGTCAGGCAGGTCGTACAGGTCAGCCCGGGTGCGCGCGCCGAAGAAGAGGCGCACGACCGGCCGCGGGTGCGGGCGGACCGGGCTGGTGAGCGCCTCGGCGATCGCCTTGACCGGGGCGAGGCCGGTGCCGCCGGCGATGCACACCACGCGCGCCGAGCGGACCGCGTTCGCGGTCATCTCGCCCCGGGCCCTGCCGAGCACCACGGTGTCCCCGGCGCGCGTCTGGTGCACGAGTGCCGTGCTGACCCGGCCCCCGGGCACGGCCCGCACGTGCAGCCGGAGCAGCCCGTCCGGCGCGGGGGCGTTGGCGATCGAGTACTCCCGCCACACCCTGGGCCAGCGCGGTACCTGGACGCTGATGTGCTGGCCGGGCAGATAGTGCAGCGGCTGGTCCGGGCGCAGCGCCAGCACGGCGAGGTCAGGGCGGCGCAGGTCGTGCTCGGCCACCTCGGCCACCCACCAGGCCGGCTCGGCCGCGTCCGGGTCAGCCGGGCTGGCGGCCCGGTCGGCCGTGCCGCCATCGGCGGGCCGGCAGGCGGTGCCGCCGGCGGTCATCGCGGCGGTGATCGCGGCGAGGGCGCGCTCCCATGCCGCCTGCGTCTGGTCCGGCCAGGACCCGGCGCAGAAGGCCTGCATCGTGGTCAGGAGGGCGTCACAGAACAGCCGGTAGTGCTGCTCGGTCACGCCGAACTTGCGGTGATCGCGGCCCAGTTCGCCGAGCCAGCGGGTGAGTGAGTCCGGCTGGTCGGACGACCATGCGCAGCGGGTCAGCGCTTCGAATACCCATTTGCGGCTTTCGCCGAGAGTGAGCGGGAACATGGGCCGCAGTTCCGGGTTGCGCACGAAAAGCGTGGCGAAGAAATGCGACATGAATCGCTCGGATTGCGGTTCGAGCAGGGCGAGGGACTTCCGCAGCAGCCGGGAATCGGGGCAGGCTGCCCGGCCCGGACGGGGCTCTATCGGCCCGGCCGCGCCACCGGGGATGCCGCCCGGCCCGATTGCCATGTGCAGGAGTCTGGCAGCCGAAGATGGTACCGACAAGCGATTCTTGATACTTTGTCAGCGAACTCGTTTCGCACCAAATGAATGGCCCGGCCTACGAATTGATCTAGTAACTGAATCATTCTTTGCCGATTACGGGGATCCACTGCCATCCCGCCGGGCAGCACCATGGCTAGAGCGGCGCCTTGTAGCCGTGGATCCAGTGGGTCTGCAGCCAGAGCAGGGCGCTGGACCAGGCGCCGGTGACTTCCAGGATGCCGACAACGACGAGCATCGCCCCGCCGGCCAGGCTGAACCCGCGCGCGTGCCGCCGGGCGAAGCCGAGTGCGGTGACGCTCCGCTCGAACGCCATCGCCATGATCAGGAACGGGATGCCCAGCCCGAGGCCGTAGGCGAAGGCCAGGATCGCGCCGCGCACGGCGGTACCCGAGGTCATCGACAGGGTCAGCACGAAGGTGAGCGTCGGGCCGATGCACGGGGTCCAGCTCAGGCCGAACAGCACGCCCAGCATCGGCGCGCCGGCCAGCCCGGCCCGCGGGCGGAACGAGGGCCGCAGGATCCGCCCGGTGACCGGGATGCGCTCGAACAGCCCGGAGAACAGCAGTCCCAGCACGATCGTCAGCACGCCGAAGACCTGCGTCAGCCCCACGCTGTGCCGCTGCAGCAGGGCGCCGAGCCCGCCGAAGGCGACCCCCTCGCTGGCGAACATGGCCGAGAAGCCCAGCACGAACAGCGCCGTGCCGAGGACCGCCCGGCGCCGGGCGGGCCGGGGACGGGGGCTGACCGCCCTGCTGGGCGCGACCGTGGTCACCGCGACCGCGGCGGCCGCTGGCCCACCCGGCCCGTCCTGCGGAACGGGGCCGCCGGGCGCAGGCCGGCGGGGCCCATCGTCGCCGTCGGCCTGTACGTCGAGGCCGGACATGCCGGTCACGTAGGAGAGGTAGCCGGGCACCAGGGGCAGGACGCAGGGGGAGAGGAACGTCACCGCGCCCGCGGCGGCCGCCACCGGGACGGCGATCAGCAGCGGCCCGGACAGGATCAGGTGCCCGATCCCGCCGCTCATCCGCTACCTCCAAGCTCCGCACCGGCCCGCGCCGGTCCGGCCCTGCCGTGCCGTGCCGACCACACTAATGCCCACCGCCCGCCGGGACCGTCGCGCCCCCAGTGCCGGTAGGCGCGTTCCAGCGCTGGCTGCAGCAGATCCTCGGCCGCCGCCCGGTCTCACCTAACGCCGCGGCATCCCGCAAGGTTGAGTCCCAGTGGCCCGGGCGGCGACCTGGCCGCCCGGCCGCCCGGGCGTTTCGAAACGGGCACGCGATCCCATTGCCGGGCCGTTCGATGCGCGTTATTGTGCGCGCAAGCTTTGATTTTTGTGTGATTGCGGAGGTTTGCTATGCCGAACCTGTCTCGTCGCGTTCTCTTTCGCCTGTTCAGCGGGCTCCCCACGGGCCGGGGCGGGCGCCGCCGCAGGCTGGCCCGTACGGTTGCCCTGGCCGCCGCCCCGGCTGCCCTGATCCTGGTCGCCGGGGCCGGGCGCGGCGGCCGCGGGGCCCGCCGGGGGCGCGGCCGGCACCTCCCCGTTCCCCGGGCACGGCGCAACCGCGGCGGCCGCGCGGGCCGCCGGGGTGACCCGGCCAGCGGCCGGCTCCGCCCGCCGGGGCCCGCATCGCGACTGGCCCTGGGCGCAGGGGCCGAGCATCAACTGGGCGCTGTCCGGCCAGGCGAGCGCGGACACGTCCCAGTCCGGGGATCCGGCGTCCAACGCGATCGACGGCGACGCCGGCACGGACTGGTGCCCGAACGCGTGGGAAGGCACCCTCACCATCGACCTGGGCCAGGTGCGCGCCTGGACGGCATCGGCATCACCCTGGACGCCGCCGAGCCCGTCCGCCGACGCCACCATCCAGCTCGGCGACGAACTCGGGACAGTGGACCACGCTGCCATCGCGCACGAACATCGCGCTGGACCCGGGCAACCCCATGTACATCCAGGTGCCGCGGGGCACGCAGGCGCGGTACGCCCAGATCAGCGTCAAGAGCGGCACCGGAGCGCCGGTGTGCGTCGGCGAGTTCCGGCATGTTCGGGCCCGACCCGGCCGCGGCCAGATGGCGCTCGGCGCGGACCTGTCCTTCACCCCGCAGGAACTCGCCGCCGGTGCCCAGTTCACCGACCGCGGCTTCCCCGGCATCGCCGGTCTCGATCATGCGCGACGAACGGCGCCAACTACGTGCGGATGCGGCTGTGGGTCAACCCGCCGCCCGGTTACAACGACCTGGCCAGCGACCTGGCCCTGGCCCAGGCAGGTGCACGCAGGCCGGGATGAAGATCTACCTGGACATCATGTACTCGGACTTCTGGGCGGACCCGCAGCACCAGGACATCCCCGCGGCCTGGCAGGGCCAGGACCTCACCCAGCTCACCGCAGACCGTGCAGTCCTACACCCAGCAGGTGATCTCGGCGTTCGCGCAGCAGGGCACGCCGGTGGACATGGTGTCGATCGGCAACGAGATCCGCAACGGGATCCTGTGGCCGGTCGGCGAGGTCGACTGGACCAGCCAACACCGGCTGGGACAACCTGGCCACGCTGCTCAAGGCCGGGCGTCGCGGGCGCCCAGGCGGCGAACCCGCCGGGCCACAAGCTGCTGATCATGATGCACTTCGACCAGGGCGGCAACAACCAGCTGAGCCAGGAGTTCTACCAGAACCTGGAGAACCTGGGCGTCCCGTTCGACGTCATCGGGCTGTCGTACTACCCGTTCTTCCACGGCCCGATCTCGGCGATGCGGGCCAACGTGGACGCGCTGGCGACCCAGTTCCACAAGCCGATCGTGATCGCCGAGACGCAGTACGCCTGGACGCTGGCCAACGGCAACGAGCAGGCCGGCGTACAGCACCGGCGACTTCGTCTGGGAGCCCAGCCAGATCTCGGCCGGCTACCCGGCGAGCCCCGGCGGCCAGCTGTCCTTCCTCAGCGACGAGCTGTCGATACTCGCGCAGGTGCCGGACGGGCTCGGCATGGGCCTGTTCTACTGGGCGCCGGACTGGATCCCCGGCGTGCCGTGGGAACCCGGGACGGGCATCGGGTCGCCCAACGTCAACCTCACCCTGTTCGACTTCCAGGGAGCCGCGCTGCCGTCCATCGGGATGTTCGGCAACCCGGTGGACGTCTGCGCGAGCTACGACCCGTGGAACATCCCCTGCGTAATCGGGGGGTAGCGGGCTAGCTGCCGGTGGCGCCCCGGCCCTCGGGCCGGGGCGCGCCGCCCCGGACGTACAGGCTGATCGTCAGGCAGAGCAGGGCGACGCCGGTCAGCATCGCCATGCCCAGCGACGAGCCGTTGTTGCCGGAGTTCACGAACGCCGCACCGTTGAACGCGGCACCGAGGATGGCGAGCAGGCGTCACCGACGACAGCCAGATGAGCGGGCGGTGCCGGGACACGGACCGACCGGACGACCAGGCTGATGGTCCCGCCGACGATGAGCAGCAGGCCGAGGCCCGGCGTGGATGGCGAGCCCGGCCGGGCCGTTCGCGAAGGCCCGGCCGATCGCCACGAACACGCCGCCGCCCTGGTCACGCGCGGGCACGGTGACGTCGAGGTTCACCACCATGCCCAGGGCGTACTGGACCAGCAGCGCCACCGTCATGCCCAGGGTTATCCGGCGCACGATCGGCACCGCGCCGCCTCGCTCCGTGAGACTGCGCACGTGCGTGGAACCCGAGTCGAGCATCGCCACCACCTCCGGTGCCAGGACTGACTTTCATCTCTCGATAGTTTCTACTCGCAATGATTACGTGGCGCAAATATATTATCGGATGATAGTCTTGGCGGTGGAGACCTCCTGACCCGGCGCCGGACCTTCAGCCGCAGAGCAGCGTCGCGTTCCTGCTGGTCCAGCTGGGATTCCACATCGCCGGCTGTTCGGGGAACGGCTCAAGCCGCTGGGACTGGAGCAGCGCCAGGCCGGGATGCTCGTCCGCCTGGCCCAGAACGACGGCAGGTCGCAGCAGGCCATCGCCGAGCTGATCGGGGTGAACGCCACCCGGATGGTGTTCCTCACCGACGAGCTGGAACAGCCTCGGGCTGGTCGAGCGCAGGCGCAACCCGGCGGACCGGCGCTCGCACGCCCTCTACCTGACCGAGGCGGGCACCGCGATGCTGGCGCGGGTCAGGGAGGTCACCCGGCCCACGAAGCCGCCGTCACCGCCAGCCTGAGCGCCGCGGAGCGGGACCAGCTCACCGCCCTGCTGCAGCGCCTCGCCCGCGACCAGGGCCTCGCGGAGCGCTCGCTGCCCGGCCTGCCCGGCACGGCCCCGGCGCCCGCCGACCCGCCCTCGGTGCCGGGGAACGGCCCCCCGGATTGACCGTCACGTGCGGAGAGCGCAACGATGTGGCCCATGCGAACTTCTCCGCCCTTCCGCGCCGACCACGTCGGCAGCCTGCTCCGCCCCGCCAGCGTGCTCGCGGCCCGCGGCGACTTCGCCGCCGGCCGGATCGCCGCACCGCAACTGCGGGCGGCCGAGGACGCAGGCCATCGCCGACGTGGTGGCCATGCAGCGCAACGTCGGCCTGCAGTCGGCCACCGACGGCGAGTTCCGCCGGGCCTCCTGGCACATGGACTTCATCTACCAGATCGGCGGGGTCAGCAAGGCGCCGGGCAACCTGGCGGTGAAGTTCCACAACCCGTCCGGGGACATCGAGTTCACCCCGGCCGCCCTGCACGTCGGCACCAAGATCCACATGGCCAGGACGATCTTCGAGGAGGACTTCACCTACCTGCAAGTCGCTGGCCGGCGACGCCACCGCGAAGCTGACGATCCCGTCGCCGAACATGGTCCACTACCGCGGCGGCCCCGCCGCGATCGACCCGGAGGTCTACCCGGACATCGAGGAGTTCTGGAGCGACCTGTCCGCCGCCTACGCCGACGAGGTCGCCCGGCTGGCCGCCCTGGGCTGCACCTACCTGCAGTTCGACGACACCAGCCTGGCCTACCTGAACGACCCGGCGCAGCGGGCCGAGATCGCCGCGCGCGGCGAGGACGCCGACCACCTGCACCTGCGCTACATCCGCCAGGTCAACGACGCCCTCGCGGCCAAGCCCGCCGGGATGGCGGTCACCACGCACCTGTGCCGGGGCAACTTCCGGTCCTCGTGGGCCGCGTCCGGCGGGTACGACTTCGTCGCCGAGGCGCTGTTCAGCGAGCTGAACGTGGACGGGTTCTTCCTGGAGTACGACGACGAGCGGTCCGGCGGCTTCGAGCCGCTGCGGTTCGTGCCGCCGGGCAAGATGGTCGTGCTCGGCCTGGTCACCACCAAGCGCGGCGAGCTGGAGGACCCGGACACGCTCAAGCGGCGGATCGACGAGGCGGCGAAGTTCGTGCCGCTGGACCAGCTCTGCCTGTCCCCGCAGTGCGGCTTCTCCTCGACCGTCGAGGGCAACGTGCTGAGCTACGACCAGGAGGTGGCCAAGCTCGAGCTGATCGTCAAGGTCGCCCAGGGACGTCTGGGGCTAGCCAGGATTGCCCCGATCCCGGCTCCGGGCCGACCTGACCCCGCTGCGGGCCTCACGCTACTTCCGGCTGCTGTTCGCCAGCCGCACCGTCATCGCACTGGGCACCCAGGCGACCGAGGTCGCGCTGCTCGTCCAGGCCAAGCAGCTCACCGGGTCCACCGTCGCGGTCGGCCTGCTCGGCGCGGTGGAACTGGTACCGCTGGTGGTGTTCGGCCTGTACGGCGGGATGCTCGCGGACCGGTTCGACCGGCGGCGGCTGATCCTCGGGTGCGAGGCCGCGCTCGCCTGCTGCGCGGTGCTTCTCATGCTGAACGCTCTTGCGGCCCACCCCGCGGTCTGGCCGTTGTATGTGGTCACGGCGCTGATGATGGCGGCAGCCGCGCTCCAGCGGCCCTCGCTCGACGCGTCGATGCCGCGCGTGGTGCCCCGGGACCAGCTCACCGCGGCCGCGGCACTGATGTCCATGTCACAGAATGTGTGCTTCCTCGGCGGGACCACGCTGGGCGGCGTCCTGGCCGCCGGGCCAGGCCCGCAGTATGTGTACGGCCTGGACACCGTCTGCTTCGTGGTGTCGTTTGGCTTCCTGTGGCTGGTACGGCGGCTGCCCGCACCGGAGGCGGGAGACGAGCCGGTGACCGGCCTGCGGAGCATCATCGCCGGGTTCACCTACGCGCGCGGCCGCCGCGACCTGCTCGGCTCCTACCTGGCCGACCTCGCGGCGATGACGCTGGCCTACCCGAACGGGCTGTTCCCCTTCGTGGCCGCCGACCTGCACGCGCCGTGGGCCGTGGGGCTGATGTTCGCGGCGCCCTCGGCGGGCGCGCTCGCGGTCACCGTGGTGAGCGGCTGGATGGGCCGGGTGCGCAGGCACGGCCTGGCCATCGCGATCTCGGCCGCGGTGTGGGGGCTGCTGATCGCCGGGTTCGGCCTGGCTCCCGACCTCGCGGTGGCGCTGGGCTTCCTGGTGCTGGCCGGCGCGGCCGACATGGTGAGCGGGATCTTCCGGGCCACGTTGTGGAACCAGACCATCCCGGACCAGATCCGCGGCCGGATGGCCGGGCTGGAACTGCTCAGCTACGGCGTCGGGCCCTCGGCCGGGCAGATCCGGGGTGGCGCGGTGGCCAGCGTGACCAGCACCAGGTTCTCGATCGTCTCCGGCGGGCTGTGCTGCGCCGGCGCGGTCGGCGTGGTCTGCCTCGCCCTGCCCGCGTTCACCGGCTACCGCGCCCAGCCCGGCGCCCCGGCCGGAGATCAGGGCTGACCCGCTGCAGTCTGGTTGCAACCGCCCACGGGCAGGCTGGCCGCACATTCCCGGCTGCCCAGGAGGCGACGATGGCAAGCAATGCGGCGGTAGACAGGTTCCTGCACGCGATCGAGACCGCGACGATCCCCGCCTGCGACGCGTGGAGCGCCACCGCGACGCTGGACGCGACTGTGCCCAACTGGCGGCTGCGGGCGAGCGGGGCGGATGCGATCCGGGCCGAGTACGCCCGGTGGTTCGCCGACCCGGCCCGCTTCGACGAGCTGCGCCGCTACCCGGCCGACGGCGGTGAGCGCGAGGTCGTGGAGTACACGCTGAGCTGGTCGGAGAACGGCGTGCCGCACGCGGCCCACCACATGCACCTGCTCAGCGTGGCCGATGGCCTGATCGTGGCCGACACCGTGATGTGCGGCGGCCGCTGGCCGGCCGGGTTGCTGGCCGAGATGGAAGCCGCCAGCGCCTGACCTGGTGACCGGCGGTCAGCGGAGCGCCCGCTGCCAGGAGTCCAGGCGGCGGGCCGCCGCCCGGCGCATCCCGTCCGCGTAGCTGCCCGCGTGACCGGCCAGCCGCTCAGCGCGGGCGGCAGCCAGGTCCAGCCAGGCCGGGCTGGCGAAGTCGCCGGCCACCTCACCGGTCCACCACCATGCCTCGACGGCCACGGCGGTCTCGATCCGGTCCAGGTCCGCGGCGACCTCGGCCGGGTCGACGGGCAGGCCCAGGGCCCGGGCGGCGCGGTGCCGCAGCAGCCGGGCTGCGGCGGTGTACCGGGGGATGCCGAGCGCTGCGGCACGCGCCTCCAGGCCGGCGGCGGTGTCCAGGGCCGCCTGTGGCTCGCCCCGGGACAGCGCCAGGCGGCCGGCGATGAGCCGGTGCTTGAGGTCGAGCCGCCAGCCGAACACCAGGTCGCCGCGCAGCAGCGCATGGGCCTCCGTCAGCCTGGCGTGCGCGCCATCCAGCTCACCGGCGTCCAGGCAGTGCTCGGCCAGGTCCTCCAGGGCGGCGATGCGCAGCTCCGCGGTTCCCTCCCGGACCGCGCCCTCGAGCGCCTGCTGGTGGTGGTCGAGCGCCTCGGCGGCCGCGCCGATGTTACGCAGCACCCAGCCGGCGAAGTTGACCGCCCGGCCCGCGAACCGCGGCACATGCCGGCGCTCGACCTCGGCGGTGTAGCTGGCCAGCGCGCCGAGGGCCAGCGCCGGGCGCCCTGCCAGCGCGTGCGCGTGCCCGGTGAACAGCAGTGCGTGCAGCGTGGCGGCGGTGTGCTCCACGCCGACCTGGCCCCTGGCCGCCGGGCGCAGCAGTGCCAGCGCCTCGCCGGCCCGGCTCTGATGGGCCCTGAGCACGCCCAGCCAGGCCGCCGCGGTGACCCGCTCGGGGCCGGATGCCAGCGAGAGCGCCTCGCCGAGCAGCAGTTCGGCCTGGGCCAGGTCCCCGGCCGCATGCCGGGTCCGGCCGCCGGCGGCCAGGCACCTGGCCCGGGCAGCGGCATCCGGCCGCGGCCAGCGCGCCGTCATCAGCGAACTGGATGGCCGCCGCGAACCGGCGGTCGAAGTAGGACGCCCACGCGCCGACCGCAAGCGCGGCCGCGCCGTCCACCGCGGGCCCGGCCTCCAGGGCGCGCGCCGACGTCGTCCAGGCCGCCGGCGTAGCGGCCACGGCGGGTGCGGACACCCTGCCCTGGCCAGCCATCCGGACGGGCCCGGGTGCAGCCGGAGCGAGTCGTCGAGCAGTTCCTCGGCGGCCGCGTGGTCGAACCGCTCGGCGGCGCGGGCCGCCGCATCGCGCAGCGCGCGCGCCGCGAGTTCCAGGTCACCGCCCAGGCGGGCGTGCTGCGCGACCGTCAGCGGGTCGGCGTCCGCCCGGCCGGCCAGCACCCGGCCCGCATGCCGGTGCAGCAGGGCGGCACGGCCCGCGGTAGCGCTGGCGGCCAGGGCCTCCCTGACCAGTTCGTGGCGGAACGTGAACGTGCCGTCCTCGCCGGTCAGCAGCTGCCTGGCGGTGGCCTGCTCGGCGTCGTCCAGCAGCTCGACGGCGGGGCGGCCGAGTACGGCGGCGAGCAGTTCCAGGTCCAGCCGGGGCCCGATCACCGCCGCGGTGCGCAGCAGTGCCCCGGCCGGGCCAAGCTCGTCGCACCGCGCGGACACCGACTCCACCAGGGATGCGGGCAGCTCGGCGCCGGCCACCTGCTGGGCCAGCTCGGTGAGGAACAGCGGGTGCCCCTTGGACCGCTGGTACAGCTCGCCGATCCGGGCCGGCCCGACCAGTTCCGCGGCCGCCGCGCGGTCGAGCACGCCCAGGTGGACGAACGCGGTGCCCGGCAGCGGCTCGCCCTCGCCCGGCCGGATCGCCAGCACCAGGGCCAGCGGTGCCTCGCCGCGCTGGGCGAAGCGCACCCAGTCCGGCAGCGCGGGCCCGGCCAGGTGCGCGTCGTCGATCACCACCACGGCCGGGCCGTGGCCGGCCAGCCGCGCCGAGGACCCGCAGCAGGGCGGCGTACAGGACGGCGGGGCCGAGCAGGCCGTCGCTGAGCACGGGCAGCGGCCGGGACGCGGGCGCCAGGGCGAGCAACGGCGCCAGCAGTGCCTCGTCGGGGCCGAGCAGGTCGGCGGCCCGTTCCGGGCCGAGCCGCCGCAGCAGGCCGGTGAGCGCGCGGAACACGCGCGTCCAGCGGCATGCCCCGGTCGAGCGGCCCGCACGACGCCATCAGCACCGTGTCCCCGGCCGCCTCCCGCCGGGCCGCCCAGGCGCGCAGCAGGGCCGTCTTGCCGATGCCCGCCTCCCCGTCCACCACCACGACCTCGACCTGGCCGTGCCCGGCCCGGATCGCGACCGCGTCGAGGCTGGCGAGCTCGCCGTCCCGGCCGACGAGCCACGGTGCCCCGGACGCGGCGGCCGGCCCGGGCGGGGCCAGCTCACCGCGCAGGATCGCGGTGAACAGCGCGGCGGTCTCCGGCGAAGGGTCGGTGCCCAGTTCGTCGGCGAGACGCTGCCGTGCCCTGGCGTAGCTGGCCAGCGCCGCCGCGGCCCGGCCGCCGCAGACCTGGCCGCGCAGCAGGATCCGCAGCGCCGCCTCGTCGTAGGGGTCATGTTCCAGCGCCTGCTCCGCCGCGTCGCACGCCGCGACCCAGTCGCCCGCCTCGAGCAACGCGGTGGCGGCCACCCGGCGGGCGCGGGCGGACAGCCGCTCCTGCGCCGCCAGCCGCAGCTGGGCCCATTCGCCGGGAGCCGGCGCCGGCCCGGAGCCGCGCAGCAGGGAGAGCGCCACCCGGGCTGCCGCGGCCGCACCGACCGCGTTGCCGCTGCCGCGCCGCCGCTCCGTCTCGTCGGTGAGCGCGGCCAGTTCCGCCGCGTCGAGCCAGTCGCAGCGCAGCAGGTAACCGCCGTCACGGTGGCCGATCCGGTCCCGGCCCAGGACCGCGCGCAGCCTGCTCATCAGCACGGCCAGCTGGTCGTCCGGCCGGGCGGGCGGGGCGTCGCCCCACAGCGCGTCGGCGAGCACGCCCGACGGCACCGCCTGCCCGTCGGCGAGGGCCAGCAGCCGCAGCGCCAGCCTGGCCTTCCGGCTGCCCAGCGCCTGCGGCGCCACGCCATCCACGCCGAAGTCACCGAGCACCCGCACCGCCAGCGACTTCATGCAGGTAATCAAACCGCCACGCGGCCCCGCACGCCACCGCCCGGACTGCAAACCGGCTGCAACCACGGGGCGGCACGCTGGCCGGGACAACCCGCGAACAGGCAGCGCCGCAGGACGCGGACGGCTGCGAAAGGAGAACCGCCATGACCGGAGAGACCGTGACCGCCCGGGCGGAGCGCAAGAGCTTCGGCACGCCCGACGAGACCCGCAGCTTCGACCGCGGCACCCTCGACCTGCTGCGGGTCGGCGGCGCCGACATCGGCCTGCTCACCCTGCAGCCGGGCTGGCGCTGGTCCGACCACGTCAAGCCGCTGGCCGGCACCGACCTGTGCGAGGCGCCGCACTTCCAGTACCACGTGCGCGGCACGCTGCACATCGTGATGGCCGATGGGACCGAGTTCGATGCCCGGCCCGGCGACGTCACCGCGCTGCCCCAGGGCCACGACGCCTGGGTGGTCGGGGACGAGCCGGTGGTCGTCGTGGACTGGTGGGGCGCCAGCAACTACGCCAAGGGCTGAGGCGCCGCGTGGCCGCGGGCCACGGCCTTCCGGTGGCCGGGCGGAACCGCCGCCCGGCCATCGCCTACTCCCGGGATTGCGGCACCCGCGCCTGGTCACACGGTGGACAGCCGCGCACGTCCGGCCCCAGGCCGTCCAGTGCGGTCTCGATGGCGCGGTGGAAGGTGGGATAGGCGTAGATCATCTCGCGCAGCCGCTGGACGGGCACCGCCGCGTGCACCGCCACGGCCAGCGCGCTCAGCACTTCGCCGCCCCACGGCCCTGCTGAGGTGGCGCCGGCCAGCACCCCCCGGCCGTGGTCCTCGACGAGCTTGATGAACCCGTCGTTGCCGGCCTTGTGGATCCAGCCACGGGCCGATTCGGGCACCTGGGTCACGCTGGTGCGCACTGCCAGCCCGCTGTCCCGCGCCTGCTTCTCGGTCAGCCCCACCGCGCCGATCTCCGGGTCGGTGAAGGTGACCCGGGGCACGGCGTGATACTCGGCGCCGTGGTGCTCCCGGCCCAGGATGTCGTCGATGACGATGCCCGCCTGGTACATGGACATGTGCGTGAACGCGCCCTTGCCGGTGATGTCGCCCAGCGCCCACACACCGGGGGCGGCCCGCAGGTGCTCGTCCACCGGGATGGCCTTCAGGGTCTCGTCGATGCCGACCGCGCCCGACGCCGAGCCCGGCGAGGTCGGTGCGCCGGCCGGTGGCCACCAGTAGCGCGCTGCCGGTCAGGTCCTCCCCGCCGTCCAGGGTGACGGTGAAGCCGCGGGCGGCGGAGTGCGCGACGCGGGCGGCCGGGCGCCCGGTCCGCACCGCGATGCCCTCGCGGCCGAACACCTCGGCGAGCAGGTCCCCGGACTCGGGCTCCTCCAGCGGCAGCAGGCGGCCGCGCGCCCTCGGCGATCGTGACCCGGCTGCCGAACCGGGCGAAGACCTGGCCGAGCTCGGACCCGATGGCGCCGCCGCCGAGCACCACCAGGGAGTCCGGCACCTGCTCGGTCTCGATCGCCTCGTGGTTGGTCCAGAACGGGGTCCCGGCCAGGCCGGGGATCGGCGGCACGGCGGCCGTGGTGCCGGTGGCCAGGACGATGCCCAGGCGGGCCCGCAGCACCTGCGCCGCGCCGTCGTGGCGGCCCGCGACCGGGGTCACGGTCACCTCGCCGGGCGCGGTGATCCGGCCATGCCCGCGGACCAGGATCCCGCCCTTGCCGGTGAACCGGTCCGCCGCCACCTTGTCGTCCCAGTTGCCGGTGGCCTCGGCGCGGATCCGGCGGGCCACCGGCGCCCAGTCGGGGGCGATCTCGGACCGGCCTGCCATGCCGGGGATCCGGCGCCCCTCGGCGACCAGGTCCGCGGCCCGGATCATCATCTTCGAGGGGACGCACCCCCAGTACGGGCACTCGCCGCCGACCAGGCGGCTCTCCACCCCGGCCACCGCCAGCCCCGCCTCGGCGAGGGTGCCCGCCGCGTGCTCGCCGCCCGGTCCCATGCCGATGACGACGACGTCGACATCCCGCTCAAGCTGGCTCAAATTCCCTCCCCAGGAGCATCAACCCGGCGCCCCAGGGTACGGCAGCGGGGAATGTCAGTGCCGGCAAGTAGGTTCTAGGACTAACCGGTGATCGACCGACGGACGGGGCCAAACTCATGACGAGCAGCCGCCCTTACGCCGCGCACCCCCCAGGCCGGCTGACGTGCCCGCCGCGGAGCCGCTGACCGAGAGCGACGCCGAAGAGCACATCCACGGGATCTGCTTCAAGACCGGCCCACCCGGCAAGGTCGGGGTCGAACTGGAATGGCTGGTCCGCGATGGCCGCGACCCCGGTTGCCGCGTGGACCAGCAGCGAGTGGCCGCCGCCCTCGCCGGGCTGGACGCGCCTGACGCGCTCCCTGGCGGCGGCCGACTAACGACAGAGCCCGGCGGGCAGGTGGAGATCAGTTCCGCGCCAGCGGAGGGCATCGGCCCCTGCGTCGCCATCACCCGCCGCGATCTGTGCCGCCCTTCGTCAGGCAGTCCTCCCGGCCGGCCTGTGCCTGACCGGGGAGGGCCTCGATCCGCTCCGTTCACCGCACCGGGTGCTCGAAGTGCCCCGGTACGCGGCGATGGAGGAGTTCTTCAACCGGGCCGGCCCGTGGGGCAGGCTGATGATGTGCAGCACCGCCTCGGTGCAGGTCTGCCTGGACGCGGGGCGAGCAGGGCAGCGGCCCGGCCAGCGTCGGATGGCGGTGGCGCCTGCTGCACGCGCTCGGCCCGGTCGTTCGTCGCCACGTTCGCCAACTCGCCGCTGCGGGAGGGCCGCCCGACCGGCTGGAAGTCCACCCGCCAGGCCATCTGGGCCCGCCTTGACCCGTGCCGCACCCGCCCGCCGCGAGACGCGGTGCCCGCGGTGGCGGGCCACGGCCGCGGGCGGCCGCCGACGCCGATCCGCGCGGCGGCATGGATCGACTACGCGCTGTCCGCCGAGGTCATGTGCGTGCGCAGGCCCGGGGACCAGCCCTGGACGGCACCTGCGGGGCTGACCTTCCGCGGCTGGCTGCGCGGCGGCGGCGAGCGGCCGCCCACCGCCGAGGACCTCTTCTACCACCTGTCCACGCTGTTCCCGCCGGTCCGGCCGCGCGGCCACCTGGAGTACCGGGTCATCGACGCGCAGCCCGGCGACGGGTGGATCGTGCCGGCCGCCGTGGTCACGGCGCTGCTCGACGACGAGGCCGCGTCCCAGGCGGCGATGGCCGCCGCGGAGACCCTGTGGCACCAGGCGGGCACGGCATGCGGCGGCGACTTCGGCGACGAGGCCGGCGCGGGCGGCGGGGCGGGCTGGGACTGCGGCAGCCCGTGGGAGTGGGCGGCGCGGCACGGCCCCACCGACCCGATCATCGGCGACATCAGCGTGAAGTGCTTCGAGGCCGCCGAGGCGGCGCTGGCCCGGCTGGGTGCCCCGGCCGCGATCAGGGACGCGGTCACCACGTTCGCCGAGCGGTACGTCGCCCGGTACCGGTGTCCCGCCGACGACCGGCTCGACGAGGCACGCGCCGCCGCCAGCGCATAAGGCGACAGCCCACTTCTCGCGGGAGGAACTCAGCCATGACACCGACCGGCACCGAGGCACTGCGGGACCTGGTCGCCAGCAACCTGGTGACCGCCAGGGAGCGCACCGAGCTGCTGACCGGCTGCGTGGACGACGCCGACCTGGTGCGCCAGCACTCGCCGCTGATGTCGCCGCTGGTGTGGGACCTCGCGCACGTCGCCAACCAGGAGGAGCTCTGGCTGCTGCGCGAGGTGGGCGGCCGGGAGCCGATGCACCCGGAGATCGACCCGCTCTACGACGCGTTCGAGCACCCCCGGGCGCGAGCGGCCGACGCTGCCGCTGCTGCCGCCCGGCGCAGGCGCGCGCCTACGCCCACGAGGTCCGCGGCCGGGTGCTCGACCTGGTGGAGGCGGCCACGTTCGCCGGCACGCCGCCTGCTCACCGGCGCGTTCGCGTTCGGCATGATCGCCCAGCACGAGCAGCAGCACGACGAGACCATGCTCATCACCCACCAGCTGCGCAAGGGCGCGCCCGCACTGACCGCCCCGCCGCCGCCCGCCGCCGCCGGCGGACGCGCTGTCGCTGCCGCGTGAGGTGCTCATCCCCGGCGGGCCGTTCACCATGGGCACCTCCACCGACCCCTGGGCGCTGGACAACGAGCGGCCCGCGCACACCGGTCACCGTGCCCGCCTTCTACCTCGACACCACGCCGGTGACCAACGCCGCCTACGCGGAGTTCCTCGCCGACGGCGGGTACGAC
The DNA here is from genome assembly GCA_963725125.1 of uncultured Actinomycetes bacterium. Lineage (GTDB taxonomy): Bacteria > Actinomycetota > Actinomycetes > Streptosporangiales > Streptosporangiaceae > DASXKD01. The sequence continues at coordinate 224,601 of CAVRXW010000007.1, forward strand.
GAGCCGCGCTGGTGGAGCCCGGCGGGCTGGGACCACCGGCAGCGCGCCGGCCTGACTGCCCCGCTGTTCTGGCGGCGGGACGGCAGCGGCTGGGTGCGGACCAGGTTCGGCGTCACCGAGCCGGTGCCGCCCGCCGAGCCGGTGCTGCACGTGTCCTGGTACGAGGCGCAGGCCTACGCCACGTGGGCGGGCCGGCGCCTGCCGACCGAGGCCGAGTGGGAGAAGGCCGCGCGGCACGACCCGGCCACCGGGCGGTCGCGCGGCTTCCCGTGGGGCGACGAGGACCCCACGCCCGAGCGGGCGAACCTGGGGCAGCGCCACCTCCAGCCGGCCCCCGCGGGCAGCTACCCGCTCGGCGCGGCACCGTCCGGGGCCCGGCAGCTGATCGGCGACGTGTGGGAGTGGACCGCCAGCGACTTCCTGCCCTACCCGGGCTTCACCGCCTGGCCGTACCGGGAGTACTCCGAGGTGTTCTTCGGCAGCGAGTACAAGGTGCTGCGCGGCGGCGCGTTCGGCGTCGCCCCGGTGGTGTCCGCGGACCACGTTCCGCAACTGGGACTACCCGATCCGGCGGCAGATCTTCGCCGGCTTCCGCACCGCCCGCGACGCCGAGCCCGCGGTCGGCACCGGGGCGCTGACGCGAGCCGATGTGCCGTCACCTGGCCTACCTCGGCCCGCCCGCCAGCTGCAGGCCCTGCTCACCGACCCGCCGTACGGGCTCGGCAGGCAGGCGTGGGCGCCCGCGCCGCAGTGCCACGGGATCGATGAACGTCGACGGGTTCGGCGTCGGCTGGTACGCCGACGGGGATCCGCTCCCGGCCCGGTACCGGCGGGCGGGCCCGATCTGGGCCGACCCCAGCTTCGCCGACCTCGCCCGGGTCACCCGCACCCGGGCGGTGCTGGCCGCGGTCCGCTCGGCCACCGCGGGAACCGAGGCCGGCGCGGCCGCCGCGGCACCGTACTCGTCGCGGCCGCTGGCTGTTCAGCCACAACGGCGTGCTCGCCGGATGGCCACAGGCGGCCGGGTCCCTGGCCGCCACGCTGCCCGCGGCCGACCTGCTCGCGCTGGAGGCCCGATGTGACTCGGCGCTGGCCTGGGCCCTGGTCGCCAGCCGGCTCCGGGCGGGCTGCGGCGGGGCGGACGCCCTCGCCCAGGCCATCGCCACCCTGGCCGAACACCAGATCGGCGGCCGGTTCAACTTCCTGCTCAGCGACGGGGAGGTGATCGCCGCCACCGCGGCGGGCGACACCCTCTGCTACCGGCTGGCCGGCGGCGCGGTACTGGTCGCCTCGGAGCCGGGTGACGACGAGCCCGGGCTGGACGCCGGTCCCCGACCAGAGCGTGCTCACCGCGACCGCCGAAGGCGTCGAGGTCCGCCCCTTGCCTGTGCCCGGCCTGACCGCCGCGGCATCCGCGGAAGAAAGGACGACCACCCGATGACCTCACTGCGGGTCGAACGCTGCCTGCCCGACGGTTTCCTGGCCGAGGCGCTACGGGCGGACGCCCGGGCTGGCCTGTCCGCGACCCCCAAGGTGCTCCCGCCGAAGTGGTTCTACGACGAGCGGGGCAGCGAGCTGTTCGAAAAGATCACCCACCTGGACGAGTACTACCCGACCCGGGCCGAGCGGTCCATCCTGCGCGCGGCCGCCGGGCAGATCGCCACCGCCACCCGCGCCCGCACCCTGGTGGAACTCGGGGCTGGCGCCGCGGACAAGACCAGGCTGCTGCTCGACGCGCTGGCGGCAGCGGGCACGCTGGGCAGCTTCGTCCCGGTGGACGTGAGCGAGGCGGCGCTGATCGAGGCCGCGCGCCGGGTGGACGGCGACTACCCGGGCCTCGCGGTCACCGCCGTCGTCTCCGACTTCGAGGAGCACCTCGGCCTCCCCGCCGGCAGCGGGACCCGGCTGGTGGCGTTCCTCGGCGGGACCATCGGCAACCTGCTGCCCGGTCAGCGGGCCGCGTTCCTCGCCTCGGTGCGGTCCCGGCTCCGCCCCGGGGATGCGTTCCTGCTCGGCACGGACCTGGTCAAGGATCCCGCGGTGCTGGTCGCCGCCTACGACGACGCGGCGGGGGTGACCGCGGCGTTCAACAAGAACATCCTCTCGGTGCTGAACGCGGCGCTGGGCGCGGACTTCGACCCGGACGGGTTCGAGCACGTCGCGGTGTGGGACGCCCGCGAGGAGTGGATCGAGATGCGGCTGCGCTCGCTGGAGCGGCAGGTGGTGACGCTGCCCGGCATCGACCTGGAGGTGACGTTCGCCGAGGGCGAGGAAATGCGGACCGAGGTGTCGGCGAAGTTCCGCCGGGAAAGGGTCACCGCGGAACTGGCGGCGGCCGGCTTCGCGATGGCCGGCTGGTGGACCGACGAGCAGGCCCGGTTCGGGCTGTCGCTATCGGTGCCCGGATGATCCGCGGTCCATCCGCTGCACCTGCGGGTCCGCCAGCCGGAGCGAGGCGATCAGCTCGGCGGCCACCCGCTCGGCGGCGATCGCGCCGCAGCTGAACAGGTCCACCGCGATCAGGTTCTCCTCCGGCCAGGTGTGGATGGCCAGGTGTGACTCGGCCAGGATGAGCACCAGCGTGACCGCCCCGTTCGGGAAGACGACATGGCTGGAGTTGAGCACGGTGCCGTCCCCGGCCTGCACCGCGGCGACCGCGGCCGCGGTCAGTTCGGTGATGTCGGATACCGGCGAGCCCGGGGTCAGCGCGGCGTCCACCGTCCAGAGCTGCTTGGGCACGGCGGCGGCGGGCGATGCGGCGGGCCGGCCTGGTGCAAGCTTTCCTGGCATGATGGGGGAGGATACCCGATGGCCCGCCGGAGCCCGCGGTCACCCGAGCCGGGCGGCCCCACACAGAACCGCACCCACAAGAACGCTACGCATGGACGTTGACGCTGTCACCGCGGAGGTCGCTGCCGCGGTCGGGCTGGCGGAGGGGCCGGCCGGTGTTGCCGACGTCCTCCGGATGATCGCCCGCCACGAGCCGGTCGCGGTGCGCGAGATCAGCCGGCGGGCCGAGCTGCCCGTGCCCATCGTCGCCGCGGTCTGCAATGAGCTGCGCAAGCGCGGCGTGGTGGACCGGGACCGCCCGGTGCGGCTGACCCCGGCGGGACGGGCCAGCCTGACCGGCCAGGCCGAACCCGCGGCGCGGGCAGGCCGGAGATCACCGGCCGCTGCCCGCAGTGCGGCGGCCTGGGCGTGGTGGTGCCCGACTCGGTCGCGGGGCTGGCCGGGCCGCTGGACCGCGCGGCGCTGGCGGAGCCGCGGGCGAAGCTGGACCTGGACCAGACCCACTGCACCACCGGCACCAAGCTGCGCCGGGTGCTGGCGATGCACGAGGCGGGCGCGCTGGCCGGGCAGCGGGTCCTGCTGCTCGGTGACGACGACCTGGTCAGCGTGGCCCTGGCGGTCTTCGCCGGGCACGCCGGGGCGGCGGCCCGGCCGCGCGGCGTCACCGTGCTGGACTGCGACCCCGACCTGGTGCGGCTACCTGCGCGGGGAACTGGGCGCCGTGGACTTCCCCGCCGAGGTCATCGAGCACGACCTGCGTGATCCGCTGCCGGCCGCGCTGACCGGTGTGTTCGACGTGGCCTGCACCGATCCGCCGTACACGGTGGCCGGGGCGGAACTGTTCCTGTCCCGCGCGGTCGCCGCCCTGGCCCCGGGCGCCGGCGGGCACGTGTTCTTCTCCTTCGGCCCGCGCCGGCCGGCCGAGACCACCGCGACCCAGCGCCTGATCGCGGACATGGGGCTGGCCATCCGGTCGCTGACACCCGGGTTCAACTCCTACACCGGGGCGGGCATCCTGGCCGGCACCAGCCACCTCTACCACCTGCGCACCACCCAGGACAGCCGTCCGGTGCTCACCGGGCGGTATGACGGCCCGCTGTACTCGGCGCAGACCCGGGCGGCCGCCACCCGGCCCTACCGGTGCGCGGCCTGCGGCGCGGTGCACGAGGTGGGGCCCGGTGCCCGCTGGACACGGATCGCCGAGCTCAAGGCCGCCGGGTGCCCCGCCTGCGGCGGCACGGTGCTTCGCCCGCAGCCGCTGCGCGCCGGGCAGGAGGCGGCCCGGCCGTGAAGGGAGATGGGGAGGTGGGCGGGGGCACCGGCGAATTCCTGATCCGCCCGGCCAGCGACGGTGACCTGGACGTCATCGCCGGGTTCGAGATAGCCATCGCCCGGGCATCGTTCGGCGACGAAGCGATCGAAGACGCGGCGCTGCACCGCAAGCGGGCGGCCGCCGCGCTCGGCAAGCCGGGTGAGGTCACGCTGGTCGCGGTGGCCGTGACGGGGGATGGGGAGGCCGTGACGGGGGGCGGGGGCGAGCCGGTGGGCTGGGCCTGGCTGTCCGGGCGCACCAACTCGCTGACCGGCGCCCGGTACGGCAACTTCCGGTCGCTCGCCACCGCCGACATCCCGGGCCGTGGCGCCGTGGCGGAACTGCTGATGGCCGCGGTCGTGCGCGCGGCGGGCGAGGCCGGGTACACCCACCTGACCGGCAAGACGCACGCCAGGAACCTGGGCATGCGGGCGCTGTACCGGAAGTTCGGCTTCGAGGCGACCCACCTGACCATGGAGTGGCGGCCGGGAACCGGCACGGCAGCCGAACCCGGCGCGGAGCCGGGCCGGTGACCCCCGCCACCACGCCGCGGCTGGTCAAGTGCGTGGTCTGGGACATCGACAACACCCTGCTCGCAGGCGTCTACCTGGAGTCGGGGGCGGTCCCGCCCGCCGCGAACCCGGCCATGGCCGGCGTGCTGGCCGAGCTTCAGCTCCCGGGGCATCCTCAACGCGATCGCCAGCAAGAACCCGCCGCAGGCCGCCGCGTACGCCGCCGCGGCAACCGGCGCCCGGTTCGCGGCCGTGGCCTGCGGCTGGGGCGCGAAATCCGAGGCGCTGGCCCGCATCGCCGCGGAACTGGCGATCGGCACCGACGCGCTCGCGTTCGTGGACGACGACCCGTACGAGCGGGCCGAGGTCGCCGCCGCGCTGCCCGAGGTGCTTGTGCTCGCGCCGGACGAGATCGGCGGCGCGGCCGGCTGGCCGGAGTTCGGTGCCGCCGCGGTGACCGAGGAGGCCCGCGGCCGGGCGGAGATGTACGCGGCCCGGCGCCGCCGCCAGGCCGCGGAGCAGGCCTTCGGCGGCAGCCGGGAGGAGTTCCTGGCCACGGCGGGCACCCAGGTCACGATCGCCGCCGCGACGGTGGCGGACGCACCACGGCTGCATGAGCTGGCCGCCCGCACCCGGCAGTTCAACTCGGCCGGGCAGGCCGCGGCCGAGCCGGAGTTCGTGGCGCTGATCACCGCGCCGGACACCGACGTCGCCACCGTCAGGCTCCGCGACGCCTTCGGCGACGACGGCATCGTGGGAGCCTGCGTGACCAGCCACGACCGCGACGGCACCTGGACGGTGCGGCTGCTCATGATGTCCTGCCGCGCGATGGGGCGGGGGGTCATCGGCGCCCTGCTGGCCTGGGTCACCCGGGCGGCGGCACGGGCAGGCGCACCCGAGGTGGCCGTCCGGTGCGTGCTGACCGAGCGGAACGTGCCGCTGCGGCTGGCGCTGACCGGAGCCGGGTTCCGCGCCGGGCCGGCGGCCGCCCCGGACGACGGCGGCGGAGCCGGGGCGGTGTTCCGCAGGGGCACCGGTGCCCCGCTGCCCGCGCTGCCTGCCTGGGTGCGGGCCCCGGGCGAGCCGGAGCCGGGCCCGGCCCCCGCCCGGCCGGGCACGACGGAGCCGGATCCGGACGGGCCGGACGGTGCGATCGCCGCCGGGCTACGGCAGATCCTGGCCCGCATCACCGGCCGCGCCGAGCTGGCCGGGCTGCCCGCCGGGGCGCCGCTGTTCGGTGACGCGGTGGCCCTCGACTCGCTCACCGGCACGCTGCTGCTCCGTGAGGTCCAGCGCCGCTTCGGGGTGGACGTGGCCGGCACCGACCTGAATCTGGACGCGCTGGCCACCCTGGGCACGCTGGCCGCGTTCATCGCCGGGCAGGGGGGCACGTGACCGGGGCAGCGGGCGGTCCCACCGCGGCCGGCGCGTCCCGGGCGGCGGAACCTGCCGAACGGACGGCCGAGGTGTCCTGGTTCGACACCACCGCGGTCACCCTGGGCGCGGCGGACCTGGCCGAGCTGGACCCGCGGGAGAGCGCACGCGCGGCCGCGTTCGTGTTCCCGGCCGACCGGCACCGCTACCAGGTCGCGCACGTGATGCTGCGCCGGGTGCTGGCCGGCCATCTGGGCACCGAACCCGCGCGCCTCACGTTCGGCCGGCAGCGCTGCCCGGCCTGCGGCGGCCCGTCCGGCAGGCCGGTATTGGCCTGGGGGGACACAGCGCTATCCGGGGGACACCCCCGGATAGCCGATGGCCCTGGAACCCCCCGGGGCGCCGACGGCGCCTGGCCGGCAAGCCGGCAGGCCCCATCGCGCACGCTGGCCGGCGACGACGGGCCCGGGCTGTCCTTTTCCCTCGCGCACTCCGGCGACGCCGTGGCCATCGCGGTGGCCCGCGGGCCCGTCGGCATCGACGTCGAGCGGGAGGCCACCGGGTGCGTCTGCGCCCTGGCGTCGGCCATGCACGCCGACGACGCGGCGCGCGTGGCGGTGCTGCCCGAGCCGGACCGGCATCTCGCGGTGATCCGCTGGTGGGTCCGGGCCGAGGCGGTGCTCAAGTGCGCCGGCACCGGCATCGCGCATGGCATGGACGCCTTCCCGGTGCTGGGTGCCCCGGTGCGCAGCCAGGTCCCGCCCGGGCCGCGGCTGCCGCTGGAACCCGATGTCCCCGGCTGGGCCGCGGCGGCCGGGTGCTCGTTCGCGGCCCTGTCCGCACCCAAGGGCTACCAGGCGGCGCTCGCCCTGCCCGGGCTGCGGCTGATCCGCTACCAATGGGGCCCAGCCGACGGTGACCGGCCCGTCCCGCGCCCCCGCCCGGCGCCCGGGTAGTCTCGCACCAGACGGAGGTGGTGGGCCATGGCCCTTGGGCTCGGGCGGGGTGCCGGAACCAACGCCGTCTACGCGGTGGATGCGTGCCGCACACCGGTGGGGAAGATCAAGGGAGCGCTCGCCGCCGTCCGCCCCGATCACCTGTCCGCCGACGTGATCGCCGCGCTGCTCGCCCGTAACCCGTGGCTGGACCCGGCGCGGATCGACGACGTGTACTGGGGCGCCGCGAACCAGGCCGGCGAGGACAACAGGAACGCCGCCCGGATGGCGGCACTGCTGGCCGGCCTCCCGGTGGAGATCCCCGGCGCCACGGTGAACCGGCTGTGCGGCTCGGGGATGGAGGCGATCGCCTGCGCCGCGCGGGCCATCGCCGCGGGCGAGGCCGATGTGTGCCTGGCCGGCGGGGCGGAGTCGATGACCCGCGCCCCGTTCGTGCTGCCGCGGGCGGAGGGCCCGTTCCCGCGGGAGGCAGGCGTCGCCGACACCCGGCTCGGCTGGCGGCTGGTCAGCCCCCGGATGGCGGAGATGTACCCGCCGGTCAGCCTGGGGGAGACCGCGGAGAACGTGGCCGAGCGCTACCACGTGACCAGGGCGCGTCAGGACGAGTTCGCGCTGCGCAGCCATCAGCGGGCGGCCGCGGCGCGGACCGCCGGCCGGTTCGCCGCCGAGATCGCCCCGGTGACCACCCCGGCCGGGGAGGTCACCGCCGACGAGGGCATCCGGGACGACCTCACCATGGACGAGCTGGCGTCCAAGCGCCCCGCCTTCCGCCGCGACGGCACGGTCACCGGGGGGAACTCCTCCCCGCTCAACGACGGGGCGGCGGTGCTGCTGCTGATGTCAGAGCGCATGCTGGCCGGCGGTGCCCCGGCCCCGATGGCCAGGTACGCGGGCACCGCGGCGGCCGGCGTACACCCGGACTACATGGGCATCGGCCCGGTGCCCGCGATGGGCAAGGTGCTGGCCCGGGCCGGCTGGCAGCCGGACGCACTGGACCTGGTCGAGGTCAACGAGGCGTTCGCGGCCCAGTCGGTGGCCGTGGCCGACGAGCTGAAGCTTGACCCGCAGCGGCTGAACGTCAACGGCGGCGCGATCGCCATCGGCCACCCGCTCGGCTGCTCCGGCGCCCGGATCACCACCACGCTGCTGCACGAGCTGCGCCGGCGCGGCGCCAGCCGGGCGGCGGCCACCATGTGCATCGGTGTCGGCCAGGGCGTCGCCACCCTGTGGGAAGACAGCTGAGGCAGCCGGTGGAGCCAGCCGGGCACGGCCCAGGCGCTGGCGGCGTGGCCCCGGCCGTCCCGGGCGACCGCATCCTCACCGTGCCGAACGCGATCAGCATGGCGCGGCTGGCCGGGGTCCCGGTCTTTCTCTGGCTGGTCCTCGGCCCGAAGGCGGACTGGTGGGCGGTCGGCCTGCTGATCGCCGCGGGCGTGTCCGACTGGCTCGACGGCAAGCTGGCCAGGGCCTGGAACCAGCAGAGCCGCCTCGGCCAGGTGCTCGACCCGGCCGCGGACCGGCTGTACATCGCCGCGACCCTGGCCGGGCTGGCGGTGCGCGGCATCATCCCGTGGTGGCTCGTCGCCGTCCTGGTGTCCAGGGAACTGGTGCTCGGCGTGGCCCTGCTCGCGCTGCGACGGCACTCCTACGGCCCGCTCCAGGTCAGCTTCCTGGGGAAGGCGGCCACGCTGTGCCTGCTCTACGCGTTTCCGCTGCTGTTCCTCGGCTCCCACGCCGGTGACGCCGCGCTGGCCGCCCGGGTCACCGGTTGGGCCTTCGCGATCTGGGGAACTGCCCTCTACTGGTGGGCGGCCGCCCTCTACCTGGTACAGGCGCGGCAGGTCATCGCAGGCGCTGGCCACGGCGAGGCGGCCAGCCCGCAGGCGCCGCTGGCCCAGTCGCGGCGGCCCGGCGATGATGGGGCATAGCTGGGGGCATCGAAAGGAGACTTCCGCGTCGTGAAGGCACTGGTGATGGCGGGCGGCGAGGGGACGAGGCTGCGGCCGATGACCGCCAATCAGCCCAAGCCGCTGCTTCCGGTGGCCAACAAACCGATCATGGAACACGTGCTGCGCCTGCTCAAGCGGCACGGCTTCGCCGAGACGGTGGTTACCGTCCAGTTCTTCGCGCCGCTGGTCCGTAACTACTTCGGTGACGGCGAAGACGTCGGGATGAGCCTGCAGTACGCCACCGAGGAGATACCCCTCGGGACGGCGGGGAGCGTGAAGAACGCCGAGGATGCCCTGCGGTCCGGGCCGTTCCTGGTGATCTCCGGGGACGCGCTGACCGACATCGACCTGTCGGCCCTGGTGGCCTACCACAAGAAGCAGGGCGCCCTGGTGACGGTGGCCCTGGCCCGGGTCCCGAACCCGCTGGAGTTCGGCATCATCATCGCGGGCGACGATGGCCGCATCCAGCGCTTCCTGGAGAAGCCCAGCTGGGGCCAGGTGTTCTCGGACACCGTCAACACCGGCATCTACGTGATGGAGCCCGAGGTGCTCGCCGAGGTGCCCGCCGGGGAGCCGGTGGACTGGTCCAGTGACGTGTTCCCCAGGCTGGTCAAGGCGGGCGCGGCGCTGCACGGCTGGGTCGCCGACGGGTACTGGCAGGACGTCGGGACGCACGAGAGCTACCTGAAGGCCCAGGCGGATGTGCTGTCCGGCCAGGTGGAGGCGGAGATCGACGGCTTCGAGATCTCGCCGGGGGTCTGGGTGGCCGAGGGCGCCGAGGTGGACCCGGAGGCGGTGCTCACCGGCCCGCTGTGCGTCGGGGACTACGCCAAGATCGAGGCGGGCGCGGAACTGCGCGAGTTCACCGTCGTGGGCAGCAACGTCGTGGTGAAGGAGGGCGCGTTCCTGCACCGGGCGGTGGTGCACAACAACGTGTACATCAGGCCAGGGCGCCACCCTGCGCGGCTGTGTGATCTGCAAGAAGACCGACGTCATGGCGTCCGCCCGGATCGAGGAGGGCGCCATCGTCGGCGACGAGTGCCTGATCGAGCCGGAGGCGTACCTGTCCGCCGGGGTGAAGGTGTACCCGTTCAAGACCATCGAGGCCGGCGCGGTGGTCAACACCAGCGTCATCTGGGAATCCTCGGCGCAGCGGACCCTGTTCGGCCCCCGCGGGGTGTCCGGCCTGGTCAACGTCGAGATCACCCCGGAGCTGTGCGTGCGCCTGGCCAGCGCCTACGCCAGCACGCTGCGCAAGGGCGCGACCGTCACCACCTCGCGCGACGCGTCCCGGGCGGCCCGCGCGCTGAAGCGGGCCATTCACGGCGCGCTCAATGCCAGCGCGATCAACGTGGTGGACCTGGAGGCCCAGCCGCTGCCGGTGGCCCGGTTCCACACGGCGCGCAGCGACGCCAGCGGCGGCATCGCGCTGCGGACCACCCCCGGCGACCCGCAGTCGATCGACATCATCTTCTTCGACGAGCGGGGCGCCGACCTGTCCCAGGCGGCCTGCCGCAAGCTTGAGCGGGTGTTCTCCCGGCAGGAGTACCGGCGGGCCTTCCCCGGCGAGATCGCCGGGCTGGTCTACCCGCCGCGGGTGGTCGAGTCCTACGCGGCCGAACTGCTGCGCTGCGTGGACATGTCCGGCGTGCGGGACGCCGGGCTCAAGGTGGTGCTCGACTGCGCCGGACGGGACCGCGGCGCTGGTGCTGCCCGCGCTGCTGGGACCGGATCGGCGTGGAGGTTCTCACGCTCAACAACCGGCTCGACGAGGAGTCGCCGACCCAGACCCTGGCCGAGCTGCGGGCGGGCATGCAGCGGCTGGCCGAGCAGGTCGCGTCCTCGCGGGCCGCGTTCGGCGTCCGGTTCGACCAGGTCGGGGAGCGCATCCAGCTCGTGGACGACAAGGGGGCGATGATCAGCGAGGACCGGGCGCTGCTGGTCGTGCTCGACCTCATCGCCGCCGAGCGGCGCACCGGCCGGGTCGCGCTGCCGGTCACCACCACCCGGGTAGCCGAGCAGGTGTGCAAGTTCCACGGCGTCCAGGTGAGCTGGACGCCCACCTCGCTGCGCGGGATCACCGAGGCCACCGCCGCCGACGACGTGATCTTCGGCGCCGACGGGCACGGCGGGTTCGTGGTACCGGAGTTCAGCCGCACCCTCGACGGCATCGCCGCGTTCGTCCGGCTGCTCGGCCTGGTCGCCCGCACCCGGCTGTCGCTCAGCCAGATCGACGCCCGCATCCCCACGGCACACCTGCTCAAGCGCTCCATGCCCACCCCCTGGGTGGCGAAGGGCAGCGTCATGCGCACGGTGCTGGAGGCGGCCGGCGACCGCACGGTGGACACCACCGACGGGGTCCGGATCGTCGAGCCCGACGGCGGCTGGGTGCTGGTGCTGCCCGACCCCGCCGAGGCGGTCACCCACCTGTGGGCCGAGGGCGCCGACGCCGACGCCGCGCAGGATCTGCTCGACCGGTGGGCGGCCATCGCCGAGCAAGCAGGTGCCTAGCACGGGAACACGGCGGTCCCCGCGCAGAGTTTGAGTGACGAGGACGGGTCTGCGCCGTCATGAGACAATCGCACCTTGCCCGATTACCCGCCGGGAGATCCAGGGGGCGCCGGGAGTTCGACGTCGGAGGTTGCCCATGTGGCTAAGACGGGGCCGGCGGCAGCGCCTCACCCGCCGGGGCAGAAACGCGTGGCGCATGGACCAAGCACCGGTGTCGCAGGTAGCGTGGGCGCACGTACCGGAGTTGACGCCACGAGCCGCGCCGGCGGATGTGGTACCCGCGTCGAGCCCTTGGCCCGCGGAGGAGAGGCTGGACCAAGTGATGCCGAGCGTCTACTGCGCCCGCTGCGGGCGGGCGAGCCCGGAAGGGGCCCGCTTCTGCTCGCACTGCGGCGCGCCGCTCGTGCGCGGCGGGGGAGAGCGGCCGGGGGAGAGCACCTCGACGATCTCACTGGGCGGCACCGACCTGGCCGAGGCCGACTACGAGGAGCCGCTGGCCGAGTCGGCCGCGACCGAAGCGCTGCCGGCCGGCACCGCGCTGCTGCTGGTGAAGCGCGGCCCGAACGCGGGCAGCCGGTTCCTGCTGGACAGCGAGCTCACCACGGTGGGCCGCCACCCGGGCAGCGACATATTCCTCGACGACGTCACGGTGTCCCGGCGGCATGCCGAGTTCTACCGGCACGGGGCCGGGTTCGTCGTGCGCGACGTGGGCAGCCTGAACGGCACCTACGTGAACCGCGAGCGGATCGAGGAGACCGCCCTGAGCGACGGGGACGAGGTCCAGGTGGGCAAGTTCCGGCTGACCTTCCTCGGGGCCCGGCGCTCGCAGGCAGACCGTGGCGGGGGCGCACAGGTCGGGGCATGAGTGCTGAGCCAGCCCGGGCATACTTTGGCATCGGCGAGGTGCTAGCCCAGCTCCGCGCCGAGTTCCCGGACGTCAGCGTCTCCAAGATCCGTTTCCTGGAGGCGGAAGGGCTGATCCAGCCTGCGCGCTCGCCGTCGGGGTACCGCAAGTTCGGCCCGGCGGACGTGGACCGGCTCAGGTACATCCTGACCGCCCAGCGCGACAGGTACCTGCCGTTGCGGGTGATCAAGGATCAGCTCGACGCCGATCAGCCCGCTGGCAGCCCGCTGACCAGGCACGAACTGCTCGACGCGGCGGGCATCGACGAGCGATCCCTGGCCGAGCTTGAGGAGTTCGGCCTGGTGCTGCCGGTCCGGCCGGCAGTACGCGCCGGAGGCGGTCGAGGCGGTCCGCGCGATCATGGCGCTCGGCCGGTACGGCGTCCAGGCCAGGCACCTGCGGGTGCTGCGCGCGTCCGTGGAACGGGAGACCGCGCTGATCGAGCAGGTCGTGGCTCCCATCCTGCGGCAGCGCAGTCCCGGCGCCAGGGACCGGGCCGCCTCCTCCGCACGTGACATCGCCGCGCTCGTGCTCGACCGTGCACGCGGCGCTCATCGAGATGACGCTGGCTGACGCCGGTTTCGCCGGGCGCGAACCGGGAGGTGGCGGCCGCTGACCACAGGGCGCGGGCGTGCCCGCTGCCCGGGCGGGTGTACTTTGACAGGGAGTCCCTTCAGCAAGGTTCAGGACGCGACAGTGCCTGACGAGAGGCGAGGACGGAGCCGCCGTGAGGAAGATGGAGGTCGTCGGCGTCCGGGTCGAGATGCCCACGAACCAGCCCATCGTCCTGCTCAAGGAGACCGAGGGGGACAGGTACCTGCCGATCTGGATCGGGCCGGTGGAGGCTACCGCCATCGCGTTCGCCCAGCAGGGCATGGTCCCCGCCCGGCCGCTCACCCATGACCTCTTCCGCGATGTGCTGGAGGCGCTGGGAGTACAGCTCACCACGGTGAACATCACCGCGCTGCGGGACGGGATCTTCTTCGCGGACCTCATCTTCTCCAACGGCAAGGAGGTCAGCGCCCGGCCCTCGGACTCGATCGCGCTCGCGCTGCGGACCGGCGCCTCGATCTTCGCCGCCGAGGAAATCCTGGACGAGGCCGGGGTCGCGATCCCGGACGAGCAGGAAGACGAGGTCGAGAAGTTCCGCGAGTTCCTGGACACCATCAGTCCAGAGGATTTCGGCCGAGCCACGTGACGAAGTCACGGGGCGAGGCTGAGCTGGTCGGGGGTCGCCCGGGATGCTCCGTGGCCGGGCCACCTGATTCGGGGCCTGGGGGTAATACCGGGGGGCGCGACGCGCCGTCTATGGTCGTTGACGAGCACACTCTGTACGCCTAGCGTGCAAATCGGGTACCCAGGGTGGACAGTTCCCGGGTCGGAGGCAGGTGTGGCGGTAACCAGTAGTAACGACGGCGAATCGCAGGCACGCGGCGCCGCCATGCAGCACGCCGGGGAACAGGGCCTGCTGTTCGGTGACGAAGCCCTCACCGTGCATTCCGACGACGTCGGCTACCGGGGCCCCACGGCCTGTGCCGCCGCCGGGATCACCTACCGCCAGCTCGACTACTGGGCCAGGACCGAACTGGTGGAGCCGAGCGTCCGCGCGGCACATGGGTCCGGGTCGCAGCGCCTCTACAGCTTCCGCGACATCTGCGTGCTCAAGGTGGTCAAGCGGCTGCTCGACACCGGCATCTCGCTGCAGCAGATCCGTGCCGCCGTGACCCACCTGCGGGACCGCGGCACCGAGGACCTCGCCAGGCTCACCCTGATGAGCGACGGGGTCACGGTGTACGAGTGCACCTCCACCGACGAGGTGGTGGACCTGCTGGCCGGCGGCCAGGGCGTCTTCGGCATCGCGCTCGGGCGGATCTGGAAGGAAGTCGACGGCACACTGGCCGAGCTTCCCGCCGAACGGGCCGAAAAGGGCGTCAGCGCCGATGGCTCGGCACGGCGGCAGCGCCGGCGATGAGCTGTCCCTGCGCCGCGCCATGAGGACCAGCGGCTAGAACCCCCGGGGGAGGGCCAGCGCCGCTTGCGGCTAGGCTCTCGGCGCATGGCCTCCTCCTCACCTCGGATGAGCTTCACCGCGTTCCGGAGCCTGTCGCGGGCCCTGCTGCGCGGATTCGTGAGGGACCGGACGGCCCTGGCCTTCTCGATCCTGCTGCCCGTGCTCTTCCTGGCGCTGCTCGGCTCCCTCTACCGGGGCAGCGGCACGCCCAAGCTGAGCGTCGTCGAGATCGGGAACGTCAGCCTGCTCAGCCAGACCGCGAGCCAGCCGGGCCTGTCCGGGGTGTTCACCGTCACGCACTCCGACGACAAGAAGGCGGCGGTCCGCGAGGTGCGCCGCGGCGACGCCGACGTGGCGGTCCAGCAGGTGGGCAAGCAGCTGATCGTGCACTACTCGATCGCCGACCCGACCATGGCGGGCATCGTGCAGAGCATCTTCTCCTCGATCGTCCAGCAGGCGGACCAGGCACAGTCCGGCCGGGCCGGCAGCTTCCAGCTGCTCACCAAGCAGGTCGAGAGCACGACGCTCAAGCCCATCCAGTTTCTCGCCCCGGGCCTGCTGGGCTGGGCCATCGCCTCGGGGGCCACCTTCGGCGCGGCCATCACCCTGGTGAACTGGCGGCACAGCAAGCTGCTGCGGCGGCTCCGGCTGGCCCCGGTGAGCACCGGCTCCGTGGTACTGGCCCGGGTCGGGGTGAGCCTGGTCGTGGCGCTGATCCAGCTGGCCGTGTTCCTGCTGATCGCCACCACGCCCTACTTCGGCCTGAAGCTCACCTCGGCCTGGTGGATGGCCATCCCCGTGCTGCTCTGCGGGACCCTCGCCTTCATGTCCATCGGCCTGCTGGTCGGCTCGTTCGCCAAGACCCAGCAGGCGGCCACCGCCATCGCGAACCTGGTCATCCTGCCGATGGCGTTTCTCGGCGGGGCGTTCATCCCGCTCGACTTCGCGCCGAACTGGCTGCGGGACGCCTCCTACGTCGATGCCGCTGCGCT
Source organism: uncultured Actinomycetes bacterium (assembly GCA_963725125.1). GTDB lineage: Bacteria > Actinomycetota > Actinomycetes > Streptosporangiales > Streptosporangiaceae > DASXKD01. Next base: position 239,912 of record CAVRXW010000007.1, read on the forward strand.
ACCTGGTCACCGGGATGCAGGACGTCATGGCCCGCGGCGAGGGCCCCGGCGCCGCACTGCCCGCGATCGGCATCCTGCTCGGCCTGACCGTGGTCCTGACGCTCATCGCGGTCCGGGTGTTCCGCTGGGACGAGATCTGAGGGCTGTGCTGGCCCGGGGGGACGACCCCCCGGAACCCCGCTGTCCGCCGGTCCTCCGTACCCGGCGGGGCGTGCTGGCCCGGGGGCGACCCCGGACCCCCATGCCGGCAGCGCCGCGTGACTCCGTCACGCGGCGCTCGGCTCGGGTAAGATCGCAGATGCTGGCGACACCGTCCGGGAGAGACCACGGGCCACGCCCGGGGCGCCGAAGGGGCAACCTCCCCGGAACCTCTCAGGCATCAGGGACCGGACGGGACAGGCGTCTCTGAAGTCCGCGGCGAGCGTGGCGACAGAGGGGGAGACCGCTACAGGTGGCTCCCACCCCGGAGGCTCGCAATGGATTTCGCGTCACGGCATATCGGGCCCGCTCCCGCCGAGCAGGAGCACATGCTCGGCACGCTCGGCTACGCCTCGCTCGATGAGCTGACCACCGCGGCCCTGCCCCCGGGGCTGCGCCGGCGACAGCACGCTGGCCGGCCTGCCGCCCGCGGTGACGGAGGCCGCGGCGCTGCACCGGCTCCGGGCCCTGGCGGACCAGAACCAGGTGCTGACCTCCATGATCGGCCTCGGCTACTACGGCACCGTGACCCCGGCCGTCATCCGCCGCAACGTGCTGGAGAACCCCGGCTGGTACACCTCCTACACGCCGTACCAGCCGGAGATCTCCCAGGGGCGGCTGGAGGCGCTGCTGAACTTCCAGACGATGGTCGAGGACCTGACCGGCCTGGCGGTGGCCGGCGCCTCGCTGCTCGACGAGGCCACCGCGGCCGCCGAGGCGATGACGCTGGCCCGCCGGGCCGCGCGCACCGGCAGCATCTTCCTGGCCGACGCCCGGTGCCTGCCGCAGACTCTCGCGGTGCTGGCCACCCGGGCCGTGCCGCTGGGCATCGACCTGGTGGTCGCCGAGGTGACCGAACGCGAGGTGGCGGCCCAGCCCGCCGGGGAACTGTTCGGCGTGCTGCTGCCCTACCCGGACGCCACCGGGGAGATCCGCGACCTGCGCCCGGTGATCGCCGCCGCCAGGGAGCGGGGCGCGCGTCACCGCGGTCACGGCCGACCTGCTGGCCCTCACCCTGCTCATGCCGCCGGGCGAACTGGGCGCCGACATCGCGGTGGGCAGCACCCAGCGGTTCGGCGTCCCGATGGGCTACGGCGGCCCGCACGCCGCGTACATCGCGGTCCGCGACGGCCTGGCGCGCCAGTTGCCCGGGCGGCTGGTCGGGGTGTCGCTGGACGCCGCCGGGCAGCCCGCCTACCGGCTCGCGCTGCAGGCCAGGGAGCAGCACATCCGCCGGGAGAAGGCGACGAGCAACATCTGCACCGCGCAGGTACTGCTCGCGGTCATCGCCGGGATGTACGCGGTCTACCACGGGCCGGACGGGCTGGCGGCCATCGCCGGCGGCGTGCACCGCAGGGCCGCCGTGCTCGCCGCCTCGCTCCGCGCCGCGGGCTGCGCCGTCGCGCATGACGCGTTCTTCGACACGGTCGCGGTGCGCGGCATCCCCGGCGGCGCCGCGGCCGGCGTGGCCCGGGCCCGCGACCTGGGCTACAACCTCTACCTGGCCGGACCGGACACCGTGCAGGCCGCCTGCGACGAGACGACCACCGAGCAGCACCTGCGCGACGTGGTCGCCGCGCTGGCCGGCACCGATCCCGCCGACGTGAGCCTGGCGGCGCCGGGCGACGCGCTGCCCGGCCGCGCTGCGGCGCACCATCGGTTTCCTCACCCACCCGGTGTTCCACGAGCACCGCAGCGAGACCTCGATGCTGCGCTACCTGCGGCGGCTGGCCGACTTCGACATCGCGCTCGACCGGTCGATGATCCCGCTGGGCTCGTGCACGATGAAGCTGAACGCGGCGGCCGAGATGGAGCCGATCACCTGGCCGCAGTTCGCGAACCTGCACCCGTTCGCCCCGGCGGACCAGGTCCCGCGGCTACACCAGCGCTGATCGTCGACCTGCAGATCCTGGCTGGCCGAGATCACCGGGTACGCGGCGGTGTCGCTGCAGCCGAACGCCGGCTCCCAGGGCGAGCTGGCCGGGCTGCTGGCCATCCGCGGCCTACCACGCCGCCCGCGGCGAGCAGGAACGGGACGTCTGCCTGATCCCGGAGTCCGCGCACGGCACCAACGCGGCCAGCGCGGTGCTGGCCGGGCTGCGGGTCGTGGTGGTCAAGTGCGGCCACGGACGGCGCCATCGACGTCGCGGACCTGCACGCGAAGCTGGCCGCGCAGGCGGGCCGGGTGGCCGCGATCATGCTGACCTACCCGTCCACCCACGGCGTGTTCGAGGAGACCGTGACGCGAGGTCTGCGACGCTGGTGCACGAGGCGGGCGGCCAGGTCTACGTGGACGGCGCCAACCTCAATGCGCTGGTGGGCCTGGCCAGGCCGGGCCGGTTCGGCGCCGACGTGTCGCACCTCAACCTGCACAAGACGTTCTGCATCCCGCACGGCGGCGGCGGCCCGGGGGTGGGCCCGGTCGCGGTCGGCGCCCACCTCGCCCCGTTCCTGCCCGGCAGCCCTCGCCGTTCTCCCGGCACGGCTCGCCAGAGCCCGCCAGCCCGGCGCGGCACCGGCGTCGGGCCGGTCGCCGCGGCGCCCGTACGGGTCCGCCGGGATCCTGCCGATCTCCTGGGCCTACATCGCGATGATGGGCGCGCGACGGGCTGCGCCGGGCCACCCAGGTGGCCATCCTGGCGGCCAACTACGTCGCCCGGCGGCTGGCGCCGCACTTCCCGGTGCTGTACACCGGCCGGGACGGCCTGGTCGCGCACGAGTGCATCATCGACCTGCGGCCGATCACCAAGCAGACCGGGGTCACCGTGGACGACGTGGCCAAGCGGCTCATCGACTACGGGTTCCACGCGCCCACCATGTCGTTCCCGGTGGCCGGGACGCTCATGATCGAGCCGACCGAGAGCGAGGACCTGGCCGAGATCGACCGCTTCTGCGCGGCGATGATCGCGATCCGCCAGGAGATCGCCCGGGTCGCCGCCGGCGACTACGACCGCGAGGACAACCCGCTGGCCAACGCGCCGCACACCGCGCCGATGCTGCTCGCCGCCGACTGGAAGCACCCGTACTCGCGGGACGAGGCCGCCTACCCGCTGGCCGGTGACCACCGGGGCAAGTACTGGCCCCCGGTGCGCCGCATCGACCAGGCCTACGGCGACCGCAACCTGATGTGCTCCTGCCCGCCCGTGGCAGCCTTCCAGGACTCAGCTTCCGGGTGACGCCTGCGGGCGCCGGGCGCGCATAGAGTTGCTGCCGTGGCTGATCCGCACGGCTACCGGCCGGCCCTGGCTCGATCCCGGAGTCACCCGGCGTGTACCGGTTCCGCGACCGGCATGGCCGGGTCATCTACGTGGGCAAGGCCAAGAACCTGCGGTCCCGGCTGAACTCCTACTTCGCCGACTTCGCGAGCCTGCACCCGCGTACCCAGTCGATGCTGTCCACCGCGGCGGGCGTGGACTGGACCGTGGTCGGCACCGAGGTGGAGTCGCTGCAGCTGGAGTACTCCTGGATCAAGGAGTTCAGCCCGCGGTTCAACATCCGGTACCGGGACGACAAGAGCTACCCCTACCTGGCCGTCACGCTGGAGCGAGAAGTTCCCGCGGGTGATGGTGATCCGGGGGGCCAAACGGCGCGGCACCCGCTACTTCGGGCCGTACTCGCACGCGTGGGCGATCCGGGAGACCGTGGACACGCTGCTGCGGGTGTTCCCGGTCCGCACCTGCTCGGCGGGAGTGTTCAAGCGGGCCGGCCAGATCGGCAGGCCGTGCCTGCTCGGCTACATCGGCAAGTGCTCGGCGCCGTGCGTGGGCCGGGTCAGCGAGGCGGAGCACCGCAAGCTCGCCGAGGAGTTCTGCGACTTCATGGCCGGGCAGACGGCCCGGTTCACCAAGCGGCTCGAAGCGCGAGATGCGCGAGGCGGCGCGGGCCGAGGAGTACGAGCGGGCCGCGCGGCTGCGGGACGACATCGCGGCGCTGGGCGCGGGCGCTGGAGACGCAGGCGGTCGTGCTCGGCGACGGCACCGACTGCGACGTGATCGCGCTGGCCGAGGACCAGCTCGAAGCGGCCGTGCAGGTGTTCTACGTCCGGGGCGGCCGGGTGCGCGGCCAGCGCGGCTGGGTGGTCGACAAGGTCGAGGACGTCACCGCCGGCGAACTGGTCGAGCAGTTCCTCGGCCAGGTCTACGGCGAGGACGCCGTCGCGGCACCGGCGGGGACGCGGGCGGCCGGCAGCGCCGGACGGCGGCGGCGCCCGGCCAGGGGCAGCATCCCGCGCGAGGTGCTCGTCCCGGTCCTGCCGCCGGCCGCCGCGGCCGTCGAGGAGTGGCTCTGTGCCGCGGCCGCGGCAGCCGGGTCAGGCTCCGGGTGCCCCGGCGCGGGGACAAGAAGGCCCTGCTGGAAACCGTGGCACGCAACGCGGCGGAAACGCTGGCCCAGCACAAGATGCGGCGGGCCAGCGACCTCACCACGCGCAGCCGCGCGCTGAACGAGATCCAGGAGGCGCTCGGGCTGGACGAGGCGCCGCTGCGGATCGAGTGCTACGACGTGTCCAACCTGCAGGGCACCAACGTGGTCGCGTCCGCCGTGGTGTTCGAGGACGGGCTGGCCCGCAAGAGCGAGTACCGCCGGTTCAGCATCAAGGGCACCGGCGGCGAGGGTGACGTGGCCTCGATCCACGAGGTGATCACCCGCCGGTTCCGGCGCTACCTGGAAGAACGGGAAGCCACCGGCGAGCTGGACGTGCTGGGGGACCCGGCCGGCGAGTTCGCCACCCGGGACCCCGCGGGCGGTGACCCGGCGGCCGGCGGCGACGGCCGGCACGCTCCGGGCATTCCGGGCCGAGCCCCTGGACGAGGACGGGCGGCCGCGCAAGTTCGCCTACCCGCCTAACCTGGTGGTGATCGACGGCGGCCCGGCCCAGGTGGCCGCCGCGGTCCGGGCGCTGGACGAACTGGGCATCGACGACATCGCGGTCTGCGGGCTGGCCAAGCGGCTCGAAGAGGTGCTGGCTGCCCGGCGAGGACTCCCCGGTGATCATGCCGCGCAGCAGCGAGGGCCTGTACCTGCTGCAGCGGGTGCGGGACGAGGCACACCGGTTCGCCATCACCTACCACCGGGCAAAGCGGTCAAAGGCGCTCGCGATGAGCGAGCTTGACGCGGTGCCGGGACTCGGCCCGGCGCGGCGGGCTACGCTGCTACGGCACTTCGGCTCGGTGCGCAAGATCGCCGGCGCGACCGAGGCGGAGATCGCGGAACTACCCGGGATCGGCCCCCGCCTGGCCAGCGCGGTGCTGACGGCGCTGGCGCCCGGGCATCCGAACGGCGAGAACCAGCGACAGGGGGGACGTCGTGAGACACGGGGATGTCGTGACACACGGGGATCTGCCGGGGCCGGCCGGCATGACCGGGCGGGAGGAGGCCGGGCTGAGCGGCCCGCATGACCGACATCGTGATCATCACCGGGATGTCGGGCGCGGGGCGGAGCACGACCGCCAAGTCGCTGGAGGACCTCGACTGGTTCGTCATCGACAACCTGCCGCCGGGCCTGCTGCCCACCATGATCGACCTGGCCATGCGGGCCAACGGGACGCTGCCGCGGATCGCCGCGGTCATGGACGTGCGCAGGCCGGGCCTTCTCCACCGACCTGCAGTCCAGCATCCGCGAGCTCAGCTCCCGCGGCATCCGGCCGCGGGTGGTGTTCCTCGAGGCCAGCGACGAGACGCTGGTGCGCCGTTTCGACAGCGTGCGCCGCCCGCACCCGCTGCAGGAGGACGGCCGGGTGGTGGACGGGATCGCCGCCGAACGGGAGCGGCTGCGCGGGCGTGCGCGAGGAGGCCGACCTGGTGCTCGACACCTCCGCGCTCAACGTCCACGAGCTGCGGGCCCGGATGCGCGACTTCTTCGGCACGCGGCGCGGCCGTCACGCTGCGGGCCAGCGTGGTCTCGTTCGGCTACAAGTACGGCCTGCCGGTCGACGCGGACCTGGTCGCCGACTGCCGGTTCCTGCCCAACCCGCGCTGGGTCGATGCGCTCGCCCCGCTCACCGGGCAGGACGAGCGGGTCCGGGAGTACGTGCTGAAGCAGCCGGGCGCCGACGGAGTTCCTCGACGGCGTACACCGCGACGCTGCGGATCATCTTCGACGGGTACAGCACGCCAGGGGAAGCAGTACGTGACGCTGGCGATCGGCTGCACCGGCGGCAAGCACCGCAGCGTGACCATGGCCGAGCAGATCGGCATCCGCCTGGCGGAGGCGGGCCTGGGAGTCCAGGTGGTGCACCGGGATCTGGGGCGTGAATGACGGCCAGCGGGCCTGCTCCGGTCGTGCCCGCCGCCCGGCCACTCAACCCGAAGGTGGTGGCGCTCGGCGGCGGCCATGGGCTGTTCGCCTCGCTGTCGGCGCTGCGCCGGGTGACCCGGCAGCTCACCGCGATCGTGACGGTCGCCGACGACGGCGGCTCGTCCGGCGGTGCTGCGCCGCGACTTCGGCGTGCTGCCGCCGGGGGACCTGCGGATGGCGCTGGCCGCGCTGTGCGGCGACGATGCCTGGGGCACCACCTGGAGCAGGGTGGTGCAGCACCGGTTCGAAGGGCGGGGCGGCCTCGGCGGCCACGCGGTCGGCAACGTGCTGATCGTCGCCCTGTGGGAGCTGCTCGGCGACACCGTGCAGGGCCTGGACTGGGTCGGCAGGCTGCTCGGCGCGCACGGGCGGGTGCTCCCGATGGCTTCGGTCCCGCTGGACCTGGTTGCCGAGGTGGAGGGCGTCGACCCGGCGCGGCCAGGGGAGATCACCCTGGTCCGCGGCCAGGTCGCCTGCGCGTCCACCACCGGCCGGGTGCGCTCGGTGTCGCTGATCCCCGCGGACCCGCCCGCCTGCCCGCAGGCCGTCGCCGCGGTCGCCACCGCCGACTGGATCGTGCTCGGCCCCGGGTCCTGGTTCACCAGCGTCCTGCCCCACCTGCTGGTGCCCGAACTGGCCGAGGCGCTGATCACCACCCCGGCCCGCCGCGTGGTCGCGCTCAACCTGGTGCCGCAGGCCGGTGAGACCGAGGGGTTCTCGCCGCACACCCACCTGGAGGTGCTCGCCGAGCACGCGCCCGGGCTGAGCGTGGACGTGGTGCTCGCCGACCGCCGGGCGGCCGGAGGGTACGCCGCCGAATTGGAGAAGGCCGCCGGCCTGCTCGGTGGCAGGCTGGTGATGACCGACCTGGCGATGCGTGACGGGTCGCCGCATCATGATCCGCGGCGGCTGGCAGGGGCGTTCGCGAAAATCTTCGAGGGGGAGTGAAGCAATGGCCATGACCGGCCTGGTCAAGGATGAACTGAGCCGCGTTGAGGTCCTGAAGCCGTGCTGCCGCAAGGCCGAGGTGTCCACCCTGCTGCGCTTCGCCGGCGGCCTGCACATCGCCGGTGGCCGCATCGTCGTCGAGGCCGAACTCGACACCGGTGCCGCCGCCCGGCGGCTGCGCAAGGACATCGCCGAGGTGTTCGGCCACGCCAGCGACCTGATCGTGCTCGCCCCCGGCGGCCTGCGCAAGGGGAACAGGTACGTGGTACGGGTGCGCAAGGACGGCGACAGCCTGGCCCGCCAGACCGGCCTGGTGGACAACCACGGGCGGCCGGTCCGCGGCCTGCCCCGGCACGTGGTGTCCGGCCCGGCCTGCGACTGCGAGGCGGCCTGGCGCGGGGCGTTCCTGGCACACGGCAGCCTCACCGGCCCGGGCCGGTCGATGGCTCTCGAGGTGACCTGTCCCGGTCCCGAGGCCGCGCTGGCCCTGGCCGGTGCCGCCCGGCGGCTGAAGATCCACGCGAAGGCCCGCGAGGTGCGCGGCGTGGACCGGGTCGTGGTCAGGGACGGGGACGCGATCAGCGCGCTGCTGACCCGGCTGGGCGCGCACGACAGCATGCTCGCCTGGGAGGAGCGCCGGATGCGGCGGGAGGTCCGGGCGGCGGCGAACCGGCTGGCCAACTTCGACGACGCCAACCTGCGCCGCAGCGCCCGGGCGGCGGTCGCGGCCGGGGCCCGGGTGGAACGTGCGCTGGAGATCCTCGGCGCCGACGCGCCCGAGCACCTGAGCGTGGCCGGGCTGCTGCGCATCGAGCACCGCCAGGCCAGCCTGGAGGAACTCGGCCAGCTCGCCGACCCGCAGCTCACCAAGGACGCCATCGCCGGCCGCATCCGCCGCCTGCTCGCCATGGCCGACAAGCGCGCCCGTGACCTGGGCATCCCTAGCACCGAGGCGCAGCTCCCCCCGGACATGCTGATGGGCTAGGGCAGTGCTGGTTCTCACCCCACCACCCCGCCCAAGGCTGGTTCTCACCCCACCACCCCGCCCAGTGCTAGTTCTCACCCCACCACCCCGCCCAGGCCGTTCGATAGGCTCGCAGTGCCGCCCCAGTCCGCACCGCAATCAAGGAGAAGAACGCCGTGACTATCCGCGTGGGCATCAACGGGTTCGGCCGGATCGGCCGGAACTTCTGGCGCGCCGTCCATGCCGCACAGGAAAGCGGGCAGGGCGGCGGCATCGAGATCGTCGCGGCCAACGACCTGACCGACCCCGCCACCAACGCGCACCTGCTGAAGTACGACACGGTGCTCGGCAAGCTGGACGTGGACGTGACCGCCGACGGCAACATCATCCGGGCCGGCGACCAGGAGATCCGGATCATCGCCGAGCGGGACCCGGCGGCGCTGCCCTGGGGCGACCTGGGCGTCGACGTGGTGATCGAGTCCACCGGCCGGTTCACCTCGCGGGACGCCGCGGCGGCGCACCTGACCGCGGGCGCCCGGAAGGTGATCATCTCCGCCCCGGCCAAGGGCGAGGACATCACGATCGTGATGGGCGTCAACGACGACAAATACGACCCCGAGCGGCACGACGTGATCTCGAACGCCTCGTGCACGACCAACTGCGTCGCGCCGATGGCCAAGGTGCTCGCCGACAGCTTCGGCATCGTCAAGGGCCTGATGACGACCATCCACGCCTACACCTCCGACCAGGTGCTGCAGGACTTCCAGCACAAGGACCTGCGCCGGGCCAGGGCCGCCGCGCAGAACATCATCCCGACCACCACCGGCGCCGCGAAGGCCACCGCCCTGGTGCTGCCCGAGCTGAAGGGCAAGATGGACGGCATCTCGATGCGGGTGCCGGTGATCGACGGGTCGGTCACCGACCTGGTGGCGCAACTGGAGCGCGAGGTCACGGTGGCCGAGGTCAACGCGGCGTTCCAGGCCGCGGCCGACGGGCCGCTCAAGGCCTACCTGGCCTACTCCACCGACCCGATCGTGTCCTCCGACATCGTCGGCACGACCTGGTCGTGCACGTTCGACTCGCCGCTCACCATGGCCATCGGCGACCAGGTCAAGATCGTCGGCTGGTACGACAACGAGTTCGGCTACTCCAACCGGCTGGCCGACCTCGCCGTCCTGGTCGGCTCGGGCCTGCGATGAGCACCGACCGCCGTCACCCGGCCGGCTTCCGCTGCGTTACGAACCCTCGTGGCTGATGAAGCGCGCTGAGGATCTCGATGTCGCGGGCCGGACCGTCCTGGTTCGCGCCGACCTGAACGTGCCCATGGACGGCGCGGCGATCACCGACGACGGGCGGATCCGGGCCAGCCTGCCGACGATACGGGACCTGCTCGCCCGCGGCGCGGCGTGTCATCGTCTGCGCGCACCTCGGCCGGCCGAAGGGGGACGGCTACGCCGCGCGCGCGGCGGGCGGGCCCTCGCTGCGGCCGGTGGCCGACCGGCTGGCGGAGCTGCTCGGGCAGCCGGTGACGCTGGCCGCCGACGTGGCGGGCGAGTCGGCCAGGACCATCGCCGCCACGATGGCCGCCGGCGAGATCGCGCTACTGGAGAACGTGCGCTTCGAGCCCGCGGAGACCAGCAAGGATGACGCGGTGCGCGGCGAACTCGCGGGCCGCCTCGCCGCGCTCGCCGACGTGTACGTGGGCGATGGATTCGGCGCCATGCACCGCAGGCACGCCAGCGTCTACGACACGCCCCTGCTGCTGCCGCACGCCGCCGGGCAGCTGGTCCTCGCCGAGGTCGCGGTGCTCCGGCAGCTGACCAACAGCCCGGCCCGGCCCTACGTGGTCGTGCTCGGCGGCGCCAAGGTGTCCGACAAGCTGGCCGTCATCGGGAACCTCGTGGCCGTGGCCGACCGGCTGCTCATCGCGGGCGGGATGGCGTACACGTTCCTGGCCGCCCGCGGGCACCGGATCGGGGATTCGATCCTCCAGGCCGACCAGATCCCGCAGGTCACCGCGGCGCTCGCCGCCGCCGGCAAGGCCGGTGTCGAGGTGGTGCTGCCGGTGGACCACGTGGTGGCGGACCGGTTCGCCGCCGACGCCGGGCCCGAGGTCGTGCCCGGCCCGGACATCCCGGACGGCCGGATGGGGCTCGACATCGGGCCCGCCACCCGTGAGCTCTTCGCAGCCAAGCTGGCCGATGCGAAGACCGTGTTCTGGAACGGGCCGCCGGGGGTGTTCGAGTTTCCCGCGTTCGCGGCCGGCACGCTGGCAGTCGCCGAGGCGATCAGCCGCGTAGCCGGGCTGACCGTCGTGGGTGGCGGCGACTCCGCGGCCGCCGTCCGGCACCTCGACCTGCCAGCCGATGCGTTCACGCATATCTCGACGGGAGGCGGCGCGAGCCTGGAATACCTGGAGGGCCGCGAGCTGCCGGGCCTGGCGGCGCTGGCGGCGGGCACATGAGCGGGGGCAGCGCGCGGCTGCCGCTGATCGCCGGCAACTGGAAGATGCACAACAACCACCTCGAGGCGCTGGCCCTGGTGCAGAAGCTGGCGTTCACGCTGACCGCCAAGGACTTCGCGGCGGCAGAGGTGGCCGTGCTGCCCCCGTTCACCGCGCTGCGCAGCGTGCAGACCCTGGTGATGGGGGACAAGCTGGACATCCGTTACGGCGCGCAGGACCTCTCCCCGCACGACGACGGCGCCTACACCGGTGACGTGTCCGGGTCCATGCTGGCCAAGCTGGGCTGCAGCTATGTGCTCGCCGGGCACTCGGAGCGGCGGCAGTACCACGGCGAGGACGACGCCCTGGTCAACGCGAAGGTCAAGGCCGCGCTGAAGTGGGGCCTGGCGCCCATCGTGTGCGTCGGGGAGACCCTGGAGGTGCGCCAGGCGGGCGGCCACCTGGCGCACATCACGGCGCAACTGGACGGGGCGCTGGCCAAGGTGCCCGCGGAAAAGGTCGCCGGGCTGGTGATCGCCTACGAGCCGGTCTGGGCGATCGGCACCGGTGAGGTCGCCAGCCCACGAGGACGCGCAGGAGGCCGCAGCGGCCATCAGGGACCGGGTTTCCGCGGTTCACGGCGGCGATGCAGCCGCGAATGTGCGTATCCTGTATGGCGGGTCGGTTAAGGCCGACAACATCGCAGTGATGATGGCCCAACCAGCCATCGATGGTGCCCTGGTCGGTGGGGCCAGCCTCGACGCCGGTGTATTCGTGAGAATATGCCGGTACCGTGAACTGGCCGTAGGTGCCTGAGCACGGTACCCGGAAGGACGAGATCGGCAGTGGTCATCGCAATAGCGGTCGTCTTGATCATCACGAGCCTGCTGATGGTCCTGCTCGTGCTGCTGCACAAGGGCAAGGGTGGCGGCCTGTCGGACCTGTTCGGCGGCGGGGTCTCCTCCTCGCTCGGCTCGTCCTCAGTGGTGGAACGGAACCTGGACCGGCTCACGATTGTCACCGGCGTGCTCTGGTTCCTCTGCATCGTGGCCCTGAATTTTTTGCTCAATCACTAAGGGTCGGGGCCCAGTCGGGGCCCGGTGAGCAGATTAAGCAAGGGGTGGTCAGTGGGTAGTGGCAATGCCATCCGGGGGAGCCGCGTCGGCGCGGGCCCCATGGGTGAGGCGGAACGTGGCGAGGCGGCACCGCGGATACGCGTGTCGTTCTGGTGCGCGAACAACCATGAGACACGGCCGAGCTTCGCAACGGATGCGGCGGTCCCGGAAACCTGGGACTGCCCCCGGTGCGGCTTCCCGGCAGGGCGGGACGAGACCAACCCCCCCGACCCGCCGCACAGCGAGCCCTACAAGACGCACCTGGCCTACGTGAAGGAGCGGCGCAGCGACACCGACGGCGCCGCCATCCTGGCCGAGGCCATGGGCCGCATCCGCAGAGCCTGAACGCGGCATCCGCAGAACCTGAACGCAAAGCGGGCCCGGGGCGGGAACCCCGGGCCCGCTCTTTGTCAGTGGGCGAAACCCTGCCGCTTGCCTTCGGGGACCAGTGGCGGGCAGTCGTGCGGGTGCGCCGCCAGCGCGCGCCAGTGGTGGTTGAGGTCGGACAGGAACAGATCGGCCAGGTCCTTGGTGAAACCGTTGCGGATCACCACCCGGATCACCGCCACGTCGGTGAGGTCCGCGGGGAAGGTGTAGGCGGGCACCAGCCAGCCCCGGGCGCGCAGCCGCTCGGACAGGTCGAACACCGTGTAGCTGGCCTGCGGATCGGCGATCCTGAACGCGAACACCGGCAGCTCCCGGCCCTCGCTGATCAGCTCGAACGGGCCCATCTTGGCGATGCGCCCGGACATGTGCACGGCGACGTCCTGGCACGCCTGCTGCACCCGCTGGTACCCGGAGAAGCCGAGCCGCAGGAAGTTGTAGTACTGCGCGGCGACCTGCGCACCGGGCCTGGAGAAGTTCAGCGCGAACGTCGGCATCTGGCCGCCGAGGTAGTTGACGTTGAACACCAGGTCCTGGGGCAGGGCCTCGGCCTCGCGCCACACCACCCAGCCGACCCCGGGGTAGACCAGGCCGTACTTGTGCCCGGAGGCGTTGATCGAGGCCACCCGGGGCACCCGGAAGTCCCAGTCCAGGCCCGGCTGGAGGAACGGCGCGATGAACCCGCCGGACGCGCCGTCCACATGGATCGGCACGTCCGGGCCGCCGCCGGCGGCCAGCCGGTCCAGTTCCGCGTTGATCTCGCTGACCGGCTCGTAACTGCCGTCCATGGTGGAGCCGAACACCGCCACCACGCCGATGGTGTTCTCGTCGCACTGGGCCGCCGCCTCCGGGCCGGTCAGGTGGTAGCGGCCGGGCACCATCGGCACCAGCCTCGGCTCCACCTGCCAGTAGCGGCAGAACTTGTCCCAGCACACCTGCACGTTCGTGCCCATCACCAGGTTGGGCCGGTCGGTCGCGGCGCGTTCGCGGCGCCGGCGCGCGCTCGCGCCAGCGCCACAGCAGCGCCATGCCGGCCAGCATGCACGCCTCGCTGGACCCGGTGGTGGAACAGCCGGTCGCGTTCACGCACTCCGGGGCGTGCCAGAGGTCGGCGAGGATGTTGACGCAGCGGGCCTCCAGTTCCGCGGTCTGCGGGTACTCATCCTTGTCGATCATGTTCTTGTCAAGGCACTCGGTCATGAGCTGCCTTGCCTGGGGTTCCATCCAGGTGGTGACGAACGTGGCGAGGTTCAGCCGCGCGTTCCCGTCCAGCAACAGCTCGTCCCTGCACCACCTGCAGCGCGGTGTCGGGCAGCATCTGGTGCCTGGGCAGCGCGTGCCGGGGCACCGGCTCATGGGCGAGCCGGACGTACACGGGGTTGATGTCGAACTCGGACGGCTCGCCCGACTGCCGGGCGTCGGTGTGCAAGGGCATAAGCATGGATTGTCGCAGGGTCAGGAACCGTGCGCGGGCGCACCCTGGGAGGATGGGAAGATGAGACTTCCGGTCAGCCCGCCGGTCGCACCGATGCTCGCCAAGGCGGTCAAGGACATACCCGACGGCCACTACAGCTACGAGCCGAAGTGGGACGGGTTCCGGTCCATCATCTTCCGTGACGGTGACGAGGTGGAGATCGGCAGCCGTAACGAGCGGCCGATGACGCGGTATTTCCCCGAACTGGTCGCCCAGGTCATCGAGCAGCTGCCGGAACGGTGCGTGATCGACGGGGAGATCGTCATCCCCGACGGCGAGGGCGCCCGGCTCGACTTCGAGGCGCTGCTGCAGCGGATCCACCCGGCGGCGAGCAGGGTGAACCTGCTGGCCACCCAGACCCCGGCCCGTTTCGTGGCCTTCGACCTGCTCGCGCTGGGGGACACCGACTACACCGCGCGCCCGTTCAGCGAGCGCCGGGCCGCGCTGGCGGACGCCCTCGCCGGGGTGCGCGCCCCGCTGCACGTCACCCCGGCCACCACCGACCGGGAACTGGCCGGGCAGTGGTTCTCCCAGTTCGAGGGGGCCGGGCTGGACGGGCTGATCGCCAAGCCGCTGGACGGCGGGTACGAGCCGGACAAGCGGGTGATGTTCAAGGTCAAGCACGAGCGGACCGCGGACTGCGTGGTGGCCGGCTACCGGACGCACAAGACCAGCGCGGAGGCGATCGGCTCGCTGCTGCTCGGCCTGTACGCCGACGGCAAGCTGGCCAGCGTGGGCGTGGTCGGCGCGTTCCCGATGGCCCGGCGCCGGGAGCTGTTCACCGAACTGCAGCCCCTGGTCACCACGTTCGAGGGGCACCCGTGGAACTGGGCCAGGCCGGAAGGCGTGGTCGGCACCCCGCGGGAGGCCGAGGTCAGCCGGTGGAACTCGGGCAAGGACCTGTCGTTCACGCCGCTGCGCCCCGAGCGGGTGGTCGAGGTGCGCTATGACCACATGGAGGGCCGCAGGTTCCGGCACACCACCCAGTTCGTCCGCTGGCGCGAGGACCGGGACCCGCTGTCGTGCACCTACGAGCAGCTCGACGAGCCGGTCAGCTTCGACCTGGGCGACATTCTGGGGTAGCCCGGCCCCGCGCCTGCGGTCAGCCCGCGCTCCGCCGCACGTAGCGGCAGAGCAGGTAGCCCTCGTCCGCCAGCACGTGGGCAAGCGTGAACGGCAGGGTGCCACCGCCCGGCATCGGCAGGCCGCCGGTCACGATCCGGGCCGCCACCGGGCCGGCCAGCAGCGGGCTGACGGTGAGGCACAGCTCGTCGAGCAGGCCCGTCCCGGCGAGCTGGGCCAGCAGGTGCGGCCCGCCCTCGCAGGAGATCCGCTGGTACCCGCGCTCGGCCAGCGCGTCCACCGCGGCCTTCAGGTCAACGCTGACCTCGCCCGCGACGATCACCTCCGCGGTCCGCGCGGCCGCGGCCCGCCGGGCCGGCAGCGCGGACTCGGTGGTGATGACGATCGTCCGGGCGTGCGGCGGAGCGCCGACGAGCAGCGCACCGCCGAGATCCAGGTCGAGCGCGCGGGTGACCACCGCGATCGGCGCCGAGGGCGCCCGGCCGTCGCGCAGGAACGCCCAGCGCAGCCCCTCGGACTCGGGCCGCACCGGCCCGTAGCCTTCCGCGCGCGCCGTGCCGGCGCCGACCAGGATCACGTCGGCATGGGCCCGGAGCATCGCGAACACCTGCTCGTCCGCCTCGCCGGACAGGCCGCCGGACCGCCCGCCCACGGTGGCGGCGCCGTCCAGGCTTGCCACCATGTTCGCCCGCAGCCAGCGGCCGCGGGGCGCCGCGCTCCGGATAGGCGTACAGCGCCGCCAGCGCGGCATCGGTGCAGGGCGGAGCCGCCCGGGTAGACCTGGCGCATCACCGCAGTCAATCAGCACCCACTGGCTGGCAGGCGGCCGGGCGGGCCGAGACGGCAGCCCACCAGGATCACCGCGTTCCCCGCCGCGCTCGTGTTCACCCACCCGTTACTCGCGCTGACCGGGCTGGCCTGCTGGCCGGCACCTGGCCACCGGGCGGCCCGGCCTGGCCAGCCGTTAGGGCGAGTCCGCCGATTAGTCCGCGCCGGGCGCGGACCGGCGCAGCACCATCATGGACCAGCCGGTGAGCGCCACGTGGTCGCCGGCTACGACCTGCGGCCGGTGCGCCGGGCCCACGGCATCGTCGGCCGCGGTGTCGGCCACGACCGCCCAGCGATCGCCGTACTTGACGCCGGGCACGGTGAAGTCCACTGCCTGGTCGTCCGCGGAGAACATGATCAGGAACGAGTCGTCGCGGACCCGCTCGCCGTGCGGGCCGGGCTCGGTGATGGCATCCCCGTTCAGGAAGACCATCATGGCCCGGGCGGCGGGCGCGTTCCAGTCCTCGTCGCCCATCTCCCGGCCGGACGGCGTGAGCCAGGCGATGTCCGCCAGGTGCCCGTCACCGTCACGGTCGCCGCGGAAGAACCGGCGGCGCCGGAACACCGGGTGCTCGCGGCGCAGCGCGGCCAGCGCCCGGGTGAAGCCGAGCAGCCCGGCCGCGTTCTGCGCCATCTCCCAGTCCACCCAGGAGATCTCGTTGTCCTGGCAGTAGGCGTTGTTGTTGCCGCGCTGCGTCCGGCCCAGCTCGTCGCCGGCCAGCAGCATCGGCACGCCCTGCGAGCAGAACAGCGTGGCCAGGAAGTTGCGCCGCTGCCTGGCCCGCAGCGCGCCGATCCCGGGATCGGCGGTCGGGCCCTCGGTGCCGCAGTTCCACGACCTGTTGTCGTCGCTGCCGTCCCGGCCGCCCTCGCCGTTGGCCTCGTTGTGCTTGCCGTTGTAGGACACCAGGTCGGCCAGGCGTGAAGCCGTCGTGGCAGGTGGCGAAGTTGACCGAGGCCACCGGACGCCGGCCGCTGGTCTCGTACAGGTCGCTGGAGCCCGACAGCCGGGAGGCGAACTCCGGCAGCGCCGTCTCGCCGCGCCAGAAGTCGCGGACGGTGTCCCGGTACTTGCCGTTCCACTCGCTCCACAGCGGCGGGAAGTTGCCCACCTGGTAGCCGCCCTCGCCCACGTCCCAGGGCTCGGCGATCAGCTTGACCTGGGACACCACCGGGTCCTGCTGGACCAGGTCGAAGAACGCCGACAGCCGGTCCACGTCGTGCAGTTCCCTGGCGAGCGCCGAGGCGAGGTCGAACCGGAATCCGTCCACGTGGGCTTCGATGATCCAGTAGCGCAGCGAGTCCATGATGAGCTGCAGGGCGTGTGGCGAGCGCACGTTGAAGCTGTTGCCGCACCCGGTGTAGTCCAGGTAGTAGCTCTTGTCGTCGTCGTTGAGCCGGTAGTACGCGGCGTTGTCGATGCCGCGGAACGACAGCGTGGGGCCGCGGTGGTCGCCCTCGGCGGTGTGGTTGTAGACCACGTCGAGTATCACCTCGATGCCCGCGTCGTGCAGTGCCCGCACCATCGCCTTGAACTCCGCGATCTGCCCGCCGGGCTGGCGGACGGCCGCGTAGCCGTTGTGCGGCGCGAGGAACGCGACGGTGTTGTAGCCCCAGTAGTTGGCCAGGCCCCGCTGCTGCAGCGCATGCTCGGAGACGAACTGGTGCACCGGCATGAGTTCCACGGCGGTCACCCCGAGCCCGGTCAGGTGCTCGATCACCGCGGGGTGGGCCAGCCCGGCGTAGGTGCCGCGCTCCTCGGGGCGCAGGTCCGGGTGGCGCATGGTCAGGCCGCGGACGTGCGCCTCGTAGATCACCGTCTCGTGGTAGGGGATGCGCGGCGGCCGGTCGTCACCCCAGTCGAAGAACGGGTTGATCACCACGTTGACCGGCATGTACGGGGCGCTGTCGGTGGTGTTGGGCGAGGCCGGGTCGTCGAACCGGTACCCGAACACCGCCTCGTTCCAGGTGACCTCGCCCGTCCACGGCCTTGCCGTACGGGTCGAGCAGCAGCTTCGCCGGGTTGCACCGGTGCCCCTCGGCGGGCGCGTACGGCCCGTGCACCCGGTAGCCGTAGCGCTGCCCGGGGGCCAGGTCGGGGAGGTAGCCGTGCCAGACGAAGCCGTCCACCTCGGTCAGCCCGATCCTGGTCTCGGTGCGCGGGCCGTCACCCTCGCCGAACAGGCAGAGCTCGACCGCCTCGGCGACCTCGGAGAACACCGCGAAGTTGGTGCCGCCGCCGTCCCAGGTGGCGCCGAGCGGGTAAGGGGTTCCGGGCCAGTGCCGCATCACCGGGTCCCGTCCGCCGGCTCGGCGCGGGCCCGGTCGGTGATGGCCGTCAGGTCGAGCCCGGCGGGCAGCGTGCCGAACGGGGCGCCGGGGCCGCCGAGCGCCTGCGGGCCGAGCCGGGACGCGCAGTACGCCATCCGCGACGGCGGCGGGCGCGTGCCGCACCAGCAGCGCCGCCGCGAGGGTCACCGCGATCTGGCCGGCCAGCCGCCTGGCCCCGTGCTGCGCCTCCAGGCTGGTCGCCGTCTCCAGCGCGGTCACCTGCGCCCGCAGGCTGGCCACGGCGCCGTCCAGCGCCGCGTCCGCCCCCGCGGCGGCGCCCAGTTCGGCCAGCAGCGCATCGGCCGCGCCCTCGGCCCTGGCCAGCGCCCGCAGCACGTCCAGCGAGGTCACGTTGCCCGAGCCCTCCCAGATCGAGTTCAGCGGGGCCTCCCGGTAGATCCGCGGCAGGCCGGACTCCTCCACGTAGCCGTTGCCGCCGAGGCACTCCAGCGCCTCGGCGGCGTGCGCCGGGAACCGCTTGCACACCCAGTACTTGGCCGCGGGCAGCGCCAGGCGCAGCAGCGCGGCCTCGGCCGCATCGCCGCGCGCCGCCCGGTCCGCCGCGCCGGCCAGGCGGACGGCGAGCACCGTGGCCGCCTGGGATTCCAGCGCCAGGTCGGCGAGGACGCAGCTCATCAGCGGCTGTGCGGCGAGTTCTTTGCCGAACGCCAGCCGGTGGCTGGCGTGATGCACCGCGGCCACCGTGGCGGCCCGGATGCCCGCTGCGCTGCCGATGACGCAGTCCAGCCTGGTCGCGCTGACCATCGCGATGATCGTGGCGATGCCCCGGCCAGGCTCGCCGACCTGCCAGGCCAGCGCACCGTCGAACTCCACCTCGGCGGAGGCGTTGGACCGGTTGCCGAGCTTGTCCTTGAGCCGTTGCAGGCGCATCCCGTTGCGCGTGCCGTCGGGCAGCACCCGGGGCAGCAGGAAACAGGTCAGCCCGGCCGGGCCCTGGGCGAGCGTGAGGAACAGGTCGCACATGGGCGCGGAGCAGAACCATTTGTGCCCGGTGAGCAGGTGAGCACCCTCGCCGGCGCCCGGGGCAGGCACCGCGCGGGTGGTGTTCGCCCGCACGTCGGAGCCGCCCTGCTTCTCGGTCATGGCCATGCCGGACAGCAGGCCGCGCTTGCCCTCTGGCGGGCGCAGCCCGGGGTCGTAGGCGCGGGCGGTGAGCAGTGGCTCGAACCTGGCCGCGAGGCCGGCGGCGTGCCGTAGCGCGGGTACCGCGGCGTAGGTCATCGAGATCGGGCAGCCGTGCCCGGCCTCGGCCTGGGACCAGACGTAGAACTTCGCCGCCCTGGCCACGTGTGTGCCTGGCCGCTTGTCTCCCCAGGGGGCCGCGTGCAGGCCGTGGCTGACCGCGGTCTCCATCAGGGCGTGCCAGGCGGGATGGAACTCCACCTCGTCGATGCGGTTGCCGTGCCGGTCGTGCGTGCGCAGCACCGGCGGGTGCTCGTTAGCCAGCCTGGCCGCCTCGGCGGTCTGCGCCCGGCCGGCCAGCAGCCCGATCTCGTGCAGTTCACCGGTGGCCCAGCCGGCGCCCTCCCGGTCCACGGCCTCCAGCAACGCCGGGTCGGCGGCCACGTCGTGGCCGGCCAGCACGGGCACCTGGTTCTGGACCTCGTGGGTGACCCGCGGGCCCGGGGTCACCATGCCCACCAGCCCCTTAAAGGTGCAGGCCGCATTCGGTCTTTCCGGTGCCCGCCCAGCGGCCGCTGCGCGGGTCGGCGCCGGCCTTGACCGGCAGCGTGCAGGTCGCGCAGCCGATCGACGGGTATCCCTCGTCGACCAGTGGGTTCAGCACCACGCCGTGCTCGGCGATGTAGGCGTCCACGTCGTCCTGGGACCAGCCGGCGATCGGGTTGACCTTCACCATGGCGCGCTTGGGATCCCATTCGACGACCTTGGTGTCGCTGCGCGCGTCGGTCTCCTCGCGGCGCACCCCGGTGATCCACGCGTCGTAGGGGCCCAGCGCCCGCTCCAGCGGGACCACCTTGCGCAGGTAGCAGCACAGGTCCGGGTTCCGCCCGTAGAGGCGGGGGCCCAGTTCGGCGTCCTGCTCCGGCACGGTGCGCGACGGGGTGACGTTGATGAGGTTGATCGGGTAGGTCTGGGCCACCGCGTCCCGGGTCCCGATGGTCTCGGGGAAGTGGTAGCCGGTGTCCAGGAAGACCACGTCGATGCCGGGCTTGACCGCCGCGGCCAGGTGAATGATGACCGCGTCGGTCATCGAGGAGGTGATACAGACGCGCTCGGCGAAGGTCTCCACCGCCCACGCGATGACCTCGTGGGCCGGTGCCTCGGCCAGATCCTTCGCGGCCTTCGCGGCCAGCGCAACGAGCGGCTGCTGCCGCGCCGCCTCCTCGGCGTCCCCCGCCGTGACCTGCTCGGGGTACGTCTGCCTGGTCGCGCTCGGTCTCACAGGAAGGCTCCCATCCGGTTAGCGTAGCCGGTCACGCCTGTACAGCCCCTGCAACCACATGCCTCGCAGGAAATGTTCCCACGAGCGCCGCCCGCCCCGTGCGGCTTGCCGCTCATCGGGAGGTTTCCCGAAATTTTCCCGATCACGCACTCCGGCCCCCGTGATCGCGGAAGAGCAGGTGACAGCCGGCGTCGGCGCTTAGCCTTGCCGGATCCAGGCCATCGGCGGCTCGGGCGGCTTTACCGGCGATTTGTGCTGGCAGTCACACCAGTTACCGCCCGGGCACTCCTCGTGATGCTTGGCCCGGCAGGCAGAGCAGATCATGGGGCCATTATCGGCGGTTTCCTCCCGGACGTCCGCAAGGGGGCCCCGCTAGGACACCGGGCTATCGGCGGCCGCCGTAATGGCAGCGGCGCGGTCAGTTGCGCCGGGGCGGCACTTAGGCGGCGTTGGCGCGGCGCATCCTGCGGCGCCGTTCGGAGGCCCTCTCCTCCTCATTCAGGCCGCCCCAGGTGCCGTACTTTTCTGGCCGTGAAACGGCATAGGTGAGGCAATCCGCGCGGACCGGGCATGCGGCGCATACTGCCTTGGCCTTGCGTTCCCGCACTTCACGCTCGGGCTGGCGTTCTCCATCCGGCCCGAAGAAGAGCACGATGTCCTTGCCTCGGCACAGCCCGGCGTCTTGCCAGGCCCAGCTCGGCCGTGGAGGCATGGCCACCTGCCGACGTACCTCAGACATGAATCGTTCTCCTCAAGTTTCCGTGTGTTCCTCGGCCAAGCAAGCGCCGTGGTGGGCGGACACGCGGTCGCACGTGTTGCGTCATTCACCCCGTCCATCCATCCAACGCACCATGCCGCCCTCGTGTTCCCGCGCATACGGATACGCGCGCAGCGCTGTGCGCGCCAGGAAGTTCGGGGGCCAATCAAGGCGCCGGACGGGCGGGGGCGTCGCACGCCAGCCGTCCCGACGAAGCCAGCCGGTTCAACCGAACCGACGCTCAAATTGTGCCATCCCCTATGACCGTTCCGCAGCCAGGCGGGAGAATCAGGCAGGCCCAACTGCGGCGCAGGGTTACTGAGCCGCCGATAAACGATCACCAACTGGACAAAGCCGAGGGTCGAGGGTCACCATGGGCAGCATGTCAGCGTCGGACGCAGCACCGTTGCCCCGGCTTGGCGAGGTGTATTTCGACGTCAGGGGCGAATCACGCAGCATGCGGCTGAGCTGGTACGCGGACACCGGGGTGGCCGTGTTCAGCATCTGGCAGGGCGGCACCTGCACCGGGACGTTCCGGCTGCCGATCGCCGACCTGCCGCGGATGATCGATACGCTGCAGCGCGGTCCCCACGGCGACGCCCGGGATCCAGCGGCCCCGCAGGACGGCCCAGGTCAGAGCTCTCGGCGACTACGGCCCCGGCGACGCGGGCGGCTACGGGCGGACCGCAGCCCACGGCCGGTATGAGCAGGAGATCCGTGCGGTCTACCCCGACGACAGCCTGCCTGGCGCGGGCGGCTTCGGGGGCGAGCGCGGGGACAGCTACGAGGATGAGCCGACCGGTATATACCGGGGCGACCTGCTGAGCCAGGACCACCAGAACGAGCCGGGCGCCCGCCACCGGGACGCCGGGCAACTGCAGGACCCGCCCCGCGGGCACCAGGATGACTTGCCCGGTGGCAGCTACCGGGCAGACCCTCTCGGCGGCGGCCACCAGGACGACCCGCTCACCAGCAGCTACGGCGAAGAGCCACCGGCTGGCGGCTACCGGGCAGACCCGCACCACGGCAGGCACTCCGACGATCCGCTGGGCGGCTACCAGGACGGGCCCCACACCGGCAGCTACCAGGCGGACCGGCATGGCGGCTACCGGGAGGACCCACTCGGCGGCGGCTACCGCGATGACCCGCTTGGCGGCGGGCATCCGGACGGCTCCCGCAGCGGCGGCTACCAGGCAGATCCACTGGGCGGCGGCTACCAGGAAGACTCCCGCAGCGGCGGCTACCACGCAGACTCACCGAGCGGCGGCTACCAGGAAGACTCACCGAGCGGCGGTTACCAGGAAGACTCACCGAGTGGCGGTTCCCGCAGCGGCGGGCGCCGGCGGGCTGGCGAGTACCCGGATGACCGGCACAGCGGCGGCTACCCAGGCGAATACGCCGAAGAGGCGGGCACGGCGCGCTACGGGGAGGAGCCGCCCACCGGCGACTACCCGACCGGGCCGTGGGATCCGGCCATTGACGACGAGGACTACCCCGCTCCCGCTGGCAATGCAGGGTATTCGCCCGCGCGGCCTTACGTGGCACCGCTTCCCGGCGGCGGAGCAGGAGCCCGCGAAGGGCGCGGGCGCCAGCGGCGCCGCCCTGACACCGGTGGGGAAAGCGACCCTTCTCCCGATTCCTTCCCTTATGGCCGCTCGTCCGCCGAGCCCGAGGTGCGCGGGCGCGGCAGATAAACCACGGACGTATTGACGTTCGCGCCGGTTGAAGGCCTGCAGCCTGCGCCCGCAGGGGCATCGGAGAGTTCGGTACCCGGCGCCGGCGCCCCGGACAGCCGCGAATGGCGTTCAAAGCATCACGCAGCGTGTGCCAACCGCGGGTCCCGCCGTTCCCTCAGCAGTGTTGACCTGGGTGCCGTTACGGTTGAGCCGCCGCAGGGGGGATATATTTGGCACAAGGGGAAGGGGGGGTCAGGAGTGGCACAGAAGGTTTCAGTTTCATACGCGTGCGACTACGACTCGAAAGAGATTCCGCAGGGCCAGCACAGGCTGCGCAGGTTCAGCATCGACGGCCGAGACTATGAGATCGACCTTTGCCTGAAGCACAGCGAAAAGTTCGATGAGGCCGTCAGCCGCTATGCGTCACACGCGCGTAAGGCAGCTGCGCGACTGGCGCGGACTAAGCGCAGAACGGCAGCGCACCGTAAGCACAGTGCGCAGGTCCGCGCTTGGGCGAAGGCGAATGGGTTCGCGGTGAGCGAGCGCGGGCGCATTCCTGCGGACGTTGTCGCTAAGTACGAGTCCATGCACGGCTGAGGCGGGCGTGGCCGTGGCGGCCGGCGCTGCTTGCTGCCATTCGGCAGCTTCGCCGTAGCCCGCGGTGCTAGTTCCGGGGGGACCACCCCCGGAATCCTGGCCCAGGGAGCTTCCGAGGTTAACGGGGAGCCCCCTGGGCTTGGCTTTGGCTGGTGGCCGGCCGGGTTAGTTCTTGGGGGAGTCCTCGGGGGATCTCGGGTCGGGAGCTGGCTCGCGCTCGGGGGCGGCGAGGCCCAGGTCGGCGGGGCCGGCCTGCTGGCCGCCGGGGGGCGCGGCAGGGGCGTCGGCCGGGGTCGCGGCGGTGCCGGGCTGGCCGTTGCCGGCGTCAGGACGAGCGGTGCCGCCTGCGGGCCCTGGGCGGCTGACGGCCGCGGCCAGGACCTGGGCGTTCGGCAGGGACATCAGGCCGTCGGCGGTGTCCAGGCGCAGGTAGGTGATGCCGATCTCGGTCACGGTGCCCTCGAGCAGGCCGCCCATCGCGCCGGAACGCAACTGGATGCGCTCGCCCACGTTGAACGGCCGGGACAGCAGCAGCACCAGCCCGGCGAACACGTTGCTCAGCGACTGCTGGGCGGCGATCCCGATGAGGATCGTGGTGAGCGCGCCGCCGACGATGAGCTGGCCGACCGGGACCTTGAACAGGGCCAGCGCGATCACGAGCGCGAAAATCACCCCGGCCAGGACGATCGCGTACCGGACCACCGCCGCGTGGGCGGAACCGGCGACCGGCTGGAGCAGCTGGCGCGTCCGGCCAGCGAGCGCCATGATCCCGATGATCGCGAACAGGCAGAACGCGCCCGTGGCCGCGGCAGCGAGGATCTTGCTGGCCACATGGCCGTCCCCGGTCCACCACTGGAAGTCACGGTCGGCCGTGCTCGCGAGGATTCCCGCCGCCACCGCGAGCACGAGCGCGATGATCGCCCGCCACGGCCGCGTCCGTGCCTTCACCTTGGCCACCTGCCTGGCCATCTCGAGCTGACGCTGTTCGTGCAGGTCCACCGCGTTCCTTCCGGGGAGACTGGCTGATCGGAAGTCTCACGCTACCCAGGAAAAGACGCGTGATCCCGGGGGCAGGGCATGCCCCCGGGATCAGCTACGGACCTTCGGTCAGGAAGAGGGCTTCATCAACGGCTGCGCCCACGGGCAGGATGGTCCGCCCGGCCACGCCGTTGCCCACGCCGGCGGCCGAGGTGTACCAGGCACAGATCGCGGTCAGGATACCCACGTAGCCGCCGATCTTGACGATGTTGGCGTTGGCAGCGAAGTTCCCGATGAACAGGACGATCTCGGTGGCTTCCAGGGTCAGGAACACCGCGAACACCGCGGTGTTGACCATGCTGCTCCACAGCAGCATGTAGGTGTTGAAGATGGCGAACGCCAGCAGGATCCAGCCCAGGTCCTTTTGCGCCGCAGCCGCGTGCGCGGCCGCCACCAGAGGGCTCGCCCCGGCCGGCGGCGGCGCCACCAGCAGCGCCCACAGGCCCAGGCCGATCCAGAACCCGCCGTAGGTGGAGAACGCCGTGGCGCCGAACACGTTGCGGTTGCGGAACTCCCACATGCCGGCCAGCAACTGGCACAGCCCGCCGTAGGCGAAGGCGTAGCCCAGCCAGGCATCTGCCGGTGGCCTTGGTCATCCAGCCGGCGTTGGCCGCCGACAGCAAGAACGTGGTCAGGGCAAAGGCGGCAAGCCCGAGAGGCGCTGGGTCTGCCGCTGGTGCCATGACGAGTGGTCGGTCGTCGTTAACGGTCAACTGTTTCCTCCTGTCGAAGGTGCGTCCACCGGCCGCGGGCAGACCTGTATGGCGGCGGCAAGGCGGGCGCTGGAATTGAACGGAATGCCGCGTGGGCCGCGACCCGATAGGCGAGCGATCAGCGGCCAAGGAGACCTTCCTCCGTCTTCACATGTGGCCCTGGAGAACCACGGGGAAGACCTTGCCCTGAGGGTAACGCCGAAGGCCACCGTTGGGGAGGCCCAGGTTTTACCAGACGCCGAAATCGTTTTACCTAACCTGGCCAGGACCGGTGGCCTCAGCGGGGCAGGCTCCGGGCCAGAACCCGGGACAGCCCTGCCCGGGTGGCGATCACATAGAGCCGGTCCTGCGCGCCGAGCCGCAGTGCCCCGGGCGGGGACCAGTTCACCGGGCCGCCCCCGGCCGGCTGCACGGCCAGCAGCCGCAGCAGGCCGCTCTGGTGCACCTGCTGCACCGCCGCGCCGTCCAGCTCGGAGCCGGTGCCCACGCCGAGGTCGGCGATCAGCAGCACGTGCCGGCCCACCGCGATGGTGCGCAGTACCTGGTGCTCCAGCATCGCCGCGGCGAAGGACGGCGCGGCCAGGTAGGCCACGCTGCGGGAGATGGTGTTGCCGACGCTGCGCTGCACCCGGGCGGCCAGGTCGGCGTCGCCGAGCCGGAGCACGATCCGGATGTCGCTGGCCAGGGCGCGGGCGTGCAGCGCGGTCTCCAGGTTGACACTGTCGCTGTTGGTCACCGAGACCAGCGCCTGGCAGGTGCCGACCCCGGCGGCGCGCAGAATGTCCTCCCGGTGCGTCTCGCCGATCACCACCCGCATCCCCAGCCGCCGGGCCATGGCCACCCCGGCCGCGGTCTCGCTCTTGTCCACGCAGGCCACGCTGACGCCGAGGTCGTGGAGCTGGCCAACGATCCGGGTGCCGACGTTCCCCAGCCCCACCACGATGACGTGGTCGTTCAGCGGGCGCTCCCTGCGCTGCAGCCACCCGGTCAGCCGGGCACCGACCACCACGGCCGTGAGCACCGGCAGGAACGCCAGCCCGTCGAAGGTGAGCAGCACCTGCGCGATCTTCTCCGGCGCGGACAGCGACGGGTCGCTGACCGCGGCGCCCGCGGCGTCCAGGCCGGTCAGGTAGGCGGCATTGGCCAGGGAGAAGCCGGCCGCGGTGGCGAGCATCGCGAACCCGGCGACCAGGATGGCGAACAACGTGCCGAAGGCGAGCCCGAGCCTTGTTCCAGAGCAGGTGCCTGGCCAGGTCGGCGGACGCGCGCAGCGGGTGACGGCGCTGCCGGGCGAGCGGGTTGCGGGCGTGCGCCGTCCGCCACGGCGAGCACCAGGTCGGCGCTGGCCGCGTCCGGCGGGAGCAGGCCGCGGGGACAGCGGATCCTCGGTCATCGCCAGCGCCGCAGACCACGCGCCGGGAATGGACGTCCGGTGCGCCGGCCACGAACAGCGTGCGCCCGGCCACCCTGATGTGGCTGGGCGCGGGCTCGCCCAGGGCCGCCGCCACGAACGACGGCGCGGACATCGAGGAGCCGGACAGGACCGCGCAGTCGCGGAAGAAGGTCCGGATGCGCTCGCCCAGGCTGGTGTTGAAGATGGCCACCACCAGGCGCAGGTCCGGGTTGATCTCCTGGGCGCGCAGCGCCGCGTGGAAGTTGCCGAGGTCGTCCTGGCGCAGCAGGGCCAGCGACCGCGCCGACTGCACTCCGGCGGCGGTGAAGGCGTCGGCGTCCAGGTCCGCCCGCTCGATGATCCGCACCTTGGGCAGGCGGGCGATCCGCGGTCCCTGGTCCTGCTCCCGGGACCGGCAGCAGGACCGTCACCTCTTCGCCGTAGGTGGTGGTCAGTTCCTCGATGACCCGGGCGGCGAGGGCGTCGTCGCCGCACACGACGAGATGGTCGCGGCGCGCCGCGAGCCGGGAGAGCGGAGGCACGGCGTGATCCTAGCCAGGATGTGCCGTACTCGGGCACACCGGACAAACCTCAGGGCGAGGCAATCCGGCCGAGCTGCGGCGGCAGCCGGCTGGCCGCCCCGCGGTCCAGCAGGAACAGCGTCCGCTGCCGGCCCCGCGCGCCCGCCGCCGGCACCTGGACCGGGCCCACGTCCGACAGGGCCAGGCGGACCGCGCCGGCCTTCTCCGGCCCGGCGGCGAGCACCCACACCTCCCGCGCGCTGCGGATCGAGGGCAGGGTGAGCGTCAGCCGGACGGGCGGCGGCTTCGGCGCGCCGCGGACCGCGACCACGCTCCGGTCGTCGTACAGCGCGGGCATGGCCGGGAACAGCGACGCCACGTGGCCCTCGGGGCCGATGCCGAGCAGCAGGACGTCGAACTCGGGCACCGGCCCGTGATCCTCCGGGCGGGCGGCGGCACGCAGTTCGGCGGCGTAGCGGGCCGCCGCGGCCTCCGGGTCGGGCCCGTCGGGGCCGTCGGTGCCCGGCATCCGGTGCACCCGGGGCGGGTCGACGTCGAGGTAGCGCAGCAGCGCCTGCTGCGCGCCGGCCTCGTTGCGCTCCGGGTCACCGCTGGGCAGGAACCGCTCGTCACCCCACCAGATGTCCAGGTGCCGCCAGTCGACCGCGTCGCGGGCGGGGGCCGCCGCCAGTTCGGTCAGCACCGCGGTGCCGATCCCGCCGCCGGTGAGCACCAGCGACGCGCGGCCGGCCGCGGCCTGGACGTCGACCAGCGTGGTGACCAGCCGCGCCGCGACCGCCTTGGCCAGCAGGCCCGCGTCGTGGTGGACGATGACCTCGGGCGGGCTCATCGCGGGTGCGCCCGGGCGCGCGCGGTCACCGCGCCGGTACCAGCGGGGTCAGGAACTGCTTCAGGGCCTCCGCGTACACCTCGTCGGGATCGAGCCGGCGCAGTTCCTCCTCCAGCAGTTCGATCGTCTCCCTGCGGTGCAGGGCGACCCGGCGCTCGGGCTGCCCGGGACGGCTCAGGTGCGCGACCCGGCCGTCCGGCCTGCTGATCACGATCTCCCCGTCGCCGGTGGTGAAGCTCACCTCGGTGATGCCCGGGCCCGCGGACGGCTCGGTGCCGAACTCGGTCCCGTAGGCGTGGGACAGCCAGGCCGCCAGCAGATCGGCGGTCGGGTTGCCCGCCTCGGCGCTGACCGTCCCGCCGGTGACCGCCCCCGACGGCTGGTCCATCGTGGCCGCCAGCAGCGACCGCCACGGCGTGGCCCGGGTCCAGGCCAGGTCGGTGTCCCCGGGCTGGTACCCGGTGGCGAGCAGGGTCAGCGCGTCCCGGGGCGCGTCGGCCGCGGCGGTGTCGGTGATGCGCCGCTGAGCTAGCGCGCCCATGGGGTCCTGCGCCGGGATCGGCGGCACGGTGTCCGGCCACCAGGTGACCACCGGCGTGTCCGGCAGCAGCAGCGGTGCCACCACGGAGTCCGCGTGCTGGCCGAGCGGCCCGTACATGCGCAGCAGCACTGTCTCGCCGGGGCTGGTCTCGCCCACCCGGATCTCGGCGTCGAGCCGGGAGCGCTGCTCCGGCCGCCGGATGATCACCACGAGAATGCGGCACGGGTGCTGGCGCGCCGGCCGCGCTGGCCGCCCGGACGCGCGTCGTACTGCTCGCCCTCGTTGGTCACGATGACCAGCGTGAGCACCATTCCGCTGGCCACCCCGCCGAGGCGCAGCCGCGCCTGGCGCAGTGCGCCGCTGATCGCGCTGGTGGTGGTGTCGGTCAGGTCGATCGTCATGTCACAGCCTCCGCCATGCCCGGCCGTCCCTGGCCATCAGCGCGTCGGCGCTCGCCGGGCCGGTCGACCCGGCCGGGTACTGCTCCGGCTTGCCGTGCTCCGCCCAGAACTGCTCGACCGGGTCGAGCACCTCCCAGGACAGCTCCACCTCCTGGCGGCGGGGGAACAGCGGCGGGTCGCCGATGAGCACGTCGAGCAGCAGCCGCTCGTACGCCTCGGGGCTGTTCTCGGTGAACGACTCGCCGTAGGCGAAGTCCATGTTCACGTCCCTGACCTCCATCGCGGAGCCGGGGACCTTGGAGCCGAACCTGACCGTCACGCCCTCATCCGGCTGCACCCGGATCACCATCGCGTTATGCCCGAGTTCCTTGGTGTCGGTGGCGTTGAACGGCAGGTGCGGCGCCCGCTGGAACAGCAGCGCGATCTCGGTCATCCGGCGCGGCAGCCGCTTGCCGGTGCGCAGGTAGAACGGGACGCCGGCCCACCGCCTGGTGTCCACGCCCAGCTTCACCGCGGCGTAGGTCTCGGTGTGCGAGTCCAGCGCGATCCCGTCCTCTTCCAGGAATCCGGGAACCTCGACGCCGCCCTGCCAGCCGGCCGCGTACTGCCCGCGCGCGGTCCCGGTGGCGAGGTCCTCAGGCAGCCGGACCGCCGACAGCACCTTCTCCTTCTCGGCACGCAGGGCCGCCGCGTCGAAAGAGACCGGCTCCTCCATCGCGGTCAGCGCCAGCAACTGCATCAGGTGGTTCTGGATCACGTCCCGGGCGGCGCCGATGCCGTCGTAGTAGCCGGCCCGGCCGCCGATCCCGATGTCCTCGGCCATGGTGATCTGGACGTGGTCCACATACCCGCGGTTCCAGATCGGCTCATACAGCGTGTTGGCGAACCGCAGCGCCAGGATGTTCTGGACCGTCTCCTTGCCCAGGTAGTGGTCGATGCGGAACACCGAGTCCGAGCCGAACACCGAGTTCACGATCCCGTTGAGCTCCTGCGCGCTGGCCAGGTCGTGCCCGAACGGCTTCTCGATCACCACCCGCCGCCACGGCCGGTGCCCGCCGGGGCCTTCCGGTGGCGAGGACAGGCCGGAGCGCTTGAGCTGCGCCACCACGTCGGGGAAGAACTTCGGCGGCACCGACAGGTAGAACGCGTAGTTGCCGCCGGTGCCGCGCTCGCGATCAAGTTCCGCCACGGTCTGGGCGAGCCGGTCGAACGCCGCGTCGTCGGCGAACTCGCCGGGCACGAACCGGATCCCCTCCGACAGCTGCTGCCAGACGGTGTCGTTGAACGGGGTGCGCGCGTGCTCCTTCACCGCGTCGTGGGTGACCTGCGCGAAGTCCTCGTGCTCCCAGTCCCGCCGGGCGAAGCCGACCAGCGAGAACCCCGGTGGCAGCAGTCCCCGGTTGGCCAGGTCGTACACGGCCGGCATGAGCTTCTTGCGGGCCAGGTCGCCGGTGACGCCGAACAGCACCAGCACGCAGGGGCCCGCTACCTGGGGGATCCGCCGGTCCCGCGGATCCCGGAGCGGGTTGGCGGCGCTCACCGGCCTGATCCCGTCGTGCCGGCCCGGGCCGGCCGCTCCACTTCACCGGGCTGTGTCATTGGCGCTCCAGCTCCGCTTGAATCGTGTCCAGCAGCTCCTGCCAGGACGCGGCGAACTTCGACACGCCCTCTTCCTCCAGCACCGTGACCACGTCGTCGTAGCCGATGCCCAGGCCCGCCAGGTCCTCGAACACCTTCCTGGACTGCTCGTAGGTGCCGCGGATCGCGTCGCCGTGCAGCTTGCCGTGGTCGGCCACGGCCAGGATGGTGGCCTCCGGCATCGTGTTCACCGTGTCCGGCGCGACAAGTTCTACCACGTACATGGTGTCCGGGTAGGCCGGGTCCTTGGTGCTGGTCGAGGCCCACAGCGGCCGCTGGATGCGAGCGCCGTTGTCATGCAGCGCCCGCCAGCGCGGCGAGTTCTCCGCGAACCGCTCCTCGAACAGCTCGTAGGCCAGCCTGGCGTTCGCCAGGGCCGCCTTGCCGCGCAGTTCGGCGGCCTCCGGAGTGCCGATCTTGTCCAGCCTGCTGTCCACCTCGGTGTCCACCCGGCTGACGAAGAACGACGCCACCGACGCCATCGAGGACAGGTCGTGGCCGGCCTCGGCGGCCTGCTCCATCCCGGCGAAGTACGCGTCGATCACCTCGCCGTACCGTTCCAGGGAGAAGATCAGCGTCACGTTGATGCTGATCCCCTCGGCCAGGCACTGGGTGATCGCGGGCAGCCCGGCCGGGGTGGCGGGGATTTTGATGAACAGGTTCGGCCGGTCCACCAGCCACCACAGGGCGCGGGCCTCGGCGATGGTCTTCTCGGTGTCGCCCGGCCAGCCGCGGGTCCACTTCGAGCGAGACCCGGCCGTCCACCCCGTCCGAGCGCGTCGTAGGCGGGCCGGAGCACGTCGCAGGCCCACCGGACGTCGTAGGCGGTGATGGCCCGGGATGCCTCGCCGACGGATACGCCGCGCAGTGCCAGCTGGGCAAGCTGCTCGCTGTAGGCATCCCCGTGGCTGAGGGCGTGGTCGAAGATCGTCGGGTTGGAGGTAACCCCGACCACGTGCCGGTCCCGGGCCAGGGCGGCCAGGTTGCCGCTGGTCAGCCGAACCCGGTTTATGTCGTCGAGCCAGACGGCCACGCCTGCGGCGGACAGTTCGGCGAGTGCATCGGAATGTGAGGTCATGGCTGCTGCTCCTTATTGACCGGGCGTACCGGTATCCCTTCCCGCCTTCGCCAGGCTCGACCGTGCCGCGGTCACCACCTTCTCCGCGGTGAAGCCGAAGTGCTGGTACAGGTCCTGATAGCTCGCCGAGGCACCGAAGTGCTCCAGGCTCACGCTCTCCCCGGCGTCGCCGGTGAACGCCCGCCAGCCGAGCGCGATGCCCGCCTCGACCGACACCCGCGCCCGCACCCACGGCGGGAGCACCTCCCGCTGGTACGAAGCGTCCTGCGCGGCGAACCATTCCACGCACGGCATGGAGACCACCCGCGCGGCGATGCCCGCGGCGGCAAGCTGCTCGCGCGCGGCGACGGCGATCTGCACCTCACTTCCGGTGGCGATCAGGATCACCGCCGGGTCCCCGCCCGGCGCCTCGGCGAGGATGTACCCGCCGCGGGCGGTGCCTTCCGCGCTGGCGAAGCCGTCACCGGCGCGGACCTGCTCCGGGCTGGCGCTGCGGTCCAGCACCGGCAGGTTCTGCCTGCTCAGGCAGAACCCGGCCGGCCGGTCGGTGTGCTCGAGGATGGTCCGCCAGGCCACCACGGTCTCGTTGGCGTCGCCGGGCCGGACCACGTCGAGGCCCGGGATGGCCCGCAGCGCCCACAGATGCTCGACCGGCTGGTGGGTCGGCCCGTCCTCGCCGAGGCCGATCGAGTCGTGGGTCCAGACGTAGGTCACCGGCAGCCCCATCAGCGCCGCGAGCCGTACCGCGCCCCGCATGTAGTCGCTGAACACCAGGAACGTGCCGGCGTAGGGCCGGGTCAGCCCGTGCAGGACTATCCCGTTGCAGATGGCCCCCATGGCATGCTCGCGGATCCCGAAGTGCAGGGTCCGGCCGTAGGAGTTGCCGGGGAACATCCTGGTCTGGTGCACGGCCGGGATGAACGACGGCTCGCCCTTCATCGTCGTGTTGTTACTGCCAGCGAGGTCGGCCGAACCGCCCCACAGTTCGGGGAGCACCCCGGCGAGTGCGTTCAGGATCGTGCCGGAGGCCCGGCGCGTCGCCGTGCCCTTGGCGTCCGGCGGGAACTCGGGCAGTGCCGACGCCCAGCCGTCGGGCAGCCGCCGCGCGGCCAGCCGGTCCAGCAGCGCCGCGCGCTCCGGGTTGCGCTCCCGCCAGGCCGCGTAGGACTCCTCCCACTCGGCGTGCAGCTTCTTGCCCCGGTCGGCCACCTTGCGCGCGTGGGCTGACGGACTCGTCCGCCACGGGGAAGTTCACGTCCGGGTCGAAGTGCAGGACGCGCTTGGTCTTGGCCACCTCCTCCGCGCCGAGCGCGGCGCCGTGCGCCGCGCCGGTGTTCTGCGCGTCCGGTGCGGGCCAGGCGATGATCGTCCGCAGCGCGATGAACGACGGCTGGACGGTGTTCTCCCGGGCCGCGGCGAATGCGTCGGCCAGGGCCGCGACGTCCTCGTGGTAGCCGTCCGCGGTGCGCCAGGAGACCCGCTGCACGTGCCAGCCGTACGCCGCGTACCGGGCGCCGACGTCCTCCGACTTGGCGATGTTCGTGTCGTCCTCGATCGAGATCGTGTTGTCGTCGTACAGCACGATGAGGTTGCCCAGCTGCTGGTGCCCAGCCAGCGAGGAGACCTCGTGGCTGATGCCCTCCTCGATGTCGCCGTCGGAGACGATCGCGTAGATGTGGTGGTCGAAGGGGCTGGTGCCGGGCGCCGCGTCCGGGTCGAGCAGGCCGCGCTCGCGGCGGGCGGCCATCGCCATGCCGACCGCGTTCGCGATCCCCTGGCCGAGCGGCCCGGTGGTGGTCTCCACCCCCGCGGTGTGCCCGTGCTCGGGGTGGCCGGGGGTGAGGCTGCCCCAGGTCCGGTAGCGCTTGATGTCGTCCAGGGTCAGCCCGTACCCGGACAGGTACAGCTGCAGGTAGAGGGTCAGGCTGGAGTGCCCGCAGGACAGCACGAACCGGTCCCGGCCCAGCCACTGCGGGTCGGCGGGGTCGTGCCGGAGGATCCGCTGGAACAGCAGGTAGGCCGCGGGCGCCAGGCTCATGGCCGTGCCGGGGTGACCGGACCCGGCCTGCTCGACCGCGTCCATCGCAAGCACGCGGATCAGGTCAACCGTCCGCTGGTCCGCGGCCGACCACGCCAGGTCCGCGCCTGATGCGTTGCTCACCGTGAGATCAGCGCTCCTCTCCAAGCGCGGGCGGGCGCAGGCCAGCAGGCGTGGCCGCCAGGATTCATCGCTGCTTCGACCCTATCGGCCGCCGTGACGGGCCATCCCACCCGCATCTGGGGTCAGTACGCTTCCTGGCATGCTGACCCAGGACCCGCTCGCGGTGGTCGAGGGACGCCCGTACGGCCGTGGCCTGATCATCGGCGTGGCCGCCGGGCTGGGCTGCGCGCTGATCGTCCTGGGCATCGACATGGCCGAGAGCATCGACAGCGCCCGGCACAGCGTGGTCCCGTTCCTGGTCGCGCTGCCGCTGGCCCTGCTGCCGGTGCCGCTGCTGATCGCGCTGGTGCTGCTGCTGGACCGGCTGGAGCCCGAGCCGCCCGGCAATCTGGTCTTCTGTTTCGCCTGGGGCGCGGGTATCGCCGCGCTGCTCGCGGGGATCCTCAACACCGCCGGGCTGCTGTACGTCACCCAGCCCGCCCTCGGCCGGGGCGACGGCCAGTTCGTCTCGGCCGCGATCGGCGCGCCGGTGGTGGAGGAGTCTCTCAAGGGCCTGGTGCTCGCCTGGCTGCTGTGGCGGCGCCGGCAGGAACTCGACGGCCCCACCGACGGGATCATCTACGCCGCCATGGTGGGCCTCGGCTTCGCGATGATGGAGAACGTCGGCTACTACATCTCGGCCCTGGCCACACCGGTCGCCGGCGGGGTGCCGCTGCTCGAGGCCACGTTCGTGTTCCGCGGCGTGATCGCGCCGCTCGCGCACCCGATGTTCACCGCGATGACCGGGATCGGCGCCGCCTACGCGGCCACGCACCGCCGCGGCGGGTGGGCGGTCTGGCCCTGGGCCTGTTCGGCGCGATGGTCCTGCACGGCCTCTGGAACGGGCTGACCGCCTGGGCCTGTCCGGCATCGTCCTCGCCTACGGCCTGCTGGCCTGCGTCCTGGTGGCGCTGATCGCCGTGGTGGTCGCCGACCGGCGCCGGATGGTCCGGCTGACATCCGCCGGTACCTGCCCGGCTACCAGGCCGCGGGGCTGGTCAGCGAGGCCGAGCTGCGGATGCTGTGCACGCTGCGGGAGCGCCGCGCGGCGCGGCGCTGGGCCCGCCGCACCGGCGGGCGGCCGCGGCCCGGGCCATGATCGACTACCAGCTCGCCGCGACCGAGCTTGCCCTGGCCCACCAGCGGGCGGAGCGCGGGACGGTCGCCACGGCCGGGAGTTCGAGGAGCGCAGGCGGGCGCTGGCCGGGGTGATGGCCTCGGCGCGCGCGGTGGTCAGCCGGTACTACCCAGGAGCTGCCCGACTCCGGCGGTCTAACGTGCGGCGGCGGGCTCCGCGGGCTCGCCGGGGCGTGGACGCCGGGCTCCCCGGCCGCGGTGCACCGCCAGGGTGACCGGGCCCCGGTCGCGCAGGGCGAACACCAGGCGCAGCGCCGCTATCCAGATCAGCACGGAGCCGCAGACGTGCACCCAGACCAGGCCGGCCGGCAGCCCGGTGAAGTACTGGGTGTAGCCGATCACGCCCTGCAGGCCGATCAGGCCGAGCAGCACCCAGCCCAGCCGGACCGCCGGGCGCCGGGGCGCTGGTGAGCCGCAGGCCCACCGCGAGCGCAGACGGCGGAGGCCGCCGAGCAGCCAGCCGATGTCGGCGTGGAATTGGGTCACGCCCGTCCAGCGGCAGGTGGAACCGGGGCACCGCGCCCGCGCCGGCCAGCGGCCCGGTCCCGGTCACCACGGTCCCGGCGGCCAGCATCAGGGCCACGACGGCCACCACTGGGCGTAGGCCAGCAGCCGCAGGTCGGCCCTGACCAGCGACCTGGCCGGCCGGTGCCCTCGGTGCACCGGACGTGCAGCACCACCGCGGCGGCGAGGACCGCGATCGACGCCAGGAAGTGCAGCGCCACCGCGGCCGGGTTGAGCTTGGTCAGCACGACGATGCCGCCGAGCACCGCCTGGGCGAGGATGCCGACCGGCTGGACGGCGGCGAGCCAGACCAGGTCCCGCCGCCGGTGGCCGCCCGGGCGGAACCGCCACGCGGCGATGAACACCACCACGGCGATCAGCGTGATGGCGACCGTGACCATCCGGTTGCCGAACTCGATCCAGGTGTGGAACATCGGGTCGCCCCGCGAGTGCGCGGCGACCAGGCTGCTGCGGGTGCACTGCGGCCAGTCGGGGCAGCCGAGGCCGGACTCGCTCAGCCGGACCGCCGCGCCGGTCGCGATGATCCCGGCGGTGGTGATCACCCCGGCCAGGGCGATCCGCCGCATGGCGACCGGGCGTGGGGTCGAGCAGCACCGGCCCGCGACCGCGCGCCCCGCGCCACGGGCGCGCTCGCGGGCCGCGGCTGCGGCGGTCCTCGGTCTCCTCGGCAGGCACGGACCCATGGTAGGGTGGCGCCGGTTCGCGAGCGCGGGTGACGGACGCAGCAGAGCCCTCAGGCCTCGGGGGTCTGCGGCTCGCGGGCTCCGCGCGCGGCGCCCGCGCAGGCGACCATGACGCAGCCGATCGCGAGCCATTCCCGGCGGCCAGCGCCTGGCCAAGGAGGACCAGACCGACCAGCGCCGCGACGGCCGGCTCCAGGCTCATCCAGATGCCGAAGACCCGCGGCCGGGATCCGGCGCAGCGCCTCCATCTCCAGCGAGTACGGGATGATCGAGGAGAGCAGCCCGATGCCCAGGCCGGTGGCCAGGATGCCCGGCCGCAGCAGCGTCCCGCGGCCCGCCGCGATGCCCACCGGGGTGATCACGACCGCGGCGACCAGCATGGCGATGGTGAGCCCGGCCGAGCCGGGGAAGCGCTGGCCGGTGGCCCGGCTCAGCAGGATGTAGGCGGCCCAGGACAAGCCTGCCAGCAGCGCGAACGCGAACCCGGCGGCGGCGCTGCCGTGCCCGGTGGCCGCCGTCGTGCCGACCGCGGGCGAGCAGCGCCACCCCGGTCCCGGCGAGGCCCGACCCACGCCACGTCGAGCAGCCGCCGCGAGGAGGCCACCGCCACCCCGAGCGGCCCGAGGAACTCGACGGTGACCGAGATGCCGAGCGGGATGCGGGCGAACGACTGGTAGATGGAGAAGTTCATCACGGCCAGGATCAGGCCGAACGCGACGACCACCGCCGCGTCCCGCCAGGCCCGGCGGCGCGCCAGGCCGGACAGCGCGGTGCCCAGCGGCCGGGCCCCGATCACGGCCATCACGGCCGCGGACGTCCACAGCCGCAGGCCGGTGACGGCTGCGGGCGCGATCTGGGTGAACAGCCTGGCCGCGAGCCCGGCCCCGAACTGGACCGAGAAGATGCCGGTCACGACGAGCGCGGCCGGCGGCACGGCGGTCCACGGCGTGCGCCGGGGCGCCCGAGTGGCCGGATCGTCTCTGGAGCCGACTGCCAGTTCGTGATCATCGGCTCTTGACCGCGGAAACCGCCGACCACGGGACCGGCCGCCCGCTGGTGACCGCTTGGACTTTTCCAGGGTCACGGGCGGCTTCTCCACGGCGCTGATCCGCGACAACCAAGCGATCGCCGTCGAGGACCTGGCGATCAGTGGTCTCGCCCGCACCCGTTTGGCTAAGTCCGTCCACGATGCCGGATGGGCCAGCTTCCTGCACATGCTGGAGTACAAGGCCCGACTGTATGGCCGGGATTTCCACCAGATCGGCCGGTTCACCCCCACTTCGCAAACCTGCTGCCAGTGCGGCGCCAGCGACGGCCCTAAGCCACTGCACGTCCGCGCCTGGCGGTGCCCCGGCTGCGGGGCATGGCTGGACCGGGACATCAACGCGGCGGTAAACGTCGCCATGGCCGCCGGGCTGGCGGTCACGGCCTGTGGAGCGCAGGTAAGACCGGAACCTGTTCCGGCACCGCGCCGTGAGGCAGGAACCCACCCGAAGTCATGCCGGCAAACGGCATGACAGGCGGGAACCCCGTCTGCCAAGGCGGAGTGGAAGTCACTCCCAGCGGAACAGCCGCGCGGCCAGGGCGATGCCGACGACGGCCCAGACGATCAGCACCGCGAGGTCACGGGCGGGCAGCCCGGCCCCGTGCTGCAGGACGGCGTGCAGCCCGTCCGACAGCGCCCCGGAGGGCAGCAGGGTGAGCACGGGCCGCGCCGCGGCCGGGAACTTCGTCAGCGGGAAGATGATGCCGCCGATGCCCCAGCAGCACCAGGTAGACCAGGTTGGCCAGGGCCAGCGTCGCCTCGGCGCGCAGGGTGCCCGCCAGCAGCAGGGCCAGGCCGCTGAACGCGGCCGTGCCGGCCAGCACCAGCAGGATCACCCAGATCCGCCGCGGCCGGGCCGGCGTTGGGCTGCCAGCCCAGCGCAAGGCCCACCCCGATGAGGATGACGGTCTGCGCCAGCCTCGACGCCGATCACCGTGACGGTCTTCGCCCCGATCAGCCCGCCGCGGGACAGCGGGGTGGAGCCGAGCCGCTTGAGCACGCCGTACCGGCGCTCGAACCCGGTGGCGATGGCCTGGCTGGTGAAGGCGGTGGACAGCACCGCGAGCGCGATCATGCCCGGTACCAGGAAGTTGACCCTCGCCTGCTGGCCGGAGCCCACCTTGACCAGGTCGTCCAGGCTGAACGCGGTGAGCAGCAGCACCGGGATGATCAGCGTCAGCAGCAGCTGCTCGCCGTTGCGCACCAGCGTCCTGGCCTCCAGGCCGGCCTGCGCCATGATCATCTTTGCCATCGGGGCGGCGCCGGGATCGGGCGCCGGCCAGTCCGCTACCTCCGCCATATGGCTCATGACCGCAGCTCCCGGCCGGTCAGCTCCAGGAACACGTCCTCCAGGGTGCGGCTCTCGATCCGCAGTTCCTGGGCGAGCACGCCGTGCTCGGCACACCAGGCGGTCACCGCGGCGACCAGCCGCGGGTCCACCCGGTTCTGCACCTCGACCAGGTAGTGCCCGGCGGGCGACTCCTTCGCCGCGCTGCC
Organism: uncultured Actinomycetes bacterium; assembly: GCA_963725125.1. GTDB lineage: Bacteria > Actinomycetota > Actinomycetes > Streptosporangiales > Streptosporangiaceae > DASXKD01. The sequence goes on from CAVRXW010000007.1 coordinate 278,690, forward strand.
CACCGGCAGCGCGGCGAGCAGCGCCTCGGTGTCGAGGCCCGGCTCGGCCCGGAACCGCACCTGCCCGGCGGTGCCGGTCAGCTCGGCCGGCGTTCCCTCGGCGACCATGCCGCCCGTGGTCGACGATCGCCACATGGTCGGCGAGGCGCTCGGCCTCCTCCATGTGGTGCGTGGTGAGGATCACGCTGGCCCCGGCCGCGCGCAGGCCCGTCGATCAGCTCCCAGGTCGCGTGCCGCGCCTGCGGGTCAAGTCCGGAGGTGGGCTCGTCGAGGAACACCAGTTCCGGGCGGCCGATCACCGCGGCGGCGAGCGAGACCCGCTGCTGCTGGCCCGCCGGACAGCCGCTTGACCGGGGTCCGCGCGGCGCCGGTCAGCCCCAGCCGGTCCAGCAGCCAGCGCCGGGTCCAGCGGGTGGGCGTAGAACGTGGCGAGCACGGCCAGGTACTCGCCGGGCCGTGACGGCGGGCGGGATGCCGCCGGACTGCAGCATCACCCCGACCCGGGGCCGCAGCGCGCGGGCGTCGGAGACCGGGTCCAGGCCGAGGACCGCCACGCGTGCCCGCGTCGGGGCGCCGGTATCCCTCGCAGATCTCGATCGTGGTGGTCTTGCCCGCCCCGTTCGGGCCGAGCACCGCGGTCACCGCACCGCGGCGGGCCCGCAGGCTGAGCCCGTCCACCGCGGTCGTGTGCCCGTACCGCTTGACGAGATCGCAGATCTCGACCGCGGGGGTATCGCTCACGCTGGCGAGTGTAGAGGGCTATGTCTGGGGACCGCTGAGCGCACGGCCCGATCAGCGGGCGGCGGGAGCGGCGACCAGCGCCTCGATCAGCCGCCGGTCGGTGCCGGCCTCGGGGTGCCACTGCACGCGCGAGCACGAACGGATCGCCGTCGCCGCCGCGTTCCACCGCCTCGATGACCCCGTCCTCGGCCCACGCGGTGGCGACCAGGCCGTCGCCGAGCGCGGTCGATGGACTGATGATGCGCGGTCGGCACGTCGACCCGCGGATCCGTTGGCACCGAGGATCCCGGCCAGCCGGGTGCCCGCCGCGACCCTGACCGGGTGCGAGCCGAACGTCCCCGGCTCCGGGGTGTGCCCGGCCTCGCTCGGGCAGGTGCTGGCACAGCGTCCCGCCACGGGCCACGTTGAGCAGTTGCATGCCCCGGCAGACGCCGAGCACCGGCTTCCCGGCGCGCCACGGCCGCGTCGAGCAGCTCCAGCTCGGCCGCGTCGCGCGGCCCGCTCACCCGGGAGGTGCGCGGATGCGGCTCGCGCCCCGTACCTGCCGGGGTCGATGTCGCCGCCGCCGGTGAGCAGCAGCCCGTCGACCCGGTCCACCGCCGCGGCGATGCCGGGCAGCGGCGGCAGCAGCACCGGGATCCCGCCCGCCGCGGCCACCTGCTCGGCGTAGTTGGCGGGCAGCAGCACGGCGGGCGCGTGCCAGTGGGACCAGCGGGCGTGCTCGCAGTACGCGGTGAGGCCGATTACCGGCGCGCTGCGCACCTCATTGCCTCCAAGGCTGGACGGACTCAGGATTAGGCGTGTGAATCTAGCCGACTACAGGGGCGTCACGTACGCGCCGGAGATGCCACCGTCCACGAGGAACGTCGACGCGGTCACGAACGAGGCGTCGTCGCTGGCCAGGAACGCCACGGCGGCCGCGATCTCCTCGGGCTCGCCGAACCGGCCCATCGGCACGTGCACCAGCCGGCGCTGCGCCCGCTCCGGGTCGGCGGCGAAAAGCTCCTGCAGCAGCGGCGTGTTGATCGGGCCCGGGCACAGCGCGTTCACCCGGATCTTCTCCCGGGCGAACTGCACCCCCAGTTCCCGGCTCATGGCGAGCACGCCACCCTTGGACGCCGTGTAGGAGATCTGCGAGGTCGCGGCGCCCAGTATCGCGACGAACGAGGCCGTGTTGATGATCGACCCGCCGCCGGCCCGCTGCATGTGCGGGATGACGTGCTTGCAGCACAGGTACACCGAGGTGAGGTTCACCTCCTGCACCCGCCGCCAGGCGTCAAGGCCGGTGACCAGGATGGAATCATCCTCGGGCGGGGAGATCCCGGCGTTGTTGAACGCGATGTCGACGCGCCCGAACTCGCGCGCCGCGGCCGCATAGACGCCGGACACGTCCTCTTCGCTGGTCACGTCGGCCTGGACGAAGATCCCCCCGGTCTCGGTAGCGGCCGCCTTTCCCGTCTCGCCATCGATGTCCACCGCGACGATCTTGGCTCCCTCGGCGGCGAGCCGCCGCGCGGTGGCCAGCCCGATGCCGCTTCCGGCCCCGGTGATCACGGCGACCCGGTCCTGCAGGCGTTGCATAAGCCCTGATCACGCTCCCAGCGTTAGTCGTCCGTGGCGATGAAGACGTTCTTGGTCTCGGTGAACGCGTCGAGGGCATCCGGGCCCAGTTCGCGGCCGAGCCCGGACTGCTTGAAGCCGCCGAACGGGGTCCAGTAGCGGACCGAGGCGTGCGAGTTGACCGACAGGTTGCCGGTCTCCACCGCCCGTGCCACCCGGATGGCCCGGCCCACGTCCCGGGTCCAGACCGAGCCGGACAGGCCGTAGGGGGTGTCGTTGGCCATCGCCACCGCCTGGGCCTCGTCGTCGAACGGGACCACGGCGACCACCGGGCCGAACACCTCCTCGGTGTAGGCGGGGTCGTCGAGACGCACCGGCGCCAGCACGGTGGGCGCGAACCAGTAGCCCGGCGCCCTCCGGTGCGCTGCCGCGGAACGCCACCGGCGCGCCGGGCGGCACGTAGGAGGCCACCCGGTCCCGGTGCTCGGCCGAGATCAGCGGCCCCATCTCGGTGTCCTCCCGGGCCGGGTCGCCGACCGCGACCGCCTTGACGGCGGGCTCAAGGAGCTCCAGGAACCGCTCGTACACCTCGCGCTGCACCAGGATCCGGGACCGGGCGCAGCAGTCCTGGCCGGCGTTGTCGAACGCGGCGACCGGCGCGGTGGCAGCCGCCTTTTCCAGGTCGGCGTCGGCGAACACGATGTTGGCGCTCTTGCCGCCCAGTTCCATGGTGACCCGCTTCACCTGCCGGGCGCAGCCGGCCATGATCTCGCGGCCCACCTCGGAGGACCCGGTGAAGACGATCTTGCGCACGTCCGGGTGGTCGACCAGCCGCTGGCCCACCACCGAGCCCTTGCCGGCCAGCACCTGGAACACGCCCTCCGGCAGCCCCGCCTCCAGCGCCAGCTCGCCGATCCGGACCGCGGTCAGCGGCGTCCGCTCGGCCGGCTTGGCGATCACCGGGTTGCCGGCGGCCAGCGCGGGCGCGGCCCCCCAGCCGAGGATCGGCATCGGGAAGTTCCACGGCACGATGACGCCGACCACGCCGACCGGCTCGTGGAAGGTGACGTTGAGCCCGCCCGGCACCGGGATCTGCTTGCCGCACAGCCGTTCCGGCGCGGCGGAGTAGTAGCGCAGCACGTCGCGGACGTTGCCGGCCTCCCACCGGGCCTGCCCGGCCGGGTGCCCAGATCCGGCGGTCTCCAGTTCGGCCAGCTCGCCGATGTGCGCGTCGATCACGTCAGCGAACGTGCGCAGCAGCGCCGCGCGCTCGCCGGGCGCCACGGCGCGCCAGGCCGCCTGAACGGCCACGGCGCGCGCGATCGCCGCGTCGGTAGCCGCCGCGGAGGTCTGCTCGACCTCGGCCACCGGTTCCTCGGTGGCCGGGTTCAGCACGGTGAAGGCAGGCATCGTCGTTGATCCGCTCCCGGCTCGCGCTACGTCCGCTCGAAGCCGCGGTACAGCTCCCAGTCGGTGACCGCGGCGTCGAACGCGGCCAGTTCCACTTTGGCACCGTTGGCGTAGTGCTCGACCACGTCGTTGCCGAACGCCTTGCGGGCGAGCTGGCTGTGCTCCCAGGCGCCCAGCGCGTCCCGGAGCGTGGACGGCACCCGGGGGCCCGGCCCGGTGTAGGCGTTGCCGTCCATGGCCGGCTCCAGCGGCATCTCGTGCTCGATCCCCTCCAGGCCGGCCGCGATCATGGCGGCGACGGCCAGGTAGGGGTTGACGTCGCCGCCGGGCACCCGGTTCTCCGGGCGCAGCGAGTGCCCGTGCCCGACCAGGCGGTAGGCGCAGGTCCGGTTGTCCACGCCCCAGCGCACCGCGGTGGGGGCGAAGCTGCCGGGCACGTACCGCTTGTAGGAGTTGACGTTCGGCGCGTGGAACAGGATCAGCTCGCTCAGCCCGGCCAGCTGCCCGGCCAGGAAGTGCTCCCCTGTCTTGGACAGGCCGAACGGGCCGTCCCCGGCGAGCACGGGGTTGCCGTCGGCGTCCCGGACCGAGAGGTGGATGTGGCAGGAGTTGCCCTCGCGGGCGTTCGGCTTGGCCATGAACGTGAGGCTCATGCCGTCCTGCGCCGCGATCTCCTTGGCCCCGGTCTTGTAGATCACGTGGTTGTCGCAGGTGGTCACGGCGTCCGCGTAGCGGAACGCGATCTCGTGCTGGCCGAGGTTGCACTCGCCCTTGGACGACTCGACGTACAGGCCCGCGCCGGACATGCCCAGCCGGATGCGCCGCATCAGCGGCTCCACCCGGCCGGTGCCCAGGATGGAGTAGTCCACGTTGTACAGGTTCACCGGGGTGAGGTCCCGGTAGGCCATCGCCTGCGCGTCCTCGAAGGAGTCGCGGTACACGCAGAACTCCAGCTCGGTGCCGGCGAAGGCGGTCCAGCCGCGGGCCGCCAGCCGGTCGGTCTGCGCCTTGAGCACCTGCCGGGGCGAGGCGACCACCGGGCTGCCGTCGAGCCAGGCCAGGTCGGCCAGGACCAGCGCGCTCGCCTCGTGCCAGGGCAGGTGGCGGAGCGTCCCGAAGTCGGGTACGAGGACGAAGTCCCCGTACCCGCGCTCCCAGGACGACATCTCGTACCCGTCCACCGTGTTCATGTCGATGTCCACGGCGAGCAGGTAGTTGCACCCCTCGGCGTGGTGGCTGACCACCTCGTCGAGGAAGAACTCGCCCGACACCCGCTTGCCCTGCAGCCGCCCCTGCATATCGGTGAACGCGAGCACGACCGTGTCGATCGTGCCGTCGCCCACCGCGACCCGCAGCTGCTCCACTGTGAGCATTCCTGGCCGCCTGGCACTGCCGGTGTCGGGCACTGTCGTAGCCTTCCCTTTCTCTCCTCCCGCGGGCTCCCGGCCCGTGGGCTCAGCCGTCAGCTGGCCAGTTCCTGCTCGATCGCGGCGAGTTCCTCGGCCGTGCCCTGCACCTTCGGCCCAGTGAACCAGTTCTTGGCGGAGACCAGCCAGTAGATCCCGGCGAAGCCGATGACCACCACCACCGCCACGATCGTGTAGTTGAAGTTCGACCGGGTGATCGGGCTGTAGACGGGCAGGATGAACAGGATGGTGATGATCACTACCCAGCTCACCGCGATCCAGCCGACCACGTAGCTCCACCGGCCCAGGTGCCAGGGCCCCCGCTGGAAGCTCTCGCCCTGGCGCAGCCGCAGGAAGGTGGGCAGCACGTAGGCGATGTAGAGCCCGATGACCGCGATGGACGTGACCGCGGCGTAGGCGGCGCTGTTCCACAGGTAGGGCAGCCCGAGTATGAACGCCCCGGCCGCGGCGAGCCAGATCGCGTTGGTGGGCGTCCTGGTCCGCTTGTTCACCCGGTGCCAGAAATCGGAGGCGGGCAGCGCACCGTCGCGGGAGAACGCGTAGATCATGCGCGAGTTCGCGGTGACCGAGGACATGCCGCAGAACAGTTGCGCACCGATGACGATGAGCAGCAGCAACTTCGCGCCGGTGGTCCCGATCGCGTCGATCATGATCTGGGCGGGCGGCACGACCGCGAGCGCCGAGGTCGCGTAGTGCTGGATCGCGAACGTGAGCCCGATAAGCAGCACCCAGCCCGCGAACAGGGAGACGACGATCGACATCACGATGCCGCGGGGTCCGCTGCGCGCCGCCGTGTGGGTTTCCTCGGTCATGTGCGCGGAGGCGTCGTAGCCGGTGAAGGTGTACTGGGCGAGCAGCAGGCCGAGCAGCACCACGTAGAACGTGCTGTGCCAGCCCGTGTTGTTGACGATGCCGGTGAAGACGAAGTGGGCTGACTGGTGGTGCGACGGAGCGAAGATGAGCACACCGACAATGATCAGCACGCCGAGGATGTGCCACCAGACGCTGACGTCGTTCAGCATCGCCACCAGCCTGATGCCGAACTGGTTCATGATGCCGTGCACCAGCAGCACGGCCGCGAAGATCAGGATGGTGACCCAGTGGTACAGCGGCGTGCCGAACACCAGGTTGAGCCAGGCGTTGATGAAGAACGCGGCGCCGAAGTCGATGCCGGCGGTCACCGCGACCTGACCGAGGAAGTTGAACCAGCCGGTGAACCAGGACCACGCTGGCCCGTTCTTCGCGAGCGAGCTTCGCCGACCAGTAGTACAGCCCGCCCGCGGTCGGGAAGCTCGAGCACACCTCGGCCATCGCCAGGCCGACGAATAGCGTCATGACGCCAACGAAGGGCCAGCCCCAGGTCATGACCACCGGGCCGCCCACGTTCATGCCGTACCCGTACAGGGTGAGGCACCCGGAGAGAATCGAGATGATCGTGAACGAGACCGCGAAGTTGGAGAAACCGGACATGCGGCGGCGCAGTTCCTGGGCGTAGCCCATTTCATGGAGGCGTTGCTCGTCCTCAGTCATCGCCGCGCGCTCATTGACGGCCACGGGAACTCCTCGTTTGGTGACGCGGCGTACCCGCCGCGGGGTCGTGCTGCCGGGGGCGCCTCAGGGCGTCTCACCTGGCCGCTGTGTCCCAATGGTTTAGTATCTGACCATTGAGGATTACACTCCCGGTCATGTCAAGACCTGCGCCGGAATAAGAATGTCGGGCAGTGCCGAGGACAGCCTTCCGAAGCCAGCGCAGCGCCCGCGAGGAGGCCAGAAATTGAGCGAAGCTGACCTCGCCGCTCTGCTCGGCCCCGTGCGGGCGGGCAACGCCTTCGAGGAGACGGTCGAGCGGATGCTCACCGTCATCAAGCTTGGCCTGGTGGCCCCGGGGAACCGGTTCCCGCCGGAACGGGAACTGGCGGCCCTGCTCGGCGTGAGCCGGCTGACCCTGCGTGAGGCGATCCGGGCGCTGCAGCAGGCCGGTTACGTGGAATCGCGGCGGGGCCGGTTCGGCGGCACGTTCGTCACCTACGAGCAGCCACCTCCCGATCCCGGCGAGGCGCGGCGGATCGCGCTGGAGGATGCCAGCAAGCTCACCGATGCGCTCACGTTCCGGCTGGTGGTGGAGACCGGCGCCGCCGAGGTGCTCGCCGCCTCCGGCGGCGACCGCGGCCGCGGCATGCTGCTGGCCCGGCTGGCCGACCTGAACAACGCGACCCCGGGTGACTACCGCCGGCTGGACACGCTGTTCCACCTGGCGATCGCCGAGCTGACCGGGTCCAGCCTGCTCGCCGCCGCCTGCACCGACGCCCGGATGCGGCTGAACGACCTGCTGAACGCGATCCCGGTGCTGCAGCACAACATCGACCACACCGCCCGCCAGCACACCGCCATCGCCGAGGCCATCCTGACCGGCGACGCGGCGCGGGCCCGCCGCGCCGTGGCCGAGCACCTTGACGGCACCGCCGCCCTGCTTCGTGGCTTCCTGTCCTCGCCGGCCAGGGGAGCCCCGTCCCGCGCAGGCAGCGCCGCGGATCCGGCCGGCATAACTCCTCCTGAACTATTAATTTGGCAGCAGTAGGTGAGTGAGTACAAACCTGCGCCATTGAGTTGTGACGGGCTGCGCTCGAATACAGATCATCAATGACTTGGTGCTATCTTCTGAAACATTAACGTGGGCTGCAGCGTCAGCGAATCGACTTAGTGCGGCAAAACACGGCAAGCGAGGATATTCGTTTACGGGGGCGGGTATGACACGACATTTCGGTCTGATTGCACCCACGGTGGGCGCACTCGCGACCGGCACACTGGTGTTCTTCCTGGCGGCATGCGGATCCGACAGTGTCGGCGCGTCCGTTGGTACTGCCACGTCTCACGCTGCCCACGCATGCCATCCAGGCCCTTCGGCTGACTGCGCTGGCGCTCACCTTGCCGGGGCCAACTTGTCGCATCTGAATCTCAGCAACGCCGATTTTGCTTACGCCGACCTCAGCGACGCTGATCTCGGTTCTGCGAATCTCACGGGTGCAGACCTGCGCGGGGCGGATCTGAACGGTGCCGACATGATGAGGGTCAACCTCAAGCGAGCGGACAAGGCCGGCGGCAACTTCATGGGAGCCGACCTCAACGGCGCGGTTAATTCCGATCTCAATAACGCCTCCGCTTCGTCAACTCGGTACGTTATCTGCCATACGGTCCTCCCCTCAGGGCGACGGCCTGTGGATGACTGCTAGCGGTCGCACCCGTTAATTGCGCGGGCGTGAGGCTAGACGGCTACCCGGGATAGCGCGGCGGTTCCACCAGGTAGCTGCGGCCGTGCGGGAGCCGCCAGAGCAGGATTCCTGGCTCGGGCTGGTCAAGCCACCAGCCTTGAGCCTGTTTTGCCTGGTGATGCCGTCGGCACAGGCAGGCAAGATTGCATTCGCAGGTCCGTCCACCCTGGTCGTGCGGGATCGTGTGATCCTGGTCGCAGCGCGCCGCCGGACTGCGGCACCCGGGGAAGCCACAGCTGCGGTGGCGGATGTTGACGAGGTGCCGCAGTGATGGGGCTGGCTGGTATCCCGTGGATTCCCGCTCATGGAAGCACTCGCCGACCGCGATCCGCCGGACGGTGACTGTCAGCGCCCAGCCATCAGGTGGCCCGGCACGGGCCGCTGCAGCCTCCCGTCCTGCCAGGCCACCCCGGCCTGGCGGGGGCTCCCCGCGCGGCCGGCCGTCCCGGCCCGCCGCGGGCGGGCCGGCCCGGGCGCATCCGTGGGCCACGGCGCGCCCGTCCCGGCCGGTCAGAGTCAGGCACCAGCGAGCCCCGGGCTGGCGGGCAATGAGACCCGCGAGGGCCCGCACATCGTCGGCGGGAAGCGGGCCGAATCCGGCGGCCTCGCCGGGCTCCGCGGATCCGCCCAGCCAGGTAGCCAGCGGCATGGTCAGGTTGATCGAACCGGCCAGCCCTGGCCCGGCAGGTATCGGCCCGGGAGCAGCCGACGGCCCGGGAGCAGCGGAGCTGGCTGCTCCAGGGCGGGCCGGGAATGCGCCGGAGCCGTCACCGTCCGGTCCGGGCGCGGCGCTTGCGTCCTGGTCGTTCCGGGAGCCCGCCCCGGTGGTCCCGGGCGCGGCGCTTGCGTCCTGGTCGTTCCGGGAGCCCGCCCCGGTGGTCCCGGGCCCGGATGGCACTGCCGGAGCGAACCCGTCTATCGGCTGTCCCCGCAGGAGGGCCAGGTAGACCTGGGCCCGCAGCTCGCTGAGGCTCTCCTCCTGGCCGGCCGACTTCAGCTGCCGCGCCAGTGCATCGATCCGCTTGTCGGCCGCAAGGACGTCAGCGGGAGGGAGGTCCCGGCCCGCCAGCGCAGCCGTGCCGCAACGCTCGTCCCAGACCTCAACCCGGGCATCTTTGCGCGCCTCCTCCCGGCGCCGCGTGGCGGCGGCGGGATCAACGGCGAGAACCGCCCGCTGGGTCGCCGCCCGCAGCTGGCCGCTGGTCTGTCCGGGGGCGCGCCCGATGACCGCGGATTCCACCGCCGCCGCGTGAGCGTCACTCAGGCAGCTGACCCCATCGCTGATGACCAGTGCCCTCGCACGGTCGATCTGACCGGTGGCCAGCGCGGCGCGGGTCAGTGGCAACCGCGCCAGGTTGCACGCGACGTCACGCAGCGCATCGGCGCTGCGCGTGGTCAGCGTCAGTGAGGCCGCCAGCTCGTCGCCCACATGCTCGGCCAGATGTGGGTCGGCCCCGGCAGTCACCTCAGCCCAGCGGCGGCGGTCCAGCTCAGCGACGGCCGCGAGCTCACCAGCTGCCGCCCAGGAGGCCAGCCGCCGCCAGGCCTGGAGCACGCCGACCAGGGCATCGTCGGAAAGCGTGCCCAGCCCGTCCGCCCACGCATGCTGAGCGAACCCGGCGAGCGCCGGGCCCGGCGTTAAGCGGTCGAGCAGCCCGCCCGCAGCGAATCCCGCACCGGCGACGGACCCGGACGGCGCGGTGGGCCATTCCGGCCATTCCTCGCCGGCCGCCTCAGTGGCGCATGCCAGCCACTCCCCATCCAGCTCCTGGGAGCTCCACATCCCGTGGTGCCCGGGAACCGTTCCGGAACAGCTCGCCTGCCGCAGCATCCCCGCCTCAGCTTCTGCCTAGACTCGAATCTGTATTCGATTCAATGCCAGCATAGTGCGACCCTCCGACATTTCAGCAGGCGCTACGCGACCACGGGGCAGCACCGGTGTGAACGGGTTCGGTTCGCCGCGACTGCCTGGCTCAATGCTTGGCGGGGTGGGAGCGCAGCAGCGAGGTCTTCAGGTTCGGCTTGGCGGCCACGATCAGGCAGGTGATGGTCTTGTGACCGCCGGTCCAGGACGCCTGCAGCGGATACAGGTAGTGCAGCGTCATCGAGTTCTTGATCTTCGAGGACTGCACGTTCTGCTTGATCCGCGTGTGGCAGCCGGTGTCCGCCTGGCGCTTGAGGGCCTCGACCCCCGGGTAGGCGGTGCCGGTCGCGTTGAACTGGACGAATGCCTGTGCGTTGTGCGGCGTGCTGCACGGGACCACGGTCACGTAGGTGACGCCGAGCACCGTCTGGCTCGCCGGTGGGTTCTGGAAGCACTGTCCCGGGCGCAGCGAGAACACGTTGGTGGACAGGGCCCCGTGGCTCGCGGAGGGAGTAGGCCCGGCGGTGGGCGCGGAACTGTGCCCACTGGTCGCGGGCGGCTTGGCGGGGCTGCCGCCAGGGAGCACGAAGTAGGCGCCGATCAGCACCAGCCACAGCGCGGAGAGGGCGAGCCCGGCGATGGCCAGGCCCCGGCCGCGCTGGCCGGTGCGGCGGATCTGGCCCAGCGCCATGTAGCCGAGGACGACGCTCGCGATGGCGCCGATCACCGTGATGCCGATCACCCCGAGCACGAACGACGCGACCGCGAGCCCGTTGGCCTTGCCCGGGGGAGCGGCCGCGCGGCGGCCCGGCCCCGGCGGCCCGCCGGGAGGGCCACCCGGGCCCTGGCGCAGGAACGGGTCCTCCGGGCTGAACGGGTCGTGCGGGTCGTAGCGGCCCTGCGTGCCGGTCGTCCCTGGCACGTAGGCCTGCGGCGGAGCGCCCCGCAGGGCCGCCGTCTGCGGCCCGGTCAGGTCGCCCGCCCAGGACGGGCCGTCGGCCGGGCCGGTGCCGAAGTCACCTGCCCACGGCGGGGCACCGGGGGCACCACTGCCGAAGGCACCCGGCCGGGCCTGCACCCCGGCGGCCGGGTCAGCGGGGAAGGCTCCGGTCGCGGCGCCGCCGGCCCAGGTCTGCGGGCCGGTGGCCTGGCGCGGATCCGGGGCGCCGTCGTCGACCCAGAGCTGCCAGCCCGGCGGTGCGGGCGGCCAGGAGGGGTCGGGCTGCCAGTGGGGAGGCGGCACGAAGCCCGGTGGCGGTGGCGGCCAGCCGGGGGCCGGATTGAAACGCAGTCCCAAAGGGCCTCCCTCGGGAGTCAGATTTTGGCAGCCCGGATATACACCGAAAGGCCCCGTTGGCCGAACATAGCAGCCACAGCACGGCCAGGTGTGAGCTACTGCATGGCCGATCACGTTGCGGCGGGGCATAGATTTACGCCACACTGATGTTGTGAAAAGCGTGGACAGAATAAGCGCGCTTCCGGTTGCGGGCAGCGGCGGTGACGCACGTGGCGCCAGTGGCGCCAGTGCCGCCCTGAGCCCGGCCGCTGGTGCGCCCGGGCCCGGCGGCGCATGCGCCGGCGTCGCCGGCGACCTGTCCGGCATCCCCGCCGTCCCGGCGTCCGGCACCGCGGGCGCGGTGACGTACCTGG
>CAVRXW010000008.1:0-24303 GCA_963725125.1 uncultured Actinomycetes bacterium
CGGCTCCGCTCCGACCAGATCCTCGATTCGCTCAACCAGGTGCTCGAGCTGCACCGCGTGGGGGGCGGGGGCGGCGGCGGCCGCGGGCCCATGGGCAAGGCGGCCGGAAAGGGCGCGGGCAAGGGCGGCTGGAAAGGCGGCCGGGAAGAACGGCGGCCCCGGGCTGACCAAGGACCTGGTGGCGACCAACGGCGCGGCGCAGAAGACCGGCCGCGGCGAGCGGGCCCAGTTCAGCGTGCTCTACGGAGTGGATCCGTCGACCCCGAACGACGACATCCTGGGGACGATCCCGCAGGCCCTCTTCCTGATGAACAGCCCCCAGCTCAACCGCGCCATGTCCGTCGGCGGCAATACCGTCCTCGGCCGCATCCTTTCCAGCACGCCCGACAACCGGCAGGCGCTCCTGGCGCTCTACGTCCGCGTCTTCTCACGCGGCCCGACTCCCAAGGAGCAGCAGACCTGCCTCCGCTACATCGAGCGGACCGGCGATCGCCAGATGGCGTTCGAGGATATCCTCTGGAGCCTGATCAACTCGACCGAATTCATCACCCGGCGCTGAAGTGAAACGTTCGGTGCGCCCGGCGCACCCTGGCGAGGGAGAACGACCATGTTCGCGAAGACGATCGTCAACGTAACGATGAACGGCCAGGGGGTGATCGGCCGTCGCGGGTTCCTCCGGGGCATCGCGCGGTGACGCTGGCGTCCACCCAGTTCGGGCCGCGCATGCTGCGCAACTTCATCCGCGACCGGAGCACCCAGCTCACGCTCGGCACGTTCGTCGCGACATTCATCTACGCCGTCCTGGTGCTGGTGTCCATCGGCCCGGGGCCCCGGGGCGACTTCGTGCCGCACATCGGGGTGACCGTCACGCTCGCGCTGATGGTCGCCGACATGGCCGTGCTCATCTACTTCATCCACCACACCGCGTCGGCGATCCAGTTGCCGAACGTCATCGCCAGCATCGCCGCCGACCTGTCCGAGGCGATCGAGACGCAGGGTGCCGGGCAGAACGTGACCATGGGCGGGGTGCCCGAGCGCGGCCCGTCCAGCGCGGAACTGCTGACCCGGATGGACACCGACGGTGGCGCCGTCCAGGCGGCGGCCAGCGGCTACGTGCAGTTCATCCGGCTCCGGGGCATGGTCGGGTTCGCCGCCCAGGCCAACGCGGTGATCAGCCTGCACCAGCGGCCCGGCCATTTCATCGTGCAGGGGCACACCATCGGGACCGTCTGGCCGCCCGATGCCGCCGCCAAGGTGAACGAGGCGCTGGCCCGGGCACACATCACCGGCCCCTACCGCACCCTGACGCAGGACGTCTCGTTCGGCATCGACCAGCTTGTCGAGATCGCCATCCGGGCCCTGTCCCCCGCGGTCAATGACACCTTCACCGCCATCACCTGCGTGGACTGGCTGGGCGACAGCCTCTGCACGATCGCGCGACGGTGGCACCCGGCCCGGGTGCACCGGGACGAGCAGGGGTTCATCCGGGTGATCGCGGCCCAGCCGAGCTACGAGCGCCTGGTGCAGCGGTCGTTCGAGAAGATCCGGCAGGCCAGCATGGGCATGCCGGCCATCATGATCCGCCAGCTCGACACCATCGCCAAGATCATGATGGAGACGTCCGGACCGGCCCAGCGCCGGGTGCTGCTGGATCAGGCGGGGATGATCCAGCGGGCCAGCGAGCGCACCGTCAGCGAGGAAGCCGACCGGGCGGATGTGCGCCGCAACTTCGAGGCCGTGTGCCTGATCGACACCGGGCTCACCGACCGGGAGCAGGCCGCGAGGTGATCACCCGGTGACCTACCCTGGGCGGATGCGTGCCGCCCTCGGCCTGCTCGCCGACGTCTGCTGCGTGCTGGCCTTCGTGGTGATCGGCCGGGCTAACCATCACGCTGGCGAGACCCTTGCCGGGGTGGCCGCCACGGCCTGGCCGTTCCTGGCCGGGCTGGCGGCCGGCGAGGCAGCGACGCGTGCGTGGCGGCGGCCGTTCGCGCTGCGCCCCACCGGCGCCGGGGTCTGGCTGGCCACCGTGGTCATCGGCCAGGTGCTCCGGGTGCTCGCCGGGCAGGGCACCGCGCTGGCGTTCGTCATCGTCTCGCTGCTGTTCCTCGGGCTGTTCCTGCTGGGCTGGCGGCTGGCTGCCCAGCGCATCACCGCCAGCTGAGATCCGGCGCCGCCGGCCCGCCGCGATTCCGGCCTATTGACGCAACCGACTGGTTGCCATAATGTAGCAACCAGTCAGTTGCTATACGGTGGTTACCACACAGTGGAGGCGTCATGGGTTTCCCCGATCGGATCGAGCGCACCGTGGAGCTGGCGCACCCGCCGGCCAAGGTGTGGGCAGCGCTCACCACGGCCGAGGGCCTGGCCGCCTGGTTCGGCAACGAGGCGGCCATCGACCTGCGGCCGGGCGGGCCGGCCTGGATGAAGTGGAACGAGGGGCACACCGCCGAGATGCGCGTGGAACGGGTGGAGGAGCCGAGAGTGTTCGGGTTCACCTGGCACATCTTCGGGCTGCCCGAGGGCGACCCGCGGCGCACCTACGTCGAGTTCACGCTCGAACCGGACGGTGCGGGCACCCGGCTGACGGTCGTCGAGAGCGGATTCGCCCAGCTCGCCGGCGAGGCCCACGAGCAGGCGTTCGACGGCAACACCAAGGGCTGGGCGAGCGAGCTGGCCGAACTGGCCACCTACCTCGATGCCGCCTGACATTGAGGCCGTCGCGGAACAGGTCTTCGTGGCGCTGGCCGACCCCACCCGGCGCGCCATCCTGGCCGCGCTGGCCTCCGGGGGCCCGGCCACGGCCACGGACCTGGCGGGCCGCCTGCCGATCACCCGGCAGGCGATCGCCAAGCACCTGGCCCTGCTGACGCTGGCCGGCCTGGTCACGGCCGAGCCGGGCGAGCGGCGCCGGGTGCGGTACCGGCTGCGCTCCGCGCCGATGCAGGCGGCGCAGCAGTTCCTGGCCGCGCTGGCCCGCGACTGGGACGGCCCGCTCGGCGCGCTGAAAGACCACCTCGACCGGGAGGCCCGCGAGCCTGCGGCAGCCCCGCTGCACGGAATCCCCGGACATTGACCAGAAAGGCAGACACCACCATGAAGACCCCGCCGATCGCCGGCCCGCAGGAGTGGGAGGCAGCACGCCAGCGGCTGCTGGTGAAGGAGAAGGAACTGACCCGTGCCCGCGATGCCCTGGCGGCGGAACGCCGGCGGATGCCGTGGCTGGCCGTGCAGAAGGAGTACGCGTTCGACGGGCCGGCGGGCAAGGCGAGCCTGCTCGACCTGTTCGAAGGGCGCCGCCAGCTGGTCGTCTACCGCGCCTTCTTCGAGCCCGGTGTGTACGGCTGGCCCGGCCACGCGTGTCCCGGCTGTTCCCTGATGGCCGACCAGGTCGCGCACGTCGCGCACCTGAACGCCAGGGGCACCACCTTCGCCTACGCCTCGCGCGCGCCGCAGGCCGACATCGCGCGGCTGAAGGCGCGGATGGGCTGGACGATGCCCTGGTACACCATGCTCGACGAGTTCGACGCGGACTTCGGCGTGGACCAGTGGCACGGCACGAACGCGTTCTTCCGCGACGGCGACCAGGTGTTCCGCACCTACTTCGTCAACAACCGTGGCGACGAGGCACTGGGCAGCACCTGGAGCTACCTGGACCTGACCGTGCTCGGGCGGCAGGAGGAGTGGGAGGACTCGCCCGAGGGCTATCCGCAGACCCCGCCGTACTCCTGGTGGCGGTGGCACGACGCCTACGGCGATGCCGGCGCAGACGGCCATGAGGACTGATCCAGGCAGCGCCGGGCAGCAGTCCGCCGGCGGCGCCGGGGCACCGGGCTTGCCCGCGGCCGCCGCGCTGGCGGCGACGCTGGGGCTGGCCGCCGCGTGCTGGGTGGTCTCGGTCTGGCAGATGACCGGGATGAGCATGGGCATCGCGACGCCGCTCGGCTCGTTCGGCTTCTTCATCGCCGTGTGGGCAGCGATGATGGCGGCGATGATGCTGCCGGGCGCCGCCCCGGCCGTGCTCAGGCGCGCCCAGGCCGGCGGCGTGCGCGCCGTGCCGCTGTTCGTCGGCGCATACCTGGCCGTCTGGGCACTGGCCGGCGTGCTGGTCTATGCGGTGGACCGGCCGCACGGGACGCTCGTGGCCGGCCTGGTGGCGATCGCGGCGGGCTGCTATGAGTTCACGCCGGTCAAGCGGCACTGCCGCCAGCGCTGCCGCGAGGGCACCCGCTCCGGGCTCGGTCTCGGGCTGCACTGCGCCGGATCCAGCGCCGGGCTGATGGCCCTGCTGGTGGCGCTGGGCGTGATGAGCATCCCCTGGATGGTGGTGATCACCATCATCGTCCTCGGCCAGAAGCTGCTGCCGCCCAGCGCCGCCATCGACGTGCCGCTGGCACTGGCGATCACCGGCCTGGGGATCTGGATCCTCCTCGCGCCCGCGGCCGTTCCCGGCCTTGCCCCGCCGATGTGAGCGGTCAGGGGCGGCGCTAGCCACGATCAGTCGTCACGGCAAAAAAACCACAGTAAAGGAGAGCAGCTGATGACCAGTCACCGGACCGGCACGCGCGAGGAGTGGCTCGCCGCCCGCGGCGAGCTGCTGGCCAAGGAGAAGGAACTGACCCGCCGCGGTGACCAGCTCGCGGCCGAGCGCCGCGGCCTGCCCTGGGTGCCGATCGAGAAGCAGTACCGGTTCGGCACCGACGCCGGGCCCAGGACGCTGGCCGAACTGTTCGACGGGCGGCCGCAGCTGATCGTCTACCACTTCATGTTCGGCCCGGACTACACCGCAGGCTGCCCGGCCTGCTCGTCGATCGCCGACGGCTTCAACGGCAACACCTCCCACCTGAAGGCCCGCGACGTGGCGTTCACCGCCATCTCCCGGGCGCCGCTGGACAAGCTGCAGGCCTACAAGCGGCGGATGGGCTGGAGCTTCCCCTGGGCCTCCTCCTACGGCAGCGACTACGCCTTCGACCTGGAGCTCGCCTACCCGGTGGAGACCGCCCGCGGCTGGCTGGCGGGCGGCGTCCCCCCGGTCGCCGCCAAGAACGCGCGGGAGTGCGGCACCGAGCCCGCCGTCTACATTGCGGAGCAGCCGGTCATGAACTGCTACACGCTGGAGAGCGGGAACGTATACCTCACCTACTCCACCACCGCGCGCGGGCTGGAATTCATGATGGTCTACTACGGTCTCCTCGACCGCACCCCGCTCGGCCGCAACGAAGAGGATGACGCCCAGATGTGGCTGCGCCGCCACGACGAGTACGACGGCCCGTGACCTTGTCAGCGCACCGTCCCTCCTTTTAGACTGAATGTTCAGTCAAACAGGAGGACATCGTGTCCAGCACGCAGGACAGCACCGTGCGGCTGCCAGCAGACCTTGACGCAGATCATCGCCGAACAGGAGCGGATCTTCGCCGAACGCCAGCCCGGCATCGCGGCGGCATGGCCGCCGCCGCGGCCAGGTCGCTGGCCGGAGGGGTCACCTCCAAGCTGGCAGATCACCGCGCCGCAGCCGGTCTGGCTCAGCCACGGCCGCGGCTCCAAGATCTATGACGTCGACGGCAACGAGTACGTGGACCTGCACGGCGGCTACGGCGTGGGCCTGGCCGGGCACGCACACCCGGCGATCGTCGCGGCGGTGACCCGCCAGGTCGCCCGGGGCACGCACTTCGCCCAGCCGACCGAGGACGCGGTGGTGGTTGCCGGTGAACTGGCCGCGCCGGTTCGGCCAGCCGCTGTGGCGGTTCGCCAACTCGGGCACCGAGGCCACCATGGACGCCGTCCACCTGATGCGGGCGATCACCGGGCGTGACCTGATCATCAAGATCGAGGGCTGCTACCACGGCCATCACGACTCGGTGCAGGTATCGGTGAGCCCGGAGGCCGACGATGTGGGCCCGGAGGGCAAGCCCGCCCAGATCCCGTCGAGCACCGGCATCCCCGGACGCGTTCGTCAAGCTCACCCTGGTCGCCAGCTTCAACGACTCGACAGCGTCGCCAGGCTGCTCGACGAGCACCCGGGCGAGATCGCCGGGATGATCATCGAGCCGATCATGATGAACGCCGGGATCATCCACCCCGAGCCCGGCTACCTGGCGGCACTGAAGGACCTGCTGCACGCCCACGGCGCCCTGCTCACGTTCGACGAGGTCAAGACCGGCCTGACGGCGGGCCCGGCCGGGGCCACCGGGCTGACCGGCGTGGTGCCGGACATCACCTGCCTGGCCAAGGCGATCGGCGGCGGGGTCGCCATCGCCGCCATCGGCGGCACCGCCGAGGTCATGGCGCACGTCGCGGCGGGCGACTACGAGATGGTGGGGACGTTCAACGGGAACCCGCTCGCGCTCGCCGCCGCCCGCGCCATGCTGCACCGAGGTCGCCACCCCGGAGGCCTACCGGCGGATCGGCGCCCTGGCCGGGCGCGCCAACTCGGGCATAGAGCGCGAGATCGCCGCGGCCGGGCTGGCCGCGCATGTGGTGAGCGCCGGCGCCAAGGGCTGCGTCGTGTTCTCCGCCCAGCCGGTCCGGGACTACCGCGGCTTCCTGGGCATCGACGACCGCTACAGCCATGCTCACTGGCTCTTCCAGCACAATGGTGGCGTCTTCCTCCCGCCCTGGGGCAAGATCGAGCAATGGCTCATCTCGGTGCAGCACGATGAGCAGGACATCGACCGGCTGGTGACGAACTTCGGCGTGTTCGCCCGCGCGGTGGCGCCGTAACCGGATCTTGTCCGGGAAGGTCTTGCTTCCGGATATTTACGAGAGTACGAGTTTATTGACGGACTGTTCAGTCAGGATGTAACGACCGGCCGGGGCGGGACGTGTTACCTGGTAGGCCTACCCGGGATAGAGGTGACCACGATGCACCCACGAGAGGGCTGGACCGAGGACCGGCGGGAGCCTGGTGACGCGGCGGGGCTTCCTCAAGCAGAGCGCCGGCGCCGGGCTGCTCCTGGGGGGCGCGGGCTCGCTGCTGGCCGCGTGCTCCAGTGCGGGCACGGCAGGCACGTCGGGCACGGGCTCGGGGGCGCTGCCCCTGCCGCGGCCCAACCACCCGGTCACCTGGCCGATCTACAAAGGCAACCACGCCATCAAAAGCGGCGCGGGCGCCAGAGACCGGCGCGACGCTCAAGATCTACAACTGGATCGCGTACATCAACCAGGCCGTGGTCAACAGCTTCGCGAAGAGGTACAACTGCAAGGTCCAGGTGTCCACCTTCAACACCATGGACGAGGCGCTGGCCAAGATCCACAGCGGCGAGGTGAACTTCGACGTATTCATGGGCGTCACGATCGACGTGCTCGGGCCGCTGATCGCGCAGAAGTTCATCCAGCCGCTCAACCACAGCTACATCCCCAACATCACCCAGGCCTGGCCGGACTTCCAGAATCCGTTCTACGACGGCAAATGGCAGTACACCGTGCCTTACACGATCTACACCACCGGCATGTCGTGGCGGAAGGACCATGTGCCGGAGAACCCATACCAGATGACGAACGCGTGGGCCATGCCGTGGCAGTCCAAGTACAAGGGCAAGGTCGCGATCCTCGACGACTACCGCGAGGGCATCAGCCTGGGCCTGATGAAGAACGGCATCTTCGACCTCAACACCACCAGCCCCAGCCAGATCCAGGCCTCCGGGCAGCAGCTGCAGAACCTGGCCGCCCTCACCAACGTCCAGATCAACAACAACGACTACACCCAGATCCCGAGCGGCCAGGTGTGGATCCACCACGCCTGGTCCGGCGACATCGCCGCCGCACTCTCCTACATGCCCAAGGGAGTACCGGTCGAGGTCGTCGGGTACTGGTTCCCGCCGGACGGCAAGGGCCCGGTGGGCAATGATCTGAACACGGTGCTGCGGACGGCGACCAACCCGGTGCTGGCCCACCTGTTCCTCAACTACCTGCTCGACGTGCAGAATGCGCTGAACAACATCAGCTGGAACGGGTACATGCAGCCGCTCAACCAGATCACCCCGCAGCGCCTGGTCAAGGAGAAGATCCTGCCGCCGAGCCTGATGTCCACGGCCGTGCTGCCCTCGTTCTTCCGGCGGGGGGTCATGGAACTGCAGATCCCGGTGCCGACGAACCTGCTCTGGGAGCAGGCCTGGCAAGCGGCCAGCAAGGGCGTGTAGCCGGATGGCCGTGCGCGCGCTCACCACGAGGGGCGACCGGCAGCGCCAGCAGCACCGGCTGTTCTGGGCCTGCCTGGCCGCGCCCGGCATCATCTGGCTGACGCTGCTGTTCATCGTGCCGTTCTACGCCGTGCTGGCGATCGCAGGGGGGCGGCTGAACCAGTTGTTCGGGACGCCGATCGCGGTGTGGAACCCGCTCCAGTGGAGCTTCACCAACCTGCGGGGCGCCTGGCGGGACATCGCCGGAAGCTCGGCGTTCATCGGCCCGATCATCCTGCGGACCATCTGGTACACCGCGGCGGCGTCGGTACTGTGCCTGATCATCGGCTACCCGGCCGCCTACTTCGTGGCCAGGTTCGGCGGCCGCAGCGAAGGCGCTGTTCCTGGTGCTGCTGATCGCCCCGTTCTGGATCAGCTACATGATGCGCATGCTCGCCTGGATCGACCTGCTGCAGACGAACGGGTACGTCAACAAGGCGCTGATGTTCCTGCACCTGGCCGATCATCCGATCAACTGGCTGGGCGGGCTGTCGGTCGACCGTGATCCTCGGCCTGGTCTACGGCTACATCCCGTACCTGATCCTGGTGCTCTACGCCGGGCTGGACCGGATCGACCCGGCACTCATCGAGGCGGGCCGGGATCTCGGCCTCGGCCGCGCTCGGACATTCCTGCGGGTGACGCTTCCGCTCAGCCGCGGCAGCCGATCATGACCGGCGATGCTGATCACGGTACTGCCGATGCTCGGTGACTACTTCACCAACCAGTTGCTGTCCGGGACCACCAACACCTCGATGCTCGGCAACGTCATCGACGAGCCAGCTCTCGACGCCGCTGTTCCAGGGAGAGGGCGCGGTGCTCTCGCTGATGATGCTGCTCGTCCTGGTCATCCCGATGATCTAGTACGTGGTCGCGACCAACCGGACGTCACGGGACGCGGCATGACCACCACAACCACGGCCACCACCGCCGCAGAGCAGCCGCCCGCCACCACGCCCAGGCCGGGCCGGCCCGCCCGGGCCTGGTGGCCACGCCGCAATCCCTGGGGCCATCCCTGGTTCCTCGAGGGCTTCACCTGGCTCTACCTGATCTGGTCGCTGGTGCCGATCGCGCTCGCAGTGCTGTTCTCGTTCAACAACGGCAAGTCCCAGAGCGTCTGGCAGGGCTTCTCCTGGCGGTGGTACTTCACCGACCCGGTCAACAGCGTGCTGCACGATCCCGCAGCTGCAGCACAGCCGTGCTGCAGACCGTGCGGCTGTCGGTCTACACGACCCTGATCGCGGTGCCGCTCGGCGTCGCGTTCGCGCTGGGCATCAACCGGTGGTACGGGGTCACGGCGGCGTCGTTCAACTTCGTGATGATCCTGTCCTTCGTGATCCCGGAGCTGATCTTCGGCGTCGCCATGTTCTTCGTGTTCACCGTCGCTGTTCACCTCGGTGCACCTGGGCACGCTGGCGGAGACCCTGGCCCTGGTGACCTGGAACGTCAGCTGGCCCGCGATCATCGTCCAGGCCAGGCTGGTGACGATCGGGAAACAGTACGAGGAGGCAGCGGCCGACCTGGGCGCCAATCAGTGGCAGACGATGCGCCGGGTGCTGCTGCCGCTGCTGACCCGGCCATCTTCGCCAGCGCGGTGCTGGTCTTCTCCAGCGTCATCGACGACTTCGTGCTCGTGGACCTGCTGAACTCGAACGCCGAGCAACACGCCGATGTCGGTGTACATCTACTCCAACCAGCGTGGCGGCAACGGCGGGCCCGCGCTCAACGCGCTCGGCACGATCATGCTGGTGATGTCCTTCGTCATCGCCATCCTCGGCTACATCGGCTACCGCTGGCTGACCCGGGGCGAACGGGGCAGCAGGCTGGAGCGCGCTGACCTCGATCGCCGGCAGCGAAGGCTGACGCCACCGGTCGCTCAGGTGGCGCCCCCGGGGCTGCCCACGCCCCGCGCGGGCCGCCCAGGCCCGCTGCCGCGCGGCTACCAGGGCTGCCTGGTCGCGAACATGGCCCAGACGACCTTGCCCCTGGGCCCGGGCGGCGTGCAGCCCCACTCGTCGCACAGCGACGACACCACGTGCAGCCCGCGGCCCGACTCGCCGAACCAGCACGGGCTCCTTGGGCGTCGGCACCTCGTCGCTGGGATCGGAGACCGCGCACAGCAGCCACGGGCCCGGCTGCAGCAGGCCGAGCCGGACCGGCCAGCGCGGCCAGACCGCCCCGGGGCAGGGCACCGTGTACCGCAGCGCGTTCGTCAGCAGTTCGGACACCACGACCACGATGTCGTCGCACTGCCCGTCCCCGACGCCCCAGCGGCGCAGCGTCGCGGCGGTGAAGTCCCTGGCCACCCGGACCGACTCGGCACCCGCGCCGGGCGTGCGGGTGGCCACCTTGGGGTAGCCGGGCCGGCGCTGGGCGGCGGGATGCCTGGCCAGTGGCCAGACGCCGCTGACCTCCGCGGCCATCTCCGCGGCCGACGTGAGCCAGCGCCAGTCCGCCGCCGGGGCCGTCCCGCGCGCGAGACCCGCAGGCTGCCGCCGTCACCGCCGCTTCGGACACTTCCGACTCGCCGCTCTCCACAGAGGTACAGTGCAAACGTGTGCAACCGCATTCTGCCGTGCCCGCGCCCTTGATGCAAGCACCGAATGCACGTGCATCAGCATGTTAGGCTGCCGCGTGCAGACTCCTGCAGCAGGGGCGGACGTGGACGGAACGTCCGCCCCTTACTGTCCCCGCTGAAGCTGCACACCGGAGAAACCATGCACTGGGAGAACGGCATATCCGCCGAACGCCTGACGATGGCACGCTGGCGCAAGAGCACCGCCAGCAACCCGAGCGGAAGCTGCGTGGAGATCGCCGAATTGTCGGACGGAATGATCGCCATTCGCAACTCCCGGGACAAATCCGGCCCGGCCCTCATCTACCCCCGGACCGAACTGGCCGGGTTCCTGCGCAGCGTGAAGGACGGGGAGTTCGACAGCCTGCTTTCGCCTGCTCCGTAACCGTTCACCGAGACGGCCGGTGCCCGCCCGGAAACGGCGCGGGCACCGTCGCGGAACGGCCTGCCGCCGCGTGCCCGGTTCGGTGTATTGTGCACGGTGCACCCCGCCGGACGAGCCTTTCCCGCCTTCGCTGGGTGATGCCCGTGGTGTCGCGCGACCCGAGTGACGCCGTGACCTGCCGGGAGACCTGACAGCTAGCGCCCGACCCACCACGTGCCGGAGCCAGGATGAGCACGGTCGACGCCGACGGCACGCCGCCCGGTGGCACCGGCGACCCCCGGATGGCGACAGCCTGGAGCCGATCCCCGCAGCGGGCCGACCGTCCTGCGGATGCTGCTGGGCAGCCAGCTGCCGGCGGCTGCGCGAGGACGCCGGGATCACGCCGGACCAGGCCGGGTACGAGATCCGCGCGTCCCGGTCCAAGATCAGCCGCATGGAGCACGGCCGGGTCAGCTTCAAGCACCGCGACGTGGCCGACCTGCTCACCCTCTACGGGGTCACCGACGAGCAGACCCGTGCCGGGCTGCTGTCGCTGGTCGAGCAGGCCAACGCCCAGGGCTGGTGGGCGACGTACTCCGACATCCTGCCCGACTGGTTCGAGGCCTACCTGGGCCTGGAGGCCGCGGCCACCCTGATCCGCACCTTCGAGCTGCAGTTCGTGCACGGCCTGTTCCAGACGCAGGACTACGCGCGGGCCGTCACCGTGCTCGGCCACAAGGCCGCCCCCGCCGAGGAGATCGACCGCCGGGTCAGCCTGCGGCTGAAGCGCCAGGACCTGCTGCACAGCCAGGATGCGCCGCGGGTCTGGTCGGTCATGGACGAGGCCGCGCTGCGCCGCCCGGTGGGCGGGCCGCAGGTGATGCGCGGGCAGTTGCAGCGCCTCATCGAGGCGGCCGCGCTGCCGCACGTGACGATCCAGGTCGTGCCGTTCCGCCGGGGCGGGCACGCGGGCGCGGGCGGCTCATTCACGGTGCTGCGGTTCCGCCAGGCCGACCTGCCGGACGTGGCCTATATCGAGCAGCTCACCAGTGCCCTGTACCTGGAAAGGCGCAACGACGTCGACCACTACATGGAGGTCATGAACCGCCTGTCCGCGGAGGCCCTGACGCCCGCGGGCACCACCCGCTTCCTCAAGGAAATCATCAGGGAAACCTGAGCCCACCGCGGCCCGCCGAAATGGCAGTCCGTGCCCGAACCCGCCCCGCACGCGGACGCATCAGGAGAGAGCGCAGTGACCAGCGGAAGTCCCCCGGCCGATGGCCCGGAACTGCAGGATCCCCCGGACGGCGAGCACCCGAGCTTTGACACCAGCGTGGCGCATGTCGCCCGGATCTACGATTACTGGCTCGGTGGCAAGGACAACTACGCGGTGGACCGGGCGGCCGGCGACGCGGCGGTGCAGGCCTATCCGGACCTGATCCATTCGGTGCGCTCCAACCGGGCGTTCCTGGCGCGTGCGGTCCATTACCTGGCCGCCGAGGCCGGGATCCGGCAGTTCCTCGACATCGGGACCGGCATCCCGACGGCGCCCAACACCCACGAGATCGCCCAGGCCGTCTCCGCCGCGTCCCGGGTGGTCTACGTGGACAACGACCCCATCGTGCTGGCCCACGCCCGGGCGCTGCTCACCGGCGCCCCGGAAGGCGCCACCGACTACCTGGACGCCGACCTGCGCGACACCGGCGCGATACTGGACCGGGCGGCGCAGACGCTCGACTTCTCCCAGCCGGTGGCGGTCGTGCTCATGGCGATCCTGCACCTGATCCCGGACACCGACGACCCCTACGGCATCGTCGCCCAGTTCACCGGCGCGGTCCCGGCCGGCAGCTACCTGGCCCTGTCCCAGATCGCCTCGGACATCGACGCCGAGGCGGTGGCGGAGGCAAGGGAGCAGGTCGGCCGGTTCATGCCGGTCAAGCAGACCTATCGCAGCCACGCCGAGGTGATGCGGTTCTTCGGCGGCATGGAGATGGTCGAGCCGGGCCTGGTGCCGGTCCAGAAGTGGCGGCCGGACTCCGCGGCCGCGGCCGCGATGCCCTCCGCGCTGTGGGGCGGCGTCGCCCGCAAGTCCTGAGGCCAAGGCCCGTGACGGAGGAATGGGGCCGCAGGCCATCGGGGGGTTCCGGGCCTGGGTCCGGGGCTGCCCCGGAGCGGAGGCTCCCCGGGCCAGCACAGCTAGCTGCTGACCAGCGAGTCGTCCTCGGGCGCGACCGGCACCTCGCGCGCCTCGCCGCCCAGCACCCGCAGCCCGTCCGGCGGCAGGAACACGTGCACCGGGGAGCCCTGCGCCAGCCCGGTCTGCTCGCCGTCGTTCTGGATCAGGGCCTGCAGCGGCACGCCCGCGCCGAGCCGGAGCATCACCTGGGTCGCCGCGCCGAGGAACACCAGGCGCTCCACCATGGCCGGCACCCGGTTGTCCCCGGCCGAACCGTAGGCCTCGATCCTGACCCGCTCGGGGCGGATCACCGCGTGGGCCGGGCCGAGGCCGTCGACGTCGCCGCGCTCGGCCACCAGGCGCCGCCTCACCGACCTTGATCTGGCAGCGCTGCCCCCGGGCCGCGCTCCACCACGTCGACCTCCATCAGGTTGGACACCCCCAGGAAGTCGGCCACGTAGGTGTCGCCGGGCTCCTCGTACACGTCACGCGGCGCGCCGATCTGCACGATCCTGCCGGCGTTCATCACCGCCAGCCGGTCGGACATGGTCAGCGCTTCCTCCTGGTCGTGGGTGACGTAGAGGAACGTGATGCCGACCCGCTCCTGCAGCGCCTTCAGCTCGACCTTGAGCGACCGGCGCAGCTTGGCGTCCAGCGCGCCGAGCGGCTCGTCGAGCAGCAGCACGGCGGGGTTCAGCACGAGCGCCCTGGCCAGCGCCACCCGCTGCTGCTGGCCGCCGGACAGCTGGCCGGGGCGGCGCTTGGCGAACTCGGTCATCTGCACCAGGTCCAGCGCCTCGCTGCACCTGCTTGGCCGATCTCCGCCTTGGCCAGGCTGCGGTGCCGCAGGCCGAAGGCCACGTTGTCGAACACGACAGGAACGGGAACAGCGCGTAGCTCTGGAACACCGTGTTGACGTTGCGCCGGTGCGGCGGGATGGCGGTCACGTCCGGTCCCGTCGAGCAGGATCTTCCCGGCGGTCGGCTGCTCGAAGCCAGCGATCAGCCGCAGGGTGGTGGTCTTGCCGCAGCCGGACGGGCCGAGCAGCGAGAAGAACTCCCCGCTGGCCACCGTCAGGTCAATGCCGTCCACCGCGACCTCGGTGAACCGCTTGGTCAGTGCGACCAGCTGGATCTGTCCGCCACCAGCCACCGGGCCACCTCCCTGTGCTCGTTACGTGCGCCGCGCCCTGTCGACCCGCCCGCCGATGCCGCGACGCCCAGGTGAAGCCGAGCTGCCCGGCGGCGAACTGCATGCTCAGCTCGTAGGCGCGGAACGCGTCCACCGCCGGGTCGGACAGCGCGATCTGCACCGCCAGCCCGTCCAGCAGCGCGGACAGCAGCACGGCGAAGTCCACCGGGTCGACCGGGCCGAACTCGCCGGCTTCCTGGCCCTCCACCACGAGCGAGCAGATCATCTCCCGCCAGCGCTCGTCGAACTTCTGCCGTACGCTGGCCACCTCGGGATGGCGCACCGCCTGCGCCCACAGGTCGAGCCAGAGCG
This sequence comes from uncultured Actinomycetes bacterium, assembly GCA_963725125.1. Lineage (GTDB taxonomy): Bacteria > Actinomycetota > Actinomycetes > Streptosporangiales > Streptosporangiaceae > DASXKD01. The sequence goes on from CAVRXW010000008.1 coordinate 14,794, forward strand.
CCCAGGAACTTGGCGGCTCGGAGTCCGCCTCGGGCAGGCAGCTCATCGCGACGATCTCTTCGAGCTTCCCGGCCGCGGTGCGGGATCTGCGCCATCCGGCGCGATCCCGGCCTCGTACCAGCTGTCCTCGGAGAACCGGATCGCCTCGGTGAGCAACTGGTCCTTGGTCTTGAAGTAGTAGATGACCAGTGCCGGGCTGGTCCCTGCCCGCTCGGCCACGTCGGCGATGCGGCTATCGGCGTATCCGCGCTCGGCTGATGACTTCGAGCGCCGCCCGCAGCATCTGTTCACGCCGCTGATCGGCCGTGCCGGCGTTGTTCGCCTGCACTCTCATGGACACATCCTTGCCGACAAGAGCGATCTTGGCACCTGCTCCATCCGATCCGTGCACTTGTGGACAAGCGTACCAGTTTCTAGACTGAACATTCAGTCAAACATTTGGCGGCCGGCGGCGGTACGGATCCGTGGCGCGGCGCCGGAACGCAGGAGGTCGGACTCATGGCCGCACGATACGACGCGATCGTCGTCGGCGGAGGGCACAACGGGCTGGTCGCGGCCGCGTACCTGGCCCGGTCGGGCGCACGGACGCTGGTGCTGGAGGCACGCGGGAAGACCGGCGGAGCGGCGACCACGGAGGCACCCTGGCCGGACGCGCCGGACTTCCGGGTCACCCGGCTGTCCTACGTGATGAGCCTGATGCCGCCGACCATCATCAACGACCTCGACCTGGCCAGGCACGGCTACAAGATCTTCCCGATGGGCCCGTACTACCAGGCCTTCCCCGAGGGCGGCTCGATCAAGCTGTACGCCGACGACGCCAAGCGCAACCACGAAGAGGTGTCCAGGTGGTCGGCGAAGGACGCCGACGCCATGCCCCGCTGGGACGCCTGGCTGGCCGGCCTGGCCGAGGTGCTCGGCCCGCTGCTGCTCACCGTGCCGCCGCAAGCTCGGCTCCCGCGCCCCCCGCGACCTGACTGAGACGCTGCGGCTGGCCTGGCGGCACCGCGGGCTCGACGTGCGCACGATCGCCGACGTCACCCGGCTGATGACGATGAGCATCGCCGACCTGCTCGACGACTGGTTCGAGTCGCCGCAGGTGAAGGGCGCGCTGGCGGTCAACGGGGTGATCGGCACCTGGGCCGGGCCCCTATGAGCCGGGCACCGCGTACGTGATGGCGCACCACTCGATCGGCGACGTGGGCGACGGCCACCTCGGCAACTGGGGCTTCCAGGAGGGCGGCATGGGCGCGGTCGCCGACGCGATCGCCCGCGCCGCCCGCGGCTTCGGCGCGGAGATCAGGACCGGCGCGCCGGTCGCCAAGGTGGTGACCAGCGGCGGCCGCGCCACCGGGGTGGTGCTGGCGTCCGGCGAGGAGATCGGCGCGGGCGTGGTGGTGTCCTCGCTGCACCCGCGAACCGCGTTCCTCGACCACGTGGGCGCCGAGAACCTGCCCGGCGACTTCGTCACCGACATCGAGCACTGGAAGACCCGCAGCGGCGTGGTCAAGATCAACCTGGCCCTGGCCGAACTGCCGGACTTCACCGCCGACCCGGGCACCAGCCTGCAGGAGCACCACACCGGCTCGGTCGAGATGGCGCCGACCATGGAGTACATCGAGCGCGCGTTCACCGACGCCCGGGAGGGCCGCCCGGCGCAGCGCCCGTTCAGCGACGGGGTCATCCCCACCGCGTTCGACAAGACGCTGGTCCCGGACGGGTACCACATCATGTCGCTGTTCACCCAGTGGGTGCCCGGCCGACTGGAACCTCGAGCCGCACCGGGCCGAGCTGGAGGCCTACGCCGACCGGATGATCGACTGCTACAACGAGCTGGCGCCCAACCTCAAGAGCGCCATCGTGCACCGCGACATCGTCGGCCCCTACGACATGGAGCATGACTACGGGCTGATCGGCGGCAACATCTTCCACGGCGAACTGTCCCTGGAACAGCTGTTCCACATGCGCCCGGCACCCGGCTTCGCCGACTACCGCACGCCGATCGACGGCCTGTACTACGCCAGTTCCGCCACGCACGCGGGCGGCGGCGTCTGCGGCATCCCCGGCATGCAGGCGGCGAAGGCGGCGATCGCGGACAAGAAGGCGGCCAGCCGCCGCGCGGCGCCTGCGGCGGTCATGACGGCTGCCGAACTTCGGGCCGCTACGCCGGCCCATCCGTCCCGGGCAGCGGCCGCCCCGGCGCCACCCGGGGCGGGCCAGGAGCCGGCCCTGCGCGCGATGCTCGAAGCCCGCAGCGTGGCCCTGGTCGGCGCCAGCCCGCGGCCGGGCACGCTCGGCCAGCGGATGGTGGCCGAGGTGGCCCGCAGCCCGGCCTCGCCAGCGATGTACCTGGTCAACCCGAGGTACCGGGAGATCGGCGGGGTGCCGTGCCATCCGTCGCTGGCCGACGCTGCGCGGCCCGGTCGACCTGGTGCTGCTCGGGGTGCCCGACGCGGCCCTGGCCGGGCAGGTGGAACTCGCCGCGCGCCGGGGCGACAGGTCCGCGGTGATCTTCGGTGGTGCCTACGACCCGGTGCCCGGGGGCGAGCCCGGCTCCGGGGAACCGGAGGCCAGCCCCGGAGCCACGGTCTCGCTCCGGGACCGGATCGCCGCGGCGGCGGTGCCGCCGGGATGGCCCTGTGCGGCGCCGGCTGCATGGGGTTCGTCAACGTCGGCTACGGGCTGCGGGCGATCGGGTACCAGGAGCCGGACCAGCTTCCGGCGGGCCCGGTCGCGCTGGTCACCCAGTCCGGCTCGGTGTTCTCCGCCATGCTGCGCACCCGCCGCGCGCTCGGCTACACCGTGGCCGTCTCCTCCGGCCAGGAACTGGTCACCACGGCCGCCCAGTACGCGGCCTACGCGCTGACCCTGCCGGAGACCCGGGTGCTGGCCCTGGTCCTGGAGGCGATGCGGGACACCCGTGCGCTGCGGCAGGTGCTGGAGACGGCCGCCGTCCGGCAAATTCCCGTGGTGCTGCTGACGGCGGGACGTTGCCGCAGGGCGCGCGCTGGTGACCGCGCATTCGGGGGCGCTGGCCGGCGCGGACGGGGCGTGGGAGGCGCTCGCGGACGCCTACGGCGTGCACCGGGTCGCCGACCTGGCGGAGCTGACCGACACGCTGGAGCTGTTCTCGATCGGGCGGCGGCCGCCGCCGGGGCCGCGCGGCGGGATCGCCACCGTGCACGACTCCGGCCTGGAACGGGCGCACATCGCCGACCTCGCCGGTGACCTGGGCGTGCCGTTCGGGCCGCTCGGCGCGGCCACGACGCGGCGGCTCGCCGAGGTGCTGGACCCGGGCCTGGAACCGGGCAACCCGCTGGACATGTGGGGCGCGAGCACCAAGGCACAGTGGCAGCTCACCGAGTCGCTCACCGCGCTGGCGGACGACCCGGCGGTCGGCGCGGTCGCGCTCGCGGTGGACCTGGTGACCGAGTTCGACGGCGACCGCTCGTACCAGCTCGCGCTGGCCGACGCGGCGCGCCGGACCGGCAAGCCGCTGGCGGTGCTGGCCAACATCCCCGCGGCCGTGGACCCGGCGGTGGCCGGGGAACTGCGCGCGGCGGGCATTCCGGTGCTCGAAGGTGCGCGCAGCGGCCTGCTCGCCCTCGGTCATCTACTCGCGCACGGCACCTGGCCCGGCCCGCCGCAGCCGCGGCCGGTGGACACAGCGCGGCGGGACCGCTGGCTCCGGGCGCTGCGGTCCGGCCCGCTGGACGCCGCGGACGGGTTCCGGCTGCTGCGCGACTACGGGATAGCGGTCACCCGGGCGCGGACCGCGGACAGCGCCGGTGCGGCGCGCGCCGCGGCCGCCGAGATCGGGTATCCCGTGGTGCTCAAGACCGCCGAGCCGGGCGTGGCGCACAAGTCGGACGCGGGCGGGGTGGTGCTCGGCATCCGCGACGCGGCCGCGCTGGACGCCGCTTACACGGGACTGGCGGCGCGGCTGGGCCCGCGGGTGCTGGTGTGCGAGACCGCGGCGCCTGGGATCGAGCTGTCCGCGGGGATCGTCACCGATGGCGACCTCGGGCCGCTGGTCGTCGTGGGCGCGGGCGGGATCCTGGTGGAGCATCTGGCCGACCGGGCGGTCGCGCTGCCACCGGTGGACGCCGCCGGGGCCCGGCGGATGCTGTCCCGGCTGCGCGTGTCCCGGCTGCTGGCCGGGTTCCGTGGCGGGCCGCCCGCCGACGCCGGCGCCGTCGCCGCCGCGATCACCGGCGTGTCCGCGATCGCCGCCGAACTGGGCGGCGCACTGGCCGCCCTGGACGTCAACCCGCTGATCTGCGGCCCGGCCGGCGCCGTCGCCGTGGACGTCCTCGCCGAGCCGCTCCCGCCCCCGGCCCCCCGCCCCTGATTTCGTGATCATGGCGTTTGGCCGCACCATCAGGGCAATTGGCCGGGCTTGCCGATCACGGCGATCTGCTGGACGGCGTTTCCGTTCACGGTTCCCTTCGGCATGTAGGTGCCGTTCAGCGCGATCTGCGAGTCGCCGATGTACAGGTAGGTCTTCGGATCGAAGATCAGCTCGTCGAGCGTGCCGTGGGAGTGGTCATAGGCGGCGACGGCGATGCCCTTGCGGCCAGCCAGGGTAGTGGCGTGGCCGATGACCTTCATGCCCTTCATCTGGGACAGGGCCTGGAACATGAGTGCGGAGGCCCGGTGCGGCACGAGGAACTGGTACAAGCCATCAGCGATGCCCATGATCGCGCCCGCGGCGGGCGTCGAGGCTTGGTCGGTAGCGACGGAGCGGAGCAGATACCGCTTCATGGCTTTGGCGGTCCGGGGAAGATTCGTCACATAGGCGGGCGGAGAGGGGGATGGAGGTCCGGGACGGCCGCCGTGGCCCGCGCGGCAGGCGGCCATGATCACGGCGGAGTGCCACAAGGGCCCCCGGACCTGAATGTCGTCGTTGTGGCAGCCACGACAGAAGAGTGTCGTCGTTGTGGCAACGACGACAAACGCACCGGGGAGGGATCCGTTCCGCCGGCCGCAGCGGCCGCTGCGGTCACAGCCGTCACGCGGGTGCGGCCGGTCTCCCTCGATGATCACGGGACCACAGCACCTGGGGGGTGGCAGAACAAATCCCCCGACCCAGCCGGCCAGGCCCCCCGCCTCGTCATCGAATGGACCGCTGACTTGTGACAGGCCCTCAGGCTCACCGGTCCTGCAAATGCTAGCGACAAGGAGAGCACAAGCAACAGCGCCGCCGGGGTGTGCGGGATGCTCACCGAAGCGCCCGCACAGCCCCCTGGCCCGCGGAACGCGCCAGCCCCGTTAGCGGCCCGCCCGCACACCCCGGCGTCAGCGCTGCACCAGTCCCTGCCAACGGCACCCACCGCGACCAACACGACCAACGAAAAGGTCCGCCAGTGGGCGGCATACCCGCCGGAGAAGTGGAACCGGAGGGGCGAGCAATGGGCTGCGGCGTGGTCAGTTATGCGTGGTGAGAACTTCGTGCAGCTTGGTGAGCAGGCTGGTTTCGGAGAAGGGTTTTTCGATGAGGTGGACGCCAGGTTCCAGGACGCCTTGCGCGCCGAGCAGGCCCTGGGTATAGCCGGACATGAACACCACCCGGGCGGCGGGCTGCAGGATGCGGACCTTGTCGGCAAGCTCTCTTCCTTGCATCTGCGGCATGATCACGTCGGTGAGCAGCACGTCGATGCACTCTAGCTGGCTGGCCAGGACGTTCAGCGCGTCGTGGCCGCTGGCCGCCGCCACGACGTGGTACCCGTTGCGGTCCAGGATCCGGCGGGTGACCTCGCGCATCGCGGCCTCGTCCTCAACCACCAGGATGATCTCACCGTGGCCACGCTGGGGCTCGGCCGACGGTGGCACTCCAGCACTGGCGGTCTGTTCGGTGATGGGCAGCAGGGCGGTAAGGATGGTGCCGATACCGGGCTCGGAGTAGATCCGCACGTGCCCGCCGGCCTGTGGGTGATGATCCCATACACGGTGGCCAGCCCGAGCCCGGTTCCCTCACCTTTAGGCTTGGTGCTGAAGAACGGCTCGAACACCCGCTCCAGGACGTCCTTGGGTATCCCAGCGCCGGTATCACTCACCTTCACCGCCACATACCGGCCGGGAGCCAGCCCGGCGCCGCCGGCGCCGTCGGCCTCACCGACGTCGGTGCTGGCGGTCTCGATGACAAGTTTCCCGCCGCGCGGCATCGCGTCGCGGGCGTTGACCGCCAGATTGACGAGAACCTGCTCGATCTGCCCGGGATCGGCCAGCACCGGGCCCACGTCTTCGGCGAGGTCGGTAATCAGCTCGATGTGCTCGCCCAGGGTGCGGACCAGCAACTGCTCGACGCTTTCCACCACGTCGTTGATGTTGATCACCTGCGGCTGGATCACCTCCTGGCGGGCGAACGCCAAGAGCTGGTGGGTCAGGCCCGCGGCCCGCTCGGCGGCCTGCTGGACCTGGCCAATGTCATCGCGGACGGCCCGCCAGCGCTCGTCCGGCAGTTCTTTGGCGACTTCCTCTCCGACGAATGTGGCGTAGTTGGAGATCACGCCAAGCAGGTTGTTGAAATCGTGAGCCACCCCGCCAGCGAGCTGGCCCAGGCTCTCCAGCCGCTGCGACTGGTGGAGCTGCCGCTCCAGCTTGTCCCGCTCGGCCTGAGTGCGCAGCCGCTCCCGCTCGGCGGCGATCTCCAGCCGCTCGGTCACATCCCGCACCACGGCCGTGACCAGGAGTCCCTCCTCGGTGCCCATGGCAGCCAGGGACACCTCCGCGGGGAAGGTGGTGCCATCCCGGCGGCGCCCGGCCAACTGCATATCAGCGCCCATCGGCCGTGGGCGCGGATCGGCCACATACCCGGCCCTGTGGCCGGGATGCAGGTCGCGTACCTGGTCAGGGACCAGGATCTCGACCGGCTGGCCGATCAGCTCGTCCCGGCCATAGCCGAACAGCCGTTCAGTCTGCGCGTTCACTAGCGCGATCCGGCCGTCGGCGTCCACGCACACCATCGCGTCCGGGGCCGCCTCCATCAGCCCGCGGAACCTGGCGTCAGCGCGCTGCCGCTCGGTCACGTCCCGGGCCACGGTCGCCACCCCCACGATCGCCCCGGTCCGATCGGCGATGGGAGACAGCGTCAGTGACACCTCGACCATCGTCCCGTCCTTGCGTGCCCGCCGGGTCTGGTACTGCTCCACCCGCTCGCCGCGTGCGACAGCGGCCAGCACCTGTGCTTCCCGCGTACGGTCTTTCTCCGGGATGAGCACCTCGATGTGGCGGCCGGTCATCTCCTGCGCCGTGTATCCATACAGCCGCTCGGCGCCCGGGTTCCAGCTGGTGATCACTTGATCGAGGGTCTTGCCGATCACCGCGTCATGCGAGGACTGGATGATCGACGCCAGCTGCGCAGCCGTCTCCGCCGCCAGCCGCCGGTCGGTCACGTCCCGGACCGCCGCCGAGACCAGGATCCCCTGGTCGGTGTCGATGGCCGACAGGGAGATCTCGGCGGGGAAGGTGCTGCCGTCGCGGCGGCGCCCCGCCAGTTCCATCCCCGCCCCCATCGGCCGGGGCGCGGGGTCGGCGACGTACCCCGCCCGGCGGCCGGGATGGGCGTCCCGCACCGCGTCCGGGACGAGCATCTCCACCGGCTGGCCGACCAGCTCGTCCCGGCCGTACCCGAACAGCCGCTCCGTCTGCGCGTTCACCAACGCGATCCGGCCGTCCTCGTCGACGCACACCATCGCGTCCGGCGCCGCTTCCAGCAGGCCCGCGAACCGGGCCTCAGCCCGTTGCCGGTCGGTCACGTCCCGGACCGCCGCCGAGACCAGGATCCCCTGGTCGGTGTCGATGGCCGACAGGGAGATCTCGGCGGGGAAGGTGCTGCCGTCGCGGCGGCGCCCGGCCAATTGCATATCGGCGCCCATCGGCCGGGGCGCGGGGTCGGCGACGTACCCCGCCCGGTGCCCGGGATGGACGTCCCGCACCGCGTCCGGGACGAGCATCTCCACCGGCTGGCCGACCAGCTCGTCCCGGCCGTACCCGAACAGCCGCTCCGTCTGCGCGTTCACCAACGCGATCCGGCCGTCCTCGTCGACGCACACCATCGCGTCCGGCGCCGCTTCCAGCAGGCCCGCGAACCGGGCCTCAGCCCGTTGCCGGTCGGTCACGTCCCGGACCGCCGCCGAGACCAGGATCCCCTGGTCGGTGTCGATGGCCGACAGGGAGATCTCGGCGGGGAAGGTGCTGCCGTCGCGGCGGCGCCCGGCCAATTGCATATCGGCGCCCATCGGCCGGGGCGCGGGGTCGGCGACGTACCCCGCCCGGTGCCCGGGATGGGCGTCCCGCACCGCGTCCGGGACGAGCATCTCCACCGGCTGGCCGACCAGCTCGTCCCGGCCGTACCCGAACAGCCGCTCCGTCTGCGCGTTCACCAACGCGATCCGGCCGTCCTGATCGACGCACACCATCGCATCCGTCCGCACAATGGCCACATATCACTCGAACGCTCCGTGCGGCCACTGTGCATCGCGAAAGCGCTCCCGTTGTTCCGTCAGCCTGGGCAGACCCCCTTCGGGGGTCCGCCTCCGCCGTTCCCGACCACTCTCCCACCCCAAGGGGACCCCGAGAGAGTGGTCGGGAACGGCTCCGGCAGTGGTGGCTGGCGCAGGCGGGCAGGACAACGGGGAACGGGCACCACGTGCCCATGGCGGGGGCGCGCCGGCGTGTGAGGTGGAATCCCGCCGCCGTCAGGTATGACCCGGCATCAGGCGATTTGTCCCGCGCGGGGCGCCCAGGTGGCAGGGCGCGTGCGCCTGGGCGTCTAGGGCTGTTCGGCTACGTGTGTCCCCCAGCCGTGGCGGGTGATGATCAGCCCTTCCTCGCGCAGCGCCCGCAGGGCCTTGGCCACGGTGGCGGTCGAGACGTGGTAGCGGTCGGCCAGCGCCGCGACCGTGGGCAGCTGGTCGCCTGGCTGGAGTTTGCCGCTTTCGATCTGCTGCCGCAGGTCGGCGGCCAGCCGTTCGCTGGGGGGCATGGCCGGCCGGGGTGGCATGTCGTCAATGATCCCCGGCCGCCAAGGAAGGTAACAGTCTTCGCACTCTTTGGTAAGTTCGCTGTTTATCAGTGTCCAGTATAGTGTTCACCCATGGTCGATGATCCACCTCCCATGCAACCCCCTCGCCGCGTCCGGTACTACCTCGGCCGCGCCGAAGACGCCCTCGACAGCGCCACCACCGCCCTGCACACGGCCCCGATCGTGGACGCCAGCTGGCGCGAGGAGTTCCGCCAGGACCTAGCCGTGCTGGTCAGCAAGCTCGACATCCTCCGCACGCTCACCAACGGGCGGTAAGGCAACGGCGGCAGGCTGCCCCGCCACGGTGCCCCGGCCAGCGAGCGCAACCACCGCGCATGGATGCCGCGTGCCGGGGCGGTGATCTTTAGCCACCTCCGGCGCGGCGGGACCCTGCGAGGCCGGCCGGCGGACTTTCACCGGGCAGCACGAGCCTGCCCGCCGCGCCCGGCGAGCGTAGCCGGCCCGCCCCCGCCACGCCGCAGGACAGA
>CAVRXW010000009.1:0-32801 GCA_963725125.1 uncultured Actinomycetes bacterium
CCCGCGGCGCTGACCACGCCGGTGATCAGCGCGCTGGCGGGCGGCCTGGCCACCGTCGCCGGCGCCGTGGTGATCGGCCTGGCAATGCCGGCGTTCACCCGGTACCGCCGTGACCAGGCCGGCCAGCGGCCCGAGGTGCCCGAGCAGGTCGCGGCGCAGGCCTGACTCACTAGCCGCAAAGGCACCAGCCCGTACGCCGGGCCCGTCGTGGACGGGCCCGGCGCAGGCTCCCGGGCGGTTACGGGTAGCTGACCACGTCGACCGGGGTGTCGGGGTTCGCGATCGTGGTCGAGCCGCCGACGCCGTTCACCACGTGGTCGATCCCGCCGGATCCGCCGGTGGCGTTGAGGAAGATCGTCAGCAGGTCGGACAGGTGCAGCCCAGGCGGGTTGTCCGCCTCGAAGGCGTTGGTGGCGAAGATGGGCACGCCCTGGTTGAAGAAGCTGTAGCTGCCCATCCCGTAGCCGGAGAAGTCGGCCGCGTGCGACGTGATCAGGAACGCCGGGTAGCCGTCCGTGCTGGCATTCTCCATCCAGGCCGCCTGGCTCGGCGGGTCGTAGGGCATCTCGTTCTGGAAGAAGATGTCCGTGCCGTCCCGGCCGTTCCAGATCACCTGGGCCTGCTCGTAGTGCTCGACGAACAGGCCGTAGGCGGTCACGTCGTCGCCGTTGACCAGGACGCCGGTGTTCCCGACGTTGTCGGTCCAGCCCACGCCGTTGCCGTGGTCGGCCCGCCAGGCCCAGATGTCGTCGAGGATCACCTGGGAGGAGTTCACCACCAGGCTGTCGGTGGCCTGGCCGGGCGTGGCACCGCCGATGCGGAAGAACACGTCCTGCACCAGGGTCGGGTCGGCCGGGTCCGACCAGCCGAAGCCGGGGAAGCCCACCTGCAGCAGCGCGGGGGAGTTCACCGTCCCGGCATCGAAGATCATCCCGGACAGCTTCACCCCGGGCACGCTGGCCACCTGCATCGCGACGTTGCCACGCGACGGCACCAGGGTGGGGAAGCCGAGGCCGAGCACCACGGTGCCCGGCCGGGTGACCAGGATGGCCTGGTTCAGGCTGTACACGCCGGGCGTGAGGATCAGGTCCTTGCCGACCGCCAGCGCGGCGTTGATCAGCCACACCGGGGTGCTGGGGCTGGCGATGAAGAACCGCTGGATCGGGATGACGGAGCCCGGCGTCCGGGCCGCTGCCCCAGGTGGTGCCCGCCGAGTCGTGCTGCACCGCGGGCACGAACACGCTGTAGTTCCCGGCGGAGTCCTGCTGCAGGAACGGCTCTTCCTCGGTGACCGGGCTGGACGCCAGCGTGGTGTACTGGCCGCCCGAGCCGAAGTTCTGCGCGGGCGCGCCACGTCGCCGGAGAAGACCTGGTTCCAGACGCCGTTGGTCCAGCCGTCCAGGTTGCTGTTCCGCACGACGAACTGCTGCTGCGTGCCGTTCAGCACGGTGCTGCCGGAGAACTGCGAGTCGGCGATGAAGCCGCCGCTGGAGTAACTCGGCGCCGTGCAGTAGTCCTCCAGCGAGACGAACCCGTTGACGTCCACCCGCCGCACCGGGGAGGCCTGGGAGGTCGCCCAGAACTCGGCCGTCTGCGGGCACGGCGCGTTCGCCGGCGGCGCCGGGAAGTTGATGGTCAGGTTGGACAGGGACCGCCAGAAGTTCACCAGCGCGGTGCAACTGCCGGCGCTGCACTGGTTGAAGGAGTCGACGGCGCCGTTGATGACGACGTCGCCCGGCGAGGCACCCAGGCCGGCCACGCTGGTGTAGTAGCCCACCTGGAAGAACAGCGGGTCGGCGGCGGAGCCGTAGCTGCCCGGCTCGAACAGCAGCGCGTACCGCTGGGTGCCGAACTGGTTGCTGACCTGCTGGTTCGCGATCGAGTCGACGGTGGCCTGGATCTGGCTCTGCGGCATGCTCGGGGTGAAGATGTAGACGTTCGGGCCGAAGTCCGGCGCCCCCGGCTGGGGGATGGCGGGCCGGACGGCCGTGTGGCGGGCGGCCGGCCGGTGGGCCGGCGCGGCGGACGCAGACGGCGGCGGTGAGCGCCGGCGCCACGCTGGCGGCGAGCAGCGCGGCGGCTATTAATACAAAACGATGGACGGGGCGGCGGGTGCCGTCCGGCCGGCGAGGTACGGGGATGAGCTTCCGGGGCTTAGGCATGACTGGTCTCGCCTCCGTGCTGGGATAACGTACCGCTGGGGTGTGGCCCGCCCCCGGTCTCCCAGGGGCGGGCCCGCTTGCCTCGCTGAACTCAGCGAGGCGTCAGGTGCAGGATGACGACCTCGTCGGTGCCCGTGCCGGCGTTGTTGTTGGTGCCGGACGGCTGTCCCGAGTCGTACGGGTTCGACTGCGTCGGCCAGCCGACCCAGTGCTGCGAGTTGTACTCGAACCAGTCCGATGCGGTGGTGATCGGGATGACCGGCAGGTTCGCGGCGACGTACTTCTCGATCGGCGTGAGCGCGGCCGTCTGCTGCGGCACCGTCTGGAGCTCCGGCCACCTTGGCCAGGGCGGCGTCGATGGCCGGGTTCTTCAGCCGCTCGTAGTCGCCGGTGGCGGCGGTGCCGCTTGTCCAGCGCAGCTGTCCAGCCAGTTGTCGTACAGGTTGTACGGCGTGACGCCGCCGTTGGACCAGTGCTCGGCCAGCGAGAAGTTGCCGTCTGCCCATGTCGGCGTTCCAGGCGTTCACGCTGATGCCCTGGAACGTCGCGTCGATGCCCGGCGTTCTTCAGTTCCTGCGCGGCGATCGAGCCGACCTCCGCGTAGTCGGTGTAGGCGGACGGGCTGATCAGCGTGACCGAGACGGTCTTGCCGCCCTTCTGGAAGAAGCCGTTGGAGCCCTTGGTGTATCCGGCGGCCTTCAGCACCGTCTGCGCGGCGGCCGCGTTGCCGGTGGCGGACACGTGTCCGAGGCGACCGGCGCGCTCCAGGCGGAGTAGGTCGGCAGCGTGATGCCGGTGGCGTTGAGCACCGGGTTCTCCAGGCCCGCCTCGCCCTCGGAGGCGAGCACCGTGCGGTTCACCGCCAGGCTGATCGCCTTGCGGACCGGCCAGCTGGTTGGTCGGCCACTTGTTCAGGTTGGGGATGAAGGCGTTCGTGCTGCCCGGCGCCTCCCAGAAGTGGTGGTTGGCCGGGTGCCTTGGCGACGAAGTCCTTCTGCAGGCCGGGGATGAAGTTGCCGGTCCAGTCGATCTGCCCGGCGAACAGCGCCGACAGCGCGCCGGTGTTGGAGGTGTAGACCGGGAAGTAGACGTTGGTGCACCTTGGCCATCGAGGCCTGCCAGTAGCCGGCGTTCTTCGTGAGCGTGAAGCCCTGCGGGGTGAAGGTCTTGAGCTTGTAGGGTCCGGTGCCGACCGGGTTGGGGTCGGCGTACGTCGCCGGGTTGCCGACCTTGCTCCAGATCGACTGCGGCAGGATCGGCACGCCGGCGATCTCCTGCAGGTTGGTGTACTGGGCCGTCGGGAACGTGAGCGTGACGGTGTTGCCCGAGGTGCTCACGCTCGAGATTGGCCAGCCCGCCGAGGTTGATGCGACGCGTTCTTCTTGACCAGGTTGTAGGTGAACGCGACGTCGGCGGGCGTCATCGGCGTGCCGTTGTTGAACTTCACGCCCTGCCGGATCGTGAAGGTGACCGCCTTGCCGCCGTTCGACCACTGTGTAGGCCGTGGCCAGCCACGGGTAGTACTTCGGCGGCGCGGCGATGTCGAACTGGAGCAGCGGCTCGTAGATGAGCCCGTCCGCGCCCATGCCCCAGATGGCCTGGGTGGCGATGAACGGGTTGAACGCCTGGGTGATCGTGCTCTCCGGCGAGCTCTCCATGACCAGAGTGCGGCGGGAGCTCGACGACTCGACGAGCTGGCGAGCCGGAGCTGCTCGACGAGCCGCAGGCGGCCACCCCGGCGGCGAGGAGGGCCACTGCCGCTGACAGCGACCAGCTTTCTAGGGCCTCGGCAATCTCCTGATCATTTTCGTTTCCTGTCGTCGTGAAGGTCGATGTCCCCCGATGTGTGCGCGGTCGGCTAGCTCGTCATGTCCCACCCCCCTGCGGCTGCGCGAGAACGCCGGGCGCGGCGACATCGAGCCGCCAGCAGGCGGCCGCCCGGACCGGCGAGACGCGCTGCAGCGCAGGGTCGTCGCTGCGGCAGCGGTCGTCGGCCAGCGGGCACCGGGGGCTGAACGGGCAGCCGGTCGCCGCCGCGCCGGTGCTCGGCGCGCTGGCGCCCGGCGGCCGTGCCTGCCGCCGCGCAGCGCGCTGCCCGAGGTTGTCCGGGTCCGGGGCCGAGGCGACCAGCAGCTGGGTGTAGGGATGCGCCGGGCTGCTGGGTCAGTTCCTCCGCCGGGCCGCGCTCGACGATCTGCCCCGCGTACATGACCAGCACCTCGTCGGCGAAGTAGCGCGCCGAGGCGATGTCGTGGGTGATGTACAGCAGCGCGAGCTGGAAGCGGCGGCGCAGGTCGTCGAGCAGGCTCAGCATCTCCAGCCGGATCGACACGTCCAGCATGGACACCGGCTCGTCGGCGAGCAGGACGCTCGGCCGGGCGGCGAGCGCCCGGGCGAACGAGACCCGCTGCCGCTGGCCGCCGGACAGCTCGTGCGGGAACTTGGGCAGGAAACTCCCGGCCGGGCGTGAGCCGCACCTGCTCGAGCAGGGCGGCGATCTCGCGCGCGACCTCGGTCCGCCGACCGGGTGCCCTGGTGCAGCTTCACCGGCCGCTCCAGGTGATAGCGCACGGTGTGCACCGGGTTCAGCGAGGAGAACGGGTCCTGGAAGACCAGCTGGACCTTGCTCTTGTGCTGCCGGAAGGCGCCGCGGCCCGACAGCATCGACGGGCTGCCCGTCCAGCCGGATCGAGCCGGAGGTGAGCCGCTCCTGCCCGGCGAGCAGCCGGGCGACCGTCGACTTGCCCGAGCCGCTCTCGCCGACCAGGGCGACGACGGCGCCGCGGTACAGGCCGAAGCTGACCTCGCGGACGGCGTGCAGGACGTGGCCGCGGCCGAGCCGGAAGTCCTTGCCGAGCGCGACGGCCTCCATGGCCAGCGGGCCGCGCCCGGCGGCCACCGAGGTGACTTCGTTGCCGTGCGGCTGTCCGGCACCGTCGAGCTGGTCATGCGGTCAGCTCCCGGCTCGTGGCGGGCTGGTGCTCCGGTCGGCCTCGCGGTCCGCCGGGGGCGGGGGAGCCGGGGTGTCCGGCCAGCACGAACGGGCAGGCGGTCACGTGCCCGGGCTCGCTAGCCGAGGCGACCGGCGCCAGGGTCATGTCGATGCTGGTGCAGCCTCCGTGCCGTAGCCGCAGCGCGGCAGGAACGGGCAGCCCGGCGGCGGATCGTGCAGGTCGGGCGGGGAACCCGGGATGCCGGCCAGCTCACGCCGCGCACCGCGCAGCGACGGGAACGAGTTGAGCAGGCCCCTGGTGTAGGGGTGGGCCGGGCTCGCGCTGCGATCTGCTGCGGCGGTGCCGATCTCCAGGAGCTGCCCGGCGTACATCACCGCGATCCGGTCGGCCAGCTCCAGCAGCAGGGACAGGTCGTGGGTGATGAACAGGATCGAGAAGCCGAGCCGTTCCTTCAGCTCCACGATCTGGGCGAGGATGTCGCGCTGCACCACCACGTCGAGCGCGGTGGTCGGCTCGTCCATGATGACGATCTCCGGATCGGTGGCCAGCGCCATCGCGATCATCACCCGCTGCCGCATGCCGCCGGACAGCTCGTGCGGGTAGCTGCGCAGCCGGGAGCGCGGGATGCCGACCAGGTCGAGCAGCGACGCTGCCTTGTCCCGGGCGCCTCGTCGCGGGAGATCCGCAGGTGGGCGTGGATGACGTCGAGCAGCTGGTCGCGGACGTTGAGCACCGGGTTCAGCGCGTTCATCGCGCTCTGGAACACGATGGCGATCTCCCGCCAGCGCAGCCGCCGCAGCTCGTCGCGGCCGAGCTGCAGCATGTCCATCGGCGTCGGCGGCGCGCCGGCCCTGGTAGCGCACGCTGCCGCCGGTGATCAGCGCGGGCGCCCGGAGCAGGCGGCAGGCGCCGTAGGCGAGCGTGGACTTGCCAGAGCCGCTCTCGCCGACCAGGCCGACCACCTCGCTGGCGTATAGCTCCAGATTGACCTGCCGTGACCGCCCGCACGTCGCCGGCCGGGGGTCCGGTAGACGACGGAGAAATCCTCGATCGCGAGCACTGGCCCGGTCACGGCAGCTCACCTCGCTCGCGGTCTTCGTCGAGGAGCGAGCTGCGGGAGAACGAGTGGAGGAAGCTGGCGAGCGCCGCGGGGCGGCGGGGGCGCCTGCAGCACCGGGGTCGGGTCGGTGGGCCGCAGCTTGCGCCAGGCGGCCGCGCTGGCGCTGCCGGCGTCGCGCAGCCGCGGGTTGCCGAGCTCGTCGATGCCCGCTGTTCAGCAGCACGAGTGCGGTGCCGATGAGCGCCACGGCGAGGCCCGGCGGCACGAACCACCACCAGGCGCCGAGCTGGAGGGCCTGCTGGCTCTGCGCCCAGTAGAGCATCGTGCCCAGGCTCCAGCTGGTCAGGTCGGCGAGGCCGATGAAGGCCAGCGCGACCGAGGCGCCGATCGCGTAGAGCACCGTGTTCACGAAGCTCGCCGCGATCAGGCTCACCTCGTTCGGCACGATCTCGACAGCCAGGATCCGCCAGGTCGGCTCGCCGGTCTCCCGGGAGGCGGCGACGAAGTCGCGGTTGCGGATCGCCAGGGTCTGCGCGCGGATCAACCGCGCGCCCCACGGCCAGCCGAGCCCGCTGAGCACGACGATGGTCGCCAGCTGGCCCTTCTGCGGCAGGTAGCCGAGCAGGATGATCAGCAGCGGCAGCGCCGGGATCACCAGGAACACGTTGGTGGCCAGCGGACAGCACCTCGTCCCACACACCGCCGAGGAAGGCCGCCGCCACGCCGACGACGACGACAGCGCCGTCGCGATGACGCCGACGCTGAGCGCCAGTTCCAGGGTGAGGCGGATGCCGACGAGGAGCTGGGACAGCACGTCCTGACCGCTCTGCGTGGTGCCGAGCAGGTGCGCGGCGTCCGGCGGGTGCAGGGACAGGGCCGGCGCGGGGTTCTGGAAGGACGGGTCGTAGGGCGCGAGCATGCGGCCCGATGATGGCGGCGAGGATGAAGACGCCGAGCAGGACCGCGCCCACCTTCGCCTTGGTGGGCAGCCGCCGCCACAGCCCGGCCTGCTCGGGGTGCTCCTCGGGCACCGCCGACTGGTCGGTGCTGACCGGGAGGGCGACGGTCATCGGGCCCCCTCTCGCGCCCGCGCACGCGGATCGGCGACGACGATGATCATGTCGACGATCAGGTTGGCGAGCAGGACGGTGAAGGTGATCACGAGGAAGATGGCCTGCATCAGCGGGTAGTCGTTCGAGGTGACCGCGTTGAGCAGCAGCAGGCCGATGCCCGGGTAGGAGAAGACGATCTCCATGACGATGGCCCCGGACACCACGAAGCCCAGCGCCAGGCCGAACCCCTGAAGCTGGGGCAGCAGCGCGTTGCGCGCCGCGTAGCGTGAACACGACCCGGCGGCTGGACAGGCCCTTGGCCTGCGCGGCGAGCACGTAGTCCTCGCCGATCGTGGTGATCATGACGTTGCGCATCTGCAGCATCCAGCCCGCCACCGAGGCGATGACGATGGTGAAGGCGGGGAGCAGCGAGTGGTAGATGGCGCTGCCGATGAAGTCCCAGTGCCAGCCGGGTATCAGGCCGCCCGCGTACCCCTGGCCCATCGGGAACAGGTGGACGCGGACCGCGAGCAGTTCGAGCAGGATCAGCGCGAGGAAGAAGTACGGCATCGCCTGGAAGAACATGAGCCCGGGCAGCACCCGGTCCAGCCAGCCGCCGTGCCGCCAGCCGGCCATGATGCCCAGCACGGTGCCCACGGCCAGGAAGGCGATGACCGTGGCCGTGCCCACCAGGGTGATCGTCCAGGGGATGGTCTGGCCGAGCAGCGTGGACACCCTGGCCGGGTACTTGGTCACGTCGACGCCGAAGTTGAGGTGGAACACGTCGACCAGGTACGCCCAGTACTGGCTGCCAGAGCGAGCCGGGGTGGCCGACGCCGAGCATCGCCTCCAGCGCCTGGTAGGCCGACGGCTGCAGGTTGGGGAACTTCGACATGATGGCTCTCGACGGCGTTCCCGGGCATCGCGCGCGGGATGAAGAAGTTGATGGTCAGCGCCACCCAGGCCGCGACCAGGTAGAAGATCAACGCGGCGGACGATGAAGGACATCGTCGGCTCCTAGTTCGCTGCGTCCGGGTTCGTGTGGCGGCCGCGCCGACCGGCGCGGCAGTGCCCGAGGGGGCGGTGCGTGGTGTGGCCGCCGCGCGGCCGGGCCGCCGCGGCGGGATGGGCTGGCGGATCACGGTGCCGGGCGGGCAGCCGCAGCTGGAGCGCAGCACGAGTTCGGTGGGCAGCAGCTCCACCTTCGGGCGCAGGCTGGGCCGGGCGATGCCGGTCGAGCAGGCGGGTGCAGGCCCGCTCGCCGAGCAGGCGCATCGGCTGGTGGACCGTGGTAAGCGGAGGGTCATAGAGGCTCCCGGGGAAGATGTCGTCGAAACCGACGACCGCCACCTGCTCCGGGACGCGCACCCCGGCCTTCGCGAAGGCCTGCAGTACGCCGATGGCCATCTGGTCGTTCGCGCAGACTACCGCGTCGGGCAGTCGACTCGCCGCGTGCGGCGAGCAGCTTCTCGCCCGCCTCCTCGCCGCTGCCGACGCTGAACAGGCCCTGCGTACGTGCCGATGAGCTGGCAGTCCGGGTGGGCGCCCAGCAGTTCGTGCAGCGCCAGCCGCCGCTCCCTGGCGTCGGGCGCGGTCGGCGGCCCGTCCACGTGGTACAGCCGCCGCCGGCCGTGCGTCCTCGATCAGGTGGCTGACCAGGGCGGCCGAGCCGGACCGGTTGTCGGCGGTCACCACGTCGGCCGCACGCTCGCCGGGGTCCCCGGCGATGACCACCACGGGCAGCCGCTTGGCCAGCCGCGCCAGGAACTCGGACGGCACGATGCCCTCGCCGATCAGCAGGCCGTCGACCTGGCCGGACAGCGACAGCAGCCGGGGCAGGTCCGGGTCGGTGGCCTCCCGGAGGTAGGTGATCAGCAGCGACCACTCGTGCTGCCGGATACGCGCCTCGACGCCGCGCAGTATCTCGTCGTAGAACAGCAGGCTCATGGACTCGATGTCGTACTGCTGCCGGGGCGACTGGCGCTCGACGCAGACCAGGCCGATCACGTTCTTGCGCCGCCGGGACAGGCTCTGCGCGGCGCCGTCGGGAACGTAGCCGAGTTGCTCGATGACCTCAAGCACGCGGGTCCTGGTGCTGTCCCGCACCCGGTCCTGGCCGTGGACGACGCGGGAAACCGTTGCGGTGGAGACACCGGCCAGCCGCGCGACGTCGTAGAGCGTAACCACGATGATTTCCCCCACTGAGCCGGGTTCTAAGCGGTTACATCCTTGGTCTAAGCGCTTACATTAGGAAATCTAAGCGCTTACACTAAGACCCGGCCCGGGACCCGTCAAGAGCCTCGCGGCCGCCCCGGCAGGGCGATCAGGAGAGCTGGGTGCATCCCGGCGAGGCGCCAAAAGGAGAGGCCGATGACGACAACGGGTTCACCCGCCGAGTTCCCGCAGGGGTTCACCTGGGGAGCGGCCACGGCTGCCTACCAGATCGAGGGAGCGGTACACACCGATGGCAGGGGCCCGTCGGTGTGGGACACCTTCAGCCACACACCGGGCAGGGTCCGCGGCGGGGACACCGGCGACATCGCCTGCGACTCGTACCACCGGTACCGCGAGGACGTCGCGCTGATGGCGTCGCTCGGCCTGACCGCCTACCGGTTCTCGATCTCGTGGCCGCGGATCCAGCCGTCCGGCCGGGGCGCGGTGAACCAGCGGGGCCTCGACTACTACCGGGCGCTGCTCGACGAACTTTCCAGCCGCGGCATCGCGGCCGCCGTCACGCTCTATCACTGGGACCTGCCGCAGGAACTCCAGGACGAGGGCGGCTGGGCGGCGCGCGACACCGCCGAGCGGTTCGCCGAGTACGCGGCGATCGTCGCCGGCGCGCTCGGCGATCGCGTCACCCGCTGGATCACGCTGAACGAGCCGCAGGTCGTGGCGAGCCACGGGTACCGCACCGGGGAGCACGCCCCGGGGCTGCGCGACGCCGCCGCGGCGGCCGCGGCCACCCATCACCTGCTGCTCGGCCACGGGCTGGCCAGCCAGGCGCTGCGCGCCGCGGCCCCGGGCGTTCCGGTCGGCATCACCTTCGACATGCACCCGGTGCAGGTGCTGGGGGAGCGGGGCTCGGACACGGTCGAGCAGGGCCGGGCGATCACCGACGCCAGCGTGAACGGCCTGTTCCTCGAACCGGTGCTGCACGGCAGCTACCCGGCTGCCGCGCGGCCGGACCTGGTCCCGCCGGCGCACCTGATCGTGGCCGGGGACATGGAGACGATCAGCCAGCCGCTGGACTTCCTCGGCGTCAACTACTACTCCTGCGTCTACCTGCGGACCGGCGATCCCACGGACCTGCGCCGGGGCGAGGAGCCGTCCCGGGCCGGGGCGCCCGGCGTGGTCGAGTACCGCCCGGACGAACTGCCGCGGACGCCGATGGGCTGGCTGGTCGACCCCGACGGGCTCTACGACGTGCTGATGCGCCTGTCGAAGGACGCGCCCGGCCTGCCGCTGTACGTCACCGAGAACGGCTGCGCCGCCGAGGACTACGTCGGACCCGGACGGCGCGGTGAACGACCTGGAGCGGGTCAGCTACCTGCACCGGCACCTGGACGCCGCGGCCCGCGCCATCAGGGACGGGGCCAACCTCTCCGGATACTTCGTCTGGTCGCTGCTGGACAACTTCGAATGGGCCTGGGGCTACCAGAAGCGGTTCGGCATCGTCTTCGTCGACTTCGGCACGCAGCGCCGAATCCCGAAGGCGAGCGCCCGGTTCTACGCGGATGTGGCCCGCGCCAACGCGGTGCCGCCCGTCGCCGCGCCCTGAGCCCGCCGGGCAGGCCGCCCGTCACCCGGCTTCGTCCAGCCTCGCGCGCTGCTCCGCCGTCAGCTTCAGGTCCACCGCGGCCAGGCTCTCGTCCAGCTGCGCCACCGAGGAGGCGCCGACCAGCGGGATGATCGGGACCTCCGCGCCGATCAGCCAGGCCAGCACCACCTGGTTGACCGTCGCGCCGGCGTCCTTGGCCACCTCCCGCAGCGCCGCCAGCCGGGCAGGCGTGCCCGGGTGGTCGAACTCGGCGAACTCGGCGGCATCCAGCCTGTCCTGGCGCACGTAGCCGCCCCGCAGCAGTGGTGCGTAGGCGACCATCGTGAGTTGCGGTTCGGCCCGCAGGTAGCTGAGCAGGTCGCCGCCCAGCATGCCCGGCATGCCGTCCGGGGAGCGGCTGCCCGGCAGGTCGGTGCGCGGCCGCAGGTAGCTGTGCTGGTACTGCAGCACCTCGTAGCCGGGCAGCCCGGCCACCGCAGCCAGGCTGCGGGCCCGTTCCACCCGCCACGCCCAGTGGTTGCTCACCCCCAGCAGGCCCACGGTGCCCTCGGCCACCAGCGCGCCGAAGGCCGCCACGGTCTCGGCCAGCGGCACCGCCGGATCCTCGATGTGCGCGTACAGCAGGTCCAGCCTGGCCACGCCGAGCCGGTCCCGGCTGCGTGCCGCGGACTCGCGGATCACCTGGGCCGACAGGCCCTCGGCGTTGTCGGTGTAGCTGGTGCCGGGGGCAAGCGGCCGGGCGCCGACCTTGGTCGCGATCACGACCTCGCCGCTGACGCCGCGGCTGCGCCGCCAGCGGCCGAGCAGTTCCTCGCTCTCCCCGCCCTGGGTGCCGTTGACCCAGTACGCATAGCTGTCGGACGTGTCGATGAAGGTGCCGCCCGCCGCCACGTACCGGTCCAGGATCGCGAACGAGGTCGCCTCGTCGGTCGCGGTGCCGAAGTGCATCGTGCCCAGGCTGAGCACGCTCACCTCGCGGCGGGTCTTCGGGTCCGTGCCAATCGTGCGGTATTTCATGTGGGTTCCTCTCCAGCCACCCGGTCCCGTCCGGGCGCCGAACACGAGTCTGGATGCTGGAGCGCGCTCTAGGTCAAACCGCGCTGCCTTGTTGGGCCGCCGGGATATCGGTGACCGGTGTCACCGAGGACCTGGTGGTAATCGACGAGATCGCCCAGCGGGCGAAGGTGACATCCGCGGCGGTGCGGTACTGGGTCAGTGGCGAGCGCGGCCCGGGTGATTTCCCCGAACCGGTAGTCAAGCGGCAGCGGGCCAGCCTGTACTCGTGGGCGCAGGTGTCGGCCTGGCTGTCGGCGGCCAGGCTGGGGGCGGTGGACCGCGTGGCAGAGGAGACCGCGCGGGCCTGTGCGCTGATCGATGCGGCCCTGACCGTCCGGCGAGGCCTGCGGGAGCTGCCCAAACACGACCGGCCCCTGATTACCCCGCTGGTTGCCTGACAAGGCATGCGGGGTGGCTAGGGCATCGGGCCCGCTGGCCGCGGGCCGTGCGGCTGGCTATTGGACGGCGTGGAACTCGATCCGGTACAGCAAGGTGCCGTCGTCGATGGGCCCGGCGTGGGCGGCTCGCCGGCGGAGGGCTTGGAGGTCTGTTTCCCCGGCGCGGCGGACATCGTCCTGGTCGATCGAGGAGAAAGGAACCAGTTCGATCGAGTCGACCTCGATCCAGCCCAGCCCGACCGGGTAACGGCGCCCCAGCGACACCTTTGGCCGGCGCCAGAGCCGGAACGAGACAGTGATCTCGCCCGACAAGACGTCCTCACGCAGCTCTTTGCTGAACTCCATCCAGCCGACAGTACGTCCCAGCTCTGCGGAGTGCGTCTGTTGCACCTGCGGTGGGCATGGCCCCCGGCGGCGCCAGCCACAGCGCCGGCCTCCGCCCTCCCGGGTTCGGGCCAGCGCGCCTTCTGGCCAGCGTCCCGCGGCTCGGCACCGCTGCGGCCCGCCGCGCAGGCTGTCTGCCTTGAGGGTGCTGATTTCCGCGGTGTGAGTCCTCTTGGGGGCCAAGCGCGGACAATCGAGGGGACAAGCGCTAGCCGGCTGGGGGGAGATGCGTGAGCCAGGGCGGAGAGCATCTCAAATCCGGCCAGCTCGGCACCGCCGACGTGACGGCTTCGACCGTCGCGAACATTGGCCCGGGGATCGATTTCTACTTCGCGTTCGGCGTGATCGCGGTGACCGCCGGTGTCGCCGCGCCGCTGACGATCGTCGCCGCCGGTGTGGCCGTGGTGCTGCTGGCTTTCACGGTGGCCGAGTTCACCAAGGCGGAGCCTTCGGCGGGGAGCTTCATCACGTATGTGGAAACCTCGCTGGGATCCAGGGCCGGTGTCGCCACGGCTCTGCTGGTCGCCGTTGGCTACACCGTCGCCATCGCGTCGGTGTTCGCCATGTCGGGGGGGATGGTGGCGATGACCGTGTCCCATTACACCTCGTGGCACCCCGCGTGGGGACCGTTGACCCTCATCTTGACCGTGGGCGCCATCTGGCTGACCGCGCGCGGCGTCAAGCTGTCAACCGCCGCGGTGGGCGCGGCCGTGCTGGTGCAGGTGGCGATCATGGTCGTGGTCTGCGTCGTTGTCCTGGTCGATCAGCGCGCCCATCTGTCGGGCATACCGTTTTCCTGGGCACACCTCACCGGTGGCCTGGCCGGCCTGTCCGCAGGCTTCCCGCTGGCCCTGTACATGTTCATCGGGTGGGAGAACGGCCCTGCGCTCGCCGAGGAGAGCCGCAATCCACAGCGCACCGTACCGAGGGCCCTGTATATCTCGGTAGCCATTGCGGCCGCCCTGTTCGTCTTCTTTGCCTACGCGACCATCACCGGTTTCCACTACGACGTATCCTCCATCGGGCGCTCCTCGGTCCCATTCCTCACCGTGGCGGATCACTATCTCGGCGGGGCGGCCGTGCTGGCCTGGATCGCCGGAATCGTCTCCGTGCTCGCCACCCTGGTCGCCGCGGCGGACTCCCAATCGCGCATGCTCTTTGACGGCGGCCGGACCGGGCTCCTGCCGGCCAAGCTCGGTCAGCTCCGCCCACGGTCCGAAACGCCGGTGAATGCGCTGCTGGTCATGGCGGGTGCGGGCCTGGGGATCATCGGGGTCTGGTGGGCAGCCCACCTCATCAGCGGGGACACCGGATCGATGAACCCCGTGGGCCTGTACGCCGAGTGCTCGACAATGGGGACAATCGTGATCCTGTTCGTCTACTTCCTGACGACGCTGTCCCTTCCCGTTTTCATGTGGCGCCGCCACCGGGACCTGTTTTCGCCGTTCCGCCACGTGGCGATCCCAGTCCTGGGGTCGCTCACTCTCATTGTCCCGTTCGCCGAACTGTGCAAGCCTGGGCAGCCCCCGCCCTACAACGCATTCCCCTTCATCGCGCTCGCGATCGCGGCGGCGGCCGCCGTGATCGCCTGTCTTGTCGTGCACCGCCACCCGCGCACCGGAGCAGGCGAGGGAACGGCGTCCCCGGGAACCTGAGCAGCTCGTGATCAGGCGCCGGGGACGCTCGCGATCCTTGCTGAGCCGTTCGGCGGCAAGGATGCGGCGGTTGGGTCTGGCTGCGGCGGGGCTGGTGGCGCAAGCTGGCGATCCGGGGGACTCTAGGCAATGGCTGAGGCCTGGGCCGCTCACGGAGGGTTGGATGCGACGCCTCTTCATCTTTGTGTTGCCAGCTCTGGCGCTGGCCGTTGCCGGTTGCCGCTCGGTGGGCGCACCCAGCCAGGCGGCCCGGCCGGCCACGCCGTCCCAGGTGGCCACGGCCGGAGGGGCGCCGGCGGCCCTGCCGCCTGCCCCGTCCCCCGCGCCCACTGTGTCCCCGTCGCCGGCGGCGTCCCCGTCGCGGTCGGTGTCTGCGTCGCCTCAGGGCGTCCTTAGGCCCGGGATGAGGGGGCGGGCGGTCAGGCTGCTGCAGCGGCGGCTCGCGGCGCTGAAGTATTACCCGGGCCAGGTGGACGGCCGGTTCGGCTCAGACACCCTCGAGGCCGTATGGGCGTTCCAGGAGACCCAGGGCCTGCACCCGCGGGATGCGGTGCGTTCCGCGATGCAGCGGGCGCTGGCCAGCCCGCGGCCGCCCAAGGTACTGGTCCGCCATGGCGGCCGCCTGCGGGTCGAGGTCAACCTGAAGGATCAGGTTCTCGTCCTTTACAGACGCAATCATGTCGCGCTGGTCAGCCACGTATCCAGCGCCGGCGGGTACTACTTCTGCTCGCCGAACGGCTGCGGCGACGCCATTACGCCGACCGGTGACTTCACGACCCTTTCCTTCATGCCGGGCTGGGTGACGGTGCCGCTCGGCCAGATGTACAACCCCGTGTTCTTCATCGGCACCACCTTCGCGATCCACGGGGATACCCACGTGCCGCTCCGGCCGTCCTCCCATGGCTGCGTGCGGATCCCGGTGGACATCGCCGCGTTCTTCCACACGCTGGTACCGACCCCAGGCACGCCGGTGTACATCCGCCGCTGACGTCGATGAGCGCCCAGGCCGGCCTGGGAGAGCTGAGGCCCTTGTCGGACGTGCACCATAGGCTGGCGGGCATGGTCACCGAGGCTGACATCCGCCTGGCCGGCGGCCGGACCCTGCACGCCTACGACACCGCTGCGGACGGGATCGCCAGCAGCCCAGGCGCCACGGGCCCGGCGGTCGCGGTGTTCTGGCTCCACGGCTCGCCCAACATCGGCTCGCCGCCTGAACCGCTGTTCGCGGCCGCCGAAGCGAGCGGCCTGCGCTGGGTCTCCTACGACCGGCCCGGTTACGGCGGCTCAGGTCCGCACGACGGCCGGACTGTCGCGTCGGCAGCCACGGACGTGGCCGCGATCGCGGACGCGCTCGGCATCGGCCGGTTCGCCGTGCTCGGCCATTCCGGCGGCGGCCCGCACGCGCTGGCCTGCGCCGCGCTGCTGCCTGAGCGCGTCATCGCCGCGGTGAGCGTGTCCGGGCCGGCGCCGTTCGACGCAGACGGGCTGGACTGGTTCGCGGGCTGGTCGCCGGGCATCGCGGCGGAGAACCGGGCGGCGGCGGGCGGGCGCGCGGCGCTCGAGGCGCACTGGGCTGAGGCCGAGCCCGAGGACATGGGCGCCTTCTTCACCGAGGCCGACATGGCTGCCCTCGGCGGCAGCTGGTCATGGCTGGCAGGCGTGGCCGGTCAGGCCATTGAGCAGGGTAGCGAGGGATTTCTCGAGGACACCCTCGCCGCCGTCCAGCCGTGGGGGTTCCGGCCGGATGCCATCCGCGTTCCGGCCCTGATCATGCACGGAGCGAAGGACAAGATGGTCCCGTGCGCGCACGGTGAATGGCTCGCCGCGCGCTGTCCGGCAGCCGAATCGCGCATCGTCCCGGACGCGGGCCACATCACCGTGCTCGACAGCGCGCCGGAAGCGCTGGCCTGGGCCGCCGCCCGCGTCCGCGCGTGACGCCTGCGGTTGCCGCGCCGGGGCACGCGCCACACTGTGACTGCAGCCGGGGGCCGGGGACAATGGGGTCATGAGTGAGTCATTGAGCTACGGCGGCTACGGGACGGCGACCCGGGACCGGACCCGCACCTTGTTCGGGCAGACGATGGGGTACGTCGCGGTCACCACGGGTTTCTTCGCGCTGGGTGCCTACCTCGGGCGCAACCTGTCCCAGGGCTGGGCCATCGTCTGGTTCATCGCCGCGTTCGCGTGCTTGATCAGCATGAGGTTCACGGTCCGGCGATCGGCGGGGCTGACCGTCGCCCTGCTGTTCATCGTCGGGGTGGCGCTCGGCCTGGCGATGGCGCCGGTCCTGGTCTACTACGCGAGCACGAGCCCACAGGCGCTCTGGCAGGCCGGCGGCGCCACAGCGCTGTTCATCGCGGGCTTCGGCGCGGCCGGGTACGCGACCCGGCAGGATCTTGCCGGGATTGCCCGCCTGTGCCTGTGGGCGCTCGTCGCCCTGATCGTGTTCGGCATCGTGCTGATCTTCGTCAATATCCCGGGCGGCTCGCTGATCTACTCGGTTGTCGGCCTGGTGATCTTCGCGGGCCTGACCGCGTTTGATTTTCAGCGGCTGCGCCGGTCGCCCGACCTTGACTCCGCGCCGCTTCTCGCCGCGTCGATCTTCCTGGACGCGCTGAACGTGTTCCTGTTCTTCCTGCGGATCTTCTCCCGGGGCAACTGAGCGCCTCGCGACCAAAGCTGGCCCGGTCGGCCCCTGAGCCGCCACCTCTTCGGTGACGGCCAGCTTGCAGGTCCCCGCGCTCAGGCTCCGGCCGGGTCACCTCGTGTCGCTTTCAGAACGGGCGAGCTCGCCGAGCAGGCGGGTGATCACTGGGTGCGCTGCGGCTGACGGCTTCCTGCACGGTGTCATGCACGTCAAACCAGGTCAGCAGGCCGTTGATGGCAAGGATCTGGTGCACCAGGCCGTGCGGCCCGGCCAGCGTGAAACTGCCGCCCTGGGATCTGATGTCCTGGCAGTGCCGGACAAGCACGGTCAGGCAGGCACAGTCGAGGAAGGCCAGGCCGGTGAGGTCGGCGACGCTGCGGGGCTGCGCTGCTGGCCTGTGTCGCCGAGGTACGCCTGCAGTGCGGATGAGCCGCAGAAATCCAGTTCACCGCGCAGGGTCACCACGGTCACGCCGTCGTGATCGCGGGATGACAGCGAAAGGGGCGGGACCTGGTGGCGCAACGGGGGCGTCATGGCCGGGGCGTGGTAGGCCGGGGTCACATCTTCCTGATCTTCAGATACCGTCGCATGTCCGGCACTGACATGACCGCCAGGACCCCGAGGCCCGCGGCGGCGGCCGCCAAGGTTACTGCCGTGATGTATCCGATTGTCCGCATCGCGGGCCTCCTGTTCTTCGGCTGACCGGGTGTCAGCCGTCCCGCGCCGGCCGACAGGCCGTCGTGACTACGCTGTAGACCTACAGTCAATACCCCCGCCAAGACAGTGTCAACATCGTAGGCCTGCAGTGTTAACCAGGCCTACGGGCGCCCGGCTCGCGGGAGAAGACGCTACCCGGCAGCACGAGGCCAGGAGGTACCTGGTCAGGCAGGTTCCCGCCGGACGGCGAGACGGAGGCCAGCGTGCACGAGCGCCCAGCCGATCCGCTGCCGGACCTGCCAGGCTGCGTTGCTGCGCTGAGCGGGCGGCCGACGGCCGCTCGCCGCCGCCGTCCGCATCTCCGCGGTGCGCTGGCTGGCGAGCGCTTGCAGGAGGGTGGGGTACATGCCGGCTGGTCCTTTCGGGAGCCTGGGCTGGCTGGGCGAGCTTGCCGGCCGGGCAGGTTGGCAGTGGATCCCGGCCGTCACCTGGCCACGCAGCGACGTGACCCGTTCATGCAGGCGGGGTTTCGGGCCGGGTGAACGGCAGCTGGACCTCGAAGACCTGCTGTTCGATCTCGGTGAAGTCGTCGACTTCGTTGACCCATATCTCGCGGCCAGGCCCGAAGGCCTGGAAGCCGTGCGCGCCGGCCCACTGGACCAGGTCGTGATAGACCATGGGGAAGATGCTGGCGGCGCGGCCGCTGCGCACGGCGGCGACTGCCTCGACTTCGGGAAGGACCAGGTATTGCGCCGGCGGAGGAATCTCGGCTGGCCGCTCGGCCACAGGCAAGGCCAGGTAAACCGTGACGTCGCTGCCCTCGTCATGTTCATAAAAGATCATGTAGGGCCCAGCCGCCTTGACCAGCTCCGGGATCGCGAGCTGGTCGAACTGCTGGCGTGACCGGTTGACGACGGGGACTATGTTCCCGGGGCCGAAGGCCGGGGCTGGGGCGGCAATGGCCACCACGCCCATGGCCGGAATCTTCTTCACGGTGATGTCATCTGCTGGCATGGTGCCCTCCCGTGCGATGTAGCCGAGCCGTACTTCGACTTCGAGCAGCTGGTTCCGGTGTGCTTCGAGTTCCTGCTCCAGCTGTGCGCGCCGCAGCATCAGCATTCCGCGCAGTTCCTCGGCAGGTTGATCCCGGTCAGCAGCTGCTTGGCCTGGGCAAGCGAGAACCCCAGTTCCTTCAGCGCGATGATCCGGTTGAGGTGCTCCAGCTGGGCTGGCGAGTAGCAGCGGTAGCCGGTCTCCGGATCCACTCTCGCGGGGCAGAGCAGCCCGATCTCCTCGTAGTGCCTGAGGGTGCGAACGGATACCGTTCCGAGCCTGGCGAACTCGCCGATGCTGAACATGACACGAGCTTGCACCCCTCACGCAACGTGAGAGTCAAGCGCCTTGTGCCGGGCCGGCCGCGGCCGCTTCTTGTTGAAGGCGCATGGTCTGCTCACGCAGGATGCCGGTAAGGCCCGCCAGGTAGCTGGCGATGGCTGCCAGCTCTGCGGGCTGGTACTGCGCGGAGAAGTCGGCGATGGCCTGGCCCAGCGGCGCGAACACCTCCGGTCCGAGCCGGTCGCTGGCGGGGCTTGGCAGGCGTGTGACGATCACGCTGCGGCGGTCGCGCGGGTTGGGCTCGCGCTGGGCGTATCCCGCCTTGACGAGACGGTCCACGACTCCGGTGATCGCCCCGCTGGTCAGGCCGGTGTGGGTGGCCAGCTCGCCGGCGGTTGAGGGACCAAGGCGGCTCAGGACGTCCAGCAGCTTGCGCTCGGTACCGGAGAGGCCCAGCCGCTTGCCGACTGCCTCGTGGAACATCACCACTGCGGTGCTGAGTTCGCGGCCGATGAGCCTGGCCAAGCCGATCGGGGTCAGTTGCCATGCGCCCGTCCATGCTGTTATCTTACACAGAGAGAATCTTATCTCGCAAACTAAACTAATCGCTGGGTGATCGGTAGGGAGATCCCGATGATCGTGCCCCGTGGCCGCGCCCGGCCAGTCATGTTCCTCCTGCTCCTCGCGCCGCTGGTCGCAGAAGTCCTGTGGGGGACCACGACAGTCAGCGACTTCCCCGTTTACCTGATCCAGATCGGCCTGTACGGCGGGGGCGCCGTCCTCATTCGCGAGGTGGTGCGCCGGTGGGGCGGCGGGTGGCCCTCGATCCTGCTGCTCGGCGCCGCCTACGGCGCGATCGAGGAAGGCCTGCTCGAGCCGAACTGGTTCACCCCGGCCCTCCAGACCCACCCTTACGGCGTCGCGTTCGGCGTGTTCTGGACCTATGCCGTGTGGAACATCGGCTATCACGCCGTCTTCAGCATCGCGATCCCGGTCCTGCTCACCGAACTGGCGTTCCCCGCCTGGCGGGACAAGCCCTGGCTGGGCCGGACCGGCGTGCAGCGTGGTCGGCGCCGTCTACGCGGTCAACGCCGCCGGCGTTGGCCTGCTCTGGTGGACGTACGTGCAGCCCATCCTCTTGCACGTGCCGGCCAGGGTGCACCCCGTTCAGCAAGGCGCAGCCATGGCCCTGGTCATCGCGCTGATCGCGGTGGCCAGGCTCGCCGCCGGCACCCGCACCTCCACCACAGGCGGGCCACCGCCGCCAGCGGCGGGCTGGCTCGCCGGGGCCGCCGCGCTCGGCGCTACCGCGTGGTTCGGGCTGCTGCTGCTGTCCGTCTCGGGCAACCACCTGCACTGGCTGCCGTTCCCCGTTCCCATCGCCGTCGCGGCAGCCGAGGTCGCCCTCGCCGCCTGGGCGCTGCGGCGCTGGTCCGCCCGCACAGATCTGCAGGTCCTCGCCGTCTGCACCGGCGCCCTGGTCGTGCAGATGGCCGCCGGCTTCGCCGTGCTCGGCGCAGCCGGCCCGGTGAACATCATCGGCAAGGCCATCCTTAACATCGTCGCCGCGGGCCTGCTGGCACGGTTCGCGCTGCGGCTACGCCACGCCACACCACGCGGCCAGTGCCTCCCGCACCACCGCCCACAACCAGCCCCGCCCCGCGTGCCAGCACACTAAGCGGCTGAAGCCCCCCGGGGCCGCAATAGCCACCGCCAGGTCGGTGATCGTGGACGGCACGATGCCGGGAGCCACCGCCTTAAATCGGGATTTAATCGTGCGGCAAGACCCGCCGGGCACCCTCGGATGCACCAGGGATCCGGGGGACACGCATGGGCGAGCACAGGGCCGCGATCAGCGGGGCAATGTCGAAGGCAGGCCGATGGTGGCGGTCCTGGCGGGCCCGGTTCGGGCTGGCCGAGGTATGCGGCAGCGTGACGGCCGCCGCCGGGTTCGCGATCGGCTACCGGACCGGCGGATCGCTATTGGCCGCCGCCGGGCTGGCCACTGTTGGTGAGTTCGCCGGCTTCTACGGCTGCATCGGGACCAGGGCTGCCCTGGCCGCCTACCGGGCAACGGCCCACCTGGCCGGATGGCGCAGGCTCGCCGCCGGGGCCTGGCACGCCATGACCCAGCAACTGGCATCCTGTGCGGCCGCCGAGGCCGTGGACTTCGCACTGATCCGGCCGGCCAGCCTGGCCGGGGCGGCATGGCTGCTGCTCTCGTTGCCCGGTGGCTTGTGGCTGGGGTTCGTGGCGGGCAAGGCCCTCGCCGACGTGTTCTGGTACAGCGCGGAGGCCGCCGCGCGCCGCGGCCTGGTCCGCTCGGGCCTGGCCTGACGCCGGCAGCCCCGGCTCTGCGGGCCAGGGCTCACGCCGGGCCCTTCGGTGCCCGCCGGCACGATCATGCGGCACCATGGGCAGGTGACCGACCGCGCCCAAGTGAGCCGCTGGCTGGCAGGTTACGAGTCCGCCTGGCGGGCACCCGGTACCCAGGCTCTCGCCGAACTGTTCACCAGCGATGCCAGCTACCTGCAATCCCCCTACGAACGGCCCGTCGCCGGGCTGACCGGCATCGCGCGGATGTGGGCGGCGGAGCGGGACGGCCCCGACGAGGTCTTCACCCTGGCCACCGACATCCTGGCCGTCGAAGGTGCCACCGCCGTGGTCCGGGCCGAGGTGCACTACGGGGACCCGCCGCACCAGGAGTACCGCGACCTGTGGGTCATTCACCTGGACGACGACGGCCGCTGCACCTGGTTCGAGGAATGGCCGTTCTGGCCCGAACAGCCGTACGCCGACCACGCCTAGAGACGAGGACCGATGGATCCGGACGCCGAGCTATTGCAGGGTTTCCTCGACATGCAGCGCGACCATGTGCTGGGCATCCTGGAAGGCCTGACCGAGGAGCAGTTGCGGCGGCCGGTGCTGCCGTCCGGGTGGAACTGCCTGGGCATGATCAAGCACCTGGCCATAGCGGACGAGCACTACTGGTTCCGCTGCGTCGTGGGCGGCGAGTCGTTCGACTTCTTCCCGGAGGGGCGCGACGCCGAGTGGCAGATCGGGCCCGGCGAATCGGCCGGCGACGTCTTCGGCCTGTACCGGGACGAGATCGAGCGGTCGAACGCGGTCATCGCGGCGACCCCGCTCGACGCGCCGCCACGGCAGCCGGACCCGCGGTGGCAGGAATGGGGGATGGATTTCCCGCACCTGCGCTACATCATGCTTCACGTGATCAAGGAAACCGCGTGTCACGCCGGGCATCTCGACGCGGTGCGCGAGCTTATCGACGGGCGCCAGTGGATCGTCATGTAGCACATGGCGGCGGGCTGTCGTTATGCAAAAATCTCGGGCGGCATGGGCGGCGACGGTTCGGCGCTCGCGTCCACGATCGGCGCGGCGCCGGCGGTGAACCGGCCGAGTTCATCGCCCGCCACCACCCGCGCCGGGAACGGGTCCGCGGCGGTCCGCCTGACCAGACCGGCGAGCGGAAGCTCCCGGCCGGCTCCGCGACGACCAGGTTGCCGAACCGGCGGCCGTGCAGCACCGCGGGCTCCGCCATGACGCAGACGTGCGGGAACACCGCGCGCACCGCGGCCACCCGGCCGCGGGCGTGCGCCAGCGGCGGCCCGTCCCCGACGTTGACCGCGTAGACCCCGGTGGCCGCCAGCACCCGGGCCGCCGCCTGGGTGAACTCCACCGACGTGAGGTGGGCGGGCGTCCGGTCGCCGGCGAACACGTCCGCGACCACCACGTCGAACCCCCCGGCGGGCAGCTGCTCCAGCACCGCCCGGGCGTCGCCCATGCGGACGCCGATCCGCCCGGCCCGGCGCCGCGCGCGGCCGGGCGGGTCCACCGGCAGCCGCTCCCGGACGAGGCCGGCCACCTCCGGGTCGGCTTCGACCGCCAGCTGCCGGGAGCCGGGCCGGGTCGCGGCCACGTAGCGGGCCAGCGTCAGGCCCCCGGCACCAAGGTGCAGCACCCGCAGCGGCATGCCGGCCGGTGCGGCCAGGTCGATCAGGTGCCCCAGCCGCTGCATGTACTCCAGGTCCAGGTGCCGCGGATCGTCAAGGTCCACGTGTGACTGCGAGATCCCGTCGACCAGCAGCATCCACGCACCCGGCCGGTCCAGGTCGGCAAGCAGTTCGACCCGGCCGGCCGTGCCGGGCCTGCCCGCACCCGGCTCGCCGCCATCTCCTGGCTGACTGGTCATGGCACCATCATCCAGCGATGGGCCACCTGGCCGGTCCGTAGTGTCGTGCCATGCAGGCATTCGAGTCCGTGTCCACCTGGCGGCAGCCCGTGCCGCCGCCGGCCTCGGCCGAGCGGACGGCCCTGACCGCCCTGGTGGCGGGCCGGGTCGCCGAACTGGGCCCCGGCAGGCTCCGGGTGGCGGTGGACGGCCTGACCGGGGCCGGCAAGACCAGCTTCGGGCATGAGCTTGCGGCCGCGCTGCGGGCCCAGGGCCGCCCGGCCCTGCGCGCCTCGCTCGACGATTTCAAGCACCCCTGGCGGCACGCCCGGGAACACGGCTACGACCGGGTCAGCGGTGCGGGTTACTACCGCAACGCCTACGACTTCCGTGCCGCCCGCGACCTGCTGCTGCGGCCGGCCGGGCCGGCGGGGAACGGCCGGGTCGCCCTGTGCGTCTTCGATCCGCTGACCGGTGCCGACCACCGGGGTGTCACGGTCACCGCCCCGCCAGGCGCGGTGCTGATCGTGGATTCGGTCTTCGCGTTCCGGCCGGAGTACGACGACTGCTGGGAGTACCGCATCTGGCTGGACGTGGATCCGGGCACCGCGCTGCGCCGCGGCATCGCCAGGGACAGCGCCGCCGAGGGCGAGGAGGAAGCGGCCCGGCTGCACCGCGACCGCTACCACGTGGCCGAGACCATCTACCTCGCCGAGGTCCGCCCGCAGGCCAGGGCCGACGTGATCATCGACAACCGCGACTTCGCGCGGCCGGCGATCATCGGGCCGCCGGGTGGCCGCTGACCGGGTTCACTGCTCGGACCCGATGCTGAGCACGTGCCACATGGTGGCCGTCAGCCACAGGAAAACGGTCGTCACCAGCAGGATCTCCACCGCGTGCCCGCTGTTGGCGAGCAGCCCGGCCAGCCCGGCGACCAGTGCGATCGCGCCGAGCACCGTGGTGACCCTGCGGACGATCCGGCCCGCCCGCGGCTGCGGCCTGGTGTGCAGGTCAGCGGCCGCGGTCACGGCGCAGGCGGCGCCGAGGACCAGTTCCACGCAGCTGGTGGCCCAGGCGCTGGTGAGCAGCAGCATGCCGGACCGGAGCTGAAAAGAGCCGTACGCGAAGACCATCGCCACCACGGCGACGGAGGACACGAGGTCTCGCCAGGTCAGCCCCATTGCCCGCACCTCCCGCAGCATGGGGAGCGACCGCCACGTCCAAGTCTGCGCCCAACAAGGCTGCCACGCGGTAACGGACCGGCATCGGTCAGGCGTACCTGAGCCGCTGCCCGGCTCCGATCGAGGCGGCCTTGGCGAGCAGCGCGTGGCCGAGCGCGATGTCCGAGAGCGACAGGCCGCGGTGCCAGAACAGGATGGTCTCCTGGCTCGCTCTCCCGGCCCGGCCGCAGCCCCGCGACGATCTGGCCAAGCTCGGCGTGCAGGGTATCCGCGGTCAGCTTGCCCGCCTCGACGTGGGCGCGCAGCGCGCCGAACTTCCCGGTGCGCGCACTGGCCCCAGTCATCGACCACGATCTTGGACATGATGTCGGTGAGGGACAGCTCCACGGCGCTCATCGTCCCGTACGGGCACCACCAGGGCACCGGGCTTGATCCACTCGGTGCGCAGCAGCGGCTCGGGCGCGCTGAGCCGGGACGCCTCGACGACGATGTCCGCGCCCTCGACGCAGGACCGCCAGTCGGCGGTCGCGACGACCTGCTTGCCGAGGTCGCGGGACAGCCGCCCGGCGAACCCGTCGCGGCTCTCGGGCCGCCGCGAGTGCACCCGGATCGTCTCGAAGCCGAACAGCCCGTCCAGCAGCCGCACGTTCCAGTAGGCGGTCCCCCGCGCCCCGATGTGGCCGAGCATCCGGGCGCCGCGCCGGGCCAGGTACTTGGCGCCGACGGCGGTGACCGCGCCGGTGCGCATCTCGGTGATGCCGCTGGCGTCGATGACCGCGACCGGTGCGCCCGGTCCGCGGGTCGAACAGGCACAGCAGCCCGAGCTCCGAGGGCAGGCCGCGCGTGTAGTTGCCGACGAAGTCGCCGACGACCTTGACGCCGGCCACGCCGAGCTGGCCCGCCGACGAAGCCGCGCAGCACGTTGAAGTGCCCTTCGGCGCCGGTATTCGGCTCCAGGTGGACCCGCGGCTCGATCACCGTCTCGCCGCGCCCCTGCATCGCCAGCGCGGCCTCGATCGCGGCGATGATCTCCGTGTCGGCCAGCGCGGCGGCCTCGCACGTCAGGCCGGTTCAGGTACGTCAGGTAGAGATCCGGCATGGCCTGCGGGGGAGGAGTAGCGGGCAACGGTGAAGGCGATGACGAGCGGCACGTCGAGAGCATAGATCACGAGCATGACCAGGACCACGGCCAGCGGGGCGCCGCGGGTGTGGTCCTTGATGAACGCGAAGGCGATCACCCCGGCCGAGATGACGTAGGCCAGCAGCGCCCACCGGAACACCAGGAAGAACCGGTCCCAGGCGAACGGGCGCAGCCGGGCCGTCAGCCAGCCGCCGGCCAGCAGGAGCACCGCCCCGGCCACGGCGAGAGCGACCGGCACGCCGAGCGGCGGGCGCCGCGGCGCGTAAGACGCCATCAGGATTCCGCCGATGACGACCAGGCCGAGGGAGGCGGTGGTCACCCCGGCGACCGGCGGAAACCGCCGGGAGGCGGACGGCGCTCGCGCGGCGGCTGGTGCCGCGCTCACTGGGTCGCCACCCTGGTCATGATGATGAGGGTCGCCACCTGCATCACCCCGGTAATGCCCGCGGTCACGACGAAGCGCCGCATCAGCGAGGAGATCACCGTCCCGTCCGGCTCCGGCTTGCGCATCTCGAACAGGACCGCGATGTTGGCCGGTTCCAGTACGCCGAGCGCGATCACCGCCATCACGCCCACGACGCAGTACGACACCACCAGCCAGCCGTGGTTCGGGCTGGCGGGGGACAGGTTGCCGAGCTTCAGTGCGAGCTGGAACCCTGCGGCGAGCGTCATCAGCACGAGCGTGGGCATCAGCAGGACCATCTTCGGCATGAACCGCGCGGTGAACTCGGCCCGCGCGGGCAGCGACAGGCGGCCGAGGATGGGCCCGACGATGAGCCCGACGAACAGGTCGATCGCCGTCCACAGGCCGCCGCCCACCACATGGCAGAACGTGAGCGCCCACAGCCAGTTGCCCGCGATGGCGGCAATGACGAACACGACCACGGCCGCCACGATCGGCAGGCCCCGCAGCGGTACCACCTGAACCAGGGGCCGCGCCGGTGCCTGCACCGCGTGGCTCGTGCCCGCCTCGATGTTTCCCACGTCGGTCATGGGAGCCCCCTCCCGGCAGGTGCGGCCAGGGTAACCGTTGCCTCCTCGGTCACGCCAGGCTGCTCATACCCAGATGCGGGCGGGGCACGGCACGAGCCGGGCGATCCGGTGGACGCCGCTGGTGCCGGTCCGGCTAGCGCCGCCCGCGCCGTGGCCTGGGCCGCGTCTCCCGCCCCGGCTGAGCGCGCGCTGATCGCGGTACGCCAGGTTCGTGAGCCTGGTGCGTCAGCGCGTGCGCGGTTGCCCGGGCATCTCCAGCTCCTCACGATCCGCTTGCGGTGCGAAATCGTAGTCGCCCGGCGACGGCGGCGCTGGTTAGGATGCCGCCCGTGGACCGGAGCAGTCAGCTCGGACGGGCGCCCGACGGCCGCGGCCGGCCCCCGGGTTTCCCCCCACCGCCCGGCGTGGGGTATCAGGGCCCAGTGAGGGATCTTCCCGATGGTGCCGCCATGGCCGCCGCCCGCAGGCTAAGGGAGAGCGCGGCGCGCATGCCGCCGAACGCCCTGCCGCCTGGAGGTCATGGATGTCCCGAACGGCCCGGACTTTGCTGGCAATCACCGCAGCGACCGCTGCGGTCACGATGATGGCCGCGGCCGGTTCGCCGGCGCCGCCCGGCCGCCGCGCCGCTTCGGCATTCCCGCGGCTGCGGTCGCTGTACGTGCCGATGCCGGACGGGGTGCGCCTCGCCGTCGACGTGTGGCTGCCGGCCGGTACCACCATCGGCGACCGGCTGCCGACGGTGCTGGAGACCGACCGGTACTGGCGCGCGCGGGCCTACACCGGCGGCATCAGGAACAACCCCAACTACCAGATCGCGCTGCCGTGGAACCAGCGCGGCTACGCGTACGTGTTCGCCGACCTGCGCGGCACGGGCGCCTCGTTCGGCACGCTCACCGCCGAGCTGGGCAGCGCGCTGATCAAGGATGTGGGCTCGCTGGCCGACTGGATCGCCGCGCAGCCCTGGTCGAACGGGCGAGTCGGGGTGACCGGCGTGTCCTATTCGGGCGACACCGCGATGCTGTCGCTGGCACTGCGCAACCCGCACATCACCGCCGCCGCGCCGATCTCCTACGACTTCGATGTGTACGAGGACCTGGCCCGCCCGGGCGGGATCCTCATCCAGCCGCTGCTCGACCCGTACGCGCTGCTGCT
This sequence comes from uncultured Actinomycetes bacterium, assembly GCA_963725125.1. Lineage (GTDB taxonomy): Bacteria > Actinomycetota > Actinomycetes > Streptosporangiales > Streptosporangiaceae > DASXKD01. The sequence continues at coordinate 27,795 of CAVRXW010000009.1, forward strand.
GCGGATCCTCGACAAGGCCGGCGGCACGACCTGCGCCACCAGCGCCGAGACCGAGCAGGTCTGCAAGGAGGTCGGGCTGACCGGTGCCTCGCCGGAGCCGGTGGGCGGGCCGCACGGCGAGGAACTGCTCGCGCAGGCGCGCGCCCAGCACGTCCACAACGTCAACCTGGTCGACTTCGCCATCGCCGGCGTGTACCGCAACGACACCAGCGGACCGCAGAGCTGGACGGTGGCCGGCGTCGGCGACAAGATCGCGGCCATTGAGGCAGGAGGCGTCCCGATCCTGACCTTCGCCGGGTGGCTCGACGCCGGCACCCCCGACGGCGTGCTATCCGAGTTCACCAGCATGTCCAACATGCAGGAGGACTGGATCGGGCCGTGGAGCCACGGCCAGGGCTACATCGCCGACCCGTTCGAGCCCAGCCGGCCGCTGACCGCCGCGGAGCACCGGCAGCTCGCGGACCGGGTGTATGCGTTCTTCGACCGTTACGTCAAGAACGGCGACCGGCCGGACGGCAGCCGCCTGCTGCACTACTACACGCTGAACGAGGGCACCTGGCGCACCACCGCCCGCTTCCCGGTGCCCGGGTCCCGGACGCGCCGGCTCTACCTCGCGGCCGGGCAGGCGCTCGCCTGGCACCCAGCCGCGCACCCCGCCAGCGACCTGCTGCGCCTGGACCCGGCGGCCGGGTCGGGCACGCTGAACCGGTGGAACACCAACCTCACCGGTGGGCCGGTCGTCTACCCCGACCGGGCGGCCGTGGACCGCAAGCTGCTCAGCTACACCAGCGCGCCGCTGCGCCGCCCGGCCAGGGTCACCGGCCTGGGCCGGGTAACCCTGACCGTGACCGGGGTCCGCGGTGCCAGGAACGGTGCCCTCTACGCCTACCTGGAGGACGTCCAGCCGGATGGCCGCGTGGTCTATGTCACCGAGGGCGAGCTGAGCCTGGCCGACCGGGCGGAACTCCCGAAGCGGGACAACCCGCCGTGGCGCAGGCTGCGCACCCCGCGCAGCTACGCCAGCACCGACGCTGCGCCGTTCCCCCTGGGCGAGCCGCAGCGGGTCACGTTCGACCTGCTGCCCACCTCCGTGCTGTTCCATGCCGGGGACCGGATCCGGGTCACGATCGCGGCCGCCGACCCGGACGCGTTCCAGATGCTGCCCGCCAACGGCAAGGCCAGCTACCGGATCGGCCACGGCGGCGCGGTCTCCTCCTGGGTGGACCTGCCCGTCGTCCGGTGAGCGCGGTCAGGTGTTCGGGTCCGGGGCCGCGCTCCTCGCCCCGGACCCGCAGTTCGGCGGCAGCCGCGAGCTAAGTGAGTGAACTGACTTGACATCGGGTGCCCGTCCGACGCAACCGGCCGCACAGGATAAGGAACAGCATCAGCAACCCATACATGGTCACCATGACGCCACTGATTGCAGGGATGTGGCCGTGTGATACTGGCCGGGTGGATAAGCCCGTCGATTGGCATCGGCTGCTTATCGATGGTTACGAGCCGCTAAAGAGGGGGCAGCGGGTCTTCCGTCGCCTGCCGGGTGATCCCCGCTGCAAGCTGTGTCAGAACCCCTTCGGCGGTGTCGGCGGCAAGCTTTGCGGTGTCCTCGGCCGCAAGCCGTCCCGCGAGAACCCGAATCTCTGCCAGTACTGCTTCGACCGCCTGCCCCCGGGGGGAATCGAAATCGACGTCGGGGTGCTGTTCGCCGATGTCCGCAACTCTACGGCCATGGGCGAGACATCCACTGCGTCGGACTTTGCCAAGCAACTCAACCGGTTCTACGCCGTAGCCGCCGAGGTCCTTATCCGGCATGACGGGCTCATCGACAAACTGATGGGACGAGGTGATGGGGCTGTTCCTGGCCGGTCTGGCCGGCCCTGATTACCGCCGGAAGACAGCCCGCGCGGCCATCGACCTCGCCGCCGCCGCGAGGGAGCTGCCGGTCGGGGTGCAGCCACGCCGGTGTGGCGTTTGTCGGCAATGTCGGTTCGGGAACGGTGCTGGACTTCACCGCCCTAGGCGACGCCGTCAACGTCGGAGCCCGTCTCCAGTCCTACGCCTCACCACGGCAAGTCGGCTTCTGGTTGGACCTTGACGACCCTCATGGCACCGACCACATCCGGGTGCCCGGGCGGACGTTTGCGGGTCAAGGGCCGGGCCGAGCCCGTACAGGTCGCGGTCCTGGAGTCGCGGCCCGGCGCCCGGCGTCATGCCTTCGGCGTGCGATCGCCGGGCTCGTGCGGTCACACTGTGCAACAGCCCCTTGGCGCCGCTGCGGGACGAGCCGGGCGGTTACTCGCCTCGTTTCCTCGGGCCCGGGCGTTCGGGCCGGGTCGCGAGGGCTCACCTGGGCTGGCGCCAGCATGACGGCTTAGCGTCGTGGCTGCTTTGCGCCGCCCACCGCGACTGCCTCGCGATAGGGCGCTTGCTCTCTTCGCAGGAGGTCGGGTTGGTCTTTCGCGCTGCGGACCAGGCCGACGGTCAGCAGCTGAAGCCGACGGCGCGCCGAGCAGAGAGGTCGACGGGTTCGGGCAGCTCCTCATGCGGGATCACGAGCTTGCCTGCGACGTCCTCGCCCAGGATCGCGCCTTCCAGGTCCGGGCTGAGGATCGCTGCTGGGTTGCAGCCCGATCCGCCCGGCCGCCATAGCAGCTCGTGCGCCCCCTCAGCGCGCGATCGGCGCCCGGGCCCCCGTGACTACAACGACCAGCGCGCTGTTCGCGTCGTGTGCGACCAGGTCGCCGTGCAGCGTGTCCTCCACCCCGGGCGTGGTGGTCGGGTATCCGATGCGCCTTCGGCGACTTTCAGGGCCAGTTCCCGCGCCGTGGAACGTCGATGAGGCTTCCCGCCGAGACGAGCCGCTCAGCCTTGCCCAGCGCGCCGCCGATCTCCGCGCACGGGTGCGCATCGTCAGCAGCTCACGCACTATCCGGCGAGGGCCAGCTGCCGGGAACTCTTCCTGGCGGTAGGCCGAGGCGAGGTAGAACCCGGTCAGCATCGGTGAGGTGTAACCGAGGACGGTGTCGCAGTAGGACGTTGTCGCGCAGCGGGTCAGCAGCACGACGTCGGCGATGTCGCGGGCAGGCGTGTTGCTGGCCGCGTGATCAAGGCGGTCTTGGCGCCTGTCTGCGGGCGGCAGCCAGTGCCCGCATCGTCGAGGTGGACAGCCCGCCGTGGGAGATTGCGATGCACAGGCCCCTTCTGCGAGGTGCTAGCGCCTGGTCGGCGGACTCGGCGCCAGACCGGCCGGGCCCGCCGCGACAGCCGACTCTCCCATGGCGCCGTTGAGGATCAGCGCCACCGCGCGCGCACCATGGCCTCCAGCGCCACCGCCGACGACCATCGGCTCACCCTGGCCGCCGCGTGCAGCATCTCCACCAGCCGCGGTGCTGAGCTGGCAAGGGAGTCACGCAGTGCCTCCGGCAGCATCATCTGCGCTTCGATCATGTCTTCCATGACCCAGGGGCAGCGCTGCGCAGTTCGGGGTAGATCGCCGGGTCGTACCAGCCAGAAGTCTCAGCCACATCCACGACTGCCCTCCTCGCACTCGGTCCGGGTTCCCCAGTTCCCGGACACAGAAACGTCCAAGTTGCGCAGCCCCTGGAGCAGTTTCGCCATGCGGTACCTCGCATGCCTTGGGTGCAACACAGCCACGCCTACATCAGTTGGCGCTGCGCCCTGGCCCGGCGCTCAGAATCTCCCTCCCTGGATGCGGCGGCTGCGCTGGGACTGGCCGGGCTCACCGTAGGGGTAGTCCGGGGTGGGCGGCTCGCTCGCCTCGTCCAGCAGCTGGGTCTCCTCAGCCGTCAGCGTCAGCTCGGCCGCGGCCATGTTGTCGGTCAGCTGGTCCATGCTCCGGGCGCCGAGGATCACCGACGATACGGCGGGCCGGGCCATCAGCCACGCGATGGCCACCTGAGCAAGGGACACGCCGCGGCCCTCGGCCACCTTGCGCACCGCGTCGAGCACCTGCCAGGTCTGCTCGGACTGGCCGTGCTGGTTCCAGATCCGCATCCCCTCGTCGGCGTTCTCCACCACCCGGGTGCCGGCCGGGGGCGGCTCGCCCCGCCGGTACTTGCCGGTCAGCCACCCGCTGGCCAGCGGGGACCAGGCGAGCATGCCGAGCCCGGCGGCCTGGCAGGCGGGCGCGATCTCCCATTCGACCGCGCGGGCCAGCAGGTTGTACTGCGGCTGCATCGACACCGGGGCGGAAAGCCCGCGGAACTCCGCGATGTCCACTGCCTTCTGCAGCTGCCAGCCGGTGAAGTTGGATAGCCCGACGTAGTTGATCTTCCCGGCGCGCACCGCATCGTCCAGGAAGCGCAGCGTCTCCTCCAGACGGGTCAGCGGGTCCCAGGCGTGCACCTGGTACAGGTCGATGGTCTCCACGTTCAGCCGGCGCAGCGACGCGTCCAGAGCCAGCGACAGATGCCGGCGGGACAGGCCGTGCCCGTTCGGGCTCTCATCGGTGGGGAACCGGCCCTTGGTGGCCAGCACGACAAGCTCACGTCTCCCCGGCCGGGCGGCCAGCCAGCGGCCGATGATCTCCTCGGCGCGGCCGTCCGCGTACACGTCGGCACTGTCCACCAGGGTTCCCCCGGCCTCGGTGAACCGGTCGAGCTGGCTGAACGACGTTGCCTGGTCCGTCTCGTTGCCGAAGGTCAGCGTGCCGAGCGCGAGCGCGGACACCGCACAGCCGCTGCTGCCGAGCAGACGGTATTCCATCAGTCCTCCGTTACGTCTCCGAACGCTCCTGCCCTAAATACCCCACGCTGCCCCGGGGCTACCCCGAAGCTCCCAAGATGGCAGAGCTTCCGCGCAGGCAACAACTCACCTATGCCATGCGGGAGGCAGCGTTTGACGAAGTAGCGGTGCCCAGCCACCGGGGAAGGTTCATATCTGCCGAGTGTCACGGGGGCGTGGCGTGGTCTCCCCGGCGGCCTCGGCCGTCGGCTGGTTCGACCGTGCGGCTAGGCAATACCGGCACATCCCGGCCGACGAGCAGTG
>CAVRXW010000010.1:0-16771 GCA_963725125.1 uncultured Actinomycetes bacterium
GAGGCGCGGTCCCTGGTGGCCGAGCCGCTGGAGAAGTGGGACCTCGCCAGCATGGTGGACACCACCCAGCTGCTGGCCTCCGAGCTGGTGACGAACGCCATCAGGTACGCCGAGGGCCCGGTCACGCTCCGGCTGATCAAGGAGGGCGCGCTGGTGTGCGAGGTGTTCGACAGCTCACCCGCGCTGCCCAAGCTCCAGCACGTGGCCGAAGGATGACGAGCGCGGCCGGGGACTGCAGATCGTCAGCAAGCTGTCCGGCCGGTGGGGCGCCCGCCGGATCCCCACGGGCAAGGTCGTCTGGTGCGAGCAGCCCTTCCCCCGTAAGGACGACGAGTGAGCTGGGCCTGACCCGCGCGGCCGCCCCTCAGGCGCCGCGCATCGCGCGCACCGACTGCTTCAGCGAGCCCATGGTGGCCAGGACGGCGGACGGCTCGTAGCCGCAGTGCGCCATGCAGTTCGCGCACCGCGGGTCCTTGCCGCGGCCGTAGGCGTCCCAGTCGGTGGTCTCGATCAGCTCCTTGTACGTCTTCACGTACCCGTCCGACATCAGGTAGCACGGCCGCTGCCAGCCGAGCAGCGAGTAGGACGGGATCCCCCAGGCGGTGCAGCCGAAGTCGGCCTTGCCCTCGAGGAAGTCCAGGAACAGCGGGGAGTGGTTGAGCCGCCAGCGCTGCCGGTTGCCGTCGGCGAACGCCTTGCGGAACAGTTCCCTGGTCTCGGTCACGCCGAGGAAGTGCTCCTGGTCCGGCGCCTTCTCGTAGGCGTAGGCCGGGGAGATCATCATCTCGTCCACGCCGAGGTCGTCGTTGAGGTAGCTCAGCACGTCGATGACGGTCTGCGGGGTGTCGGTGTTGAAGAACGTGGTGTTCGTGGTGACCCGGAACCCGCGCCGCTGGCACTCCTTGATCGCGGCGACCGCCTCGTCGAACACGCCGTCCTTGCAGACCGACTCGTCGTGCCGCTCGGCCAGCCCGTCGATGTGCACCGCCCAGGCGAAGTACCGGGACGGCGTGAACTTGTCGATGTGCTTGGGGATCAGCAGCGCGTTCGTGCACAGGAACACGTACTTCTTGCGCTTGATCAGCTCGGCGACGATCTCGTCGATCTGCGGGTGCATGAGCGGCTCGCCGCCGGCGATGGACACCATCGGCGCGCCGCACTCCTCGATCGCGCCGATCGCCTGCTCCACCGGCATCCGCTGCTTCAGCAGCGTGTGCGGCTGCTGGATCTTGCCGCAGCCCGGCGCACTTGAGGTTGCACGCGAACAGCGGCTCCAGCTCGACCAGGAGCGGGAACTTGTCCTTGCGCGTCAGCTTCTGGCGCATCAGGTAGGTCCCGATCCGCAGGCTCTGTCGCAGTGGCATGGTCATGTGTGCCCGGACCTCCTTGGGCAGGCCGAACCGGATGTTCTCGGTGGTGATGACGCGCTCGGTGACCTCGACGGGGCCGAGGCCGGACAGCGCGGTGATGATGTCGTCGACCACGGCCGGCGGCGCCGAGGCGCCGGCGGTCAGGCCGATCGTGGACACGCCCGCCAGCCAGCCGAGCTGGATGTCGGACGGCCCGTCGATGAGGTGCGCGGGAGTCCCGGCCCGCTCCGCGGTCTCCACCAGCCGCACCGAGTTGGAGGAGTTGGCCGACCCGGCCACCAGGACGAGGTCGGCGTCGGCGGCGACGGCCCGGACGGCCCGCTGCCGGTTGGTGGTGGCGTAGCAGATGTCGTCGCTGCCCGGCATCCGGGCCTGCGGGAACCGCTCGCGCAGCGCGGCGGCCATCTCGGCCGCCTCGTCCACGGCGAGCGTGGTCTGCATCAGGTAGGCGACCTTGCCCGGGTCGGCGGGGCGCAGCCGGGCGACGTCGGCGCGGTCTCCACCAGCGCCATCGCCTCCGGCGCCTCGCCCAGCGTGCCCTCGACCTCCTCGTGGCCGGCGTGCCCGATGAGCGCCACCAGGTAGCCGTCGGCCGCGAACCGGCGCGCCTCAGCGTGCACCTTGGCCACCAGCGGGCAGGTCGCGTCCACGGTGTCCAGGCCGCGCCGGGCGGCCTCCTCGCGGACGGCCGGGGAGACCCCGTGCGCGGAGAAGACCACGCAGGCCCCGTCCGGGACCTCGGACAGTTCGTCCACGAACACCGCGCCGCGCCGCTCCAGGCTGGCGACGACATGCGTGTTGTGCACGATCTGCTTGCGCACGTACACCGGTGCCCCGCGTTGCTCGAGCACCCGCTCGACGATCTCGATGGCCCGCTCCACCCCGGCGCAGAACGACCGCGGGCCAGCCAGCAGCACCCGGCGCGGCCCGGCCGCGGCGGCCCAGCGCGGCCAGCACCGGGCTGGCGGCCCGCAGCGCGCGCAGCGCGGCCAGCCCGCCGGTCACGATCCCCGGGCTCAGCAGCGGCCGCGCGGGAGTGTCCGACACCGCGCGGAGCACCACCAGCGGCCGGTCGCCCGCCGCCGCGGCCAGCGGGGCGGACTCCAGGTCGGCCAGGACCGCCCCGCCGGCCGCCAGGGCTACCGGCAGCGCCGCCAGCCAGCCGGTCGGTGGTGACGACCGGCCCGGCGTGCGCGCGCAGCCCGGCCCGGCGCAGTTCCCCGGCCAGCAGCGGTGCCGCCGGGCAGCGGACGGCGTGGCCTCGGAGTCCCTGACCTCGGTGGCGACCACCAGGTCACCGGGGGCCAGGTCGTCGGTCAGGCCGCCGCCCACCCCGGCGACGGCCAGCGCGCCGAACTGTTCGCCGGCCAGGGCGGCCGCCTGCCGCCGGGAGCGGGCCGGGCCGTAGCCGGTCACCCGCACCGTGCCGCCGGGCTCGCCCGCCGGGGCCGCCGCGCGCAGCCCGCGCCGTACCGCCCGGGCCTCCAGCCGCAGCGGGGAGCACACCAGCAGCGAGCAGTGCTGGCCTGGGGGGGCGACCCCCCTGGAACCCCCCGACGGCCTGCGGCCCGGTTCCTCCGTCACCGGGCCGCGACTCCTCGGCCGTCCCACCCCGGGCGACGGCGCCGCGGCCGCGCCGTCCACCCCCGGGGGCGGTCACGGCGTCTCCGCCAGGTACCGGCCGAGCGCGCTCACCGGGAACACGAGCCGGTAGATGTGGTAGTTGAGGTAGAAGTCGCGCGGGAACCCGGTGCCGGTGAACTGCGGCTCGTCCCAGGTGCCGTCGCTGCGCTGGTGCTCGGCCAGCCAGCGGATCCCGGCGTCGGCGGCCGGCCGCGGCGCCGCCGGCCGCGAGCAGCGCCAGCAGCGCCCACGCGGTCTGCGACGCGGTGGACGCGCCACGGCCGGCCAGCGACTGGTCGTCGTAGGAGCGCATGTCCTCGCCCCAGCCGCCGTCGGGGTTCTGGTGCTCCTCCAGCCAGGCCACCGCGCGCCGGATGGCCGGCTTGCCCGGCGGCACCCCGGCGGCGATCAGCGCGGGCACCACCGCGCCGGTGCCGTACACGTAGTTGGCGCCCCACCGGCCGAACCACGACCCGTCGGCCTCCTGGGCCCGCAGCAGCCAGACCACCCCGCGCCTGGCCGCCCGGCTGCCGGCCTGGCCCGCCGCGGCGAGCGCCTCCACCACGTGCGCGGTGACATCCGCCGAGGGCGGGTCGGTGACCGCGCCGAAGTCGCAGAACGGCAGCTTGGCCACCAGCCGCGAGGTGTTGTCGGCGTCGAAGGCGGCCCAGCCGCCGTCCGCCGACGCCATCCCGGTGATCCAGGCCAGCCCCCGGGAGATGGCCGCCTTCCGGCGCGCATCCGGCCCGGTGGCCCGCACCCGGCGCAGCGCGAGCACGACCTCGGCGGTGTCGTCGATGTCGGGGTAGTTGTCGTTGTCGAACTCGAACGCCCAGCCGCCGGGCGCCAGCGCCGGGCGGCGCACCTGCCAGTCCCCGGGCCCGGTGATCTCCTCGGCGAGCAGCCAGTCGGCCGCCCTGGCCAGGGCCGGGTGATCGGCGGGGAGGCCCGCGTCGGCCAGCGCGATCATCGCCAGGACCGTGTCCCAGACCGGCGACTGGCAGGCCTCCAGCCGGCGGACCGGCCCTTCGGCTGAGTCCTCGGTGATGGTGAACCGGTCCAGCCCGGCCAGGCCGCGCCGCATGCACCGGGTGGTCAAGCCCGTAGCCGAGCAGCTGCAGGGCGATCAGCGAGTACACCCACGGCGGCTGGATGCCGCCCCAGCAGCCGTCGGCCTCCTGCCTGGCGATGATCCACTCGGCGCAGCGGCGGATCGCGGCGCGGCGCACCGCGCGCACCGGCGCGGCGCGGTGCGCACGCCGCTCGTAGCCGTGCAGCACCCGGTCCAGGCCGCCGAACACGGCGCGGCCCAGGCCATCGCGCGGCCTTCGGCCGCGTCCCTGCGCCCGGCGGACCCCTGCGCCTACGGCGCTGCCGGTCGCCCTCGGGCCAGAGTTCTTTGAGGCCAAACGGCAGCGGCGTGGCCGGCCTGATCGCGCCGACGATCGTCAGCGGGACGATGGTCTGCCGTGCCCAGCAGCCCCAGTCGTAGACGTTGAGCGGGAACCAGGCGGGCAGGTAGATCAGCTCGGGCGGCATGACCGGCAGGTCGTCCCAGGACCATTCGCCGAACAGGGCCAGCCAGATCCGGGTGAACACCCGGGTGGCCGGGATTCCGCCCTGGTCGCGGATCCAGGCCGCCGCCCGGGCCATGTGCGGCGCCTGCGGCTCGTGCCCGGCCAGCCGCAGTGCGACGTAGGCCTCCACCGTGGTGGACAGGTCCCCCGGCCCGCCGTAGAAGTTCGCCCAGGTGCCGTCGTCGCGCTGCTGGGAGGCGATCCAGCGGGCCGCAGCCTTGAGTCTGCTCGGCGGTCCGGATGCCGAGGAACTCGCGCAGCAGCAGGTCCTCGGCGTCCATGGTGACGTTGGTCTCCAGTTCGCCCTGCCACCAGCCCTGGTCGTGCTGCAGGCTGAGCAGGTGGTCCGTGGCGCGGGCGAGCGCCGCCGCGGCCGGCCCGGCGGCGGGCGGCCGACCGGCCGCGGGTGCGTGACTGTCATCGGGCCCCTATCCCTCACCACTGCCGCGCGGTGATGAACTCGGCGATCCCGGCGAACTCGGCCCGGACGTCATCCGGCATCGGGGTTTCCGCCAGGCACCGGTGCGCGGCCGTGAGCTGGGCCGCGGCCTCGTCCTCGGTCCAGCTCTTGCCGCCGGCCTCCTCGACCAGGCCGGCGGCACGCACCAGGTCGTCCTCGGACAGCGGGTCCTCGCTGGCGCAGCAGCGTGCCCAGTTCCGCCGCGGCGGCGGTGCCGGCCGTCAGCGCCGCCACCACCGGCAGTGACTTCTTCCGCGCGCGCAGGTCCGAGCGGACCGGCTTGCCGGTCACCGCCGGGCTCCCCCAGATGCCCAGCAGGTCGTCGGTGAGCTGGAAGGCCAGGCCGGCGTGCGCGCCGAACCCGGCCAGCCCCATCGCCACCGCCGGGGGCGCGCCGACGTGGATCGCGCCGATGCTGCACGCGCAGGCCATCAGCGCCGCGGTCTTGTCCCCGGCCATCTCCTGGCATTCGGCGAGGGTGACGTCGTCACGGCGCTCGAACGCCAGGTCCGCGCCCTGCCCGGCGATCAGCCGCTGCACCGCGGCGGACAGGCAGCGGGCCGCCCACAGGCCCTGCGCCGCGCTGTCCTCCAGCAGGATGTCCTGGGCCAGGGCCAGCATCGCGTCCCCGGCCAGGATCGCCGCGCCGACCCCGTAGACCGTCCACGCGGTCGGCCGGTGCCTGCGTTCGGTGTCGCCGTCCATGATGTCGTCGTGCAGCAGCGAGAAGTTGTGCACGAGTTCCACGGCGACCGCGCCGGGCACGCCCCGTTCCGGCGCGGCCAGGGCGGCGCGGGCCGAGAGCAGCGCCAGCGCCGGGCGGAGCGCCTTGCCGGTGCCGCCCGGCTTGGCGGCGGCCGGTGCCCGTTCCGGGCCCCGGCCGTCGGCCTGGCGGCACGGTGGCGGCCACCTGGCCGTCACCGGCGGCCCGGCCGTTGCCCGGCGCGTGCCCGTTCAGCCCGGAGAGGCCCAGGTGGTAGGCGGCGACCGTGGCGGACCTCGGGGCTGAGCCCGGCGATCGCCGCGGCCATCGCCGGGCCGACCAGGTCCCGCGCGGTCGCCACGCCCGCTGGCATGACCGCGGTCATGCCGGGGTCCCCGTCGCGCCGCTGCTGACCGCCGGGATCCGGGCCCAGCCATCCAGCCAGGGGCCCGGCGCAGCATCGCGCCGCCCAGGTTCCGCCGCAGTTCCCTTACCGCGTGCAGTCCGCTCCGCACGGCTCCCTCCATCGTGTCCGGCCACCCGGTGTCGGTCCAGGCGCCCGCGAGGACCAGGCCCGCGGTCGCGGTCGCGGCCCCTGGCCGCAGCCGCCCCACCCCGGGCACCTGGCGCATCGTGGCCCGGCGCTCCCTGGTGACGAAGCAGTCGACGACCCGCGCCTGCGCCGCCGCGGGGAACAACTCGGCCAGCGCGGGCAGGAACTGCTCGCGCAAGCCGGCGGCCGGGACGTCGACGTAGGCGTCCGCCGCCGACAGCGAGATCGCCAGGTACTGGCCGTCACGCAGGCCCGACGGCCCGGTCCGGTCGAACACCCACTGGACCGGCGAGTCCACCGCCGCGGCGAACGGCAGCCTGGTCACCCGCCGGTCGTAGACCACGTGCACGTTGACAATGGGCGAGGTGCCGATCTGCAGCCACTGTGCTGGCCCGGGGGGGCGACCCCCCTGGAACCCCCCGATGGCCTCAGGCCCCGTTCCTTCGTCACGGTGCCCGGGCCCGGCTGGCCCGGGGGGGCGACCCCCCTGGAACCCCGCGTGCTGGCCCGGGGGGGCGACCCCCCGGAACCCCCCGATGGCCTCGGGCCCCGTTCCTTCGTCACGGTGCCCGGGCCCTGTCAGCCCGGGCCGCGCCGCGGGGGCGCCGTTGCCCGCCGCGGCGGGCAGCAGGCAGGCCGCGATCTCCGGGGGGACCGCCAGCACCACGCCGTCGGCCCGGATCACCTCGCCATCGTCGCTGCCCCCGGCCGTGTCGCGGCTGGCCAGGCGGACGCGGAACCCGCCGGCGGGCAGCGCTTCGACGTCCGCGGCCTTCGCGCCCAGCCGGACCTGGCGCCCAGCCGGCCGAGCAGGCTGGCCGCGGCCCGCCCGTGCAGGTCACCGAGCGGCACCGCGGGGATCCCGATGTCCGCGGCGTCCCGGCCGGCCAGCAGGGCGGTCTTCACCACGGTGGCGGCGAGCGCGAGGTTCGCGTCATCCCCGGCGACGTTCAGCGCGGACACGGTGAACAGGTCCCACAGCGCCCGCCGGGCATGTTCGCCCTGCCCGTGCGCGGCCAGCCAGTCACCGAGACGCTGCCCATCCAGCCCGGGGCTCGCCGGGTCGAGCCGTGCCATGGCGAGGGCGGCGGGCACCACGCGCAGTCGTTCCGCATAAGAAAGATGCCCGTAGCCGGCCAGTGCCCGGCCCATGTGCAGCGGGCCGGGGAGCGCCGTGCGGCGCAGCGTGGCGCGGCCGCCCGGGCGCAGCACGGTGACGTCGAACCGGTCCTGGAGCGTCACCGAGCCGGTCATGCCGAGCCGGGCCAGCAGGCCGCGGTAGGCGGTGCAGCAGCGCAGGAACACGTGCTGGCCGTTGTCGACCGTCAGGCCGCCGCGGCTGAACGAGCGGGTGGCGCCGCCGAGGCGGGGCCTGGCTTCGAGCAGCGTGACCCGGTTTCCCTGTCTCGGCCAGCGCGATCGCGGCGGTGATGCCGGCCAGCCCGCCGCCCACCACGCCACGTGCGGGGAGACCTTCTGGCCGGTCACCGGGCGGCTCCGCGGGGCCGCGGCAGCGCCGGCCGGCGCCGGCGGCCGGACGCGCGACCGTCGCGCCAGCGACCTGACCGCGACGAGCGGCCTTCTCCCGGGCGGACAGCGACACCCGGCGGGTGAGCACGGCGGCCGGGCTCGCGGCGATGTGCTCGAGCAGCCGGAAGTAGATCCCCGCCATCGCCCCGGCGGACGCGGCGCTGCGCCGGTCGAGCAGCGGCATCAGCGCCAGGCCCTGCGCGTACCAGGTGCGCGCCCGGTCCGCCTCGAACTCCACCAGCGCGGTGAGCCTGCCCTGGCCGGGATCGGTGGCCGGGATCGGCGTCCAGGGCGCAGCCGAACCGCGTCGAAGTCCTCCGCGGGCAGGTAGACCCGGCCGCTGGCGTAGTCCTCGCGGATGTCGCGCAGGATGTTGGTGAGCTGGAGCGCGACCCCGAGCGAGTCGGCCAGCGGCACCGCCTGCTGCGGGTCGCTGGTGCCGAACACGCCCAGCGAGAGCCGCCCGATCGACCCGGCCACGCACCGGCAGTAGTGCAGCAGGTCGTCGAAGGTCTGATAGCTGACGCCGCGCACGTCGGCCGCACAGCCGTCGATCAGCTCGCCGAACGCGGCCAGCGGGATGTCGAACCTGGCCGCGGCGTCGGCCAGCGCGACGAGCACCTCGTCGCTGTCGTCCGCGCCGCCGGCCGATCAGCGCGGCCAGCCCGGTCCGGGCCTCCTCCAGCAGGATCAGCTTCTCCTGGCCGGGCAGGGTGCCGTCGCCGATGTCGTCGATGCGCCGGGCGAAGGCGTAGACCGCCGCCAGCGCCTGCCGCTTGGCCGGCGGCAGCAGCCGGATGCCGTAGGAGAAGTTCCTGGCCTGGGACCAGGTGATCTCCTCGCAGCGCCGGTAGGCGGCGCGGACGTCGGTGGTCACGTCACCTCCCGCTCAGGTAGGCATGGACGAGTTCCGCCGCGACGCGGCGCTTGCGCGGGCGCGGGGTGGCCGCGAGCACGTCGTAGCCGCTGGCGGTGATCGCGGCGAGCGCGGCCCGGCCGCCCGCCACGTACCCGGCCACCGCGGCCCGGGCCGCGCCGCGCAGCGTGCCGACGATCGGCGCGCCCTCGGTCGAGCAGCTCGCGCGGCCCGGCGGACCTCGAACGCGAGGAGCGCCCGGACCTGCGCGCGACGCCGACGGCGGCGGCGAGGTCGGCCTCGGTGACGCCGTAGGCGGTCCAGGTCCTCGCCGGGCAGGTAGATGCGGCCGGCCCGCAGGTCCTCGGCCACGTCCTGCCAGTGCTCGGCCAGCTGGAGCGCGGTGCACACCAGGTCGGAGAGCTTCTTCGCGGCGCGGCGTGGCCACGCCGAAGACGTGCAGCACGATCCGGCCGACCGGGTTGGCCGACAGCCGGCAGTAGGCCAGCAGGTCGCCGAAGGTCTGGTAGCGGGTGACCACCTGGTCCTGGCGGTTCGCCTGGATCAGGTCGAGGAAGGGCTGGGCGGGGATCGCGCACTCCGCGACGGCCGGGGCGAGCGCCCTGATCACCGGCGAGCCGCGGGCCCCACCCGCCTCCCGTCCCCCGTCACGGCCGCGGGCCCGTAGAGCCGGCCGAGGTCGGCTTCGAGTTCGTCGAGCAGGGCGAGGCGCTGCGCCGCGGGCGCCTCGTCGCCCATGTCGTCGGCCGACCGGGCGAAGCCGTACACCGCGGTCAGGTGGCGGCGGTAGCGGCCCGGAAGCATGCGAGGGCGACGGGGAAGTTCTCGCGCCGCGGCCTTGGCGGCCGGCCTGGGAGGTGATCACCCTGGCCGGCTCGCTGACGGCCCCGGGTGCGCTGGCATCGTCCGATCGCGTCGCATCCCGGGTCACGTCCCCTATTCCTTCACAGCTCTGCAAGTGAATGCAAACAATGACATCGGCGTCAGGTGACGCCGATGTCGCAGAACCAGCAAGGCTCCGGCCCGGCGGCGGTCCCGGCAAAGACATTTACATTATGGCAGTTGCCGCACGCAAGTCTGCCGCCAGGAAACCGCCGGCGGCGGCGATGTCTTTACCCAGCCATTTCCTGAGCGTCCGTGAATATTTGGGTGAGGGCGGGCCGTCCTGCTCGGCTACGGGCGGGTTTGCCGCGCAACCTCGCAGGTGGGGGCCTGCTCCGGGGCGAAAACACGGAGGCCGGTGAATCGGCCGTGGTGCCGGGAGCCCTGGCCCACTAAATTATCCCGCTGGCAGCGTGTGGCACCGCAACGTCTTTTTGTTCCGGGCGGGTACCGGGCGCGGCCGCGGAACGGCCCGCCAGCGGTCCCGCGCCCGGGTGACCGCCGAACCTGACGCATATGTCACTCGAAGCTGACGCTGACGTCATAATGCAGCGCCGCGCCACTTAAAGCTGACGCATATGTCATATTCCACCACCGGGAGGCCGGCCAGGTGCGGGCCGGCGCCACGGACGCATGCTCCGATAGTGCACCCATGGGGACTCAATAGGGCGTTAGATGTGAACTGACCTGGTGCCCGCCAGTCCGCACAGCAGCGGCTCATCCGGCCCAGGTCAACTACGGGGGCATGCCGTGCCGGCGGCCCATGGGGCGCACGAGGGGAGCCGATGGCACGTCAGTCATTACCGGATGCCGAAGTTCCCGATCCGGGACGGATCGCCGGCCCACAGGACTTCGGCCGCGAGCTCACCCTGGCCCGGCAACAGGCGGGGCTCACGATCCGCGAGGTGGCGAAGGCAAGCGGCATCCCGGTCAGCACGGCCGGGGACTACTTCGCCGCACGCCACCTGCCGCCCGCCCGCCAGCCTGACCTCCTGCCCAGCATCCTGGCCGCGTGCCGGATCACCGACGCCCAGCAGGTGGAACGCTGGCAGGACGCGCTCAACCGGGTCCGCCGTGCGCCGGGGCGCCCCCCGGCCAGGCCCGGCACCCTACCGGGGGCTGGCCAGCTTCCAGCCCGAGGACGCCGCCTGGTTCTTCGGCCGCGAGGAGTTAGCGCTGCACCTGGTGCGGCTGGCGACCGGGCCTGGCGCGCCGGGGCTGCCGCTGGCGGTGGTCGGGCCGTCCGGGTCCGGCAAGTCCTCGCTGCTGCGGGCGGGCCTGGTTCCCCGGTTGCGGGCCGGCACCTCAGCCCGGCCGGGCGGCCGGCCGGTGGTGCTGATCACGCCGGGCGCCACGCCGGTGGCGGCCCTGGCCGGGCACCTGGCGGCGCTGGCCTGGCCCGGGTCCGAGGGCCCACTGCGGACCGGGCTGCTGGCCCAGGGGCTGCGCGAGGACCCGGAGCGGCATGCGCGGCTGGCCACCCCGGGGGACGAGCCGCCCGCGATCATCGTGGACCAGCTTGAGGAGATCTTCACCGCGGGGGCGGACGAGGCCGAACGGCGGGCGTTCGTCGCCGCGCTGTCGGCCCTGTCCGAGCACACCCTGGTGGTGCTCGGCCTGCGGGCAGACTTCTACGCGCACGCGCTGAGCTACCCCGGGCTCGCCCGGGCGCTGCAGGAACGGCAGATCGTGGTCGGCCCCATGTCGGCCGGGCAACTGCGCCGGGCGATCGTGGAGCCCGCGCGCAAGGCAGGGCGGGACGTCGAAGACGGCCTGGTCGAGGTGCTGCTGCCAGGACATGCGCCCGCACGGCGCACCGGGGCCCGGCGGGCACGAGGCCGGGGCGCTGCCGCTGCTCTCCCACGCCCTGCTGGCCACCTGGGACCACACCCACGGAGCCCGGCTCACCGTGGCCGACTACCAGGCCAGCGGTGGGATACGGGACGCCATCGCGCGGACCGCGGAAGATGCGTTCGCGACGCTCGACGCCGGCGAGCAGGAACTGGCCAGGCAGCTGTTCCTGCGGCTGGTTCACGTCGGCGACGACGGCCGGGAGGCCCGGGCCCGCCTGCCGCTCCGCGACCTGCCGGGAGAGGCCAGCACGGCCGCGGCGGTGCTGGAGCGCTTCGTCGGGCAGCGGCTGGTCACCAAGGACCGGGCCGCGGCGGAGATCACCCATGAGGCGCTGCTCGACGCGTGGCCACGGCTGCGCGGGTGGATCGAAGCTGACCGCGAGGACATCAGGATCCGGCGCTTCATCGAGGTGGCGGCGCAGGCGTGGGCGCAGGCCGGGCGGGAGGCGGCGGCGCTGCTGCGCGGCGGCCAGCTCGCGCTCGCCGTCGACTGGATGGCGGCGAGGCCAACCGTGCCGCGCTGAGCGAGGCTCGGCCGGGACTTCGTCGACGCCGGGGTCGCCGACGAGCGGGCACAGCAGGCGGCGCAGCGCCGCCGGACCCGGCGGCTGCGCCAGCTCGTCGGCGCGCTGACCGTCCTGGTGCTCGTCACCGTGGGGCTCGCCGGTTACGCGTTCCAGCAGCGGCAGATGGCCACCACCGCCAAGGAGGTAGCCGAGTCGCGGGCGGTGGCGGTAGAGGCCGGCCAGGTCCGTCCGGAGGCAGCTTTTTGGCGCCGCTATAGATCTGCGCGAGATCGGCCGCGTCATGTCTCGCCGTCGCTTGCGCGGGCCTGGCGGATCAGTCATCAGTGCGGCCCCAACGACAGAGACTTAGGCGATGCAGCGCGTCTTTTCCGGAATCCAGCCGACCGGCATTCCAACCCTGGGCAATTATCTTGGCGCATCCGCAACTGGGTGCAGTTGCAGGAGGATCACGAGTGCATCTATTGCGTGGTCGACCTGCACGCAATCACCACGTGGCAGGATCCGAGGACGCTGCGTCAGCAAACGCTCGAGATGACCGCCGTCCTTTTGGCGTGCGGTGTCGACCCATCGCGGCACATCCTCTTACCCAGTCCGACGGTTCGAGCCGCACGTCCAGCTGGCCTGGATCTTCAACTGCGTCGCGCGGATCGGCTGGCTCAACCGAATGACACAGTTCAAGGATAAGGCCGGCAAGGACCGAGAAAACGCGTCATCCGGGCTGTATGTCTACCCAAATCTGATGGCGGCCGATATCCACGCCTACCACGCAACGCGGGTCCCCGTGGGTGACGACCAGCGGCAACATCTTGAACTGGCGAACGACATCGCGAAGAAATTCAATTACGACTACGGAGTGGATTTCTTTCCGAACATCGAACCGCTGGTGCTCGGTCCCGCGGCACGCGTCATGAGCCTGCGAGACGGTCCGAAGAAGATGTCGAAATCCGATCCGTCGGATCAAAGCCGCATCAATCTCAACGACGACCCGGACACGATCGCGCTCAAGATTCGACGTGCGAAGACTGATCCGTTGCCACTGCCGAGCGAAGCTGCCGGACTGGCTGACCGGCCCGAGGCTCGCAATCTGGTCGGAATATTCGCCGCGCTGGCCGACACCGATCATGCCACCGTTCTTGAGCAACACGGTGGGAAGGGCTTTGGTCCCTTCAAGTCCACGCTGATTGATCTGCTGGTGGAGAAACTGACGCCGATTGCTTCCGAGACACGTCGACGGTTGGCTGACGAGGACTCAATCGTCGAGCGTCCTGCGCGCCGGCGCCGAGCGCGCCGCCGCGATTGCCGAACCTATTGTCGCCGAAGCCGAGCGGCTGGTCGGACTTCGTCGGCGGCGGGTACGAGGATAGACGATGCGCCGAACGGACCAGCAGCATTGCCCTGGAACCCGGCGCTCTACGGCTCCGGGGCGTCAGTGCCGGGACTCGATGATTGCGGCGCTGGTTCGATCAGTGCCGGGCCGCCGCGCTCGATGCGGAATACGGCCAATCCGCGCCGCACCTGGCCATCAGGCGAGAAGCCAATCCAGCCATCCGCCCCAACAAATCCCGCCGGCTGGGTCAGGGCGGCAACGTCCGCACCGCGCGGCCGACAATGACCCGAGCGATTGAGGCCGCATCGAAGGCCAGATCGGCGAGGGGCGGCGGCGGAGTGGCATATTTCGCCGAGTAGTCCTGATCAGAGATTCTGCCGCGTGCTGCTGTCCGGGGCAGCGTACCACGCACCTGACACCGACCCCGATCCGCTCGATGGAGAAGACCACAGGGCTGGCCCGATGATCTGAACCGACGAACGATTGACGTCGTAGTAGGGCAACATCGCCGCGATCTCCTGAAGCTCCTCACGGGTGTCGGCGAGAAGAAGAACGTTGAAGCTTGGTGGCGGGATGGAGGTTTTGGTGAGATCCTGCGCCTCGTGCCGCCCTTCGGAAGTCCCCAATGCGCGCGCTTCCTTGATCTTCGCGTCGATCGGCCCGCGTCGATTGGCATAGTCGGACAGTTCCCGCGTGGCGGTGGTAATTGCTCCCATGCCCCCCCATGCATGCGCACCGTCTGGCGGCGGACAGGCCGGCGGCGGCGTCGCGCCTGTCCAACGCGCTCTCCAGCGCCCGTCCGAAATCGGAGTCCGGCAGCAAAGCGGCAAAGGAAGTCTTGCCCTGTCCCTGAGCCACCGCAACCAATCGACGCATCTGCTGGTCGGCGGTTATGCCGATCGGCCAGACGCCCAGGCTGCGTCTGCGCCGAGTTGTTGGTGAACGCGAGGACCAGGATGCCGGCGGCTGTCGCGCTATCGGTGCAACGGCGGCGGTTTCCGCGCGACGGTGAGCGGGCCAAGGATCATCTGTCGCCGTGTGCTGATCGCGGTCTTCGCCGCGATAGCGGCTCCCGTCGCCGTGCCCCCGGTATCGATGACGTCGAGACGCCGGCGCCCCCTCCTGCGGCAGCGCCAGCGCGGCAGCCTGTGCCAGAACACTGGCCGATATCCGCTCGCGGCCCGGTCATCGGCAGCAAGATCGCGACCTTCTGCCCGGACGCGGCCTGGCCGGGACCACCAGGCCTAGCGGTACGGAGTCGGTTGCGCGCCAGTTTGACCATAGATACCGGCCAGTCCCCCGCACAACCGCGACGCGTGAGGTCGCGAGACAAGGAGAAGAATGCCCGTGGCTGCATCCGCCGACGTCTCCCGCCGATCTCCGAGACGGCCAGACCGCCTCGCTTTCCGGCCTTGTGCTTGTTTCCACCCCGATCGGCAACCTTGGCGATCTGACCGCCAGGGCACGAACCGATCCTGGAAAATGTGACGATTTGGTCCTCTGCGAGGATACACGTCGGACGAGCAGACTTCTGTCGGCGCTGGGAATCCGTGCCCGGACCGAGACGCTTCACGATCACAATGAGGATGCCCGGATGCCGGCGATCATGGACAGCTGCGGGCTGGTCAGACGATCGCCTGGTGTCGGACGCCGGAACACCTCTGGTATCCGATCCGGGCTACCGCCTGGTTCGAGCGGCGGTCGAAACTGGGGTTTCGGTGACCGCGGCGCCCGGGCCCGACCGCGGCGGTGATGGCTTTGACATTGTCCGGACTTCCGCCACTTCCCTTCCTGTTTCTCGGCTTTCCTCCGCCGAGGAAGGCCGCGCGCCGAGCCTCGTTCAGCGGACTGCGTGCCGCCGAGCGCGCCGGATTGCGAGCAACGCTGATTTGGCATGAGGCGCCCCACCGGCTGCTTGAGACGCTGACCGATCTGCACGACATCTTTGGCGATCGACCCGCCGCGGTCGCCCGAGAACTGACGAAGCGGTTCGAAACGGTCGAGCGGGGCAGCGTCCGGGCGCTGGCTGAACGCTTCGCCGCCAGGCGCCGCGCGGCGAGATCACGTTGCTGTTCGGGCCGGCGGAGGACGAAGAGGTCGACGATCTCGACGCGCGACTTGGCGACGCGCTGGCGTCGCAATCGGTTAAGGACGCGGCCGCCGTCGTTGCGCTGGCGACGGCCTGCCGCGGAAGGCTGGTCTACGCCCGCGCGCTGGAGCTGGCGAAGGGCGGCGGCAGGGAACCCTTATAACATCTACCAAGTTCGCCGTTTCGCCACATCCGTTCTCCCAACGAAACAGTGAGCCTCAGCGAATGTGTCTCAATTCAGGGGTGCAGGCCCCGGTGGGAAATCCCCGCCGACCGACGGCCAGGTACGTCCTGCCGCGTAGCGGCCATAAAATCACCCGGCCTCCCTATGTCCGGCTATGCGGTCAGTCCCACCGATCACGTGGCGCCCTTGGCCGCTTGGCGTTTCAAGGCCGCAGACACCTGCCGTGAGGAACGTCCATGAACCGGCGCCAGTTCGGTGCCGTGGCACCTTGAAACGCCAAGCCGCCAAGGGCGCCAAGAGGACTGAAGTGGCTCACGCGGCAATCTGATTCCGCGCCGTGCGGCGACTGGCACCGGTCCGCGAACGGACGCCGCGCCAGTCTGTCGAACGCAATCACATCTCCTGCGGCACCACAGTCAGCGGTCGCCACGTCGGCCCGGCGCAGGATCTGCAGGTTCAAAGCGACCCCTGCCCGCTCCGCCGTCAGCGCGCGATGCAGGTCATCGGCGCCGGAAACCGAGGTGCCATCGAACGCCACGATGACATCGCCGACCTCGAGCCCGGCCTTGCGCGCCGGACCGTCGGCGGCCAGGTCGGACACCATCGCACCGGTCGGCTGCGTCAGAGCCGTGGAAGCGGCGCACGCGCGTGCTGATCGGCACCGTCTGCACCGAAACGCCCAGCCGCGAGCGGCGGATGCGACCTTCCCGCATCAGCCTGGTCGCCACCCAGACCGCGGTGTCGATGCCGATGGCGAAGCAGATGCCCTGCGCCGGCGCGATCATCGCGGTGTTGATGCCGACCACGAGGCCCGACGCCGGTCGACCAGCGGACCGCCGGAGTTGCCCGGATTGAGCGGCGCGTCGGTCTGGATCACGCTGTCGATCAGGCCGCCGGATCGTGTGCGCAGCGTGCGGCCGAGCGCACTGACGATGCCGGCGGTGACGGTGCAGGTGAAGCCGAGCGGGTTGCCGATCGCGGCCACCAGCTGGCCGACGCGCAGCGAGGCGGACACGCCAAGCTCGGCGTGCGGCAGGCCGCCGCCGGAGAGCCGCAAGACCGCGAGGTCGGTGGCCGGGTCGTTGCCGACCAGCGTCGCCTCATGGTCGTCGCCGTCGCCGAGGCTGGCGCGCAGACGGCTGCCGGTCGCCGACGACGTGGCTGTTGGTGATGGCGTACCCGTCCGGGGTGAAGATGACGCCCGAGCCCTGGCCGA
>CAVRXW010000011.1:0-19556 GCA_963725125.1 uncultured Actinomycetes bacterium
ACCCACCGTTGGGTGTCGCCCGGGCAGGGAACATGTTGCCGTTGAGTGATGCTTTGAACACTTTTTGTTGAGTTCGGCGGGCGCCATGCCAAGAATGGGACGAACGCACGGCAAGGCACACGGAAGGGCGGCGGTGTGGGGAATCGCGCGGCGGACGCGGCCGCGGTCCGGAGCACCCAGGCCGCCGTGACAGCCGCCCAGGCCGGTGTGCCGTCCTCGCGGGCCGCGGGCGGCCGGGCGCCTGGATCTCAGGCGCCGGCCGCCCGGGCGACGTTCACCGAGGTCTTCGCGGTGGGGGAGTTCCGCGCTCTCTGGCTGGCGATGCTGCTGTCGGTGGCGGGCGATCAGCTTGCCCGGGTTGCCATGACGGTGCTGGTCTACGACCGCACCAGGTCGGCGTTCCTCACCGCGCTGACCTACGCCATGACCCTGCTGCCCTGGCTTGTGGGCGGGATCGGGCTGTCCGGGCTCGCGGACCGGCTGCCACGGCGCGAGGTCATGATCGCCTGTGACCTGGCGCGGCTGGTCCTGGTCGTCGCGATGGTCGCCGCCAGCCTGGCGGACTCGGCCGCCGCGCTCTGGGCGATGGTCGCGCTGCTGTTCCTGGTCACGCTGCTGGACTCGCCGTTCAAGTCCGCCCGGTCGGCGCTGGTGGCGGACATCCTGGCCGGGGAGCGGTACGTGCTGGGCACCACGGTGACCCAGCTCACCTTCCAGGCGGGCACGGTACTGGGCTTCGCGCTCGGCGGGGTGACGGTGGCGGCGCTCGGCACCCGGGGTGCGCTGGGCACCGATGCCGCCACCTTCGCGGCCTCCGCGTTACTGCTGGCGCTGTGGGTGCGCCGCCGCCCGGCCGCGGCCGGGCGCGGCGCGGCGAAGCCGTCCCACTGGGCGGACATGGCCGCCGGGGTGCGCCTGGTGTTCGGCGACGCCACGCTGCGCACGCTGGTGCTGTTCGGGTGGCTGGTCACGTTCTATATCGCGCCGATGGCCCTCGCCGTGCCCTACGCGGCCAGCTTCCGCGGGCTGCCACTGGCCGTCGGCACCGGACTGATGTTCGCCGCGCTGCCCCTGGGCACCGCGGTGGGCACGTTCGTGCTGGGGCGCCTGGTCAGCCCGGACCGGCGGCAGCACTGGATGGGCGGCATGGCGGTGGGCTCCTGTGCTGTGCTCATGCTGTGCTGGGCGCGGCCGGGGTTCGGCGCCGCACTGGTCATCTTCATGGTCGCCGGGCTGTTCGCCGGCTACCAGATCGCCGCAAACGCGGCCTTCGTCGCGGCGGTGCCCGCCGAGCGCCGCGGTCAGGCCTTCGGCCTGGCCAACGGCGGCATGCAGGTGTTCCAGGGCCTCTGGTTCCTCATCGTGGGTGCCCTGGCCGGCCTGCTCGGCCCCGCCGCCGTGATCGCGCTGAGCGGCTGCATCGGCACGGTCCTGGCCATCGCGCTGGCGGCCCGCTGGGCCACCCGCGCCGCCCCGTTGGCCGGCCGCTCATGAGGAGGCTAGGTCCATTCGGCGCGCATGGCAGGCCTCCCTTCCGATTCGGTCGTGCCGGGCCAATGCGTAACGAGCGAGACGATGCCCGCCTTGACAGCAGAAATCCCCGTCTGTCACCATTCGGAGTTAGCCCAGCACCGATAGTTAACCATCAGTAACTCTTGTCCCGCATAGCACTTTCCGAGAGTTTTCATGATCTACATCCGCCTGCGGGCCCGCGCCGCCCAGGTCGCTGGCAACCCTCTCGACTCCCTCCGCTCCTGGCAGGTATGGGACCTGCGGGGCCCGCTGCGCGGTTACGTCCTCGCCGTGCCCGTGGTTTACGCCGGGGTGCTGGTTTTCACCGCGACTACTACCTCGTGGCAGCTCCGGCATGCACTTGTTTTTGCGGCGCTGCTCGCCTGCGGCATCGCCGTGACGGAGGCGAACCGCTCGGTCCGCGAGCCCCAGGGCACCCTGGCCCGGGACCTGCAGTGCGTCTGGTACCTCGCCATCGCCATCACCCTGCCACCCTGGTACGCCCTCGCGGCGCCGATTCCGCTCTTGGTGCACAAACTGTGCCGCACCCGGCGGATGCTCATCTACCGCCGCGTCTTCAGTCACGCCGCGATCGGCCTGGCCTACGGCCTCGCGTCGCTGGCCTTCCATTCCCTGCCGGCCTCGGTGATCGGCGCGTCCCCGGGGACCGGCCGCCATGCGCTGTACTGGGTGCTGGCCGTGGCGGCCTGCGGCATCGCGGCGGCGGTGGTCAACTACGGCTTCATCCTGGTGGCGATCCGGCTTTCCGATCGCGATGCCCGGATCCGGGACCTGGTCGGCAGCCGCGAGTCGCTGACCGCGGACCTGCTGGAACTGAGCCTGGGCGTGGCACTGGCCCTGGTGGTGGCCATCAACCCGGTGCTCATGGCGCTGGCCCTGCCGACGGTGGTGCTGTGCCGGCGCTACCTCATGCAGGCACAGTTGCTCGCCCAGGCCAGGATCGATGCCAAGACCGGCCTGCTGAACGCCGGCACATGGCAGCGCGAGGCCGCCGCCGAGTTCTACCGGGCGCTGCGCAGCGACGCGCCTCTTGCCCTGGTCATGGTGGACATCGACCACTTCAGCAGCGTGAACGAGACGGCCGGGCTGGCGGCGGGGGACCAGGTGCTGCAGGGCATCGCCCGCACGGTGACCCAGAACCTCCAGGGATCCGGGCTGGTGGGCCGCTTCGGCGGGGAGCAGTTCGCGATCCTGCTCCCGCAGACCGGGGAGACCGAGGCCCGCCGGCTCGCGGAACGGCTGCGCGATCACATCGCCGGGGAGCCGATCGCCATCGAAGACGGGAACCACGCGGGTTTCGTGTTCCGGCTGACGGTCTCGATCGGGATCGCGATCCTGGACCGGTCCCGGCGGGCGCTGGCGGAACTGATCGGCGCGGCCGACACAGCGCTCAGCGAGGCCAAGACGACCGGCCGCGTGTGCGTCGTGCCCGGTGAGCCCGGCTAGGGCTGGCAGGCGGCTCCGTTGAACTCGCAGCCACCCGGCGTGGTGTTGCTGCCCTGCACGGTGATCGGCACGATCTCGGTGCCGCCCGGCGGGATCGTCTCGCCGCCCGATACCGCGTTCAGCGCCAGCGTGCCCCCGTTGAACTGCCAGTTCGCGAACGGGTCCCAGGCGCCGGGGTAGCCCACCCAGTCGACCTGGTCGCCAGGCAGCGTCACCTGGGCGTTCCAGCCGGCCACCGGCCCGGCGCCGTGGTTGATGATCGTGAGATGGGCGTGGAAGTCCTGGTGCCAGGGATCGGCGCCGTCCACCGTGTAGCTCACCGTGACCGCAGCCGGGGCAGGCTGGCCCCCGTGCGGGTGGCGCAGGTGCCTGCGGCGCGGCGGCCGGCCCGGCGCGGCTGGCGGGCCTGCCAGGCTGTGCACCGTCGGTGCCAGCACCTGCCGGTGCGCGGTGCGGTGGTGCCGCGGCGCGGGGGCCGTGCTCCGCACCGCGGTAGCCGGCCCGGACGGGCCGGTGATCACGGGCGGCAGGCTGGCGCCGCAGGTGACCAGGCCGCAGTCGGCGGCCAGTGGGCGGGCCGGTGGACCGTGGGAAATCGTGAGCAGCGTCATCGCGCCGCCGGCCAGCAGGGCAACGACCGCGGCGGCGCCTGCGACCGGATACCACAGCGGCCGGGAGAACGGCCGGGGCCGCCACCACGGCTGCTTCCCGGTGCCTGGCGCAACTTCGCCGCCGGCGGCCGCTGAGGCCGCGGTGCCGCCGGATCCAGATTCCTCCGGTGCGGCACTCGCCTCAGTGCTGGCTGCTTCGCTGCCGGCGCCCGCGGCCGGGAGCGCGGCACCCGCAGCGCTGCCGGCCGCCGCCGGCTCGTCTTCGTTGCTCATCGCGCGGGCCCCGGCCAGGCCGGGCACGGCGCGTCCCAGAACCCCGTGCGCATGTCCCTCCCCGTCGGACGGTTACGCCCGACCAGCAAACGTACCAAGGTGAGGGCTGGGACTGGTGGTAAAGAAGGTAAAAATCGCTATATCTCCACCGGGGATACCGGGCGGCGTTCAGGGGGACCGGGCCGCACTCAGGGAGGCCGGGCGGCCGCACTGGCCGGGTTGCCGCGGGGCGCCCGGCTCAGCCGCTGCAGGTCTGGCTGTTGAAGACGCAGCCGGTTGGCTTGGCGGTGCTGCCGCTCGCGGTGAAGTAGGCGGACTGGCTGGCGCCGGGCGCGATGGCCGGCTGGCTGGACGGCGCGGTCAGCGTCAGCTGGCTTCCGCTGACGGTGTAGCTGGCGCTCCACACCGAGTCGATCTGATCGCCGGGCAGGGTGGCCGTCAGGGCCCAGCCGGTCAGCGGCGCGGTGCCGGTGTTGACGATGGTGAAATGGCCCTGGAAACCGCCGGGCCAGCGCTGGTCCAGCGTGTAGGTGACCGTGGCGCTCACCGTGGGGGGCGTGGGGGTGGCGGACGGCGTGGGCGTGGGGGACGGCGCCGGCCGCGACGGTGAGCGCGACGGGGATGGCGCGGCGGACGGCGATCCAGACGGCGACGGGGTGGCCACGGTGCGGGCCCGGTGGTGCACCGGGCCAGACCGCGCCGGGACCTTGCCGCGCGGGCTGCCCTGTGGCGCGGCGCTGGCGCTGGTGCCGCCGGCCCGCACGGCGGAGCAGCTGACCAGGCCGCAGTCGCTGGCCACCAGGCGCCCGTCCGGCCCGTTCACCAGCAGGAATGCCCCGGCGGCCAGTGCGGCGGCACCGGCTCCGGCCAGGGCCACCGCGTACCACCGGTAGCGGACCAGGGCCGAGCGCAGCCTGCCGCCCGCGGGCGCAGCCCGGCCGTGGCGCCCAGGGCCGGGCGGCCTGCCCTCAGCCGGATCGGTCATGGCCCCCGCCGTGGTGGCATGTGCCCGGTGACGCGAGCCCTATCGCTCGCATAGCATCCCCAATCCATGCAATCTGACCGGCGTTACTCTAGCAACGCCCGGCCCCGCCGGCCTGGCTGTCCGGCCGGATACGGCAGAGTCTCCGTCATGACGATGCATCTGGAGACCCGGGCGATCCACGCCCCCGCCGCCGAGCTGAACGGGTCCCGCCCGGTCAGCACCCCGATCTACCAGACCTCCGTGTTCGCCTTCGACGACGCGGCCGCCTGCGCCAGGGCGCTGGACGATCCGGGTGCCGGGTTCGCCTACAGCCGGTATGCCAACCCGACCACCAGTGCGCTGGAGGCCGTGGCCGCCGATCTTGAGGGCGGTGCGGCGGCCCTGGCG
Source organism: uncultured Actinomycetes bacterium (assembly GCA_963725125.1). Taxonomy (GTDB): domain Bacteria; phylum Actinomycetota; class Actinomycetes; order Streptosporangiales; family Streptosporangiaceae; genus DASXKD01. Next base: position 5,236 of record CAVRXW010000011.1, read on the forward strand.
GTCAGTTCGGGCATGGGCGCCATCAACGCCGTGCTGCTCGGCCTGCTCCGTCCCGGTGACCATGTGATCGCGCAGCAGTGCCTGTACGGCGGCACGTTCGCGGTCTTCACCGCGCTGGCCGCCCGCTACGGCATCGACGTCAGCTACGTGTCCGGCCGGGACCCCGCCGAGGTCACGGCGGCGGCGTCGGACCGGTCCAGGCTGCTGTTCCTGGAGACCATCGCGAACCCCACGATCGCGGTCGGTGACCTGCCCGCGCTCATCGCCGCCGGGCACCAGGCAGGCCTGACCTGTGTGGTGGACAACACGTTCGCCACGCCCGTGCTGTGCCGGCCGATCGAGCACGGCGCGGACATCGTGGTCCACTCGGCCACGAAGTACCTCGGCGGCCATGACGACCTCACCCTGGGCCTGGTGATCTCCGCCCGGGAACAGGAGCACCGGCCGCTGTGGAAGCACACCGTGGACCTCGGGGTCGCCGCCGACCCGTTCGCCGCGTGGCTGACGCTGCGCGGGCTCAAGACGCTGTCACTGCGGATGGAACGGCACTGCGCCAGCGCCGCGCACCTGGCCGAAAGGCTCGCGGCCTGCCCCGCTGTGACGCGGGTGCACTGGCCCGGCCTGCCGGACCACCCCGATCACCGCACGGCGCGGCGCATCCTGGACGGTTTCGGCGGCATGGTTGCCTTCGACCTGGCCGGGGGGCGGGATGCCGGCCTGGCCTTCGTCAGCCGCATCCGGCTGGCCGCGCTGGCGGCCTCGCTGGGCGGTGCGGAGACACTGGTGCTGCATCCGGCCTCCACCTCGCACCGCCAGCTGGACGCGGCCAGCCTGCGCGCGGCGGGTATCGAGGAGGGCAGCGTCCGGGTATCGGTCGGGCTGGAGCACCCCGACGACCTGTGGGCGGATTTCGAGCAGGCCCTCGCCGGGCTGTGACTCAGCTTCCGGCGCTGGTGCTGCGCCGCTCGACCAGGACGACGTCGCGCCACCGGCCGTGGTGGCAGCCGATCCGCTCGCGGATGCCGACGACCCGGAAGCCCTTCCGCTCGTGCAGCCGGAGGCTGGCGGTGTTCTCCGGGAAGATGCCCGACTGGATGGTCCAGATCCCGGCGGCCTCGGTGGAGTCGATGAGGGCCTGGAGCAGGGCGGCGCCGACGCCCCGGCCGCGCGCCTCCGGTGCCACGTACACCGAGTGCTCCACCACCCCGGCGTAGACACCGCGGCTGGACACCGGGCTGACGGCGGCCCAGCCGAGCACCTCGCCGGTGCCGTCTGCGGTCGCCACGTGCCGGTGCCCGGGCAGCCTGGCCGCGTCGAAGGCGGCCCAGGACGGGACGGTGGTCTCGAAGGTGGCGTCGCCCGCGTCGAGGCCGGCCTGGTACACGGCCAGCACCGGCCCGGCGTCGGCCTTGCGCATGGGCCGGATCGCCGTTCCGGCCAGGCCGGGGAGCTCCACCGGCTCGGCGAACGGGAGCAGCGGGAGCAGTTCCTGCCCGGGCTGGGCCGGCAGCGGCGCCGCGAGCCCGCCCACCAGGGCGGCGGCGGTCGGGAAGCTGTTCACGCAGGCCGCGTTGATGCGGTAGTACCTGGCGGTGCCGCGGCGCTCGGCCAGCACGAACCGGACCGCGGCGAGCACCTTGAGGTGCTGGGAGACGGTGGACTGGCCCACCTGCACGGCCGCGACGATCTCGGCCACCTTCATCGGCCGGCCGTGCCGCGCGAGCAAGGACACGATCTTGACCCGGGTGCCGTCGGCCAGCGCCCGGAACCAGGCCGCGTAGTCCTCGGCCTCCGCTCGTACTGCCAGTTCCGCACTGCTCATTGCTCGTCACGCTAGAAGATGTTTCAGGGCAGGTCAAAACCGCTGGGCCGGGGCGCGCGCAGCGGCGGCCGGCGGTGCGCTGCCCGTAAGCTCGCAGATGTGTACCTGCCCAAGCATTTCGCCGCCAGGGACCGTGCCGCGGTCGAGGCCTTCGTCGACGGCGTCGGCGCGGCCGACCTGGTCACCTTCGACGGGACCAAGCCCGTCGCCAGCCTGATCCCGGTCATCTGGGACCGCTGCGGGGACGCCGGGCCCGGGCGGCTGCTCGGCCACCTGGCGCTGCAGAACCCGCAGTGGCGGTCCGTGGCGCCGGACACCGTCGCGCTGGCCATCGTGCACGGGCCGCAGGCTTACGTGTCGCCGGGCTGGTACCCCAGCACGGCCAGGCACGGCAAGGTCGTGCCCACCTGGAACTACGTCAGCGTGCACTTCACCGGGCCGGTCACCATCCACCGGGACGCCGGGTGGCTGCGCGAGGTGGTCGGCCGGCTGACCGCCAGGCACGAGGCCGGGCGGCCCGCGCCGTGGCAGGTCAGCGACGCGCCACCGGACTTCATCGACGGGCAGTTGCGGGCGATCGTCGGGGTCGAAATGGCGATCACGACGGTGGAGGCCAAGGAGAAGCTGAGCCAGAACCGGGACGCCGAGGACCGGGCCGGCGCGCTGGACGGCCTGCGCCACGAGCCGGGGCCTGGCCCGGCCGCGATCGCGGACCTGATGCAGCGTTAGCCCGGGGGGGCGACCCCCCGGAACCCCCCGCATGGCTCAAGGCTCCGTTCCTTCGTCACGGGGCCTTGGCCGTGCTGGCTAGGGAGCGATTTGCGGCGGTTAGTCGGCTAGTGCTTCCTCGGGGCCGGGTTCGGCGGGGTCCTCGGTGCCGGGGCAGCCGGGCGGGAACCCCGGGACCGGGCGGCCGCCGCACGCCGCGGCCATCACCTCGCCGATCGCCTGGAGTTGCGCCACCTGCTCCGGGGTCAGCCCGTCGAACAGTGACTGGCGGACCTGCGCGACATGGCCGGGGGCGGTGCCGGCCAGGACCGCGTAACCCTCGTCGGTCAGCTCGGCTACCTGGCCGCGCCGGTCGGTGGGGCAGTCCACCCGCCGGATCCAGCCGCGCTCCTCCAGCCTGGCCACCGCGTGTGAGGCGCGGCTCTTGCTCGCCGAGGCCGCCTCGGCGAGCTGGCTCATCCGCAGCGCACGGCCGGGTGCCTCGGACAACCGCACCAGGATCTCGTAGTAGGCCAGCGGCATCCCGGCGTCCCGCTGAAGCTGGGCGTCCACGGTGGTGAACAGCGCCCGGCAGCCGGCCATGAAGGAACGCCAGGCGTCCTGTTCCGCCGGCGAGAGCCACCGTGTGTCCCCCATGGCGCCAGTGTACACGAGAAATAGTTGAGCGCTTGACAATGTTACAGAGGGCGTGATAGCTGTAGAACATTCAATCGTTGAAACTCAATCATCCTGGGAAGCAGGAGGACGCCATGACCGCCACTGACACCGGCACCCTGACCGCCATTCCCGGCTACGTCGCCGGCACCTGGTCGATCGACCCGGTCCACACCGAGGTGGGCTTCGCCGCCCGCCACATGATGGTCAGCAAGGTGCGCGGCAGGTTCCGCACCTTCTCCGGCCAGATCGTGACCGGCGAGAACCCGCTCGACTCCTCGGTGACCGCCGAGATCGACCTGTCCTCGATCGACACGGGCAACGAGCAGCGCGACGCGCACATCAGGTCCGCGGACTTCTTCGAGGTCGAGAACTACCCGACGATGACCTACCGGTCCACCGGCGTGCGCCAGCACCGCGACGGCTTCATCGTCGACGGGAAGCTGACGCTCAAGGGCGTGACCAAGGACGTGCCGCTGACCCTGGAGCTGAACGGCTTCGGCCCGGACCCCTACGGCGGCACCCGGGCAGGCTTCAGCGCCACCGCCGAGATCAACCGGCGCGACTTCGGCGTCAACTTCACCGCGGTCATGGAGACCGGCGGCGCGGTGGTGAGCGACAAGATCACCATCCACCTGGAGATCGAGGCAGTGCTCCAGCCCTGACGCGCACCGGGCCACAGCGACGCCGGGCGGCCGCGGGAACTTCCCGTGGCCGCCCGCGGCGTCTCTAGGATCGTGGTAACACCGGCGCACCGACGGGAGGACGACCGTGAGAGCCGCCAGTTACGACCGCTATGGCCCGGCAGCAGAGGTCCTGGAGGTCCGCGAGATGGACCGCCCGGCCCCGGGCCCTGGGGAGGTCCTGGTCAAGGTGGCCCTGTCCGGGGTCAACCCCACCGACTGGAAGAGCCGGAGCGGCTCGACACCGCGGCCCATCGACGGCTTCCAGATCCCGCACCACGACGGCGCCGGGGTGATCGAGGCGGTCGGCGACGGCGTGGATCCGGCCCGGGCGGGCCAGCGGGTCTGGCTGTGGCTCGCGGCGGCGGGCGGCGGTGGGGGACCGCGGCGGAGTGGACCGTGGTGCCGGAAGACCAGGCGGTCCCGCTGCCCGACGGCGCATCGCTGGAACTCGGCGCCAGCCTCGGCGTGCCCGGCCATGACCGCGCACTGGTGTGTGTTCGCCGACGGCCCGGTCAGCGGGAAGACGGTGCTCGTCGCGGGCGGCGCGGGCGCCGTCGGCCACTTCGCGATCGAGCTGGCGGTCCGGGCCGGGGCCCGGGTGGTCGCCACGGCCAGCGGGCCGGAAAAGGCGGAGCTGGCCCGCAAGGCCGGCGCCGCGCACGTCGTCAACTACCGGGACGCCGATGCCGCCGGACCAGATCCGCGCGGCGGCCGGCCAGTCCGACCGGGTGATCGAGGTCGCGCTCGGCGCGAACCTGGCCCTGGACCTCGCGGTGGCCAAGCCCGGTTCGATGATCGTCACCTATGCCGCCGAACCCGCCGATCCGGTGCTGCCGGTCCGGGCCTGCATGACCGCGAACGTGCTGCTCCGTTTCATCCTGCTGTACGGCGTGCCCCGCGCCGCGCTGCGGCAGGCCGCGGCGGACATCACCGCCGCGCTCGCCGAGGGCGCGCTGACCGAGCTGCCGGTGCACCGGTTCGGCCTGTCCGACATCGTCGCCGCCCATGCGGCAGCCGAGGCGGGCCCGCTCGGGAAGGTGCTGGTCACCCCCTGACTCGCGGCCGCCCCGGGTGGTTTCACGAGTATGATTACTCGTTGTAATTATGTCGCCACTAATTGACGCTTAGCGTGCCCGGCGGCCGGTCACCTGCCCGCTGGGCCGGGGCCAGATCGCGCGCCGGGAGCCTGGGGGGCTGGTAGCGGGATGAGCAGCGGTTCCAGGACGATGGGCCGGATCTTGGTCGTCGACGACGACCTGGTCACCGCCCGGTTCATGGCCCATGTGCTGGGCAAGCGCGGCGGGTTCGAGGTATGCCACGCTCCCGACTCACAGGCGGCGCTCGACATGGCCGGGTCGCAGGCGTGGGACCTGGTCATCACCGACGTGGAGATGCCGGGCATGAGCGGCCTGGACCTGCTGCGGGCGCTGCGCGAGATCTCCCCGGACCTCCCGGTGGCGGTGATCACCGGCCATGCCTCGGTCGACTACGCGGTCCAGGCCATCCGCAGCGACGCGGACGAGTTCCTGGAGAAGCCGGTCCACCCCGACGAGCTGATCACGACCGCCACCGCGCTGGTGAACAAGGGCCGGGCCAACCGGCACGCGGCCCGCGACACGGTGCTCGCCGTCGGGGCACATCCCGACGATGTCGAGATCGGCGCCGGTGGCACGCTGCTGGTCCACAAGCGGCTCGGGGACGCGGTGGCGATCCTCACCCTCAGCCACCGCGCGCGGGGCGCCAGCCAGGCGGACCGGGCGCCGGAGTCCCGGCGGGCCGCCGAGATCATCGGTGCCGACCTGTACCTGGACGAACTGGAAGACGCGCACATCGGCGAGGGGGAGGACACCATCGCCGCGGTGGCCCGGGTGGTGGCGCAGGTCCGCCCGACGGTCGTCTACACGCATTCCCTGCACGACGTGCACTCCGATCACCGCAACGCGCACCGGGCCGTGATGGCCGCGGCCGCGGCGGGCCGGGTCTATTGTTTCCAGTCCCCGTCGGCCACCGTGGACTTCCGGCCGAGCCGGTTCGTGGCGATCGACGCCGACATCGACCGCAAGCTCGCGGCCATCGGCGCCTTCGCCTCGCAGACGCCGGTCCGCGGCTACCTCGACGAGGACCTGATCCGGTCCACGGCCAGGTACTGGTCCCGGTTCGGGGACAGCGGCTACGCCGAGGCCTTCGAGGTCATTCGCGAGTCCGAGGGGCTGCCCATGCGGCTGGCTCACGGCGCCGGCGCGGTGCCCGGCACGGCCATGACCGGGGCGGCCGCCGCACGCGCCGGCACCGGCGGGCGCTGAGAGGTTTCCCGCCTTTTGCGGCGGCCTGGGATGGCCCCGGCCTGTCGCGCGCCGGATGTCGTACCGCTGCGCCATCATGAGCAGCGTCCGGCCGGCCGGGCCGGGCGGGGCAGTCACGGCGAACGGGGCCACGATGCGGCTGATCCACACGTCCGACTGGCATCTGGGGCGGACCCTGCACGGCGTGAGCCTGCTGGACCACCAGGCGGTGTTCCTGCGCTGGCTGCTCGAGCAGGCGGTCGCCCGGCAGGCAGGCGCCGTGTTAGTAGCCGGTGACGTCTACGACCGGGCCGTGCCGCCGCTGGACGCCGTGGAGCTGCTCGACCAGACGCTCGCCGCGTTCGCCCGTGCGGGCATCCCGGTCATCCTCACCAGCGGCAACCACGACTCGCCCGTGCGCCTCGGGTTCGGGTCCTCGCTCAGCGAGGCGGCCGGCATTCACCTGCGTACCAGGGTCGCCGACATCGGCCGCCCGGTCATCCTCGCCGACGCACACGGGAATGTCGGCATCTACGGCATCCCCTACCTGCTGCCCGACGCGGTCATGGACGAGCTTGGCGCAGCGCGCTCGCACGCCTCGGTCCTCGCCGCGGCGTCGGCCCGCATCAGCGCCGACGCCAGCGCCCGCGGGCTGCCGCGCACCGTCGTCCTCGCGCACGCCTTCGTCACCGGTGCGCAGGACTGCGAATCCGAACGGGACATCAGGGTCGGCGGGATCGGTGACGCGCCGGCCGCGGCCCTGGCCGGCTGCAGCTACCTGGCCCTCGGCCATCTGCACAGCCCGCAGCAGGTCCCGGTGCCGGGCAGCGGCACCACGGCAAGGTACTGCGGCTCGCCGCTGGCCTTCTCGTTCTCCGAGCGCCAGGCCAAGTCGGTGACGCTCGCCGAGATCGACGGAGCCGGGAACGTGACCGCCGAACTGCTGCCCGCCCCGGTGCCGCGGCCGCTGCGCGAGGTGCACGGGCGCCTGGCCGACCTGCTCGCCCGGGCTGACGGGGATCTCGCCGGCCTGGCCGGGGCCTGGGTGAAGGCGGTGCTCACCGACCAGGAGCGGCCGGTAGCGCCGATGGAGCGGCTGCGCGAGAAATGGCCGCACACGATCGCGCTCGAATTCGCCCCCGAGGGCGGGCTGACCGGCGTGGACGCCGACCTGGCCCGGCTGGCCAAGGCGACGGACCCGGTCGAGATCTGCGAGTCGTTCGTGGACTACGTGGCCGGTGCCCCGCCGGACGCGGCCAGGCGCGCGGTGCTGCGCGAGGTGGTGGAGGCCGCGCAGTGCACCGACGACGGCCCCGGCCGCGAGGTGGGCGCCGCCAGGACGGGCGGTGCCTGATGCGGCTGCACCGGCTGCGCCTGACGGCGTTCGGCCCCTTCGCCGCCGAGCAGCTGGTCGACTTCGACCGGCTGGCGCACGGCGGGCTGTTCCTGCTGGAGGGCCCGACCGGGGCCGGCAAGAGCACCATCCTCGACGCCGTCACGTTCGCCCTGTACGGCGGCCTGGCCGGTGCGGACGCCGCCGACGACAGGCTCCGCTCGCACTTCGCCGCCCCGGACGCGGAAACCGAGGTGGAGCTGGAGTGGTCGCTGCGCGGCGTCCGGTACAAGGTGACCCGGAGCCCGGAGTACCAGCGGCCCAAGAAGCGCGGCGACGGGTTCACCGTGGCGGCGAGCCGGGTGCACCTCCAGCGGCGTGACGGCGCGGCCTGGGCCAGCATGTCCGCGAACAAGGCCGAGGCCGGTGAGCTGATCGCGGAACTGGTGGGCCTCACCCGGGTGCAGTTCACCCAGGTCATGCTGCTGCCACAGGGCGAGTTCGCCCGGTTCCTGCGCAGCGCCGACGACGACAGGCGCAAGCTGCTCACCAGGCTGTTCGGTACCAGCCTGTACGACCGGATCACCGCCGAGCTGGCCGCGCGGCGGACCGGGGCGACCCGGGCCAGGGAGCGCGCCGGACGGGCGATCGAGCTGGCCGTGTCGGCGGCGGCCGAGGCGGCCGGGCTGGACGCCGTGGCGCGGGACGGAACTGCTTGAGGACTCCCGCGCCGACCGGCACACCTGGCTGAAGGACCTCCAGGAGAGCCTGGCGCAGGCCGTGGCGGTCACCGGGGCGGAACTGGAGGCCGCCATCGCCGCGGTGGCCGGGGCGACGGCACAGGACGAGGAGGCGCGGCGGCAGGCGGACCTGATGGCCAGGCTGACCGGTGCGCTCGCGGAACTGCGGGCGCACGAGGGCACCCGGCCCGAGCATGACCGGCGGGCCGGCCTGCTGGCCGCGGCCAGGCACGCCGAGCCGGTCCGGCCGCTGCTCGATGCGCTTGCCGAGGCCGCTGCCGTCACCCGGGCCGCCACCGGTGAGCTGGCCGGCCTGATCCCGGAGCCGGGCGAGGACGCGCTCGCCGGGCGGGGCGGGCCGGAGGCGGCGGCCCGTGCCGCGGCCGCCGAGGCCGATGCCGCCGCGCTGCAGCGGGCCGTGGACGCCGAGCGGGGCCTGCCCGCCGCCGAGGCCGGGCGCGGCAGGCTGGACGAGGCGGCGGCCGCGGCCGAGGAGCAGGTCGCCGCCCTGGAACAGGCCAGGCTGGACCTACCGGGACGGATCACCACGCTGGAAACCCGGCTCAGCGAGGCGCGGGTCGCCGGAGCCGGGCTGGAGGCGGCCCAGCAGCGGCTGGCCGTGGTGGACCGGCAGCGCGAGGCGGCCGAGCGGCTCGCCGCGCTGGCCCCGCTGCTGGCCGAGCGTGCCGCCGCGGCCCTCGCCGCGGTTGCGGCCCACCAGCGTGCGGTGGACGAGCATCAGCGGCTGATGGAGGCCCGGCTGACCGGCATGGCGGCCGAACTGGCGGCCCGGCTCGCCGAGGGCGGGAAGTGCCCGGTGTGCGGCTCGGCCGCGCATCCCGAGCCGGCCGCGGCGTGCGAGCCGGTGGTCTCCGCCGACGAGGTCGGGCAGGCCGCCGGGCGCCGCGAGGCAGCGGAGGCCGAGCGCAGGCAGGCCGAGGAGGAGCACGCCGAACTAGCCATGGCGGCCGCGGCGGAGGAGGCGCTGGCGGACGGGCACGACGTGGCCAGCCTGGCCGCCGAGACCGCCCGGCTGGCCGGCGCAGGCCGCGGCGGCGCAGGCCGCGCGGGAGGAGGCCGCCCGGCTGGAAGCCGAACTCGCGGACGTGCGGGCCGAGGCCGAGGAGGTGGCGGTGGAGTTGCGCGCGGCCGCCCCGGCGGCAGCGGTCGCCAAGGAGCAGGCCGGGCAGGCCCGTGCCGCGCTGGACCGGCTCCGCGCCGAACTGAGCGAGGCGGCGCAGGGGCATCCGTCGGTGGCCGCGCGGCAGGCAGCGCTGCGGCGGTCGGCCGAGGCGGACCGTGCGCTGGGCCGAGGCCCTGGACGCACTCGCGGCATGCCTCGCGGATGAGGCCAGGGCGCGGGAGCGGGCCGACGGCGAAGCCCTGGCCCGTGGTTTCGCCACGCCGGAGGAGGCGGCAGCGGCGGCGCTCGCGCCACCGGAGCAGGCCGCCCTCGCCGACCAGGTAAGCGCCTGGGACGAGACGCTGGCCGCGCTCGACCGCCGCGGTGCAGGCGACCGGACCTGGCTGGTCTCGACCCTGGCGCGTGCGGCGGAGGCCGCGGCCCGCGCGGAGGCGACAGCGGCGGACCTGGCCCGCGCGCAGGCAAGCCGAGCGGGATGCGCGGCGGCGCAGCCAGGCCGCGGCCGTGAAGGCCGAGCGGTTCGCCCAGCGCAGCCGGAGGTGCGGGCGTCGAGGAGGAGCTACGACCGGGTGGCGGAGGAGACCGAGGCGGTCATCCACCTGGCCGGGCTGGCCAGCGGGACCGACGGCCAGCGGCGGGTCGCGCTGACCACCTACGTGCTGCGGCACTGGTTCGGCCAGGTGGTCGCCGCGGCCAACGTGCGGCTGTCGGCGATGTCCTCGGGACGGTACGAGCTGCGGCGCACCGACGAGGGCAGGACCAGGCGCGACCGGTCCGGGCTGACGCTGGCCGTGATCGACCGGCACACCGGCGAGGAGCGCAGCCCCGCGTCGCTGTCCGGCGGGGAGACGTTCTACACCTCCCTGGCCCTGGCGCTGGGCCTGGCGGACATCGTCCGGGCGCGAGGCCGGGGGAGTGGACCTGGACACCCTGTTCATCGACGAGGGGTTCGGCTCGCTCGACTCCGGCACCCTCGACCAGGTGATGGGTGTCATCGACGACCTGCGGGACCGGGGCCGGGTGATCGGCATCGTCAGCCACGTGACCGAGCTGAAGGAACGGGTGCCGGAGCGGCTGGAGGTGCGCCACCTGCCCGACGGCTCCTCCGCCGTCCAGGTTGTCGCCTGAGCGGAATCAACCCGGCCGCGGCGCGGTTGCCACGGACATGGCTTCAGGGCATCAGATCACGATCACCCCCACCGACCGGCACGTCGAGGTCTTCCTCGGCGGCGAGAAACTGGCCTCCTCCGACCGGGCCGTCGTGCTCGCCGAGACCGGCCTGCCGGACCGTTACTACCTGCCCGCGCAGGACGTGCGCACCGACCTGCTGCGGCCCACCAGCACCACGAGCACCTGCCCCTTCAAGGGCGCGGCCACGTACTGGTCGGTCGAGGCCGGCGGCCAGGTCCACGAGGACCTCGTGTGGAGCTATGCGACCCGATCCCCTCGGCCGCGGGCATCGCCGGGCTGCTGTGCTTCTGGCCCGAACGGGGCGCCGAGCTGACCCTGGGCAGCAAGCAGCCCGCGCACTAGGCGCCGGGGCTGGCCTCCGGCAGGCCGGCCAGCTCCGGCGTAGTGCTCCCGGCGCGCCCGGGCGCTGCCCAGCGCGTCGTAGGCCAGCCTGCTGACCGCCGTGGTCAGCCAGGCACCGAGGTCCCTGATCGAGCCAGGGTCCGGCATCCGGCGCAGCCGCAGCCATGCTTCCTGGACACAGTCCTCCGCCTCGGATACCGAGCCGAGGCTCGCGTAGGCGACCCGCAGCAGCCGCGGCCGCTGTGCCTCGAACGCACGGGTCAGCTCGTCCGGAGCGCCGGGCCCGGTCACTGCCGCGCCGCCAGCCAGGCCGCGAACGTGACCGAACCGCGCACCTCGGGCCGCTCGTCGGTGAGCGCCCCGGTGCGCAGCGCCCGGCCGAGCCTGCCCGGCAGTGCTACCGGGACCAGCACCGTCCGCCGCCCGGTCACCGACCGCCAGGTGCGCACCAGGTCCCTCGCGTCGGCGACCTCCGGCCCGGCGACCTGGATCCGCCCCGGCCGCGGCGCGCCCTCGGCGACGCCGGCCACCACGCTGGCGACCTCGGCGCACGCGATGGGCTGGAGCCGGGCCCGGGGCACGGGCAGCACGCCCCAGCGCCTGCCGGTCGTGAGCGCGGCCAGCACAAGCTCGTGGAACTGCGTCGCCCGGACCAGGCTGCACAGCACCGGTCCCTGGGCGGCCACCCGTTCCTGCTCCGCCTTCACCCGGTAGTAGCCCATCGGGGCCTTTTCACAGCCGACGATGGAGACACAGACATGATGGCGCACGCCCGCGGCCTGCTCGGCGGCCAGCAGCCGCCGCGTCCCGGCGACCAGCACGTCCGCCGCGTGCCTGGCGGAGTTGCTCGCGTCGACCACCACGTCACAGCCGGCCAGCGCGCGCTCCAGGCCGCTGCCCGTGGCCAGGTCGACGCGGTACTCGGGGGCGCTGCGGCTGAGCACCCTGGCCTCGTGGCCGCGCCGGGCCAGTTCCGCGGCGACCAGGCTGCCCAGCGTCCCGGTCCCGCCTGCTATCGCGATTCTCATATCCCCGGGACGACCTGGCCCGCGGATGTGTGACATCGCCCCGGCACGGCGCGGGCCCGGCCGGGCTCAGGGCGCCGTGGGAGCGCGGGTGATCTCGACATTCTCGGAAATGTAGTCCGGCACGAGCACCTCGCCGGTGGCGGCGTCGTAGCCGATGTCGCGCGGGAACTGCCCGGCGGGCAGCGATCCGGTCACGGCCGGCCGGCCAGCCAGCGCGGCGGCGGTGGACACCACGCTGAGGCGCTGCACGGGCCCGCCGCCGGTGCCCGGCACCAGGCCGCGGTTGGAGTCGCCCACCAGCGCGGTGCGGCCGCCGTCCAGCAGGAGCAGGCCGACCGGCTCGGAGCCCACCGGGACCACCGCGCGCAGCGCGGCCGGGCGGCGTCCCTTCCCGGCCGGCGATCCGCGGTCCAGCGTCGCGGCGGAGTAACCCAGCAGCGCATTGGACTGCAGCGCGGTGACCCAGACCGTGCTGCCGTCCGGGGACACGGCGACCCGCACCGGCTGGCAGCCGGCCGCATCGTGACCGAGCACGGCGGACTGGCCGGCGCCGTCCTCGGCCCGGCGGGCGCCGATCACCCACAGCTGGCCGAGGTCCCCATAGCCGCCCAGCGTGGTGACGTACACCTGGGCCCCGCCGGGCGCGATGGCCACGCCCACGGGCCCGCGAGCCAGCGGCACGACGCCCACGGCCACCCCGGGGGCGGCGTAGCCCTTCCGCCGGGCGAGGGCCAGATCGAAGACGCTCAGCCCGCCCGAGGCCTCGTCCGTGACGAACGCGTACCGGCCGTCGCCGGACACCGCGACCTCGGTCTGGCCTGCCCCGGCGTCGGAGAGGACCCCGGCGACCGGATCCGCGCCGCCATGCTCCAGCGCGGCCACGCTGAGCACCGCCGTGGCAGCCTGGGCCGCGACGAGCAGCCAGCGCCCGTCCGGGGTGAGCGCCAGGCCGGCGGCGCCACCGGCGGTACGCGGCAGCGGAACCATGCGGACCAGGCTGGCGGCAGCGCCGCGGAGCGCCAGCACCGCCAGTTCCCCGCGGTCGCCGGGAAAGGCGGCCACGGTCATGGACACCACCGCCAGCCGGCCGCCGGGCAGGGCCAGTGCCGCGAACGGATGACCGGGCAGCAGCAGCGACCGGGGCGGCGGGACCGCCATGAGCCGGCCCGGGGTGGTCTTCGTGGAGCACACCAGGCCCGGTGCCGGCGGCTTGCGCGGCACCGGAGCGGAACTGCACCCGGCGATCACGGCCAGCACCAGGGCCAGGACCGCCGTGCTGACGCGGCCGCCGGGGGACAGCGCCACCCTTGGCATGCCTGCCATTCTGGTCGGCTGCCCGGGGAACCTCAAACACGCGCCGCGGCTGTCCCGGCGCGGGCCGGGACGGCTGCCCGGGGTCGGCCGCGGCGGTCCCGGGTGGTGCGCCGGGGCACTGCCCGGGGTTGGCCGCGGCGGTCCCGGGTGGTGCGCCGGGGCCGCTGCCTGGGCCTGCCCGCGCCCGCTGGTCAGGCGTCGCGGAGCCGCAGCAGCAGGCCACCGGCCAGCAGCGCCGCCGCCGCCCAGGCGGCGAGCACGCCCAGCCCGGGCCAGGGCCCGATGGGCAGCGCGGCGAGGTTCCTGGTGGCCTGGATGGCCAGGCCCGCGTTCATCGGCGTCCAGCGCTCGATCCGGTGCTGCCATACCGCGTTCAGGGCCACATCGCCAAGGATCGGGAAGATGTAGAGCAGGCCGAGCACGACCGTGATGGCCACCGCGGAATCGCGCAGCGCGGTCGCGGCGCCGAGGCTGAGCAGGGCGATCAGCGCCAGGTAGAGCACCGAACCGGCGGCCGCGCGCAGCGTCGGGCCGTGCGCCAGCGACAGCGGCACGAAGCCGTGGCCGGTGGTGAACCCGTTGCCCGGCTCCAGCAGCCGGCCCGCCAGCAGCGAGGCGGCCACGGCGATCGTGCCCGCCACCAGCACCACGCCGGTGACCACGGCCGCCTTGGCGGCCAGCAGGGCAGGCCGGCGCGGCATCGCCGCCAGCGTGACCCGGATCATCCCGGTGCTGTACTCGCTGCTCATCATCAGCACGGCCAGCGTGGCGACGGTGGCCTGGCCGAGCATGACGCCGGTGAGGCTGAGCTTGGTGGTGTCCGCGGTGCACGAGCCCGGGCACTTCACGATCGCGGCGGCCAGCGCGCTGGCCCCCGCGGTCAGCAGGATGGACGCGGCCAGCAGCAGGGCGGTGCCCGGTGCCGTGCGCAGCTTCGTCCACTCCGCGTGCAGCGCGTGCCTCACGCGTCCCTCCGGTGCAGCAAATAGGCGGCCACGCCCAGGGCGAGCACCGCCCACGCGCACATCACCGCGAAGCCGGTCCACGGGGCCATAG
>CAVRXW010000012.1:0-58413 GCA_963725125.1 uncultured Actinomycetes bacterium
CTCCATCCGGTACCGCTCGCCCAGGTTCGGGCCGAGCACCTGCTGCCAGGATCAGCCGCCGCCCAGCTCGCTGGCCTGGGCCATGTCTCCGACGATGGTCATCGACCGGGACGGCAGCGCCGCATCAGCATCCGCCACGCCATCGGGGACAGTTCCTGCGCCTCGTCCACCACGATGTGCCCGAACGCCCAGGTCCGGTCCGCGGCGGCGCGTTCCACCGCGGTCCGGTCGTCGTCCTCCTCGTAGCGGTCGGCCAGCCGTTCGGCGTCGAGGATGTCGTAGGCCGAGAGGATCTCGGCCTCCTCCTCGAGGGTTCAGGTCCAGGTCCACCGACCGCGATCCGTACGCCAGGTCCAGCACGCCGCGCGCGTAGGCGATCCGCTTGCGCCGTTCCTTCCGGGCCCGCTCGCGCACGGTCCGGTCGTCCTCGCCGAGCAGTTCCGCCGCCTCGTCCAGCAGCGGCACATCCGCCGCGGTCCGCTGCCGTCGGCCTCGCGCAGCAGTGCGTCCCGGTCGGCCGCCTCCAGCCCCGGGGCGGCCATCTCCAGCCGCTCCTTGGCCTCGAACAGGTCGCTCAGCAGGCGCTGCGGCGTCAGCGCGGCGTACTCCTGCAGCGCTACCCGGACCTGCTGGGTCTCACGTAGCTCCTGCCGGATCCCGGCGACGTCTTCCTCGCTGAGCAGGTTGCCGCCGCCAGGGACGTCGTAGCCGATCTTGTCGGCGACCTGGCGTGCGAGCGCCTCGATCAGCAGCCGGTGGGCCAGAGCGGGCGATCTGGAGTGCGGCAGCGGGCGCGGCGGGCCCGGTCACGGATCCGGGACGAAGGTGCCGTCGAGGCGCAGGGTATCCCCTCGAAGGTGACCTCCAGACCGCCGGTGGCCGGTCCCTGCCGGTCCCGCACCGCGGTCGCGATCACCTCGGCCATCTTCAGGCGGCCCTTGAGCCCGGCGCGGTGGACACCGCACGCCGCGCGGTGATGCCCGGGTACAGGTCGGCGATCGTGGACAGCAGCACCGAGGGTCTCCCCCAGCGACGGCAGCACCTGCCGACGTAACGAGGAACGTGGGACTGGTCCGATCACCAGGACCACCCGCCGGGCCAGTTGTTCCCGGTGGGTGTACAGCAGGAACGCGGCGCGGTGCAGCGCCACGGCCGTCTTCCCGGTGCCGGGCCCGCCCTGGACCACCAGCGCGCCCTTGGCGGGGCCGGATGATCCAGCTGCTCGACCGATCGCAGTTCTCCACGATGTCGGTCATCTGGCCGGTGCGGCTGCGTTCGAGCGCGGCGAGCAGCAGGGCCGCCTTGCCGGGCGTTCTAGCCCGCTGGTCGGCCCGTCTGCGCCGCGGCCAGGTCGAGCACCTCATCGTCCGACCGGGTGATCTCCGGCCCACGGTCTTGAGTGTGGCGCCGCCGCCGCACGCCTTCCGGGGAGACCGGGGTCGCCAGGTAGAACGGCCGTGCGGCCGGGGCGCGCCAGTCCGGCAGCAGCGGCTTGTAGTCGGCGTCCTCGTCGCGGATGCTGAGGCGCCCGATGTAGCGCGGATTCCCGTCCTCGGAGTCGATCCGGCCGAAGCACAGCCCGTTCTCGGCCGCGTCGAGCTGGGCGATCCGCCCGGTGTACATGCCCACCATGACGTCCCGCTCGGTGCGGCCTGCGGGGTGCCGCCGGTCTGCCGCAGCGTCTGGGCCAGCCGCCCGGAGGCGCGCTCCCGAAGGTCATCGAGATGCCCGTAGAGCATGGAGACGTAGGCCTGCTCCTGCTCGACATCTTGGTGAGTCACACGCTCCAGGGTAGACAACCGGTACGACTGCTGCGCTGCGCGGCACGGCGGCAGCACGGTGCGGATCAGGGCTTGCTCAGCGCCTGCAGGAGGGCGATCATGCGCGAGTCGACGTCCGGAGGTCGTTGATAAAGAACCCCTGGACGTACGGACGGATCGCCTCGGCCGCCACGGCGGCCGCGGAAGCGGGAACAGGACGTCGGCCGGGTGCGCGAAACGCTGAGCGTCGCGAGGACAAGCGCGTGAGGGTTGGCCTTGCGTGCCTGCGCTGCGCCGCTGCACGAGTTGCCGCAGGGCGCGAGATTGGTCTCGACGGCCGCGGCCTGGATCACGTAGATCGGCGCGTAAGCTCGCCGTGGGCAGGCCGCAGCGCAAGTCGGCCTGGGAAATGGTGGTTCCCGGTCGCTGGACACCGCCCCCGGTACCCGGCATCAGGTCGGCGGCCCGGCATGAGGATGGACCGGTAGCCGTGCGCATGCGCGGCATCGCCAATCTCTTCAGCGCCGGGATCGGATTTTTCCGTTCGGGGTCGGGGTGCCGCTACTGAAGTTTCTTCCCGGCCATCGGCGACGACCTTCACGCCAGGAATGACCTGGTGGTGATCGATGGCAGCCTGCAGGCCGGTACTGCTGAAGAAGTACTGGACGGGGATGACGCTCGCGGGCAGGCGGTCCGCCCGCACGCTGTTCCAGCACGTACGTGCCGGGCGAGCGGTTACCTGCTTGATGAGGGCAGGAGCTTCGACGTTGAGGTGATTGAAGTCTTCTTTGTAGAGATCCAGTACACGCGCTGGACAAGCGGATTGGCTTGCCGATGGAAGCTGGACGACGCCCGGCCAGGGCTCGCGCCCGAAAACGATGTCATACCAGTCACGGCGAATGCCCGTGGACGTGGCATTCGCCCTCGCTTGAATGTATGACTCACCGGGCCAGACCTTCTAGGTAGAATGTGAACCAGGGCTGGCTGTCGTGCTGGCCACCGCGCCGATCGGCTCGTCGAGGAACGACGCTGACCGGGAAAATCCCAGCACAGAACACTAGCCATGCTGATGCAATCAGGCCAGCAAGCGCGGCAATTAGAGAAGCCGCATGGTCACCTTTGAATTCGTAAGTCCTAATAGGTCTGCGGTGCGCCCTCACAAGGAAATTCGCGGTCGGTGAACACCGGCGGATCAGATCACAGGCCGTGCCGGGCGGCGCTGATGTCCAGGTCGCCCAGGCCCTGGTCGACCAGCCGCTGCCAGCGGTCCCGCAGCGCGGCGAGCACCTCGAGCGACCGGTCGGGCGCGGCGTCCAGGGCCAGGGTGAGGTCCTTGACCGCCCACTGCAGGGCGAAGTCCGGGGAGTCGTCGCCGCTGTCCATCTTGCGGGCCTTGCCGGCCGCCACCGGCGCGGCCATCCGCCCGGTGCCCAGCAGGTCGAGTACCTCGGACCGGTCCACGCCGACCGCGTCGGCGAGCGCCATCACCTCGGCCGCGCCCTCGATGAGGAACATCAGCCAGGTGTTGATGACCACCTTGAGCCTGCTGCCCGCGCCGGCCTCGCCGAGCCACCGGGTGGCCCGCCCGACCGCGCCGAACGCCGGTTCCAGCAGCGCCTTGGCCGCGCTCCGGGCCCGAGGCCAGGATGACCAGCTCGCCCGCCTCGGCGGGCGCCCGGGTGCCGGACACCGGCGCGTTCGACGAACAGCACGTCGGGGCGCTGCCGGGCCACCAGCCGCGGCCGAGTTCCTCCGTGGCGGCGACCCCGATCGTGCCCATCTGCGCCCAGACCGCGCCGGGCGCCATCGCCGCGAGCATCCCTGCGTCCAGCGCCACCGACCGGGTCGCCGCCGCGTCGGACAGGATCGTGATGACCACCCCGGCGTGCGCGACGGCGCTCGGCCGGGTCGGCGTGCGCCACCGCCCGGCTTCGGCGAGGGCGGCGGCCCGTTCCGGGGTCCGGTTCCACACGTCGACCGGCAGCCCGCCGCGCGCAGCAGGCTGCGGGCCATGCCCGCGCCCATCGTGCCCAGTCCCAGCACGGCGACCCGCCCCGCGCCCGGCGCATAATCTTCAGCCACGACGGTCATTATGGCCGCCGGCGCCCGGCATTCCGAGGCCTCGCATGACCCGCCCTGGCCAGCGCACGCGGCGCGTCACCGCGGCGCGCGCCTCGCCGCGCGCCAGCGCGCGTCAGGCCAGCCGCACGGTCACCGGGCCGCCGCCCGGGTCGGCCCTGCCCGTCCAGGAGGCACCGAGCCGTACCGGCCGGTCCGGTTGCATGCCGATACGCAGCGACGTGGCCAGCCGCCGCCCGTCCTGCCAGACTTCGATCCGGGCCAGCCGCCGAAGGTGTCGCTGCGCAGGACGAAACGTCCCGCGCGGCGGAGCCGGGCCCCCTGGCGCGCAGCACGTTCGGCGCGATCCAGAGCAGCGGCGGCTCGACGGTCACCGGCAGGCGCACGGGTTCCGGGGCTGCGGGCCGGCCCGCCCCGCAGGAACGCCACGATCCCCCGCGCCGCGTGCCTGCCACCGAGCGCGGCGACGTCGGCCGTCTCCGCCGCGTGCACCAGGTTGCCCGCCGCGAACACGCCGGGCACCGAGGTCCCCAGGGCCGTGTCGACCACCGGGCCCCGGGTGCCGGGGTCCATGTCCAGGCACGCCGCTCGGGCCAGTTCGTGGTCGGGGATCCAGTCCCCGGTGAACACCAGCAGGTCGCACGCGACGAACCGGGCGTCCCGTCCGGGCCGGCCAGCTCAACGCCCTCCAGCCGGTCCCGGCCCTGAACCCGCGCCACCGTGGTGGACGGCCACACCGGCACGCGCCAGCGCCACGCCGCGGCCAGCGCGAACGCGGCGTAACTGGTGTGCCGGGGCTGGCCGGTGACCAGCGCGATCACCTCGGCCCCGGCGTGCGCGAGGGTGACCATCGCGGAGAAGCTGACGTGCTCGGCGCCCACCACGAGCGCCCGGCCGGCCAGCCGCTGGCCACCGAGGTAGACGCGCCGTTGCAGCTCACCGGTGGTCATCACCCCGGGCGGCCGGTCGCCGGGGATGAGCCGGGCGGGCCGCGGGCGTTCCCGGCACCCGGTCGCCAGCAGCACCGCGGCGGCGTCGGCGCGCTCGGTCCCGGCCGGGCTGGTCAGCGTGACCCGGTGCGGGCCGTCCCACCCGGTCACGGTCGTGCCCAGCCGGATGTCCGCCCCGGCGGCCGCGGCCGCGTCGGCGTACCGGCGGGCGTAGGCCGGGCCGGTCAGCACGCGGCGCAGGTCCCGCCCGCCGAAACCGGTGTGCGCGCTGTGCCGCGGGATGCCGCCGGCCGCGTCGTCGCGGTCCACCACCAGGACGCGGCCCGCGCCCAGCCGCCGCAGTTCCACGGCGGCGGCCAGGCCTGCGGGGCCCGCACCGATGACCACCACGTCGGCCCTCACGCCGGTTCCGCCACGGGCCGGGCGATTCGCCAGCAGCGCGGACACCGTGGCGGCGCAGTAGAAGCCCTGGCACCGGCCGTTGAGCACCCGGGTCCGGCGGCGCAGGCCGTCGAGGTCGGCCGGTGGCAGCGGGCTGGCCAGGGCGTCCCTGATCTCGCCCCGGGTGACCCGCTCGCAATGGCAGACGATCCGGCCGTACTCGGGGTCGGCGGCGATCCGCGCGGCGTCGGCGTAGGGGCGCGTCCGGGCCTGCCCGATGTAGGGCATGACCGGCGGGTCCGGCTCCGGGCGCCGGCCAGGCGCAGCCCCGCCTCGGCCAGCTCACCGGCCACGTACTCGGCGATGCCCAGGGACGCGGACAGCCCGGTGGAGCGGATCCCGGCCACGCACGCGTACCGGCGGGGCCGGTCGACGCGGATCTGGTAGTCCCGGTCCGCGGTGGCGGCGCGCAGCCCGGCGTAGGTGGCGGTCACCTCCTCGCCGACCAGCCCGGGCAGGATGCGGCGCCCCGCCTCTATCAGCGACGCGAGCCCGGCCCCGGTGGTGCCGCGTTCCTCCGGGTCGGCCACGTCCTCGGCGGTGGGCCCCAGCAGCACGTTGCCGTAGACGGTCGGCGCGACCAGCACCCCCTTGGTCCGCGCGGTCGGCACCGGCAGCAGGATCGACCGCAGCAGCGGCCGGGCCAGCTTGTCGAACACGATCAGCTCGCCGCGCCTGGGCTGGATCGTGAACCCGTCCCCGCCGAACATCCGGTCGATGACGTCGCTGTACAGGCCGGCCGCGTTCACCACCCAGCGGCAGCGCACCACGCCCGTGCTGGTGATCACCTGGTGCTCGGCGGCCCCGGTGCGGACCCCGGTGACCTGGCTGCGCAACCGCAACCGCGCCCCGGCGGCAAGCGCCTGAGTGGCGTAGGCCAGCGGGGTGGTCCACGGGCAGATGACGCTCTCCCCCGGGATCTCCAGCGCGCCCAGCGCGCCCGGCCCGAGGTGCGGTTCCCGCCGGTACAGTTCCCCGGCGCCGACCGGGTGGACGTCGGTGACAGCCGTTGCGGCGCGCCTTGTCGCGGATCGCGGGCAGTTCCGCGGCCTGCTCGTCGGTCCAGGCGACCAGCAGCGCCCCGGTCGCGCTCCACCGGTATCCCGGCCCGCCGCGCGTAGTCGCGGAGCAGGGCGCTGCCCCGGCGCAGCAGCCGGCTCTCCAGGCTGCCGGGCACCGTGTCGAACCCGGTGTGCAGGATCGCGGTGTTGGCCTTGGTGGTCCCGGTGCCCACGTCGTTCGCCGCGTCGATGAGCACGCAGGAGATGTCCTGGCAGGCCAGCGTGCGGGCGATCGCCGTCGCCGACCACGCCGGCCCCGATGACCGCCACCTCGGCTGGCCGCTCGCCCGTGGTCCCGATCACCGTGGTGCGGTCTCCGGACGGCGAGACCTGGAAGCCCGTTTCAGGAGCGTTCTGCCGCTTGATCGGCGGTGATCGCGGGCTCGGCGACCCATTCCACCTCGGCCGGGCCGACGGCCTCAGCCAGATCGGTGCACTCCCCGGTGCCGAGCCGGGCGAGCGCCGCGACGCCGAGCGCGGTCGCGTCCGGTGACCTGCTCACCTCGACGGCGACCTGGAGCAGGTCGGCCTGCGCCTGGACCAGCAGCCGGGACCGGGTCAGGCCGCCGTCGACCCGCAGCGCGGTGAGCGGCGCGCCGTGGTCGGCGGCCACCGCGCCGGCGAGCAGCGCCACCGAGGCGGCGATGCCCTCGACGACGGCGCGGGCCAGGTGCGCGCGGGTGACGCCCAGGCCCAGGCCGAGGAACGCGCCGCGGGCATCCGGCCGCCAGTACGGCGCGCCGAGCCCGGCCAGGGCGGGCACGAACACCGCCCCGCCGGAGTCCGGCACGCTGGCGCCCGGCCTCGTCCAGCCCGGCCGCGCCGGGCACCAGGCCGAGATCGGTGAGCCAGCGGACGGCCGCCCCGGCCGTGTACACCTGGCCGTCGAGGCAGTACGTGGCGGCCCGCCCAGCCGCCAGGCGACCGAGGCGGACAGCCCGCGCCGTGGACCTGACCGGCTCCGGCCCGGTGGTGGCCAGCAGGAACGCGCCGGTGCCGTAGGTGCACTTGGCGTCACCGGCGGCGAAGCACCGCTCGGCGAGCAGCGCGGCCTGCTGGTCCACGGCCAGCCCGGCGACCGGCAGCGCCGGGCCGAACGCGCGTGGTCTCCCCCACGACCCCCGCGCAGTCGCGGACCTCGGGCAGGTCCGCCGGGTCGATCCCGAACACGGCGCACGCCTCGGCGCGACCAGTCCGCGGTCTGCAGGTCGAGCAGCAGCGTGCGGGACGCGGTCGCCGCGTCGGTCACGTACCCGGCGCCGAGCCGGGCCAGCAGCCAGGCGTCGGTGGTGCTGACCACGCCCTCGGCGGTGAGGTGCTCGCGCAGCCAGGTCATCTTCGGCGCGGCGAAATACGGGTCGAGCGGCAGCCCGGTGAGAGCGGCGAGGCGGCCGGCCGAGGCGGAAAGGCGGCGGCAGATGCCCGCGGACCGCCGGTCCTGCCAGACGATGGCCGGGGTCAGCGCCCGCCCCGACCGGCGATCCCAGGCCAGCACGGTCTCACCCTGGTTGGCCAGCGCCATCGCGTGCACCGGGGCCCTGGCCGCGGCCAGGGCGGCGGTCCCCGCGTCGATCACCGACCGGAACAGCTCCTCGGGGTCCTGCTCGACCCCCCCGTCCGGGGTGCTGGCCGGATGCACCGGTTCCTCGGCCGACCCGAGCACCTCGTTACCCGGGCCGAGCACGAGTGCCTTGGTGGCCGAGGTGCCCTGGTCGATCGCGAGGATGTTCAATGGCCCGCCGACGGCCCGCCTGCCGTACCGCCGAGCGCGTCCGCGCCGTGCGCCCCTTCCTCGGTACGCATCGCCTCTGGGCTCGAGCAGCCATTGCCCGATGTAGACCACCAGCCCGACGCCGAGCGCGCCGAGCACGTAGTACTGGGCGTCGCGGAACTCGCTCGGGCCGATCAGGATGATCAGCTCGTAGGCGAGCCAGATCAGCGCCCCGGCGATCACGGGTATCTCGTACCGGCCGAGGGAGAAGTGCCCGGCCGGGGCGCGGTGCCGCCGCGCGGTGAAGACGTACAGCAGCACGGTGGACGCGTACAGCAGGGCCGGCATGATGGTCGAGGCGGTGAACAGGGTGACCAGGGCCGAGGTGTGGGTGCGCAGCACCAGGGTGATCAGCGCGCCGAGCACCGCCGCCAGGATCGTGGCCCAGGTGGGCCCGCCGGTGGCCCTGGGCACCTGGCGCCAGAGCTGGTACCCGGGCAGCCGCCGGTCCCGGGACATCGACCAGATCATGCGGCCGTTGGTGACCATGATCACCAGCCCGCAGGCGAAGATCGACACGCAGACGAAGATCAGGAAGATCTTCTGGACGAAGCCGCCGAGGACGTCCTGCACGATGAGCGCCACGGGCGCGGCGCTGTGCGACACCGCCGGGATCGAGTGGATCGCGTAGACGAGGGCGATGAGGAAGACCATCCCGACCACGCCGGACAGCACCACGGCCCGGACCATCGCCCGCGGCACCGTCTTGTGCGGCTCGACGGTCTCCTCGGCGAGGTTGCTCGCGGACTCGAACCCGACGATCGTGTAGGCGCCGAGCAGGGTGGCCAGCATGAACGGGCCCAGCCAGCCGTAGTACCCGACAGGCGAGACGATCCCCGTGGAGCCCAGGTTGGACCAGTGCCCGAGGCCGCGGATGGCGGCGACGACGATCAGCAGCACGGTGAGGCCGACGATGCCGATCACCTCGGTGGCCACCGCGGTGTTGTTGACCCGGGTGGTGGCCCGGGTGGAGGCGATGATCAGCGCGGCCTGGAGCGCGAGCACCACGAGCGTCTCCAGGGCGGCGCTCGTCGGGGTGTAGACCTCACCGATCAGCGGCTGGAACGCCACCTGCACCAGGCCGTAGTCCACCGACACGGTGACGATGGACAGGAACGCGAACGACATCCAGCCCAGCCACCAGCCCACGTGCACGTTCGCCAGCCGCGAGGCCCACTGGTAGGAGTAGCCCGACAGCGGCACCCGGGCGGCGAGCGCGCCGTAGACCAGGGCCACCAGGGTCTGGCCGGCGATGACGATGGGCCAGGTCCAGATGCCCCGCGGGCCGCCCGTGCCAAGCACGAACGCGAACGTGGTGAAGATGCCGGTGGTGATCGAGATGAACGAGAACGCCACCGCGAACGACTCGAAGTTGCGCAGGGAGCGGACGAACTGCTGCCGGTACCCGTACCTGTCGAGCTGGGCGTCGTCGTCGTGTTGGGTGAGGGTGGCCACTGTCATCACATCCTCGGGTGCCTCGGCGGGCGAGGCGGTCGTGCGCGCCGGCTGACGGGCGTCAGCCGGCCTCGGTCAGGGGCCGGCGCTGCGAGCCGCTGGCCCGCAGGACCGTGACGCCCGCGGAGGTGAGCGCCTCGTGGGCGCCGGGATCCCCCTCGTCGTCGGTGAGGACCGCGGTGACGCGGTCGAGCGGGCAGACCCGGTGCACGGCGATGACGCCGAGCTTGCTGGAGTCGGCCAGCACGTAGGAGGCGGCGGTGTGCTCGATGATCGTGCGGCGGACCACCACCTCGGCCGGGTAGTAGTCGGTCAGCCCGGCCTCGGGGTGCACCCCGCCGGAGCCGAGGAACGCCCGGTCGGCGTAGAACTCGGCGAAGAACGCCTCGGCGTGGGCGCCGGCACAGGCGCCGTCACCGTGCCGCACCTGCCCGCCGCACAGCAGCAGCTCGATCTCCCGGCGCCCGGACAGTTCCATCGCCACCGGGACCGAGCCGGTGAGCACCCGGCCCTCGAACGTGGCGGGCAGCGCCCGGGCCACCTCCAGCGCGGTGGTGCCGACGTCGATGATCACGGTGTCACCGGGCTCGACGAACGAGCGCGGCCAGGTTCGCGATGGCCCGCTTGGCGGTCATCCGGCGCACGCTCCGCGCGGCGAAGCTGCCCTCGCTGGACCGTCCGGCCGGGCGGGTGGCGCCCCCGTACACCCGGTCGAGCAGCCCCCTGTCGCCCAGCTTGCGCAGGTCGCGGCGGATCGTCTCGACCGACACGCCGAACTCGCGGGCCAGGTCGTCGGCGGACACGGCGCTGTGCTTGCGCACCTGGGCCAGGATCGCCTGGCGGCGCTGTGTCGGCAGCATCGGCGTGCTGGCCCTCCCTGATGCCCGGGTGCCTACATATGCCCGTTATTGACTGATCTTGTTGTGATGATGCCCGGTTGTCAAGGGTTCTGGCTCCCGGCCGTCTGCCGGCCGGCATCTCCCGCTGGGGGCGCCGAGCCGCTACTGTCGCAGTGATCACCCCAGCCCGTGGCTCTAGCGGGAGGCTTCCCATGGATCACCAGGTCAAATACCTGCTCGACGAGTCCGAGATGCCGCGCCAGTGGTACAACGTCATCCCGGACCTGCCGTCGCCCCCGCCGCCGCCGCTGCACCCGGGCACCGGGCAGCCGGTCGGGCCCGACGACCTGGCGCCGCTGTTCCCCGCGGCGCTCATCGCCCAGGAAGTGTCGCCAGATCGATTTATCGACATTCCGGAGCCGGTCGTCGACGTCTACCGGTTGTGGCGGCCCACTCCCCTGTTCCGCGCCCGGCGGCTGGAGAAGGATCTCGGCACCCCGGCCCGGATCTACTACAAGTACGAGGGCCGTCAGCCCGGCGGGCTCGCACAAGCCCAACACCGCCGTGCCGCAGGCGTACTACAACGCCGCGGAGGGCGTGACCAAGCTCACCACCGAGACCGGCGCCGGCCAGTGGGGCAGCGCGCTGGCGTTCGCCGTCGGCCCTGTACGGCATCGAGCTGCGAGGTCTGGCAGGTCCGGGCGTCCTATGACCAGAAGCCCTACCGCCGGCTGCTGATGGAGGCCTACGGGGCGATCGTGCACCCCAGCCCGTCCGACCTCACCTCGTCCGGCCGGGCCGTGCTCGCCGAGCACCCGGACTCCGCCGGGCAGCCTGGGCATCGCGATCAGCGAGGCGGTCGAGGTCGCGGGCGGTGACCCGGCGGCCAGGTACGCGCTCGGCAGCGTGCTCAACCACGTGCTGCTGCACCAGACGGTCATCGGCGAGGAGGCGATCAAGCAGCTCGCCAAGGCCGGGGACACCCCGGACGTGATCGTCGGCTGCACCGGCGGCGGGTCCAACTTCTCCGGCCTGGTCTTCCCGTTCCTGCGGGAGAAGCTGGCCGGCCGGATCAACCCGGTGCTGCGGGCCGTCGAGCCGGCCGCGTGCCCGTCCTTCACCCGGGGCGTGTACGCCTACGACTTCGGCGACACCGCCGGGTTCACCCCGCTGCTCAAGATGCACACGCTCGGGCACGACTTCGTGCCGGACCCGATCCACGCGGGCGGGCTGCGGTACCACGGCATGTCGCCGCTGCTGTCGCACATCTACGAGCTCGGCCTGATCGAGGCGGTGGCCAAGCCGCAGTCGGAGTGCTTCGAGGCCGGGCGTGCTGTTCGCCCGGACGGAGGGCATCCTGCCCGCGCCCGGAGCCCACGCACGCGATCGCGGCCTGCATCGAGGAAGCGCTGCGGTGCAAGGAGACCGGCGAGGAGAAGGTCATCCTGACCGCGCTGTGCGGGCACGGGCTGCTCGACCTGACCGCCTACGCCAACTTCCAGTCCGGCGAGATGACCGACTTCGAGCTGCCCGAGCGGAGGCGGTGCGGGACGCGCTGAGCCGGCTGCCCGCGGCCGTGGGCTAGGGCATGCCCTGAGGGTTCAGGCCCGCGGCGCGGCCCAGCCGGTCCAGCGCGTCGACCTGGATGCGGATCACCGGGCCAGCCGGAGGGCTGGCCCGGTACTGCGGGTAGCGCGCGGCCAGCAGCTCGCAGCGGGCCGCGGCCATGTCCGGGCTGGCCGGCCGGGCCGAGCGAGGATTCCGCGATCCCGTCGGCGCGGGCCCACCACAGCCGCGGCCCAGTCGTCCTCGTAGTGGTCGGCGAGCACGGCGACCCGCGGGTCCGCG
This sequence comes from uncultured Actinomycetes bacterium, assembly GCA_963725125.1. GTDB lineage: Bacteria > Actinomycetota > Actinomycetes > Streptosporangiales > Streptosporangiaceae > DASXKD01. Next base: position 12,205 of record CAVRXW010000012.1, read on the forward strand.
GCGATGTTGCGCAGCCGGCGCAGGTTCGTGGTGGTCTTCGGCTTGGCGTCCACGGCGGTGTAGATGCGGTCGCCGTCGACCGCGAAGGTGACCGGGACGAGGTGGGGCTGGCCCGCCGGTCCCACGGTCGCGAGCCGCGCCACGGCGGCCGTCGGCGAACCGCCGCCGGGCCTCGTCCGCAGTCAGATTCAGCGTCCGTCACCTCGGTTCTGTGACTCCGTGTGACACGGGTTCCATCCTGGGTCGTAGACCCACTCATGGCCGGGGTTTAGGCTTATCTTGAAGGTCTGCCCAGTCCCGGGCGGGAAATCATGCCACGCGAGTCCGTACTTGCCTACTGGTTCCGCGCCGCGCTGAGCGGCGCCGTTGGCGCGCTCATATTCGTGCTCCCGTCGGCGCACGGACCCGTGGGCGCTGGGCGATGCGGGCTTGCCGGACCACCACGGCCACCGAGGTCATGCCGCCGACCAGCACCCACGTAGCGCCCGAGCACCGGGCTGTTCGCGACGGCCTGCACGGCCGCCGGGTACTGCGTCGCGGGCGGCGACTACCAGGCCGCCAGCAAGCCGGTGGAGCCGGTGGTCGCCACGCAGTCGCGCGGCCGGTGGTCCCGGGGAATGCACGCTGCTCGCTCCCGCCGAACGCCGCCGCGCAGCCGTATTCCCAGGTCAACGGCATCGCCTGCGTCAGCGCCGGGAACTGCGTGGCGGTCGGCGACTACGAGTACGGCAAGTCGAACAGCCTGCAGGCGTTCATCGCCACCGAGTACCGCGGGAAATGGGCCCGGGCGTTCGCGCCGCGCCTGCCGCCGGCGACGCCTCCGCTCCCGCGTCGGCCCAGCTTGAGGCGGTGACCTGTGCCCGCGAGCGGGTTCTGTGACGCGGTCGGCAGCTATCAGGACTCCGTCCGGCAATGCGCAGACGATGGCGCTGGCCAAGCCCGCGGGCGGGCCGCTGGCGCCAGGCCACCGAGATCGCGTCGCCGGCCAACGCGGCCGCCAACCCGGACGCCTTCATGACCGGGATCGCCTGCTCCGGCCCCCGGCACGTGCGCGGCGGTCGGGAACTACAGCGTGTCCCCCAGCCGGTTCGCGGCGATGGGCGCCATCGAGTCACGGGGCACCTGGCACCGGGCCACCGAGATCGCCGCGCCGCGCGGTGCCATCGCGAGCACGTTCACCGCGATCACCTCGATCTCGTGCCTGGCGACGGGCCCGTGCCTCGGCGTCGGCCAGTACGCGGTCTCGGCCACGCAGAGCCGCGCGATGGCGTGACCGAGTCGAAGGGCCGATTCGGCCCGGCCGTCGGCGATCACCGCGGTGCCCCCGGGCGCCAGCAAGCACCCGAGCAGCTACCTGCAGGGCGTCTCGTGCCGGGCCTCGGGCATCTGCTTCGCGGTCGGCGGCGGGCGGAACCGGGCGGGCCATTCGGTGGCCATGTACCTGGTCAGGTCCGACGGCCGCTGGCAGGCGGCATTCCTCGCCGCGCCGGACGGCGCCACGGCCGGCCCGCGGCAGCTTTCCGCCCTGCAGGCGGTGTCGTGCACCGGCCGGGCGCGGTGCAGCGCGGTCGGCTATTACCACGACCGGCTCGGCACCGCCCGCGCCGAGGCGGCCTCCACCCCCTGACCACGGGGGCGGCCGTCCGGGCGGGCCACCCGGCCGGGCCGGCGAGGCTCAGCTGACCGCGACGATCCGCGCCTGGATCAGGTGGCCGCCGGCGATGTCGAGGAGCCCGAGCGTGCCGTGCGGCTGGCGCCGCCGGTCGGTGGGTGACCCGGGGTTGAAGATCCGCTGGCCGCGTTCCGCATGGTCCATCGGGATGTGCGAGTGGCCGAACACCACCAGGTCCGCGCCCGGGAACCAGCGGCGCAGCCGGGCCGGGCGGCCGCTGGCCGGACCGGAGTCGTGCACCATGGCCACCCGGAGCCCGCCGATCTCGGTGTCCAGCCGGTCCGGCGCTCCCCACGCGGCCACGTCCCTGCCGTCGTTGTTGCCCCGGACCGCCAGCACCGGCGCGTAGCCGGCCAGTTCGGTGAGCACCTCCGCCGTGCATACGTCGCCCGCGTGCAGGATCAGCTCCGCCCCGCGCAGATGTGCCGCGACCGGCTCCGGGCAGGCCCGCCACCGGCGGGGAGCATGTGTGTCCGCGAGCACGACTACCCTCACGTGCCCCATTGTCCCGCGACCGCCGACGGGAGGCTGGTGGAGCGGGCGATCCGTCATGGTGTCGCCCCGCTGGCTCGACGATCTGGGGCTGCCTCGAACGTGGGCTTCGTGCGCGCGGAACGGGCGGCTAGCCGGGGAACTGGCCGAGGGAGAACCGGCTGCCCCGGTCGTCGGCGCACTCGGCCATCAGGCCGTACGGCTCGCGGTGCGGCTCGGTGGCCGTGCCGCCGGCCGCCCGGGCCCGGGCCACGGCCGCCGCGAGGTCGGTCACCTGCCACACCGGCACCACGGTGGGAGCCGCGTGCCCGCCACTGACCCCGATCATCGGCGTGGTGCCCTCGACCTGCCAGCCGCCTGGCGTTCGTCCCGGCTGCGACCGCCAGCCCAGCACCGAGCCGTAGAACTCCAGCGTCCGGGCCGCGTCGGGCACCTCCAGGGTCACGTAGACCAGGTCACCATCGCGCCCGGCGGCCGGGCCGCCCCGCGGCCCCGCGGCAGCGGGCGCGGCGGCCGGCTGCTGGTGCAGCGCGAACCGCACACCGTCGGTGTCCACGCAGTCTGCGGCGAGCCCATACTGCCTGCGCACCGGCTCGCCGGCCCGGCCGCCGGCCGCGCGGACCCGCGCCACCGCCGCGGCGATGTCGGCCACGACGTAGGAGCAGAACAGCGCCGCCAGGGCCGGGTGCTCCCACAGCCCCTGCGGCGGCGCCAGCCCGGGAGCCTGCCGGCCGCGGCTGTCGTGCGCGGGCTCGTACTCCAGGCCGAGCACCGCACCGTAGAACGCGGCGGCGCGCGCCACGTCCGGCACCCACAGCAACGCGTAGCTGATGTCCCCCTGGCGCAGCGGCGCCGGGCCAGGCCGGCTCGGCCGGGGTCAGGGCTGTCTCGGTCACGGCGACTCCTTCGGGTAGGCCAAGGGCGCGCTCCAGGCGGGCCCGCAGGCGGGCGGCAAAGGCGGGATCGGGGTCGGCCGGCGTGACCGGCGCCCGCAGTGCGTCCAGCGGATCAGTCATCGCCGTCCTCCTCTCCCCCTGCGGCATACGCGGCACGGAACGCCGACCGGGCCCGCACCAGCAGCGCCTCGGTGGCGTGCACGGTACGGCCGAGGATCGCGGCGACCTCGGGGACCGGCAGGTCGTCCACGTACCGCAGGGTGAGCGCGGCCCGGTGATGCGGGCCCAGCAGGCCGAGCACCGCCCGCGCGGTCACCGCGTCGAGGGTCTGCTCCCACGGGTCGGCCGGACCCGGCCCGGGCTCGGCCGCCACGGCGCGCAGCGTGCGCTCCTCCCTGGCCTGGCGCCGCCAGTGATCGCTCAGCTTGTGCCTGGCCACCCCGATCAGCCAGCCGGTGGACAGCGGCACGGGCGCCGGGCCGCCGCGCACGCCCCGGACCGCATCCACCGCGGCGAGGAACGTCTCGGCGGTCAGGTCCTCGGCGACCGCCCGCTGCCCGCACCGGGACAGCAGGTAGCCGTAGACCTGGGGCAGGGCCCGGTCATAGAGGTCGAGGAAGGGCCCCGCAGGGTCCTCCCGCGCCAGCCGCTGACCGCTCATACCCCTATCGTCGTCCGGGCGCCCGGAACTCCGACGGGCGGCCAGGCCGCGGCACCCGGCGACCTGCGGCGGTAGCCGCCGTGACCTCCGGGTTACTGTGACGGCATGGCTGAGGGGAAGCAGAGCCTGGACATCGGGGGCACGGCCGTGCTGGTCTCCAACCCGGGCAAGGTGTATTTCCCGCACACCGGGCACACCAAGCTCGACCTGGTCCGGTACTACCTGGCCGTGGCCGGCGGCGCGCTGCGCGGCGCCGGCGGGCGGCCGAATGTGCTCAAGCGGTTCGTGAACGGCGCCGAGGGCGAGCCGTTCTTCCAGAAGCGCGCCCCGGACAAGCGCCCGGACTGGATCGAGACGGCGCTGCTCAGCTTCCCGTCCGGGCGCACCGCCGAGGAGGTCGTCCCCCGCGACGCGGCGGCCCTGGCCTGGATGGCGAACCTGGGCTGCATCGACCTCAACCCGCACCCGGTGCGGGCCGAGGACCTCGACCATCCCGACGAGCTGCGGGTCGACCTCGACCCGGTGCCCGGCGTGGCATGGCCGCAGATCCTCGACGTGGCCCTGGTCGCCCGGGAGGTGCTCACGGACTTCGGCCTCACCGGATGGCCGAAGACGTCCGGCTCGCGCGGCTTCCACATCTACGCCCGCATCGAGCCGCGCTGGGGGTTCACCGACGTGCGCCGCGCCGCCGTCGCGCTGGCCAGGGAGATCGAGCGGCGCGCCCCCGACCTGGCCACCGCGCAGTGGTGGAAGGAGGAGCGGCACGGCGTCTTCGTGGACTACAACCAGAACGCCAAGGACCGCACGGTGGCCTCGGCCTACTCGGTGCGGCCCACCCGCGACGCCCGGGTGTCCGCGCCGCTGGCCTGGCCGGAGGTGCCCGGCTGCGACCCCGCCGCGTTCACCCTGGACACGGTGCCCGCCCGGTTCGCCGAGGTCGGCGACCCGTGGGCGGGCATGGACGAGACCGCAGGCTCGCTGGAGCCACTGCTCGCTCTCGCGGCCGAGCACGAGGCGGCCGGCCTCGGTGACGCGCCCTGGCCGCCGCACTATGACAAGCAGGCCGGTGAGCCGCCCCGGGTCCAGCCATCCAAGCGCCGGATGGGCGGCACCGCCCAGGCGGCCGGGACGGTGGCCCCGGCGGCACCGGGCAAGTCGAGCGGCCCGACCGGGCGGCGCCGGTCCACGATGCCGCTCATCGAGGTGGCCCGCGCGGCCACCAAGGACGAGGCGATGGCCGGGCTGGAGGCGTGGAAGCAGCGGCACCCGAAGGTCTGGGAGCACCTGGAGCCCGCGGACGTGCTGGTGGATTCGATGCGCGGGCGCAGCTACAGCTGGACCCGGATCCGGCTGAACCTGCGGCACGTGCCCGAGGCGGACCGCCCGCCGCAGGAGCCGCTGGAGATCGACTACGACCCGTGGACCCAAGGCGAGGGGCCCCGGCGCCGCGGCTGACCGCGGGCGGCGGCAGCGGGCGCCGGGCCCGGCGGGCCCGCCGCGATAGCCTCGCTCACGGCAACCGTCCGCGACATTGAGGAGACGCCGGTGCGCTTCGCGATCAAGACCAGGCCCGAGCACCAGTCATGGGCGCAGATCCGTGACGTGTGGGTCGCGGCCGACGAGGTCGAGTTGTTCGAGTCGGTCTGGAACTGGGATCACTTCTACCCGCTGACCGAGCCCTACGACGGCCCCAACTTCGAGGCCTGGACGATGATCGCCGCGCTCGCCCAGGCGACCCGCCGGATCCGGCTCGGCTGCCAGGTCACCGGCATGGTCTACCGGCACCCGGCGGTGCTGGCCAACATGGCGGCGACCACCGACATCATCTCCGGCGGCCGGCTGGAACTCGGCGTCGGCGCCGGGTGGAACCAGATGGAGTGCGACGCCTACGGCATCGAACTGCCGCCGCTGCGGGAACGGTTCGACCGGTTCGACGAGGGTGTCGAGGCGATCATCGCCCTGCTCAGCCAGGAGACCAGCACGCTGCACGGCCGCTACGTCAAGCTCACCGCCGCGCGGTGCGAGCCCAAGCCGGTGCAGCGGCCGCACCCGCCCATCACCATCGGCGGCCGTGGCCGGACCAGGACCCTGCGCACCGCGGCGCGCCTGGCACAGCAGTGGAACGCGATCACCCCGGGCCCGGAGGACTGGCTCAGCCTCAAAGAGACGCTGGTCGGGCACTGCGCCAGCGCCGGCCGGGACCCGGGCGAGATCACCTGCTCGGTCAACGTCCGGGTCGAGGGCACCGACGGGATCAAGCACGCCGCCGAGCAGGCCGCGGCCTACCGGGACGCCGGCGCGGACCTGGCCATCATGAATTTGCCGCTGGCCGCCGACCCCGCCATGCTCGTCCCGCTGGCCGAGGCGCTCGCCCCCCTGGCCTGACGGCGCGGGCCCTGGGTCATTGCGGGGCGAATGTCGCCACGCACTCCACGTGATGCGTCATCGGGAAGATGTCGAACGCGCGCAACTGATCCAGCCGCCAGCCCAGACTCGCGCGAACACGGCGATGTCGCGGGCCAGCGTGGCCGGGTCGCAGGACACGTACGCCACCGCGCGCAGGCTGCCGTCACCGGCACCCGGCCCGCCGCCGGGCCCGGGGCCCGCCCCGTCGCCGGGCGCCAGCAGCCGCTCGATGACCTGGCGGGGCACCCCGGTCCGCGGCGGGTCGAGGACGGCCAGCGCGGGCGGCGGCCAGCCGCCCCGGGCCAGCGCCGCCGCCGCGTCCGCGGCGTGCACCCGGGCCCAGGGGGTATCGCGCAGGTTGTGCCGCGCGTCCCGGACTGCCGCCCGGTCGGCGTCCACCGCGACGACCATGCCGTCCGGCCCGACCGCGGCGGCGAGCGCACCGGCGAACAGCCCGGCGCCGCAGAACAGGTCGAGCGCCACCTCCCCCGGCCGCGGCCGGAGCGCGTCAAGCACCGCCGCGGTGAGAACGTCCGCGGCTCCCGGGTGAACCTGCCAGAACGAGCCCGCGCTGACCCGCCAGGACCGCCCGGCCGCGTCCTGGCGCAGCGATCCGCGGCCGCTCAGCGCGGTGAGCCGGCCGCCGCGCCCGGCCAGCAGCACCGTATCCGCCGCGCCGGCCAGGCCGCGCCCGCCCCCTGCTGCCTGGCGCCCGGGGCGACGATCAGCGCCCGCTCCCCCGACCCCGGGGACACCACGACCTCCACCGACCGGGCCTGCTGCCAGTCCTGCCCGGTCACCTCGCGCGCCCGCACCAGCGGGTGCGCGATCGGGCAGGCACCCACCTCGATCACGTCGTGGGAGCGGTGCGCCAGCAGCCCGGCGGTGCCGCCGGGGCCGACGGAGAACCTGACCCTGGTCCGCCAGCCGAGGCCGTCGGAGTCACCGGCCACCGGCTCGCAGGTCACCTCGCGGTCCACCCCGGCGATGCGGCGGAGCTGGTCGCGGACCACCTCGGCCTTGAGCCGGCGCTGCGCGGCGAGGTCCGCGTGCTGCCAGTCGCAGCCACCGCAGCCACCGGGGCGCGCGTGCGGGCAGCGCGGCGCCACCCGGTCCGGCGAGGCGCGGAGCACCTCGACCGCGTCCGCCCGGGCGAACGTGGCCGTGGCGTCGGTGACCTGGGCGCGGACCCGCTCCCCCGGCAGCGCGTGCCGGACGAAAACCACCCGGCCGCCGTCGTCCCTGGCCACGCACCAGCCTCCGTGGGCGACCCCGGAAACGTCCAGTTCCAGCACTTCCGCGGTGGTTACCGGCTCCATTACCCTCCCTGCTGGCGCTGCTGGCCCGGGGGGGCGACCCCCCGGAACCCCCCGCTGGCCTGCGGCCCCGTTCCTTCGTCACGGGGCCTTCGCCGTGCTGGCCCGGGGGGGCGACCCCCCGGAACCCCCCGCTGGCCTGCGGCCCCGTTCCTTCGTCACGGGGCCTTCGCCGTGCTGGCCCCGGGGGGCGACCCCCCGGGATCCCGTTTGCCTCGGAGCCCAGTATGCCGGCCTGGCGTGATGTATGCGCAACGGGGGGATTACCGTGACGGGCAGCGGATTCACTGGAGGCGGCCGTGCACATCGTGATCATGGGATGCGGGCGGGTCGGTTCCACGCTCGCCCACATCCTCGAAGACCGGGGACACTCGGTCGCGGTGATCGACCAGGACCCCGAGGCGTTCCGGAAGCTGCGGTCGTCGTTCAAGGGCAGGAAGATCACCGGCATCGGCTTTGACCAGCGGGTACTGGAAGATGCGGGGATCCGGGAGGCCGCCGCGTTCGCCGCGGTGAGCAGCGGTGACAACTCCAACGTCATCGCCGCCCGGGTGGTACGCGAGTCGTTCGGCGTAGCCCGGGTCGCGGCCCGCATCTACGACCCCAGGCGGGCCGAGGTGTACCAGCGGCTCGGCATCCCGACGGTGGCCACCGTGCGCTGGACCGCGGATCAGATGCTGCGGCGGCTGCTCCCCGAGGGCGCCGAGGAACTGTGGCGGGATCCCACCGGGGAGGTGATCCTCGCCGAGGTGGCCTACGACCCCGCGTGGGTGGGTGAGAAGGTGCACGCACTGGAGGAGGCGACCAGGGCCCGGGTGGCCTTCATCACCCGGCTGGGGGAGGCGATGCTGCCCGGGCCGGGAATGGTGCTCCAGGAGGGGGATGTCCTGCATGTGATAGTGGCTCATGACGACCTGGACGAGCTTCAGGCAGCCCTCGGCACGCGTGGCGGCCCCAGCCGGCGCGTGCAGGAGAAAAGGGCGCAGGACCGTAAGCCGCAGCAGAAGGGTGCGCAGTGATGCGGGTCGCCATCGCAGGCGCTGGCGCGGTTGGCCGTTCCATCGCGCGTGAACTGCTGGACAACGGGCACGAAGTGCTGCTCATCGACAAGAACCCGCGGTCGATCAAGGTGGACAGCCTGCCGCGCGCCGAATGGCTGCTCGCCGACGCGGCCGAGATCACCTCGCTGGACGAGGCCGGCCTGGAGCGCTGCAACGTGGTCATCTGCGCGACCGGGGACGACAAGGTGAACCTGGTCGTCTCGCTGCTGGCCAAGACCGAGTACGGGGTGCCGCGGGTGGTCGCGCGGATCAACCATCCCAACAACGAGTGGCTGTTCAACGAGTCGTGGGGGGTGGATGTCGCGGTGTCCACCCCGCGGCTGCTGTCGGCGCTGGTGGAGGAGGCGGTCAGCGTCGGCGACCTGGTCCGGCTGATGACGTTCCGGCAGAGCGAGGCGAGCCTGGTGGAGCTGACCATGCCGGACGACGCGCCGCTGGCCGGATCCCGGATCGGCGACATCTCCTGGCCCGCCGACACGGCGCTGGTGGCGATCCTGCGGGCGGGCCGGGTCATCGTGCCGCAGGCCGACGACCCGCTGGCCGGCGGGCGACGAACTGCTGTTCGTGACCAGCGAGGACGTCGAGGACGAACTGGGCAGGCTGCTGGCCGGGCACTGACCCCGCCGGGTCAGTGCCCGAGTTCGTACCGCGGGTTGTACATCACCGGGCGGCCGCGCTGCAGCGCGAGGGTGCCTTCCACGGTGACGGCCCGCCCGGGCTCGATCCCGGCGATGTGGGTGCGGCCCAGCCAGATGACGGTGACGGCGCCCGGACCGCCGCCGAGTTCGGCGCGCAGCATCGGCGGCGCGCCCGGCGCCCCGGCCCGCACGCGGCTCAGCGACCCGGTCATCCGCACCCGTGGCCGCGCGCCGACGCTGCCCGTCGTGTCCACGGCACCACGGTATCGATCCCGCGTTAACTGCGGGTCACCGATCAGTCCCCAGATGTTACAAAACGGTAACACGCGGCGCTGGCGTGACTTCGCCGCGTGCCGTGGCAGCGCGGCGGCCAGCCGCCACAGGCCGCCCGGGGCAGCGCCGGCCGGGCGGTTAGCGCGTCTCGGTGATCTCCGGGCCGCGCTGGAACGGATCTAGCCCGCCCCACTTGTTGCCCTCGGCCTCGGCCGCCTCGGCCTCCTCGGCGAGCGCCTGGAGGGCCTCGGCGGGCAGCCGGATCTCCAGCATGTCCCGTGGCGGCACCGGGTGGTCACCGCGGACCACCACGACGTCGGCGAACACCTGCTCCAGCGGCGCGGCGATCCTCGGGCCGACGGGCCGCGGGCCCGCTGATCACCCCGCGCAGGAACCAGCGCGGGCCGTCCACGCCGAGGAACCGCACCGGGTGCAGGCCGCCGGGGGTGCCCGGCACCGGCTCCGCCGGCGCGATCAGCGCATGCACCTCCACCCCGAAGGGCCCGTCCGCCTCCGTTGCTCTGGCCGCCGGCCTTCGCCACCTCGGCGCGCGATCTCCTGGCGGACATCGGCCCACAGGCCGTCGGTCTTAGGCGCGGCGAAGGCCTGCAACTGCAGCCCGCTGTCACCGCGCACGACGGTGATCCACGCGGGCTGGTCCTCGGCCATGCTGACCTGGACCTCGCAGCCCTTCGGCGACGGGCACCCGCATGCTGCCGAAGTCGATCCGCTCGGCCGGGGGCACGTCGTCGTTCACGTCCCACGGGCCGACCACCAGGTCCGCACCCGCTTCGTCGCCAGCCGCACCGGCCAGCCCCGTCTCCTCGGCCTCCTCAGGCTCCTCGCCCTGGCCGCGCCGCCGACGCAACACGTCAAGCTCCCTAATGACTCACTGTGTGTTCGGCCCCGCTGTGACCGCCGGTCGAGCCGAACCCGCCGTCGCGCGGGCCGAGCCGGGAAGCGTCTGGACCTCGTGGAACTGCGGGCAGGCCACCCGCTGGATGACCAGCTGGGCGATCCGGTCACCGCGCTCGAACCGGACCGGCTGCGCCTGGTCGGTGTTGAGCAGGGTCACCTTGATCTCGCCACGGTACCCGGCGTCCACCGTGCCGGGCGCGTTGACGATCGTGACGCCATGCCTGGCGGCCAGGCCCGAGCGGGGATGCACGAACGCCGCGTAACCCTCGGGCAGGGCGATCGCCACCCCGGTGGGCACCAGGGCCCGTTCCCCGGGCGCCAGCACCACGTCCACCGCGGCGCACAGGTCCACCCCGGCGTCACCGGGATGCGCTCTGGCTGGCAACGGCAGGCCGTGGTCGAGGCGCTTGATGAGGACGGGAACGGCGTCCACGGCGGGCGCCACGTTCCCGGCCGCCGGACCGGCGGCCGCTGGCTGGTGCGAGGTCACGCTCGCGACCCTACCCCGCCGGGGGCACTGCTCCCGGCGGATCCGGGCCGCCCGCCGCGGTGGTGCGCCGGCCCAGCAGGTAGGGCAGTGCCCGGAACAGCACGGCCGCCGTCGGTACGGCTACCACCGCCCCCGCGATGCCGCCCACCACGCCGCCAACAGCCAGCACCAGGATGATCGCGAGCGGGTGGAAGCGGACCATCCGGCCGACCACCAGCGGCTGCAGCAGATGGCTTTCCATCTGGTTCTCCAGTATGAAGATCACCACCAGGACCAGGGCCGCCACCCAGCCCCGGGTGCCGAGGGTGACCGCCACCGCAATGGTGCCCGCCACGAGGATGCCCACCAGCGGGACGAACGCGGCGAGGAAGACCAGGATCACCAGGGGGACCAGCAGCGGCACGCCCAGCACCCACAGCGCGAGCCCGATCACCACGGCATGGATGGCCGCCACCGCCACGGTGCCCCGGACGTAGTAGGTCAGCGCCTGCCACGCCGCCGTTCCCGCGCCTGTGGCCCGCGCCCGGGCCCCGGTCCCGAGGAAGGAGGTCAGCCAGGCCCAGATCCGTTCGCCGTCCTTGAGCAGGAAGAACGTGACGAACAGGGTCAGCACCAGGCCGGCCAGGATCTCCAGGAAGAACTTCCCGCCGGACAGCACCGTGCCGGCCACCGCTGACTGGTGCTGTTTGAGGAACGTGAGCAGGCGCTGGGACAGCTCCGCCAGGCCGGCCCGGTGCAGGTGAAACGGCGGCCCGGCCAGCCAGCGCTGCAGATCGCTGGTGGTGTCGCCGATGTCGCTGACCAGCCGCTGGTAGTCGGCCGAGGTCCGGGTGGCGGCCAGCGTGGCCACTCCGGCCAGCACGACGAGGGCGGCCAGCACGGTGCACCAGGTCGCCGCCAGGGCGGGCAGGCCGAGCCGCCGCAGCCGCTGGGTGAGCGGCTGGAGGAGGGCGGTGAGCAGCAGCGCCGCCACGCAGGGCAGTACCACCAGGCGGAGCGTGCTGACCACGCGGAACATCACGTAGAGCAGCGCACCCAGGATCAGCAGCCGCCACGCCCAGCCGGCGGCGCGCTCGAGCCAGCCCGGCACCCGCGGCTGCACGGGCTGCCCGGCCGGGCCGGGCTGGGCAGCCTGCGGGCTGGGCGGCACCCCGTCCGGTTCCGGCTCCGGTGCGCCCGCGCCGTCCGCGCCTGCGCGGGCCGGGTCACCGGGAGCCGTCGCGGCGGTAGCGCCGCGGTCCCAAAGGCCACGCCACCTCTGTCGCCCCATCATGTCCTCATGTAACCAACTACCGTGGGCTCATGCGTGTTTACCACGAACGGCTTCGTGCGCCGTTCTCCTGGTGGCTGCTTGGCCTTGCCACGATGCATCCTGCTGGCCACCGAAGTGGTCGCGGGCTGGGCCTGGCCGATAGCGGTGGCCATTTACCTGGTCCTCGTCGGCTCGGTCGCCGCCATGCTGTGGTCCTGGGGGCGGCCGACGGTGGCGGTGCGCGACGGCGAACTGAGCGCGGGCCCGGCGCGGCTGCCGCTGGACGCGGTGGGCGAGGTGAACGCGCTGGACGAGGCGCAGACCCGGTCGCTGCGCGGGCCGCGCGGGGATCCGGCCGCCTTCCTGTTGATCAGGCCGTACCTGCGGCAGGCGGTGTACGTCGAGGTGGCCAGGCCCGGAGCGGAGACCCGCCAGGCACGCCGGCGGCTGCGCGTGCGCGGTTTCCGGCGGCGTAACGAGGTGACCCGCCCGGTCCTGGACAGCCCCTACTGGCTGGTCGGCACGCGTCACCCGGCCGAACTGGCGGCCGCGATCAACGGGGCGCGGGCCGCCACCCCGGCCGGCGGCGCCACCATGGGATGATCGATCGTCGAACGAGCACCGCTCCCGCCGGAGCCGGGAGCGCAGAAAGGAACGGGCATGTCAGACCAGCGCGGGGATGGCGTCAGCAAGGCGATGGGCTCCTTCGCCGCCTTTGCCGCGGCCATGGGCACCCGCAAGCTCGTCACGGCCGGGTGGAAGAAGGTCACCGGCAAGGAACCGCCCAGCGACCCGCGCGACCTCCATGTGGGCATCGGTGAGGCACTGAGCTGGGCGATCGTCCTGGGCGTCACGATGGAGACGGCCCGCCTGCTGGCACAGCGCGCCGCCACCCGGGGGATGCGCCGCGGCGCGATCGGCAGCGGCGAGTAGCGCCGGCCAGCCGGGACCGCTCCCGTCCCGGCCTGCTCCCCCGCCGGCCTGATCCCCTCCCGGGACTCGCGGTGGCGGGCCTGTCCCCCGCTGGTTAAGATATATCGCGAAGTCTCGCGGCCGGAGGGAGCAGCATGTCCGAGCTTGACAGCATCCGGGTGTCCGATTCCGAACGTGACGCGGCGGCCGGGCGACTGCAGGCCGCATTCGCCGAGGGCCGCATCGACGACGCCGAGTTCGACGAGCGGATGCGGACCGCGCTCACCGCGCGGACGCGCGCGGACCTGACCCGGTTGATGACCGACCTGCCCGCGGACGCACCGGCGCCGCGGCCGGCCCCGGCCGGGAGCCAGCCCGGCCGGTTCGCCCTCACCTTCAAGAGCAGCCTGCGCAGGGCGGGCCGGTGGCGCGTGCCGGAACACTTCACCACCGTGGTCTACAAGGGCGATGGCGTACTCGACCTGCGCGCCGCGGAACTGACCGCGCAGGTCACGACGATCTCGGCGGTCGCCTACAAGTCGCGGATCGACATCCTGGTCCCGCCGGGGGTACGCGTGGAGACCGGCGGTCTCGGGGTGTCCACGGGCAGCGCGGGCCAGGACGGGCCGCTGTCGCCGAACGCTCCCGTGGTGCACGTGCGTGGCTACAGCTACAAGGGCACTGTGGAGGTCGCCGGCCGCCCCGCGGAGCGCTGACCCCCGGCGGCCAGCTCAGCCTGCCGTCAGGTGGCACGATGATTTGGAGCTTCCCGCTGGAGATCTCGCCCTGCACGATTGCGGGCTCAGCGAAATTTCCGCTCGGCCGCGAACAACGGTCTCCGCCGTGCAGCCAGAGCCCGGCCCCGGCGTGATTTGGCGCATCCTTGTTGGGGTTTCCGGGGATTCATCTCTGGCGCGGGCGGTCCGGCGGCGGATGCGGTGGAGCCGGCGGGAGGCCCCCGGCGGGCCGGGGTCCTGGCCATACCAGCAGGACTGGGCACGGGGCGTGGTCGACGACAAAGCGGCTGGCCGGGGCGAGGCTCTTGGGTCCCGCGCGGGTCCGGTCGCCGTCGCGGGCCACGATGAGCAGGTCCGCGTTTTCGGCAGCGGCGGTGACCTCCCGTTCGGGCCGTCCCTGGCGCTGTGTCCGGGTGCAGGGCCGCGCCAGGCGGTGCGCGGCGGCGTTGAGCAGTTCGGCGGCAGACGCGGTGGCGAGTTCCGCCACCCGGTCTCCTGGGTCCCGTTCGGGGTAGCCCCGGCCAAGCAGCCCCGCATAGGCGCCGTGGGCCGCGCCCGGGATCTCCTGCGGGGTGACGTGCAGCAGCACGATCTCGGCGCCAGGCGGGGCCAGGTGCCGCGCGGCGTCGATGCTGGCATGCCAGGTGCCTTCGGCAACCCAGACGATCACGGCCGGCCTGGCGGGCCGGGCCCTGGTGCCGGGGGGATCGGTCACGGTGATCAGCCTCCGATCGCGTGCAGTGCGGCCCACAGGGCAAGCACTGCCAGGATGAGCCCGGCGGGCACGGTGAGCAGCCCTAGCCTGGTGAATTCCCCCAGCGACGGGCCGGACCCGTGCTGGTGCCAGACCCGGCGCCACAACAGCGTGGCCAGCGACCCGGCATAGGTCAGATTCGGCCCGATGTTCACCCCGAGCAGCACCGCCAGTACGGCGCCGGGGCCGGACGGCGCGGCCAGCGGCAGCAGCACCAGCACGGCCGGCAGGTTGTTGATGAGGTTCGCGAGCACGGCCGCGACCGCCGCCGCGGCCAGCAGCGCGGGAAGCGAGGTGCCGCCCGGGAGCAGCGGGCCCAGCGCGCTGGCGAGCCCGTTGCTGACCACGGCGGCCACCACGATGCCCAGGCCGAGCACGAACGCCAGGAACGGCACCGCCGCCGCCCGGCCGATACCGGCGGGCGTGGTGCGCCGCTGAGCCAGGGCACGCCCCGTCAGCACCGCTGCGCCCCCGAACGCCGCCCAGGCGGGGTTCACGCCCGCCGCGGAGGTGGCTGCGAACCCGGCGAGCGTGCCCGCGACCACCACCAGCACGAAGACCGGCACACCCGGCGGCGGCGCGGCGGGCAGGGCCTGCGCGCCCGCGTCCAGGTCGGCACCGAAAAACCGGCCGAAGACCACATACTCGGTGCCGATCGCGGCTGCCCACGGCAGTGCCATCAGCGCCGCGAACCGGGGGAACGCCAGGCCGCTGGCGGCGAAGGCGAGCAGGTTGGTCAGGTTGGAAACCGGCAGCAACAGCGAGGCCGAGTTCGCCAGGTGAGTGCACGCATACACATACGGCCTCGGGCGGGCACCCAGCCGCGCCGCCGTGGCGAACACCACCGGTGTGAGCAGCACCACCGTGGCGTCCAGGCTGAGCACCGCCGTTGTCACCGCCGCGACCGCGAACACCAGCACCAGCAGCCGCCGCGGGCGCCCGCTGGACAACCGGGCCATCCACGCTCCGCACCAGCGGAACAGCCCCTCGTCGTCGCACATCTGGGCGAGCACCAGCACAGCCGCCAGGAAACCGATGACCGGGCCCAGGCGCCGCGCCTCAGCCAGCGCAGCATGCCCAGAAATCGCGCCAGCCGCGACAACCACGACCGCACCGGGAACCGCGGCGACCGCTTCCGGCCACCCCCGCGGCCGCACTACCGCCCACCCCAGAACCACCACCAAGACGGCGACAGACACAGCCTCGGCGGCAGCAGCGTTCAGGGCTGGCCCTCCCAGAGCGGCAAGATGTGGTCACCGGCATCCAACCAGACCTGGCCATCCAGGGGGCTGTCCTGGCTCCCAGATGAGCGGGACGCCCCGCAGCGGCGCGGACGCGCTTAGCGTCATGAGACCAGGATGTTGTGCCGTCTGCGCCGCACGGGATGCCGTGGTGGCGGTCGCCACACATGACAGGCGGATCGCGGTACCGGGGGAACCCGGGATCGTCCTAGCGCAATAGAGAGGATGTGCCACGGTCGGCCCGGTCGCCGAGACGTGCACCCTCAGCGGGTCGTCGTTCACCCCCGTCAGGGGCGTCACCCTGCCCGCCTCCGACCCGCTGGTGCTGGCCACCGGCGGCACCTCGCTGTACGCCAGCCACAAGACCGGCGCCTATCTCGGCGAGACCGCCTGGGGCCTGCCCTACGGCACCCCGGGCAGCACCTTCCAGGCCTCCGGCGGTGGCTTCAGCCGGTTCTACTCCCGGCCCAGCTACCAGGACGGCAGCAGCCCCAGCCCCGCCCGGGGCGTGCCCGACGTGTCCGCCGACGCGTCTGGGCACACCGGAATGGCTCTGGTGATCAGCGACCACGGCCACAACACCATCCGCAACAGCGGCGGCACCAGCGCCACGGCCCCGTTCTGGTCCGGGCTGATAGCGGTGGCCGACCAGTACACCGGGCGCAGTCTCGGCTTTGTCAACCCGGCCCTGTACCGGATCGCCCGCGGCCCGCGGTACCACCGGGCCTTCCACGACACCACCAGGGGCATCACCACCGTGAAGTTCCCCCCCAAGACGTTCCACGGCTATCAAGCAGTCCCGGGCTGGGATGCCGCCACCGGCCTGGGCAGCCCGGACGCCGGCGTGCTCGTCCCCCTGCTCGCCCATGGCGGCCGCTGACCGGCCGGGCGGTCAGGTGACCGAGCCCGCGGCGGCGCCGGTGGCCCGGTCGCCCCAGCGGGCCCGGGCCCCGTCCAGGTCGAGCGGGGCGATCATCGGGCCGCTGGCCAGTTCGCCCTCCCAGTCCTCGGCCGGCACCCGCCACATCACCTCAAACTCGATGCCGCTGGGGTCCTTGGCGTACAGCGACTTGGACACCCGGTGGTCGCTGGCGCCGACCAGGGCGCCGTGGTCGGCCAGGCGGCGCCGCACCTCGTCCAGTTCGGCCAGCGTGCCTACCTCCCACGCCAGGTGGTACAGCCCTACCCGCGCGGCCGCGTCAGGCGGGATCGGGGTGCTTCCGTCGATCGCGAACAGGCCGAGGTCATGGTCGTTCGCGGACCCCGGGGCGCGCAGGAAGGCGGCACGGCCGGCCATTTCGGCCCGGACCTCGAAGCCGAGCGTCTCGGTGTAGAACCGGACGGCGCTGGGGAGGTCGTGGACGTACAGGACGGCGTGATTGAGACGGCGCACGGCCATGGCAGGCTCCTGTTCGCGAAAACGCTCTACCCTCCAGAAAGCGGCGGCACGCCGTCCTGATTCCCGCCGGCCGCCGGGTAATGCGGGCCGGTGTAGCGGGCGCGGGGCCGCAACGGCGCATGCCGCGCGTACTCCTCCAGGGCGTGGCCGATCCAGCCCGCGGTCCGCGCCACCGCGAACACCGCCTCCGCGGCCCCGGCCACCATTCCGGCCACGCTGGCCAGCACGGCCAGCGCGAAGTCGATGTTCGGGGTGGGCAGGCCACGGCCGACCACCTCCCGCACCAGGGCATCCGCCACCTCCAGCCGCGGCGACCCCGGCGCCCTGGCCCGGATCTCCGCCAGCAGGAAGGCCGCCCGCGGGTCACCGGCCCGGTAGACGAAGTGGCCGAACCCGGGAATCCGCTCGCCCCGGCGCAGCAGCGACCCGACGACCCTGGGCACGTCCTGCGGGCCGGCCGCGGCGGCCAGCATGGCCTCCACGCCCAGGGACGCCCCGCCGTGCAGCGCCCCACCGGCCGCGCCCAGGCCGGTGGCCACCACCGCGTAGGGGTCGGCACGCACGGAGGCGGCCACCCGGGCGGCGAACGTGGACGCGGCCAGTTCATGGTCGGCGAGCAGCACGAGGGCGGCGCGCAGGGCGCCTTCGAGCCCCTCGTCCGGGGGGCCGGGGCACAGCTTCGCCCAGAGCCGGCCGGTCAGGCTGCCGCCGCCGGGGCTGCCTGAATCCGCGCCGGCGCCTGCCGCACCGGCACCGCCGGCCTGGCCGTCCGCCGCCGCGCGGGGACCGCCGGCCGTGCCAGCGTGGCTGGCTGCGGCAGTGCCGCCGGGGCTGGCTCCGGCTGGGCCTGGCGCGGGCAGGCAGTCCACCAGGCCCGCCATGACCGCCTGGCCCGCCGCGATCACCGCGGGCGGGTCAAGCTGCAGGCGCAGTGGATCCGCCGCGGCCAGGGCGGGGACAATCACGCCGAAGCGCTCCAGCGGCAGGGTGCCCGGCGGCAGTGCCGCCTGCGCCGCCCGGCCCGCCAGCAGAGCGGCCTCCGCGGCGCGCCAGGAGCCACGCTCCCAGCCGGTGAGCTCGCCGGTCCATAGCAGCCAGGCCACGTCCTCAAGCTCGTAGCGGCCGGCCAGGGCGGTGATGTCCAGGCCGCGGTAGCAGGTGCGCTCGCTGGTGATCTCGGTCAGGGCCGACTCGATGACGAACTCCCCGGCACCCGGGTGGCGCGGCCGGCCCCGCCGGGCCAGCGACTCGACCTCCCCGGCGTCGAACAGGCTGGTCCGCCCGTCCTGGCCGGCCCGCCGCCGCAGCACACCGCGGCTGACGTAGGAGTACAGCGTGGCCTGCTTGATCCCCAGCCGCCGCGCCGCCTCCCCAGCCCCAATCCACTCCGCCACCCCAGCCTCCACTCGTAACCGGACCCCAGCCCCTATGGCACGCCCATCCACCCCGAAACCCTTCACGCTCCCACTCCCCCAACCCCTGCTCCCTCGCCCGCCCCACCATGCGGCCGTCCGCACCGCACCATCCTGACTTCACCGGATCCTGAGCCCGCCTTCCGCCAGGCTTGCGATCCGCACCGGCGCAGCCCGGGCCAGGTGTGGCCGCCCGGTGCGGCACGCGGCGTAGCGTCTCCCCCGCCCGCCATCCTCCCCACCCGCCCCGGGCCAGACCACGGCCCGTGTCCACCACGACAGCCAGCCGCGAGCCGCAGCGTGGTGGCCGCACGCAACCTCCGCCACCAGGCCCCGGCACCAGCCAACCGCACCGGTGCCAGCCAGCCCACGGCCTATCCGTTCAGCTTGATTTTAATCAATATTGATTCATATAGCTCATCCAGTCCACGATGGTGCTGTCATCCACGACTCATGGAGAGGACGCAGCGTGCCCGTCATCCATTTCCTCGACGTGACCAACCGGGACGGCGTGCAGACCGCGCGCACCGGCCTGTCGAAGTTCGGCAAGACCATGGTGAACTTCTACCTGGGCAAACTGGGCGTGGCCCAGTCGGAGATGGGGTTCCCGTTCCTGTTCCACGAGGTGCCCTACATCCGGGCGAACCTCGCGCTGGCGCAGGCGGGCGCGTTCGGCCCGCTGCGGCTGTCCGGCTGGTGCCGGGCGGTGACCGCCGACGTGGACCGCGCGGCGCCGCTGGGGCTGCGCCACTACAACCTCTCCCTGTCCACGTCGGACCAGATGATCGCGCACAAGTTCCGCGGCAAGCTGGACCGGGCTTCGGTGATCAGGGAGATGACGGCCGCCGTGACCGCGGCCAGGGCCGCCGGGGCGCAGACCATCGGCGTCAACGCGGAGGACGGCTCCCGCACCGACGACGGGTTCCTGCTGGAGTTCGCCCTGGCCGCCAAGCAGGCGGGCGCGGACCGGCTGCGCTACTGCGACACCATCGGCGGGGACACCCCGGAGCGGATCCGGGAGCGGCTCGCCAAGCTGGCCAGCGCCATCGGGATGCCGGTGGAGACGCACTGCCACAACGACCTGGGCATGGCCGTGGCGAACTCGGTGTCCGGTGCCCTGGGCGACCTCGACGCGGGCCAGGACGCCTGGATCAACACCTGCATCAACGGCATCGGCGAGCGGGCGGGCAACGCGGACCTGCTGTCCACGCTGCTGGCCCTGCAGCACGGGTTCGGCCTGGCCGGGCGCGCCGAGATCGGCGACCCGGTGGACGAGTCCTGGGCGCGCAGGTTCGCGCTGTGGGCCAGCTACGCCTTCGGCCAGCCGCTGCCCGCCAGACCAGCCCGGTGTCGGCCGCAACGCGTTCGCCCACGAGTCAGGCATCCACGCCGACGGCGCGCTGAAGGACCGGCACAACTACGAGCTGTACGACGACGACACGCTGGGCCCCTTCCCCGCCGACTGGCATGCCCGGCCCGGCCGGGTGGTGCTGACCGGCGAGTACGGCGGCCTGGCCGGGTTCCGCCACGTGCGGGACGGGCTGGGCATCGAGATCGCGGCCGGGGCCGAGGACCTGGTGTTCAAGCTGGTCCAGCTGTGCGCGGCCGGCGACCGGCAAGCCGCTCACCGACGACGAGCTACGGCTGATCGCCGGCTACCCGGATCAGCTCGCGCTGCTCTACCCCGGCCTGCTGAGCTGACCCCGCCGGGCAACCACGCCTCAGCGGATCTGCCTCTTGCGATCCTGGATGTTCTTCAGCCGCCGCCGCTGGGACGGGATCCAGCATCAGGTAGGCGCCGACCGGCACCGCTATCGCGGCGGCGATGACCACCAGCCCGATCCACGGATTGATGAAAAGCAGGATGAGACCGATGATGATGCCACCGATCGCAATCTTCATCCGACCCGACACGTCGCCTCCTCACGGCTAAGGACGCGGTCGTTAGCCGCTCTGGCCATCAGTCCACCACATCCTGGCCGCTACCAGTGAAACGCCGGGCGATCCCAGGTTAGTTCCGCCCTGCCCCAGGGGCTGCGGTCGCGCCCGTAACCGCGGCCGGCCAGGATGTCAGCAGGACCTGGGAGGCACCGATGCCGCTGTCATTGCCGATCGACGCCGACGCCAACGAACTGCTGTCGGCCAGCCCACTCGCGCTGCTCATCGGCATGCTGCTCGATCAGCAGGTGACCATCGAGAAGGCGTTCACCACGCCCACGCGACCTGGTGCGCCGGCTCGGCCACGAGCCGACGGCCGCGGAACTGGCCGCGTTCGACCCGGAGGCGCTGCCGCGATCTTCAGCGAGCGGCCCGCGCTGCACCGCTACCCGCGGGCCATGGCCGGCCGGGTGCAGCAGTTGTGCCAGCACATCGTGGACCGCTACGGCGGCGACCCGGCCGCGGTCTGGACGGGCGCGCAAGCACCGGCGCCGAGCTGCTGGCGCGGCTCCGCGAGCTGCCCGGGTTCGGCGCGGACAAGGCGCAGATCTTCCTGGCCCTGCTCGGCAAGCAGTACGGCGTGCGGCCGACGCGGCTGGCGCGAGGCGGCCGGTCACTTCGGCGAAAAGGGCAGCCACTACTCGGTCGCCGACATCGTGGACGCCCAGTCGCTGGCCGCCGTCCGCGCCTACAAGCAGAACAAAAAGGCCGCCGCGAAGGCCGCAGCCGGCGTCTAAGGCCAGGGCCGGGCCGGGCCTGGCGCAGCCCCGGGGCGGCGGCGGGCCGGCTCAGCTGATGCCGTGCCGCTTGAGGATGTCGGCTACCTCGCCGAAGTCGTCGTCGGCGGCGGCGCCGCCGCTCTTGCGCTTGGCCGGGACCGGCGCGGCCTTGGGGCGGCTGACCGTCGCGGCCGCCGAGGCGGCCATGGGCGGGGCCGTGGCCAGCGCCCTGGTGGGCGACGGCTGGCTGTCCTGCTCGGCCTTGGCCCGCTTCGCCTGGCCCGGCCGCGCAGGCCGCCGGTGACCGCGAACATCATCACCGACACGCCGCCGAGGATGACAGGCCGGACCACACCTTGGGCGAGAACGCCAGGCCGCTGAAGAAGTGCCAATGGCGATGCCGAATCGCCACAGCACCTGGAGACGCCGACCAGGTAAGCGGCGATCGGCAGCAGTGACCAGGCGACCCCGCGCGCGCGGCCTCGCGCGCCGCGGCGGCGCAGCGTGAACCAGCTTCCGATCAGCCCGACGACCGTCAGCCCGCCACAGAGCAGGAACCATGGGATCTGGCTAAACGACATGCCGGCCTCCCACCGCGGTGCCTTCTCTTCCATCGTCGCATACGGCCGCCGGTGCCCCGGCCGTGCTGCCCGGGGGCGACCCCTGGAACCCCCGATGGCCTGAAGGCCCTGCTCCTCCGTCGCGGGGCCTTCGGCCGTGCTGGCCCGGGAGCAACCCCGGCCGGCTTCAGGCCGCCGAGGTGTTCTCCGGGAAGTGGCAGGCGACATGGTGGCCGGGGGCCAGTTCGCTCCAGCGGCGGCGGCACGGTGCGGCATATCTCCTGCGCCTTCCAGCAGCGGGTGTGGAACCGGCAGGCGGGCGGCGGGTTGAGCGGGCTCGGCACGTCGCCGATCAGCCGGATCCGCTCGCGCCGCGCCCGGCGCCCGTCCGCGGTGCGTTGGACCGGCTCGGGCAGCGGCACCGCCGACAGCAGCGCGACCGTGTAGGGGTGCCGCGGCCGCTCGTAGAGGTCGTTGCGGCTGGCCAGCTCCACCAGGTTGCCCAGGTACATGACCGCGACCCGGTCGGCCACGTGCCTGATCACCGACAGGTCGTGGGCGATGATCACGTAGGTCAGCCCGAGCTCGTTCTGCAGGTCGGCCAGCAGGTTGATCACCTGCGCCTGGATCGACACGTCCAGCGCGGACACCGGCTCGTCGGCGACGATGAGCTTGGGCCGCAGCGCGAGCGTGCGCGCGATGCCGATCCGCTGCCGCTGCCCGCCGGAGAACTCGTGCGGGTACCGGTTGTAGTGCTCGGGGCTGAGGCCGACGAGTTCCAGCAGTTCCTGGACGCTGCGCTTGATGCCCTGCTCGGTCTTGACCTTCTGCAGCCGCCACGGCGCGCCGACGATGGCGCCGACCGTGTGCCGCGGATTCAGCGACGAGTACGGATCCTGGAAGATCATCTGGATCTCGCGGCGCAGCGGGCGCATGGCCCCGGCGCGCAGGTGGGTGATGTCGCGGCCGTCGAAGAGGATCTGCCCGGCGGTGGGCTCGATCAGCCGCGTCAGCATCCGCGCGGTCGTGGTCTTGCCGCAGCCCGACTCGCCGACGATGCCCAGGGTCTCGCCCCGGGCCACGTCGAACGAGACGTCATCCACGCTGCGCACCAGGCCGACCCGGTGCCGGATGATGATCCCGCGGGTGACCGGGAAGTGCTTGGTCAGCCCGGTCACCGTCATCAGCGTGCCGGAGGACGTGGCCTCGGTGGCGCTGGGCTGGCTCAGCGGCGCAGTCACGCGTCCTCCTGGTCGAAGTGGCGGGCGAGCGGCGAAAGCTGCATCCTGGCTGCCTGCTCACGCCCAGATCCGGCGCTGCTCGTCGGTGCTCAGGTGGCACGCGACCTCGTGGCCGGGGCCCACGGCGCGCAGCAGCGGGATCTCGTTCACCGAGCGCCCGTTGGTTTGCGCCGCGTAGGCGCAGCGCGGGTGGAACGGGCAGCCGGACGGCACGTTGATCAGGCTGGGCGGGGTGCCGGGGATCGGGATCAGCCGCTCGATGCGGGCCCGGTCCAGCCGCGGCATCGAGCCGAGCAGCCCCCAGGCGTAGGGGTGGGCGGGACGGTCGAAGATGTCCTCGCTGGTCCCGTACTCGGCCGTCCGGCCCGCGTACATGACCAGGATGTCGTCGGCGAGCTCGGCCACCACACCGAGGTCGTGGGTGATGATGATGACCGCGGAGCCGAACTCCTGCTGCAGGCTGGCGATGAGGTCGAGGATCTGCGCCTGCACCGTGACGTCGAGGGCGGTGGTCGGCTCGTCGGCGATCAGCAGTTCGGGGTTGCAGCTCAGCGCCATCGCGATCATCGCGCGCTGGCGCATGCCGCCGGAGAACTGGTGCGGGTAGTCGTCCACCCGGGTCTGCGGGTTGGGGATGCCGACCCGGTCCAGCATGTCGACGGCGTGCGCCTTGGCCGCCTTCTTGCTCACCTTGTTGTGGATCAGGTAGGCCTCGGCGATCTGGTAGCCCACCGTGTAGTACGGGTGCAGCGACGACAGCGGATCCTGGAAGATCATCGCCATCTTGCTGCCGCGGAGCTGGCGCACCCGGCCGGCCGACGCGGCGACCAGTTCCTCCCCGTCCAGCCAGATCGTGCCGCTGATGCTCGCGCCTGGTGCCCGTGGTGCAGGCCCATGATGCCCAGGCTGGTGACGCTCTTGCCGGACCCGGACTCGCCCACGATGCCGAGCGTCTTGCCCCGGTCGAGGGTGAACGAGACGCCGTCCACCGCCTTCACCAGGCCGTCGTCGGTCGGGAAGTGGATCTTCAGGTCGCGGACGTCGAGCATCGACGATGCGGCGGGCGCCGAGGCGTCCGTCACCGTGGCTGCGGCCGCTCCTGCTGCTCGAGCCCGGCCCTGGCACGCCCTCTCCAGACCGCCATCAGTGCCTCACTCTCGGGTCGACCACCGCGTACAGGATGTCCACGACCAGGTTAGCGATGATGATGAAGAACGCCGCCAGCATGGTGACGCCCAGGATCTCCGGCAGGTCCTGGTTGTCGATCGCCAGGATGGTGAACAGGCCAAGGCCGTGGAGCGAGAACGTGTGCTCGGTGATGACCGCGCCGCCGAGCAGCGCGCCGAGGTCCATGCCGAAGATCGTGATGATCGGGGTGAGCGCCGCGCGCAGCCCGTGCTTGACGATCACGGTCCGCTCGGGCAGGCCCTTGGCCCGGGCCGTCCGGATGTAGTCCTCGCTCATCGTCTCCAGCATGCCCGCCCGGGTCAGCCGCGCATAGAGCGCCGCGTAGAGGAAGGCGAGGGTGACCCAGGGCAGCACCAGGTTCCGCGCCCACAGCAGCGGATTCGTGGTAATGCGCACGTACGTCACGTTCGGGAAGATCGGCCACTTGTAGCTGAACAGCTCCAGGGCGATCAGCCCGGTGAAGAAGATCGGCAGCGACACCCCGGCCAGGGCCACGCCCATCGAGAACCGGTCGAAGAAGGTGCCGCGCTTCAGCGCGGAGATCACGCCGACCGCCACGCCGCCGACCAGCCACAGCACCGCCGCCCCGACGGCGAGCGAGATGGTCACCGGCATGTCGCTGACCATCTGCGGCCAGACCGGCTGCTGGGACTTGAACGAGTAGCCGAAACACGGCGGCGGGCAGTAGGTGGTGCTCGTCCCGGCGTTGTAGTGCTCGCCGAACACCAGCGCCGCGCAGGAACCTGCCGTACTGCACGTCAGATCGGCTCGTTGAGGCCGAGCTTGTCCTCGATCTGCAGGACCGCCGCCCGGGTCGGGTTGCGGCCCACGTACTGGGTGGCGAGCTGGTAGGAGTTCTGCCCCGCCAGCCTGGGGATCAGGAAGAAGATCGCATACGTGATCATGCTGACCACGATCAGCAGGAAGACCGTGGCGATCAGCCGCCGGATGATGAAAGTGACCACTGTCGGCGGCACCGGTGCCCGGCCGGGTCATCCCCGGCCGGGCACCAGCGCCTTCACCTGCTCTCTTCTGCTGGTGCTGGTTACCGCTTCCGCGCCGCTACTACTTCAGGCCGAGCATCGCGTAGTTGTACATGCCGTAGTAGGCTGCACGAACACGTTGGTCAGCTGCGGGCTGCGGTACAGCAGCGACTTGGCGTACACCTCCGGCAGGATCCCCGCGTCCTTCATGATCTGCATGTCGATCTTGCTGGTGTAGGCGTTGCGCGGCCGTGGCGTTGGTGGCCGCGCCATCTGGTTCAGGTCGTTGTTGACGACCGGGTCGTTCAGCTCCTCGATGTTGGTGTTGCCGGCCGGGCCGATGGTGTCGCCGGCGGTGATGAAGTCGAAGAAGCCGTAGCCGTCCGGCCAGTCCGGCGCCCAGCCACCGAAGTCGATGCCGAGGTCGTGCTGGTGCACGTACTTCGGCACGCCCGCGAAGTTGGCGTAGTAGGTGCCGGCCGGGTAGCCGTGCAGCGTGGTCTTGATCCCGACCTGCGACAGCGCCTGCTGCAGCGCGGTCGCGGCCGCGACCTCCTTGGGCCGGTCGCTGCGGTAGGCGATCCCGGTGGTGAACCCGCTCGGGTGCCCGCACAGCTTCAGCTGCTCCTTGGCCGTCGCCGGGTCGCCCGTGCGGCTTGGTCAGCGCGTCGTACAGGTCGAAGGCCTTGTGCCCGATGACGTTCGGCGGCGACACCGTGCTGGCGATCGCACCGCCCGCGTACGGGCCGCCGTAGGCGGTCTGCAGGTTGGTCTTGTTGGCCGCGTACTCGATCGCCTCACGGCAGTGCACGTTGTTCAGCGGCGCCACCTTGGTGTTGAGGTAGGCGAACCACAGGAACCCGCTGATCGGGTTGTCGGACTGCGCCTTCAGCGTCGGCGAGGAGAGGATCTTGGCCCGCGCCGCGGCCTGCACGCCGGTGCCGGCCGTGTCCACGTCCAGGTCGCCCGCGAGCAGCCGGTTGTCGATGTCGTTGGCGTTCATGTTCATGGTGACGGTGATCTTGCTGGCCAGCTGCTTGGCGTTCGGGTCCGTGGCCGGGTTCCAGAACGTGTTGGGCACCAGCATGAGCTGCTTGTTCAGCTGGTAGCTCTGGAACTTGTACGGGCCGGTGGACATCGGGTGCAGCTGGTAGTTCGCGCCGGTGTCCTTGTTCGGCGGCACCGGGGCGGACTGCGGGATCGCGGCCACGTAGTTGAAGTCCGCGAACGGCGTGCGCCAGGTGGAACACGATCGTGGTCGGGTTCGGCGTCTGGACCGCGGTCAGGCCCGAACTCGTTCTTGGACCGGTCCTTGTACGGGCCCGGGTAGGTCTTCGCGTTCCCGCCCAGCAGCAGCGGGTAGTAGGACGGGCCGAGCGGGAACAGCGCTGCGGTCGAAGGTGCGCTCGACGGCGTACTTGACGTCGGCCGAGGTGACCGTGGTGCCGTCCTCGAACTTCACGTCGGGCTTGATGTGGTAGGTCCAGGTCAGCCCGTTGTCCGACGACCACGCCGGGCGCGGTCGCCAGGTCCGGCACCACCTGCAGGCCGCAGGTGCCCGGGCAGGACTTGTAGGTCATCAGCGGCATCGTGTACAGCCGCGTGAAGTTCCACATGAACGCGTAGTAGGTGTTGCCCGGGTCGGTGGAGTCCGGGGTGCTGCTGAGCCCGAACGATCAGCGTCCCGCCCTTGTGGCTGGACGGGTTGACGACCTTGGTGACGGCGGCGTTGAAGCCGGCGCCGGTCGACGAGCTGCCGCCCCCGCCGCTGCTGCTGCTCCGCCGCCGCAGGCGGCCAGGGCGAGCGTGGCCACCGCGCCGACCGCGGCCAGCCCCATGATCCTGCGTCTCTTCATGAGATGAAACGCCTCCCGTCGTGTGTGGTTGCCGGCAAGGATCGGCGTTGACCTACCGGCTGCTTCTCGGGTCGAGCGCGTCGCGCAGCCCGTCTCCGAACAAGTTGAAGGCCATGACCGTCAGGAAGATGGCCAGGCCAGGAATGATCATGTACATCGGGTCGATCTGAGTAGTAGCCGTTGTTGACCGCGTCCGAGAGCATGCCGCCCCAGCTCGGCGTCGGCGGGATGATGCCCACCCCCAGGTAGGACAGCGCGGCCTCGAACAGGATGTTCACCGGGATCAGCAGGGTGGAGTACACCAGGATCGGCGCCACCAGGTTCGGCAGCAGTTCCCGGAACAGGATGTAGGGGCCGCGGGCGCCCAGGCTGCGCGCGGCGTCCACGAACTCCCGCTCGCGCAGCGACAGCGTCTGGCCGCGGATGATCCGGCCCATGTACGGCCAGGCGAAGAACCCGATCACAAAGATCAGCAGGCCGATGCGCAGCGAGTTGCCGGACAGGCCGAACGCCGAGGACGGCACGACGCCGACCAGCGCGATCGCGAACACCAGCAGCGGGAAGGCGAGGAACACGTCCATGGACCGGGCGATCACCGCGTCCACCCAGCCGCCGAAGTACCCGGCGATGATCCCCATGACCACGCCGATGCTGACCGCGAGCGCGGTGGCCAGGAACGCGATCAGCATGGAGACCTGCGCCCCGTTGACGATCCGGCTCAGCACGTCGCGGCCGGTCGACCGGCTCGACGCCGAGCGGGTGGGCAAGGCTGATCCCGCCGAACGGGCCGTTCGGGCGGCTGAAGGTCGGGTTGATCAGGTTCGGGTGGAAGGTGTCCGGGTTCTGCACCAGGTGCGGCCCGACGATCGCCACCAGGATCAGGAAGATGATGAAGATCCCGCCGCCCATCGCGACCTTGTCGCGGCGCAGCCGCATCCACGCGATCTGGCCCAGCGAGCGCCCCTCGATCGCCGCGCCGCTGACACCCTCGAGGATCGCCTCGGGCGCGGCGGTGTCCGGCGTCATTTCCAGTGGCGCGGCCATATTCGGCAGTATCTCCAGGCTGATCATCGGCAGAGCCTTGCCCATCGCATGGGCAGGGCCGACTTGCCAGTACCTTTACCGGGAGAATGTCTCGGACGGCACCCGCAGCGCCAGAGGGCAGTGGGGGTCGTTCCTGGATTGTGACCTAATTAGAATTCTTTCGTCACAGCACGCCCGGGACCCGCAGAGTTTCCTGCCGCAGCCCGCTCCAGCAGGTCAGATCCCACTTCATCCAGGGATTTCACGCATGTCAGCCCGGGGGCCGGGGGCACCGGCACGCTGGGCACCGCGATGACCGCGCAGCCCGCGGCGCGCGGCCGCTGCGATGCCGTTGGGCGAGTCCTCCAGGACGACGCAGCCGGCCGGGAGCACCCCGAGCCGGGCGGCGGCCAGCAGGTAGGGCTCCGGGTCCGGCTTGCCCCGGCGGACGTCCTCGGCCGCACACGGTCACGCCGAAGCTCAGCCCGGTGACCTGCCAGCACCGCGTCCATGATCGCCCGGGAGGAGGCGGTGACCAGCGCGCACGGTACGCCGGCAGCGTCCAGGGCCGGCGAGCAGCCGGGCGGCGCCGGGCTGGAGGGCAGCCCGCGCGCCAGCACCAGCCGCGCCATGCCCTCCACCAGCCATCGCGCCACGTCGTCGCGGCCGGCCGTGACCGGCCGCGGCGGCCTTGGCCAGCAGCCAGGACACCGTCCGCTCCAGCGAGCCGCCGATCAGCGCCTCCTGGTCCGCCGCGCCCCACGGGGCGCCGAGCCGTCCGGCGACCTCACGCTCGACCACGAACCAGAGCGGCTCGGAGTCGACGAGCAGCCCGTCCAGGTCGAACAGGACGCCGTGTAGCCCGGCGGGGCGCCGCGGCGGGCGCGGATCGCGGGCAGTCACGCGCTGAAGTACCTCGCCTCAGGGTGATGCACGATCAGCGCGTCGGTGGACTGCTCGGGGACGAGCTGGAACTCCTCCGACAGCGCCACCCCGATCCGCTCCGGGCGCAGCAGCCGGACCACCTTCGCCCGGTCGTCCAGGTCCGGGCAGGCCGGGTAGCCGAACGAGTAGCGGCAGCCGCGGTAGCCGACCTTGAGGATGCCGTCAAGCGCCGGGCGGGTCGAAGGAGGCCAGGCCAAGCTCGTCGCGCACCCGGCCATGCCAGTACTCCGCGAGGGCCTCGGTGAGCTGGACGGACAGCCCGTGCAGCTCGAGGTAGTCGCGGTAGGCGTCCTTGGCGAACAGCTCCGCCGTGCCGCCTGGCTGATCTTCGTCCCGACCGTGACCAGCTGGAAGCCGACCACGTCGGGCTCGCCCGAGGCGGCGGGCCGGAAGAAGTCGGCCAGGCACAGGTGGCGGTCGTGGCGCTGCCGCGGGAAGGTGAACCGCTCCCGCTCGCGCGCCGTCCGTCGTCGAGCACCACCAGGTCGTCGCCCTCGCTGACGGCCGGGAAGTAGCCGTAGACCACGCGCGGCCTCGACCAGGCCCTCGGCCTGGATCCGGTCCAGCCACATCCGCAGCCGGGGCCGGCCCTCGGTCTCCACCAGCTCCTCGTAGGAGGGCCCGGTGCCGCCCCGGGCGGGCTTGAGCCCCCACTGGCCCAGGAACGTGGCGCGCTCGTCGAGGAAGGCCGCGTAGTCGGCCAGGGCGATGCCCTTGACGATCCGGTCGCCGTAGAACGGGGGAACCGGCACGTCGTTGTCGGTCGCGACGTCGGAGCGGGCCGGCATCGCCGCGGGCTCGGTGAGCCGCAGCCGCGCCCGCGGCTTCACCCGGGCCTCCCGCAGCGGGGGCAGCGCGGCACCCGCCTCGCCGCGCTTGACGGCCATGAACGCGTCCATCAGCCGCAGGCCCTCGAAGGCGTCCCTGGCGTAGCGGACCTCGCCGCTCGAACAGGGCGGCCAGGTCCTGCTCCACGTAGGCGCGGGTGAGCGCGGCACCGCCGAGCAGCACCGGCCAGGTGCGGGCCAGGCCGCGGGAGTTCAGCTCCGCCAGGTTGTCCCGCATCACCACGGTGGACTTGACCAGCAGCCCGGACATGCCGATCACGTCGGCGCCGTGCTCGGTGGCGGCGTCCACGATCGCCGACAGCGGCTGCTTGATGCCGATGTTGACGACGTCGTAGCCGTTGTTGGACAGGATGATGTCGACCAGGTTCTTGCCGATGTCGTGCACGTCGCCCCGGACGGTCGCGAGCACGATGCGGCCCTTGCCCGACTCGCTCGGACCGGTCCATGTGCGGCTCGAGGTAGCCGACCGCCAGCTTCATGACCTCGGCGGAGGTCAGCACGAACGGCAGCTGCATCTGGCCGGAGCCGAACAGCTCGCCGACCGTCTTCATCCCGTCCAGCAGCACGTCGTTGACGATCTCCAGGGCCGGGCGCTGGCCCAGGGCCTCGTCCAGGTCGGCCTCCAGGCCGACCCGCTCCCCGTCGATGATCCGGCGCTTGAGCCGCTCCCAGAGCGGCAGCCCGGCAAGCTCGGCCGCCCTGCTGGCCTTCAGCTCGGTCGCGTCGACGCCCTCGAACAGGTCGAGCAGCCGGGCCAGCGGGTCGTACCCGGCCCTCCGTGCGGTCGTAGATCAGGTCGAGCGCGACCTGCAGCTGCTCGCCGCCGATCCGGGCGATCGGCATGATCCGGGACGGGTGGACGATCGCCGAGTCCAGCCCGGCGCGGACGCACTCGTCGAGGAAGACCGAGTTGAGCACCGCGCGGGCGGCCGGGTTCAGGCCGAAGGAGACGTTGGAGACCCCCAGCGTGGTCTGCACGTCGGGGTAGCGCTGCTTGACCGCGCGGATCGCCTCGATGGTCTCCAGCGCGTCCCGCCGGGTCTCCTCCTGGCCGGTCGCGATCGGGAAGGTCAGGCAGTCCACGATGATGTCGCTGACCCGCATGCCCCAGTTGCCGGTGAGGTCCTCGATCAGCCGGGTGGCCACCGCAAGCTTCCAGTCCGCGGTCCGCGCCTGGCCCTGCTCGTCGATGGTGAGCGCGATCACCGCGGCGCCGTGCTCGGCGACCAGCGGCATCACCGTGGCGATCCGCGAGCCGGGGCCGTCCCCGTCCTCGTAGTTGACCGAGTTCACCACCACCCGGCCGCCGAGCATCTCCAGCCCGGCCCTGATCACGTCGGGCTCGGTGGAGTCCAGCACCAGCGGCAGGGTGGAGGCGGTGGCGAGCCTGCTGGTCAGCTCGGCCATGTCGGCCGCCCCGGCCCGGCCCACGTAGTCCACGCACACGTCCAGCAGGTGCGCGCCGTCCCTGGTCTGCTGGCGGGCGATCTCCACGCAGTCCTCGAGACGGCCGGCCAGCAGCGCCTCACGGAACGCCTTGGACCCGTTGGCGTTGGTCCGCTCCCCGATCGCCAGGAACGCGGTGTCCTGGCGGAACGGCACGTGCTGGTAGAGGGAGGAGACCCCGGGCTCGGCCCGGGGACGGCGCCGGGCCAGCGGCCTGGCCCGTACCCGGTCCACCACGGCGGCCATGTGCTCCGGCGTGGTCCCGCAGCACCCGCCGACCAGGGCCAGCCCGAACTCCGCGGTGAAAGACTCGTGCGCGTCGGCCAGGCCGCCCGGCTCCAGCGGGTAGCGGGCGCCGTCGGCGGTGAGCACCGGCAGGCCGGCGTTCGGCATGCAGGACAACGGGATCGGCGAGTGCCCGGCCAGGTAGCGCAGGTGCTCGCTCATCTCGGCGGGGCCGGTCGCGCAGTTCAGCCCGATCAGGTCGATGCCGAGCGGCTCCAGCGCGGCCAGGGCCGCGCCGATCTCGCTGCCGAGCAGCATCGCGCCGGTGGTCTCGATCGTCACCGAGGCGATCAGCGCCACGCTGGCCCCCGCCGCGGCGATGGCCCGCTTCACGCCGATGATCGCCGCCTTGGCCTGCAGCAGGTCCTGGCAGGTCTCGATGACGATCGCGTCCACGCCGCCGCGCAGCAGGCCGGCCGCGTTGACCTGGTAGGTGTCCCGCAGCGTGGCGAACCGCACGTGCCCCAGGGTGGGCAGCTTGGTGCCGGGCCCGACCGAGCCGAGCACCCAGCGCGGGCGCCCCGGCCGCGGCCCAGGCGTCCGCGGCCTGCCGGGCGATCCGCGCGCCCGCCTCGGACAGCTCCCCGATCCGGTCCTCAAGACCGTACTCGCCCAGGTTGCCCAGGTTCGCGCCGAAGGTGTTGGTCGTGACGCAGTCCACCCCGGCTTCGAGGTAGCCGTCGTGGACCGACCGGACGATGTCCGGCCGGGTGATGTTGAGGACTTCGTTGCAGCCCTCGTGGCCGTCGAAATCGCTGAGGGTCGCCGGGCTGGCCTGGAGCATGGTGCCCATTGCCCCGTCGGCCACTACCACCCGCTGCGCCAGGGCGGCCCGGAGCGATTCCGCGGGCCCTGCGGCCCCCGGGTGCGGGTTGCGGGCCTTGCGGTCGTTCCTCGTCATAGGGTTCCCAGTCTAGACACCTGCCCCGGTGCCTCTCCGTGCCGGAGCGGGGACCACGTAGGCTGGGAAGCGGCATCGCCAGCAGGCGGCGAAGGAAGGAGGTGGTGTGCGATCGAGCTCAACGGCTACCGGCAAGCTCAGCGCACCTGTGATCATCGCTGCTTTCGAGGGCTGGAACGATGCCGGTGAGGCCGCCAGCGGGGTGATCACGCACCTCACAACCGCCTGGCAGGCCGAGCCGGTCGGCTCCATCGACCCGGAGGACTACTACGACTTCCAGGTCACCCGCCCGGTGACCGAGGTGACCGACGGCAGCACGCAGAGCCTGATCTGGCCGACGACGCGGCTGCTGACGCCCGCGAAGAAGCCCGCTCGACCGGGACATCGTGCTGGTCCACGGGATCGAGCCGAACATGCGCTGGCGCCGCTTCTGCGCCGAGCTGGTGGGGGCCTTCGGCGACCTGAAGGCCGAGATGGTGGTGCTGCTCGGCGCGCTGCTTGCCGACTCGCCGCACACCCGCCCCGTGCCGGTGACCACCGGTGCCTCCGACCCCGGGCTGGCCGCCGGGCTGCACGCGTCCCCCTCCGACTACAAGGGCCCGACCGGGATCACCGGCGTGCTGCAGCACGAGTGCACCGAGGCCGGCATCCCGGCCGTGTCATTGTGGGCGGCGGTGCCGCACTACGTGGCGCAGCCACCGAGCCCCAAGGCGACCCTGGCCCTGCTCCGGGCGGTGGAAGACCTGCTGGACACCGCCCTGCCGCTGGCCGACCTCGCCGAGGAGGCCCGGGCCTGGGAGCGCGGCGTGGACGAGCTGGCCGAGCAGGACAGTGAGGTCGCCGACTACGTGCGCACGCTGGAGGAAGCCAAGGACGCCACCGAGCTGCCCGAGGCCAGCGGGGACGCCATCGCCGCCGAGTTCGAGCGGTACTTGCGGCGCAGGCGGGACCGCGGCGACCGCGGCGGCAGGTAGACGGGAACGGCCGTCCCAGGGTCCCCGAGCCCGCAGGCCAGCGGGGGTTCCGGGGGTCGTCCCTGGGCCAGGGGGGTTCCGGGGGTCGTCCCGGGCCAGCGGGGGTTCCGGGGGTCGTCCCCGGGCCAGCACTGCTATACCGGCGGCCAGGGGACGGCGGGCCAGTTCTCCGGCGGGTAGGGATGCACCCGGTGCTTGATCAGCAGCTCCACCCGGGACCGCGTCGCGGCCACCTCGTCAGGTGACAGCAGCTCCTCCAGCGTGGCAGCCAGCGAGCCCCCGTCAAGCTCGGCCTTCAGCCGGCCCAGCGCGGTCAGCGCGCGGCCGGGCAGCTTCTGCCCGCGCCACTGCCACAGCACGGTGCGCAGCTTGTACTCCTCAGCGAAACAGACCCCGTGGTCGCAGCCGTAGAGCCGTCCGTCGGCCATCGGCAGCAGGTGGCCGATCTTACGGTCGGCGTTGTTGACCACTGCGTCGAAGACCGCCATGTCCCGCAGCTTGGACTGGTCGCGGCTGCGCGCCAGGGCGACCAGGTCGGTGCTGGCGTCGGCGTCGATCCACAGCTGGCACATGCCGGGGCCGAACGGGCCGTCCCGCATCACCGTGGGCGGCACCAGATTCCAGCCCGCGGCCTGGGACACCGTGTAGGCGGCCACCTCGCGGCCGGCCAGCGTGCCCAGCGGGAAGTCCCACAGCGGCCGCTCCCCCGCCACCGGCTTGTACACGCACGCCGCGGTCTGCCCGCGCAGCCGGACCGTGCAGTACATGGTCGCGTTGGAGGCGACCACCAGCCGGCCCTCGATCTTCAGGCTGCCCCCGGACAGCAGCGCGAGCGCGGCCTCGTCGTCACAAGGCCCCGATGCCGGGGGGTAATGGAAGGTGACCGCCCTGCACCCGGCGCCGGTTGCGGGACGGCCGCGGTGCCGGCTTATCGTCGGGCTCGTCAGGCATTGCTCACCCGGTGACCGTTCTGGCGCGGGCAGATGTGCCCCTCGTCGTCCAGCGGCAGCCCGCACAGCGGGCACGGCGGGCGGCCCTGGCCGACGATCTGGATCGCGCGCCTGGAGAACGCCCGCGCCGCCGCCAGTGACAGCCGCACCCGCAGCACGCCCGGCCCGTTCTCCGGCACGTCCTCGGCGAGCGGCTCGATCGGGTTCTCGGTCTCCTCCTGCGCCTCGATCACCACCTGCTCCTCATCGCCGTCCCAGCCCAGGGCGATGGCGCCGACCCGGAAGTCCTCGGTCAGCGGCAGGTCGAGCGGGCCGTCGTCGGTGGGCGCGGCGGCGGGCGGCGCGGTCCCGCTGTCGCTCAGCACCTCGTCCAGCAGTTCGTCGATCCGCTCGGCCAGCAGGCTCACCTGGAATTTCTCCACGAGCACGCTGGTCACCCGGCCGCCGGCGCTGGCCTGCAGGTAAAAGCTGCGCTGCCCCGGCTGGCCGACGGTCCCGGCCACGAACCGCTCCGGAGAGTCGTAGGAGTAGACCGCCATGTCCTTATCCTCCCGCCCCGCCACCGATAACTGCATCGCCCTCGCTCACCCCGGGCCGCCCGCCGTCCGCGCCGCCCTGCTGGCCCGCTCCGCCGGCCGCGGGGTCCGCCCTGGCCAGCCCGCCCAGGCCCGCGCCGGTGTCGTTCATCCGCAGGACGAACGGGCGCAGCGGCGTGTAGCGGATCACGCTGACCGAGCATGGATCCACCTGGATCCGCTGGAACATGTCCAGGTGCAGGCCCAGGCTGTCGGCGATGATCGACTTGATCACGTCGCCGTGCGAGCAGACCAGGTACACCGCCTTCGGGCCGAGCCGGGCGTTCCAGTCCCTGATCGCCGCGACCGCGCGCTCCTGCACGCCCGGCAGGGACTCACCGTCCGGGCCGGGGAACCGCACCGCGCTCGGGTGCGCCTGCACCACCCGCCACAGCGGTTCCTTGACCAGCCGCTTGATCGGCTTCCCGGTCCAGTCCCCGTAGGCCACCTCGGCGAACCGGTCGTCCTGCGTGACCGCCACCTGGTTGCCGTTCCGCGCCGCGGCGATCGCGGCCGCCGTTTCCTGGCAGCGCTGCAGCGGGCTGCTGACGATCGCGTCCAGCGGCACCTCGGCCAGCCGGGCACCCACCGCGGCCGCCTGGCCCTGGCCGCGGTCGTCCAGCCCGATGCCCGGCGTGCGCCCGGTGAGCACGCTTCCCGTGCCTGCCGTCAGGCCGTGGCGCACCAGAAGAACCAACGTCACGCCCCCGACTCTAAAGGGTGATCAGAGGGCGCAGCGCCGGCAGCGCTACTAGCCTCCGACGGCGTGCACCCCGCCGTCGGCGTGCACGATCTCACCGGTCGTCGCGGGGAACCAGTCCGACAGCAGCGCCACGCACGCCCGCGCGGCCGGCTCGGGGTCGGAGATCTTCCAGCCGAGCGGCGCCCTGGCCGGCCAGACGTCCTCGAACGCGGCGAAGCCGGGGATGGATTTGGCGGCCATGGTGCGCAGCGGGCCCGCGGCCACCAGATTCACCCGGATGCCGCGCGGGCCCAGATCACGGGCCAGGTAGCGGGTGCAGGACTCCAGGGCGGCCTTGGCCACGCCCATCCAGTCGTAGGCGGGCCAGGCCACGGACGCGTCGAAGTCCAGGCCGACCACGGCCCCGCCGCCGTCCATCAGCGGCAGCGCCGCCATGGCCAGGGCCTTCAGCGAGTACGCGGACACGTGCACCGCGGTGGCCACGTCCGCCCACTCGGTGTCCAGGAAGTTGCCGCCCAGCGCCGCCTGCGGCGCGAACGCGATGCCGTGCAGCACCCCGTCCAGCCGCGGCACGTGCTCGGCGACCCGCCCGGCCAGCGAGGCCAGGTGCTCGGTGTTGGTCACGTCCAGTTCCAGCACCGGCGGCGGCTGCGGCAGGCGCTTGGCGATGCGCTCCACCAGGCTCATCCGGCCGAACCCGGTGAGCACCACCGTGGCGCCTTCCTGCTGGGCGATCCGCGCCACGTGGAACGCGATCGACGCGTCGGTGAGCACGCCGGTCACCAGCAGCCGCTTGCCGTCCAGGATCCCCATCACGTCACTCCGTCCTTGCTAGTGCCCCATGCCGAGGCCGCCGTCGACCGGGATCACCGCACCGGTGATGTAGCCGGCCTCGTCGGAGGCCAGGAACGCCACCGCGGCGGCGATCTCATCCACCGAGGCCATCCGGGCCAGCGGCACCCTGGCCAGGGTCGCCTCCCTGGCCTGCTCCGGCATGGCCGCGGTCATGTCGGTCTGCACCAGGCCGGGCGCCACCACGTTGCTGGTGATGTTCCGGGGTGCTAGCTCCCTGGCCAGCGAGCGGGCCAGCCCGACCAGGCCTGCCTTGGCCGACGCGTAGTTGGCCTGCCCGGCCGAGCCGAGCAGGCCGGCCACCGAGGAAATGAAGATCAGCCGCCCGTGCCGGGCCCGCATCATGGGGCGTACCGCCCGCTTGGCCACCCGGTAGGCGCCGGTCAGGTTGGTGTCGATCACGGAGGTGAACGCGTCCTCGCTCATCAGGGCGAGCAGCTGGTCCTGGTTGATCCCGGCGTTGGCGACAAGGATCTCCACCGGCCCCTGGTCGGCCTCGACCTTCTTGAACGCCTCGTCCACCGATGCCGCGTCCCGTACGTCGCACGCCACCGTGGCCAGCCCCTCGACGGGCTCGCCCGAGCGGGACGTCACGGTGACCCGGTCGCCGCCAGCGGCCAGCCGCCGCGCGATCGCCAGGCCGATGCCCCGGTTGCCGCCGGTAACGAGCGCGGACCTGCCCATTGGCGTGCTACCTCCTGGGGCTGTCGGGGCGATCCCCGCGAGCGTACCGCCTCTCCGGCGGTGAGATAGGTTGCCTTTCGTGGCTGATACCGCTGGTAGTCCGAACGGCCGGATCGACCCCGAGTTCACCGCCTACCCACTGCGGGCGCTCGCCGACACCGCGCTGCAGCGCGCCGCGGAACTCGGCGCCCAGCACGCCGACTTCCGGGCCGAGCGCATCCTGGCGCAGCGGATCAGGCTGTCCGACGGTACGCCGGAAACCCTGTCCGACACCGACAGCCTGGGGCTCGCGGTGCGGGTCATCGTCGACGGCACCTGGGGATTCGCGGCCAGTGTGGACATGACGCCCGATGCGGCGGCCCGGGCGGCCGCCGAAGCGGTGCAGGTCGCGCGGGTCGCGGCGGCTATCAACTCAGAACGCATCGAACTGGCTGGCGAGCCCCCGCACGGCGATGTGAGCTGGGTGTCGGCGTATCAGGTAGACCCGTTCGGGGCGAGCCTGACGGACAAGGTGGAGCTGCTGGAGCAGTGGAGCTCGGGGCTGCTCGCGCACGAGCGGATCGCCCACGTGGACGCCATGCTGCTCCAGGTCCGGGAGTGCAAGTTCTACGCCGACGGGGCCACCACCGCGCTGCAGCAGCGGGTCCGGGTCGCCCCGGAGGTCAGCTGCGTCGCGGTCGAGCCGGACGGGCGCTTTGAGACGATGCGCACGCTCGCCCCGCCGGCCGGGCGCGGCCTGGAGTACCTGGGCGGCAGCCCGTGGAGCGGCCGCGGGCGCCTGGGACTTCCCCGCCGAGCTGGCGGCCATGCCCGGCCTGCTGGCGGAGAAGCTGGCCGCGCCGAGCGTCACGGCGGGCCGCTACGACCTGGTCGATCGACCCCAGCAACCTGTGGCTCACCATTCACGAGTCGGTCGGCCACGCCACCGAGCTGGACCGGGCGCTCGGCTACGAGGCCGCGTTCGCCGGCACGTCCTTCGCCACCCCGGACAAGCTCGGGAACGCTGCGCTACGGCTCCCCGGTCATGCACGTGACCGGGGACCGGACGGCCGAGCACGGCCTGGCCAGCATCGGCTACGACGACGAGGGGGTCGCCGCCCAGTCCTGGGACCTGATCACCGGCGGCATCTTCACCGGGTACCAGGTGGACCGGCGGATGGCGCTGATGCGCGGCCTGGACCGGTCCCGCGGCTGCGCGTTCGCCGACTCCCCGGGCACATGCCGATCCAGCGGATGGCCAACGTCTCGCTGCAGCCCGCGCGCGGACGGCCCGTCCACCGAGGAGCTGATCGCCGGCGTGACCGACGGCATCTACATCGTCGGCGACAAGAGCTGGTCGATCGACATGCAGCGCTACAACTTCCAGTTCACCGGGCAGCGCTTCTACCGGATCTCGCACGGGCGGCTGGCCGGGCAGCTGCGCGACGTCGCCTACCAGGCCGTGACCACCGACTTCTGGAACAACATGGAGCGGTCGGCGGGCCGCAGACCTATGTCCTCGGCGGCGCCTTCACCTGCGGCAAGGGCCAGCCGATGCAGGTCGCGCCGGTCAGTCACGGCTGCCCCGCGGCCGTGTTCCGCGGTATCCGGATCCTCAACACGGCGCAGGAGGGGGCATGACTCCGCAGGAGACCGTGGAGCGGGCGCTGGCCGCCGCCCGGTGCGACGACTGCGTCGTGATCGCCGACGAGACCTCCGTCGGCGAATCTGCGCTGGGCCGCGAACTCGCTGACCACCAACGGGGTGTCCCGGTCCCGCCAGCTCACCGTCATCGCGATCACCCGCGGCACCGACGGCGCCCGGGCCGGCGTGGTGTCCCGGGCCGGGGTCCGCGACGACCAGGTAGCGGACGTGGTTGCCGCGGCCGAGCGCGCCGCGGGCGAGAGTTCCCCGGCCGAAGATGCGCAGGCGCTGCTCGGGCCGGCCGACCGGCATGCGTTCGGCAGCAAAGCAGGGCAGGATGCCGGGACAGCCCGGCTGGGACGACGAGCCGGGCAGCACCGGCATCGGCGTGTTCGGTACCTTCTCGCCGGCGCTCGGCGAGGCGTTCGGGGCCGCGGCGGCAGCCGGGCGGAAGCTGTACGGGTACGCGGAGCACTCGCTGACCAGCACCTTCCTCGGCACCTCCAGCGGGCTGCGGCTGCGCCACGACCAGCCCAGCGGCAAGGCCGACATCAACGCCAAGTCGGCCGCGCCCGGCGGCTCGGCCTGGGCCGGCCAGGCCACCTGCGATTTCACCGACGTGGACGTCGCGGCGATCGCCGCCGAGCCTGGGCCGCCGGCTGGACTGGGCCGGGCGGCAGGTGGACCTGCCCGCGGGCAGGTACCAGACACTGCTGTCCCCGAGCGCCATGGCCGACCTGTTCATCTACCTCTACTGGTCCACCGGGGCCAAGGATGCGCTGGACGGCCGGACGGTGTTCAGCAAGCCGGGTGGCGGGACCCGCGTCGGCGAGCGGCTGGCCAGCCTGCCGGTGACCCTGCGCAGCGACCCCGGGGCCGCCGGGCTGCGCTGCGCCCCCTTCGTGATCGCGCGCACCTCCGGGCGCGATGCCTCGGTGTTCGACAACGGCCTGGCCATTCCCCCCGGTCACCTGGCTGGACAACGGCGTGCTCAGCGCCCTGACGCAGACCAGGTGGACCGCCGGGCTGTCCGGGCTGCCGCCGACGCCAGAAACCGACAACCTGATCTTCGAGGGTGCCGGGGACGGCGGGAAGTCCGCTGGACGAGCTGATCGCCGGGACCCGGCGGGGCCTGCTGGTCACCTGCCTGTGGTACGTCCGCGAGGTTGACCCGCAGACGCTGCTGCTCACCGGCCTCACCAGGGACGGCGTCTACCTGGTGGAGGACGGCGAGGTCACCGGGGCGGTCAACAACTTCAGGTTCAACGAGAGCCCGGTCGGCCTGCTCGGCCGCCTCGCCGAGGTCGGCGCCACGGTGCCGGCCCTGCCGCGCGAGTGGAGCGACTACTTCACCCGGTCGGCGATGCCCCCCGCCCGGTTCGAGGACTTCAACATGTCCTCGGTCAGCCAGGCGAGCTGACAGTTCTGGCCCGGGGGGACGACCCCCGGGCCCCCGCTGGCCTGCGGCCCCGTGGCTTGGGCGGGCCTCAGGTGTCTTCCAGGCGGAAGCCGACCTTCAGGCCGACCTGGTAGTGCGCCACCTCGCCGTCCCTGATCTGGCCGCGGATCTCGGTCACCTCGAACCAGTCGAGGTGGCGCAGCGTCTGCGCGGCGCGCTGGACCGCGTTGCGGATCGCGGCCTCGATCCCATCGGGCGAGGTGCCGACGATCTCGGTCACCCGGTACGTTCGATCGGTCATGATCCCTCCATAGACATTGGGGAGCGCCGGTGACCGTGGATATCGCCGACCTGGAGCGGCGGGCCAGGCGAGCTGCTCACCCCCGAGGTCTATGACTACTACGCGGGCGGCTCGGGAAGCGAGCGGACACTGCGGGCCAGCGTGCGCGCGTGGCGGCAGTACTGGCTGATGCCCCGGGTGCTGCGCGACGTGTCCGCGGTCGACACCAGCGTGCGCCTGCCCGGCCTGCCGCGAGACCGTCGCCGCGGACCCCGGTCGCGGTCGCGCCCACCGGCTTCCAGGGCCTGGCCCAGCCCCGAAGGCGAGCTGGCCACCGCCCGCGGCGCCGCGGCGGCGGGCGCGCTCATGATGCTGTCCACCCGGTGCAGCCGCGCGCATCGAGGACATCGGCATGGCCGCGGCGGACGGCGGGGGCGCCTGGTGGTTCCAGGTCTACGTGATGCGCGACCGGGATCTCACGGCGCGCCTGGCGGGCCGCGCGGTCGCGGCGGGCGCCCGGGCGCTCGTGCTCACCGGGGACACTCCGGTGGTCGGCCGCAAGCGGCGCGACCGGGGCGACGGCGTGGTCAGCGAGGCCGAGTTCACCGTCAACATCGGGCCGCTGGACGGACCAGGCCCGACCGGAGCAGGCCGCGGACGTGACGTTCGCGCGACATCGGCTGGCTGGCCCGGCTCGGCGGCGTGCCGGTGCTGGTCAAGGGTGTGCTGCGGGCCGACGACGCGCGCGCCTGCGTGGCGG
Source organism: uncultured Actinomycetes bacterium (assembly GCA_963725125.1). Lineage (GTDB taxonomy): Bacteria > Actinomycetota > Actinomycetes > Streptosporangiales > Streptosporangiaceae > DASXKD01. The sequence goes on from CAVRXW010000012.1 coordinate 53,468, forward strand.
CGGGCGCGGCCGGGGTGATCGTGTCCAACCACGGCGGGCGCCAGCTCGACCGGGCGGTGCCGACCGCGCTGGCGCTGCCCGCGTGTCGGCCGGCGAGTGGGCGGCTCCGCCGCGGTGTTCGCGGACGGCGGGCTGCGCACGGGTGAGGACGTGCTCACCGCGCTCGCGCTCGGCGCCCGGGCGGTGTTCCTCGGCCGCCCGGTGCTGTGGGCGCTGGCCTGCGGCGGCGCCGACGGCGTGCGGGATCTGCTCACCGCGATGACCAGCGACCTGGCCCACGCTGATGGCGCTTGCCGGCGCGCCGGACCTGGCGGGCCTCGCGGGGGTGACGCGGGCCCCGGCAGGCATAGCTTGGAGGAGTGAGGGTGCTGCCCAAGAGCCGACGCGACGACGCGGTACCTGGTGACCGAGGCGCGCAAGCCGCGCTCGGAGGACATCGCGTACCGGGAGCGCCGCTACCTGATCATGATGGGCTTCCGGGTGGCCTGTTTCGGGCTGACGATCGTGCTGTTCGCTGCGGGCGCAGGCTGGTTCGCGGCCATTCCCGGCGGTCGGTGCGCTAGTGATTCCGTACTTCGCCGTGGTGTTCGCCAACGGAGGACGCGAGCCCACCAGCACGCGGGGTTTCCGCGCTTACGAACCGAAACTGCCGGAGCGTTACTCCGGGCCCGGGGCCGGCACTCCCGGAGGGCTCCCCCGGCCCAGGTCAGCCGGTGACGGCAGCGTGACCGGTCCCGGCCAAGAATGAAAGTCGAAAGCGGGCCCCGGCGGGCAGTTACAGTGCGCAGCTCATCGGGCGTTCCGGCAGCCTTGAGCGGTGCCGCAGAGCAAGCGCGCACCACGCCGAATGTGTTCCGGGTTTGATGCATCGTGGGGGGAATCGTAGTAGCATTCAAACCGGTGCTCTGGTCCCCCGTCGGAGCACCTGCCGGCGTTCCGGGCCCCCGTCGGAACGCCGATGATTGCGACGCCGGGTGGTTTGCCCCCGTAGCCACCCGGCGTCGCCCTATCTTCGGCGCCTTTCAGGCGCCTTCGCCGTGGCTCGCAGTATCTCCCCGGGGGGACGACCCCCCGGACCCCCCGATGGGCCGCCAGCTCCGGTCGGCCCCCCTTACGGCCCAAGTTATGGGCGGGCCCTTGCGGCCCGGAGGGCCGCGTTCGGGCCCCGGAACACGTCAGCTCCATGCTCCACACCCGCCCCGGCTCCCCTCCCGGTTCCCCTCGCGGTTCCCCTCCCGCTTCTCTCCCCGTTGCTGCGCTGCGAAGCCCCAGCTACCTGTCCGGACAGCTCTGTCCCAGCTCACACACGTACCGGCCGGCATTTGCGACACGCTGGCAACCGCGGACACCGGGACCGACGCATGTGTCCTGCGGAACCCGGCGCAACGACGGCCAGAGGTTGCCTGGCCGCAGAGTTCTGTCCGCGCCCAGGCCATCCTCCGGCCGCTGTTCCTCGCAACCGGCCGGGGTCCCCATCGCGACCGGGACCCGTGCACGAGCGGGCGGTGGGTCAGCTAGGCGCGGAGTTCTGTCCGCGACTAGCTGACCCACCGGCCGCCCCATCCCCCGCCGCCGAATCACGCACCACGATCAGCCGCCGGGCCCCACGACGATCCGCCCACGATGGCCCCCGTGGAAACCCATCCTGCGCAGCCACCCGCGATTCAAAGGTATAGACTATTTCCCACGAGGCCGTAATACTTTCTTTATGGCTCTTTTACCTTGCCTTTAAAGTAAGGCAAGCCTTTCCTAATAGTTATGCTAACGGCCCGTCCCGGTTATTCGGGCTTACTGAACGTAGCGATCGCCACGCCCATCATGGCCAGCCCCATCACCGCCACGATTCCGAGCGACAGCGGGATCGGCACCGGCCAGCCGGCCCAGGTGATGCTCGGCGAGAGGGCGTGCACCGCGAGCGGGCTCAGCGACAGGTGGCTGAGCACCGCGTGCCGCATCGGCCCGACCACGTAGGTCAGCGGGTCGATCCGGGTGAGCACGCTCAGCCAGGTCGGCAGCCCGCGCAGCGGGTACAGCGCGCCAGACAGGAAGAACAGCGGCATCACGAGCATCTGGGTCAGCGCCATGAACGCCTGGAACTGGGTGATGCGGGCCGCCATCATCACGCCGAACGCGGTGAGCGTAAAGGCGAGCAGCAGCATCTCGCCCACCAGGGTGAGCATCAGCACCGGGTTGTAGGGCACGCCGGCCAGGCCTGCCAGGGCCAGGATGATGATGCCCTGCAAGGTGGCGATCGTCGCGCCGCCCAGGCACTTGCCGATCACGATCGAGGCCCGGCTGACCGGTGCGACCAGCATCTCGCGCAGGAACCCGAACTCCCGGTCCCACACGATCGAGGCGGCCGAGAAGATCGCGGTGAACAGCACCGACATCGCCAGCACGCCGGGGTAGATGAACGTCTTGAAGTCGATCCCGCGGGGCAGGCCGCTGCTGGGCCAGCGAGGACAGGCCGGTGCCGAGCACCAGCAGGAACAGCAGCGGCTGGATCAGCGAGGTGATCGCGCGCAGCCGGTCCCGCTGGAACCGGATCAGCTCCCGGCGCCACACGATGCTGACCGCGCGCAGGTCGGTGCGCAGGCTGTGCTCGGGAACCGCGACCCGGATGGTCCCGGCCAGCGCCGCCTGTTCGCTCGCGCTCGCGCCGCCTGGGTGGTCTGTGTGGCCATGCTTACCGCCTCCCCCGGAACGCCGCGGCCATCTGCCGCATCTGGTCGGTGCCCGACGCTTCCGCGTCCCTGATCGTGGTGCCGGTGTAGGACATGAACACGTCGTCCAGGGTGGGCCGGGACACGCTGACCGCCTTGATGGGCACCGACAGCCCGGCGAACAGGCGCGGCACGAACTGCTCACCCGAGGCCACCGAGAACGTCACCGCGCCCTCGTGCACCGCCGCCTCGATGCCGAACTCACGGCCCAGCTCGGCGATGGCTGCCTGGTCGTCGGCGGTGTGGATCTGCACCCGGTCCTTGCCGACGCTGGCCTTCAGCGCCTCCGGGGTGTCGATGGCGACGATCTGGCCATGGTCGATGATCGCGATGCGGTCGCAGTGCTCGGCCTCGTCCATGTAGTGCGTGGTGAGGAAGATCGTGATGTCCTCACGGCTCTTCAGCTCGTTGATGTACTCCCAGATCGACGCGCGGGTCTGCGGGTCCAGGCCGACCGTCGGCTCGTCAAGGAACAGCACGTGCGGGGCGTGCAGCAGGCCGCGGGCGATCTCCAGGCGCCGCTTCATGCCGCCCGAGTAGGTCATCACCACGCTGTCCCGGCGCTCCCACAGGCCCACCATCTCCAGCACCTGGCGCATCCGCGGCTCCACCGCGGCGACGGGCACCCCGTACAGGGCGGCGTGGAAGCGCAGGTTCTGCGCGCCGGTCAGGTAGTTGTCCAGGGTGGTGTCCTGGAAGACCAGGCCGATGTTGCGGCGCACCGCGTCGCGCTCCGAGGTGACCTCGTGGCCGGCGACGCGTGGCCGACCCCGACGTGGGCCGCGCCAGCGTGCACAGCATCTTGATGGTGGTCGACTTGCCCGCGCCGTTGGGGCCGAGGAACCCGAAGGTCTCCCCCACCGGCACCTCGAAGTCGATCCCGCGTACCGCTTCGATGTCGCCGTAGCTCTTCGTCAGGCCCGTGACGGTGATCGCCGCCTCCCGGTGCCCGTCCCCGGCCTGCTGGCCCGCCTGGCCGTCATATCCCTGCCCTGCCACCGTGGCTTGCCTCCTCAGGTCCAGTGCTGAGCCTAGCCGCTTCGGGCGGCCGGTCCCGGCGGCCGGCCGGGGCTCCATGCGGTGCTAGCCGCGGCGGCTAGCCGCCCTGGAGTCCCTGGCCGGCCCGGGGGACGACCTCCGGTCCCGCTGGGGTCACTCGGCAGCGTCGTCATCGGCCGCGAGGATCGCGTAGAGCTTGCGCCGGGCATCGGTAAGAACCTGCCGCGCCTGCGCCGCCTGCGCCGCCGTGCCGACCTGGGCGACCTGGACGGCCGCCGCCGCCACGGCGGCGATCAGCCGGCGCAGCTCGATGGCGTCCGTGCCGACGCTGCTGGCGACGTCGTCCCACGGGGCGCGGACCTCGTCGGCGTGCGCCGCCACGTACTCGCGCCCTTCGGCGGTCAGCGCGTAGCGCTTGCGCCCGCCCTCCGGCGTCTCCGCCTGGATCAGGCCCTCGTCCTCCAGTTGCTGGAGTGCCGGGTACACCGACCCGGGGCTGGGCTGCCAGACGCCTCCGCTGCGCTCGGCGATGTCCTGGATGAGCTGGTACCCGTTGCGCGGTTCCTCGGCGAGCAGCGCCAGGGCGGCGGCCCGGACGTCACCGCGCCGGACCCGCGGGCCATGGTGGCGCCTGCCCTCCATCGCCCAGGGGCCGAGACCCAGGCCCATCGGGCCAAAACCGGGCGGGCCGAACGGGCCGCTCCGGCGCCCCGGGCCACCGGGCCCGCGGCTGCGCGAACGGCCACGTCCCCGCCCACGGCCCCAGTCTTCCTCGCCCGGGCTCCAGTCCTCTTCGCCATGCTCGCGTCGGTGTTCGTGATGTTCATGCATCTTCGTACTCCATACTCTTCGTAGTAATCTGACAGTCTCAAGAAGCATTTTTTCTTCTTCGACAGCTCGACGATATATCGATAACAATCGGAACGCAACTCCCATTCCAGCCCCACGCCGCCCGCCGCCGCAGCGGAGTAGCCAGCAAGCGCGGCATCGAGGGACAAGGGCTCGTGCGGTGGCGCCCACCCCGGCAAGCGTCATGCAGAGTGCGACAGCCCGTGCCGCCCACGCCTGGCCGTCCGCGCGGCTTGCGGCAGGCAACGGAGCAGCAGCGAGGAACAGCGCCGGCATGAGCCCCCGCACAGGCATCCGCGCGCCCATCGCCCAGTCGGCCGGCTGCGCCCATGCAACAGGGGCGTGCGTGGGCCCCGTCCAACAAAGCAATGCGTG
>CAVRXW010000013.1:0-169900 GCA_963725125.1 uncultured Actinomycetes bacterium
TCCGGTCCACTGGACCAGCGGGCGAATGGGCGGGCGGCTAGGCCGGCGGCCGCTTCCGCCACGAAACCCAGGGTCGAACCTAGGGTCACACCCTGGGGACACGAAGGCGCCGCCCGCGTTGACTTGGTGCCATGGACACCTCACCAGCGCCGAGGCACGCGATTCGGCTTCTCCTCGACATCAGCCGGACCACGGACCGACGGATCGAGGGACGGCTGCGCGCCGACGGCGCCGGCGCCTGGAAGCCGTTCTCCGGCGTCCTCGAGCTGCTCAAAGTCCTTGAGGAAACATGCACAGACCTGCACTGAGCAATCCTCGCAATACCTACCAAGGAAGGCGCCGGCCATGAATATCAGGGCCCAAGGGATGACCGCCACGACCACGCCGGCGAATCACGCGCAGCCCGCCAGCCGTTCGGTATTCGAGCGGTGGGGGCGCGCTGCTCACCGGCGCAGGCGGCTGATCCTGGTCATCGCCCTGCTCGTCGCGGTGGTCGGCATCCTGTGGGGAACCACAATTTTCGCCAAGGTGCAGACGGCGGGCGGGTTCGACGCCCCGAACAGCCAGAGCCAGCACGAAGCGAACCTGGCCACGCAGGCGTTCGGCCGCGACGCCGGGGACGTCGTCGTGCTGTACTCCAGCAAGACCCTCACCGCGGCATCACCAGCGTTCCGGTCCGCCGTGACCGGCACGCTGGCCGCGCTGCCACACAGCAAGGTCGCGTCGTACGCGACGTACTGGTCGACCGGGTCGCGGCAGTTCGTCAGCGTCAGCGGCCATCAGACCTACGCGGTGCTCGAGCTGGCGGGCTCCAGCGACACCGCCCGGCAGGATAGCTACGACGCGATCAAGGCCCAGCTGAGCGCGCCGGGCCTGCGCAGCCAGGTCGGCGGGGCGGTCCCGACCGACGAGACGATCGACAAGCAGGTCACCGCCAACATCACCCGGGCCGAGGCACTGTCCTTCCCGATCCTGCTCATCTTGCTGCTGGTGATCTTCGGGAGCCTGACCGCGGCGTGCCTGCCGCTGGCGATCGGCGCGCTGGGGATCCTCGGCTCGTTCACCGCGCTGCGGCTGCTGACCATCATCACCGGCGTGTCGGTGTTCTCCCTCAACATCACCACGATCCTGGGCCTGGGACTGGGCATCGACTACGGCCTGTTCCTGGTCACCCGGTTCCGTGAGGAACTGCACAAACAGGCCACGGTCGAGGACGCGGTCGCCCGCACCGTCGCCACCGCTGGCCGCACCGTCCTGGTCTCCGGTGTCACCGTCGCCATCGTGCTGGCCAGCCTGATGCTGTTCCCCGAGACCATCCTGCGGTCCATCGGTTACGGCGGCGTCGCCACCGTGCTGGTCGACATGCTCGCCGCGCTCACCGTCCTGCCCGCGCTGCTCGCCGTCCTGGGCCCGAAGGTGAACTCGCTGCGGATCCGCCGCTCCGTGCGGCGCCCGCCGGCCGCCGAGAACAGCGGCGGCTGGTACCGGCTCGCGCACAGCGTGATGCGCCGCCCCCTCCTTTACGCCGTCCCCATCGTGGTACTGCTGCTCGCGCTCGGCTCACCGTTCCTGAAGGTCGTCTGGGGCGGGGTCGACGCCACCGTGCTGCCGTCCGCCGCCGCACCCCGGGTGGTCACCGAGGCGCTGAACCACGACTTCCCCGGCAACCCCACCGCCCCGATCGAGGCCATCGTCCAGTTCACCGGCCCGATCGCCGGATCGCCCGGCCCGCGGCGCCGCGCTCACCTCGTACGCGAGCCGTCTGCGCCACGTCCCCGGGGTCAGCGGCGCGCAAGTGACCGGCGTCCGCGGGGACATCGCGCGAGTGGACCTGAGCTACTCCCCTGGTCCCTACACGCCACAGGCCCGCGCCATCGTCGGGCAGGTCCGGGACGCGGCGCCGCCAGCTGGCGCCACGGCAACCATCGGCGGCACGACCGCGCAGCTCACCGACCAGCTGGCCAGCCTCGGGCAGACACTGCCGTGGATGGCACTGGCCGTGATCATCGCCACGTTCCTGCTGATGTTCCTCGCGTTCGGGTCACTGGTCCTGCCGCTGCAGTCGATCGTGATGAACATCCTGTCGCTGTCGGCCATGTACGGGGTCGTGACCTGGATCTTCCAGGACGGGCACCTGTCAGGGCTGCTGGGCTTCACCCCGAACGGCACAATCAGCCCCACCATCCCGGTCCTGATGTTCGCGATCATGTTCGGGCTGTCCATGGACTACCAGGTGTTCCTGGTCTCCCGGATCCGCGAGCGCTACGACCAGACCGGAAACAACACCACCGCGATCGCCAGCGGCCTGCAGCGCACCGGCGGCGTCATCACCAGCGCCGCGCTGCTGCTGGTCATCGTCATCGGCATGTTCTCCCTCTCCAGCATCACCTTCATCAAAATGCTCGGTGTCGGCATGATCGTCGCCCTGGTCCTCGACGCCACCCTCGTGCGGATGCTGCTCGTCCCCGCCACCATGCGGCTGATCGGCGACGCCAACTGGTGGGCACCCGCGCCGCTGCGCCGCTTCTACGACCGGCACGGCATCCGCGAAGACGACCGTCCCGCGCCAGGCGCAGCCACGGCGCCCGCACCCGAGCCCGTCAGTACCTGACGGCGGCCACCTGCCCCAGACCAACGAAAGGAAGGCTCGCAATGAGCAACACAGACGGCACGAAGGTGCTGGTACGTAGCAGGAAGGGCCGGATGGTGGCCGGGATCTGCGCCGGAGCCGCCGAGTATTTCGGCTGGGACGTGACCTTGGTCCGGGTGATCGTGGCGGTCGTTGCCGTCATCACCGGCGGCGCCGGCGGCCTGGCCTACCTGGTGGCGTGGGCCATCATCCCGCAGGAGGGCGAGAAGTCCTCGATCGCCGAGGACCTGATCGGCAAGAGCCAGCACAGCTCGCCGGGCTGACAGCTGCGATGACTGGCTTCCGGCCCTTCTTCAACCCGGCCACCGGGGAGTGGATCGAGTTCACCGCGGTGGCCGGGGACAGCGACGGGCAGCTGATCCGGTTCAGCTGGCGCAGCATCCCCGGCGGGGTGATCACTGAGCACATTCATCCCTGCCAGGAGGAGCGCTTCATCATCACCTCCGGCGAGGCCCGCTTCACCCTCGACGGCGTGGAACTCGTGGCCAGGGCGGGCGAGACGGTCGTTGTGCCGACCGGGGTGCGGCATTCGGAGGGAAACCCCGGACCCGCCGAGATCCAGGCCGTCGTGGAACTGCGGCCCGCGCTGCGCACCAGGCAGTTCCACGAGGCCGTCGCCGGCCTGGCCGCCGATGGCAGGACCACGTCCAGGGGCGCGCCGCGCAACCCGCTGCAGCTGGGCGCCACCTTCTGGCACTTCCGCCACGAAAGCCGGGTCACCTCGCCGCCCATCGCGGTGCAGAACATCATCCTCCCGCCGTTGTGGGCGGTAGCGAAGGCCTTCGGCGTGCGCCCTTACTACACCCGGTGGGACAGCCGTATCCACCAGGCCCCCGATCGAAGCTGGAGGACACCAGATGAACGTGACTGATCCGATCCGCCGGGTGTCGGTGGTGAGCACGGGCCAGGTGCAGATCCGCCCCGACCATGTCGCCTCCACCTGGCGCCCCACCGGCTTGTGGCTGCTCACCTCCCGGACCTGGACCCGGCCCCGGCCCATCAATGCCTACGTCATCGAGCACCGCGACGGCCTGGTGCTGTTCGACACCGGGCAGGACCGGGCCTCCGTCACCGAGGCGGGCTACTTCCCCGGCGGAGTGACCGGCTTCCTGTACGGGCGCCTGGCCCGGTTCGACATCAGCGCACAGCAGACCCTCACCGCGGGACTGGACCGGCTCGGTTACGCCATCAGCGACGTCCAGACCGCGGTCATTTCCCATCTGCACCAGGACCACATCGGCGGCCTGGCGGAGCTGAGCCACGCCGACATCGTCGTCAGCCAGGCCGAGTGGGACACACTGTCAAGCCCGCTGCCAGCGCTACGCGGGCTGATGCGCCGCCATATTGACCTGCCGGGCCTGCGCTGGCGCCGCATCACGCCAGAACCGACCCAGGACCCCGGCCTTGCCCCGTTCCGCTCGGGTCACGACCTGTTCGGCGACGGCAGCCTCATTGTGCTGCCCACCCCCGGGCACACGCCCGGCTCGATCTCACTGCTAGTACGCCGCCCGGGCCAGCCGGCGCTGATGATGGTCGGCGACGTAAGCTACGACACGCACGTGCTGGAGGCCGGCCACGTGCCCGGCGTCGGGAACCGGCGCCACCTGCGCGAAGCCACCGCGATGGTGAACCAGATGCGCCAGCGCCACCTGGGCCTGGCGATCCTGCCGGCGCATGATCCGGGAGCGGCTGACCGGCTGGCCCAGGCCACCGGCCAGGCCCCGGAACTGGCGGGCGCATAGCCGTGCCGGGGACAAAGATGGCGATCGATTCGCTCGAGGCAATCCCCGCCAGCGACAGCATCCAGTGGATCCGCATCCGCGGGGCGGACACGTCCAATCCGGTACTCCTGCTGATCCAGCAAGGCCCTGGCCTGCCGATGATCAACGAAGCGCGCCGCTTCGAGCACCTCCTCGGGCTCGAACGGCACTTCACCGTCGTCTACTGGGACCAGCGCGGCTGCGGCCGCTCGCTGCGAGGCCGGCCCGACCGGGAGGGCATCAGCCTGCAGCGGATGGTGGCCGACACCGTGTCGCTCCTGGAATACCTTCGGGACAGATTCGGCGGGAAGACCTGCGTTGCCGGGTTCTCCTTCGGAGCGGCGCTCGCGGCGTTCGCGGCCGCGCAGCGGCCGGACCTCGTCGGGACGCTGGTGGCAACGGGGATGGATATCGACGGTGCCGCCGCCGCCAACGGCGCTTACCGGTTCGCGCTGCGCACAGCACGGCAACACGGCAACCGGCGCGCGACCCGGCAACTGGAGGGCATCGGCGCGCCTCCGCACCTGACCTCGAAACAGTTCGGCACCCGGGTCCGGTGGGCTACCAACTTCGGCGGAGTAACGCGCAACCAGACCTACGCCACCCTGGCCCGCAGCCTGGTCTCCAGCCTGGTGCGCTCTTCCGATTATTCGGCCGCGGACGTCATCAGAACCCTCCGCGGCATCACCGCGACACAGGCCGCGCTGCTGCCCGACCTGGCCACCATGGACCTGACCCGCAGCCTGCCCCGCCTCGACGTGCCCGTCGTCATGGTGCAGGGCCGCCATGACCAGGTAGCGCCCGGCGCATCGGCACAGCAGTACGCCAGCTCCCTGCAGGCGCCCGGCAAGCAGCTGATCTGGTTCGAGAACTCAGCGCACACGCCACACCTCGACGAGCCCGCCGAGTTCCGGGACGTACTGCTGGGCATCCGGGACAGCCAGCTTGCAAGCACATGACATGACACCGTTTCCGGCGCCGCGCGGCGCCAGAACGCTGACTAGCAGGAGCTAACGATGCCAGACAACATCACCCACGACAGCGATGGAGCAAGCGCCACGAGCCAGCCAGGCCCGTGGATGCTCTACGGCGCCACCGGCCACACCGGCGCCCTGATCGCACGGCACGCCCGCGAGCGCGGTCACCGGCCCGTGCTCGCAGGCCGCAGCGCGCCGGCCGTCGCCGCGCTGGCCGAGCAACTCGGCCTGCAGCACCGGGCAATGGCCCTGGACGACCCGGCCACGCTGAGCACCGCGCTGGCCGGCGTGCATCTCGTACTCAACGCCGCCGGCCCGTTCCTGCACACCGCCGCCCCGCTCGCCGAAGCCTGCCTCCGCGCCGGGGTGCACTACCTCGACATCGGCAACGAGCTGCAGGTGTTCCGCACGCTGTACGGCCTGGGCGAGCGCGCCCGGCAAGCCGGGGTCACGATCATGCCCGGTGCCGGGTTCGGCGTCGTCGCCACCAACTGCCTCGCCCGTTACGTCAGCGACTCGGTCGGTGGCGCAGAAATCCTCGAAGTCGCCACCAGAGCCGCCACAGCCCAGCAAGGCCCCGGCGTCGCCGCGACCAGGCGGGAGAATATGCCGTACGGAGGCTGGATCCGGCGGGCAGGCCACCTCGAGCCATCGCCGCTCGGCTCCGGAATCATGACCATCGCCCTTCCCGACGGGCCCTGCCGCATAATGCCGCTGCCCACCGGTGACCTGGAGGCAGCCTTCCAGACCAGCGGCGCAGCCGACATCACGGCGTACGCCGCCGTGCCAGGCGAGCCCGCCGCCGGCAATTCCCAGAACCCAGATCCAGCCCCTGACCGCCACCCGGTCTACCGGTCATTTGGGTGGGCGCGAGCGACCGGCCCGGGCGGCGCCACCGCAGAAGCGTGGCTGCAAACCGGCGAATCCTACGCCTTCACCGCCGCCGCCAGCATCCGCGCCGTCGAGGAAGCTCTCGCCCGATCCCTATCCGGGGCGTTCAGCCCGGCGGCGGCCTTCGGCGCCGACTTCGCCCTCACCATCCCTGGCGTCACCCTGACCGAGAGCATCGGCCGTCTCATCCCAGCCGGCGAGATCAGCGAATAACGCTGCCCGGGCACGTCAGGCTTGGGCATGGGGGGCGGAGAGGAGGCAGGCGAGGGCGGCGGCGAGCAGGGTGCGCACCGTGGAGACCGCCCCCATCATCGGCACGCTCAAGCAGGGCGGTTCACGAGCGACACCACTGCCCAGCCAGCTCACCTGACGCGCCCTGGCCAACCAAATCACTGCGATCAGACCCTTATCTCTGCCGGGCTGGGATGCCTGCGGCAGCGAACTCTCGCTCGGCAGGCTTGTGCGCGAGCCGTTGCCCCTCGATGTCGGGGTCGGGGATGTGCCTGGCGAACCATTGCGGGTGGTACCAGATTCGTGACCCGATGATCGCCATGATGGCCGGCACGAGCGTGAGCCGTACGACGAAGGCGTCCAGGAAGACCCCGGCGGCGAAGCTGAAGCCGATGGCCTTGATGGTCGGGTCGCTGGTGAACATGAAGGCGACGAAGATGGAGAACATGATCAGCGCCGCCGCAGTGACCACGCGGGCCGACAGCCCGGTGCCTCGTTGCACCGCGCGGCGGGCGTCGCCGTTCTTGGTGTAGTCCTCCTTGATCCGCGATACGACGAACATCTCGTAGTCGCTGGACAGGCCGAAGATGATCGCCAGCATGATGATCGGCAGGAAGCTGATCGTCTGCGCCGGGGTGATGCCGAGCAGGTGCTGGCCCCAGCCCCATTGGAACAGCGCGACCTGTGCGCCGAGCGCGGCGGCCATCGAGAGCAGGAAGCCCAGGATCGACGTGGCCGGCACGAGGATCGTCCGGAACGCGAACGTCAGCAGGATGAACGCCAGGCCGACCACGACGATCAGGAAGATCGGCAAGGCGGCGGACAGTTTGGCCGAGACGTCGATGTTGGACGCCGTGGTGCCGCCAACCAGGATGTGCGCGCCGGTGCGGCCTTCGATCGCTGCCCGGTGGTCGCGGATCGTGTGCACGAGGGTGGCGGTGGCCCGGTCGCTCGGCCCGGACTGCGGGATCAGCTTGATCAGCGAGATGCCGTGCTGCGTGGTCACCGGGGTCACCGTGGCGACGTCGGGCAGCGTGGTGAGTGCCGCCGCGATCTGCCGGGTGTCTGCGGGGCTGCGGACGTCCTGGCCGACGATCAGCAGCGCGCCGTTGAAGCCGGCGCCGAAGCCTTCGGTGGTGAGGTCGTAGGCCTGGCGCTGGGTGTTGCCGGCGGGCTGCGAGGCCCCGTTGGGCAGGCCCAGCTGGATGGACAACGCCGGTATCGCGAGCACGCCAAGCACGGCGATCCCGCCGATGAGCATGAGCACCCGGTGGCGCACGATGAACCGGGCCCACCTGGCGCCGGCCGGGCTGTCCGGGTCGGCGGCGCTGCGGCGGGCGACCCGCTCCGCGCGCGCGCCCAGCCGGGGCAGCCGGGTGAACATGGCGACCTTGGTGCCGGCGAAACCCAGCATCGCCGGCAGCAGCGTCAGCGCGATCAGCAGCGCGACGGTGACCGATGCCGCGGCGGCCAGCCCCATGACGGTCAGGAACGGGATGCCCACGACGGTCAGGCCGCACAGTGCGATGATCACGGTGAGGGCGGCGAAGACCACGGAGCTGCCGGCCGTGCCCATGGCCAGCGGCACCGAATCCTCCGGCGTCATGCCGTTGAGCAGGTTGGTCCGGTGCCTGGACAAGATGAACAGGCCGTAGTCGATGCCGCAGGAGAGCCCGAGCATCAGCGCGACCGTGGTCGACGCCGAGGCAATCGTCAGCACCGACGCGACGGCGGTGATGCCCATCAAGGTGGTGACCACGCCGATGATCGCGCCCAGGATGGGCATGCCCGCGGCCGCGAAGGCGCCGAAGGTGATCATCAGGATTCCGAACGCGATAATCAGGCCGACCAGCTCGGGCACCTCGGAGATTGCCGTGCGCCAGCCCGGATAGACGCTGCCGTTGTAAGCGACCTGCACGCCGTCGGCCTGCACCGGTTTCATCGCAGCCGTGACGGCATTGAGGCTGGCGTCCGTCACGCCGACCGCCGGCGCCGACCACTGCACCTGCCCGAGGGCGATCTTGCCGTTCTGCGACACCAGGTGGCTCTGGAAGGGATTGGTGACCGCGGAGACCTGCGGAATCGACGTGAGCTTGGCCATGGCTGACTCGATCGCCGCCTTGGCGGCCGGATCGGTGACCTTCGCGGTACCGGGAGTGATGGCGAAGACGATCGTGCTCTGGCCGCCGCTGAACGCCGGCAGCCTGGCGGACAGGACGGCCGCGGCGTTCTGCGACTCGGTGCCCGGGATGGTGAAGGTGTCGTTGGTCTTGCCGCCGCTGACCAGGGCGATGGCGATGGCGGCGATTGCCGCAGCGAGCCAGACGGCCAGGACCAGCCGCCGTCGCCGGAACGCGAAGCGGGCGAGTCGGTACAGATAGTTCGACATGAGGAAAGCTCCACGGTGGAGTACGGGTATCGGCTTCCGACGCTAGGCCACTCACTAGCCGATCGTCAAGTGAATCGCTAGCCGGATGTCTAGTGAATGACTTGTCGCTCAGCTAGTGAGTCGCTTGCCGGCAGCTTGTATGCTGAGATGCGAGTCACGAACGAGGAGCACATCTATGCCGACGCCGGTCAGGGGCATGTCCACCCGCGCAGTGCAGGCCGAGCAGACCAGGCAGCAGATCCTGGACACCGCACAGCGGCTGTTTGCCGAACTCGGCTACGACGCCACTTCGCTGCAGATGATCGCCGACGAGATGGGGCTGACCAAGGCCGCCGTCTACTACCACTTCCGCGCCAAGAGCGACATCCTGCACGCGGCCATGCTGCCCGGAATCCAGCGGCTCGAGGCTCTCCTGGATGAGGCGGCCGGGATCCGCGGGCGGCGGGCCCGGGTCGAGCACCTGGTCAACGGCTTCGTCGACTTCCTCGTCCAGAACCGCCACTACGCGGCGATGGCGTCCACCGACCCGGCGGCGAAGCGGAACAAACTGGACTACGAGGCGATGACGCTGCGCCAGCGTGCCCTCACCCTGCTGTTCGGCGATAACCCCACCGGCGCCGAGCGGCTCGCCTTCGGCGTCCTGTTCTTCATCCCGGAGTACCTGCCCGAACTGGCCGACCTGACCGACGAGGAACTGCGCGAAGCCCTGCAGACGACGATTCTGCGGATGTTGCGGGTCCCCTCCTGATCCCAGGTACGACCCGCGGAATGACCTGATCTGTACGGTCTCCCGGCCATCTGATCTTGAGCCCGCAGCACGCTACGAGGTACGGCGGGCGAGATACAGGACGGTGTCCTCGGCGAGCGGGATGCGGGCGGGCAGGACCGACGCGATCCGCGCGAACAACTCGTCCCGTACCGCCGGGTCGAGGATCAGGTACGCCGAATGCGTCGCCAGGTACTGCACGTACTGCCGCCGGGACAGGACCCGCTCCCACCGGTACAGGCGGGCTTCCTGGCCGGTGAACGCCGCCAGCCCGGCGATCTCCGTGGCGGGCCAGCGGTCCAGCAGGCCGTCGCCGGGCAGCGGGGTGGTGTCCCACCTGATGTGCGGGGTCAGCTCCCGGTGCGCCTGCGTCACCTCCGCCTGGACCGCGTGGTCGATGATCCGGTCGAAGTTCCAGAAGAGGGCCAGGCTGCCCCGGGCGGCGAGCACCGCGGCGGCGTGCTCCCAGCGGACCGCCGGGTCCATCCAGTGCCAGGCCTGCGCGCTGAACAGCAGCCCGCACGGCTGCGGCCGGCCGGTAGCCCTCGAACCCGCGGACGACCACGCTGACCCCGGGGTACCCGGTGCAGCTCGCGGCCAGGATGCCGGCCATGGCCGGATCCGGCTCGACCGCGGCGATGCGCAGGCCCCGCGCGGCGAACGCCCGGGTTGCCTTGCCCGTGCCGGCGCCCGCTTCCAGCGCGGTGACCCCGGCGCCGCCGCAGTGCGCCAGCACCGCGTCGACCAGGGCCGCCGGATAGCCGGGGCGGACCAGGTCGTACTCCTCGGCGGCCATCCCGAAGGCCAGCCGGGCGCTCCGGCTCCTCTGCCACGGGGCCCGTCCGCGGGCTCAGTACCGCCCGCCGACGACCTGGCTGGCCAGCGGCTCCAGGGCGGCCAGCTCGCCGCCGGTCAGCGTGATGTCCAGGGCCGCGACGTTCTGCTCCAGCCACTTCACCCGCTTGGTGCCGGGGATCGGCGCCATGGTCACGCCGAGCCGGGCCGCCTGCGCGTAGACCCAGGCGAGGGCCAGCTGCGCGGGCGCGACCCCCTTCGCCTCGGCCACCGCCGTGACCGCGCCGGCGATTGCCTGGTTGGCCTCCCCGGCCGCCCCGGCGAACCGCGGGTTGCGCCCGCGGAAGTCCTTGGCGTCCAGCGTGGCCAGGTCCACGGTCCCGGTGAGGAAGCCGCGGCCCAGCGGCGAGTAGGGCACCAGGCCCACGCCGAGTTCGGCCATCGCGGGCACCACGGCGGTCTCCGGCTCCCGGGTCCACAGCGAGTACTCGCTCTGCACCGCGCTGATCGGGTGCACGGCGTGCGCCCGGCGCAGCAGGCCGGAGTCCACCTCGGACAGCCCGAGGTAGCGGACCTTGCCCGCGGCGACAAGCTCGCCCATGGCACCGACCGTTTCCTCGATCTCGACGTTCTCCGGTGCCCTGTGCAGGTAGTACAGGTCGATCACGTCCACGCCGAGGCGCAGCAGCGACGCCTCGCAGCACCGCTTGACGTAGGAGGGCTCGCCACGCCGGACCCGGCCGCCGTCCCCGGCCGACCTGTCGATGCCGAACTTCGTGGCGAGCTGCACCTCGCCGCGGCGCCCGGCGATGGCGCGGCCGACGAGGACCTCGTTGTGCCCGGCCCCGTAGATGTCGGCGGTGTCGATGAACGTCACGCCGAGGTCGAGCGCCCGGTGGATGGTGGCCACCGACTCGTCCCAGTCGGTGTGCCCGTAGAACTCGCTCATGCCCATGCAGCCCAGGCCCTGGGCCGAGACGGTCAGTTCGCCCAGTGTCGTCGTGCGCATGAGCGCCTTCCTTCCGTTCCGCGCCCGTGTCCGCTCAAACCTGCGACCAGGCCAGCGGCAGGGACTCGACCCCGTAGATGCCTTCCACGCCGCCGAGTTCCGCGGGCGCGGCGGGGCGCAGGTCCCGCATCCGCGGCGCGAGGAAGATGAGGGCCTCTTCCAGTTCCGCCCGGGCCAGGTTGGACCCCAGGCAGAAATGCGGTCCGGCGCCGAACGTCAGCGCCCGGCCGCCGGGCTCGGCGGTGATGTCGAACTCCTCACCGGCGCCCAGGGCACGGTTGGCCCGCTCCGAGCAGATCGCCACGATGCTGCCCGCCGGGAAGAGCACGCCCCGGTGCTCGATATCGGCGGTGCAGATCCTAGCCGTGAACGGCGTGATCGGCTCGAACCTGAGGACCTCGTCGACCGCGGCGGGCACCCGGTCCGGCTCGCGGGCGAGCAGGTCCCACTGCACCGGGTGCTCGGCGAACAGCCGCATCGCGTGCGAGAGCTGCGCCTGGGTGGTGTCCACTCCCCCGGCGATGACGTCGAGCACCAGGTTGATGCACTCGTCGTGGGACAGCCTGGTGCCTTCCTCCTCGGCGGCGAGCAGCGTGGAGATCAGGTCGTCCGAGGGCTCGCGGCGGCGCAGTTCCAGCAGCCCCTCCACGTAGTCGTACAGCTCCTCGGTGGCCCGCTCGATCCGCTCCGGCTCGGTGCCGAGCGCCTTGATGTCGAACTGGCGCTGCACCCAGGTGGACCATTCGTGCAGCCGCGGCGCGTCCTCCAGCGGGGCACCGAGCACCGCGGCGATGGTCAGCGACGGGTACGGCTTGGCGAACGCCGCGACGAACTCGCACTCCCCGCGCTGTCCATGCCCGCCCACAGCCGCTGCGCGAACTCACGCATGACCGGCCGCCACCGCGCCGCCGCGCGGGGCGTGAACGCCGGGCCGACCAGGGCACGGAGCCTGCGGTGCCGCTCGCCGGTCTGGTTGAGGATGTTCGCGTCGATCTGCTCCCGCAGCCGGCCCGCCGGTGACGCCGAACAGGTCGGCGATCTCCCGGCCGGGGAAGGCGGTCTCCCTCGCCCGCAGGAAGAACTCGCCCGACTCCTGGTCGAGCACCAGCAGCGCCAGCGGGGACCGGGCCAGCCAGCCCTGCTGCCGCACCTCGGCGAGCCGCCGGTGGTACACCTCGCCCACCAGGCCGGGCTCGTTGTAGTCGAAGAAGGGCAGGTCCAGGTCGTTGACCGAGGGCAGCGCCTGCTCGTTCGCGGTCACCATGTCAGCCACCTCGCACGCCTCCCGCCCATTGTCGGCCATGCCCTGCTCATTCGTGCCCGTGGCTGGTGTTGACGATGCAGAACCTGTTGCCCTCGGGATCGGCGAGCACGACGAAGTCCGGGTCGCCAGGGTAGCGGTCCCAGTCGACCTTCTCGGCGCCGAGCCCGGCCAGTCGCTGCACCTCGGCGGCCTGCTCGGCGGCGTCGGCCGCGTAAAGGTCCAGGTGCACCCGCGGATACGCCTCCGGGGGCGTGTCGCTGCGCTGCAGCCCGATGCCGGTGCCCAGGCCGCCCGCCGGGGTCAGCGAACTCCAGTCCGCGCCGTCCCCGCCTTCCCGCAGTTCGTAGCCGAGAGCGGCGGCCCAGAACCGGACCGCCCGCCCCATGTCCGACGCGCCCATCACCACCATGCCAATGCTCACCATGGACCGATCCTGGCAACCGCCGCCGCCCAGCGCAAAGAGGGGCCCCTGCCCCGGGCCCCGTGCGGCCGGGCCGACGGGCCTGGCGGGCAGGCGTAGCGCATGAAATCAGGGGGCGCGGAAGGTGAACAGCGGGCCGTCCGGCAGCGCGGCCGGCGGCGGGACCGCCAGGCGGCCGGCGCCGACGCTGACGCCGGTGATCGTCTCGTCCGGCACGTCGAAGGCGACCTCGTCGAAGCCGCTGGCCCGGAACCAGCCGCGGATCCGCGGCGTCAGGTCCGGCGCCCGCCGGTGCCTGGTCCAGATCACGGTGGCCCCGGCCGCGCACAGCGCCGGCGCGGCCCGCACGGTCCGCTGGATGTCCTCGTCGCTCACGTTGCCGAAGATCCCGCACAGCAGCAGCACGTCGGCAGGCACCGCGTCGGCGTACCCGGCCGGCTGCGCCGCGTCCGCCTCGCGCACCTGCACCCGCGCCAGCCCGGCCCGCGCGGCGCCCGCGCGGGCCACGGCGGCGTTGTGCGGGTCGTACTCGACCAGCACCGCCGACACGTCCGGCCCGCGCGGGTGCTCCGCCAGCACGCCCAGCACGTCGTGGCCCTGCCCGGCGCACAGGCTGAGCAGCCGCACCGGGCCGGGCGGCGCCGCGTCAAGCGCGTCCGACAGGTGCCCGCGGACCACGCGCAGCCGCAGGCTGAGCGGGGACGACGGGTCGTCGTATGCCGCGTGCCAGGCCACCCAGTCCATCATGGCCGCCCTAGCGGTAGTCGGGGTTGTCGAAGTCGAACCGGCAGCCCGCGTCCCATTCGGAGCGCTGGTTGCCGTGCGCCGGGATGCCGCCGGCCTCCTTGACGATCCGGGCCAGGTGCAGCAGGTTCCAGGTCATGAACGTGGTGTTGCGGTTGGTGAAGTCGTTGCCCGGGCCGCCGGAGCCGGAGTCGAGGTAGGAGGGCCCCGGCCCGGCCGCGCCGATCCACCCGGCGTCGGCCTGCGGCGGGATCACGTACCCCAGGTGCTGCAGGCTGTACAGGACGTTCATCGCGCAGTGCTTGATGCCGTCCTCGTTGCCGGTGATCAGGCAGCCGCCGACCCGCCCGTAGTACGCGTACTGCCCGGCGTCGTTGAGCAGGTGCGAGCACGCGTACAGCCGCTCGATCACCTGCTTCATCACCGAGGAGTTGTCGCCGAGCCAGATCGGCCCGGCGAGCACCAGGATGTCGGCGGCGAGCACCCGCTGGTAGATCTGCGGCCATTCGTCGGCGGCCCAGCCGTGCTCGGTCATGTCCGGCCAAACGCCGGTGGCGATGTCGTGATCCACCGCGCGCAGCACGTCCACCGCGACGCCGTGTTTCTCCATGATCACGACGCTGCGCTCGATGAGCCCCTGCGTATGGCTGCGCTCCGGGGAGCGCTTCAGCGTGCAGTTGATGTACAGCGCGCGCAGGTTGCCGAACTTCCACGGCAGCGCGCCGCCCGCTCCCGGTTCGGTCATCGCCGCCCCAGCCCCTTGTTTTCATGCGCTACGAAACCCGGGGCTCACCCTAGTGCCGCCGCGAGTGGGGTGCGGTGTAGAACTGGCTGCCAGGAGGTTCGACCATGACCGGAGAACCGGGAGCGGAGGGGGCGCCACGCCCGTTTACCGACGAGCGCGCTCAAGGACAAGACGTCCTTGGTCTCGGGGAGCGGGAACGTGACGCACTACTCGCCTGGGTGGGCGAGAACCTGACGGTGGTGCGGCGGTCGGCTTACGGGCAGCGGACCTTGTACTGGAGCCTCGGGATCTGCTTCGTGGTGGGTCTGGCCGCTCATGTCGGCGGATTCCTGCTCAAGACCTGGGAGACGACGGAGCCTGGGCTGGTGCTGGCCGACCTGCTCTACACGCTCGGCTGGGCACTGTGGACCGGTGTCGTCGTGGTGGTGTTCATCCAGCTCTACCCGGAGACAAAAAGGCGTCAGTACAAGCAGGCCCTCGATGCCTATGAGGCGGCGCGCGGCGATCAGGCCCGAGCCGGGAGTGGCCGGGTCCTGCTCGGCGAGCAGGGCAAGCAGGACCAGGCCGAGCAGTGGTACCGCAAGGCCGCCGACGCCGGGGACGCGGATGCGATGGTCAACCTGGGGGCCCTGCTCGCCGAGCGGGGCGAGGAGGACCAGGCTGGGCAGTGGTACCGCAAGGCTGCCGACGCCCGGCGTCGTGATGGATGACGGGGTCAGTTTCGGGCATGGCGGGGGTCAGAGCCGGGGGTCGACCGGCTCGCTTTCCAGGGCCAGCACGCCGAACACGCACTCGTGCACGCGGAACAGCGGCTCGCGCCGGGTGAACCGGTCCAGTGCCTCGGCTCCCAGCGCGAACTCGCTGGCGGCCAGCGACTGTTTACGGGACAGGTTGCGGCCGGCGAGCCGGCCGAGGTTGGCGGGGATGGCGTATTCGGGCCCGTAGATGATCCGGAGGTACTCCGGCCCGCGGCATTTCATCCCGTGCTGGGCGACCCCGTGCCGCAGGCGGGTGACCGGGGCAAGCGGCTTGGCCACCATCCCCTCACCGCCGGCCCCGGTGAGCCGCTCCCACCAGGCGGTCACCGCGGCACCGGACTCCTCGTCGCCGAGGTCGGCCACGAGGTGCCTGGTGGGCACGATGAGCGGGTCGGCCGCGGCCAGGCGTTCCGCAGCGTTCAGGTGCCAGAGGTGGTCCCGGGAGAAGAAGGTGCCTGCCGAGCCGGCCAGCACCTGGAACGGCGCCAGCCGCACGTCGGCCAGGGAGCGCACCGGCCAGACGTAGTGCCGGTACGCGGCGGTGTAGGACCGGGCCGCCGCGAGCCGCTCCCGGGTCCGGTCGCGCAGCGCCGCGACGTCCGCGCCCCGGCCAAGCGCTTCCTCGCATGCTTCGCCGGCTGCCGTCAGCCCGGCCGACGGCGGCGGCGCCCACCGCCGCGTACTGGCCGCGTATCAGGTCCCCGGCCTTGAGCGACCAGGGCATGATCTCGCAGTCCAGCGCCGCCCAGTCGCCGAGTTCGGCCCACAGCCCGGTTTCGGCCAGTGCCGCGGTCACCCGGCCGAGCAGGGCTTCCTCGAGCCGCGCGTCGGTGAAGAACCGGCGGCCGGTGCGGGTGTACACGATGCCGCCGCGCTCGCTGCCGAACCAGTCCCCCGCGGCCTCCGGCGTCCGGCAGGCGATCACGACCGCCCGCGAGCCCATGTGCTTCTCCTCGCAGATCACCTGGGCAACCCCGGCCCGCCGGTAGGCGGCCAGCGCGTCCGCCGGATGCTCCAGCAGGCCGGGCCTGGTGCTGGCGGGCACGGGCGGCATCGTCGGCGGGAGGTAGATCAGCCACCGCGGGTCGGCCGCGAACCGGCTCATCACCTCCAGCGCTGCGGCCGCGTTCTGCTCCGGGACGGTCACCCGGCCGCGGAGCCCGGTGGCGATGCCCCGCCTGCCGAGCACGTCCGCCACGTCGAGGAGATCGCCGCTCGGCCGCGCCCGGCGCTCGGCGCGGGCGCGGTCAGCGGCCGGGCAGGCTGGTAGTAGGTCGCCGCGGCGGGCACCGAGACCAGTTCCCGCTCGGGGTAGCGCAGTGCGGTGAGGCGGCCGCCGAAGACGCAGCCGGTGTCGATGCAGATCGTGTTGTTCACCCAGGTGGCTTCGGGTACGGGGGTGTGGCCGTACACCACGGCCGCCTTGCCCCGGTAGTCCTGTGCCCACGGGTACCGGACGGGCAGGCCGAACTCGTCGGTCTCCCCGTGGTCTCGCCGTACAGCGCGAAGGCCCGTACCGCGGCGGACGCGCGCCCGTGCATCTCCTCGCGCAGGCCGGCGTGGGCGACCACCAGCCGTCCCGAGTCCAGCACGTAGTGGCTCACCAGGCCGTCGAGGAACGCGGCGACCTCGGCGGTGAAGGCTGCCGGCGCCGCGCCGAGCTGGGCGAGCGACTCGGCCAGGCCGTGGCTGCGCCGGACGTCGCGGCCGCGCAGCGCGCGCAGCAGCTTGGCCTCGTGGTTGCCCGGAACGCAGAGCGCGGCGCCGGACGCCACCATGCCCATCGCCGTGCGCAGCACGCCCGGCGTGTCCGGGCCGCGGTCGACCAGGTCGCCGAGGAACACCGCGGTGCGCCCGGCCGGGTGGCGGCGGGTCCCGTCCTGGTCTGGCAGATAGCCGAGCAGGTCCAGCAGGCTGGCCAGTTCCGGCTGGCAGCCGTGCACGTCGCCGATGATGTCAAAGGGCCCGTGCAGGCCGGACTTGTCGGCCCAGGCGGGCTCCCGGACGATCCGCGCCGCCTCCACCTGTGCCACGCCGCGCAGCCGGAAGACCCGGCGGAACCCCTCGCGCTCCAGCCGCCCGGCCGACCGGGCCAGGGCCGCGTGCTGCCGCCGGACCACCCCGGCGCCGAACGCACGGTCCGGGCGGGCCTCGTTCCGCTGCACGCAGACCTGCTCGGGCACGTCGAGCACGATCGCCACCGGCAGGACGTGCTGGCCGCGGGCCAGGTCCAGCAGCGGGCGGCGCGCGTCCGGCTGCACGTTCGTCGCGTCGACCACGGTGAGCCTGCCGAGCTTGAGCCGCTCGGCGGCGACCGCGTGCAGCGCGGTGAAGGCCGCCACGGTGACCGACTGGTCGTTCTCGTCGTCGCCGACCAGGCCGCGGAAGGTGTCCGAGGACAGCACCTCTGTCGGCCGGAAGTGGCGGGCCGCGAAGCTGGACTTGCCGGACCCGCTCACGCCGACCAGGACGATCAGGCACAGCCCGGGGATCTTGAGATCGGTCACGGCGCCGCCTCGCGCACCGTCGTGGCCCGCGCCGCCGGGGCTGGGCCCGCGCGGTGCAGCACCGCCATCTGCGTGGGCGGGCCGGCCTGCGGGTCCTCCCCACCGACCGGCTCGAACCGTACCGAGTAGCCGTGCGCCCGCGCCGCCGCCTCCGCCCAGGCCCGGAACGCGGCCCGGCCCCACTCGAACCTGTGGTCCGGGTGGCGCAGCTCGCCGGGGCGCAGCGCCGGGTAATGCGGGTTGTAGTCGGCATTGGGGGTGGTGATGATCACGGTTCCCGGTGCGGCACTGCCCAGCACGGCCTGCTCGAACGCGGGCAGGCGGTCCGGGTCGATGTGCTCGGCCACCTCCATGAGCACGGCCGCGTCGTAGCCGGCCAGGCGGCGGTCGGCGTAGGTCAGGGCGCCCTGCAGCAGCCGGAGCCGGTCCCGCTGCCGCGGTGCCATCTCATCGGTGTGCAGGCGGCGGGCGGCGCGTTCCAGCGCGGCGGGGGAAGCGTCGACGCCGGCGATCTCGTCGAACTGCGGGTCGGCGAGCAGGAGCGCCAGCAGGCGGCCGTCGCCGCAGCCCAGGTCGAGGACGCGGCGCGCCCCCGCGGCCCGCAGTTCGCGCAGTACCGCCGCGGCACGCAGGTCGCGCAGCCGGGCGTGTTCCGCTGCCCCGGTGCCGTCCTGCTCGGCGGCGTCGCGCTCGGTGGCCCTGGTCTCCGGGCCGCCGCGGTCCTCGTCGAGCAGGCGGGCCGTGGCCTCCCGGACCAGGCCGGGCTGGTGGCGCAGGTAGCGGCGGATGATCAGGTCCCGGTCGGGATGCCCGGCCAGCCACTGCGCCGCACCGCCGGCCAGCTTGTCGATCTCGTCCCTGCTCACCCAGTAGTGCTTGTCGTCGTCGAGCACCGGCAGCAGCACGTAGAGCTGGCCGAGCAGGTCACGCACCCGGCACGCGGCGGAGATGCGCACGTCGAAGTAGGGGCTGTCACCCCAGTCGGGGAAGGCCTCCTCCAGCGGTATCGCCTGGGCGCTGCACCTGGTAGCCGAGCGGCTCGAACAGCCTTCGCAGCAGCTCCTCGCCGCCCCGGCAGCGCAGCACGGGCAGCCGCGCCGCCAGGTCCAGCGGGGTGCCGGCCAGGCCCGGCCGGTCCGCGCACTCGCCGCGCAGCGCGGTGCCGAACAACTTGCGCAGCGCCACCGCCAGCAGTGAGGAGGCGGCGTAGGGACGGTCGTTGACGTAGGCGGCGAGCGGGAACGGCCCGTCACGGCTGCGCCGGGCCAGCGTGATCGGGTCGGCCTCGCACAGCAGCGCGGCGGTGCAGCGGCCAGGCTCTGCCTCGGGGTAGAAGACGTGCGCCGTTCCCCAGCCCATCGCGACCGAGCGCACGGTGGCGGGGTTCTTGTGCAGCAGGAACCCCAGGTCCGTCGCGGGCGGCGTGGTGTTCGTGAGGGTGAGCAACATGGCGGGTTCCTGATGGCAGCGCGTGGCCGGGCGATCAGCCTACGCGGGCGGCGGCCGCACGTCGCGCTGGTTTCCCGCCAGGCCCCGCGCCTGGGCGCGGGGGCGCACCGGGGCTCGCGCCGCCGGCCCGGTTTCCCTTATTCTGGGGGTATGCAGCGCACCGGCACCTTCGCGTGGTGGCCGTCCTAGGACGGTCACCGACACGCTGTGCCATGCGGGCCGTCCGGCGGGCGGCCCGTTTTCCATGTCTGGCATGTGGTCCTCTCCCGGCGGCTCCCGACTCCAGGAGGAACGACATGACCGCAACCACCATCGTCCCACGCGACCTGTCCCCGGTCCCCGGCCCGCTGCCGGGAGCGCCGCGCATGCTTACCGGGGACCGGCCTACCGGCCGGCTGCACCTCGGCCACTACGCCGGCAGCCTGGCCAACCGGATCCGGCTGCACCGCCGGTACGAGAGCTACTTCATCATCGCCGACCTGCACATGCTCACCACGAAGAACAGCCCCGGGGAGATCGCCGAGGTCGGCCGCAGCGCCGCCGACATGGTGCTCGACTCCCTGGCGGCCGGCCTGGACCCGGCGCACTCGGTGTTCTACCTGCAGTCGGCCGTGCCCGAGGTCGCCGAGCTGAGCCTGCTGCTGTCCAGCCTGGTCACCGTGCCCCGGCTGCAGCGCATCCCGAGCCTGAAGGAGATGGGGCAGCACGCCGGCCAGCGGGAGATGCCGCTCGCGCTGCTCGGGTATCCCGTGCTCCAGGCCGCCGACATCCTGGCGGTCCAGGCCGCGGTGGTGCCCGTCGGCAAGGACAACGCGGCGCACGTGGAGGTCGCCAGGGAACTGGCCCGCCGGTTCAACCGGCGCTACGGGGAGGTGTTCACGGTGCCGGCCCTGGTCCCGGCGGACGTCCCGGTCCTGCCGGGCACCGACGGCCGGGCCAAGATGAGCAAGAGCCTGGGCAACGCCATCTACCTGTCCGACCCGCCGGGCGAGGTGGCGGCGAAGGTGCGGCGCATGTACACCGACCCGGCCAGGGCCAGCGCCGGGGTGCCCGGCACGGTCGAGGGCAATCCCGTGTTCGCCTACCACGACGCCTTCAACGACCGGCCCGCCGAGGTCGCGGAACTGAAGGAGCGGTACCGGGCCGGGAAGGTCGGCGACGCCGAGGTGAAGGAGCGGCTCACCGCCGCGCTGAACCGGTTCCTCGATCCGATCAGGGAGCGCCGGGCCACGCTGGCGGCCGACCACGGGCTGGTGGAGGAACTCATCGTCACCGGCACCACGCGGACCCGCCGTGAGGTCAGGCGCACGCTCGCGGACATGCGGGCGGCCATGGGCCTCACGGCGGCGCTGGCCGGGTTCCGCCGCGCCGCTCGGGCCCGGGCCGGCACCCCGGAGGATGTCAGGCATAGGGGTTAGTGTCGCTCACTGGCAAGCCTGTCCCGCCCGAACGCAACTTCAGGGAGCATCCATGACCGACGTCGTCGTGTTCCATCACGCGCAGGGCCTCACCGACGGGGTCCGCCGGTTCGCCGGCCAGCTCCGCGAGGCCGGCCACCGGGTGACCGTGCCGGACCTCTACGACGGCAAGACGTTCGGCACCCTGGAGGACGGCATCGGCTACGCCCAGGAGGTCGGTTTCGGCACGATCATCGAGCGTGGCCGGGCCGCCGCCGAGAGCCTGCCCAACGAGATCGTCTACGTCGGGTTCTCGCTCGGTGTGCTGCCCGCACAGATGCTGGCCCAGACCCGGCCGGGCGCGAAGGGCGCCCTGCTGCTGCACGCGTGCGTCCCGGTCTCGGAGTTCGGGGACGGCTGGCCGGGCGACACCCCGGTCCAGGTCCACGCGATGGACGCCGACCCGTTGTTCGTGGCGGAGGACCTGCCCGCCGCGCGTGAGCTGGTCACGATGACCTGGGCCGCGGAGCTGTTCCTGTACCCGGGCGACAAGCACCTGTTCACCGACAGCAGCCTGCCCGCCTACGACGAGGCCGCCGCCGCGCTGCTGATGCAGCGCGTGCTCGGTTTCCTGGGCCGGGTGGCGAGGACCGAGCCCAGCCCGGAAGGTGGCGAACGTGAGCTGCTCGGCCAGTACCTGGACTTCCAGCGCCAGACGGTGCTGGCCAAGACCGAGGGGCTGAGCCGGGAGCAGATGGCCCGGCAGCACGCGCCGTCGGCGCTCACCCTGGCGGGCCTGCTCTACCACCTCGCGCTGGTGGAGGAAGGCTGGATGGAGAAGCGGTTCCTGGGCCTGCCGGTGCGCGAGCCGTGGGCCAGCGTCGACTTCGACGCCGACCCGGAGTGGGAGTTCCGGACCAGCGTGGAGCTGGAGCCGGAGCAACTGCGCCAGCGCTACCGGGAGGCCTGCGAGCGGAGCCGCCAGGCCGCGGCCCAGGCCGACGGCCTGGATCAGCTTGCTGTGGCCCCGCTCAGCGACGGCAGGCGCTTCTCGCTCCGCTGGGTCCTGCTGCACCTGCTGGAGGAGACCGCCCGGCACGCCGGGCACGCCGACATGCTCCGCGAGGCGATCGACGGCACGGTCGGCGAGTAGCCGCCTGCCATGGCAACCGCGCTCCCGGCGTAACCGGATGGTCGTCAGCCTAGAAGGTGGGTTCCGCCAGGGCCGGTGATCTGCTGGAGGGTGGTGTGGGCGAGGTCCTGGATCTTGGCTGGGAGGGGAACGTAGCTGGCGGCGGCGGCGTACGCCTGGCCGGTGTGGGTGAGCCAGTCCATGAGGGTGACTAGTGCCTCTCCGGTGGCCTGGCTGGGCTGGTGAGCGTAGATGAGTGCCCAGCTGTAGCCGCAGATGGGGTAGCTGCTGGGCCCGGGTTCGTTGACGATGGCGAAGTCGGTGGGGGTGATGCCGGGTTTCTGGGCGGCTGCGGCTGCGATGGATGCGGTGGACGGGATGACGTAGCGGCCGGCTTGGTTGCGGATGGCGGCGTAGCTGAGGATGGGGCCTTTGGAGTAGGACCGTTCGACGTAGCCGATGGAGTCGGGGGTGTCGGCGACGGTGCTGGCGACGCCGGGATTGCCGTCGGCGCCGATGCCGACGGGCCAGTGGAGGGTTTTCCCGGTGCCGACCTTCGATGCCCAGGCGGCGCTAATGGCGGAGAGGTAGTTGCTGAAGATGTAGGTGGTGCCGCTGCCGTCGGAGCGGTGCACGACGGTGATCGGCTCGCTGGGGATGTTGATGCCGGGGTTGAGGGCGGTGATCGCGGGGTCGGCCCAGTTGGTGATCTGGCCGAGGAAGATCCGGGCGATGACCGGGCCGGTGAGGTGCAGCCTGCCGCCACTGGGCAGGGTCAGGTGGTAGACGACGACTTCGGCGCCGAGGTCGACGGGGACCTGGACGGCGGGGCCACCGGTGGCGGCGGCTTGCTCGGCGGTGGTGAGTGGCACGTCGGAGGCGCCGAAGTTCACCTTGTTGGCGGTGAAGGCGGCGATGCCGGCGCCGCTGCCCACAGCGGAGTAGCCGATGGTGACCGCGGGGTGCTGCTGGTGGTACTTAGCGAACGCCAGGCTGAAGAACGGCGCGTCGAACGTCGAGCCTGCCCCGGTGATGGTGAACGCGGACGCGGTGCTGGCAGCAGCGGTGGATGACTGTGCGGCACCGGCTCCGGTCGCGGTGGAGGTGCACGCGGTCAGGGTCATGGCAATGACCGCGGCTGCGGTGCTGGCGGCGATGCCTGGTGCGTGGTGAGCCTTGACGAGGTGGTTTGGCATCGGGGTTCCTCCGATGACATATGCGGCGGTTAGTGCTGGCTGGTGTGGCGCACCCACGCCTGTGCGCCCATCTGGACGGCTTCCCATGGGCTGCCCAGCGGCGGGGTGTAGGACAGGTCGAGGTCGCTGACGGCGTCGACGGTCATGCCGTGGAAGATGGCGGTGGCGGCGATGTCGATGCGTTTGGCGATCTCGGCGTGGCGGTGTCCGAACAGCTGCATGCCGAGCAGCCGGCCGGTGCCGCGGTCGCCGGTGACCCGCATGGTGATGCGGTGGCTGCCGGGGTAGTAGGCCTTGTGGTCGTCGGCCTCCGATTGCGACGGTGACCGGGTCGAACCCGGCGGCGACGGCTTCGTGGTCGCGCAGCCCGGTGCGGGCGGCGGCCTGGTCGAAGATCTTGACGACCTGGGTGCCGAGGCTGCCGGCGAACTCCCGGTGCCCGCCGAGGGCGTTCTCCCCGGCGACGCGGCCCTGCTTGTGGGCGGTGGTGCCCAGCGGCAGGTAGGTCTCGCCGAGCAGCCGGTGGTGGGTGATGACGCAGTCCCCGGCGGCGAACACGTCCGGCAGGTTGGTGCGCATCTGCCGGTCCACGGCGATCGCGTTCTTGAACGCCCAGCGTGGCGCCCGCGCCGGCGGCCAGGCCGGTGTCGGGGCGGACCCCGACGACGACCAGGACCATGTCCACCAGCCGGGTGACCGCCGTGCCGCCGGCGCCTTCCGCCTCGACCCGCAGCCGCCCGCCCGCACCAGGGGCGGCGCGGGTGATCTGCCGGACGGCGGTGCCGGTGAGGACTTCGACGCCACGTGCCACCAGTTCGGCCGCGGACCAGGCCGCCGAGTGCCGGGTCGACGGTGGGCAGCACTTCGGGGAGCTGTTCCATCTGGATGACCGACAGGCCCCGGGTGGTCAGGGCGTCGGCCATCTCCAGGCCGATGTACCCGGCGCCGACGATCACCACGGTGGCCGGGGCGGCGGTCTCGAGGGTGCGCATCACCGCGAAGGTGTCGCCCATCGAGTGCAGCAGGTGCACCCCGTCGGCCGGGCCGAGCGCGCCGGGGCCGGCCAGGCCGCCGATCGGGGGACGGATCGGGACCGCGCCGGTGCCGACGATCAGCTTGTCGTAGCCGAGCACGTCCTCGGCGCCGTCCGGGCCGGTGACCAGCAGCTTGCGGGCGGCGGCGTCGATGCGCCGGGCGGTGGTGTCCAGCCGCAGCCGCATCCCGGTGGCTTCCAGGTCGGCGCTGGTGCGGTGGGCGAGGTTGCGCCAGTGCGTGACCTCGCCGGAGACGTAGTAGGGGATGCCGCAGATGGAGAAGTTCGGGTAGGCGTCGGCGACGACCACGGTGACCTCGGCGCCCGGGTCCAGTTCGCGGGCGCGCAGCGCGGCGCTGATCCCGGCGTCGCTGCCGCCGATCATGACCAGGTGCATGCCGGGCTCCCGTCGGTCAGGTGGCTACCGGCGGCTGGCGTGCGGGGCGGCCGCGCCGTCGCTGGCCGCACGCCGGCGGCCTGCTCGGCCGGGTCCTGATGGTGGGGGACGATGATGTCGGCCGCGTCGGCCGGGGTGAGCCGCGGATACAGCGCCCGGATCACCAGCACGGCCAGGGCGCCGCCGATGATCTGGGCGGCGATGAACGCCGGGGCCGACGAGGGGGCGATGCCGGCGAAGGTGTCCGAGAACATCCGGCCGATGGTGATCGCGGGGTTGGCGAAGCTGGTCGAGGAGGTGAAGAAGTACGCCGCGCCGATGTAGGCGCCGACCGCCGCCGGAGCGGACCGGCTGCGCCCGGACCGGGCCAGCGCGAAGATCACCAGGATCAGCCCCAGGGTCGCGACGATCTCGGACAGGAAGTGCGCCGGGGTGGCCCGGTGCTTGGCCGAGATGCTCACCGCAGGCAGGGCGAACATCAGGTTCGCCAGCGACCGCGCCGCCGATGCAGCCGGCCACCTGCGCGGGCAGGTAGGCGGCGGCGTCGCGCCAGGACAGCCCGCCGAACGCCGCGTCGACGAACGACACCACCGGGTTGAAGTGGCCGCCGGACACCGGGCCGAACATCAAGATGATCGCGAACAGCCCGGCCGCGGTCGCCGCCGCGTTCTCCAGCAACTCCAGCCCGGTCGCACCGGGCGACAGCCGCTGCGCGGCGATCCCGGACCCGATCACCACCGCGGCCAGGAACGCGCTGCCCAGCAACTCGGCCAGCAGCCGCCGCCACAGCGCCACCTCGTTCACCGCCGCGCCCCGCTCCGCACCTGCACGGCGGGCACGCCGCGTGCCCGGCCCGCCTGCCGCGCCTGCCTCGGCTCGCATCCGGCCCTCTTCATTGATATGTGTCGATGCAGACAAGCGCAGCTTGCCAGCCTGGATAGATAACCGTCAAGATAGAAGCATGTCGATGCAGCCAGCCAGGGCCACTCTGGATCTCATCCCGGTAGTCGCGGGCCGGATGCCGCGGCGTGCTCGATCCCGCTGGTCGGTGAGCCGATCGGCGAGAGCGCGGCGGCCGGGCTGGCGCAGGTGTTCAAGGCCCTCGGCGACCCGGTCCGGCTGCGGCTGCGTGTCCCTGATCGGCGCCCATCAGGGCGGCGAGGTCGTGCGTCTGCGACCTGACCACGGCGTTCGACCTGACCCAGCCCACCATCAGCCACCACCTGAAGGTGCTGCGCGAAGCCGGGATCATCACCAGCGAGCGCCGCGGCACCTGGGTCTACTACCGGCTGGTGCCCGCCGCGCTGGAGCGGATGGCCGCGGCTGCTGTCCAGTGCCCGGCAGCTGACCCGCCCGTCCTTGCCAGCAGGGGCCGCGGACCGCCTGCCCAGGCCCGCTGGGTCGGCCGGCGCCGGGGCAGGGGCGGGGTTGGCGTTTGTCAGCAGCACGGGCGCGCCGTGGGAAGCCGCCGGCTCGCCGGGCTGGCCGGTGCTCGCCGCAGCACGCCTCCCCATGGCCTTCGGCGTAGAAGGTCTGGCTGTCGGCCAGGACGGTGTAGATCTCCCACGCCTCGCCGTCGGGCGCGCCCTGGACCCAGAACTTGTCCTGCTTGGCGTAGCAGCAGGTGGTCTCGCGCTCGTCGGAGGACGCCAGGCCGGCCCCGGCCAGCCGCGCCTGCTCGGCATCGACGGTGTCGGTGTCGGCGACCTCGACGCCGAGGTGGTTGAGGCTGCCGCCCTGGCCCGGGTTTTCCAGCAGGACGAGCTTGAGCGGCGGGTCGGCGATGGCGAAGTTGGCGTACCCGGGCCGGCGCTTGGCCGGCTCGGCGCCGAACAGCTTGGTGTAGAAGGCGACGGCCTGGTCGATGTCGTTGACGTTGAGGGCGAGCTGCACGCGGCTGGCCATGGGAACCTCCGGAGGCTCAGACTTCGATGACTGTCTATGTCTTGATTCCGCTGAGCTTGCCACGGACATCGACATCTGTCAATATAGACGCATGTCGAAGTCTCTGATCCTGCTGGACCCGGCCGAGACGGCGGCGTGCTGCCCGCCGCTGTCGGCCGAGCCGCTGTCGCAGGCGCAGGCCGAGCAGGTCGCGCCGCTGCTGAAGGCGCTGGCCGACCCGGTGCGGCTGCGGCTG
Source organism: uncultured Actinomycetes bacterium (assembly GCA_963725125.1). Classification (GTDB taxonomy): domain Bacteria; phylum Actinomycetota; class Actinomycetes; order Streptosporangiales; family Streptosporangiaceae; genus DASXKD01. Next base: position 26,652 of record CAVRXW010000013.1, read on the forward strand.
ATGTCGCTGGTGGCCTCCCACCCCGGCGGCGAGGCGTGCGTGTGCGACCTGAACGACGCGTTCGACCTGTCCCAGCCGACGATCAGCCACCACCTGAAGGTGCTGCACGAGGCGGGCCTGCTGGACCGCGAGAAGCGCGGCGTGTGGGTCTACTACCGGGCCCGCACCGAGGCGCTGGCCAGCCTGGGCACGCTCATCGGGGCTCCCCGCCCATAGCCGGGTCTTCCATCTTCAGCTTTTATCGTTTATCGTCGATAGACGATGAAACGAACCTGCCCAGCCTCTTGACCGGGCCACCGCCAGCCGAGTACGCCACCTGGTTCAAGGCGCTCGCCGACCCCACCCGGATCCAGATCGTCTCGCTGCTCGCCCGCCGCGGCACGCCGATGAACGTGGGCGAGATCGTCGCCGCCGTCGACGTGGTCCAGTCGACCGTCTCCGCGCACCTCAAGGTGCTGGCCGAGGTGCGGTTCCTGCTGGCCGAGCACCGCGGGCACCGCCACCTACTACCGGATCAACGAGGCGTGCGTGGACTGTTTCCCCACCGCCGCCGACATCGTCATGGGCCGCCCCGTCGCCCGCTCAGCCCGCTCCCAGTCGCCGACGTAAGGAGCGCCCAGTGACCAGACAGCCCGCCTCCCGCAACCGGGATGCCGTCATCGACCGTTACTCCGGCCTGGCCCGGACCGCCCTGGCCGGGCAGCACAGTCGTCGACTGCGACCCGGACGCGTTCGCCGACGGGTGCTTCGGCGCCGCCGCCTACGCCGGACACCGGCGAGCGTCCCGGAGGCGGCGCTGCGTGCGAGCCTCGGCTGCGGCAACCCGCTCGCGGTCGCCGAGCTGCACCCAGGCGAGACCGTGCTGGACCTGGGCTCCGGCGGCGGCCTCGACGTGCTGCTGTCCGCCCGCCGGGTCGCCCCCGGCGGCACCGCCTACGGCCTGGACGCCAGCCCCGACATGCTCGCCCTGGCCCGCGCCAACGCCGCCGAGGCCGGCGTCGCCAACGCCGAGTTCCTGCACGGCCACATCGAGGACATCCCGCTGCCCGACGGGCACGTCGACGTCGTCATCTCCAACTGCGTCATCAACCTGTCCGCCGACAAGCCCCGCGTCCTCGCCGAGGCCTTCCGGGTGCTGCGCCCCGGCGGCCGCCTGGGCATCAGCGACGTCATCGCCGACGATGGCATCGACGCCGCGCAGCTCGCCGACGCCGAGCAGCGGGTCGGCTGCGTCAACGGCACCCTCACCCGGCGCGCAGTACCGCGACGTGCTCCAGGCCGCCGGGTTCACCGCCATCAGCGTCACGCCCACCCACCAGGCCGAGCCGGGCCTGCACTCCGCGATCGTCCAAGCGACCAAACCAACTGCCCAGCAATGATGCGGCAGACCAGGCCTTGACGACCGCGGGACTGAAAAGACAGCTTGACAGCCCCTTGCCCGCCAGGTGCCGAGGCCCGGAGCCCTGGGTGCCCCTGGGACGGCGGCCCAGTCCCTCCCAGGGGCACGGTGGCAGCGGTGCCCTGCCAGGGTCAGGTGATCGTTTGCGGGTTATTGGTGATGTGGTAGGTCGCGGCGATGGTGATGGGGTCCGACGGGCTGACCGGGGTGGCGGGAGTGCCGCTGTTGCACGCGGCGTTCGGGAAGGCGCGCAGGCCCGGGCCGACGGGCTGGATCTGCAGCGTCGGCGGAGTGCCGTTGGTGTAGTGCCCGATCGCCTTGCCGTTGAAGCTGCCGGGACCGGTGTGATCGGCGACGACAACGCAGCCGTTGGAACCCTGCAGACGCAGATGCATCCCGCTGATACTCGCGGTGGTGACGCCGGCGGCGAAGCTCGTCGCGTTGAACCACCAGGGGTGAGTCGTGCTGGGACCGGTCACCGTGAACGTGACCGAGGCGGCGCTGTCGACGCAGCCACCGAAGGAGACAAACACCAGCCTGCCCAGATGGGTTCCCGACAGGCCGGTCCCGCCCGTGATCACGCCTTTGACCAAGCTGGCCGGGCAGGTAATCGTCGTTCCGGTGGCCGTATCCCTGATGGTCACCGCCGGACTAGAGAGCGGGCCGCCGAAAGAGCCGCCCGGGCTGACGTTGAAGACTACGTCCGTGGCCAGCGCCGGGGCGGCGCCGGCGCCAGCCATGAGCGCCGCCACGGCACCCAAGATGAGAATCCTGCCCGCACGTCTCCGGATCGTCATGAGCGCCTCCTGTGTGGTTGCTGGTCAACCAGCCCCATCCTCGGAGTGTGACGCAGCTCATGGCATCGGCGAAATGTCGCATTAGCGGGTGCGGGAATTGACTAGAGGGCCGGTAACGGGATGATCGCCGGAGGTTTTGACAGGCCGGGCTACCCGATGAGGACGCCGAGGCGGGTGGTGCTGGCGCAGGCGTGCGGTGGGGTGCGGGCGATCCCGGCGTACAGGTCGGCGCACGGTGGTGCGGGGCCGGCGGCGGGGGCGGGGCGCCATTGGGTGACCGGGACCACGCCGGGCGGTACCAGCGGCAGGCCGCCGAACAAGGCGGTGACCTCGGCGTGGCTGCGTACGGTCACCCCGGCCGGGACGGCGGCGTTGTAGGCGCCGACGGCGGAGGCGACCTGGTCCGGGGCGAAGTCGGCGGTCAGGTGCGAGAGGGCCAGGTAGGAGCCGGGCGCTAAGGCGCGGGCCAGTGCGCCGACGATCCCGGCGGGGTCGTCGGCGGCCGGCAGGAAGTGCAGGATGGCCAGCAGCAGCACGGCCACGGGCTGGGTGAAGTCCAGCGTGGCCGACGCCTGGGCGAGCAGAGCGGCCGGATCGCGCACGTCGGCGTGGATATACCCGCAGCGGCCCGGCGGGCGGGCGGTGAGCAGGGCGCGGGCGTAGACCAGGACCAGCGGGTCGTTGTCGGCGTAGGCGACGGCGCAGTCGGGTGCCACGGCCTGGGCGATCTCGTGGGTGGCGTCCGGTGCGGGCAGGCCGGTGCCTATGTCGAGGAACTGCCGGATGCCGCAGTCGGCCGCCAGGTATCACGGCGCGGGCGTGGAAGGCCCGGTTGGCCCGGGCACCGGCGGCGGCCTGCGGCCGGTGCGCCGTAACGGCCTGAGCGGCGTCCCGGTCGGCCTGGTAGTGGTCCTTGCCGCCAAGCCAGTAGTCGTACACCCGCGCCGGATGCGCCACCCCCGGATCGAAGGTGGTAGCGGGGCCTTCCTGTCCCACCTGGCTGACGGTGCTCATCGTCGTAGCTCCCCTCGGCTGCCCGGGACCCAGCGCTCTGCCAGGCCCACTGAAAGCAGTATAGAGAGCTTGCTAAGCCTTCTAGAAGGCTACTGAACGTTTCTGCTGGTCAAGCGACCTTTAGCCTGCTCTGTATGAGTAAGGTGCCGGCGTTCAGCCCGTCGCCGCTGCGGCTGATGTACGTCCAGGTGGCCGAGCACATCGCGGCGCGCATCGAGGCCGGGGAACTGAAGCCCGGCCATCGCCTGCCGCCAGAACGCGACATGGCCACCGAATACGGGGTGGCATACAACACCATGCGCAAGTCGATGGAGATCCTGCGCGAGCGGGGCCTGATCGTGACGATGCATGGCCGTGGCACCTTCGTCAACGACCCACTGCCCGGGGCCGGGGCTGCTCCTATGTGAACCCTGGCCGATAGCCAGCACGAAGGGATCATGGGGATGCAGGTCATCGAGGGGGCGGGGCGGTACAGCCCGGCTACGGGCGGCGAGCCGAACCACTGGGCCGAGCACATGGCCAGCGCGGATCTCAGCGTGGGCACCTACTCGATCCCGGCGGGCGGTCTTGACGACCAGGGGCCGCACCGCGAGGACGAGATCTACGTGGTGCAGGCCGGCGCCGCCACGCTCGTGACGGACTCGGGCACCGCGGAGGTGCGTCCCGGTTCAGTGATCTTCGTGCCGACCGGCGAGAACCACAAGTTCACCGACGTCCGCGGGGACCTGTCCCTGCTGGTCATCTTCGCCCCGCCGTACGGGTCGCGGCCCGATGTCGAGAACCCGCGGGCGGCTCCGACGTCTCAATGACCGGGGGCACGGGCCGCCGGATCGGAGAGGATGAGGCGATGCGGTACATGCTGTTGCAGAACTACGGGGCCGCGGGCACGGACTGCCTGCCGATGACCCAGTGGTCCCCGGCCGACATCACGGCGCACATCGAGTTCCAGCAGGCCCTGAACGCGGAGTTGCTCGACCGCGGCGAACTGGTCGACGCGCAGGGGCTGGCCGGGCCGGAGCAGGCGAAGTTCGTGACCTCGGACGGGACCAGCGTCCCGGTGATCACCGACGGCCCGTTCCCCGAGTCCAAGGAACTGCTCGCCGGGTACCGGATCGTGGACGTCGAATCGGCCGAGCGGGCCGTCGAGATCGCGGCCATGATCTCCGCTGCCCCCGGGGCGAACGGCGCGCCGGTCCGCCTGCCCGTCGAGGTGCGCGCGGTGATGAGCGCCCCCGATCCCGAGATGTGACCGGAAGCCAGGGCACCGCGGACCTGCTGCGTGACCTGACGCCACGGGCCCTCGGCGCGGTGGTCCGGCGGTACGGCCACTTCGCCGATGCCGAGGACGCGGTGCAGGAAGCGCTGCTGGCCGCCGCCACGACGTGGCCCGCCGGCGGCAGGCCGGACAACCCGCTCGCCTGGCTCATCCGGGTGGCCTCCCGGAAGATGGCCGACCAGTACCGCAGCGACGAGGCACGGCGGCGGCGGGAGGAGATCGCCGCATCCTGGTCCCTGGCCCCGGCCGAACCGGTCCCGGCGCACGACGACACGCTGACGCTCATGCTCATGTGCTGCCACCCGGCGCTGTCCCCGGGCGCCGCCATACCGCTCACGCTGCGGGCCGTCGGCGGCCTGACCACCCGTGAGATCGCCGCCGCGTTCCTGGTCCCCGAGGCAACCATGGCGCAGCGGATCAGCCGGGCCAAGGCAAAGCTCAAGGGCCCCGGCGAGCCGTTCACGCTCCCGCCGCCGGGCGCTGGCGGCGAGCGGCTGCGGTCGGTGCTGCACGTGCTGTACCTGATCTTCAACGAGGGCTACGCCGCCAGCGACGGGCCCGACCTGGCCCGCACCGACCTGTCCGGCGAGGCCGTCCGGCTGGCCCGCGGCGTGCACGCCGCCCGGCAGGCCGATGCCGAGGTCACCGGCCTGCTCGCGCTGATGCTGCTGACCGACGCCCGGCGCCCGGCGCGCACCGGGCCCGGCGGCGAACTGGTGCCGCTCGAAGCACAGGACCGGTCCCGCTGGGACCGCCGGCGCATCACCGAGGGCCTGACGCTGCTCACCGGTGCCCTGCGCCAGGGCGAGCCGGGTGAGTACCAGTTGCAGGCGGCCATCGCGGCGCTGCACGACCAGGCCGGCAGCCATGCGCGCACCGACTGGGCACGGATCCTGGCCCTGTACGACCGGCTGGAGGCGCTGACCGGGAACCCGATGGTCACGCTCAACCGGGCCGTCGCCATGGCGATGGCTCACGGCCCGGGCGCGGGCCTGGCCCTGCTCGACGGCCTCGGCGACCGGCTCGGCGACCACCACCGGCTGCATTCGGTGCGGGCCCACCTGCTGGAGCAGGCCGGCGACACCGGCGGCGCCGCCGCCGAGTTCCAGGCCGCCGCCGCCCGCACCACGAACCTGCGCGAGCGGGACTACCTGGTGACGCAGGCGGCCCGGCTTGCCGCCAGGCCGCCTGGCTCGCCGCCCCCCGGGCAAGCGGGGCTAAGGCCCCGTGACGGAGGAACGGGGCCTTGAGCCAGCGGGGTTCCGGGGGTCGCCCCCAGGCAAGCACCGCTGCGGGTTATTCAGCCTGCAGAACGCTGGCCACCGATCGGCGGGCCCCGATGCGGGCCGGGATCATGGTGAGTGCGGCAACCACGGCCACGGTCCCGATCACGGTGGCGGCCAGCCACCAGGTGGGCGGGATGGTCAGCACCGAACCGTTGTTCCGCACGGCCTCGACCAGCCCGATGCCGCCGGGGATGCCGAGCAGGGCCCCGGCCAGCGCGGGCAGCACCTGCGCCCCGGACAGCCCGGCGCTGACCTGACGGGGCGTTGCGCCGAGCGAGCGCGCCACCGCGGACGAGCGCCGCGCATCGACGACCATCGCCCAGGTGATGAGGAGCGCGTTGACGGCCGCCAGGGCGACCAGTGCCACCGTGAAGACCATCAACACCTCGTTGAGCCGTTCGAGCCTCGGGTCAGGCAGCGTCGAGGCGGGACCGAGACGCTGGTCGTCGTGGGCGTGCACGATCAGGACCGCGACAAGCCCGGTCACCGTGACGGCCACGCTGAACACCGAGAGCAGCACCCGGCGCGGCCGGCGGCCGGCCAGCCGCAGGGACAGCATCAACGGCACCGGCAGCCGCGCGGAGAGCGCGACCAGCCAGCCCCGGCGCCGCGGCGGCCGGGCCGCGTCCGCCAGGGCGGGCACGGTGCTCATCCGGGCCGCACGCACCGCGGGAAAGAGCGTCGCGACGGCCGCCACGGCCAGCGCCACGGCCGCCACCACGGCGACCGTGGCCGGCGTCATCGGCGGCGCTCCCGCGGTGCCGAGCAGGCCGGCCCCGGGGCTGGTGAGCAGCGGCGCCACGAGCCAGCCGACGGCCAGCCCGGCCGCACCCGCCACCAGCGCCAGCGCCAGGTACTCGGCCAGGAACACCGCGGCGACCAGGCCCGGTGTGGCGCCGACCGCCTTGAGCAGGCCCACCCGGCGGATCTGGTCGGCCACCCGGCCCGCGACCAGCACCGCGACGCTGGCCACCGCGAGCAGGCACAGCAGCCAACTGGCCACCATCATGACCAGTTGCTCTTTCTGCACCACGATCCCGTCCGTCTGGCTGATGCCCTGCCACGACAACAGCCCAGGCGCGATCTGGCTCATCGAGTTGTGCGCGGAGACGAACGCGTTCGCACTGCCCGGGTGCGCCAGCTTGAGGTTCAGGAAGTAGGTCAGCGGCTCCGCCGTCGTGGCCAGGCTGCGCGCCGCGGCACGGGTGACCCAGACCAGGCCGGGCTGGTTGGCTGCTATCTGGTTGGTGCCGAAGCAGCCGGTGAAGCAGATCAGCGGGTAGGGCGCGAAGGCTGCGGTGACCGCCACCCCGGCCACCCGGAACGACCGCCCGTTGAGCGTGATCCGGGCTCCGGCTCCGGCGCCGAGCGCATCGGCGAAGCTGCGCTCGATCACCACCTCGCCGGGACGCACCCAGCTCCCCTGGGTCAACTTCGGCTGGTCCAGCGGCGCCGCGGCCTGGTCCCGGCCTTCCACCTCGGCGCCCGCCGCGATGCCGTGGGCACGCAGGAGCGCCCAGGTGACCGGGTAGGGCCCGCTGTGGCCGGTGACCCCCGGAGCGTGATCCAGCGCGGTGAGCGCGGCCATCTGGTGCGCGGACACGCCCGGTTGCGGCCCGGTCGCCCCGCCCGTGTCCGGGCCGGCCGGGAAGACGTTGGCCACCACGTCCGGGCCCCTGGTCACGGCCCTGGTCTGCGCATAGGGCTGGCTGGTGACGCCGTGCAGGACGAGCCCCAGGGTGAGTGTCGCGCTGGCCGCCATGATCGTGATCAGCATCAGCACGGCCTCGCCCCGGCGGCGCCGCAGGTCGCGTGCCGCCAGCCGGGCGATGAGCCTGATCCGGCCCATGACTCAGCCGTCCAGTCCGGCCAGGGCGGCCAGATGCCCCGTGGTGCCGCCGGTCAGCCTGGTTTCCTCGACGAACGCGCCGTCGCGCATGGAGATCATCCGGTCCGCGGTGGCCGCGATCCGGGTGTCGTGGGTGACCACGACCAGGGTCTGCCCGGTCTCCCGCAGGCTGTCGAACAGCCGCAGCACCTCAAGGGTCGCGGCACTGTCGAGGTTGCCCGTGGGCTCGTCGGCGAGCACCACCAGCGGCTCGTTGGCCAGCGCGCGGGCGATCGCGACCCGCTGCCGCTGCCCGCCGGACAGCCTGGCGGGCTGGTAGCTGGCCCGGTCGGCGAGGCCGATCCGGTCCAGCAGGCCGAGTGCCCGGCGCCGGGAGACTCGTGCCGAGCATCCGGCCAGCAGCGCCGGAAGCTCCACGTTCTCCACCGCGGTCAGCTCGTCCAGCAGATGGAACGCCTGGAACACAATGCCGATGCCGTCGCGGCGCAGCCCGGCGAGGGCCCGTTCCCCGAGCTTGTCGATGCGCCGCCCGGCCAGCCATATCTCCCCGCCCGAGGGCCGTTCCAGGCCGCCGAGCAGATGCAGCAGGGTGGACTTCCCGCAGCCGCTGGGCCCCATCACCGCGACGGTCTCGCCCGGCGCGACGTCCAGATCGACCCCGTCGACCGCGCGCACCAGCCCCTCGTCCTTGCCGTAGTGTTTGCGCAGCTCGCGGGCGCGCAGTATGGCGGCACTGCCGATCTCGCTCATCATTCGCCCTTCCAGTCGACCCAATATCGCTCACAGGCCTCAAGCCACCGCAGGTCCGCTTGCAGGCGCAGCACCACGCCCTCCAGCAGCAGCCCGGCACCCGACCCGTCCGGCTCGGCCATCGCGGCCCGCTGCGCCTCACGCAGCCGGGCCAGCAGTTCGCGGCGCTGCGCGCCGACCATCGTCACCGGGTCGGCCAGGCCCGCGGCCGTGGCGGCGGCCAGCTTCAAGTGGAACTCCGCCAGGTCCGGGCGCGGCCAGCTCACCTCGCCGAGCCAGTCGGCCACCCGCTGCTGCCCGGCTGCGGTCAGCGCGTACACCTTGCGGTCCGGCCGGTCGGGCAGGCCCGGCTCGCGCTCGCAGACGACCAGCCCGGCCTTTTCCAGGCGGCCCAGCGTGACGTAGATCTGGCCGGCGTTCATCGCCTCGCCGACCGGGCCGAGGGCCTGCTTCAGCCGGGCCCGCAACTGGTACCCGTGCGAGGGTTCCTTGGCCAGCAGCGCCAGCACCACGTCCTGCAAGACCACCACCACCTAACGGTTAGCTAAATAGATAGCGGTTATCCTTCGTGCTGTCAAACCGTGTGGCTGGTCCGCCGACCGCGGTGCCGTTGGGCGTGCCGGACCAAGGCATGCCAGAATCAAGCAGGCAACGCTGTTCGTCTTGTGATGTGCGAGCGAACGCATCCGCTCGCCGCGAGGGAGTGGAGCCGGAGATCATGAGATTCACCCAGCGTGCCGCGTGCCTGACCGCCGTCGCCGTCGCCAGCCTGGCGCCGATCGCCGCCGCAGCGGCTCCGGCGCCGTCGGCGCGGGGCATCGCCCACGGGGCCAAGGGCTGTATCGCGGTCGTCGTCACCATCCACGTGGGCAGCGGGCCGGGCTGGGTCGCGTCGGACCGGAGGACCAGCACCGTCTACGTGGCCAACGACTTCAGCAACACGGTGTCGGTGATCAGCGCCCGGACCGACAAAGCGACCGCCACTATCCCCGTGGGCCGCAGCCCGCAAGGAGTCGCGGTTGACCCGCGGACCGATACCATCTACGTGACCAGCAGACTCGGCAACGCCGTGTCGGTGATCAACGGGCGGACCAACACCGTGACCGCCACCATCGGCGTGGGCACTGAGCCGTTCGGGGTGGCGGTGGACCCGAGGACCGACACCATCTACGTGGCCAACTACGGCAGCAGCACGGTGTCGGTGATCAACGGGCGGACCAGCACCGTGACCGCAACCGTTCCCGTCGGCGCCCAGTCGTTCACGGTCGCGGTGGACCCGGGGGCCAACAAGATCTACGTGCCCTTCTTTGGCGGCACAGTGTTTGTGATCAGCGGCCGGACCAACACGGTGACCGCCAAAATCCCCGTCGGCACCGGGGCGCGCGGGGTCGCGGTTGACCCGCTGACCCACACCATTTACGTGGCCAATGGTGACGACGACACCGTGTCGGTGATCAACGGGCGGACCAGCACCGTGACCGCCACTGTCGCTGTCGGTGACGGTCCGGTACAGGTCGCGGTGCACCCGAAGACCCGCACCATCTACGTCACCAACAACGGCAGCATCGTGGCGCCCGGCGACACCGTGTCGGTGATCAACGGGCGGGCCAATACCGTGACCGCCACCATCACCGTCGGCAGCGACCCGGAAGGTGTCGCGGCATCGTCGAGGACCAATACTGGCTACGTGGCTAACACAGGTGACGGCACCGTATCGGTACTCGGTCCGTGCCCGAGATGAACAACTAACATCTCCGCCAGCTCCGGAGCGCCGCCCCTGCCCGCGGTCGGCCGCCTCTCGGTGACCGTCGCGCAACCAGTGACCGCTCGTGGCGAATCTGGTGATTTGACCGGGGAGCCCGGCTCCCGCCGATGTAGCGTCTGCCCGGAAGCACACGGGGGATCCCCTGCGGCCCCCCGAACGTCAGTGCGCCACCCCGGCCCGCACCGAGCCTCGGCAGGCAGCCCGGTGCCCAGGCCGGCGTGACCGCTCCCGGCCCGGGTCCCAGGAGGCCATCCATGCACGACCCGCACCGCTCCCAGTCTCAGCACGCCTGCACGCCCCTACCGGGCCGGCCGGACGCCACCGGGTGCCGTCCCCGCCGGCACCGGCGGACGGGGCTGGCCCTATCCGCCGGGCTGTGCCTGGCCGCCACGCTGGTGACCGGCACGGCGGCCGTCGCCGCCACGCGGGCGCCCCACCGGGTCGCGATTCCAGCGGCGCAGGCCGACCATTGGGGATTCTTCTTTGGCAACCATCCCCCGGGTAACGAGGATGTGCGCCGGGCGCCGACGGCGATCCGGCTACCCGGCCCGGTGGCCGAGGTGGGCTCCTCCAACTCGACGCAGTACGCGCTGCTGACCGACGGCACGCTCTGGGCCTGGGGTCAGGGCGGCGACGGTGAACTCGGCAACGGCAGCACCGTGAACTCCTTCGACACGGCCGTCCAGGTGCGGTTCCCGCCGGGGGTGCGGATCGCGTCGATACCTGCCGACGCCATGCCCTACGACACCGGCCTGGCCGTGGACACCCACGGGAACGCCTGGGGCTGGGGCGCCAACCACGGCGGATCGCTCTGCCTGGGCAACGCCCAACCGCATGACGTGCCCGTCCAGCTTCCGCTCACCGGCGTGACCGCCCTCGCCGGTGCCGACGGCCACGCCGTCTACGACACCGATGGCCGGGTGGTGTCCTGTGGCGACAACCCGTACGGCGTGCTGGGCGACGGCAGCCAGAGCAGCAGCCAATCCCCGGTGCCGGTGACGGGCCTGGGCGGCCAGCCGGTCCGGGCCCTGGTGTCCTCCTGGAACGACGCCGGGGCACTGCTGGCCAACGGTGTGTACTTCGACTGGGGCTACGACACACAGGGCCAGTTGGGCGACGGGACCACCGGCCAGCCGTCCGCGGTGCCGGTGCGGGTGCGCCTGCCCGATCCCGCGCCGGTGACCCAGGTCGCCCAGGGCGGCTCCGGCGCGGACAACGGCCAGACGCTGGTGATGCTGTCGGACGGCTCCCTGTTCGCCTGGGGCGATGACAGCTTCGCCCAGCTCGGCGACGGGGGAACCGGGGTGCGGCCGTCGCCGGTGCCGATCCGGCCGCCCGCCGGGGTGCGGTATGCCGTGCTGGCCAGCGGCGGTGCCACCTCGTACGCGCTGACCACCACCGGGGATGTCTACGCGTGGGGCGCGAACAAGGCCGGGGAGGTCGGTGACGGGAGCGCCCGGACGGCGGTGACCCCGGTCCTGGTCGACTCCGGGGCCAGCGTGATCTCCTCGACCGCGGGCGACGTGGTGGTCGCCAGCGCCGCGGGCCGGGGGTGACCCGCCACCAGGTGCGGGCCCGTCACGGCCAGGCGGCGCGGCGCTGCGGCTCGCCGTGGATGGCGGCCAGCAGCTTGGTGCGGGGGTCGTAGGCGGCGTCGACGATCTCCTCGGTCCAGCCACGGACCTGGGGGAACGCCGCCCGGGCCAGCCGTAGCAGCACCCGGGCGCGGGACGGGTCCCACGGCCCGCGGAACTGCGGATAACCGGCCTTGCGCCGGGTGACGTCGAACGACACCGTGGTCGCGGCGAATTCGATGTGCTCCTGTTCGCCGAGGAAGAACGGCCGGAGGAACTCGACCCCGGACGCGACCGCCGCCCGGGCGGCCTGATCCACCAGGTCCGGGACGTGGAGCGTCATCTCGACCAGCGGCTGCACCGCGGCCATGTGGTAGAGCAGGGCGTCACGCTGCACGAAGTCGAAGGTTCGGCCGTCGCGTTCCCCGGCCGGGCCGGGTGACGTAGTTCCGCGCCACGAACTCACCGAGCAGCCCGGGAACCTCCGCCCGCGCCGTCGCGTCCCGCGCCACCGTGGCCGCCACGGACCGGATCAGCAACCGCCGGGCCATCCAGTTGTTGGCCCGCGCCGAGTTGCGGGGCGGCTTGCGCTCGTAGAAGCGGTCCCCGCTGGCGGCGAACTCGTGCGCCCAGCCGAGCAGCACGCCCTGCTCCCCCCCGGTAAGGCCGCCAGCCACCAGGTCGGCCGCCTGGAGCAGCGGCACGAAAAACCACTCGTCGATCGGGTTGCCGGCGGGCCGGTAGGTCCGCGCCCAGGCCAGCAGCGCGTCCGAGGCGGTGGCCCGGCTGCGGCCGCGCAGCGGCTCCGGTGCGGACGAGCCGGCCACGGCCAGCGCGAAGATCGCCGGGAAGTCCTTCTTCGCCTCGTCGGCGCGGGCGTGCCCGGGATGGTCGTTCAGCGTGCCGGCCAGCTCGAATCGCTCGATCGGGTGGGCCACCAGGCCGAGCGACTGCTCCGCGACCTGCCACTCCCGTGCCAGGTCCGGCGGCACCGCACCAGCCAGGCCCGGATCGAACGCCGCGAGCAGGCCCCAGTTCAGCCGCGGGGCCAAGGCCGCGTGATGGAGGAACGCGGCCTTGGGCCACCGGGGGGTTCCGGGCCATCGGGGTCCGGGGTGTCCCCGCGGGATGCTGTGCTCCCCCGGGTAAGTACTGGTCACTGCGCGGGCTGGCCGGTCGCGGCGGCGCCGGGACCGGCCAGCCCGGTCTCGTAGGCCAGCACGACCGCCTGGACCCGGTCGCGGAGCTGGAGCTTGGCCAGGATCCGGGCGACGTGGGTCTTGACCGTGGCCTCGCTGAGGGTCAGTTCCGCGGCGAGCTCGGCGTTGCTCAGGCCGCGGGCCAGCAGCCGCAGCACCTCAAGCTCGCGCGGGGTCAGCTCGGACAGGTTGGCCGTGCACGCGCGCCGGGGCGTCCGCGCGCGGCGCGAACCGCTCGACGAGCCGGCGGGTGATCGACGGCGCCAGCAGGGCGTCACCGGCGCGGACCAGCCGCACCGCGGCGACGAGCTGCTCCGGGGTGACGTCCTTGAGCAGGAAGCCGCTGGCCCCCGCGGTGAGCGCGGCGTAGACGTACTGGTCGAGGTCGAACGTGGTGAGGATGATGATCCGGCAGTCGTGCCCGGCCGGGGCGGCGAGGATCCGGCGGGTGGCCTCCAGGCCGTCCATCTCCGGCATCCGGATGTCCATCAGCACGACGTCCGGCCGGTGCTTGAGCACGGCGGCCACGGCCTGCCTGCCGTCGGCCGCCTCGGCCACCACCGGGATGCCCGCCGCGCCGAGGATCATCCGGAACCCGCCGCGGACCAGGGTCTGATCGTCGGCGATCACCACGCGGGGCGATCTCGTCGCCCCCGGTGACCGCTGTTTCGCCGGCCCGGTCACCGCCGCTCCGCCAGTACGGGACGCGAAGCCGCTGGCGGGCTGCTCCGCACCGTTCCCGGCCGGCGGGTCCACCGGCAGGCGGGCCCGGACCAGCCAGCCGCCGCCGGGCCGGGGCCCGGCGTCCAGTTCGCCCCCGTACAGCGCCAGCCGCTCGCGCAGGCCGAGCAGGCCACGGCCGGACCCGGGCACGGCGGTGACCGCGGGCCCCGCGGCCGGGATGGGCCGCCCGGCGTCGGCGACCTCGACCATCAGCTCGGTCTCCCGGTAGTCGAGCCGTGACGGTGGTCCGCGGCTTCCCGGCGTGCTTGAGCACGTTGGTCAGCGCCTCCTGCACGACGCGGTACGCGGCCAGGTCCAGGCCCGGCGGCAGGACCCGCGGCACGCCGCCGACCTGCAGCTCGACGGGCAGCCCGGCGGCGGCCACCCGGTCGATGAGCGGCTCGGAGCTGGCCGAGGCCCGGCTGGGGGCCGCAGGTCCTCGACCGGCCTCGGCGCCGTCCGGGCGGCTCGCCGGCCGGGCTGAGCAGGCCGAGCAGATGGCGCAGCTCGGTCATGGCCGCCCGGCCGCTGGCCTCCACGGCGAGCAGCGCCGCCGTGGCCTCGGCCGGGTCGGCGGCGAGCACCTGCCGGGCCGCGCCGGCCTGCACGATCATCACGCTGACGTTGTGCGTCACCACGTCGTGCAGTTCGCTGGCGATGTGGGCCCGCTCCTCGCTCGAGCGCCCGCCGGGTGGCGGCCTCGTGCTCGGCCCGGATCCGGCGGATCCGGTCCCGCGCCTGCATCGCGTTGCCGATGACCGCGATCAGCACCAGCGAGAACGCGATCACGAGCCCGGCCAGCCGCCACTGCGACCCCGCCTGAACGATGACACCCGCGCCCGGGGGGTAGGGCCCAGGAGGGACCCTCGTCGCCGGCACGGGGCTCGCCGTCAGGTTCGTCGGATCCGCGTTCCAGTAGCTGAGGGCCACCAGCAGGCCCGCGGGGAGCATGCTGAGCAGCGCCGCGCCCCGGAACCGGCTGTAGGCAACGGCCGAGTACGCGGCGAACACGATCGCCAGGAAGGTCACGATCGTCGCGTACCGCGGGGTCACCACCGCACCGAGCAGGACGACAAAGAACGCGCTCAGCGGGAACCGGCGGCGCGCGGCGAGCGGCACCGAGGTGATCAGGATCGCCGGGAAGGCGCGCTTCCCGACCGCCATGAACGACGACAGGCGCTGGGCGGACAACCGGCCGGTGGCCGGGTCCAGGAAGTACGCCACGGCATGACCGGAGACCGACAGGCTGGACCGCACCACGATCAGCGACGCCGTCAGCGCCACCACGGCGATGACGCTGTCGGTGACGATGGCACGCCGCGACAGCGGCACCCGCGGCTCGGCCGACCGCGCGAACGCCACGGCCTGGGTCAGCCAGGTCCGCATCGGCGCCAGCGTGCGCTCCGTCACCAGGCCAGTATCGCCCCGGCCGGGGTGCCGGGGCGTCGGCCGCGTTATGTAGCGAGGTACGTCATGAGGATGACCGGGTGCCCGCCTGGGCCGGCTGAGGTACGCCGATTGCATCCGGCGGCGGACGCGCAGCGCGACCCCGGCGCGCCTACGCGTGCGGCTCATGGATGCTCTCGTGCGAATCGACAACGTGACCAAGCGCTACGACAACGACGGCTCGCCCGCCGTGGACGGCGTCAGCCTGGACGTCGCGCCGGGTGAGGCGGTGGCGGTGATGGGCCCGTCCGGCAGCGGCAAGTCCACGCTGCTCAACCTCATCGCGGGCCTGGACCGGCCGACCAGCGGGACGGTGACCGTGGCCGGGGAGCGGGTGGACGAACTCAGCGAGACCGGGCGTGGCCCGGTTCCGGCGCCGCCGGATCGGCATGATCTTCCAGTTCTTCAACCTGCTCGACGACCTGACCGTCGACGACAACGTGCTGCTGCCCGCGCAGCTCGCCGGGATGCGCCGCGGCCAGGCCCGGGCGCGGGCCGACGAGCTGCTGGCGGCGCTGCGCATCGACCAGCACCGCAACGCCTACCCGGCCGGCTCTCCGGCGGGGAGCGGCAGCGGGTGGCGATCGCCCGCGCCCTGGTCAAC
Organism: uncultured Actinomycetes bacterium; assembly: GCA_963725125.1. GTDB lineage: Bacteria > Actinomycetota > Actinomycetes > Streptosporangiales > Streptosporangiaceae > DASXKD01. The sequence goes on from CAVRXW010000013.1 coordinate 42,334, forward strand.
CGGCCCGAGCTGCTGCTGGCCGACGAGCCGACCGGGGCGCTGGACACCGCCACCGGCGAGGAGATCGGCGCGCTGCTGCTGGACCTGAACGCCTCCGGGCAGAGCCTGGTGCTGGTCACCCACAACCCGGACCTGGCGGCCCGTTACGCCAGCCGCACGGTGCGCATCGTGGACGGCCGGATCAGCGGGGGCCCGGCCGCCCGCGCCGCCGCACCGGGCTGGCCGGGGCACAGGTCCGGTCATGAGGCCGGGCCCGGTCGCCCGCGCCGCAGCCGGCGGGCTGACGCGCACGGCGGGTGCAGACCATCGTGATCGGCCTGGTGCTGCTGGTCTCCACCGGCGCCTGCGTGCTGGCCCTGGCGCTCGTCGCGGACTCCAGCACGCCGTTCGATCACGCGTTCGCGGCCCAGCGCGGTGCGCACGTGATCGCGATGGTCGACCCGGCCAGGGCCACCAGCGCGGAGCTGGCCGCGACCACACGGCTGGCCGAGGTGACCGCGGCGGCGGGACCGTTCGCCGAGGTGACCGTCAATCCCAAGCAGTCCGGGCCGGGCGGCGAGTTTCCCTGGGGGCCGATGCTCGTGGCCGGGCGGGCCTCGCCCGGCGGCCCGGTCGACGACCTGACCCTGCAGTCCGGGCACTGGGCGGACGGGCCCGGGCAGCTCGTGCTGGCCAGCGACCCCAGCCCCGGCAATGGCGTCACCGTGCCGCTGGGCACGCAGCTCACCATGCCCGGTGCGGCGGGCAAGGTCACCCTGACCGTCGTCGGCATCGCCGACTCGGTGGACAGCTCGGCGGGCGGCTGGGTGCTGCCCAGCGAGATCGCCAAGCTGCGGGCGCCCGGGCACCACCGCCCGTCGCGCAGATGCAGTACCGGTTCCGTGACGCCAGCACCGCCACGGCCATCCGTGCCGACGTCGCCGCGGTCACCGCGGCCCTGCCCGCGGGGGCGGTCACCGGCACGCAGTCCTATCTGGCCATCAGGGCCCAGGAGTCGTCCAACATCGCGCCGTTCGTGCCGTTCGTGGTCGCGTTCGCAGTCCTCGGCCTGGCGCTGTCGGCGCTGATCGTGGCCAACGTGGTCAGCGGCGCGGTGGTGGCCGGGTACCACAGGATCGGGGTGCTCAAGAGCATCGGCTTCACCCCCGGCCAGGTCGTGGCCGCCTACACCAGCCAGGCCATGGTGCCCGCGATCGCCGGGTGCCTGGGCGGCGTGGTGCTGGGGAACCTGCTCGCCGTGCCGGTGCTCGGCCAGACCGCGAACGTGTACGGCGTCGGCGCGCTGCGCGTGCCGGTGTGGGTGGACGTGGCCGTGCCGCTGGCCATGTGCTGCCTGACCGGGATCTGCCGCGCTGCTGCCCTGCGCTGCGGGCCGGCCGGTTCAGCGCGGCGCAGGCGATCGCCGCGGGGCGCGCGCCCCGCACCGGCCGCGGCTACGCCGCGCACCGGCTGCTGGGCAGGCTGGCGCTGCCCCGGCCGGTGACGATCGGGCTCGCGGCCCCGTTCGCCCGCCCGGCCCGCACCGCGATCACGCTGACCGCCGTGCTGCTCGGCGCCACCGCGGTGACGTTCGCGGTGGGCCTGGGCGCGTCGCTGAACCGGGTCGCGCGCGGCCTCGACCACGCGAGCGCCGAACCGGTGCAGGTGTTCGTGCCGATGGGCGGCGCCCGGCGGCATCCGCGTCGTGCAGGGCGGCGCCGTCCATGTCAGGGCGGGCAAGCGCCCCGGCCCGGGCGGCACGCCGCCCGGCCAGGGGAAGCCGGTCACGCCGGCCGCAGGCGGAGCGGGCTGTCACCGCGGCGCTGCGGGCGCAGCCGGGCACCCTGCATTACGTCGCCCAGACCGAACAGCAGGTCAGCGTGGCCGGGCTGTCGCAGCAGGTCGACGTGACCGCCTTCCAGGGCAACGCGGCCTGGACGGGCTACGCCATGATCAGCGGGCACTGGTACACCGGCCCTGGCCAGGCGGTCGTGGGCACCGGGTTCCTCACCGACACGGGCAAGTCGGTCGGCGACACCGTCACGATCGACCTCCGGCAGCCGGCTGGTCCCGGTGAAGATCGTCGGGCAGGTCTTCGACACCAACAACAACGGGCTCGCCATGATCACCGACTGGCAGACGCTGGCCCGGGCAGAGCCCGGGCAGGCGCCTGGCATAGTACGACGTCGCGCTGCGCCCCGGCACCTCCGCCGTCGCCTACACGCAGGCACTGCAGCAGCGGCTGGGGCCGGCATACACGGTGATGCCGAATCACCGCGACCAGGGAATACCGGTCATCCTCGGCCTGATCGGCACCCTGACGCTGCTGCTGGCGATCGTGGCCGGGCTCGGCGTGCTCAACACCGTGGTGCTGAACACCAGGGAGCGGGTGCACGACCTCGGCGTGTTCAAGGCGATCGGGATGACGCCGCGGCAGGCCATCGCCATGGTGATCTGCTGGGTCGCCGGCATCGGGCTGGTGGCGGGCCTGATCGCGGTCCCGGCCGGGATCGCGGTGCACCACTACGTGCTGCCCGCGATGGCTGCGGCCGCCAACGTCGGCCTGCCCGCCAGCTTCCTGAACGTGTACGGCGGCTGGCAGGTCGCCGGGCTGGCCCTGGCCGGCCTGGCGATCGCGGTGGCCGGGGCGCTGCTCCCGGCCGGCTGGGCCGCCTCGACCAGGACCGCCACCGCGCTGCGCGCCGAGTAAGCACGGCCGGGCCCGGGAGGGCGGATCGCCCGGGCCCGGCCATCCATTGCCGGCCGCCATCGCTCCAATCCCTCGACATGTGCCACTATTTGTGGCACACTCTGTGCCATGACGACCACGATCGAAGAACTGATGAAGAGCGCCGTGGACGCCCGGCGCGTGACACAGAACGCCATCCGGGTGGCGGTCCGGGAGGCACGCGCCGCCGAGTGGTCCTGGGACCGGATCTCCGCCGCGCTCGGCGGCGCCCCCAACGGTGAAACCCTCCGCCGTAACTTCGGCTCCGACGAGTAGCCGGCTCGCGGGCCGCACCGGGCCGCCCAGCGGCACCGAACGGCGCGGCCCGTATCGAACTGGCCCCGGGCTCCCCCGGCCCGGATCCTGCCAGCGAACGAGCCTGAGCAGCCGCGTGATCGGCTGGCTAGCTACCCGGGTCGATGACCGCCATGCGCCTGACCGCATCCCGCAGGCCCGCGGCCAGGCTGCCGTGCGTGTTGAGCGCCGCTCCCACCGCCTGGGATGTTCCCCGATAGTTGGTGTAGCTGGTGACCAGATACGTCGAGCGATCGTTGGTGACCAGGGTGACGCCCGCCGCGTCGCCCGGGCAGCTTGAGATCGCGTTCGCCAGCGACCGCTGGCCCCCGCCCTGGCTCAGCGTCGCGTTGGTCAGCACGGCCATCCGGATCCGGCCGGGATCGGCCTGCCTGATCTCCGCCCGCAGCCGGCCCGTCTGGGCCGCGGTCAGCAGCGAGGACGCCGGATCGACGTAGATCGGGTTGGTGGCGAGGGCATTGGCGATGGTCAGCGTCGTCGCCGATGTGCCCACCGGGCACTTGGCCGGCCCGCTCAACGTGGTCTTGGGGTTGCTGTGCTTATTGGCTGCCTTGGCCGGAGCGGCGCTGCTCTGCTGCGGTGACCCGGAGTTGAGCGCCGAGATCAGCGGGAAGAGCGCCGCCACCACGGCGACCACAACAATCCCGCCGATCAGCCAGAGCGCGCGGGGCCGCCGGGAGGGCGCCGCAGTAGCGGCCGGAAGCGGGGCCGGCAGGTCGCGGGTCAGCGCCGCGAGCTGTTCCAGCGTCCGCGCGGAGATGGCGGATCCGACCCGGGACTCGAACTCGTCCTGGGTCAGGCGCTCGTCTTCGAAGGCCTGCTTGAGCACGGCCTGGCAACGTTCCCGCTCCGCTTCGGAAGCGAGCATCCCCCCGGGCGGAATCGGCTGATCCCCGCCACCTGCCCCGTACGACATCCCCGCCTCCTCATGCACGTAAGCGGACCTTATCGCCCAGCTTCGAGCGGTTCCAGCACGCCCCGGCACCGAACAGGGACCGTCACCTAACCTCCGGCCCTCCGGCCGCGGGGAAATCACATTGCGCGCCGCAGCATTGGCACGGTGGGCATCGCGCAAACCGCGGTCCTGGGGTCGATGGGGCCCGCTGCCGGTGCGTTTGCACAGGTCATGGGTAGAGGGCCCCCGTGGGCCGCCCCCGATTACGCCAGGGCCCGGCCGATGAGGTGGCGGTTGCCGCCCCGGCATTCAACGTCGTTGTCACCAGCCACATCTACCAGGTGACACCGAACCGGCTGCTCGGCCGGGTACGCAGCGCGGCACGCCTGGTCACGTGGGGCTCCATCCCGCTGGGGGCCCTGGCCGACGGGTTCCTCGCCGCGGCGTTCGGCGCCCAACCGACACTGCTCATCCTCACCGGCGTCATGTGCGGGGTCGCGGCCGCAGCGACACTCGCCCGCGGCATGCGCCGACTCCCCACACCATCGCGGGCCGGGAGACATCCAGGCCATCAACCGGCCGGCGAAGACCGTGACACGTGCCGGGCCACCGGCTTGAACTCGTCGTGAGCAAGCGTTGCGTCAATTGCGCAGGCCCCGAACCCGGTCGCGAGTTCGGGGCCATTATTCGTATTGTCACATCAATTGTGGGGCCGGTGGGATTCGAACCCACACTGCCGGGCACCTAAAGCCCGTGCCTCATGCCTAATTGGGCTACGGCCCCTTCTTGTTCTTGAATTTACCTGCGAATGTCGGAGTTTGCGAGTGGCAGTTCGGGCAGAGAAAGCGAAGGTTCTCCTTTCTGTTGTCCAGCCAGTCTCCACGTGATGTGATCCACGTGCAATACTATCGGCTTGCCGTTCCACTCGGCCTCGATGCCGCACGCCTCACAAGCGTACGGCACGCCGGTCTCACGCAGCACCCGGCGCAAGACATGCGGTGGCGACCGCGTGAACCCGGCGGGCGCACAACCAGGACCAGCTCCGGGGGTGAGTCGCCACGCGCACGGCTTCCCTCTGTTGGAGCCTGGCCCATGAAATGCGATGTGTCGATGCCAAGCACCTTGAGCCTGCGGCTGATATGTGCGTGGGTGCCCCCCGACCAGGGAATCTCTAAGTAGCGCAGCACGTCGGCGATGCTGATGGAATTCGCCACCGCCTCGGTGAGCAGTTCGCGAGTGTATTTCTCGTTGTATTTGCGCGGCATAGGCCGACGTTATCGCGAGGGTCGGACAATTCCCCGTTTCGAAGCCGGCCGGGAAAGGGAAAGGCATCTACAGGCCGAGGTCCTGGCGGAGGCGGGCCACGTGGCCGGTGGCCTTGACGTTGTAGTAGGGCCGGGCGATCTTCCCGTCCTCGTCGACCACGAAGGTCGAGCGGATGACGCCCACGATGGTCTTCCCGTAGAGCTTCTTCTCGCCGTAGGCACCGTAGGCCTGCGTGCACCTTGTGGTCCGGGTCGGACAGCAGCGGGAAGTTCAGCCCGTCGCGGTCGCGGAACTTGGCGAGCTTGGCGGGCGCGTCCGGGGAGATGCCGAGCACGGTGACCCCGGCCGCGGCCAGCGAGGCGATGCTGTCCCGGAAGTCGCAGGCTTCCTTGGTGCAGCCGGGCGTCATCGCCGCCGGGTAGAAGTAGACGATCACCTGCTGGCCGCGCAGCGACGACAGGGTCACCTGCTTGCCGTCGGCGTCGGTCAGCGTGAAGTCCGGCGCCTCGTCGCCCGGCTCCAGCCTGCGGTCGCTCACGCCTGCTCCCTCCTGGCGGGACGACACACGTTCCTACCGCGACTACCGTACCGGGCCGCCGGGCAGCGGCGGCGCGGGACCGCGCTAGCCGCCGAGCAGCGCGGCGATGACCGGGGCCAGGGCGCGCAGCGCCTTGCCCCGGTGGCTGATCGCGTCCTTCTCCTCCGGGGTCAGCTCCGCCGTGGTCTCCGCGGACGAGCCGGGCACGAAGATCGGGTCGTAGCCGAACCCGTTCGTGCCGCGCGGCGCGTCGGTGAGCCAGCCGTGCACGGTGCCCTCGGTGACGTGCTCGGCCCCGGACGGCAGCACCAGCGCCGCCACGCAGTAGAAGTGCGCCGCCCGGCGGTCGGCCGGCACGTCGGCAAGCTGGGCCAGCAGCAGCCGCAGGTTCGCCTCGTCGTCCCCGTGACGCCGCCGGACCAGCGGGCCGAGAGCACGCCGGGCATGCCGTTCAGCGCGTCGACGCACAGGCCGGAGTCGTCGGCGACCGCGGGCAGGCCGGTGTGGGCCGCCACCGCGCGCGCCTTCAGCAGGGCGTTCTCGCTCGAACGTGGCGCCGGTCTCCGCCACCTGCGGCATGTCCGGATGGTCGCCGAGGTCGGCCACGTCCACGTCCACCCGGCTCGCCACCAGGATGCGCCGCAGTTCGGCGAGCTTGTCGGGGTTGTGCGTGGCGAGGATGATCTTGGCTCGCGGGTCCGTCATGAGCCCCGTCATTGCCGCGGGGCGTCCTGCTGCAGCCGTGGTAAGCTCGGCACACCCGGCCACGCCGAGATCCAGCAGCTCGTCGAGAAGTTCGCGGCCGAACGGCTCGCGCTCGGCGGTGCCCTGGATCTCGACGAAGCTGCCGTCCCCGGTGCACACCACGTTCATGTCCGTCTGCGCGGCGACGTCTTCCTCGTAGCACAGGTCCAGCCGGGGCTCGCCGTCCACGATCCCGACGCTGACCGCGGCCACCGAGGCGACGAGCGGGTCACCCTTGCAGCGGCGGCGGCCCTGCAGCCAGCCGACCGCGTCGGCCAGCGCCAGGTAGCCACCGGTGATGGCGGCCGTGCTGGTGCCGCCGTCGGCCTGGAGCACGTCACAGTCGATGATGATGGTGTTCTCGCCGAGCGCCTTCGCGTCCACGCAGGCCCGCAGCGACCTGCCGACCAGGCGGGAGATCTCCTGGGTGCGGCCCCCGGGCCGGCCCTTGATCGACTCCCGGTCGCCGCGGGTGTTGGTGGCCCGGGGCAGCATGGCGTATTCCGCGGTCACCCAGCCCAGGCCGCTGCCGCGCCGCCATCTCGGCACCTCCTCGGTGGCGCTGGCGGCGCACAGCACCCGGGTGGCGCCGAACTCGATGAGTGCCGAGCCCTCGGCGTGCTCCAGCCAGCCGCGGGTGATCTTTATCTCTCGCAGCTGATCGGCGCTGCGGCCATCGGGTCGGGACATGCGGGACAGCCTAGCCCCGTTCCGGCAGTGCTCCGTGCGGTATCAGCCCGGGGGCGACCCCCGGAATCCCCGCTGGCCGCAAGACTCAGCGAGCGCGATGGGGCCTGCCGGCTTGCCGGCCAGGCGCCATTGGCGCCCCGGGGTTCCAGGGGGTCGCCCCCTGGGCTAACAGGGCGCCCGGTCGGGGGCGCCGGAGGAGATCCACTGGTAGACCCGGCGCACGCCCTCGGCGAGCGGCATGGCCGAGCGCCAGCCCAGCTCGCTGGCGGCGCGCCCGGTCGCGACCGCGCTGCGCTGCAGCTCACCGGGACGGGCCTGCGCGAACGCCGGCCGGATGCCGCGCCCGGCGACGACGCCGATGATGGCCACCAGGTCGAGCACGCTCACCTCGACACTGGTGCCGATGTTCCAGGTGCCCGGGCGGCCACTGTCGCCCGCCGCGAGGAAGGCGCGGACCGCGTCGCCCACGTACACGTAGTCGCGGGTCTGCGTGCCGTCGCCGTAGATGGTCGGCTCGCGGCCGTCCAGCACGCTGGCGCAGAAGATGGTGATCACCCCGGCCTCACCCGCCGGGTCCTGCCGCGGCCCGTACACGTTGGCCAGCCGCAGCACCGAGTGCCGGGTCCCGTGCAGCCGGTTGTACAGGCCGATGTAGCACTCCGCGCAGTACTTCGCGATCCCGTACGGCGATTCCGGCAGCGGCAGCACATCCTCCAGGGAGGGGATGGGCGCCTCGCGCCCGTAGAGGGCACCTCCGGTGGACGCGAACAGCACCCGGGCACCCGCCCGCCTGGCTGCCTCCAGGAGGTTGACCGTGCCCAGGATGTTGACGCCAGCGTCCGCCGCCGGCGCCTCGACGGAAGCGCGCACGTCGATCTGCGCCGCCAGATGGCAGATCAGCTCCGGGCCGAAGGCCGCCACCTCGTCGTTGAGCGCCGCGGCGTCGGTGATGCTCATCTTGTGCAGCGGAACCTGCGGTTCGAGCCTCCCGGGCCGGCCCGACGACAGGTCATCGAGCACGAGAACGTCGTCTCCCCTGGCCAGCAGGGCGTCTGCAATGTGAGAGCCGATGAAACCTGCACCGCCGGTTACAAGTACGCGCATACCTGATGATCTTAAGGTGACGGATCGGGTGGACTGGGCGGTGACCCCGGGTCAGAACTCCAGCACAGACCGCCGCCGGTACCGGTCACAGGGCCTTCCTCTTGGTCAGCCATCTGACCGCGGAGACGGTCCGCCCAGGGACCGAGGCGAGGCCGTTCGCGCGCAGGTCCAGGAGCGCCAGCATCGCCTTGGTGCGCGGGCCGAAGGCGGGCGGGTGGCAGGCCGGGCACTCGCCGGGACGATGGCCGAGCAGGTCGGCGCAGGCGTCCAGCAAGCCCGCCTGGTAGCTGTGCCTGGTCTGCCGGATCCCGGTGCCGCCGGTGCCGAGCCGGGCGTTGCGCGGCGCCCGGGCCAGCACGGCGCACTCGAACAGCGGAAGGTCCGACTCGGAGTCACCCACCGCGAGTGCGCAGCCCGGCTGGGACAGCAGGGCGGCCAGGGCCCGCAGGCCGGTTCCCTTGTCCACCCCGGCCCAGACGAAGTCCGTCTGGCCCTGGCCGTGGACCACCCGCACCCCGTGCTGCGCGGCCGGCGCCACGCCCGCGAGCAGTTCCGCGGGCAGCGGGCCGCCGCCCGCCGCCCGGGCCCGGACCGTGTGCCGGTATCGCGGGTCCAGGTGCACGCCGACCAGGCCGGACAGTTCCCCGCGGATCGCCTCCAGCTGCGCACGCCCGGCCGGGGGCAGCAGGTCGACGGTATCGCCGTCGCACACCAGAACCGCCCCGTACTCGGCCACCCCGCCCGCCAGGCCGAACACGGCACACCGGTCGAGGACCTCGGGCGCTGACCGGCCGGTGGCCAGCACCGGCTGGTAGCCGTGCGCGATCAGCGCCCGCAGCGCCAGCGCACCGCTCGGCGAGGTGACGGGGTAACCGAGCGCGTCGCATTCCAGCACGCCGTCGAGGTCGATCGCGCACAACGAGCCCTTGGCCGGGGCAAGGCCGCGCAGGTACAGGCCGGCCAGGTACTCGTGAATGGCTGCGGCCGCCCGCTGGCCCGCGTGATCCGGGTCGACATCACCGGCCCGGCGCATCCGCCAGAGCTGGGCAAGCCGGTAGAGCAGCCAGCGCTCGGCGTCCACCAACTGCCCGCTGAGGTGCTGGTAGGCACCCCGCAGCCGCGCCTCGAAGCCGGGGGCCGGCGGGTCGGCCGCGGCACCCGCGAGATCGAAGACGGGGTCGTAGCAGGCGAGCCCGAGATGACCGAAGCCGCGCTGGTAGAAGTCCACCTTGCGGGTCCCACCCGTATCCGGGTCGGTGAGCCAGTGCCGGTGGTCGGTCTTGCCGTCGATCACCGTCGGGTGGCCGTGGGCGAGCAGCCGCCGCATGAACCGCTCCAGGAACAGCGGGCGCACCGGCATCGAGGCACGCCCGTACTGCGCCGACAGCAGCCGGGCCGTGACCTCCCAGACCGGGTCCCGGCCGCCCAGGCGGTCGATGGCGGCCGCGGCCGCGGGCAGCGCGGCCTGGCGGGCGGTGACGTAGCCGGCGATGGTCCCGGCCAGTTCGCCGGCCGGCAGACCGGACGGCTCACGTGGGAGCCAGTCCCGGTACAGCAGCCCGTCGGCGAAGCCGTAGAGGTGCGGGACGTGCCCGGGCAGGGCGCGGGCGACGGCGACGCTCTGCCGGCCGAGGTAGCCCAGCCCCGCGCCCTCCACCATGATCTGCCTGCGGGTCATCTCGCCGGTGCGGTGGTCGAGCATCTGGACGGCGAACACGCCACGCGCGTGCCCGCGCTGCCCGGCCGGTTCGGGCAGCCAGAGCGGCTGGACCGCGCCGATCTCGATATCCGGGCCGGCCAGGCCGGCCAGGGCCTGCTTGACCGGCTGGGCCGTCAGCCGGCCCCGCACGCTCCACTCGCTGTGCGGCTGGACCACGGCGGGCCAGCGGGACAGCTTGGCGGGCAGTTCCGCTGCGTCGGTGAACAGGGACAGTACGAACACGATGCGCGCGTCGGGCACGCCGGCCGCCGCGATCGCCTCGGCCGTGGTGGCCAGCGACGTACCCGACGCCGGTGGGTCGTCGGTGACCAGCACCAGGCCGCCGGCCTTGCCGACCTTCCTGAGCGCGGACCGTTCCCACCGCAGGAACGGCCGGTCGGGCCGGTACGTGAGCACCTGTACGTTTGTGGCACCCTCGGCGCGCAGCGCCGCCGCGTGCAGCGGTGCCAGGTAGCTGCCCGAGGTGCGCACCCCGACCACGCACAGCGGCGCGCGGGGCGGCAGCCCACCGGGGGCGCACTGGCGGCAGAACTCGCGGGCCAGCCACCGGATGTCGTCGGGATACTGGTCGAAGCTGTGAAAGCAGGCGGGCACCCGGATCCGGTCACCGCCGAGGTCCCTGGCCGCCGCGGCGATGACGGGCAGCCCGGCGGCGAGGTCCCGGAAGCTCACCGCGGCCGAACACACGGTCGGCGAGCTCCGCGGTCAGCGGGGTGAGCGCCTTGAGGGCGCGCCTCAGGCGCCGGCGCGCCGGGGTCCTGACGCAGCGCAGCAGCGTGGCCCCGGCACCCGCGGCGGCCCCGGCCAGGCGCACCGGCCGGGACGGCCGGCGCCGCAGATAGCTGGCCGCCCGGTTCATCAGCAGCCGGTCGCGGTGCAGCCGGTCCTCGATCAGCTGGCCCAGCCCGGCCGCGAACAGGAATGCGTCCAGCCACTGCTGGTCACGCAGTGCCTGGCGGAGCAGCGCGGTCAGCGTGCCGGCGTCGCTGAGCAGGTCCGCGACCAGCAGCGGGGCGGGACCAGCAGGTTGCGGGAGGCTCTGCGCCCAGTCGATGGTCCCGGTGCGCTCAGTCACGGGCCACCGCCCGGAGCACGGGCGCGATGTTGCGGCGGGACCACAGCAGGCTGTCGGCGTACCGGTCGGACTTTTCCAGGTTGCCGGCTATGTGCCGGAGCCAGGCGAGCAGCAGCAGCGCACGCTTGCTGACCGGATCCCCGTCGGTGACGGTCCCGATCAGGCGGCTCTCCGCCGGGGTCCAGAACTGGCGAAGCCCCGCCGCCACCCGGGCGCCGAACGCCCCCGGCTCCCCGCGGGCGGGCACGGTCAGCAGCCAGAACACCAGATCCAGGGCCAGCAGATCCCGTTCCCTGGCCTGGCTCCAGTCCACGATCCCGGTCACCGCGCCGTTGTTGCCCGCCAGCACGTTGCCGGAGTAGAAGTCGCCATGGGTCCAGCCCAGCGTGACCAGCCGGCCCGCCAGGTAGTCGCGCAGCCCGGCGGCCATCCGCTCCAGGGTAGCGGTATCCGGAACGGCCCTGGCGATCTCCGCCACCGGTTCGTCCACCCACCAGCGCAGCAGGTCGTCATCCGCCACCCGGACGGTCCGGTCGAGGTTGTGCAGCGGCGCGATGGCGTGAAACGCCGCCGAGGTGAGGCGGTGTGCGTTGTCCGGCCCCAGGTTCCGCCCGGGCAGCCGGCTGGTCAGCAGGAACGCGCCGCCACCGCCGATCCCGCCGGCCTGCCAGGGCACCGGCAGCAGGGTCCGCCACGCGCCCAGCCGTTCCTCCGAGGTGAGCCTGGCCCAGCACCTCGACCTCACGGCGCAGGCTGTCCACGCCGCTGTCGCTGGAGGCCACCTTCAGCACGCCGCACGAGCGGTGCGCCACCTTGACCATGATCACCGCGGTGTCGGAGGCGGTGCGCAGCGCCTTCTCCCGCTCCCAGGCGCCGGTGGCCATCGCGGTCCGCACCACGTGTGCGGGCACCCCGCCCTGGCGCATCCGCACCAGCCTGGGCTTGATCTTCGGCAGGAAAGTGCTGCTCACCACGATGGTGGCCATCACGCATTGCGCGACCAGCCAGGCGACCCCGCCCCCGACCACGCCTATCTTGGGCACCAGCACCAAGACCAGGGTCAGCGCCAGCACGCTCAGCGTGACGAGAATGCCGACGACGATGGTCATCTGGCGGAGCACCCGGGCCCGGTAGACCGCCAGGCTGACTATCGCGCTCGGGAACGCGGCCAGGGACAGCAGCCGCAGCGTCGTCGTGCCGTGCTCGGCGTAGTAGGGCCCGAACAGGCGCAGCCCGAGCGGGGCGAAGGCCACGACGAGCGCGACCACCGGCGCCAGCAGGCTGAGCGTGTGCTGCACCGCGCGCCGGTAGTTCACCTCCAGCAGGTCGATGTTGCGCACGCTGTGTGCCACCAGGGACTGCCCGAAGGCGGTCGGCACCGTGTACAGCGCGGTGCACATCGACCAGGGCAGCGCGAACGCGGCCGAGTGGTTGGCACCGGTGATGTCGAGCACCAGCAACGGCACCAGCGAGGTGCAGGCGATCCAGGCCAGCGAACCTATGTAGTCCGGCCCGACGAACCGGCGCAGGTCGCGCCGCGTCACGACCTGCGCCTGCTCGTGCGCATGGGCGCGCACGAACGCGGGCACCGCCCGGGTGAACAGGTAGATGCTGCACCCGCCGACGCACACGGCCATCGCCGCGGACCACGACCACCAGATCCCGGCCTGGCCCGCGACAGCGGCGAGCCCGGCGATCAGCAGGATCTTCAGCACCGCGAAGGCGGAGTTCTCGGCGGGCACCCCGCCCGGGCGGCCCACCGCCACCAGCGCGTTGTCCTGCATGACGAAGACCGACCACAGCATGGTGGCCAGCACGAACGAGATCGCGGAGTACCCGGGCTGCAGCAGGTCGGCCAGGTCGTCGGGCGACCACAGGTTCAGGCCGAACAGGAAAACGATCGCGGCCACGCCGGACAGGCCGCCACCGACCAGATAGGCGCGGCGGATCATCTTGCCGGCCATGGCGCCCGAGGTCGGCACGAACCGCAGCAGCGCGCTCATCAGGTTGAGCTGGGCGGCACCGGACAGCAGCATCATCGCCGAGATGGCGGCCGAGTTGACCGCCACCACGGCCGGCGCGTAGAGGCGGGCGGCCAGCAGCCAGTACAGCACCCCGAAGCCCGCGTTGAGCACCGAGTTCGCGACCAGCAGGTGCCCGGTGCGCAACAGCGATTCGCCGTACAGCCCGCGGATCCGGCGCCGCGTCTGGATCCTCAGCTCGGCCACGCTCATCGCGGGCCTCCGGGCCCGGAGGGCCGGTGGCCGCGGTAGCGCCAGCGGCTCCGCGCGTAGCCGAGCGGCCCGGCCAGCACCCCGGCCAGTTCCCGCCACACCAGCTCGCGGGGGAACGACTCGCCGCGGCCCGAGTTCTTCTCCGAATGCGAGCCGAGCATGTGCATGGCCGCGGGCCCGGCCCGGCGCAGCATCGCGCCCAGGAGCACGGGCCGGCGCCAGACCGCCGCGGTCAGGTAGGCACCCAGGCCCATCCCGTAGCCGAACGCCTGGCGGCGCATCCCCTCATAGTCCCGGCGGTGCCAGTGCCGCAGCACCGCGGCGGGCTCGTACACGAGCGTCCCGCCGTCGATGATGGTCCGCAGGAACGCGATCAGGTCGTCGCCGCCCTTGGCCGGGGTTCCCGCACCGGTGGCCGGATCGAAACCGCCGTGGCCGAGCAGCCAGTCGGTGCGGAAGGCCATGTTCGCCCCGGATCCGAACCGGCCCGCCGTGAACGGGAACAGCGGCTCGGGATCGGGCATGTCGCTGGTGAACGTGCGCCGGGTGAAACCGCGGGCGAACCCGCCGGCCCGCTCCACCAGCAATTGCGCCCGGGTTTCCAGTTCGGCGGGCAGGATCAGGCCGGTCACGCAGGCGGCACCGGTCTCGGTGAAGGCCTCCGCGAACGCACTCAGCCATTCGGCGTCCACCTCGACGTCGTCGTCGGTGAACGCGACGATCTCCCCGGTGACCGCGGGCAGCGCCTCGTTGTGCGCCAGGCCCAGCCCGGGCCGTGCCGCCCGCAGATAGCGCAGGGTGAACGGCCAGTCCTGGCGTCCGGCCAGCGTTCGCGCGGTCAGGTCGCTGGCCGGCGCGCTGTCCACGACGACGACATCGAACGCCCGGTAGTTCAGCCGGGACACCGAGGCCAGGCAGCGCAGCAGGCTGCCGGTGCGGTCCCGGGTGGCGATCACCACCGTGATCTTCGGCTCGTCGGCGAGCATCCGGCGGCTGGCGCAGCGCACCCGGCCGGGCAGGGTGATGCCGGTCGCGGGCAGGCGGGCCGGCGGCGAGATGCCGTCGTCGGCGCAGTGCTTGGCGATCCGGTCGCCGAGCACCGACCAGACCTCGTCCGCGAGCCGCTGCGCTGGTACCGGCTGCCGGCCCAGCGGCAGCGTGATCTCCCCGAGCGGGCGGCCATGCAGCCATGCCAGCAGCCGCGCACCCTGGTACCGCCCCTCGCCCTCCAGGTCAGGCAGGGGCCGATCCAGGTACAAATTGCCGACCAGAACCGGCGGGGCCAGCTCGGTCACGGCGTGACTGCTCCCCCTCGGCGGGCAGCGCCAGCGGTATATCCGGTTGTGTCGTCGGGCAAACGAGCCCCCTCCCCCTACGCCGGCTAACCAGCCGACAATACAAAGACGGGACATATGCCCCGCAGGTTTACCAATGGTTTGCATAGCCGCACGACTGTGACCTCCGGGACACAGGCCGTGCGCACGGGACCCTCAGACATCGCGGAACCCGATCAGCGACTTGACCATGCGCCGGGTGCGGCGGCGCGCGGCATCGAGCGGAAGATGCTCGGTGCGCAGCGTGTACCCGGGCTGCAGGGTGGCCCCGAGCTTCTCCTTGAACGACGCTAGCGGCGAGCCGGGCCGCGTCTGCCCCATCTCATACCAGCGGCATCCGTCCCGGCAGGCCGCCTCGATGGCGAGCGAGTGGAGGTACTCGTTGGCCCGGACCGGGGTGGCAAGTTCCTTGTCCATCGCGCCCCGCCAGTACTTGGCGTTCGATCCGGACCGGAGCACCACGATGGCCGCGATCGGCACCTCCGCCACCCGGGCGACCCAGATCTCGCAGCCCCGCCCGAAATGCTCGGCGACCGCCGCCAGCATCCGGGGCGGGGTGGCCCGGATCGTCCGCCACCGGGTGAGTGCCACGGGCTCGTGCTGCATTTCGGCCCAGCGCCTGATGGACTTTTCGTAGAGCTCAAAAAACACCTGCAGCGCCTGGCCGGACCGGTCGACCTCCACCTCGACGCCGGAGCGCTCCGCCTTGCGCACCGCGGTCCGGGCGGTGCCGCGGAACCGGTGCGACCAGACCTCGCTGAACCCGCCGGCCAGGTCGAGCAGGTGACCGCCACGCTCCTCGACCTGATAGCCGCCGGCCGCGGCGAGCCAGGTGCCGGCTGCCCCTTCGGGCAGCCGGAGTTCGGCGGCGACGGTGCCGCGGCCGGCCAGGTCGGCCAGCACGGCCGCGGCCTCCGCCGCGCTGACCTGCCCGTCCTCGCAGATGGGCCCGCAGACGCCCCAGTCACGGGGCCAGGAGGCCGTCGTCGTGGTCCAGGCGGTGGCAAGCCGGCGGCGCGCCAGTGGCAGCACGATCCGCCGACCGGAGCCGAACTCGTACAACCGGCTCACGTCCCGGTAGCGGCCATCGGCGAAGACCGCATCCCGCCACGCCAGCGACTGGGTCACCACCGCGGCCGGATCCGAGCGAAGCAGCGAATCCCAGACGGCACGCGGTGCCGGGCTGGTCACCGTCGGGCGGCCAGTCCCGGCCGGCGCGTCGTTCCCGCTCGCGCCGGTCTGCCGGCACACGTCGGTGCCGTGAAGTGCGTTCATCGATTCGTCAGGGAGTCTCTTTGAGCAGGTATGAGGACAGGCCCGTCTGCCGGTAGGCGCGGGCTTCCGGGGAGTTCCTGGGCACGCCCAGATGGCATCCGGGTATGGCGGAGTTCCACTGGATCAGGGCCTTCAGCCGCGGCATCTGGCGGATCACCGGGAGGATGCCCCGGTACCAGGCGGCTTCCCGGTCCGGCTGATGAGGGTCGGCGGCGCTGCCGTATTCGGCGAGCATGACGGGCTTGTCACCGAAGGGCTGCGTGGTCAGCCACTGGTAGAAGGGCTGCACCGTCTGGGCGAAGCTCAGCCAGTTGGCCTGATGGCAGGTGTAGTAGTTGTACGGGTCGTACCCGATCCAGTTCACGTAGGCGTTGCCGGGGTACATCGCCGCGATGGTCCGCTCGTGCGGCAGGTAGCCCTCCGTGGTCCAGACCCAGATCACGTTGTGCACGCCCATCCTGGCGAACACGTCGTGGATGTGCCGCCAGGCCGCGACGAACTGGGCGGGTGTGCCCTGCTGCGGAACGTCGCCGTCGGGCTCGGCCGAGAAGGTCAGGAACACGGTGTGGTGGAATGCCGCGATCCGCTGGGCCTCCGGCTCGATGATGGAGCGGTCCAGCGCACCGGAGGCGATCGTGCTCCACTTGTACAGAATGTGCTTGGACCAGACATCCGCGGCCCAGGAGAACAGCAGGTAGCGGTCACCGGCGACCTGTTCCTCGGCCCGGTCGGGGAAGACGCCGTTATCGGACACGGACATGTCGTGGTAGCGCTCGACGATGTCGAGCGGCCGCCCGAGGTAGTGCTCCTCCGACTGCACCGCGGGCGGCAGCTGGCTGTCGTCGTCGACCGGCAGGTACATCCCCCACCAGGCCCCGCAGCTCGGCACCAGGGTGGCGGAGACGGTGCACTGATCGCCGCTGGCGCGCCCGCCGAACAGGCTCGCTCCGGCCGCGGCCAGGCCCGCGACCAGGACGACCGCGATCGCGGAGTTCCGGACACGCCGGCCCCGCGGGCCCGCCGTCTCCCGCTGATGCCGCCCCGCGCCGTTGCTCATGCCTGCCACCCCCCCTTCCCTCGCAGTTGCCTGGCCCGGCGATACTGGCGCCAGCCGAAGGCCAGTACCCGCTGCCGGCCTGGCAGGACGTGGGCTCCCGGCCCGTCCAGCCACGACGCAACGGTAGCGAGATCATGGTCGGACCGGACCATAAGCCGCGACATCGCCAGCCGGTGATCGGTGGCCGAACTCCAGGCATTGCCAACGGCACACGCGGAGTCGAAGCCGGCATTACCTACGAGCCGCCGCACCCGCGACCGCCAGTAGCCGTGCGGATAGGCGAAACTGCGGATCCGGTGCCCCAGCGTCTCCGCCAGCAGGTCATGGCTGGCGGACAACTCCGTCGCCACCTCGCGCCCGGGCAGCAGGTCAAGCTGGCGGTGGGTGTGCGAGTGGGCGCCTATCTCCACCCCCGCGGCTTCCAGGCCGGGCAGGTCGGCGTGGCGCAGCATGGCGGCGTCCGGCAGCACGGTCTCCCGCGGCTGGCCGGCGCACGCGCCCGTGGTGACGTACAGGGTGCTGGGCAGCCGGCGCTCGGCCAGGGCCGGCAGCGCGTTGTCGGCGAAGTCGGCGAAGCCGTCATCCACGGTGATCAGCACCGGCCGCGGCGGCAGCGGGATCACGCCGCTGCGCGCATCGGTGTACTGGGAGACGGTGAGCGGCTGGCGGCCGCTGGCGACGCACGGCGTCGAGGTGGGCACGAAAGACCGCCGGCGTGACCGCGAACTCGGCGATCCAGGCCGGCGGATCGGCGGTGACCGCGTGATACAGCAGTATCGGGACCGGCTGTGGCACGTCCTGGGCTGGCCTCGCCCCGGTGGTGCCGGGCATGTCGTGTGCTGGCATGGGGCGTTCAGCCCCTGACCACGTCGGCCGCAGCCGCGGCCGTGCACAGCGAGGCCAGGGCCACGAGCACCAGCGCGGGCTGCAGGATGTGGCTGATCGCGAAGCCTTCGGCGGCCAGCGCGGTGAGGCTCAGGCCCAGCGCCACGGCCAGCACAGCCTGCTCCAGGTGATCGCGCAGCGGGAGCAGCCGGACCACCGCCAGGCCGGGGCAGACGAACACGAACGCGAAGATCGCCGGCGCCCGGGCCAGCGACTGCCCGGTCAGCATCGTGATGCCGAGCACCAGCCAGCCCGAGGCCGCCAGGGCCAGGGCGATGACCCAGCGGCGCGGGCTCACGGACCGTATCTGCAATCTCATCATCAGGGCGCCTTCGGCCGTCCGCCGAGCGTCGGCGGGTGGTGGTGGCGGTAGTACTGCAACCGCAGCGCGCGGAGCCGGGCCCGGGCCGCGGGCGGGCGGGCCTTGTGCCGGTGCAGCACCGTCCGGTGCGGGCGCACCGCGGAGTGGTGCCCGCGCGGCTTCGGGTGCGTGCCCAGGGAGGCCGGCGCCCGGCCGGTGCGGTGGATCTTTTGCAGGATCGTGACTCCGTTGGCCAGGTACACGGTCTTGAAGGCGCCGGATTGCATCAGGGTGCTGTAGACCCGCGAGAAGTCGTTCGGCGACCACGGCCCGCTGATGGCTTCCTGGGCGGCCTGGCTCCGGGTGAACACCAGGTAGGAGACCCGCGGGTAGGGCGGGCTCATCAGGAAGCTGATCTCCTGCACGGGGTTGCGCAGCGTGTCGTTGCTGTACCCCGAGCCGTCGAGGAACGTATAGGTGTAGCGGTTGTAGTGGACGAACGCCCACGGGAAGTTGCTGTTGACCGCGATCACCTGGGCACCGGCGGGCGCGGTCCGGTACAGCCACTGGGAGGCGGTCACCTCCTGCGGGGTGAAGTAGTTCATCGCGTCCGTGCCGTAGTTGCTCAGGAAGAACCCGCCCGCCAGCAGCACGGTGGTGACGGTGAGGGCCGCGCCGACCAGGTACCGCCGCGGCGACCACGGCCGCGGGAAGAACAGTGCGGCGGCGGCGACCGCCATGAATGGCAGGGCGAACAGGAAGGCCCGGAAGATGATCTCGCCGCCGTAATTGTTGCCCGCCACCATCGGAATGGCGGCCACGCCCAGCAGGCCGACCCGGTTCCAGGACCGGCGGGCCGCCTTGTCGCGGTGCCGCCGGTAACGCCAGAAGCCGGCCAGCGCCATGAGGCCGATGGCCGCGCTGAGCAACCGGGCGCCCCACTCGACGATGATCTGGTCGGGCGACACCTGCCCGCCGCCGACGATGTGCTGCGCGCTGTTGGCCCACAGCGCGCCGAACCCGCTGAACACCTGGGAGTTGTTCGCCTGCAGCCAGGGCAGCCCGCCGTAGAAGATCCAGCCGGCCGCGATCGCCGCCGCCACCAGCGGCAACAGCACCCGCGGCCGGAGATGCCGGAACACGGCGAGCATGGCGAGCGCGATGATCACCATGAACGGGGTGAGCTGATGGCTGGACGCGATCGCCGCCATGAGTGGCACCAGCGCGATCACCAGCACCAGGCGCGTCGAGCGCGACACCCCCGCGCCTTCGGCCGGAACCACGTCCTCCGGCCGGTCCGGCCGCGCATGCCTGGCCGCCCGGAACCACAGCGAGCCCTGGGCCGCCTGCTCCCACTGCACCGGCTCGCGGGCCCGGCGCCGCGGCATGTGCCCGCCCAGCCAGCGCGCCCATGCGTGCCCGCCTGGCTCGTGCGGCGACGCCGGGCCCGCCGGCTGCCGGGCGCCGGCAGGCTGCGGGCGAGCCAGCGCGGCGCGTACCCGCGGGCCCAGTCGGCCAGGTACGCCAGCCCGGCCCTGAGCCAGTGCGGGCGCGGGCGGTCGTCGCCGAGCCAACGGAGGCAGATGGCGATCACAGTCAGGAACAGGAAGAAGGCAAAGGCCTGCGGTGAGAAGTAGTCCTGCCCGACCCAGTTGCCCAGCTCGAACACCCACGCCGTGATCCAGATCATCCGCCAGTCCGCGGTGAAGGCGCGGGCGATGAGCAGGACCGGGCCGAGCCACAGCAGGTCGTTGACGACGAGCGCCCAGGGGGCGTAGCTGAGCGCCGACTGCAGGCCGCCGCCACTGGTGAGGAAGGCGTTGAGCGCAAAGAAGCCAGGCCAGCCCTGGTAGACGCCCAGCACGCCACCGAGGTTGAAGTTGATCCCGTGGTGGATGATGTAGTCCACTACGCCGACGTGCTTCCAGGCCCAGGAGTAGCGCAGCGTCCCGTACACGATGGCGGGCGTGGCGTGCAGGATGACGACCAGGGTGAGCAGGTGGGCCCCGAGGACCGGCCACCGGCCCGGTGCGCGCACCACGATCCAGCAGAAGCTGACCATGAGCACAGCGGCCGCGGCCCAGAAGGCGGCGGGCAGCACCGAGACCAGCCCGAAGCCCGCCGTGGCCACCCGGCCGGCCTGCACCCGGCTGAGCGCGAAGACCCATAGCCCGGCAACGGCCACGAGGCACGCCCAGGGGAAAAGCAGGTCCGCCACCCGTCCGATGGCACGGACGAGGGCACCGGTCCCGGCACGGCGGCCCCGCGCGATCTCGGCCGGCGGGAGCGGCTCCTCCCACCACGCGACATCCAGCGGCGCGCGCTCGCCCGCGGTCCGCGCAGCCGGCCGGCCGGGCGGCGGTCTCGGGCCGGGCGGTGCCCGGCGGCGCGGCACGCGGCGGAGCAGCCGGCGGCGCAGCAACCACAGGCGGCGCGGCACGCGGCGGAGCAGCCGGCGGCGCAGCAACCACAGGCGGCGCGGCACGCGGCGGAGCAGCCGGCGGCGCAGCAACCACAGGCGGCGCGGCACGCGGCGGAGCAGCCGGCGGCGCAGCAACCACAGGCGGCGCGGCACGCGGCGGAGCAGCCGGCGGCGCAGCAAGGCGCACAGGCGGCGGCAGCGCGGCGCAGCAACCGCAGGCGGGGCGGCAACCGCAGGCGGCGCGGCACGCGGCGGAGCAGCCGGCGGCGCCTCAACCGCAGGCGGGGCCGCACGCGGCGGAGCAGCCGCAGGCGCAGCAGCCGCAGGCGGAGCAGCCGCAGGCGCAGCAGCCGCAGGCGGAGCAGCCGCAGGCGGAGCAGCACAGGCGGAGCAGCCGCAGGCGGAGCAGCCGCGGCGCAGCAGCCGCAGGCGCAGCAGCCGCAGGCGGAGCAGTCGCAGGCGGAGCAGTCACAGCAGGCGGAGCAGCCGCGGCGCAGCAGTCACGGCGGAGCAGCCGCAGGCGGAGCAGCACGGCGGAGCAGCCGGCGGCGCAGCAGTCACGGGCGGAGCAGCAACGGCGGCGCAGCAGCAGCAGCCGCAGCGGCAGGCGGAGCAGTCACGGCGGAGCAGTCACGGGCGGCGCATCAACCGCAGGCGGGGCCGCACGGGCGGAGCAGCCGGCGGCGCAGCAACCGCAGGCGGGGCCGCGGCCGGCCACGGTGCGGCGCCCGGCCGCTGCGCCGGGGCAAACAGGGCGCCGGACTGTGGCACGGGCTGCCGCGGCGCATCGGTCCTGGGCAACGCCGGTGCAGGCGCAGCGTGCCTAGGCCCGGCGGGCCTAGGCTCGGCGGGCGGGGGCTGGGCGGTCCCGGCCCTGGGCGCCGCGGTCCCTGGCCCGGCAGCCTCTGGCCCGGCTGCCGCACGCCCGGCTGCCGACGTCCCGCGGCCGCCGTTCAGCGTCCGGGGCCCGGCATCGCGCGGCCGGCTGTCCACGGCCGGTGGCCGGTCGTCGGCGCCCAGCACCCAGATCTGCTCATCGGGCGCCGTGTGCTCGTTCTCCAGGACCCAGGCCTCGGCATCCAGTACCTCGGCCGCTGGGTCCTCCACCACGAGCACCTCGGTGGCGTTCTTGCGCCCGGAGCGGCGCCCCACGTAATAACCGAAGCCGGTCGTCAGCACGGCCATCACGAGAGCGAAGGCGGAGAGCAACCCGGACGGCCTGCCCTTGACGGCCCGCCACAGCGAGCGACAGACCCCCCGGGGGATGGTGGACCGGACATAGGAGCGCTCGGATGCCAGCGCCGACTCGGCCCCGGCCAGGCTCGCCACCGTGGCCTTGGACCTGCCCTCGGCATAACACCGCGAACGCAGATAGCGCCACCGGGCCCGTTGCTTGCGTACCCGGTGGCGGACCGCCGCGGCCGGTTCGTACAGCAGAATGGCGCCTGGATAGCGCTGGCTGACACGCAGGCACAGTTCGGTTTCCTCGCACCCGAACGGGTTCGAATCGACCCGGCCCAGCTCGATGGAGAAGCCGCCGATCTCGGCGAGAATCTCCCGCCGGAATGACATATTGGCGCCGATGAAGTTCCGCACCGGGCCCAGGCCCGAGCGCATGCCCACGTAGCTGCAGCCCACCACCCAGTCAAGCTCGGGCGGGAACCATCCCGGCCGCCCGTGCTCCCAGGCGGGCTCCACCAGGCCGCCGACGCCCAGCACACTGGGATCCATGTAGTGGTCGGCGAGCCGGCCGAGCCACTCCGGGTCGGCGTAGGCATCGTCGTCGATGAACGCCACCACGTCGCCCCAGGCGTGTGCCACCCCGGTGTTGCGACCGCCGGCCAGGCCCTTCTGGAAGTGGTTGGGCACGATGGTCACGTCCGGGAACGCCACCCGCGCCCGGCGCAGCAGGCCCGGGCAATGGTCGATCACGAGGATGATCTCGCCGGGTTCCTCGGTCTGCGCGCGCAGCGAACCCAGCACCCGGCACAGGTCCTCCCACCGGTCCTCGGTGAACGCGCAGACGACCACGGACACGGCCGGCCGGATGAGGATCTCGGTCGGCACGGTCGCCGACATGTCTTCGTCGCGTGCCCCGGCCGGCCCGGCCGGCCGCCCGCCGGTGCCGCCCCTGCTCGCGCGCAGGACCGGGTCCGGCGCGCCACGGCCCATCGGTACAAGATCAGCAGGCGCACCCGCGGCGGGGCCATGACCCGCGGATGCGCCTATGACTCGTAGCTCCTCCCCCGCGGAGGCACCCGCGGCCACGGGAACATGGCCGGCCGCCGCACCGGCGGCCATGGGCACAAACGTCTGCGGCTTGCCGCCGCCCACGTCAACAAGCTCGGCACGCAGTTCACCGAAGCCATCAGCTGGACTCACTCAACCGCCCGGGTAGCCATCTCCGATCCCGGCCAGGGCTCGCTCGGAAGGCCGGCGCCCAGTCGCGGCCGCTCCTGCGTGGCATCTACTGCCTGCTGGGCAGCGGCCGGGGCACGCCTCCCACGCCAGGTCCAGCGGGACCGGCGAATCTCGGCCAGGATGGTCCGCAGTACCCGGAAGCCATCGGTGGCCGCGCTCAGGTTGCTCACCCCGTGGATCCGTGAGTGCTCGAAGCTGGGGACCTCGGTGACCGCCAGCCCGGCCGCGGCGACCCGGAGGTGGATCAGGGTTTCCACCTCGAAGCCGTCACCCCACAGCCGCCCGCCGTTCGGTGGCGCCGGCGAATCGGCGTCCAGGCCGAGCAACGGGACGAGCCGCCGCCAGAACGCGTTGTAGCCGTAGCACAGGTCGGTGTAGTGCGAGCCATGGCAGAGGTTGACGAAGCCCACCAGCGCGCGGTTGCCAAGCGCGCGCAGGCGGGTGATGTCGTCGCTGCCGGCGCCCGGGGCGAACCGCGTGCCCTTGGCGAACTCGGCACCATCGACGAGTGCCTGGACGAACCGCGGGATCTCTCCCGGGTCCGCGGAGCCGTCGGCGTCGATCATCGCGATGATGTCTCCGGTGGCAGCGGCGAACCCGCATGCCAGTGCGTTGCCCTTACCCCGGCGGCTCTGCAGCACGATCCGCACGTCGGGCCGCAGTTGCTGGGCCACTGCGATCGTGTCGTCCACGGAGAGTCCGTCGACGACGATGACTTCGTGCACGTCTGGTGGCAGGCGTGCGAAAACATAAGGCAGGTTGCGTGCCTCGTTGAGCGCCGGGATCACTATAGAAACCCGGAGCCAGGGCACACTTGCACCGGCCTGTACTGTCATGGTCTCCCCTCCCATGACTGCAGGCGAAGCAAGCGGGGGATACCCCGGCCGGGGGGTTGGTTGGCCAGGGCAGGTGGTTCGCCTTGTCTTAGCTTCAGTGGACTATCAAGTCCATGACTTAGTAATACATTAGTCAGTCTGTCAGACAAGTACCGATAGTGATTTGTCTTCCGGACACTGGGAGTTCGGTAAAGTATCAGCGAGCAACCCATCCGTCACGGAAGGTAATCGATTGGCCGGGGATTGGTCCCCATCGTACCCCAGATGGGCGTTGATGGCCGGGTCCGGCCCGACCACTCACCGCTATCGGTGATATCCGCTAAGTTATCGCTTCTGCCTGCGGAAAAGGCGGTGCAGGAAACCCGGTGCGGGCCCGCGCAGCAGGCCCGGACCGGACCATCGCAGGCACCCGCACAGCGCGCATTCGGAGCCTCGCCGGTAGTGCTGGTGTGCCACGCGCTCGTGGCCGCACCGGCACAGCACGGTGCGGCCCGGCCTTACCTTCATGGCACCCCGTTCCGGCGGTGCCGCCACCATGACCTATCAGCCAATGCCGATACTGCCATCTGGCGTAACGGGCACATGGACCTCACCATGATCCGGAGCGGAACTCGGGTAGCGGGGGCACCCTGCACGCCCACCGGGGAATGCCCGCAAGCTGCATGTAGCCCAGACGGAGCATATCCTCCGCCCGGCGCGCACCGGCCTCAGGTCAGCGCGATGACCTGCCCCGGCGAGGCGAGCGAGATCGGCCCGTCAAAGGATGCGGCGGACGCTTCCGCCAGGGTCCGCTGCTGGTCGTTCCACGGCACCAGGTGGGTGAGGACAAGCCGGCCTGCCCCGGCCCGCGCGGCGTGCTCGGCGGCTTGCCTGGCGGTCAGGTGCATGTCCGGCATTGGATCGGGGCTGGCCAGGTAGGAGGCCTCACACAGCAGCACGTCGGCCTGGCGGGCCAGTTCGACCAGCGCCGGGCACGTCCCGGTGTCGGCGGAGTACGCCAGGGCCCGCCCGGCATGCTCCACCCGGAAGCCGAACGTCTCCACGGGATGATTCATGTGCGCGAGCGTGATCTGGAACGGGCCGATCTGCCGCCTGCCCGGCGCCAGCGTCTCGAAGCCGAACGCCTCCCCCATGCCCGGGTGCTCGTCGAGCCCGTACGCCTGTGCCATCCGGCGCGCGGTGCCCGCCGGGCCGTACACCGGTATCCGCGGCATGCGCCCGCCCGGGCCGTATGTCCGCGCCACCCAGAACGGGCAGACGTCGAGGCAGTGGTCGGCGTGGTGGTGACTCAGGCAGACCGCGTCGATGCCATCGAGGGCGGCGTGCCGCTGCACCGCGCCGATGGCGCCGCTGCCCAGGTCCAGCAGCAGCCGGAAGCCCTCCGCTTCCAGCAGATAGCAGGACGCCGGGCCATCCGGCCCGGGAAACGACCCCGAGCAGCCGATCACGGTGATTCGCACGCAGACGAGCGTACGCGCGAGGTCAAGCGGCGGGCGCTGCTCACCCGGGGGGCGACCCCCGGACCCCCGCTATGCGGCGGCCCCGTTCCCCCGTCACGCGGCCGGGCGCTGCTCACCCGGGGGGCGACCCCCGGACCCCCGCTGTGCGGCGGCCCCGTTCCTCCGTCACGCGGCCGGGCCGCCGCGGCCGCGGCCCACCCGGGCGATCTGGCGGCTCTGCGCGACCAGGCGGCCGGCCGCGTCCCAGACCTCGGACTCCTCGTCGAACCATCCGCCGCTGACATGCCGGGACCGTGCCGCCAGCCGCAGCATCCCAGGTGCTGGTGCCGCGCGCATGTGCCAGGTGAGTTCCACGGTCGGCGACCAGCCCGCCCGGGCGATGCCGAAGATCACCGGGGGCAGCGCGTCCACCGCCAGCGCGAGCAGGTACGCGTCGGGCCGGCGCTCCTCGCGCAGCTGGAAGTAGCCGCGCATCTCCGGCACCCCCTGCGGCCGGCCCCGCAGCCAGCCCGCCGTCGCCGGGTCAAGGCGCAGGTCGACCTGGCCGGTGTAGCCCGTCCTCCTGGTTGCCCCCGCGAAGTCGGCGAACCCGGTGCACTCCTCGACCGGTGGCAGCACCGGTGGCTCGCCGGTCCAGGACAGGCCGCCGTCGGCAGCGCCGAGGGTCCCGGTGGTGATGGTGGTGTCCAGCACGCAGCAGCCGTCCTGCATCAGGGCCGCGCGCGCCGTGGCCGCCGTCTTGCCCTGCTTGAGCCAGGTGACCTGGACCCGGGCCTGCTCCGGGCGGGGCACCCGGAGGAAGTGCGCGCTGGTGGCGACGGGGTCGGGGTGCGGCGAGGTGTCCAGCACGGCCCGCAGCACGGTGGCGAGCAGGACGCCGCCGTTCACCGCGCCGACCGTCCCGTCCCCGGACACGATGGCGAACCGCTCGTCGGGCCTGGTGGCATACCAGCCTTCGCCTTCCGGGGTGACCGCGGTCGCCTCGTCGAACGCGGTCAGGCCCACAGCTGGCCCTCCAGGCGGGCCTCGGCCTCGTCCAGGGTCCCCGAGTACGCCCCGGTGGACAGGTACTTCCAGCCGGCGTCGGCGACGATGAAGGCGATGTCGGCCCGCTGGCCGGCCTTCCGCGCCTTGGCCGCCATGGCGAGGGCGGCGTGCAGCGCGGCGCCGGTCGAGATCCCGGCGAAGATGCCCTCGGCGTCGAGCAGTTCCCTGGTGCGGCGCAGGGCGTCGGTGGCGGAGACCGAGAACCGCGTGGTCAGCACCGAGGCGTCGTAGAGCTCGGGCACGAAGCCCTCGTCCACGTTGCGCAGCCCGTAGACGAGTTCCCCGTACCGCGGTTCCGCGGCCACGATGGCCACTCCCGGGACCTGCTCACGCAGGTAGCGCCCCACGCCCATCAGGGTTCCGGTGGTACCAAGGCCCGCCACGAAGTGCGTAATGCCAGGAAGATCGGATAGCAGCTCCGGGCCCGTCGTCGCGTAATGCGCCCGGGCGTTCGCCTCGTTCCCGTACTGGTAGAGCATGATCCAGTCGGGGTGCTCGGCCGCGAGCCGGCGGGCCACCCGGACCGCCTCGTTGGACCCGCCGGCGGCAGGCGAGAAGATGATCTGCGCCCCGTGCATCTGCAGGATCTGCCTGCGCTCGGTCGAGGTGTTCTCCGGCATGACGCAGATCATCTGGTAGCCGCGCAGGTGCGCGATCATGGCCAGGGAGATCCCGGTGTTCCCCGAGGTCGGCTCCAGGATGGTGGCGCCGCGGGCCAGCAGCCCGTCCTTCTCCGCCTGCTCGACCATGAAGAACGCCGCGCGGTCCTTGACCGACCCGGTCGGGTTCCTGTCCTCGAGCTTGGCCCACAGCCGCACGTCGGGTGCCGGTGACAGCCGGGGCAGCCCCACCAGCGGGGTCCCGCCCAGCGAGTCGAGCAGCGAGTCGTATCGCATCGGGCTCCTGTCGCGACTGTCGGCTGGCTGGCAGTGCGGCGTGGGTCGCCTCCGCCTGGTGGCTCAGCGGCTCCCGCCGGCCACCGCGGGCAGCACGGTCACGGTGTCACCGTCGGTGACCGGCGTCTCCAGGCCGCCGAGGAACCGCACGTCCTCGTCGTTGAGGTACACGTTGACGAAACGCCGCAGCCCGGCCTCGTCGACCAGCCGCTCGCGCAGCCCCTGGTGCCGGGAGTCCAGGTCCCCGAGCAGCTCGGCGAGCGTGCCGCCCGAGCCCTCGACCGACTTCGCGCCGCCGGTGTAGGTACGAAGGATCGTCGGGATGCGGACCTCGATGGCCATGGACGGTGCTCCAGTGTGTGGCCCCCAGGGGGGCTCGGTAGTTGCGGTCGCCGAAGACTCCGGTCTGTCGGCAGGTTCAACCGGCGGGCCGGCGGGATCATTCCGCCGCCGCGGCGGCGCCGCCCGCCCCGGTGATCCGCACCTCTTCTTCGGTCACTTCACCGTCCACGATACGGAATGACCGGAATTCGGCCTGGTCCGGCTCCCGGGTGGAGACCAGGACGTAGTGCGCCCCGGGCTCGCTGGCGTAGGAGACGTCGGTGCGGGACGGGTAGGCCTCCGTGGCGGTGTGGGAGTGGTAGATGACCACAGGTTCCTCGTCGCGGTCGTCCATCTCCCGCCACACCCGCAACTGCTCCAGCGAGTCGAACCGGTAGAACGTCGGGGACCGCTCGGCGTTCAGCATCGGGATGAACCGCTCCGGGCGATCGCTGCCAGCGGGGCCCGCGATGACTCCGCACGCCTCGTCCGGATGATCGGCACGGGCATGAGCCACGATCTTCTCGTAGAGCAGCGCTGCGATGGTCAGCATGGAGGCGAGATTAGCTGCCCCGGGCCCAGCCGCCGCCCGCGCACCAGGTGCGCCGGTCACCGCAGCGCGCGGACCAGGGTCTCCTGCAGGTACGTCAGGAAGTCGTAGACGTGCAGGTAGGCCTGACGCGGATCGGCGGGGTCCAGGCCGCCGGATTCGTGCTCATAGTCCTCGGTGATGTGCAGGACCACGCCCAGGGCGAGCCGTACGTCGTTGAGCGACCGCAGCCAGGCCTCCGCGTCGCCGTCCGACAGCCGCACCCGGCCACCGGCGGCCGGGAGCGTCGCGAGCACGGTCTGGGCGGCGGCCACCTTCCCCGAGCGCAGGCCCGGCTCGGTGTACCGGCGGAACTCCCCCGCCGCGTCCGCGTCGTCACCGTAGGCATCGGGCAGGAGCCTGGCCAGCACCGGGTCCTCGGGCGGCGCCGCCGGGCCGAAGGCACCGAGGATCGCGGCGAGGTCGTCAGGCTGCGGCCCGTCCGCGGTCTCCCCCGCCCCTTCCCGGCCGCCCGGGTCCTGCGGTTCCTCCGCCGCGCCGGCGCCGCCGACCAGCTCCGCCACCTGGCCCACCAGGGACCGGACGATCCCGGCCTCGGCAGCGGTGAACCGGGCCGACACCCCCCGCGGCGTGTGCCGGAAGCCCGTCATGATCTCCTCCGCGATCTCCGGGGCGGCGCCATCGTCGCCCGGGTCGCTCACCGGTCGTGGCTCACCGTGGCCCACAGGCCGTAGCCGTGCAGGACCTCGGCGTCCCGTTCCATGGACTCGCGCGTTCCCGACGAGACCACTGCCCTGCCCTTGTGGTGCACGTCCAGCATCAGCTTCTCGGCCCGCGGCTTGGCGTAGCCGAACACCTTCTGGAACACGTAGCTGACGTAGGACATGAGGTTGACCGGATCGTTCCAGACAATCGTCACCCAGGGCGTATCGGGCACCACGACCTCATCGGTCTCGGGCCGTTCCACCTCTGCTGGCGCCACGCTCACTGGTAAGTCACCTCCTCGGCCCCCCTCCAGTTTCCCCCATGCGCGCTTCCCCCTGTTACCCAGGCATGCCCCGGCCTGGTCCAGCGCCGGGCCGCCCCGGTCCGTAGTCTTCCATTCGTGACTGATCCAGGTGCCGGGGGCCAGGCAGCGGGGGCGAGCACGGCCCTGCTCACCGATCACTACGAGCTGACCATGCTGGCCGGGGCGCTGCGCAGCGGCGCGGCGCAGCGGCGCTCGGTGTTCGAGGTGTTCGCGCGGTACCTGCCCTACGGGCGGCGGTATGGCGTGGTCGCGGGCACCGGGCGGCTGCTGGAGGCGCTGCGGCGGTTCCGGTTCGGGCCCGGCGAGCTGGACTTCCTGAGAAGCACCGGGGTGATCGACGCGGCGACCCTGCGCTACCTGGAGTCGTACCGGTTCACCGGGGACATCTGGGGCTACGCCGAGGGCGACTGCTACTTCCCCGGCTCCCCCATCCTGGTGGTGGAGGCGCCGTTCGCGGAGGCGGTGGTGCTGGAGACGCTGGCGCTGTCCATCCTCAACCACGACTGCGCGATCGCCTCGGCGGCCTCGCGGATGGTGACCGCGGCGGACCGGCGCCCGCTGATCGAGATGGGCTCGCGGCGCACCCACGAGTGGGCCGCGGTGGCCAGCGCGCGGGCCGCCTACCTGGCCGGGTTCGCCACCACCTCGAACCTCCAGGCGGGCCTGGCATACGGGGTGCCCACCCGCGGCACCAGCGCGCACGCGTTCACCCTGGTACACGACAGCGAACGGCAGGCGTTCCAGACCCAGCTCGACGCCCAGGGCAGTGACACGACCCTGCTGGTGGACACCTACGACGTGGACCGGGCGGTGCGGGAGGCGGTGCAGCTGGCCGGGCCGGGCCTGGGCGCGGTCCGGATCGACAGCGGCGACCTGCCGGTGGTGGCCCGGCGGGTGCGCGCGCTGCTCGACGAGCTGGGGGCGCACCGGACCAGGATCGTGCTCACCGGCGACCTGGACGAGCACTCGATCGCGGCGCTGGCCGCCTCCCCCGTCGACGGGTACGGGGTCGGCACCGCCCTGGTCACCGGGTCCGGGGCGCCGACGGCGGCACTGGTCTACAAGCTGGTGGCCCGGGCCACCGATGCCGGCGGCGAGCTGCGCCCGGTGGCCAAGCGCTCGGTGGGCAAGCCGAGCCGCGGCGGGCGCAAGTGGGCGGTCCGGCGCCGCGACCAGGCCGGGGCCGCCGAGGCCGAGGTGATCAGCCTGGAACCGCCCGCGCCGTCCGGGCCGGCCCGCCCGCTGCTGCACCCGCTGGTGCGCGGCGGGGAGATCGTCGGCGCCGAGCCGCTGGCCCGGGCACGGGAACGCCATCAGTCGGTGCTGGCCGAGCTGCCGCCGCACGCGCTTCAGCTGTCCCGCGGCTACCCGGCGATCCCTACGCTGTTCGAGCCGGACGGCGGGTAGCGACCCCGAAGACCTCGCAGACCACCCCGAACTCGGCGCTCAGTACCCTGTCCGCATGCATCCCACCGCGATGAGAGTTGCCGATGCGCTCCGCGACCTCGGCGTGACCGGGGACGTCAGGGAACTGCCCGAACCGGCCCCGACCGCAGCGACCGCGGCCGCCCAGCTCGGCTGTCCCGTCGGCGCCATCGCCAACAGCCTGGTGTTCAACGCGGACGGCGCGCCGCTGCTGGTGCTGACCAGCGGCGCGCACCGGGTGGACACCGGCCGGGTGGCCGCCCTGATCGGCGCGGGCAAGGTCAAGCGGGCCGACCCGGAGTTCGTCCGCGAGTCCACCGGCCAGGTGATCGGCGGGGTGGCCCCGGTCGGGCACCCGGCGCCGCTGCGCACGCTGGTGGACCAGTCGCTGGACTCCTATGACGTGGTGTGGGCCGCGGCCGGCCATGCGCACACGGTGTTCCCGACCTCGTTCGGCGAACTTGTCCGCATCACCGGCGGAACCCCCGCCACCGTGGCCGCCGATTAGGCTCTGGCCATGCGCGCGCTGATCATCGTGGATGTGCAGAACGACTTCTGTGAGGGCGGGTCGCTGGCCGTGACCGGCGGGTCGGCGGTCGCGGCGGCGATCAGCACCTACCTGGCGGCCGAGGGCGGCGGTTACGCGCACGTCGTTGCCTCGCGTGACCACCACATCGACCCCGGCGACCACTTTTCCGACCACCCGGACTTCGCCGGTTCCTGGCCGCCGCACTGCGTGGCCGGTACGCCGGGCGCGGACTTCCACCCGGCGCTGGACACCGGCCGCATCGAGGCGGTGTTCAGCAAGGGCGCGCATGCGGCCGCCTACAGCGGGTTCGAGGGCACCGACGCGGCGGGCACGCCGCTGGCCGCCTGGCTGCGCGAGCGCGGCGTGGACGAACTGGACGTGACCGGCCTCGCCACCGACTACTGCGTCCGGGCGACGGCACTGGACGCGGCGCGGGAGGGGTTCGCCACCCGGGTGCTGCTCCCGCTGACCGCGGGGGTGGACCCGGTGACCACCGGGGCGGCGCTCGCCGCCATGCGCGGCGCCGGTGTCGCCCTGACCGGGGACTAAGGTCATGGAGGCGGCACCGCCGGGCACCGCCTCCAGGACAGGACGTGACGCGGGCCGGCCGGTGCCCGCCAGAGAGCAGGGATCGCCGATGCCGGACTGGAATAGCAAGATCATCGAGGAGTTCCGCGCCAACGAGGGCAAGGTGGGCGGCCCGTTCGAGGGCGCACCGCTGCTGCTGCTGCACACCGTGGGCGCCAGGACCGGGCAGCAGCGGGTGAACCCGATGATGTACCGGCCGGTGCCGGGCGGCTACGCGGTCTTCGCCTCCAAGGGCGGCGCCCCGACCAACCCAGACTGGTACCACAACCTGGTGGCCCATCCCGACGTGGCGGCCGAGATCGGCACCGCGACGGTGCAGCTCCACGCCCGGGTGGCCGAGGGCGCCGAGCGGGAGGGGATCTGGGAAGCGCACAAGGCCGCCAACCCGGGGTTCGCCGACTACGAGAAGAAGACCACCAGGCAGATCCCGGTCATCATCCTCCAGCCCGCCGGCTAGCACCGGGCACAGGGGCGCTCTGGTGACCGGATGGTCTTTGGGCTCCGTGCCGGAGCGGCGGGCCCGGCTGGCCCGCCGGCACCTCCTGGCGGCCCCGGCCCGGGCGGGCACCGCCGCCGAGGTGGCGGCGGCCCTGGTCGCGCTGCACGGCACCGACCCCGCGTCGGTGTACCTGTCCGCCTGGGCCCGCAGTGCGGCCGGCCATCGCGCGATCGGGCACGCCGCCATCGAGCGGGCCCTGTATGACGACCGGGACCTGGTCCGGATGCTGGGCATGCGCCGGACCATGTTCGTGGTCCCGGCCGGCCTCGCCCCGGTCATCCAGGCGGCCTGCACAGACCAGATCGCCGAGCGGATGCGCCGCGGGCTGATCCGGGACCTCGCCACGGCCGGCGTCGGACCCGATGCCGGGCGCTGGCTCGACGAACTCGATGACGCCACGGTCAAGGCGCTCACCGCCCGGGGCAGCGCGACCGGCGCGGAACTCGCCCGCGACGAGCCGCGGCTGCGCACCCAGCTGGTATACGCCGAGGGCAAGAGCTACGGCGGCGCGGCGAGCATCACCAGCCGGGTGCTGATGCTGCTCTCCGCGGAGCGGCGCATCGCCCGCGGCCGCCCCCGCGGTGGCTGGACCTCCAGCCAGTACGAGTGGACGCCGGCCGCGCCCCTGGCCGGCCCGTTCCGCGGCGGACGCCCGGGCCGAGCTGGCCCGCCGCTGGCTGCTCACGTTCGGCCCGGCTCCAGCGTCCGACCTGCAATGGTGGACGGGCTGGACGGCTGGCCAGGCGCGGGCCGCGCTCGGCCAGCTCGGCACCGCCGAGGTGGACCTCGACGGCGTCCCTGGCGTGGTCCTGGCCGGTGACGAGGAGCCAGAGCCAGCAATCGGGCCCTGGGCGGCACTGCTGCCTGCGCTGGACCCGACCCCGATGGGCTGGCGCGACCGGGGCTGGTTCCTCGGCGAGCAGGCTCCTGCGCTGTTCGACCGGTCCGGGAACATCGGGCCCACCGTCTGGTGGGACGGCCGCATCGCCGGCGGCTGGGCGCAGCGCGCGGACGGCGAGATCGTGTTCCGCCTGCTCGAAGACGCGGGAGCCGGCGCCCTCGCCGCGATCGCCGCGGAGGCGGAGAACCTGCGGGCCTGGCTGGGCCCGATGCGGGTCACCCCGCGCTTCCGCACCCCCCTGGAACGCGAACTGTCCGGCTGACCCTCCCGCGCCACCAGGCCCGGACCGGGCCGGTCACCTGTTCCCGTCCCCGGCGGCCCGCCGCCCCTTGACTTTGTACTGCAAAGAGAGCTAGCTTTGCAGTACAAAGTTTATAGCACAAAGCCTGCAGGAAGGAGCCGGACATGAACGAGGAAGCTGGCACCACAAGTGCCCCCGGGTCCGGCGAGGCACTGGGCCTGGACGCCCAGGGCGCGGCGGTCATCATGCAGCAGGCCCGGGAGCGGGCCCAGCGCGAGTTGCGGATCCGGCGCCCGGTGCTGTTCCTGACCTGGGGGCTGGCCGTGCTCATCGGCTACGGCGCGATGTGGCTGTCGGTCCGCGGGCAGCACCCCTACCACCTGCCCGCGTGGCCGACCCTCCTGCTGGCGCTGCTGCTCTTCGTGCTCGCCGCGGGCATCACCGCACAGGTCGTGGACCGGGCGGCCAGCGGCGTGGGCGGCCAGTCCGAGGTGCAGCGCTGGATCTTCGTCCTGGCCATGGTGGCGGGCGCTGCGGCGCTGGAGATCGAGAAGACCGCGATGGGCAACGCCGGGGCCAGCCGGCCAGTGCAGGCCATGCTGGGAGCCACCGCGCCGATGCTGGTCGCGGGGCTGGTGCTGGTCGCCAGTTCCGCCAGCATCGGCCGGCTCGACTGGCCCAGGCTCGCCGTGGGCATCTGGCTGCTGGCCGTGGCGGCCGCCAGCGTCTGGGACGGCCCGGTGACCACCCTGGCGGTTTGCGCGCTGGCCGGCGGCGGCGGCATCCTGCTGATGGCGGCCATCGAGCCCCGGCTGCGCCGGTCATGAACTCCGATGGCCTCGACCCGGCGATCCACGTCCCGGCACGGCTGCGCATCATGGTGACCCTGGCGAGCCTGCGTGACGGTGACGACATGTCATTCACCAGGCTGCAGGACCTGATCGGGCTGACCCCGGGCAACCTGATCACGCACCTGCGCAAGCTGGAGGACACCGGGTACATTACGACACACAAGAACGGCGCCGGTGTCACCGGCCGGACCGCGGTCGCGCTTACCGTCGGCGGCCGGGCCGCACTGGACCGCTACTCCGCGGTGCTGCGGGAACTGCTCGACTCGGCCAGCCCCCAGTAGGACCAGCACAGGTAACCATTGGGGGAATGAGACAGCGGGCGCCGGCCTGCCCGGCGTCCGCTGCTGTGCGGCTACCCGGCGTCCGGGATCGACTCGTAGATCCGCTTGCAGTCCGGGCACACCGGGAACCGCGACGGGTCCCGGTTGGGCACCCACTTCTTCCCGCACAGCGCGATCACCGGCGTGCCGCTCACCGCGCTGTCCAGGATCTTGTCCTTCAGGACGTAATGGGCGAACCGCTCGTGATCGCCGTCGCCGGTGGAAAGGTCCGGCCGGACGTCGGTGTCCTCGCGAGTTTCCTGCTGCGGCAGGACTTCGGTACTCACGGGACGTGAGTCTACTCCGCCTCAGTTGAGCGCCGGATCCTCCGGATATGTCGCCACCAGGGCCAGGGCGCCGCCCGACCGGCGCAGCACGGCCCGCCAGAGCTGCTCGGGCTCCGGGTAGAACACGTCGGCAGGCTCGGCCGGCAGGACGTACCACGCACCTTCGTCGATCTCCGCTTGCAGCTGCCCGGGCCCCCAGCCGGCGTACCCGGCGAAGACCCGGAACGAGACGATGCCGCCCGCCACGAGCTGGGGCGGGGTGTCCAGGTCGATCAGGCCGACCCGGGACGGGAGCGCAGAGGGGTCCAGCGCCCGCCATCCCACGGGCTCCTCCTGGCCCGGCACGCTGGCCAGGCCCAGTGCACTGTTCGGCGCGACGGGCCCGCCCTTGAACACCACGGACGGGTCGCTGACCAGTTCCGTCCAGGGCTCGAGCACGCGCCCGACGGGTACCTTGGTCGGCCGGTTCAGCACGACGCCGAGGGTGCCCTCCTCCGGCTCGTCCTCCACCACCAGCACGACGGTGCGCTTGAAGTTGGGGTCTCCCAGCAACGGGGTCGCGACCAGCAGCCGCCCCGCCCGGACCTCCTCCATGCCTCCATTCTTGCCCATGCCGGGCACCGGGCCGACCCCGCAATGTGCCCGGCCGGCCCGAAAATCAGCGGTGCTTGCCCCCGGCGGCATCGCGGACCGCCGCGGCCACGGCGGACGCCACATCGGGGTGGAACACCGACGGGATGATGTAGTGCGGGCCCAGTTCGGCGGGCGAGACCACGCCCGCCAGCGCGCGGGCCGCGGCGATCAGCATGTCGTCGGTGACCGCCCGGCTCTGCGCGTCCAGCAGCCCGCGGAACACGCCGGGGAAGGCGAGCACGTTGTTGATCTGGTTGGGGTAGTCGCTGCGCCCGGTCGCGACCACCGCGGCGTGCTCGCCCGCGGCGTCCGGATCGACCTCGGGATCCGGGTTGGCGAGCGCGAACACGATCGCATCCGGCGCCATGGCCGCGATGTCGTCCCCGGTCAGGATGTTCGACACGGACACGCCGATGAACACGTCCGCGCCGGGCAGCGCGCCGGCCAGGTCGCCGTCGTAGCGGCCGGCGTTGGTGTGCTCGGCGACCCATTGCAGGTCCTCGCCCAGCCCCGGCCTGCCCGCGTAGACGGCACCCCTGTCGTCGCAGACGATCACGTCGGACGTGCCGGAGGCGAGCAGCAGCTTGAGCACCGCCGTCCCGGCCGCGCCGGCGCCGGCCATGACGATCCGCACCGACGCGAGCTTCTTGCTGACCACCCGCAGCGCGTTGGTCAGCGCGGCGAGCACCACGATCGCGGTGCCGTGCTGGTCGTCGTGGAAGACCGGGATGTCCAGCAGTTCCTTGAGCCGCCGCTCCACCTCGAAGCACCGGGGGGCGCTGATGTCCTCCAGGTTGATGCCGCCGAACGCCGGGGCTATGATCTGCACGGTCCGGACGATCTCGTCGGTGTCCTGGGTGTCCAGGCAGAGCGGCCACGCGTCGATGCCGGCGAACCGTTTGAACAGGGCCGCCTTCCCCTCCATGACCGGCATGGCCGCGTACGGGCCGACGTTGCCGAGGCCCAGCACCGCCGAGCCGTCGGTCACCACCGCCACGCTGTTGCGCTTGACGGTCAGCCGCCGCACGTCGTCGGGATTGGCCGCGATGGCCAGCGACACCCGGGCCACCCCCGGCGTGTAGGCCATCGACAGGTCGTCCCTGTTGCGCAGCGGCACCTTCACGTGCGTCTCGATCTTGCCGCCGAGATGCAGCAGGAAGGTGCGGTCGCTGACCTTGCTCACCACGACGCCAGGAATCGCCGTCATTGCCTGGACGATCTCCTCGGCGTGATGGGTGTCCCTGGCGGCGCAGGTGACATCCACCCGGAGCTGCTCATAGCGGTAAGGAGTCACGTCCAGGGCGGTGACGGCCCCGCCTGCCTGCTCCACCGCGTGGGTCAGGTCACTGACCGCACGGCCCCTGGAGGGGACCTCCAGGCGCACGGTGATCGAATAAGAAACGCTCGGGGCTACCGACACTGGCTCCTCCGCCTTCACCCGGCCCGGCCGCCCGGCGCGCCCGGCACTGGCCGACGATCACATCGTGCCATCACGCCGGGCCCGATGCGGCAACCAGGCAGGACGCGGCGGATTCGCGTGGCGTGCGCACACCGGTCCGGCTGCCACGTACCCTTCAAGAATGCCCCAGGGTAGTGTGACCGGGCGCCGCCCGGCCGGTGCCGGAGCAGGCCAGGCGCCGGCGCCCGCGATCGACGTGGCCCGGCTGAGGGTGGCCATCGCCCGGCTGTCACGCTGGCTGCGCCGCCATGAGCTGGCCGGCCTCACGCCCACCCAGTTGTCGGCGCTGTCCACCGTGGACCGGATCGGCCCGCTGCGGCTCGGCGACCTGGCCGCGGCGGAGAAGATCGCCCCGTCCACCCTCACCCGGCTGGTCACGGTGCTGGAGGAACGCGGTTACGTGGAGCGGTGCCCGGTGCCGGGTGACGCCCGGGCCAGCACGCTGACGATCTCGCCCGCGGGCCACGAGGTGCTGGAACTGATCCGCGAGCAGAGCATGATCCTGCTGGCCGACCGGTTGCGGACGCTCACCGCCGAGCAGCGCGCGGCGCTGGCCGCCGCGCTCCCCGCGCTGGAGCAGCTCGCCGACGCCGACCCCCGGGATCCCCGCAGCCGCTAACTAGAACAGCAGGCTGGACAGGGTGCCGCGGGCCTTGGTGACCAGCGCGTCCCGGGGCGGGAAGATCTCGAACAGGCCGATCAGGTGCAGCCTGACCTTGTTCCGGTCCTCCCCCGAGGTGCGGCGGATGACGCCGAGCAGCCGGTCGAACGCCTCCTCGGCGTTGCCCAGGGACATCTCGATGTCGGCGACCTGGATCTGGGCGTCCACGTCGTCCGGGTGCGCGGCCGCGTCCTGGCGGGCCTGGGCCTGGTCGTAGGAGCTCACCCGCCGGAACAGGTTCACCTGGGCCAGCCCCGCCATGGCCACCGGGTGGCCCGGGTCGTTCGCCAGCATCCGCTCGAAGGCGCCGGCGGCGGCATCGAGGTCGCCGCGTTCCATGGCCTGCTGCGCCTCGGCCAGTTCCGGCTCCCGGTAGACCGTCCAGGCCGAGCGGCTCGCCGTCCGCCGGCAGTCGTCCTGCGGCCCCGCGGGCTGGTCGCCGGCTCCGGGCAGCCCGAGTCTGCTGCGCAACCTGGAGCACCTGGCCGAGCCACTGGCGCACCTGGGCCTCGGGCAGGGCACCGAGGAACCCGGGCACGAGCTGGCCGCCGATCACGGCCACCACCATCGGGATGCTCTGCACCTGCAGCGCGGCGCTGAGCTGCGGGTTGGCGTCCACGTCCACCTTGGCCAGGACCCAGGCCCCGGCCGCTTCCGTGGCCAGCCTCTCCAGCACCGGGCTGAGCTGCTTGCACGGGCCCGCACCACTCGGCCCACAGGTCCATGATCACGGGGACGGTGCGGGAGCGGTCCAGCACGTCCGTCTCGAATGTCGCCTCTGTCACGTCGAACACGTACTCGCTGTGGGCAGCACCCTGGCTGGCGGCGGCTGAGGCCTGCTGGCGCTGCGTGGCCGCCTGGCGGGCACCGAGGTCGACGGCGCCGTACAGCGAGAAGTTCTGCGGCTGCTGCATGACTCCATCCTGCCGCATCCGCCGGCCTGGCCAGGCCGTGACGCCGGCCGGGGCCGCACGGACCGCGCCCGCCTACGATCGGGTTACCGGAAAGCGATCGAGTCGAGGTGGGTCATGGCTCCCAAGGCGTTCGCCTCGTCGGCGGACCTCGCCGCGAAACCGCAGACCCTGGAAATCCTCGCCGACGGGGTCTACGCGCTGACCGCCGAGGGCGACCCGAACGTCGGCGCCATCGAGGGCGAGGATTTCCTCGTCTGCTTCGAGGCCATGGCCACCCCGGTGGCCGCCGCTGAGTGGCTCGGCCGGCTCCGCGAGCACACCGGCAAGCCCGTTCGCTACCTGGTGCTTTCGCATTACCACGCGGTCCGGGTGCTCGGTGCGAGCGCGTTCGGCGCGGAAACAATCGTTACGCATGAAAAGACAAGGGAACTGATCGCGGAGCGCGGGCGGCAGGACTGGGAGTCGGAGTACGCGCGGATGCCGAGGCTGTTCAAGGAGCCGGCCTCGATTCCCGGCCTGACCTGGCCGACCGCGACGTTCACCGACCGGTTCACCATCGACCTGGGCGGCGGGCGCGGCGACCTGGTGCTGCAGTACTGCGGGCGCGGGCACACCGAGGGCGACATCGTCGCCTGGCTGCCGCGGCAGCAGATCCTGTTCGCCGGGGACCTGGTGGAGGCGCAGGCCGCGCTGTACACCGGGGACGCGTTCCACCGTGAGTGGGCGGCCGGCACCCTCGACCGGGTCGCCGCATTGGGCGCGGAAACCCTCATCGGCGGGCGCGGCGCGGTGGCCCACGGCGCGGCGGCCTGCGCGGCGGCCGTCGCCCAGACCCGGCATTTCCTGGATACCATGCTCGCCGAGGTGGGCGGCGTGCAGCGCCGCGGCGGCACACTCAAGGAGGCGTTCGAGGCCGCGCACGCCGCGCTGGCGGACCGCTACGGGCGCTGGCCGATCTTCGAGCACTGCATGCCGTTCAACACCTCCCGGCTGTGGGACGAGCTGTCCGGGATCGAGCGGCCGCGGATCTGGACCGCGCAGCGCGACCGCGAGGTCTGGGACCAGCTGCAGGGCTGATGACACCGCCGGTGGCAGTGCTCGGCAACGGCCCCGTCGGCCAGACCACGGCGCTGATGCTGGCCCGCTGGGGTGTGCCGGTGCTGCTGCTCGACCAGCGCGCGGAGCGGGACGCGGCAGGTTCCAAGTCGATCGTGCAGCAGCGCGACGTGCTGGACGCCTGGGAGGCGGTCGGCGCCGGGCGGCGCATCGCCGCCGAGGGCGTCACCTGGACCACGGCGCGCACGTTCTACCGGGACGCCGAGCTGTTCAGCGTCACGTTCGCCGACGCCGGACGGTCGGAGTTCCCGCCGTTCGTCAACATCTCCCAGTCCCGCACCGAGCAGATTCTCGACGAGTGCATCGCCGCCCAGCCGCTGATCAGCGTGCGCTGGGGGCACCTGGTCACCGGGCTGGCCCAGGACTCCGGCGGGGTCAGCGTGAGCTGCGCGACCGCGGCCGGCCCGGCCGTGCTGCGGCCGGCTACGCGGTCGCCTGCGCCGGCGCGCACGGCGAACCGCTCCGCCGGATGCTCGGCGTGCGCTTCGGCGGGCAGTCGTTCGGTGACCTGTTCCTGATCTGCGACATCCGCACCGACCTGCCCGGCTGGGCCCGGGAGCGGCGGTTCTACTTCGACCCGCCGTGGAACCCCGGCCGGCAGGTGCTCATCCACCCGTGCCCGGGCTCCACCTTCCGGGTGGACTGGCAGGTGCCGGCCGATTTCGACGAGGCGCCCGGCGCCCGTGACGCCCGGATCAGGAAGATCATCGGCGACCGGCCGTATGAGGTGGTGTGGTCCTCGGTGTACCGGTTCAGCTCGCGGGTCGCCGACCGGATGCGGGCCGGCCGGGTGCTGCTGGCCGGCGACCTGGCGCACCAGCTTTCCCCGTTCGGCGCCCGTGGCCTGAACTCCGGGGTCCAGGACGCGGAGAACGCGGCCTGGAAGATCGCGTTCGTGCTGCGCGGCTGGGCCCCGGACGCGCTGCTGGACAGCTACCATTCCGAACGGCACGCCGCCGCCTGCGAGAACCTGGAGGTCACCACGGCCACGATGCGCTTCCTGGTACCCGCGACCGGCGCCGAGCGGCGGCACCGCGTGGCCACGCTGGAGGCCGCCGTGGCCGACCCGGCCGCCCGGTCCGCGGTGGACTCGGGGCGGCTGGCCGAGCCGTTCTGGTACAGCGCCTCGCCGCTGACCACGCCCGATCCGGCCCGGCCCTTCGCGGGCCGCCCCGCCCGCGGGGCCGTGCCCCCGCCCGGCCCGGGCATCCTCGTCCCCGACGTCCCGGTTGCTGCCGCGCAGCGACCGGCCCCC
Source organism: uncultured Actinomycetes bacterium (assembly GCA_963725125.1). Taxonomy (GTDB): domain Bacteria; phylum Actinomycetota; class Actinomycetes; order Streptosporangiales; family Streptosporangiaceae; genus DASXKD01. The sequence continues at coordinate 83,136 of CAVRXW010000013.1, forward strand.
GGCACCCTCCGCGCGCTGGCCCGGGAGGGTTTCCTGCTGCTGTGCGCCGCCGGCGCGGACGTGGCCGCGGCCCAGCGGGCGGCGGCGGCGGTGGCGGCGCCGGTCCGGGTGCTGGATGCCGCGGCGCTGCCGGATTCCGGGGCGGCCCTGGCGGAGGCGGGGCTGGCCGCGCCCGGCGAGGTGTGGGTGATCCGCCCGGACGCGCACGCCGCCGCGGTGCTGCGCGGTGCCGGGCAGGCGGCGATCGCGGCGGCGCTGCGCCGCGCGCTGGCCCTGCCAGCCCGGGGGGGCGACCCCCCGGAACCCCCCGCTGGCCTACGGCCCGGTTCCTCCGTCACCGGACCGGGGCCCTGCCAGCCCGGAGGTGACGACCCCCGGAACCCCCCGCTGGCCTACGGCCCCGGTTCCTCCGTCACCGGGCCGGGCCCTGCCAGCCCGGAGGGGACGACCCCGCCCGCTCCTTCGTCGCGGGGCCTTGGCCGTGACCTGGCTCGACCTGCCGCCGGAGACCGGGTTCGGGCTGGCGAATCTGCCGTTCGGAATCTTCTCCGCGCAGCCCGCCGGGGATCCGCGGGCCGGCGTCGCCATCGGGGACCAGGTGCTCGACGTCGCCGCCGTGGCCGACGACCTGCGGCTCCCGCTGCGCGACCTGTTCGCCGAGCCCGGCGCTCAACCGGTTCCTCGCGGCGGGCCCGGCGTCCTGGCGGGAGACGCGGGAGCGGATCACCGAGTGGCTGACCAGCCCCGCGCACCGTGCCGTGGTCGCGCCGCACCTGGTCCCGCTGGCCGGGGTGCGGCTGCACCTGCCGTTCGCGGTGGCCGACTACGTGGACTTCTACGCGTCGCGGAACCACGCGGAGAACGTGGGCGCGATCTTCCGGCCGGGCCAGCCGCCGCTGCCGCGGAACTGGCTGCACATGCCGCTGGGCTACCACGGCCGGGCGGGCAGCGTGGTGGTCTCCGGCACCCCGGTCACCCGGCCGTCCGGCCAGCGCCGGGAACCCGGCGACCGGCGAACCGGCCTTCGGCCCGTCCCTGCGGCTGGACTTCGAGGCCGAGGTGGGTTTCGTGGCCGGCGTCCCGTCGCGGCACGGGCGAGCCGGTGCCGGTGGACGACTTCGAGCGGCACGTGTTCGGCGCGTGCCTGGTCAACGACTGGTCCGCCCGCGACATCCAGGCGTTCGAGACCGTGCCGCTCGGCCCGTTCCTCGGCAAGGCGTTCGCCACGTCGGTGTCCCCCTGGATCGTGCCGCTCGACGCGCTCGGCCGCGGCCAGGATCGCTCCCCCGCCACCGCGACCTCGTGCCCCGCCGCCCTACCTCCGGGACGGCGCCGGGCCGTGGGGGCTGGACCTGAGCCTGGAGATCCGGCTCAACGGGCACCTGGTCGGCCGCGCCGCCGTTCGCCACCATGTACTGGACCCCGGCGCAGACTGCTCGCCCACCTCACCTGCGGCGGCGCGCCGGTGCGCACCGGTGACCTGTTCGCGTCCGGCACCGTCAGCGGCCCCGGCCGCGGTCAGCTCGGCTGCCTGCTGGAACTGACCCGCGACGGCACCGAGCCGATCGGGCTGGCCGACGGCACCCGGCGGGCCTTCCTCGAAGACGGCGACGAGGTCGTCATCTCTGCCACCGCGCCGGGCCGCGGCGGGGCGGTCGTCGGCTTCGGCGAGGTCAGGGGCCGGGTGGCCGCCGCGCCATGAGCAGGTAGAGCAGCGCGATCAGGGTGGGGCCGCTGACGAGCTCGCCCCGGTCGATGAGCCCGGGGACCTCGGCCAGCGGGACCCACTCGATCCGGTCGGCCTCGGTCAGGTCGGACGGCGGGCCGGCGTACCGGGCGCCGCCGGCACTGAACAGGTAGTGCACCGAGTCCACCGACCCGTTGGACGGCTGCGAGGCGACGAGCAGCCGCACCGGGCCGGGGCGCCAGCCGGTTTCCTCCTCGACCTCCCGGACCGCGGCCTGGCCGGGAGACTCGCCCTCCTCGACCCGGCCCATCGGGATCTCCCACCCCCAGGTGCCGGTGACGTGCCGGTGCCGCCAGATCAGCAGCACCTCGCCGGGTTCCCGCACGACCGCGGCACCTGCCACCGGGCGGGCCATCCGCACCACGTGCTGCTCGAACCGCTGGCCGTCCGGCAGTTCCACATCGACGAGGTCGAGGCTCACCCACGGGCTCTCATAGATGGGCCGGCGTCCGTGGACCGTCCATTGCATCGCTCCGCGCTCCCTGTGGTCGGCCTGCGCCGGGTGGCACGGCTGGAATCGTGGCCCGGACCATCTCCGCGAACTCCCGTGCCTGCGGGGCCTGCGGGAAACGGGTCAGCGCGCGCACCGCGAACTGATGCACCCGGTGCTTCGCCCGGGAGGACCGGAGCGCGGTGATCTGCTCCAGCGACTGCGCGGCCGTCCGTACCGCCTCCTCCGGCTCACGCTGGGCCAGCCGGACGTTCGCCAGCCCGAGCAGGTCCAGCACCCGGCTGCGCACATAGAACGGCTCCCGGCTGCCCAGGGCCGTCGTGATGTGCTCCGCCGCCAGTGTCGCGCACCTGGCCGCCCGCGGGCCATGGCCGCGGAGGGCGAGCACCTCACAGCACGCGCCGGCGGTCCCGGCGATCTCCGGCGGCCCGAACAGCGGGCTCCCGGGATGGCCGTCGGCCAGCGCGGCCACCTGGTCAAGCGCCCGGGCCACCGAGTCGTAGCTGCCGGTGAACGCCAGCGCCCACGCCGCGCAGCCGGTCAGCATGGCCGAGGAGTCCTGGCCGCGACGCCGCAGCGCCTGCCGGGCCTGCCGGACCAGGCCGATGGCCTCGGCGTGGCGGCCGTCCGCGACGAGCTGCCTGGCCAGCGCGTTGACCACGCGAGCGCCGATGTCGTCGTCGCCGGCCTCCCGCGCCGCGTCCAGGGCCAGGGCGAAGTACCAGTGGGCGACCGAGTCGCGGCCGCTGTCCGCGGACATGTGCCCGGCCACCAGGGCCAGGCTGGCCGCGACGCCGAACAGGCGGCGGTACACCGCGCGCGGGTGATGCTCGGCGAGCAGGTCGGCCATCTCGTTGAGCTGGCCGACCACGGCCTTGCGCCGCATGCCGCCGCCGTACTGGTGCCCCCATTTACGGAAGGCGTCGGCGGTCTTCTCCAGCTCGCCCAGCTCATCCAGGTCGGCCCGGTTCAGGGTGGGCCGGTCCGCCGCGCCAGCGGCCCAGCGGGCCAGCGCGGCGCTGCCCCGGGCGGCCGGATCCGGCAGCCGGGCCCCGCCGGGGATCCCGGTCCGGCCGAGATCCCCGAGCGTCACCCGGGAGATCGCGCGCACCAGCACGGGAGCCGAAAGCGGCGGCAGGCCCGCCCGGCCGCCGGTCCACGGGCCGTGGTCCGCGCACGCGGCAAGCCGGCCACCGGCGGCGAGGACCTCGTCGAGGCGGCGGGCCATCGCCGCCGAGGGCGGCTGCCGCCCGGACGATAACCGGGACACCAGCGCGTGGTCACAGGGAACCTGGCGGGCCAGGGCCCTCACCCCGACGCCGCGCTCGGCCATCAGCAGCTGCAGCGTGCCTGCGAAGTCATCCATCGCCGTACCCATCATCGCTCCGCGCACCGCCGTGACCAGAGAGGACCGCGGTGGCCGGTGGTGACAGCCGGCTGGTCACCACTCCCGGCATAACTACCCGCTGGCGCACAGTGGCAGTCGTGGCCCGAACTCCCCGCTGGCCCGCCCCGTGACCGCTCACCCGGGGCCGGGCCCGGACGAGATAGCCCTGTCGGTACCTGCCGCCGGGGACCTGTGCCATTCCCTGGAGCACCTGCGGGCCGGGCGGGCGGCCACGGTACGGGTGACCTTCGGGGAACTGGGCACCCGGCACGCCGGCGCACTGTGGCCCGAATGCTGGCATCGCGGTTACCCGATGTGCGGGCCGTGCTGGCAGGCCACCCGGGACACCGCCGCCCAGCGGCGTCCCGGCCTGGTCATCTGCGACCTGGCCGGCGCACCGGCATCCTCCGGCAGCCGGTCCCGCCCGTGAGCGGCGGTTACCGCCACGGGGCGGCCCCGGGCAGACGCACCGGGCGGACGGCGCTGTCTGCCCGGTGACAGGCCCCGCGCGGCCAGGGCAGCGCGCCCCCGACGCCCCTGGCCGCGCGGGCACCACACCACCCATCCCCGAACCCCGCCCGGCGATTGCCATGGCTGGCCCGGCCACAGCGCTGCGGGGCACGCCGGGCGGGCGCAGGATCCCGCCTATGTCTTGCTGCCGCTGGTGACGTGGGCCAGCAGGGGGATGAGCACCTGCGCGTTGGGGCTTCCCCAGCCCGTCACCGGGTCCCATCCGGGCGTGGTCGGGTGGCCGGCCGTGCCGGCCGGATACGGCAGGCTCAGCCTGTTGCTGCCGGTAGTGACGTCGTGGAAGGCCTTGTGGTAGCTGGCGCTGCGGGCGATGCGGTAGATGGTGGGGTTAACGAAGCCAAGGTCGTGATGGGCGTACTGGTCGGCCAGCGCCACGAGTCCCCCCACAGCGCCGCGGCGGCGCTGGTGCTGGGGCCGACCGCGCTGGTCGCGGTCTGGTGACCCTCGGCAGTGACCAGCGGGGGGCCAGCCTGCGTACCGGCGTCACCGGCCACGTCGGGCACGCCCCTCCCCGTGGAGATCCCGGGGACGCCGTCTTGATAGGCGGGACGGGCGTACAGGCGGCTGAAGCCGCCCCCCGATGCTCCGCCGGTCACCGAGGCGCTGGCGTCGCCATTCCAGGCGGTCTCGCTGATGTAGGCGCCGGTCGAGGGATTCGCGGTGAGTGTGGTGCCGCCGGCGGCCAGCACGAGCGGGCTGGAGGCCGGCAGGCTGACCTCCTTGACCGGCGTGCCCCCATAACCGTTGCTGAACCCGCCGTTGTCGCCGGAGCTGGCGACCACCGTGACGTGGTGAGCGGCCGCGCCCCGCAATATGGCGTGCAGCTGGGCCACCCGAGCCTTGGTGAAGAAGTGTTCCCCCAGATCCCAGCTGACCAGGGCCACGCCGGTGCCGGAGACGGCGAGCCGCAGCCCGGCGAGCATGTCCGCGGTCGCGTGCCCGGCGCCCGCCAGGGCGTTGCCAGGCAGCAGGACCACCCGGAGGGTGGCGGCGGGGGCGACCACGTGCACCATCTCGGCGTCCGCCACCTCCTGGTCGGTCGCCTGCCAGGGCGAGGCTGAGCCGGCCAGGCCGGTCACGGCCTGGATCCGCGCGGCGGGCAGCCGGAACATGCTGTCGAATGCCTTCAGATCCTGGCGGATGTCGGTGGTAGCCGGGGGGCACGGGGGGTTGGTGCAACTGCTGGCGGAGCCTGCCTCCCCCGCAGGCGGGGGGAAGGCAAGGACCGTCACCGTTTCGCCACGGCCGTCGATCCCGCGCGCCAGCAGCGGCTGGATGCCGTACGCGACCTGGACCAGGTGCGGCGCGGAGCAGGTGGCCGGCGGGACCAGGCAGCCGGAAACCGCGCCGGACGGCGCGGGGCCGGTCGCCGCGGTGGTGGCCGGGCCGGCTGAGCTTCCCGTGCACCCTGCCACCATGGCCCCACTCAGGACAGGCAGCGCGACGGCGAGCAGGTGCGCCCGCCGTGCGCGGGTCAGCCACGTCGGCTGGATACTGCCGGGCATCTGGTCTCCTCGACTGCGGTCGCCGGGTTACCCGGCTGGTTAGCGCTCAGCTGCCGGTGCACCGCGGGCTGGCATGCACCAGGCCGGTCTCGAGGCCGACATAGCCATACGGGTTGCTGGTGTCATCGATATACACGCCGGTGCCGGGGGGCAGCGCCGCGGGGCGGATCACGATGGCGGCGGCGGGTGCTCCCGGATCCGGCGGGAAGACCTCGCTGAGCAAGGCCCGGCTGGCCGGGTAGGCCCGGCACGGCGACGGGTGCCGGCCGCCGCCGAGGTCACGCTGGCCGGGACGCCATCCGCGCGGAGCTAGCCTGCCCGCCTGGCGCCTTTCAGGCGGCCGGTGGTCCGGTCACGCCAGCGGGCGGCACGGCGGTCGGCCAGGATCTGATGCACCGCGTTGCGGCCAGGGATCCCGGTGACCCCGCCGCCGCCGTGCGTCGCGGACCCGGCCTGATACAGGCCCCGGACCGGGGTGCGGAAGTCCGCGTAGCCGGCGGCGGGACGGGCGTGGAACATCTGGCCCAGGCTCAGCTCGCCGTGGAAGATGTTGCCGCCGACAAGCCCGTACTCCCGCTGCATCTGGTGCGGGCCGATGACCTGCCGGTGCAGCACCGAGCCGGTGAACCCGGGTGCGACGGCCTCCATCCGCGCGATGACCCGGTCGGCGTAGGCCGCCAGCGCCGCCTCGTCGGGGCGGTCGGCGTAGGTATGCGGCACCCATTGGGTGAACATCGACATGACGTGGTGACCGGCCGGGGCCAGCGAGTCGTCGAACACGCTCGGGATGCAGATGTCGGCGAACGGCAGCGACGACGGCCTGCCGGTGACCGCCTGCTGGAACGCGGCCTCGACGTCGTCGAGGCTCTCGGCCAGCACGATCGTCCCGCCGTGCACCTGGGGATCGGCCCGGGGGTGACTGGTGAACACCGGCAGCCGGTCCAGCGCGAGGTTGATCTTCACCGTCCCGCTGCGGCTCTGCCAGGCTTTGATCTCGGCGACGAAGTCAGGCGGCAGCACGCCCGGGTCCAGCAGCCGGAGGAACGAGATCTGCGGGTGTGCGGTGGTGACCACGACACCGGCGCCCACCTCCTCGCCGCTGGCCAGGGTCACGCCCGTCACCCGGCCGCCGCTGGTGCGGATTCGGGCGACCTCGGCCCCGGTGCGGATCTCCGCGCCGAACGAGCGCGCGGCGGCGGCCAGCGCCGAGGTCACCCCGCCCATGCCGCCGCGCGGGAACCCCCAGGCCCCGGCCTGCCCGTCCACGCCGCCGATGTGGTGATGCAGCATGACGTAGCCGGTGCCGTTGGACCTCGGACCCGCCCAGGTGCCGATCACCCCGGACACCGACAGCAGCCCGCGCACCGCGTCGCTGGTGAAGTAGCGGTCGAGGAGGTCGGCGATGCTGGCGGTCAGCAGCCGGGTCACGTCGACCGCCGTCCTGGTGTCGAGTTTGCGCAGGTGCCGCAGCAGCAGGCTCTGCCGCCACAGGTCCTGGGGCCGCCGTGAGCCCAGCCGCGGCGGGATCTCGCTGAGCAGCGGGCCGAGAATCGCCGCCATGCCCCTCCAGGTAGGCCTCATAGGAGTCGTAGGCGGCGGCGTCATCGGCCGAGAAGGCGGCGATCTCCGACCGGCGTGCCGCCGGGTCGTGCGGCAGCCGCAGCGCCCGGCCATCGGTGCGCGGGGCGAAGTAGGGCCCCTGCGGGTACACGTGATAGCCGTGGCTGGCCAGCCGCAGGTCCTCGGACCAGGCCCGGGGGCAGCAGCGACACCACGTAGGACAGCGAGGTGACCGTGTACTCCGGGCCGAAGGGATGCTCGCTCACCGCGGCGCCGCCGACCACGTCGCGCCGCTCGCACACCAGCGTGTCGAGCCCGTTCTTAGCCAGATAGGCGGCCGCGACCAGCCCGTTGTGCCCGCCTCCGACGATCACCGCATCCCGTGCAACAGCCATGAGCCGTACCTCACCCCATCCCGCTCGCGGCAAACCGGGCAAAGTATCACCGCCTCGCCGGTCCCCTCAGGCTAGGCTGATCTTGGTTTCTGGGTGCCTCGGGGTGTGTTCTGCCTGGTGGCCGGCCTGGGAAACGATCGTGGGGTGCTTGGCCGATGAGAATCCGGTCGGCTACCGGCGGGTTCCTGCCGTGGCTGCTGGCTTCCGCCTTGGTGGACTGGGTGGGGACGGGCCTGTTCCTCGCGGTGTCGGTCCTGTTCTTCGTCCGTGTCGTCGGGTTGTCCACCGTGGCGGTCGGCTCGGGGCTGACGATCGCGGCGCTGGCCGCGATGCCCGCGGTCCTGCCGGTGGGGTGGCTGGCCGACCGGTACGGGCCGCGCGGTGTGCTGGTTGTGGTGGAGGTGCTCCAGGGCGCGGCCACCGCCGGATACCTCGCGGTGCATGGCTGGTGGAGCTTCCTGGCGGTGAGCTTCCTGGTCGCCGTCACCCAGCAGGCCGCACCGCCGCTGATCCAGGCGCTGGTCGGCGAGCTCGCGGCGGGAGAGCGGCGGACCAGGATCCTGGCCGTGCACCGTACGGTGATCAACGTAGGGATCGGCGCCGGCGGCCTGATGGCGGGCCTGATACTCGGCTCGGGAATGCACGGCGCGTTCCAGGTGCTGCTCGTCGCCGATGCGGTGGCCTTCGTCCTGGCCGCGGCTCTGCTGTGCGCCCTGCCCGGCCGCCCGGGAACGCACATCCGCACCGCACCGGACCGCTGGAAGGCGCTGCGTGATCGCCGCCTTCTCGCCCTGACCGGTTACGACGCGGTGCTGAGCCTGTGGCAGCCGATGCTGAACGTCGCGTTCCCGCTGTGGCTGGTCACCAGGACCGACGCCCCGGTGGGCCTGGTCGGCGTCCTGTACGCGGTCGCGGCCGGGTGCGCCATCCTGCTGCAATATCCGGCCAGCGTGCTGGCGGCCACGCCGCACCGGGCACTGCGCGGCTATGCCGCCGCCGCGGTATGCCTCGCGGTGGCGAGCCTCGGCTTCGCCGCCGCCCCGGCGGGGTCCGGCTGGGTCACGATCGCTATCTTCGCCGTTTCCATCGTCGTCCTGACCGTCGGTGAGATCATCCAGGTCGGCTCCGCGTGGACGCTCTCGTTCGCGATCAGCCCGGCGGCCGATCGCACCGCCTACCTCGCGGCCTTCAGCATGGGCCGCGCCTTCAGCAGGGCCACCGGGCCACTGCTGATGACCGGTGTTGTGCTGGCCCTGGGCAAGTCCGGCTGGATCGCGCTGGCCGCCGTTTTCGCCGCGGCTGCCCTCCTGCCCGTCCTCGCCGCGCGGCGCCATGCCGCGGCCCCGGCCCCCACCCCGCCGAAGGAGGTCATGATCAGGCCGGAGGCCCCTGGCATCGGTGACGCCGGGCACCCCCCGGCACACTCCGAAACCAAGATCAGCGCAGGCTGAGTGGCATTGGCCCGGCGGCCGTCGCCCGTGGGCAATGCGGGCCGCCGGGTTCTGGCCGGTTCCCTATCGTTTAGCCCGCTGCCTGGGCATATCTTTGTGTTCAAGCACAAGGGATGGTTCCGATGGCGGGCAGCGCACAGGCGGCCGGATCCGGCACCGCCCCAGGTGTGCGCACCGAGGCGGCCCGCGAGGTTCTCGCGCTGCGCAACCTGGTCGCGGTGTACCGGCACCTGTCCGGGCTGGCGGTGCAGAATGCCGACATCGCCGCGGTGACCCAGCTGATCGCCGAGCAGACGGACGCGACGGTCGCCGATGGTCAGCCCGACCATGGACATCCTGACCGCGGCGGCTCCCGGGCGAGACGGGTGAGCGCGCCGCGCAGGACGTCCGCGACCTGGTGGTCCACCCGCGCCTCGGCGAGGTGCTCAGCGCCGCCAGCCGCGCGCGCCGGGCGCTGCGCCTGCCCGGGACGGGGAGCGCCGCCACGGTGATCGTGGCACCGGTCCTGGTCGGCGATGACGTCCCCGCGCACCTGCTCACGCTGGACACCGGCGGCGGCGGGCACCGGAGAGGACACCAGCCTGCTGCTCACCGAGCACGCGGCCACGATCTGCGGGGTCATCCTCGGCCGGGAGCGGGTCGTGGCCACGGCCGCCAGCGGAGTACGGGACGACCTGGTCGAGGGGCTGCTGTCCGGCCGCGGCCAGGACCGGGCCGAGACCGGCCGGTGGGCCAGGCACCTCGGCTACGACCCCGGGCGGCGGCACCACGTGCTGTCCGTGGCGTTCGAGGCGCCCCGGGCCGGGGCCGTCCCCGGGCTGGACCTGCTCAGGCGGGCCGCCGCCACGGCGGAGAGCTTCCTCACCACCCGGGCGCCGGACGCGATCATCTCGGTGCGCGACACCGAGGTGGCGGTGGTGCTGCCGGAGCACGGCCACGACGGGGCCGCGTCCCGGGCGGTGCGGCTGGGCACCCTGTGCGTCGCCCGCCTGGACGAGCTGTTCCCCGAGGTGGCCGTCACGGTCGGGATCGGCGGCCCGTGCCGCGGCCCCGAGCAGATCCGGCACTCCTACGCGCAGGCCAGGCGCACGGTCGAGACGGTGCGCCGGATGGGCCGCGCGGGCCGGCGTGGTGGCGTTCGGCGACCTGGGCATTCACCGGCTCCTGCTGCAGGTGCCCGACCTGGCCGAGCTGCGTGGCTTCGCCGACGACGTGCTGGGCAGGCTCAGCGCCGACCCCACCGGGCAGTCCCAGGTGTACCTGGAGACCCTGGCCTGCTACTTCCGGGAGAACGGCAGCCCGCAGCGGGCCTCGCGGGTGCTGCACGTGCACGCCAACACGGTCAGCTACCGGGTTCACCGGGTCGAGGAGATCACCGGCCTGGACCTGGGCAGCTACCGGGACCGGCTGATGGCGCAGGTGGCGCTGGAGATCCTGGACGCGGTCGGGGAGGCGCCGTGACGGGTTTCGCCAGCGCACTGCGCGACGGCGTGCTGGTGTGCGACGGCGCGATGGGCACCATGCTGCACGCCGCGGGGAACTCGCTCGACCGGGCGCTGCCCGAACTGAACCTCAGCAACGCCGAGCTGGTCGCCGGTGCACGAGAGCTACCTGTCAGCGCGGGCGTGGACGTCATCCAGACGAACACGTTCGGCGCCAGCGCGCTGCGGCTGGCCGAGCACGGGTCGACCGGGCCGGTGCGCGAGATCAACCTCGCCGGGGTGCGGATCGCGCGCGAGGCGCTGGACAAGGCCGGGCGCCGGGTCTTCGTCGCCGGGTCGGTCTCCCCCGCGGTGACCGCGCACCAGCGCCCGCTCATCACCCCCGCCCAGCGGGTGGCCGCGATCCGCGAGCAGGTCAGCGCGCTCGCCGAGGGCGGCGTCGACGTGCTCATCCTGGAGACCTTCGGGTATCTCGACGAACTGGCCGAGGCGGTCACCGCCGGCCGCGGAACTCACCGGCGCGCCGATCATCGCGCAGGCCACGTTCACGCCGGACGGCCGCACGCTGGGCGGCGAGACCCCGCGCGAGGTGGCGATCGTCCTGTCCGGGCTGCCGGTCGTCGCGCTGGGCACCAACTGCACGCTCGGCCCGCAGCACACGCTCACGGTGGTCACCGAGCTGATCCGGCACACGCCGCTGCCGGTGAGTGCCCAGCCCAACGCCGGGCTGCCCCGGCGGGTGGCCGGGCGGCGGTTCGAGTACCCCATCGACGGCGGGTACTTCGCCAGGTACGCGCGCCGGTACGCCGAAGCGGGCGCGTCGCTGATCGGCGGGTGCTGCGGCACCACGCCCACCCACCTGCAAGTCGGCCGTGGCGGCGGTCGCCGCGCAGCGCCCGCCGCCCCGGCGGGCCGCCGCGCGCACCGAGGCCCCGGCTGGCGGGCCGCCCCCGCCGCGGCGGGGCAGGGCGGGCTGGCGGAACGGCTCGCCGCCGGGCGGTTCGTGGTCGCCGCGGAGATCGCCCCGCCCGCCGACGGCACCGGCGACGAGGCCGCTGGACGCCGTCGCGGCGCTCCGCGACCAAGGCCTCGAGCAGTGTCCTCGTCTCGCCACGGCAGACCGCGCGGGCCCAGCTCGAGCCCGCTGAACGTGGCCCTGCAGCTGCGCCAGCGGCTCGGCGCCGACGCCATCGCCACGATGACCACCTGGGACAAGACCATCATGGCGCTGCAGGCCGACCTGCTCGGCGCGCACGCGCTCGGGCATGCGGACCGTGGTCTGCGCCACCGGCAACCCGCCGCTGCGCGGCGACTACCCGAACGTCGACGGCATCTGGGAGGTCGACTCGGTCGGGCCTGGTCGAGCTGCTGGCCGGCCTGAACGAGGGCCGGGACAGCGACGGCCTGACGCTGGCGACCAAGACCTCGTTCCACATCGGGGCCCGGTTCAACCCGGGGGCGCGCGACGTCGCGGCCGAGGTGGCCCGCACCAGGGCCAAGCTGCGCGCGGGCGCCCAGTTCCTCATCACCCGCCCGGTGTACGAGCTGGACACGTTCCGGCGGATGACCGCGGAGCTTGCCGCCGGCAGGTGCCCGTGCTGCTGGCGCTCGCGCCGCTGCGCGGCTTCGACGAGGCGGAGTTCCTCGCCCACGAGGTGCCCGGGGGTGACGATCCCCGAGGCGACGCTGCGCGCCCTGGAGCGGGCGGGGCGTGGCGCCGCCGGCGTCGGCCTGGACCTGGCCGCCGGCCTCGCCGCCCAGGCTCGCCACCCTGGCCCACGGCGTGGTGCTGCGGTGACGGCGATATCGTCGCCGTGGAGCGGCTGCGCGCGGCGCTGTGAAAACAGGCACGGCGCGGGCGGGCGCGGGCCCGTTGGCCGCACCAGGTCCGTACCGCCCAGCTTTGTGGTAGGACACAAAACGGCGCGGCCCAAGATTGTGCCCGTACTTGGAGCCCGGCGGAGTATCGCGTTGCACACTCGGAAAATGATCCGGGTGAAAATGACAGCATCGGGCCGATGAAGGCGGCGGATGGATGGAATCCGACGTCGGTGCCCGATGCGCGGGGCGGCCGCCGCGGCCGGCGCGGGGCGCGAGCCCGATGACCGTTATGCCGATGTCGGCCGCCTGGTCATCACCTGCCCGGACCGGCCGGGCATCGTCGCCGCCGTGTCCCAGTTCCTGTTCGAGGCCGGCGCGAACATCACCGAGTCGCAGCAGTACTCCACCGACCCGTTCGGCGGCACGTTCTTCCTGCGCGTCGAGTTCCACCTCGACGGCCTCGATCGACCGGGCCGGCGAGCTGGGGCAACGGTTCGCCGCGATGGCCGACCGGTTCTCCATGCGCTGGCACCTGACCAGGGCCGCCGACCTGAAGCGCGTGGCGATCATGGTGTCCCGGACCGACCACGCGCTGCAGGAGATCCTCTGGCGGGCACAGAGCGGTGAGCTGCGGGCCGACATCCGGATGGTCATCTCCAACCACCCGGATGCCGGGGCGGCACGGCCTGGTGGGGCCTGCCGTTCCACCACGTCCCGGTCACCGCGCAGACCAAGGACGCGGCCGAGACGGCACAGCTCAGCCTGCTCGCCGGCGAGGCCGACCTGGTCATCCTGGCCAGGTACATGCAGATCCTGTCGCCGCGGTTCCTGTCCGAGTTCAGCGCGCCGATCATCAACATCCACCACAGCTTCCTGCCGGCGTTCCCGGGCGCCGACCCTACCGCCGGGCCGCCGCACGGGGCGTCAAGCTCATCGGCGCGACCGCCCACTACGTCACCGCGGAACTGGACGCGGGACCGATCATCGAGCAGGACATCGTCCGGGTGGACCACCGGTGCTCGCCCGATGACCTGCGCCGGCTCGGGCGGCACGTGGAACGTGCCGTGCTCGCCCGTGCGGTCGGCTGGCACCTGGAGGACCGGGTCATTGTTCACCAGAACTCCACGATCGTCTTCTCCTGAGCCGGCGCGGCGGCCGGCCTGGCCGCGGCCGGCCCGGCCGCGGCTGCCTGGCTGGCTGGCCTACCGCCTCCAGCGCGCGCTGGCGCCGAACGCCGCGTACCGCAGGCTCGCGGGCGTGCTGGCCAGATCCCCGGCCGCCGCCCGGGCCTTCACCGCCGCCGAGCGGGTGACCAAGAATGCGGCGTTCGGCTGCCGGATGTGCGGGCAGTGCACCCTCCCGGTCACCGGGTACGCCTGCCCGGTGAGCTGCCCCAAGCAGTTGCGCAACGGCCCCTGCGGCGGCGTCGGCGCCGACGGCTCGTGCGAGGTGTTCCCCGACACCCGGTGCGTGTGGGTGGTCGCCTACGAGCGGGCACAGCGCGAGGGACGGGTGTCCGATCTGCTCCTGCTGCAGCGGCCGGTGGATCACCGGCGCTCGGGGCAGAGCGCCTGGATCAGCTACTGGCGCGGCGATGACGAGAGCCTGTGGGCGGCACCGGGCGCACCGGCACCCGGCGCCACGGCCGGGGGGTGCGAGTGAGCGGGCTGCGCGGCCGTCTCGCCGCGGGCGGGTTCGCGGTGACCGCGGAGATCGGGCCGCCGCGCGGGGCGGACCCCGCGGCGCTGCGCCGCAAGGTGGAACCGCTGCGCGGCTGGGTGGATGCCGTCAACATCACCGACAACGCCGGGGCGCACGTGCGGATGGCGAGCTGGGCGGGCAGCCTGCTGGCGGCCGAGGCGGGGATCGAGCCGGTCATGCAGCTCACCTGCCGCGACCGCAACCGGCTCGCGCTCCAGTCCGACCTGCTCGCCGCCGCCGCCATGGGCATCCCGAACGTGCTGCTGATGACCGGCGACCACCCGAGATTCGGTGATCACCCCGACGCCAAGCCCGTGTTCGACCTGGACAGCGTGCAGCTCCTGGTCGAGGCCGCCCGCGGCGATGCGCGACGAGGGCCGTGCTGCTGTCCGGCCGGTCGCTCAGCGCGCGGCCCGGACTGGCTCATCGGCGCCGTCGAGAACCCGTTCGCACCGCCGGCCGGGTTCAGCGTGCCGCGCATCCTGGCAAGAAGGCCGCCGCGGGCGCCGAGTTCGTGCAGACGCAGTTCGTCTTCGACGTGGCCGCCTTCGGCCGCTGGATGGCCGAGGTCCGCGACCTCGGCCTCGACCAGCGCGTTGCCGGATCCTCGCCGGCGTCGGGACCGGTGCGCTCGCTGCGGGCCCTCGACCACCTGCGCACGGGCGTGCCCGGCCTGCACATCCCCGACGAGGTGGACCGCCGGCTGCGCGGGGTACCGGCCGACCAGGTCGCCGAGGAGGGGCTGCGCGTCTGCGTGGAGATCATCGCAGCAGATCCGGGAGATCCCCGGGGTCAGCGGCGTCCATGTCATGGCGCCCGGGTACGAGCACGGGATTCCCGGGCATCCTCGAACGCGCCGGGCTGCCGCCGGGATGCCGGCAGGCCAGCGCCGGAGCGTCGCGGCGGAGGGCGCCGCCCCGGGACAGCGGCACAGGACCTGGGCCCCGCGGCCCCGGCACCGGGGAGGCCGCCAGTGCTCATTGACGTGCGCCCGGTGGCGAAGCTGACCGGCCCGGACCCCGGTGGACGTGGCCGCCGCGCTCGCGCCGGTCTTTGGTGCGCTCAGCTCGGCGGCGCTGGACCTGGCCACGCTGCGGGTGGTCTGTGACTGGATCCAGTACCGGCACAACTTCTGCGAGCCGGTCGAGGCCGGCCGGTGCTGGCCGACCGGCCGCACCCTGCAGAGCCGGGCAGCGGGCCGCAGGCGAGCGGGGCGTTCCGGGGGAGCGCCGCCCCGGGCCAGCACTCTGGCCTGGAGATCGCCATCGACCTGCGCCGCTGCGAGGGCGACATGGCGGCACGGGTCACCAGGGCGCTGGACGAGCGGCCGGCCCGGGCGGGGCCGGGCACGTCCTGCTCGAACCCTGGCAGCCCGCCAGCGAAAGCTGCCTGTGGCGGTTCAACACGCTGTACTGGCAGGCGCTCTCCCGGTGGGAGGAGGCCACCGGGCGGGAGTACGAGCAGGCGCTGCCCGGCGGGCGGAGCGAGGCCCGCGACACCGATGTGGCCGCGGACCTGATCCGCGAGCTGCTGCGGGTCTGGGACGAGCTGGACGCGCGGCGGGCCCTGCCCGGGGAGCTCTACATCGCCGAACTCGGCGTGGGCAACGGCAGCCAGGCGCGCACCTGGCTGGACACGTTCGCCGTCCTGGACGCACAGCACGGCCGGGACTACTACCGCCGGCTGCACTACCTGATGGGCGACTACTCCGCGCACGTGCTGGACCGGGCCAGGAAGGCGGTGGCCCATCACGGGGACAAGGTCAGCACCCTGGTCCTGGACGCGACCCGGCCGCAGCAGACCCTGGGGTTCCTGCGCGGCAAGGCGTTCTGCGTCTACATCTCCAACGTGTACGACAACCTGCCGACCGACGACGTGGCCAGCATCCGCGGGCACCCCTACCTGGTGGAGGTGCGTGCCTGCCTGCGGCGGGCGGACGCGGCCAGGATCGCCCGCCGCTACCACACCCGGCCCGGCGAGCTGGCCGCGCTCGTCCACCGGCTGCTCCGGCTGGGGCCCGACCTGCTCGCCGAGGCGGCACCCGGCCGGTTCCCGGCCACCCGCGACGCCGTGGCGTTCTGGCAGGAGATCTGGTCCGCGCTGCGGCTGCAGGAGCGCTACGTGCCGCTGGACGGCCTGGACGCCTACCAGGTGACGCCGGCCATCACCGGCGAGATCCTCCGGCCGCTGCTGGAAAGCTGCGGCGACGTACGGATGCACGTCAGCAACGGCGCGCTGGCCAGTTTCACGGACACGCTGCCGCTGCTGCACCCGTTCGGCCGGCTCCAGTGCCACGACCTGTTCCTGACCGCGCCGGACGGCTATCTCACCGGGTTCCACGGGCCGGGCAAGTACGACGGGTCGGTGGTCAACTGGGTCAACGGGCCGCTGCTCGCACTGGCGGGCAACCGGCGCGGCTTCGACGTCCAGATCGCCCCGTCCCGTCGTCCAGGCGCAACGTCAAGACGCTCACCGCGCAGGTGCGGGACTGATGGCCCCGGGCGCACCGGACCACCCGGCAGGCGGCACGGCGACCGCCGCCCTGCGGGGCACGCTGCTGGCCACGACGGTGGTCGGCTCGTACTCGGTGCCGGAATGGCTCGGCCGCCTGAAGACCGACTACCACCAGCGCCGGATCAGCGCGCACCACCTGGACGAGATCCACGACGTGGCGATCAAGGCGGCGCTGAAGGACCAGGAACTCGCCGGCGTGGACATCGTCTCCGACGGCGAGCTGCGGCGCGACAACGACATCGACTACCTGCTCACCCGCATCCCCGGGGTGGAGATCCCGGACCGGTCCAAGAGCGACTACTACGACTACTACGACGCGCAGGTGCGCGCGCCGCTGCCGGAGGCCCCCGGGGTGAGCCCGGGGCTGGTCGAGGACTACGCGTTCACCAGGGAGCAGACCGGGCGCCCGGTCAAGTTCTCCTTCACCGGCCCGTTCTCGCTGTCGCGCCGGATCCGCGACACCGGCTACCCGGACCCGGCGGACCTGGTCCGGGCGCTCGCGCGGCGGCTCAACGGGCAGGCCAGGGAGCTGGCGGCGGCCGGCGCCGACCTGCTGCAGATCGACGAGCCGTTCCTGGCCGGCTACCCGGAGCAGGTGGACCTGGCGGTCGAGGCGGTCAACATCGTCACCGCCGGGGTGGACGCCGCCTGGGCCCTGCACGTCTGTTACGGCAACCGGTACGCCCGGCCGCTGTGGGAGGGACATTACGACTTCCTGTTCCCGGCCGTGCTGTCCGCGCGCGTCGACGCGCTGGTGCTGGAGTTCGCCCGCAAGGGCCTGGATGACCTGCGGCTGCTGAAGGAGCATGCCTGGGACCGTTATCTGGGCCTGGGCGTGATCGACGTGAAGGCCACCGAGGTGGAGGCCCCCGGCCTGGTGGCT
This sequence comes from uncultured Actinomycetes bacterium, assembly GCA_963725125.1. Lineage (GTDB taxonomy): Bacteria > Actinomycetota > Actinomycetes > Streptosporangiales > Streptosporangiaceae > DASXKD01. The sequence goes on from CAVRXW010000013.1 coordinate 100,524, forward strand.
GCCCGGATCCGCCGGGCGCTGGAGTTCGTCCCGCCGGAGCGCCTGATGGTCAACCCTGACTGCGGCCTGCGCCACCTGCCGCCCGACGTGGCCCGGGCGAAGCTGCGCGCGATGGTCGCCGGCACCGGCGAGGTGCGCCGCGAGCTGACGGCCGGATAGCCCGGCAGGTAACCCCTCCCCTGGCCGGCGCCAGGCTGGTGCGGTGCCGCTCAGCGCCGGTCAGGCCCCGGCGTGCAGCGCGGCTATCCGGGCAGCCGCCGCCCGGACGCCGGCCCGCAGTTCCGGCGGGTGGATGACCTCTGCCTCGGCGCCGAGGGCGAGCATGTCGAGCACCGCGAGCATCGGCCGAGTCGATCCGCACCCAGGCCTCGACCCAGTCCTCCCGCCCGGCGACCATGTGCGGGCTGCGGCGGACCCTGATGCCCGGCCGGCTGGCCGAGCAGGGCGGCGAGCCGCCGGCCCTGCGGCGACAGCCGGACCCGCGCCCGCTGCACCGAAGGGCCGCCCGGGCCGGGGCTGCGGGCCGGGCCGGTGGCCGCGGCCGGCAGGTCGCTGCGGAACCCGTCGAGCAGCTCGAATCCGCCCCGGCTGCCGCGGACCGCGTACACCGGGATCCCGGCGGCGCCGAGCGCCTCGATGTCACGCAGCACGGTGCGCGGCGACACCTCAAGCTCGGCGGCGAGCTGCCCGGCGGTCATCCGGCCCCGGGCCTGCAGCAGGCCCAGCAGCCCGACCAGCCTGCTCGCGCGCATACGCCAAAGATAGCGTTCGATCATGACAGAAGATGTCATGTATTGGCTGGCATAATCGGCAGGTCACCACGAGGGGAGACCACGATGACGGCTAGCGCCGCTGGCTCGGGGACCGCCGGGGATCCCTGGCTCCTGACCACGCCGCCCGGCAAGTCCGAGTTCGAGGCCTGGCGCGACGAGAGCGCCGACCCGCCCGCCCTGGTCGTCCAGGTGGGCACCACCCAGCTTCGTTACCAGCTGCGCTGCATCGACGATCTGCACGCGATGCTGAAGGAGCGCGGCGACTGGGTGCCGCTCGGCAACGCCGACGAGCAGAAGCCCGCCCAGGACGGGACCGTCGAGGCCTGGGGCCGCTCGGCCGGCAACCCGGTCGGCGGCTGGTACGGCATGAAGAAGGGGCTGCGCGGCCGGTTCGGCAACTACGTGCCGCCGGTGCTGGAGGCGCTCGGGCTCGCCGAGGTCGAGCACAACGCCCGCAACAACCGGATGCGCGCCCGCTGAGGGTCAGGGAAGCTGCCCGGTCAGCTCCGCCGGGCGTGCCGGAGAGCGGCTACCGCACCGCCTTGCCTATGACGATCGACCGCCGTCGCCAGGGCTTGCGCACGTGCGGCTCCGGTGCCGCGGGCGCCTGGTCCCGCGGCCCGAAGCCGGGGAGGAAGTCCGCGGCCGACCCGTCGTCCTCAGCGCCCGCCGCCCGGGCCCGCGGCTGGGGTACGGCCACCACCGCCGGCGGTGGGCCGGGGCCGGCGGCCGCAGGAACATGACCGGCAGGCGCGGCCAGCGGCGGCGGGCCATGCTCCCCGGCCACCCGCCGGAACAGCCAGTCCACGGCATCGGCGTCGGGACGCGCGCAGGGGTCCTTGCGGAGCAGCCCGCTAAGCACCGGCCACAGCGGGCCCGCGCGCCGCGGCGGGTCCGGGCAGGCGTTCATGACCGCGGTGAGCACGGCCGCCGTACCGTCGCGGCCGAAGGGCGTGCGTCCCTCCACCGCCGCGTACAGCGCGGCCCCCAGCGACCACAGGTCCGCCGCGGGTGTGGCGGGCTCCCCGCTGGCACGTTCGGGTGCCATGTAGAGCGGTGACCCGCCCAATGCCTCCGGCGCCGTCAGCGGCGGGCTGCCGCCGGCGATGACCATGCCGAAGTCGGCGAGCAGCACCCGGTTGCCCGGGCCGAGCAGAATGCTGCCCGGCTTGATGTCGCGGTGCAGCACGCCCACGGTGTGCGCTTCGCGGACCGCAGCGAGGACCTGCAAGCCGACCCGGGCCGCCTGCTCCGGCCGGAGCGGGCCATCGTTACGCACGACATCGCCGAGCGGGCGATGGGGAAACCGGTACGGGGCGGCCTCGAACACCATCCAGGGCCGCCCGTCTTCTTCGGCGACGTCGAGGACTCTGACGATGTTCGGATGATCGAGCTCGGCGAACGCGCCAGCCTCGGCGAGCAGGCGTTCGCGCCGCGATTCCTGCTCCTGCGCGTCGGCGGGCGGTGCCCAGGGGATCGCCCTGAGCACCACGTCCCTGTGCCGCAGCCCGTCATCGGCGAGCCAGACAGCTCCCCTGTCATCCCTGCGGATAACGGTCCGAAGCCGGTACCGGGCGGCGACGACGCGGCCCGGTTCAGCGCGCCCCATACCTTGCGACTACCCGATCGCGGCACAGGCTTAACCATGACACAACGATCCGAAACGGCTGCCGCGGGCCAAACTTGGGCCTGCCGGGTCAGCCGGGCCCGGTCTCGGCGAGCGTGGCGGAAACCTGGGCACCGCTGAGATGGCTGCCCACGGCGGTGAACCCGGCGGCCGGGCCGGACGACACGCCGGCCAGGACGCTGCCGGTGCCGGTGGGCGGCCGGGGGGTTGCCTGGATGCTCCAGGTGGTGCCGTTCCACGCCTCCGCCAGCGTCACCGCGACGTCGGTGTCCGTCCCGTAGCCGCCCACCGCAGCGCAGTCCCGCGGCGACCGGCAGGACACGCCGTAGAGGCTGGGGAGAACGCCGGCGATGAAGGGCACCCGCTGCTCCTTCCAGGTGCCGCCCCGCCACTGCAGGGCCAGGGTCGACGAACCCGCGCCCAGGCTGTAGGCATTCCCGACCGCGGTGCAGATCGTCGCCGACCCGCAAGAGACGCCGTACAGGGTGCCGTCGACGGCCGGCGTCGCCTGGACCTTCCAGGCGGTGCCATTCCACCGCTCGGCCAGCAGGTTCAAGGTGCCGGGGCTGCTGTAGTTGCCGACGGCCGTGCAGGCGCTGGGCGAGGTGCACGACACGCTCTCCAGCTGGGGGTCAAACCCGCCGGCCGGAGCGGGGACCTGCTGAAGAGTCCAGGCGGTGCCGTTCCACGACTCGGCCAGCGGCAGCGTGCCGTTCTCGTAGGACCCGACCGCGGTGCAGGCCACCGCGGACGTGCAGGACACGCCGGAGAGCTGGCCGAACGTGCCGGGCAGCGCGGGACCGGACCGCAGCCTCCAGGCGGTGCCGTTCCACGACTCGGCCAGGGTGGTGCCGGAGCGCTTGCTATAGACCCGCCCGACCGCCATGCAGGCCGTCGCCGAGGTACAGGACACGCTGGCCAAGGTGTTCTGTGGCAGCGCCGGAGAGCCGGGCGCCTGCTCGACGCGCCATGCGCTCCCGTTCCGCGCCTCCACCAGGGTGCGGGTGGTGCCCGGGCTGTTGTGGTAGAACCCGACGGCGGCGCAGGCGCTCGCCGCGCCGCAGGACACGCCGACCAGGATGCTCGGCGCGGCACCGGGCGGGCTGGGGGCGGGCTGGACGGCCCAGCCGCCGCCCGCCGAAGCCACCGCCAGCGCCAGGTGCGTGTCCGTACTGTCGCGGTAATACCCGGCGGCGAGGCAGGCGGCCGGGGTGCACGACACGCCGGCCAGCGCGTTGAAGGAGGGGCCGGGGCCGGGAACGGTGACGAGCGTCCACGCGGTGCCGTTCCACGTCTCCCCCAGCGTCCCGGCGCTGCTGTCGCCCACAGCGGAGGCGGATCCCATCGCGGTGCACGAGGTCGCCGACACGCAGGACACTCCGGCCAGTTCGTCGATGCCGGTGGTACCGGCCGGGTTGGGGGTGGCCTGGATGGACCAGGTGGTGCCGTTCCAGGCTTCCGCCAGCGTCGCCGCCAGCGGCCCGCCGGTGCTGGCCGCCGTCGCGCCGCCGGGGCCGGGCCACGCGCCGCGGCCGTCGGCACCCCAGGCGGCGCGGCGGGCGGCGGCACCGGGCCGCACGCCACGGGGGCCGGGTGGTGTGCCGTACCGGGTCGCGGCCTGGATGGAGGCGCCGACGGCGGTGCACGTGGCCACCGCACTGCACGAGACGCCGTACAGGCGGCTGACGATCGCGCCGGCCGGGTCGGGCACGGTGCGGACCTTCCAGCTGCTCCCGTCCCATGCCTGCGCCAGCGCCACGATGTCGTCGGTGCTGGCGTTCAGCTCGTTCCCGACGGCGATGCAGGCCGCCGCCGTGGTGCAGGACACCCCGGCGAGGAAGCCGTAGACACCACCCGGCGGGCTGCTGGCCTCCACCAGCGTCCAGCGGGTGCCGTTCCACGAGTAGGCCAGCCGGTCCTGGGCGTTCTGCCCGGTTTCGTCACCTCCGACGGCCACGCACGATGTGGCCGAGGCGCACGACACGCCCGCCAGGATGCTGGTCGTCGCGCCGGGCGCTACGGCCGTGGGCTGCACCGACCACGTGCTCCCATCCCAGCGCTCGGCGAGGGGGACCTGCACCCCCGCGTTGCTGGTGTAGGACCCGACGGCCGTGCACGCATCGGCGGCGCTGCACGACACCGCGTCCAGGGCGCTGTGCGTGCCGGCGGCCGGCACGGGCACGTGCTGGATGCTCCAAGCGGTGCCGTTCCACGACTCCGCCAGCGCCGAGGTGCCCGCGCTGGTGTCCGATGACCCCACCGCGATGCACGGGCCGGTGGCGGTACATGCATCCGCCGCCAGCGTCCCGTTCGCCACCACGGCCTCGGGCGTGCCCACGATGGACCACGCCGTCCCAGTTCCAGCCCAGGCGGGCACGCCAGATCCAGCCATCTGCCCGGTCACCGCGATGGCCGCCGCACCCAGAATCGCCACATTCCAGCGGAAAAGCGGCACGCATGAAGCATCCCAGACCGCGGGCCCCAACGGTAGTCAGCGGGGCGGGTCGCGTGATCGCGGCACTGGCGTCTAGCCAGTGCCGCGATTACCGCCCGGCCGCGGCGAGCCGCGGCTCATCGGCCATGAGCAGCTTCTTCAGGAACTGGCCGGTATAGCTCGCCTCGTTGCGCGCGACCTGCTCGGGCGTGCCGGTCGCCACCACCAGGCCGCCGCCGGAGCCGCCGTCCGGGCCGAGGTCGATCACCCAGTCCGCCGTCTTGATGACGTCCAGGTTGTGCTCGATCACGATGACGGTGTTGCCGCTTTCCACCAGCCGGCCGAGCACCCCGAGCAGCTTGCGGATGTCCTCGAAGTGCAGCCCCGTGGTGGGCTCGTCCAGCACGTAGATGGTCCGCCCGGTCGAGCGGCGCTGCAGTTCGGACGCGAGCTTGACCCGCTGCGCCTCACCGCCGGACAGGGTGGGCGCGGGCTGGCCCAGCCGGACGTAGCCGAGGCCGACGTCGGTGAGCGTCTTGAGGTGCCGGTGGATGGCGGGCACCGGCTCGAAGAACTCCGTCGCCTCCTCGATCGGCATGTCCAGCACGTCCGCGATCGTCTTGCCCTTGTAGTGCACGCCGAGGGTGTCGGTGTTGTACCGGGCGCCGTGGCAGACCTCGCACGGGACGTAGACGTCCGGCAGGAACTGCATCTCGATCTTGATGGTGCCGTCACCGGAGCAGGCCTCGCACCGGCCGCCCTTGACGTTGAAGGAGAACCGCCCCGGCTGGTAACCACGGATCTTCGCCTCGGTGGTCTGCGAGAACAGCCGCCGGATGTGGTCGAAGACGCCGGTGTAGGTGGCCGGGTTGGACCGCGGCGTGCGGCCGATCGGGCCCTGGTCGACGTGCACCACCTTGTCCAGGTGCCCGGTGCCGGTGACCCGGGTGTGCCGGCCCGCCACGGTGCGCGCGCCGTGCAGCTCCCTGGCCAGGGCGTTGTACAGGATGTCATTGACCAGCGTGGACTTCCCGGAGCCGGACACCCCGGTGACCGCGACGAAGCAGCCGAGCGGGAAGGCCACGTCGACGCCGCGCAGGTTGTGCTCGCTGGCGCCCTTGACCACGACCTCCTTGCCCCTGACGGGCTTGCGCCGGGTGGCCGGCAGCGGAATCGACTCCCGGCCGGTCAGGTAGGCGCCGGTCAGCGAGTCCTTGCTGGCCAGCAGGTCGGCCAGCGGCCCGGACACGACGATCTTCCCGCCGTGCTCGCCCGCGCCGGGGCCGATGTCCACCACCCAGTCCGCGGCGCGGATGGTGTCCTCGTCGTGCTCCACGACGATGAGGGTGTTGCCCAGGTCGCGCAGCCGCAGCAGGGTTTCCAGCAGCCGGTGGTTGTCCCGCTGGTGCAGCCCGATGGACGGCTCGTCGAGCACGTACAGCACGCCCACCAGCCCGGAGCCGATCTGCGTGGCCAGCCGGATCCGCTGCGCCTCACCGCCGGCCAGCGTGGCCGAGGCACGGTCCAGCGTCAGGTAGTCGAGGCCGACGTCGAGCAGGAACCCGAGCCGGGCGTTGACCTCCTTGAGGATGCGCCCGGCGATCTGGTAGTCCCGGTCGGACAGGTTCAGCGCCAGCAGCAGCTTGGCCAGTTCCCCGATGGGCAGCGCGCAGAACTCGGCGATCGACTTGCCGTCCACGCTCACCGCCAGCGACACCGGCTTCAGCCGGGCGCCCTGGCAGGTCGGGCAGGGCACCTCGCGCATGTACCCGGCGAAGCGCTCCCGGCTGGAGTCGCTTTCCGCCTCGGAGTGCCGGCGCTCGATGTACGGCACCACGCCCTCGAAGCTGGTGTAGTACGACCGCTCCCGGCCGTACCGGTTCTTGTAACGGACGTGCACCTGCTCGTCGTGGCCGTACAGCAGCGCCTTCTTGGCCACCGCGGACAGCCGCGACCAGGGCGTGTCGATGCCGAACCCGAGCGCCGAGCCCAGCGCCTCCTCCAGGCGCAGGAAGTAGTCGCTGACATGACCGGCGCTCCACGGGCCGATCGCGCCTTCGGCCAGCGTCAGCGACGGGTCCGGGACGACCAGTTCGGGGTCCACCTCCATCCGGGTGCCCAGGCCCGTGCAGTCCGGGCAGGCGCCCCAGGGGGAGTTGAAGGAGAACGAGCGCGGCTCCAGCTCCTCGAAGGACAGGTCGTCGTAGAGGCAGGCCAGGTGCTCGGAGTACATCCGCTCCCGGTGCGGGTCGTTCTCGGGCAGGTCGATGAAGTCGAGCACGACCACGCCGCCGGACAGGCCGAGCGCGGTCTCCACCGAGTCGGTCAGCCGGCGCCGCGCGGACTCCTTGACCGCCAGCCGGTCCACCACCACCTCGATGGTGTGCTTCTCGTACTTCTTCAGCAGCGGGCGTCGGGCTGCTCCCGGCCTCGTCCAGGCGCACCACCACGCCGTCCACCCGGGCCCGGGAGAACCCCTTGATCTGGAGTTCGCGGAGCAGTTCCGTGTACTCGCCCTTGCGCCCGCGTACCACCGGGGCGAGCACCTGGAACCTGGTGGCCTCGTCGAGCTCGAGCACCCGGTCCACGATCTGCTGCGGGGTCTGCCTGGCGATCGGCCGGCCGCAGACCGGGCAGTGCGGCTTGCCCACCCGCGCGTACAGCAGCCGCAGGTAGTCGTAGACCTCGGTGATGGTCCCGACGGTCGACCGCGGGTTGCGGCTGGCCGCCTTCTGGTCGATGGACACCGCCGGGGACAGCCCGTCGATGAAGTCCACGTCGGGCTTGTCCATCTGGCCGAGGAACTGGCGGGCATACGCCGACAGCGACTCCACGTACCGGCGCTGGCCCTCGGCGAAGATGGTGTCGAACGCCAGGCTGGACTTGCCGGAGCCGGACAGCCCGGTGAACACGATCATCGAGTCCCTGGGCAGGTCGAGCGACACGTCCTTGAGGTTGTGCTCGCGCGCCCCGCGCACAACGAGACGATCAGCCACAGCGCTCTGCTCTCTGGTGGTTCCGGCCGCGGTCAGGGGGACACGTCATGGTATCCGGGGGCACTGACAAAACAGGTTTGCGCAGATCCCCGGCCCATCGGGCCCGAGGGGTCGCCTCCCGGGCCAGGCCCAAGGTCACGTGACGAAGTCACGAGGCCTTGTGGCCAGCGGGGGTTCCGGGGTCCCCCGGCCGGCCCAAGGTCACGTGACGAAGTCACGAGGCCTTGTGGCCAGCGGGGGTTCCGGGGGTCGCCCCCGGGCCAGCACTGATGCTCATACCACCAGCCCCTGCGCCCAGCCTGCCACGCTGTGCGCAAGGATTGGCGGCGATGCCCGAAAGGGGTAGCGCATGAACGAGGCCCGTCATTCCCTGGACCGCCTGGCGGCGGCGACCGATCGCGTGCTCGCGACTGCCACCGGAATGACCGACACCCAGGCGCGCGAGCCGTCGCTGCTGCCGGGCTGGACCCGCGGGCACGTGCTGAGCCACCTCGCCCGCAACGCGGACGGGATGGTCAACCTGCTGCGCTGGGCACGGACCGGCACGCAGACCCCCATGTATGCCAGCGCCGAGAACCGCAGCGCGGACATCGAGGCCGGCGCCGGGCGGCCCGCGGCCAGCCTGGCCGCGGACGTGCGCGAGTCGGCGGCCACGCTCGCCGCCGAGGCGGCGGACATGCCGGATGACGCCTGGACGGCGCAGGTCCGCGCGTTGTACGGGCCGTCATTCCCGGCTCTCCGTGTGCTCGAGCGGCGCCTGTCGGAGGTGGAGATCCACCACGTGGACCTGGCGGCGGGCTACGCACCAGGCGATTGGCCGGACGACTTCCTCAGCGAGGCGCTGCCCAGAGTCGCCGGGTCTTTCGCCGGGCGGGCCGACGCACCGCGGTGCCTGGTCCGGGCGGAGGGCACCACGGACTTGTTCCGGATCGGCCCGGAGCAGGCCGGCCCGCCGCCGGTGATCATCCACGGACCGCCCGCCGACCTGCTGGCCTGGCTGACTCGGCCGGGGCGACGGCAGCAGGCCTGACCCTGGCCACCGGGGACGCGCTGCCAGAGTTGCCCCCGTGGTGATAGGGCTGCACGATGGGCCGTTTGGTAAGAAGTGAAGACTGCGAAGCGTAAGGAGAGACCGTGGCCTATACCGGGGACGTGACCGTGGGGGGCCCGCCCGACGCGCGGGAGATCACCGGCCTGAAGGTGACCAAGCTCGCCGTTGGGCCCATGAACAACAATGCCTACCTGCTCGAATGCACCCAGACCGGTGAGCTGGTGCTGATCGACGCGGCCAACGAGGCACCGCGGCTGCTCGAGCTGCTCGGTGGCCGGCCGCTGAGCAGGATCGTCACCACCCACCGGCACTGGGACCACTGGCAGGCGCTGGCCGAGGTGCAGGCCGCGACCGGCGCGGCGGTGATCGCCCACCCCGACGACGCGCCCGAGCTTCCGGTGGCCGTCACCGGGCTGGTGAGCCACGGCGGCACGGTGCCGGTGGGCGCGCGGGAGATCTCCGTGATCCACCTGCGCGGGCACACGCCGGGCAGCATCGCGCTGTGCTACGACGCGGGCGGCGAACTGGCCGACACCCCGCACCTGTTCACCGGCGACTCCCTGTTCCCCGGCGGGCCGGGCAACACCGAGCACGACCCGAAGCGGTTCGGCCAGCTCATGGACGACCTGGAGGAGCGGGTGTTCGGGACGCTGCCGGATGGCGCCTGGGTGTACCCGGGCCACGGCAAGGACACCACGCTGGGCACCGAGCGCCCGCACGTTCAGGAGTGGCGCGCCCGGGGATGGTGACCGCGGCGCCGGCCGTGGTGATGGTGCCGCGGCTGGCGCACGCTGATCTGGGTGGCGTAGACGACCACGTTGCTCAGGTAGGAGCGGGTCGCTGGGTCGAACACGCCGCCGCACGTGATGAGGCGCAGTTCGGCGTCCGGGACCGGGCCCGTAGACCTGCTCGGTCGGGAAGTCGTTCTTGGGGTACATGTGCTCGGCGTACACGCGGAACACCGCCAGCGTGCGGTCGGCGCGCCGCACGTATACCAGGTTGCCCGGGCGGAGCAGGCGCAGCCGGAAGAAGACGGCGGGCCCGGCGGTGGAGTCGATGTGCCCGGCGATGATCGACGAGCCGATCTCGCCGGGCCGCGGGCTCCCGGTGTACCAGCCCGCCACGGTCGTGGTGGTCGGCACCTGGAGCGTGCCCTGCGGGGTCCGGCCGAGCCTTATCAGCGCGGTGCTGACGTCGATGGCCGGGATGGTCAGCGCCACCGGCCGGGCGACCTGCTTGCTGGAGTGCGGCTGCGGCGGGGCGGCGAAGATCCCGTGCGGCGCCGGGGCAGACTTGGCCACCGGGCGCGGGATGTCGGCCGGGCGCCCGGTCAGCCGGGTCAGCCCGACCGTGCCGCCCACGACCGCGAGCAGCCCGGCCATGACCACGACGGTCGCCAGCGGCCGCCGCAGCAGCCGCGCCCGGGACCCACGGTGCCCGCTGTCCTGGCCGGCCTCCGGCACGGCCTGCTCGGCCTTGGCGGCCTGCTCGGCCTTGGCGGCCTGCTCGGCCTTGGCGGCCTGCTCGGCCTTGGCGGCCTGCTCGGCCTTGGCGGCCTGCTCGGGCTTAGCGGCCTGCTCGGCCTTAGCCGCTTTCTCGGGCTTAGCCGCTTTCTCGGGCTTAGCCGCTTTCTCGGGCTTAGCCGCTTTCTCGGGCCTGGCGGCTTTCTCGGGCTTGGCCGCCTTGGCGGCCTGCTCACGCTTCGCGGCCCTAGCGGCCTTGCTGAACCTGCCGAACCTGCCGGGCTTGCCGTCTTCGGTGTCCTCATCCCAGAAGTACCACGGTTGCAGTGCGTGCCCGACTGGAGGATCCCCCTGCCAGGGGGATCCTCCAGTTACCGGGCCTCCTGCGGGGGGTTCAGCGGGCGTGACGGGCGACGCTCCTCACCTTGCGCATCCGGTAGGCGCCCGCGGTGACGATCAGCGCACCGGCGCCGACCAGGCTGACCCACAGCACCGGGGACGGCGCCGGCTTCGGCGCCGTGCCGCCCAGGCCGGTGTTCGCACCGCCCTGCGGCAGGACCGCGCTGCCCGCGGAGTCCTCAAGGTTGGCGATTTCCAGGCCCTTGTTCGAGGAGTCCAGCACCACCAGCGTGTGGATCGTGCCCGCGGTCAGCGAGATGTTCGCAGACCCCTTGGCGCCCATGCCGGCGAAGTGCACGTCGAAGCTGCCCGGCGGGGTGCTCACGTAGTTCGTCACGTGCGCGAAGTCCAGCGACTTGGCCAGCGTGCGGTGGTTCGCCATGACGGTGATCTTCTGGTAGCGCAGCGACGCCTGGATGACCCGCACCAGCGACCTGCCCCGCGGTGTGGTCAGCCGGTCATTGAGGACCTGCAGCCGCAGCCCCTTGGCCGGGCCCATGCCCGCGACCGTGTAGGCGCCGCCCGCCGCGATCTGCACGCTGGTGGACAGCACCGGCTGCGACGAAGGCGAGGCGCCGTTGAGGCGCATCGCGACGGTGTACTCGCCGGCGGCTACCCTCTCGTACGGGGAGACGGTGCCGTAGGTAACGTGGTGCAGCACGATCATGGCGTGCGAGTTGCCGAACGAGTAGAGGTAGACGTCTACCGCGGGGGTGTTCGGCGACAGGTGCGCAAGCCGGATCCAGCCGGTGTTGCTGTGGTGGTGGGCCGTGGCCGCGGACGCCGCAGGAACCGACGCCATCGCCACGCCCGAGGCCAGCGCGCCAAGGCCCAGCACCGACATCAGTACGGGTGCCAGAGCCCGGGTCGCCGTGGACCTGAATCTCATCTGGTTCTCCTTGGTCTTAACCGTGCGTGCCGAGCAGGAGGCCAAGCAGGCTGGGCGCCGGATAACCGACACGAAGCACGGTCCGCCGTGATGCGGTAGTCACCACGGCGATTACTGATGGGTGATAAGTCGTCTGCTGCGCGACAAGGAAGCCGCGCAACTGCTCAACGGATGCTGCCGGGGTACTGCCGGGGCCAGGTGCCCCGGTGATCTCGGCGGATCGCAGCGGCACCCCGGGAGAGGCACCGGCCTGGCGTGCGCCGAAGCTGATGATGTCCACCGGGTGGCTGGAGGCGAGGGTTACCAGCGTCTCCATCAACCGGGTGTCAACCTCGCCAGCGGCGAGCTGGCGGCGGGCGGCGGGAGCCGCGTGGATCGAGGGATTGTGCGCCATCTCCGCGCCGGCCGACCTGCGTGCTGCCACGTCAGCGGCCAACTGGGTCAGGTAGGCGTGCGCGCCATCCGGCGCGAACACGCGGACCTGGACGAGCGCCGGGCCCGAGCCGAAGGCTGCCAGGCTGACCGGGGCGTACACGCTGGTCAGGCGGCTGCCGAACTGGCTGCGCAGCGTCGCGGTGTCCATCAGGATCTCCGAGCCGAGCGGATCCGGCTGGTTCGGCCCGAGCATGAGCAGCCGGTTGGCCTGGAGGTGGGCCGCTTCGAGCGCCGCGCACATGATCGGGTCACAGCCGACGATCTCGTCGGGGTTGACCTGCTGGGCCACCCAGGCAGCGGCCTGCTTCCTGGCCGTGGCCACGGCAACGAGCGCGCCGCCGCCGCTCGCGGCGGCGCCGGTGCCGCCCTGCGCGGTCCCGCTCCCCTGGCTGGTCCCGCTCCCCGGGCTGGACCCGGGCGAGGTGCCCGGCCGGGTCACGGCGACCGTGATGGCACCGGCCCCGAACAAGATTGCCGCCACCAGGAGCCCGGCCAGCACGCGCCACCGGGTCCGCGCCATCCGGCGGTGCAGCCACAGCCGGAACGTGGTGACCACGACCGCGCCCCAGGAAGGCTCCGCGCCGGGCCGCCTGGCCGGTGGTCCGGCGGCCGGCCTGGTCGCGGGCACGGCACCAGGCCGGACGGCGGGCATGGCACCAGGCCGGGTGGCAGGCGTCCCGGGAGTGCCCGGTGTGGGCTTGGGCGGCGGCCCCTGGCGGGCGGGAACGCGCGGCGGGCCAGGCCGGTGCCGACCGGGTGCTACGGGGACCGGGCCATCGGAGACCGGGCCACCGGGAACCGGGCTGTCGGCGGCCGCTGCGCGGCTCGCGCGGAGCGCTGCTCGCGGCCCCGCGGCACCAGCCAGGCCCGTGCCGGACTGCCGGGCCCTGGACTCGCGCCATGCTTATCGGGCCAGTACCCACCCGGCCGGTCTCAGACCGCTCCGCCCGGCTGGGTCCCGGGCTCGCGGCCGCCGGCTCCCGACCGCCGCGCTCCCGGCCGCCTGACTCGCAGCCGCCTTACCACTGACAGCCGGGCCGGTGCCGGACTCTGCCATGCTTATCGGGCCGGTGCCCACCCGGCCCCTCCGCAGACTGCGCCTCGGCCGGCGCTGCGCCCTGCGGGCTCGCCCCGGCCGGATGTGCCCCGGCGGCCCGCTGCCGCCGGGGTGTTCGCCGGCCGGGTCCGCCCCGGCCGGACTGGTGTCCGGGGAGTGCTCGTCAGCCGGCGTCACGTCGGTGGGTCTCGTCTCAGCCGGGCTCTCCTCGGGTGGGCTGGCCTGGTCCGGGCTCACCCCGGCCGGGCTGGTGTCGTCGGGGCCCGCAGCGGCAGGGCTGGCACCGGCCGCATCGTGCGGCGGAAGCGCCGGCCCGTGCGGTGCCTGCGGCATCTCGTCATCGTCGTCGTGCGCCCGCCCGCGGACGGGCGCGGCCAAGCTGCCCGTTGGCTGGTGTCCCAGCCGTACGGGCCCACTGGCCCTGCCCGGTACCCTCACTGAACGTGACGGCCGGCGAAGCGGCGACGGCATGACGATTTCCCCCCGGTCACCAGGCATATAGCTAGGGCGTGACCGCAGGAATATAGACGATCACACCGCTATATTCGATTTCAAGCGGAATCGCCCACTGTTCCTAAGAAACTACGTGTTGTGTAGAAGAATATAGCGATTTACACCCTAATCCGTAACTTAGCGTAAGTTCTAGCGCGTTATGAGCGGTTTGGGGTTTTTGATCCGTTCGTCCGGGTCATCGTGCCCAGCACCCGGCGATACAGCGCCACCACCGAATCCACCGCATCTCCGCAGTCCAGCAGTGCGCCACCACGCTCCGTAGCCGCCGCCCGCAGCCGGGTGGCGGCGCCGGGATCCGTGATGACGGCCAGGATCGCCGCGGCGAGCGCCCCGGCGTCCCCCGCCGGGACCAGCACGGCCGCATCCTCTCCCGTCAGTTCGGGGATGCCGCCGACCCGCGAGGCCACCAGCGGCCGCCCGGCCCGCAGCGCCTCCTGCACCACCAGTGGCTGGCCCTCCCACAGGCTCGGCACCACCACCACGTCGGCGGCCGCCATCAGCGCGGGGACATCGCTGCGCTGCCCGAGGAACCGGACCGGAACGCCGGCGGCGCGAGCCTGGGCGGCCAGCGCGCCAGCCAGCGGGCCCGCCCCGGCGATCGCCAGCCGCGGGGCCGGGTCGCGGTCCTGCCACCGGGCAGCGGCGTCGATCAGCACCGCGAAGCCCTTCTGTTCCGCCAGCCTGCCCGCCGCGAACACGACCGGCCGGTCAGCGCCGCCGAGGTCCTCCCTGGCCACGGCGACCTGGCCCGGCCCCGGCGGTGCACCGTCGGGAGCCGCGACCACCGCCCGCCCGCCGTCGCGCGCCCCGGCCCGGCGCATCCGCGCCGCGAGATCGCCGCTGACCCAGGTCACCGCGGCCGCCCGGCGAGCGGTGAGGCGCTCAAGTGCGGCATGGACGAAGCGGGCGGGGCCAGCGGCGGGCGGGGCGTTGTGCACGGTGACCACGAGCGGGACCGGCAGCCGGGCCTGGGCCAGCGCCGCAAAGGCTCCGGCCCGCAACCCGTGCGCGTGCACGAGATCGGGCGCCCAGTCCCGCAGCAGGCGCCGCAGCCGCAGTACCGCGGCCAGATCGCGGGCGGGCCGGGGCCGGTCGGCCATCTCCACCGCCACGAACCTGCCGGGCCCGCCCTGCCCACCGGCCCCGGTCTGATCCGGCCCGGCTGCCGCCGCCCGGCCTGATCCGGCCCGTCCTGCCCGTCCGCCCGCGATCCGGCCCGGGCTGCCCGTCTGGCCGGAAGTAGCGCCGCCCGGTCGCCGCGGCCGAACACCCGGACCGCATCCCGCGCGCCGCGCACCCCTGCGCCAGCATCGCCACGTGCGGCGCCGGTCCCGCCGGCCGTGGTGCCGAGCACGTAGGCGATCCGCAGCGGCGAACCGCCCGGCTCCCCCGGATCCCGGCTCACCGGCCCTGCCTCCCGGCGGCCCTGGCGGCCAGGGCACGCATTTCGCCGCCGTCCAGCACCAGCGCGGCCACCCCGAACACCGCTGCCGCGCTAAGGCGCAGGCGAGCACCGTGAGTGCTGCGTTCGGGAATGAAACCAGAGACGTGGAAGCTGGCCGAGACCAGTGCACCCGCGGCACCACCCGCCACCGCGCCGGCCAGGCCCGCGCCCGCCGCGCGCGCCGACCCGCGCAGCGCGGCCGCACCCCGCGTGCCGCGCACGGCCGCGAGCAGGGCGATCCCCGTGTAGGTCAGGCCGATCGTGTTGCCAAGGCCGAGCACCGGCACCACCCAGCGGGCGTGGACCAGCGGCACCGCCGCGACGTCCACCGCGATGACCACGAGCCAGCCGCCGACCAGCGCGACGGCGGCCACCCGGTTCCGGCCGCTGGCGAACAGCACCCGGGACAGCGCGGCGGACGAGCCCGTAAGCCGACAAGTCCCGGCGCGAACGCGATGAAGGTCAGCGCCAGCTGGCGCACCTGTTCTGGGTGCGTCACGAACAGCCGCGCAGCCGGCCATGCCGCACCGGCGAGCAGCGCCGCACCGAGCCAGGAGACGAGCATGGCCGCGCGGGTCGACGCGGCGGCGGTGCGGTCGAAGGCGGCCCGTCGGCTGCCGCGGACAGCAACGGGAAACACGCTGGTCGCGATGGGTACCGCCAGCACCGCGTACGGCACGAAGAACATCTGCCAGCCGTAGTTGTAGAGCACCACGGCACCTGCGCCCTGGTGCCCGTTGGCCAGCACGATGACCGTCACCAGGGCGGCGTCCTGGGCGACGAACGTCGCGAACCCGACGGCGGCCAGCGCCCGCACCCGCCGCGCCACCCCGGCGGGAAGCGCAGCGTGGGCCGCAGCCGCAGCCTGAGCCGCAGCGCCGGGCCGAGCGCGGTGAGCATGAGGGCGGCGACGCCGGCCGTGGTGCCCACCGAGAGCATCAGTTCGGCCGACAGGGGCAGGCGGGCGAGGCCGCCGCGGTTCCCGGCCGACAGCGGGACGAAGGCAAGGTAGGCGCCGATCACGACCATGCTGGACACGACGGGGGCCAGCGCGGGCGCGGTGAACCGGCGGTGCGCCTGCAGGATCCCGTAGAGCACCACGGCCAGGCCGTAGAGCAGGATCTGCGGGGCGAACACCACCAGCATGCGCGAGCTGACCGTGACCACGGCCGACTGCGAGCAGTGCGGCACACCGGCCAGCAGCACCGAGGCGAGCGGGTGCGCGATCAGCGCGATGATCAGGCTGGCCGGGGCGAGCAGGACGACCGTCCAGGTCAGCAGCGCCGAGGCGATCTGGCCGGCCGCGGCGTCGGCGCCCTGGCGGGCACTGGCGTCCACGGCTTGCTCCCCGGCCGCCTCCGTTGCGGGCCTGCCCGGCCGGGACGTTCCCGTGCGCGGACTGGCCCTGCCCGCCGCCCGGTCCCGGCCGCCGGGTCCCGGCCGGCCCGGTCCCGGCCGCATCTGTCGCGGCCGGGCCTGTCTCGGGCGTGCGATCCCTGGCCGGGGCCGCCACGTGGCCGTTCGCTGCCGGGGCGCCTCCCGGGCCGGCCGTTCGCCACCTGGATCTTCCCCGCCGGGACCTGCCCCGCCTGGCGGTTCAGCGGCGCGCCGTTCCCGACCGGCCGGTATTGCGCCCGGTGGGCGGCCGCACCGGCCAGGACCGGCACGATCGCGCCGGTGAGCGCGCCGCCGAGCACGATGTCGTAGATGATGTTCGGCACCTGGTTGGCGGTGGCGTACGCGGTTCCGAGGCAGTGGCTGCCGACCGTGTGCGCGAAGACCAGCTGGCGGCCGAAGCCCACCACCCGGGCGATCACGGTGATGCCACCGATGAGCGCCGCGGCACGCCCGATTCCACGGCCCGCCTGGCGCAGCGGGCCGGGCTCGGTGACCGAGGCCGGCGGGCCGGTCACGACGGTGCTGTCGGCCGCCGTGTGCTCCGGCCTCCCGGGCGTTCCGCGGCGCGGCGGGTCGTCGGGCCGTCCCGGGACCGGGGCGGCCGGAACGGGCCGGCGGCCGAGCATGTCGAGCCACCGCAGGGCCGGGGTCCGCTCGATGACGGCGGTGAAGCTGACCTTCTCGCTGGCCGCGGTCAGCCCGGCGATACCTGGCCAGCAGCGCCACCCGGGCCGGCCGGGGCAGGCTGGCCGCGGCCGCCACCCCGAGCAGGGCGCCGAGCGCGTTGGCGCCCGCGTCCCCGAGCATCGCCCGTTCGCCCAGGTCTTCGCCCAGCAGCGCGAGCGCCGCGCCAAGCGGGGCCGCCACCGCCTGGCCGCCGCGCGCTGCGCGCGCCCCCGCGCTACGCGCCCGCCCCCGGCCTGCGCCCGCCCCCGCGTCGGCCCGTCGCGGCCGGGGCCGCTCCGGCGAGTCTGCCGCGGCCAGCAGCGCGCCGCTGGCCAGCGCCACCTTGAGGGCGCGCCCCGGGCGCAGGTCGAACAGGTTCAGCAGGTTGGCGCCACCGGCCACCAGGCCCGCGTTGATGGCGACGTCGGCCGGGCCACCGCCGAGCAGCGCGGCCGCCACCAGGCCCGGTCGCGCCGATGCCGCCGAGCTTGACCGCGCCCGTGGTGACCTCGCCGCGGGCCAGGGCCCCGAGGTGCCCGCGGAACCCGCGCCGGTCTGCCGCTCGCCCGCCAGGTCGTCGTACCCGCCGAACGCCGCCGCCCCGGCGCCGGCCACCGCCAGCGCGGCCCGCAGCCGGGGTGGCAGGCCGGGCCCGAGCACCGATACCGCGATCGCGGCCCGCGGCCAGCGCGGGACCCTCCAGCAGGGTGAGCTGGCTCGCCCCGATGGTTGGTCCTGGTCCAGGTCGCGGCGCCGCCCGGCGGCCGGCGGGACAAGGCGGCATAGGCGGCCCGGGCCAGGCCCGCCGCGAGCGCTCCGGTGAGCGCGCGGCCGCCGGCGGTCCGGCCGGCCGGGCCATAGCCGGCGCGGCGCGACCGGGCCGCCGGGCACCGGGGCTCATGGCTTCGCCGACCTGGTCGCGGCCGGGCGGCCCTGGCCCGGCTGCTTGCCGCGCCCTGGGTCGCCGCGGTGGGCGACACGGTCGGCGCGGGACTCGGGGGCGGGCTCGGCCCGGCGGCGCTCGCGGTCGCGGTCACGCCGTAGCTGCCGCTCTTGCCGTGCTCCGTCGTCCAGCGCCTGGGCGACCACGACATCTGGCCGATCGGCGTAGTCGGCATTGTCCACGCTGGACAGGTGCCCGGCCCGGCCGCCCGCGCGCATCACGTCGATGGCACTGCCCGGCCCGGAGCCGGCGACGGTCCCGGCCACGACCGTGCCCAGGCCGGCCAGGTTCAGCTGCTCGGCCAGGGTGACCAGCTGCCTGGCTCTCGCGCGTTGGTGTCATCGATGGACGGCGGGGTGGCCGGGAATGATCACGACAGCCAGCGTGGCACGGTCCCAGGGATGCCCGCTCTTGGTGAGGAAACCCGCGCCGGCGAGCGCCGTTGCACGGTCTGCGCGCTCACCGGTCCCGTGCGCCGGGGAGCGGCTGGCCGGGCCCGTCCCTGGTCAGGATCACGTGGGCGAGCAGTTCGCTGGCCTGGGCCTGGGCCGTCCCGGCCAGGGTCAGCCCGGCGGGCTGCGGCGTACTGCTCGGCGACCTGGCTGAGCTTCTGGCTCGACGGCGGCGCTGGTGTCGAAGAACGCGGTCTGCAGCTGCAGCTGGCCGGTCACCGTCGCCCCCGCGGTCTGCACGGCCTGGGCGACCCCGCTGGCCACCGAGCCGGGCGCACCGGGTGCCAGCACGAGCACGACGTGCTGGCCGGCCAGCACGTCGTGCAGCATCGCCGGGGCGTTGGCGAGCGCGAACTGGTTATTGCTGCTGATCTGGCCCAGGAACTGCTGCTTCTCGCCGAGCAGCGATTCGATCTGGTTGTGCTCGGTCTTCGACACCGCGTTCAGGCCGCGCTGCACATAGGGCTTCAGCTCGGTCGATCCCAGCAGCAGGCCGAGGCTCAGCGCCAGGAAGATCGCGACGATGGAAACGAGGTGATAGCGGAAATCGATCATCAGAACAATCCGGACAGCCAGTACCTGACCACGTCCCACTGTGTGCTCAGGTACCGGAGGAATATCTGGCCTGTGCGAGAGTACGCGAGGACGATCAGTACCGTGGCCGACGCGGCCAGCACCAGCGAAATCAGCGCCCAGCCGGACACCCGCGGCCGGTAGAGCCGGCTGACGCCCTTGGCGTCGACGAGTTTGCCCCCCACCCGCAGCCGGGTGAGGAACGTGCTGGAGAACCCTGCCCTCCCCTTGTCCAGGAATTCGTCCAGGGTGTTGTGCGTGCCCACCGCGACGATCAGGGAGGCGCCCTTCTCGTCGGCGAGCAGCAGGGCCACGTCCTCACTGGTGCCCTGCGCCGGGCAGACGACGGCGGGCAGCCCGAGGCTCTCGACGCGGGCCAGCCCCGGGGCGTGGCCGTCGGGGTAGGCGTGCACGACAAGCTCCGCGCCGCACGCGAGCCCGCGGTCGGACACCGAGTCCATGTCGCCGACGATGATGTGCGGCCGGTACCCGGCTTCGAGGAGCGCGTCCGCGCCACCGTCCACGGCCATCATCAGCGGCTTGAACTCGCGGATGTAGGACCGCAGCGTCGCCAGGTCCTCCCGGTGGTGGTGACCCCGCACGACGACGAGCACGTGCCTGCCCTCGACCCGGGTGCGCAGGTCCGGCACGGTGATGCCGTCGAGCAGGAGGCCGCCTTCCTTGGTCACGTACTCCAGGGTGTTCGCGACGAACGCCTGAAGCTGGGCGGCGACCCCGGCCTTGGCCTCGGCCATGGCCGCCTGCACCGACGCGGCGGTCATCAGGCGGCCCTTCGCGACGGCCTCCTCGCCCAGGTAGAGGGTCTCTCCGTGCAGGCGGACGGTCTTCTTCTCGGACACCAGGCGGAACACCTCGGGGCCCACCGCGTCGAGCAGCGGGATGCCCGCCTCCACCAGCAGTTGCGGCCCGTGGTTGGGGTACCGCCCGCTGATGCTGGCGGCCGCGTTCACCACGGCCGCCACCTGCCGGTGCCGCAGCGCGTCGGCGCTGACCCGGTCCAGGTCCTCGTGGTCGATGATGGCGATGTCACCGGGTGCGAGCCGCTTGGTGAGGTTCTTGGTGCGGCGGTCCAGCCGGGCAGGCCCAGTCACGCCCGGCAGGTCCTCTGTCCTGGTCCGCTGCGTGATGGGACGCTTCAGAAACTGGGCCATCATCGGTTTCCATCCTGCCAGAACGGGGGACGGAACGACGCCAGCCCGGTTGCCACGCGGCCCGGGAGCCGTTATCCGCCCGCCGGGACACTCCCTGGGGAGCGCGCCGGGGCGCCACCTGCCGGGCAGCGCGGAGCGCCGCTGCCCCGCCGGGGAAGTGCGCTAGCCGCGGGCCGCCGCGGGCAGGGCGTAGGCGGTGAGCGTGCCGCTCAGGTCGACGTCGAGCACGCGTCCCCGGGATACGGCCGGCGAGGCGTAGTAACCGGCCGACGTTCCCGGCGCGGTCCACAGCTTGGCCCCGGTGGCGACCGAAAGCGCGACGAGGTTGCCCCTGATGCCCCCGATGAACGCGACCTGACTGCCCGAGGCGCCGCTGATCGCGGGCGAGGCGACCACGATGCCGCTCAGCGCGTGCCACAGCATCGCCCCGGTGGTCGCGTTGAGCCCGTACACCCCGTTGACCGAGCCGATCACCAGGGTGTTGCCGGCCAGGGCACCCGCCGACGCCGACAGGCCGGGGCTGCCGGCCGTGAACGTCCACAGCACCGCGCCGGTGGTCAGGTCGAGCGCGTACACCACGCCGTCCTTGCCCTCGATGTAGACGGCGCCGTCGGCGAACCCGTTGACGCCCGGCGCGGAGATCACCGCACCGCCGCCGACGTCCTGCTCGCTCTGGGCCGAGGTCTGGTGCCGCCAGATCATCTGACCGGTCGCCACGTTCACGCTGTACACCGAGTCATCGGTGTCCTTGCTGCCGAACACGACCACGTGGCGCCCCTGCGCGTCGGTGCCGTAACCCGGCGGCGCCCAGCTTCCCGGGAAGGTGGCGGTGGTGAAGGTCCAGTCCACCTTGCACTGCCCGTGGGTGTTGCCGGCGCCGTAGACCGCCCACTCCTTCTTCCCCAGCCCGCCCAGGAGCACCAGCGCTCCCGAGCCGTCGGGCGCGGCGACGGCCGCGGGCGAGGTCTCGGTGACGCCGCCGGTCAGGGCGATCGAGCACCGCTTGGCCCCGGTGACGGCGTTCAGCGCGTAGAGCGTCCCGGCGTTGGTGTCTATGTAGAGCGTCCCCTTGTACACCGCGGGCGAGCCTTGGATGGGCTTGGTGCCGAGGCTGACCGACCACACCGGTGCGCCGGTGGCCGCGTTGTGGGCGAAGAACCCGCCGGACGCGTCGCCGGCGTAAACCAGGTCCGTTCCCGCGCTGTCCTGCACGACCGCGGGCGAGGTGTAGCTGGCCGCACCCAGCGCCGCGGTCCACGAGGTGGTGAGCATCGAGACGTTGCCCATGCCGATGGTGGTCTCGGGCGTCACACCGGAGCGCGCGGCGTTGAAGTGGAACTGGGGCCAGTCGGCCCCGCCGCTCGCCCGGGCCGAACCGGAGGCGGGGACCGCCATGGCCACGGCCACACCGGCCGCCAGAAACGCCGCTCCGTAACGCGAGGCCCGCCAGGCCCGCGATGCCCGTCGACCGGTCATTGCCATCGCCTCCTGCCGGTGCCACCGCACCCGGCGTGAGCGTGTTTGACTAATCCGGAACGTAACACCGGGCGAGCCGCGAAGGCCAGCGGCCTCCCGCACCTGGCGGCCGATCTGGCGCCACGCGGAATCCGCGCCTCAGCTGCCCGGGGCCGCGGCCTGGCTGGCGCGCTCCGCTCCCGCGGCGGCGAGCAGTTCACCCGCGTGCGCCTGGCCGTGTTCGGAATCCTCCAGCCCGGCCAGCATCCGGGACAGTTCCCGCACCCGGCCGGCGTCGTCCAGCAGGGTGATGCCGCTGCTGATCACCGAGCCGTCGCTCGCCTTCTCGACCACCAGGTGGGTGTCCGCGAACGCGGCAACCTGGGGCAGGTGGGTGACCACGATCACCTGGGCGCGGCGGGCCAGCCTGGCCAGCCGCCGCCCGATCTCCACCGCGGCCTTCCCGCCCACGCCCGCGTCCACCTCGTCGAACACGAACGTCGGCACCGGGTCGGCACCGGCGAAGACGACCTCGATGGCAAGCATCACCCGGGACAGCTCACCGCCCGAGGCTCCCTTGGCCAGCGACAGCGCGGGCGCGCCCTGGTGGGCGGCGAGCCTGATCTCCACCTCGTCCGCGCCGTGCGGGCCGTACTCGTCCCGCGGCATGACCGCCACGGTGATCCTCGCGTGCGGCATGGCCAGGGCGGAAAGTTCCCCGGTGACGGCGGCCGCGAACCGTTCCGCCGCCTCCTTGCGCAACGAGGTCAGCTTCCCGCCGAGGTCGCGGACCGCCCCGGCGAGCCGGGCCTCCTCGGCGCCGAGCACGCCGATCCGGTCGTCGTCCCCGGAGATCTCGGTGAGCCTGCGCTGCGCCTGCTGGGCCCAGGCGAGCACCGACGCCAGCCCGGGCACGGCTGGGACGCCCGGCGCTGGCCCGGTGGCCCCTTCCCCCGGCCCGGCCTCCCCCACCGGTCCCGCGCCTTCCTGCGCCGGGAGATCCGGGCCATCCCCGGGCTGACCGGTTCCCGGTGCCGCCGCCACCGCGACCCGGCCGCCATAGGTGCGGATGAGCCTGGTCAGCTCGGCCCGGCGCTCCTGCACCGCGGCCAGCCGTGCCGGGTCGCTGTCCAGCGACTCCATGTAGGAGGCCAGTTCAGCGGCGACGTCGGTGATGACGTAGGCGGCCTCGGACAGGCGGCCGGCCAGGGCGGCCAGATCCGGGTCGTGCGCGGCGACGCCGTCCAGCGCCAGGCGCGCCAGGCTGAGCAGGGTGACCGCGTCGGAACCCTCCCGGTAGGACCCGTCGGACGGGTCACCTTGCAGGGCGCCGTGCGCGGTGGTCGCCGCGGCGTGCAGCGCGTCGGCGTGGCCGAGCCGTTCCTCCTCGGCCAGCAGCGCGATGTCCTCGCCGGCGACCGGCTCGGCCCGCTCGATCTCCTCCAGCGCCCGGCGCAGGTCCTCCGCCTCGGCCGCCCGCTCCCGCGCCCGCGTGGTCAGCTCGGCCAGCTCGGCCTGCACCTCCCGGTGCCTGGCGTAGGCGCGCTGATAGTCGGCCAGGATGGAGGTGAGCGCCGGGCCGGCGAACTCATCGAGCGCCTGCCGCTGCTGCGCGGTGCGCAGCAGTTGCTGCTGATCCGCCTGGCCGTGCACGGCGACCAGGTCGGCGGCGAGATAGGTGAGCAGTCCCACCGGAACGGCACGGCCGCCGGCGTAGGCCCGCGACCGGCCCTCGGCCGACACCGAACGGCTCACGATCAGCGTGCGGCCGTCGTCGTCAAGCTCGCCTCCCGCCTCGGTGACCTGCTGCGCGACGTGCCCGTCCGGCTCGATCCGCAGGCGGCCTTCGACGGTGGCCCGGTCCGCGCCGGGGCGGACCCGCGCCGGGTCGGCCCGGCCGCCGAACATCAGGCCGAGCCCGGTGACGACCATGGTCTTGCCCGCCCCGGTCTCGCCGGTCACCACGGTGAACCCAGACGAGAACTCCAGGACGGCATCCTCGATCACGCCAAGGCCGGTGATCCGCACTTCCTCAAGCATCGGCGGGCGGACTCCTCCTTCCCGTCTCGCCCCGAACCCCGGTCGCGCCGCCCGCGCCAGCCGCTCACCGGGAGGCCGAACTTGGCCACCAGGCGGTCGGTGAACGTGAACGGGGCCGCCAGGTCATGGCCGTTCACTCCGCCGCGCAGCCGGGCCAGCCGCACCGGCTTGGCTCCGCGGCGCACCTCCACCCGCGCCCCGGGCGCGAGGTCGATGCTCCTCCGGCCATCGCACCACAAAACACCCTTGACTGCCTGGTTCGGACCCGCCGACGAGCCCAGGAATTCCACGGCGAGCATCGACCGCGGCGAGACGACCATGGGCCCGGCGAACAGGGCGTGCGCGCTGATCGGAACCATCAGCAACGCCTCCACCTCTGGCCACACGATAGGCCCGCCCGCCGAGTAGGCGTACGCGGTGGATCCGGTGGGCGTGGCGCACACCACGCCGTCACAGGCCCAGCGGGACAGCGGGCGGCCGTCGATCTCGGTGACCACCTCGATCATCCGCTCCCTGGCCACCTTCTCCACGCTCGCCTCGTTCAGCGCCCAGGTGCCCGTCGCGGTGCCGTTGTGCCGCACCGTCACGTCGATGGTCATCCGCTCTTCCACCGAGTAGCGTGTGCTCGGCCACCTGGTCGACGGCACCGGCCAGGTCGTCCGGCTCGGTCTCGGCGAGGAAGCCCACGTGGCCGAGGTTGACGCCGAGCAGCGGGGCCCCGGCAGGCCTGGCGATCTCGGCGGCGCGCAGCAGCGTGCCGTCGCCGCCCAGGACGATCACCATCTCGGCGTCGGCCGCCGCGGCGGGCGTGGCGGGAACGACGTCCGCGCCCGCGCACTGCAGGTCGGCGGCCTCGGGGGCGAGGACGCGCACGTTGATCCCGGCGGCGGTGAGCCGGTCCGCCACGAGGCGGGCGTTGCGCACCGCCGCGGGCCGCCCGGTGTGGGCCACGACGAGAACGGTGCGCTTCACTGCGGTCCCTCCTCGATCGCCTGCCGGAGTTCGCTGTCGCGCAGCGGCGGCGCGCCCCGGCGCAGCCAGAGGAAGTACTCCACGTTGCCGGACGGCCCGGGCAGCGGGCTGGCCACCACACCCGCCACGCCGAGCCCCAGGGCCGCGCGGCCGCGGCCACCGCCGGCGACGGCACCGCGGCGCAGTTCCGGGTCCCGTACCACGCCCCCGGCGCCCACCCGGTCCTTGCCCACCTCGAACTGCGGCTTGACGAGCAGCAGGAAGTCGGCGACCGGGGCTGGCGCAGGCGATCAGCGCCGGCAGCACCAGGCCGAGCGAGATGAACGAGAGGTCGGCGGTGACAAGGTCCGGGGCGGGAGCGACCTGCTCCGGCTGCAACTGGCGGACGTTGACCCGGTCCAGCACGGTGACCCGCTCGTCGGTCCGCAACGCCCAGGCCAGCTGGCCGTATCCCACGTCCACCGCGACGACATGGGCCGCGCCGGCGCGGAGCAGGACGTCGGTGAAGCCCCCGGTGGAGGCGCCCGCGTCCAGGCACCGGCGGCCCGCCACCCGCAGTTCGCCGAAGGCGGCGAGCGCGCCCGCGAGCTTGTGCCCGCCACGGGACGCGTAGTCCGGCCCGGCCGGCTCGGTGACCGTGATCGGGTCAGCCGTGTCCACCTGGGTAGCAGGCTTGGCGGCAGCCTGGCCGGCCACCAGCACCCGCCGGGACGTGACCAGGCTGGCGGCATGCTCGCGGGACCGGGCGAGCCCCCTCCTCACCAGCTCTGCGTCCAGCCTTCTGCGGGTGCCCATACGGTGACCACGGTGCCCTTCAGCCGCCGGGCGCGCCGGAAGCATGCGACTGGTCACCCGCGCCCGCCGGAGCGTGCACCTCAAGGTCACCAAGCGCCTCCGTCAGCCGCTCGTGGACATACTCGAAAACCGCCAGATGCTCAGCCAGCGGCAGCCCGGCCAGATCGTCGAGCCGCGCGACGGCCTCGTCCACCCGCGGGTCGCCCGTGGCAGGCCGCGCGCGCGGCACCACCGGCCGCCACGGAGCAGCCGGCGCACCCGCATCCTCGGTGCTGCCCCGCTCGTCCGCGCCGCCCGGCGCGATTTCCCCCGGCGGAAGTCCCATTGTCCTCTCTTTCCTCTGACCCTCCCGGCCCTGGCGCCGCCCCAGGAGAAACGCTACCGTCCGGCAGGGACGAGCCGGGCCTTCCACGCACTCGCGAAACCGGCGAGTCTGCGCCGTGAGCGCGCCCCTGCCCCGCCAGCCACCGCGGCGTACTTAAACTTGGGGCCACCTTGCCTATAGAGGTGGCAGGGGGAAATGAGGTGTTTCATGGCTACCGCCGAGGAATGCCGTCAAGCGCTGGAACGTCTCACCGGCCGGATCGCCGAGATGGACGATGCGGACCGCCAGGCCCACCTGGTGGACCGCATGATCAGCTGCAAGGTCTCCGACCTCGGGGTGACCTTCCTGACCAGGATCGGCCCCGACGGTGCGACACCGGTCCTGGTGGCGAACGGGTCCGAGGCGCCGGCCCAGGTCCGGTTCACCGCCAAGAGCGACGACCTGATCGCCATCGCCGACGACCCCGCCAGCATCGCCCGTGCCTGGCTGACCGGCCGCCTCAAGGTGGAGGCCAGCATCTGGGATCTGCTCCGCCTCCGCAAGGTCCTCTGACGCCGTACCACGCTCGGCCGTGGTCAACGGGCCGGCAGGGCGCGTACCTGGGGCAGCGGCCGGCCCGGCCGGCGGCCAGTGCGCTGCGGATCTCGGCTATCACCTCCTGCCGTTCCGCGTAGATCCTGCTCGGCGGGAAATGCAGCACGATGATGCCGGCCGCCGCCATGCGCGCCTGCCGGGCGAGGGTGGTCTGCCAGTCCCGTGGCGAAAGGTGCCACTCACGGGAATCCACCTCGGCCGCCACCCCGGCGTCCGGCCACCAGCAGTCGGGCACCGCCAGGAAGTCCCGGCCTGCGAACAGCCGCGCGTTGAACATCGGCATCGGCAGCCCGGCGCGCTTGATCAGCGCGTGCAACTGCCCCTCGGCGGCGGAGCGGACCCCGTCGCCAACCTCCGCCAGGGCACGGCGGAGCAGGGCCGATCCCTGCTTCGGCCCCTGCTGCAGTTCTTCCACCAGGCTCTCGACCGGGCAAAGGCGGCGCTGCACCGCCCCGGCAACCACCGCGCGCACCTCGCCGAGGTCCGTCAGCCAGCGCGCGGCATCGGCCACGGCCCGCGGCGGCAGCGCGTAGCGGATCTCCCCGGCGACACAGCACCCCCTCGGTAACCGCACGGTCCGGTGTAACCGGACAAACCCGGCATCGACCCGGCGGACGTCCCCGGGAACCACAACGTCCACGGCTTCCGCGGACGCGTTCACGATGCCGTGCCGGCGTAAGGCAGCGGCCCCGGTGAGCACGCCTCGTGGCCCGGCATACAGCAGTGCCGCCATATCCCGCTGGTCGTCGGTGGCGGCACCGGTGTGGGTCAGGTAGACGCCGGGCAACAGCGCTGGCCACGGGCCACCAGCGCGCCCACGGTAGTTGAGAGTCGGCCGGCCGACGCCGCAGGCCATCGCCTGGTCACGGCCGATGACCCCGTGCTGCTTACGCACCAGGGCCGTGAATGCGCGCTCGTCGTACTGAGCCCTCCGTGGCATGACCGGATCCTCTCGGAACCCAGCGAAAGTTCCGCCCAGCATTAGTGATGAACGTAGCAATCATCACTTTCTATGCTCATGAACGTCACATTCATCACTAACGACTCCCCCCGGGGCCGCGGGCGGGCTCCCCCGGGGCGCGGGCAACTCCCGGGCGCCCGCCCCCAGGCGCGGGCGGCCCGCCGGGGCGCGGGCGGCCCCCTGGGGCGCGGGCGGCTCCCGGGGCGCGGGCGGGGCTGGGTGTAAGTCCGGCGGCCGTAGGCTGGCGGGCGTGCCTGAGGGAGACGCGGTGTGGCTCACCGCGCGGCAACTGCACGGGGCACTGGCCGGGCGGGTGCTGACCCGCTCCGACTTCCGGGTGCCCCGGTTCGCGACGGCCGACCTCACCGGCCAGACGGTGACCGAGACAGCCTCCCGCGGGAAGCACCTGCTGACCAGGACCGACGCCGGTGTCACGGTGCACACCCATCTGCGCATGGACGGCTCCTGGCGGGTCCGCCCCGCCGCCGAGCGGGCCGTCGGCGGCCACCGGATCAGGCTGATCCTCGCCAACGACCAGTGGCAGGCGGTCGGCTACCTGCTGGGCGTCGTGGAAGTCCTGCCCACCGCCGCCGAGCACACCGCGGTCGGCCACCTCGGCCCCGACCTGCTCGGCCCGGGCTGGGACCCGGCGGAGGCGGAACGCCGGCTGCGCGCGGACCCGGCCCGGCCGGTCGGCGAGGCGCTGCTCGACCAGCGCAACCTGGCCGGCATCGGCAACATCTACAAGGCCGAGACGCTGTTCCTGCGCGGGGTCGATCCCTGGCGCCCGGTGGGCGAGGTCACCGACCTTGCCGCGCTCGTCGGCCTTGCCCAGCGGCTGCTCGACGCGAACAAGGAACGGTTCGGCCAGGTGACCACGGGCTCGCGGCGGCGCGGCGAGGAGACCTGGGTCTACGGCCGGGCCGGGCGGCCGTGCCGCCGCTGCGGCACGCCGGTCCGCTCCGCCGACCAGGGCCGCGATCCCGAGGCCCGGGTCACCTTCTGGTGCCCGCACTGCCAGTCCTGAATTTCGCTGCCATACGCCGCCCCCCGGTGCCCCGGTCCCGCCGCGCACCAGAAAGCCCCGGTGCCCATGAACACCACCTGGCACCGGGGCTCCTGGCGTTCTTGTCAGGCGTCGCGGGTGCGGAACAGGATCAGCCCGGCGATGATCGCGACCACCGCGTAGCCGGCCAGCACCGCGAACCCGCCCCAGGCCGGGAACTGGTGCGTCCCGCCCTGGCCCGGCTTGGTCGCCCAGATCTGGCTGCCCGCCAGCGCCGGCATCCACTTGTCCACGCCGTTCTGCCAGGACTGCGGCAGGAACTGGACCAGCACGGTCAGCACGAACAGCAGCCCGATGGCGGCGGTGATGGCACCGGCGGTGTGCCGCAGCAGCGGCCCCGAGGCCGTAGGCGAGCATGCCGCATGCGGTCAGGAACAGGGCGCCGCCGATCACGGCGCGCAGCACGTTCGGGTCGCCGAGCGTGACCGACAGGTGATGGCTGGACATGCATCGCCTGGCCGACGAAGAACGACCCGAACGACGCGACCAGCCCGGTGACCAGCGTGACCGCCGCGAACACCACGGCCTTGGCGGCGAACACGACGCCGCGGCGCGGCTGCACCGCCAGCGAGGTGCGGATCATCCCGGTCGAGTACTCGGAGGTGATGGTCAGCGCGCCCAGCACCGCGATGACCAGCTGGCCCACGTACAGGCCGCCCAGGCTCTGCTGGGTGGCGTCGAAGCCGGGCCCGATGGCCCCGTGGGTGCGACGCGGCCCCGGCGCTGGCCAGCGCGCCGATCCCGACGCGTGACCACGATCAGGGCGAGCAGCGTCCAGTAGGTGGAGCGGGTCGACCGGATCTTGGTGAACTCCGACCGCAGCGCGTCCGCGAAGCCGGCCCGGCCGGTCTCCGGCGGCAGCAGGCGCTGCCGGGCGACCGGCGGCTATCTGTGTCGTCTGCCATGTCAGGCCACCCCCGTCTGTGCAGCGTCGGCCGCGTCCGGGCGGCGCGGCTGGCCCGGGCGTCCGCGCCTGGAACTCCACGCTGTCCGCGGTCAGCTCCATGAACGCCTCCTCCAGCGAGGCCTGCGCGGGGGCCAGCTCGTGCAGCCGGATGCCGTTCTCGAAGGCCAGGTCGCCGATCTGGTCCACCGGCAGCCCGTGCGCCACCAGCGCGCCGCCGCGCCCGGGCGTGGCGGTCCCGCCGGCGACGGCGATGAGGTTGGCCAGCACCTCGGGCTTGGGCGTACGGATCCGTACCGACTGGACCGAGTTGCGCTCGATGAACTCGGCCACGCTGCAGTCGGCGATCAGCCGGCCCCGGCCGATGACCAGCAGGTGGTCGGCGGTGTTCTCCATCTCCGACATCAGGTGGCTGGACACGAAGATGGTGCGCCCCTCGGCGGCGAGCGCCTTCATGAGGTTGCGGATCCACAGGATCCCCTCGGGGTCCAGGCCGTTGACCGGCTCGTCGAACATGAGGATGGCCGGGTCGCCGAGCAGCGCCGCGGCGATGCCGAGCCGCTGGCCCATGCCGAGCGAGAACCCCTTGGAGCGCTTTCCGGCCACCTCGGTCAGCCCGACGAGCTCAAGCACCTCGCCGACGCGGCGTACGCGGAATGCCGTTGGTCTGCGCCAGGCACAGCAGGTGGTTGTATGCGCTACGACCGCCGTGCACGGCCTTGGCGTCCAGCAGCGCGCCGATCTCGTGCATCGGATAGGCGAGGCGGCCGAACTCCTTGCCGTGCACCGTGACCGAGCCGCGGGTGGGCCGGTCCAGGCCGAGGATCAGCCGCATCGTCGTCGTCTTGCCAGCCCCGTTCGGGCCGAGGAAGCCGGTGATCCTCCCGGGCTCGACGGTGAAGGTCAACTGGTCCACGGCCAGCTTGTCGCCAAATCGTTTGGTGAGGCCCCGTGCCTCGATCATCACTGTTCCTTCCTCGGGCGCGGGCGCCATGCCCGTCCGCCATGTGAGTTCAGTCTTCCGGGGCGGGTGGGCCTGGCGCGTCAGCCGAGGCGCTGATTCGCATCCACCCTGGGGCGTACGCCGAGGGGCGACCCTCGGCCTGCCCGGCCGTACCGGACCAGCCCGCCGGGGGATCTGGCCCGGCCCGGACGGCCGGGTCCGGAGCTGGTATCTGCGGCGGAACGGCTGCCATCAAGCACCTCACCAGCCCCGGCGCCGCCGCCTGCACGCCAAGCCCGTTGCTGCCGGGCACCTGCGCGCCATCGCCGCCGCCACGGCTGCTCAACGCCAGCCAGCAGGGCCCACGCCCGGCTTGTGCCGCGCGGCGGACCAGCCGGGCGGCGGACGAGCCGGGCGGCGGCCTAGCTGAGCGGGCCGGGCAGGCCCAGCCGGGGCAGGGCGGCCGCGACGGCCTGTTCGCTCACCTCACCCGCGGACCAGGCGGCGGCGCAGAGCGCGCGCAGGCCGTCGATCGCGGCACCGGAGCCCGTCACCGTGGCCTGGCCGCCGTCCACGGTGGCATGCCAGCCACCGCAGGCGAAGGTGCCGCCGGCGACGGTCACCTCGGGGTGCGGGCCGAGCAGCCCGGCCAGGCCTTCGGCCAGGTACGTGGGCCGGTGCCTGGCCGGGGCCAGCACGACGTCGAGCGGCCGGGTCACCCCGGTCAGCACCAGCAGGCTGTCGGCGCCGGACCGGACGGCGCTCTCGATGTCGGTGTCCAGCCGGTCCCCGACGACCAGCGGGTGCCGTGCCCCGCTGCGGGCCACCGCCTCGGCGTGCAGCGGGGGCTCCGGCTTCCCGGCGATCGAGCGGCGCACCGCCCGGTGGCGGTGGCGATCACCTGGATGAGGGATCCGTTGCCGGGCTGCCGGCCGCGCGGGCGTGGGCAGCGTGGAATCCGCGTTCGAGGCGATGAACAGGGCCCCGGCGGCGACCGCGAGCCCGCCCTCGGCCAGCAGCGAGTAGCTCAGGTCCGGCGCGTAACCCTGGATTACCGCGGCCGGGTGGTCGGCCGCGGTGGTCACCGGGCGGAACCCCCGCTCCCGCACCGCGACCCGCAGGCCCATGCCGCCGACCACGAGCACCGGTACCCCGGCGGGCAGGTGCTCGGCCGCCAGCCGCGCCGCGGCCTGGGCCGAGGTGATGACGTCGTCCACCCTGGCCGGGCACGCCCAGCCCGGTGAGCTGGGCCGCGATCGCCGAGGGGGTACGGGAGGCGTTGTTGGTCACGAACGCGAGCCGCATGCCGGACGCGGCCGCCTTGGCCAGCGCCTCGGCGGCCCCCGGGATGGGGGAACCGCTGAGATAGACGACCCCGTCGAGGTCGAGCAGGGCCACGTCGTACAGCGCGGCGAGCGGTTCGCTGGCACCGCGCAGCGGCATGTCATTGCTGGGCGGCACGTGGCCACCGGCGGGCGGGCCGTCTCCCGGCTGCGCCGCCGCGCCCCGCGGCGACGGTTCACCCGCCATGGGCCCGGTCATGCTGGTCACGAAGGCTCGTCGCCGTCCGGGGCGGGCGCGGGCGATGCGCCGGACCGGGCCTGCGTGCGGGCCGCCAGCGTGGCCCGGACACCGCGCAGCGCCTCGGTGTAGTGCGCCAGGTCCGGGCGCATGGCAGCGGCCAGCGCGAGGTGCTCCGCGGCGGCGGCTGGATTCCCGCCGCGTGCGAGGGCAAGGCCGAGGCCGAAGTGCGCGTAGTCGTCACTCGGGATTGCCTCCACGTTCTGGCGGAAGTTGTCCGCCGCCTGCGCGTACCGGCCGGCGTCGAACTGTGCCCTGGCCAGGGCCTCGCGGATGCTGCGTGCGCCCGGCTCGGCCGCCGCGGCGCGTTCCAGTAGTTCAGCGGCCGCGGCGGGGCTGCCCCGGTTCAGCAGATCGAGCCCCCGACGGTACCACGTGTAACTGTCGCCCCCGGGGCCCTGATGACCGCCGTCGGCTCGTGGGGGCTCCTGGTCCGGGTGGCCTTCCCCGGCCCCCGCATCCCCCGCATCCCCGGCGGCGGCCGCTTCCGGGGTCCATTGGCCGGAGCTGGCCTGGGGATTTTCGCCGGGTCGGGAATCGTGGTCGCCGTGCAGTGCTTCTGACATATGTGCAGATCCTTCCGTCCGGCGCGGCAGCCCGCAGCCGGCCTCGCGCTGGCGCCGTTCCGCGGGCTGCGTTATGCGCAGGACCGGGTGAGCGGCCTCGCGGAGGTCACCTCTCCACCGTATGACGTGATTGCCCATGACACCGAAGACCATTTGCTGGCCTCCGATCCGCACAACATTGTCCGTTTGATCCTGCCCCGCCAGGATGTGCATAATCCCCGGACGGCGGGCAACGGCGCCAGCACCGAGCCCGGCTACGCCGACGCGGCCCGGATGCTGCGGGACTGGCAGGACGAGGGCATCCTGGTGCCCGACCCCGTTCCGGCCCTGTACGTCTACGAGCAGAGCCTGCCGGGCGGTCATGTCCTCCAGCGCGGGCTGATCGGGGCGCTGCGGCTGGCACCGCTGGGTGCCGGGCCCGTGCTCCCGCACGAGGACGTGATCCCGGGGCCGGTCGCCGGGCGCCGCCAGCTCATGGAGGCGACCGGGGCCAACCTGGAACCGATCTTCCTGCTCTACGACGGGAACGGGTCAGCCGGTGGCCCGCGCACGGCGCAGAGTCACCGGGCAGGTGATGCGCGGTGAGCCACTGGTCGCCCTGCACACCGAGGACGGGATCTGGCACCGGCTCTGGGCGCGTGACCGATCCAGCGCGAGCAGGCGGCGATCGCCGCGGATCTGGCGACTCACCAGGCCCTCATCGCGGACGGGCACCACCGCTACGCGGCCTACCTCCAGTTGCAGGCGCGCAAGCGGACGGCCGGGGCCGGGCCGCGGGCCCTGGGACGCGGGGCTGGCCCTGCTGGTGGACTCGACCGCGTTCCCGCCGCGGATCGGCGCCATCCACCGGGTGGTCCCCGGGCTGTGCCCGGCGACGGCCGCGCGGCTGGCGGAACCGGCGTTTACGGTGCGGGCGCTGCCCGGGGTGACCGGGCCGGAGGCGCTGGCCGCCCTGCGGGACGCCGGCGAGCGGGACATGGCGTTCCTGGTCGCGCGGCGGCGCAGGAGTTCTACCTGCTCACCGATCCGGACCCGGAGGCGGTGAAGGACGCGATGCCCGACCGCAGCGCCCGGTGGCGGGCGCTGTCCGCCGCCGTCATGCAGGAACTGCTGCTCGGCCGGCTGTGGCAGATCAAGGATGACGAGCAGCACGTCGAGATCCACCATGACTCCGGCGAGGCCCTGCGCGCGGCCGCCGGGTCCGCCGGAATGCACGGCGGTCATCTGCCCGCCGCTGTCGGCCGACATGGTGCGCGACGTGGCGGCGCACGGCGAGCGGGTGCCGCGCAAGTCCACCTCCTTCGCGCCCAAGCCGCGCACCGGCCTGGTGCTGCGCTCGTTCGCTCTGGGCTGAACGGCTGCGCGGAGGCGTCAGCCGCCCAGTGGTCCCTTCAGGGGGTGCGCGGTTCGCACGTACAGCCAGTCAGGCCCCTCGGTCAGCGGCACGAAGTGGCTCTGGAAGTAGGCGGTCAGCTGCGGGGTCCACGGGATCCTGCGGTACTCCTCGGTGGTGAGCCAGGCGTACGAGGCGTGCCGGAACATCGCCATCCACGCGGCCTCCACGGCCGGGAAGCTCCCGGCCCCGGTTTGCCCGTTCCGGCCGTTGGACAGCGCGTAGTCGGTGCCCACGCCGTCGATCATGAGCGAGCAGCCCGGCACCGTGGACACGAAGCGGTTGATGGCGATCGTGTAGGAGGCCTGGTCGGTGGCGACGCAGGCGCCCGGCGGAATGAGCCGCTGGCCTGGGCGATCTCGCTGGCGGGCACGCCCGAGGACTCGTGTGACTCGGCGACGACCTGGAACACGGTCAGGACCACGAGGGCGACCGCGGCGACGCCGGTGACCCAGGGCCGCAGCAGCGCGCGCCGCTGGCGGGGCTCGCCCGGCGGGCAGCGCCAGAGCAGCCGGGCCACCGGCAGCGCGATCACCAGCCCGACGAACGGCGCGATGAAACCGGCGTAGTGGTAGTAGAAGTCGGCGGGCCACAGGAACGCGGCGACCACCAGGGCGCAGGTCCCGACACGAACCAGTCCAGCGCGGGCGGCCGGCTGTGCGCCAGCCGGGACCCGAGCACCGCGACCGCGGCCAGCAGAAGCACGACCACGATGCCGATGATCACCAGCGGCGGCGTGGCCAGCTGGACGACGTGCACCAGCCCGAGTATCTGCTGGAGCCGGTACCCCTGCGGGATCCGCACGATGTCGTTGCGGACCAGCTGGGCGATGATCACGCTGCGGTAGAAGGTCCCCGGTGCGGTGAGCGCGAACGGCAGCACCGGCACGCAGAAGCCGAGCACGACCCCGGCGGCGTAGACGGCCGGCCCGGCGCGGGCGGCGCGCGGTCAGCGCCAGGATCACCACCACCGGAATGATGGCCCAGACCTTGACGGCCCCGGCGAAGCCGAAGAGGAGGCCGCCGGCGAGCAGCCGGCGCCGGCTGTCGGCGATCTCGTCGCCGTCGAACACGGCCAGCGCGCCGAGCAGGCAGAACAGCACCAGCCACGGTTCGAGGAGCACGGTCCTGGCGGCCAGGACGCTGTCCGGGTAGATCGCCAGCACCCCGCATGTCACCAGCGTCGCGAAGAAGCCGCGGTGCCGGACGAGCAGGCCCGCCACGCGGGACGGCCGCCGCGCTGGCCAGCGCGGTGAACACCCGGGCCACCGCCATGCCGGTGATCGGTGCCCATGCCCTTGGTGATCAGCGCGACCGGGAACATGATCAGCGTGATTCCCGGCGGCTGCACCATGATGAAGTCGCGGTACGGTACGCGCCGTGCACCAGGCGGATCGCGCTGCCGAAGTCCGTCCCGTCGTCGTACTCGCTGATGCCGAACAGGTAACCGGGCCGGCTGAGGTCATACAGGCGCAGCCCGACGGCGAGCAGGGTGGCCACGATGATCACGGCGCGCACCGCCCACGGCCGGCGGCCGTCGCTGGGCAGCGGAGCCCGCCGGCCGTGGAAGACACGGCGCCGGACGCTGTCACGCGCGTTCCGCTCAAAGCTGCCTCTTCCGTGCCTCTCCCGGGCACAGCCGGCGTGCGCCGGCCGTGTCCTGGCACCCGGACTCCGCGGCGCCTGCCTGCTGCGGACAGATCGTACTCACTATGTAACTGTCCGCATGGGATTGCCGCAGGTGCCTGTACGCATCCGCCGGCGAAAACGGCAGGTACCTCTGGCACGATACCCACATGAACCAGGCCGATTTCCGCCAGAACAGCGACGCCGGGGTCACCCCGCTCGGGCACGAGGTCTCGAGATCGACACCCGGATGGCTGGATACAGCCAGATTACCGCCGGATACCTGATCCTCGCCGACCGTCCGTGCCTGGTGGAGACCGGCACGGCGCCCGTCGGCGCCGGTGGTGCGGGACGCGCTGGCCGCGCTGGGCGTGGGCCCCGGCGACCTGGCCACGGTGGTGGTCACCCACATCCACCTGGACCATGCGGGCGGCGTGGGCGACATCGCCACGATGTTCCCGGCCGCGCGAGATCGTGGTGCACGAACGGGGCGCACGTCACCTGGCCGACCCCAGCCGCCTGATGAGCAGCGCCCGGCGGGTCTACGGCGACGACTCTCGACTGGCTGTTCGGCGAGCTCGACGCCCACGCCCGGCCGAGCGCATCCGGGCGGTCGAGGAGCGCGGCTCCATCGACCTCGGCGGCGGGCCGTTCGCTGGACAGCCACTACTCGCCGGGCCATGCCAAGCATCACGTGGGGCTGATCGACTCGGTCAGCGGCGACCTGTACGTCGGCGACGCCGCGGGGGTGTTCCTCCCGGAGACCGGTGACCTGCGCCCGGCGAGCCCGCCGCCGGACTTCGACCTGCCGGTGGCCCTGGACTCGCTGCGGCTGTTCGGCGCGCTGGCTCCGCCAGCGGCTGCTGTTCAGTCACTTCGGCCCGGTGGACGACGTGACCGCGACCCTGGAACGGTCGGCGGAGGAGCTGAACGTGTGGGTCGCGGAGACCCGCCGTGCCCGCGGCGCAGGGCTCGACCTCGACCACACGGTCGCCATGGTCCGCGACCGGACCCGGAGCGCTATGCCGCGCTCCGGCCCGGGGCCGATCCGGAGATCACCGAGAAGGCCGAGCGGGTCAGCAGCACCCGGGCCAACGTCGAGGGCATCCTGCGAGTGGCTCGAGCAAGACCGAGCCGGACAGCCGCTGGCCAGCCGCCGGTCACTCCTCGCCGTCGTCCTGGTCGGCGCCGTCCTCCTGGTCGGCGCCGTCCTCCCGGCCGTCGCCGTCGTCCCGGCCGTCGCCGTCGTCCTGATCGGCGTCTCCGTCCCGACTGGCGGCGGCGTCCCGATCGCGCGGGGTGTCTCCGTGCCGGTTCGTCGTCCGGGCTCGGCGTCGTCCTGCTCGTCGCCGGCCGGCTCGTCGTCCGGCGCGGCGGCGTGCTCCGGCCCGGAATCCGTGTCGGTCTCCTCGCCAGACTCCGTCTCGGCCAGATCATCGATGACGACGTTGTCCAGATCTCGTAGCGCTCGGCTGCGTCGGTGTCCTCGTCGGGTCCAGTGCTGCCGCGCGGCCGAACCATTCCCGCGCCTCGTCCTCGCGGCCGACGTCGTAGAGCACGTCGGCGTAGGCGTAGAACAGCCGGCGCCGACCACGGACGGCGCACACCGTCGGTGAGCTCAGGCACTTGCAGTACGACGGCCGCGGCGGCCGCGCGTCCCTGATCGCGGCGTATTCCCGACTCGACGATGAGCAGCTCGATCTGCGTGGCACGGTCGAGTTGCCGCCGGTCCGGGTCGTGGATCAGG
Organism: uncultured Actinomycetes bacterium; assembly: GCA_963725125.1. Classification (GTDB taxonomy): domain Bacteria; phylum Actinomycetota; class Actinomycetes; order Streptosporangiales; family Streptosporangiaceae; genus DASXKD01. The sequence goes on from CAVRXW010000013.1 coordinate 137,776, forward strand.
GCCAGCGCCCGGTCGGCCCGGCCCAGCGCCCGCTCGGCGTCGGCCATCAACGGCAGGTAACTCGCCCGCCCGGTGAGCCGCCGCGCGGTCCGCAACTCGGCCAGGGCGTCGGCCCAGCGCCCGGCCCGGTAGGCGGCCACCCCGGCCGTCTCGCGCACGACGCCAACCCGCGCCGCGAGTTTGCGGGCGTGGACCGCGAGGTCGAAGGCGCGGTCGGGGTCCGGCTCGGCGGAGGCGGCCACCAGCCAGCACGCCACCGCTTCCGCGAGCTGCCCGGGCAACGTCCGCAGCTCGGCACGGGCCTCCGGATCGAGCTGGTCGGCGGTGATGCCTTCGGGAAGTTCCAGCCGTCCCGCGCCGCGCTCCGAGGCAGGCGTGCGCCGGAAATCCCGGTCCTCACGACCGGCCCCTCGGCCATCCCGCGGACCGGGCCCGCGCCGATCGCTGCGCTCGTCCCCCGCACGTTCCCGCCATGCACCGGGCGGGCGCCTGCCGGTGGCCCTACGGTCGTCCCGGTCCCCGCCGGCACGCTGCCGCTGCGGCCACTGACGAACGCCGGCGCCTTCGCCGTCGTCCCGCCCACGCTGTGGCGCGCGGTAGCGATCCGGCCCGGCTCCCTCATCGGCCCTGGCCCGCCCTGGCCCCGCGCGGTACCGATCCGGCGCCCCACCGCCCTGGCTGTCCCGCGGACGCCGCGGCCCCGCGCGGTATCCACCTGGCGCGCCGCTGTTCTCGTCGTCCCGCGGGCGCCGCGGCCCGGTCCGGTACCCGCCCGGCGCGCCGCTGTTCTCGTCGTCCCGCGGGCGCCGCGGCCCGGTGCGATACCGATCCGGCGCCCCACTGCCCTGGCTGTCCCGCGGACGCCGCGGCCCCGTGCGGTACCCGCCCGGCGCGCCGCTGTTCTCGTCATCCCGGGGACGCCGCGGCCCGGTGCGATACCGATCCGGCGCCCCGCTGCTCTGCCCGTCCCGAGGACGCCGCGGCCCCGTCCGGTACCGGTCCGGCGCGCCGCTGTCCTCGCCATCGCGCGCACGCGGCGGCGCCGCGCGATACCCGCCTGGTGCGCCGCCATCCCGGGCGCGTGGCGGCGCCGCGTGGTACCGGCCTGGCGCGCCGCTGCCTTCGTCGTCTCGCGGACGCCGCGGCCCGGCACGGTACCCACCCGGCGACCCGGCACCCTGGCCGTCCCGCGGACGCCGCGGAGCCGAGCGGTACCGGTCTGGCGCGCTGGCACCCTCGCCATCGCGCGCACGCGGCGGCCCGGTGCGGTACCGATCCGCCGCACCGGCGCCCCCGCCGTCCCGCGCACGGGCTGGCCCGGCGCGGTAGCGGGCTGGCGCGCCGCCGTCCTCCCGGTCCCGCGCACGGGCTGGCCTCGCGCGGTACCGGTCCGGTGTCCTACCGTCCTCGCCATCGCGTCGCGGCCCCGCAGGACGGCCGGCCTGGCCTCGCCCGGCCACCGCGGGCCGTGTCGCTGTCATTGCCCCGGCCATAGCCCGGCCGCCGGTCGCCCGGTGCCCCGCTGCCCGGGTCACGCCGGGGACGGTACGGCCGGTCGCCCGGTGCCCCGCTGCCCGGGTCACGCCGGGGACGGTACGGCCGGTCGCCCGGTGCCCCGCTGCCCGGGTCACGCCGGGGACGGTACGGCCGGTCGCCCGGTGCCCCGCTGCCCGGGTCACGCCGGGGACGGTACGGCCGCTCGCCGGTCGCGCCGCGGCCTTCCCGGTCCCGCTCACCGTCACGCGATCGCCCAGTGCCCCCGGGACGGCCACTTACCGGCCCGCGGCCCGGCTGCCAATCCCCAGCGCCCCCACGCCCGCTCCCCGAACCCGTGCGCCCCGCACCGCCCCGCGCTCCACCAGTGCCACGCCCGTCCTCCGTGCGCCCAGCACCTAGGCGCCCAGCACCGGTACGCCCGGCGTCGCCACCACCCCGCCGGTCCCCCGAACCCGGCCGCCCCCGCGCGGCGCCTTTCCCCTGGGCGCCAGGTTTCCTGGCGGAACCACGTCCCGCTGCATCTCTTCCACGCCGACCGGACGTCTCGCCCGCCACGTTCTCCTCCGCCACTACCGTCCGGCCCTTCCATCTACCGCGCACAGTGTCGGCCGGTGGGTTACCTGGGCGCGGAGTTCTGTCCGCGCCCAGGTGATCCACCGGACGGCGCTTCACTGACCCAAGTCTCCGGCAAAGGCCAGACACACAGCAGTGAGGGCCGCCTCCGTATACGGAAGCGACCCTCACTCACGATGTCCGGCGGCGTCCTACTCTCCCACGCGGTCCCCCGCGCAGTACCATCGGCGCTGAAGAGCTTAACTTCCGGGTTCGGAATGGGACCGGGTGTTTCCCCTTCGCCATGACCGCCGAAACACTATTGAGATTTAGGTCTTCCGCGCTCCCGGAAACCTGCTCCGGAGGACGCGGCCGACCGCACCTCGGGAACCGCACAGTGGACGCGAGATCGCACGGCCTGGGAGTTACCCCCCAGGCGAGAGTGTATGAGCCAAGCCGCTCGGCCTATTAGTACCGGTCAGCTCCACGTGTTGCCACGCTTCCACCTCCGGCCTATCAACCCAGTCGTCTAGCTGGGGGCCTTACCGGGTTAACCCCGAGGGAGACCTCATCTTGAGGCAGGCTTCCCGCTTAGATGCTTTCAGCGGTTATCCCTTCCGGACGTAGCAAACCAGCCGTGCTCTTGGCAGAACAACTGGCACACCAGAGGTTCGTCCGTCCCGGTCCTCTCGTACTAGGGACAGCCCCTCTCAAGTCTCCTGCGCGCGCAGCGGATAGGGACCGAACTGTCTCACGACGTTCTAAACCCAGCTCGCGTACCGCTTTAATGGGCGAACAGCCCAACCCTTGGGACCTGCTCCAGCCCCAGGATGCGACGAGCCGACATCGAGGTGCCAAACCATCCCGTCGATATGGACTCTTGGGGAAGATCAGCCTGTTATCCCCGGGGTACCTTTTAGCCGTTAAGTGGCGGCGCTTCCACACGCCACCGCCAGATCACTAGTCCCAGCTTTCGCTCCTGCTCGACATGTCTGTCTCACAGTCAAGCACCCTTGTGCACTTACACTCGACACCTGATTGCCAACCAGGCTGAGGGTACCTTTGGGCGCCTCCGTTACCTTTTGGGAGGCAACCGCCCCAGTTAAACTACCCACCAGACACTGTCCCTGATCCGGATAACGGACCCAGGTTAGACATCCAGAACGACCAGAGTGGTATTTCACCAATGACTCCACAGGAACTAGCGTCCCTGCTTCAAAGTCTCCCACCTATCCTACACAAGCCGTCCCAAACACCAATGTCAAGCTATAGTGAAGGTCCCGGGGTCTTTCCGTCCTGCTGCGCGTAACGAGCATCTTTACTCGTAGTGCAATTTCGCCGGGTCCGTGGTTGAGACAGTGGGAAAGTCGTTACGCCATTCGTGCAGGTCGGAACTTACCCGACAAGGAATTTCGCTACCTTAGGATGGTTATAGTTACCACCGCCGTTTACCGGCGCTTAGGTTCTGAGCTTCGCGGCCAAAGCCGCTAACCCCTCCCCTTAACGTTCCGGCACCGGGCAGGCGTCAGTCCGTATACGTCGTCTTACGACTTTGCACGGACCTGTGTTTTTAGTAAACAGTCGCTTTCCCCTGGTATCTGCGACCGTACTCAGCTCAGAGGGCAAGCCTCTTCACCGAGCGCGGCTCCCCTTCTCCCAAAGTTACGGGGACAATTTGCCTAATTCCTTAACCACGGTTCACCCGATCGCCTTGGTATTCTCTACCTGACCACCTGCGTCGGTTTAGGGTACGGGCCGCCGAGATGCTCGCTGCGAGGTTTTTCTTGGCAGCATGGGATTACTCACTTCGCCTAAATCGGCTCGGCATCAGGTCTCAGGCTCATGGTGTGCGGATTTGCCTGCACACCGCCCTACACCTTTACTCCGGGACAACCATCGCCCGGTAGAGCTACCCTCCTGCGTCACCCCTTCAGCTTGCCTACTGCCAGTCTGGGTCGCGTGCTAGGCCGTCTCGCCCCGAAGGGCTCGTCAGCTTCGTACGCTTAGCATCGCCGGGGTCGGCATGGGCGCATCTAAGCGGGTACGGGAATATCAACCCGTTGTCCATCGACTACGCCTGTCGGCCTCGCCTTAGGTCCCGACTTACCCTGGGCGGATTAGCCTGCCCCAGGAACCCTTGGTCATTCGGCGGAGGGGTTTCTCACCCCTCTTTCGCTACTCATGCCTGCATTCTCACTCGAGTGGCGTCCACGGCTGGATCACTCCGCCGCTTCACTCGCCACCCGACGCTCCCCTACCCACCCGCGCACCTGGGCCCTTAAGGCATCGGGCGGCCACAGTCCTAGCGTCCGCGGCCGAAACCGCAGCGGCTAGAGACCGCCATCCACCTTAGCCACAAAGGGCCGGGCTATCGCGCGAGTGCCACAGCTTCGGCGGTGTGCTTGAGCCCCGTTACATTGTCGGCGCAGAATCACTTGACCAGTGAGCTATTACGCACTCTTTCAAGGGTGGCTGCTTCTAAGCCAACCTCCTGGTTGTCTCTGCAACTCTACATCCTTTCCCACTTAGCACACGCTTAGGGGCCTTAGCTGGTGATCTGGGCTGTTTCCCTCTCGACTACGGAGCTTATCCCCCGCAGTCTCACTGCCGCGCTCTCACTTACCGGCATTCGGAGTTTGGCTGATTTCGGTAAGCTTGTTGGCCCCCTAGACCATCCAGTAGCTCTACCTCCGGTAAGAAACACGCAACGCTGCACCTAAATGCATTTCGGGGAGAACCAGCTATCACGGAGTTTGATTGGCCTTTCACCCCTACCCACAGGTCATCCCCCAGGTTTTCAACCCTGGTGGGTTCGGTCCTCCACGCGGTCTTACCCGCGCTTCAACCTGCCCATGGGTAGATCACTCCGCTTCGGGTCTATAGCATGCGACTCAGACGCCCTATTCAGACTTGCTTTCGCTACGGCTCCCCCTCACGGGTTAACCTTGCCACATACCATAACTCGCAGGCTCATTCTTCAAAAGGCACGCGGTCACTTCACGTCAGCCCGAAGGCTGACTGCGCTCCCGCGGCTTGTAGGCGCACGGTTTCAGGTGCTATTTCACGACCCCTCACCGGGGCACTTTTCACCTTTCCCTCACGGTACTTGTTCACTATCGGTCACCAGGGAGTATTTAGGCTTAGGAGGTGGTCCTCCCGGATTCACACGGGATTTCTCGGGCCCCGTGCTACTTGGGATCCCGCCCGGAAGTCGCCTGAGTTTCGCCTACGGGGGTGTCACCCTCTGTGCCGACGCTTTCCAGAACGTCTTCGGCTACTCGGACGATTTTTTACTTCCTGCCAGATCAGCAGTTCTGGCTGGGCGGTCCCACAACCCCGGTCACGCAACGCCTGCTGGCTATGACACGCGACCGGTTTGGCCTGTTCCCCTTTCGCTCACCACTACTCAGGGAATCGCGGTTGCTTTCTCTTCCTGTGGGTACTGAGATGTTTCACTTCCCCACGTTACCTCCACCTGCCCTATGTGTTCAGGCAGGGGCGATGGGCCATTACGCTCCATCGGGTTTCCCCATTCGGAAATCCCCGGATCAAAGTCTGGTTGCCGACTCCCCGGGGCTTATCGCAGGCTCCTACGTCCTTCATCGGCTCCTGGTGCCAAGGCATCCACCGTGTGCCCTTACTAACTTGGCAAATACGTATGAGATGCTCGCGTCCACTGTGCAGTTCTCAAGGTACGGGCGGTCCCGGCCGTACACGCCCTTAGCAGGGCGCTACAGCCGGTCCTGGTCGAGGGGGCCGCCTAGCGGCCGTTCCCTCAGGACCCAACAGCGTGCTCGGCCAACGGACCCCTCACTCCCGCGTTCCATCCCGCCGAGGCGGGCGTACTAACGGGCGCGAGCTGACCCGCGGACCGAATAACCAGTGCTCCACTAGTGAGCTAGCCACTCCCGGGACAGACGCCCGGGCAGCAGCTCTGGACGAGACCCCGAAGGGGCTCGCCAGTTGCTCCTTAGAAAGGAGGTGATCCAGCCGCACCTTCCGGTACGGCTACCTTGTTACGACTTCGTCCCAATCGCCAGCCCCACCTTCGACGGCTCCCTCCCTTACGGGTTAGGCCACCGGCTTCGGGTGTTGCCGACTTTCGTGACGTGACGGGCGGTGTGTACAAGGCCCGGGAACGTATTCACCGCGACGTTGCTGATTCGCGATTACTAGCGACTCCGACTTCATGGGGTCGAGTTGCAGACCCCAATCCGAACTGAGACCGGCTTTTTGAGATTCGCTCCACCTTACGGTCTCGCAGCCCTCTGTACCGGCCATTGTAGCATGTTTGCAGCCCAAGACATAAGGGGCATGATGACTTGACCTCATCCCCACCTTCCTCCGAGTTGACCCCGGCAGTCTCCCATGAGTCCCCGGCATTACCCGCTGGCAACATAGGATAAGGGTTGCGCTCGTTGCGGGACTTAACCCAACATCTCACGACACGAGCTGACGACAGCCATGCACCACCTGTGCAGGACCCTTACGGACACCGTGTCTCTACGGCTTTTCCCTGCATGTCAAGCCTTGGTAAGGTTCTTCGCGTTGCGTCGAATTAAGCAACATGCTCCGCCGCTTGTGCGGGCCCCCGTCAATTCCTTTGAGTTTTAGCCTTGCGGCCGTACTCCCCAGGCGGGGCGCTTAATGCGTTAGCTGCGGCACGGAATCCGTGGAAGGACCCCACACCTAGCGCCCAACGTTTACGGCGTGGACTACCAGGGTATCTAATCCTGTTCGCTCCCCACGCTTTCGCTCCTCAGCGTCAGGTCAGGCCCAGAGAACCGCCTTCGCCACCGGTGTTCCTCCCGATATCTGCGCATTTCACCGCTACACCGGGAATTCCATTCTCCCCTACCTGCCTCTAGTCTGCCCGTATCCACTGCAAGCCCAGGGTTAAGCCCTGGGTTTTCACAGCGGACGTAACAGACCGCCTACGAGCTCTTTACGCCCAATAATTCCGGACAACGCTTGCGCCCTACGTATTACCGCGGCTGCTGGCACGTAGTTAGCCGGCGCTTCTTCTGCAGGTACCGTCACTTTCGCTTCGTCCCTGCTGAAAGGGGTTTACAACCCGAAGGCCTTCATCCCCCACGCGGCGTCGCTGCGTCAGGCTTTCGCCCATTGCGCAATATTCCCCACTGCTGCCTCCCGTAGGAGTCTGGGCCGTGTCTCAGTCCCAGTGTGGCCGGTCGCCCTCTCAGGCCGGCTACCCGTCGTCGCCTTGGTGGGCCGTTACTCCACCAACTAGCTGATAGGCCGCGAGCCCATCCTCAGCCGGAAATCCTTTCCAGCACAGCCGATGTCGGCCGTAGTCATATCCGGTATTAATTCCGGTTTCCCGGAGCTATCCCAGAGCTGAGGGCAGGTTGCTCACGTGTTACTCACCCGTTCGCCGCTCGAGTACCCCGAAGGGCCTTTCCGCTCGACTTGCATGTGTTAAGCACGCCGCCAGCGTTCGTCCTGAGCCAGGATCAAACTCTCCGTTGATGTCTATATGCAACCGTCGGGCCGCCTGGCCATTCACAGGCCAGTGAGCACCACCGGAGTGCAGACACAAAAGAGTGCCTCGTACTGACTGGTAGAACCAGCCCACGAGGCGATCATGGCAAATCCGTTGGTGGAGATCCGGGCCGTTACCGGTCCGCACCCACTGACGGGGTTGTTGTGCATATGCACTGGCTTTTAGCACGCTGTTGAGTTCTCAAGGAGCGGACGCGCACCGTCACAAGGCTTTCGCCTGGTTCGGGGGCAACCCTCATAGCTTACCGGCGAGTTCGAGGGCCGTCAAGCGAGTTCACCTGACGTTGACGACCTCTCAACCTCATCTGCTACCAGCCTACCCTGTCGCAGACCGTCCTGAGTACGGACAGCGCGACAGCACAGAGGTTTCCTGGCTGGCCCCTCGGCACCTGGGCGCCTGCCGGCGTTCGCGACTTCGTGCTTGGGGCAGACGAAACATTAGGCAGTACATGCCGATCCACGTCAAATCGAGGGCGCGCGTATCACTCCACCGCAGGTCAGCGACCCGCTCGAATCACCCGCGCATCCAGCGCAACATCCGCCCCGCCCCGTCAACCGCCTTGCGGACCCCAAAAACTGTGACCCAGTTGTGCTCTGGCCACAGCGTGCGGAGTCGCACCAACAGCCACCGGGGCCGGGCCGGGTTCACGCAGTTCTGCAGCGCCGCGGTCAGGTCAGGCTCATCCCTCAGCTGCGTACCACTTCCACGCCGGCGACCGTGCGCCTGCCGCGGCGGAGCACGAGGAACCGGCCGTGCAGCAGGTCGCCGGCATCCGGCGCGGCATCCTCGGCGGACACCTTGCTGTTGTTCAGGTAGGCACCGCCCTCGGCGATCACCCGCCGGGCGGCCGACTTGCTCGTCACGATTCCGGTGGCGGCCAGCAGGTCCACGACCGGGGGCAGGCTGTCCCGCGGAGCCTGGACGGTCACCAGCCCCACCTCGGCCAGCGCGTCGGCCAGCGTCGCGCTCGTCCAGCGCCGCGCAGGTCGCCCTGGCCGAACAGGGCCCGGCTGGCGGCGATCACGCTGGCGCACTCGTGCGGCACCGTGGACCAGGGTGGTCACGTCCTCGGCCAGCACCCGCTGGGCGGTCCGGGCCGCGGGCGACTCGCGGGTCTGCCGCTCCAGGTCCTCGATCTCCTCGGCGGGACCGGAAGGTGAACACCCGCAGCAGGCCGGGCACCTCCGCGTCGGACCGGTTGATCCAGAACTGGTAGAACGCGTACGGGCACATCAGGTCCGCGCTGATCCAGATCGCATCGCCCTCGGTCTTGCCGTACTTGGTCCCGTCCGGCTTGGTGATCAGCGGCGTGGCCAGCGGCGTGCACCGAGGCGCCCTCGACCCGCCTGATCAGGTCCACCCCGGCGACCAGGTTGCCCCACTGGTCGCTGCCGCCGATCTGCAGCGTGCAGCCGTACCGCCGGTACAGCTCCAGGAAGTCGTTGGCCTGCAGGATCTGGTAGCTGAACTCGGTGTAGCTGATCCCGCCGGCCTCCAGCCGCGCCCTGACGGACTCGCGGGCGAGCATCCGGTTGACCGGGAAGTGCTTGCCGATGTCGCGCAGGAAGTCCAGCGCGGACAGGTCCGCGGTCCAGTCCAGGTTGCTGACCATCAGCGCGCCCGGCAGGCCCGGGCGTGAAGTCCAGGAACCGCTCCACCTCGCCCCGGATCCGCTCCACCCAGGCCGCGACCGTCTCGCGCGGGTTGAGCACCCGCTCCGCGGACTTGCCGCTGGGGTCGCCGATCAGGCCGGTGGCGCCGCCGACCAGCCCGATCGGGCGGTGCCCCGCGTTCTGCACCCGCCGCATGGTGAGCAGCAGCACCAGGTTGCCGATGTGCAGGCCGGGCGCGGTCGGATCGAAGCCGCCGTAGAAGGTGACCGGGCCCATGGCGAACGCGCTGCGCAGTTCGTCGAGGTCGGTGGTGTGCGCGAGCAGGCCACGCCAGGCGAGTTCGTCGAGGATGTCGGTCACAGCGGTATCGTCCCATCGCGTCGGGCGTGCGCGGAAACTGGTTTCTGCCGGGCCCGGCGCGGAGTGTACGGGCGGTACACCGACACGGTCGGGTCGCCGGTGACCCAGAACCGCCACGGCAGGTCGGCTGCGACGCTTATCCCGACCCGCGGCCCATGGCTGATCGCCGCGCCGGCCAGCGGCACCTCCCCGGCCTGCGCGGGCCAGCGGACCCGCAGCGGCGACGCCGGGTCGCAGACGTCGGCACCGTCCTGCGCACGGCTGATGGCCAGCGCCTGGCAGAGCCGGGCAGGCCCGCGGGCCAGGTCGCGGCCGTGCGGGCCGGGGGCGGTCCGGCGCGCCCTGGCCAGGTCCCCGCCCTCGATGACCCGGCCGGCCCGCAGCAGTACCGCGGACGCGGTGCCTTCCGGCAGGCACACCAGGTTCACGCAGAAATGCATGCCGTAGGTGAAGTACACGTACGCGTGCCCGGGAGGGCCGAACATCACCGCGTTGCGTGCCGTCCGGCCGCGGTACGCGTGCGACGCGGGGTCGGCCTGGCCGTGATAGGCCTCGACCTCGGTCAGCGCCACGGCGACGAGGCCTTCCGGGGTCTCGTGCTCGATCACGCAGCCCAGCAGGGCGGGCGCCACCTCGACCGCACTGCCAGCGAACATCTCCCGCGGCAGCAGCACGGGCAGGCCTCCCCTCGTGATCGGCACCGGCCTCGCACTATAGGACACGAAGCGTCCGCGCTTGGCAACAAAATCACGCACGCTCCGTGCCGCACCGTTGACCGGATCCGGGTGCCCGTCTAACGTCCCCAGTGGCCTTTGCCCGTTCTGGGCCAGAGAGGGACGCAGTCATGCCATTCGCCCGGCTGGCACCCCCACCGGCCGGGCCAGGGACAACCGGGAGGCACCGTGCAGCACCCGCTCCGCGCAGTCATGGTCTCCGGCGCGGCCAGCACACTACTGGCCGGTCTCGGCACCGCCGCACCGGCGCTGGCGGCCCCGTCCGGGCCGCCGGCGATCCTGCATGTGGGCCAGATCGACCGGCAGGACGTGCAGTCGCACGGCAACTGTGAGCCGGACACGCTCGTCGAGCCGGACGTGGCCGTGTCCCCGTTCAACCCCAAGATCCAGGTGGCGGTCGCGCACGACTGCCGGTTCGCCAGCGGCGGCGCGGTGGACATTTCCTACGCGTGGACCACACGACGGCGGCGCGCAATGGCACCACGCCCCGGTGCCCGGGCTGACCAGGGCGGTGGGTGGCAGCTACGACCGGGCCTCCGACCCGGTGGTGGCGTTCGGCGCCGACGGCAGCGTGTACATCTCGGCGCTCGTCATCGACCTCAACAACTGCGACAGCGGCGTCGCCGTGTCCCGGTCGATGGACGGCGGCGCCACCTTCGGCAAGCCGGTGTACGCCCAGCAGAGCACCACCTGCAGCGTCTCGGACGACAAGAACTGGCTGGTCACCGACACACAGCCGGACAGCCCGTTCTACGGCCGGATGTACCAGTTCTGGACCGAGTTCCTGGCCAACGGCACCTCGCCACAGGTCGTCCGCTGGTCCGACGACCAGGGCAAGACCTGGAGCAGCACGCACTGCGTCGACCTCCGAGAAGCAGTTCTCCCAGGACTCCCAGCCGTTCGTCCAGCCGGACGGCGCGATCACCGACCTGTACCTGTACGCCGGCCACGCGCTCGGGGACGACATCCAGCCGGGGCGCATCTTCGGGCCTAACGGCGCCACCGCGGGCAGCGGCGTATCGCCTGGCGGCGCACGCACCTCCGTCGACGGGGGCGCCACCTGGAGCCGAGGTCGATCGTCGGCCACGCAACGTCGGCGGCGGGCCGGCCGGTATCCGCTGCTGCCTGCCGCTCATGACCGGTGACCCGCGACCGGGCAGCATGTTCACCGTGTGGAACGCCAACGGGCCGGGCGCACAGGACGCGGTCGAGCTGTCCAGCGTCAGCCAACGGGAAGACCTGGTCCGCCCGGTCCAGGTGACCCCGGGCAACCGCCCGAAGATCCAGTACATCAACGCGGCGGTCGCGGCAGCCAACGGCCGGGTCTACGTCTCCTACGGCCAGCGCAACCTCGAACAGCCCGGCAACGTCATCCAGCAGGAGCTGACCTGGTCGTCGGACGGCGGCAAGAAGTTCGCGCCGCCGATCGCGCTGGGGCCGCCGTCGAACCTGAAGTACGCGGCGGTCGCCGGGGGCAAGTTCCCCGGCGACTACTCCGGCCTGTCGGCCACCCCGGCCCGGGTGACCGCGGCCTGGTGCGTCTCGTCCAAGCCGTCGAACCCCACCGCCGCCTTCCACCAAACCCTCTACGCCGCCACCCTCCAGCCGTAGCCGCGCCCGTCCTGGCCCCCGGCGGCGCCGGGGCCAGTCGCGTGTGAGGGGGTTGGGTTGCGGCGCGCCACGGGGAGGCTGGCGGGGACCAGCGGCGCCGGGGGCCAGTCGCGCATGAGGGAGGTTGGGTGGTTGGTGCCTGGGCGCAGGCCAGCCACAGACGCGGCGCGGGAAGCCGGGGCGGAGCCGGCGTGCCACGGGGGAGGCTGGCGGGGACCAGTGGCCCAGCCGGGGGCGGAGGGCCGGGTGCGGGGTCTCCAGTCGGCCGGAGGGTTGCCCGGACGCGGTTTTGTCCCGCGTCCGGGCAAGCCTCTGGCCGACCTTTGCCCGAGCGAGATCCGGAACCAGCGCGTAGCTAGATCAGGAGCCGGCCCAGGCGGCGTGCTCGTCCACGACGGCGCGCAGCTCGGCGAGCTGCTCGGCGACCCGCTCCGGCGCGGTCCCGCCGTACGCCTTCCGCGCCGCCAGGGCACCGGTCACCGAGAGAACCTCCCGGACGTCCGGGGTCAGGTGCGGGGATATCTTCGCCAGGTCCGCGTCGCTCACGTCCGGCAGGCCGCAGTCATTCACCTGGCACCACACCACGAGATGCCCGACCACCTCGTGTGCCTCGCGGAACGGCACCCCGCGGCGCACGAGCAGTTCCGCCAGGTCGGTGGCCAGCGCGAAGCCGGTACTCGCTTCCCCCGCCAAGCGTTCTGCATTGAATCTGAGTGTGCTGACCAGGCCGGCCATCGCCGGCAGCACCAGCAGCAGCGTGTCGACCGCGTCGAAGACGGGTTCCTTGTCCTCCTGCAGGTCGCGGTTGTAGGTCAGCGGCAGGCCCTTGAGCGTGGCCAGCAGGCCGGTCAGGCCGCCGATCAGCCGGCCCGCCTTGCCGCGGGCCAGTTCGGCCACGTCGGGGTTCTTCTTCTGCGGCATGATCGAGGACCCGGTCGCGTACGCGTCGTCGATCTCGGCCCAGCCGAACTCGTGCGACGACCACAGCACGATCTCCTCGCCCAGCCGGGACAGGTGCACCCCGAGCAGGGCGGCCACGAAGCAGAACTCCGCGGCGAAGTCCCGGTCGCTCACCGCGTCCATCGAGTTCTCCGCTGCGCGGGCGAAACCCAGTTCCTTGGCGACCGCCTGCGGGTCGAGCGGAAGCGACGACCCGGCCAGCGCGCCCGAGCCGAGCGGGCTGACCGCCGCACGGGCATCCCAGTCCCGCAACCGGGAGACGTCGCGGGCCAGCGCCTGGGCGTGCGCCAGCAACTGGTGCCCGAACACCACCGGCTGGGCGTGCTGCAGGTGGGTCATCCCTGGTGCGGGCGCGGCCTGGTGCTGCTCCGCCTGCGCCAGCAGCGCCGTTTCCAGTTCCACCACCCGGAGTACCACGAGCCTGGCGTGATCCCGCAGGTACATGCGCAGATCGGTGGCGACCTGGTCGTTGCGGCTGCGGCCGGCCCGCAGCTTGCCGCCGAGCGCGCCGACCCGCTCCAGCAGCCCGCGCTCCAGGGCGGTGTGCACGTCCTCGTCGGCGGCCGACGGCCGGAAGCTGCCGTCCCGGCAGGCCGTGGCGAGCCCGTCCAGGGCGGCGAGCAGGCGGGCCAGTTCGCCGTCGGACAGCAGCCCGGCGCGGTGCAGCACCCGCGCATGCGCCCGGGAGGCGAGCAGGTCGTACGGTGCCAGCCGCCAGTCGAACTGGACGCTGACCGACAGCCTCGCCAGCGCCTCGGCGGGCCCCGACTCGAACCTCCCGCCCCACAGCCTCGTCGGTATCCGCTCCTGATCTGTCACCTGGTTCCCCTCCACGCCGTTACTGAGGTGCGCTCCCGCGCCGGGCCGCCGGCCTGCAAGGGACGTTCCATGATGCTCCACGCCAGCGCCTGCCCACACCCCGGTCTCCGGGGGCGGGCCAACGCCGGCGCTTGGGGCTCAGCTCCCGGTGACCGTGACCGTCCCGGTGCCCGTGGTGGCCTGGATGACATGCGCGGCGGCGGCCGCCTGCGCGACGGTGATGCGGACGGAGCCGATCTGGGTTCTCGCGGTGACCCGGTACGCAGTTCCGGACGGCACGCGGATAGCCACCGCGCCGATCCCGGAGTGGGCGAAGACCTGCTGGGGCGGCGCGGTGAAGCCGGCGCTGATCATCCCGGTTCCGGTGGTCAGCCGGACCTGCGGCCCGGACATTCCGCTCGCCTGGATCTGCCCGATGCCGGTGCTGACCGCGATTGTCCCGGACAGGCCGCTCAGCCGGATCTGCCCCACCCCGAGCCGCACGGTCGCGCGGAGGCCGCGCGGCACCACGAGGTCGAAGGCGACCCCGCAGTCGCGGGAGCTGGCGGGGCAGCGGTAGCCCAGCTCCAGCACGCCGCCGGTCACCTGGCGGGTGACCACCGGGGCGCCGCCGCGGTAGACCAGGTGTGCCGCGATCGAGACCGTGCTCCGGTCCCCGCCCGTGATGCTGACCGCGCCCACGCTGTCTCGCACCACAAGCCCGGTGACGGCCTGGGTCACCAGCGAGCGCTCGGTGCGCCGGACCACCGGGCCGTGCCCCCCGCCGCTGGCCGCTGGCCCCGGCGAGGCCGGCCCGGTGCCAGGCGGTGCCCCGCTGGACTGCGATCCGCCGAACAGCCCGGGCAGCACGAACACCCCGGCCACGATGACGAGCACCGCGAGGGCCGCGCCGAGCGGCGCGAGCCATGCCGCGGCCGGCCAGCGGCGCTCGCCGGTGCGCTCCGCCCGGATGATCGCGAGCAGCTCCTGACGGTGCCGGTCGTGCCGCGGCAGGTCCCGGCCCGCCGGCGGGGGCGGCAGCAGCCCGCCCGGGTGATTGGCTGGCGTCATGGCTCCTCCCGCCGTGGCAGCGGTGCGCGGCCCGGTTCCCCGCCTGCCGGGCCGAGTTCGAACGCGAGGCGGCGGCGGGCCCGGTACAGCCGGGACTTCACCGTGCCCACCTTGACGCCGAGGGTCACGGCCGCCGCCTGCTGGTCGAGTTCCGCCCAGATGCACAGCTCGACCGCTTCGCGCTCGTGCCGGGGCAGCCTCGCGATCGCGCTCCGCAGCCGCGCCATCTTCTGCTCGCTGTCCAGCCGGCCAACCACAGCGTCGGCCGGGTCGGCGGCGGAGCCGCCCTCGGCCAGGTGGGTGCCGATCCGGGACAGCGCGGCCTGATACCGCGTGCGGGCCCGGCGGCTGTTCTGCGCCAGGCGGCGGGCGACGCCAAGCAGCCACGGCAGCGAGGAGTCCCGGTCGATGACGACCTGGGCGCGCCTGCGCCAGGCCTGCAGGAACACCGCGGAGGTCAGGTCTTCCGCTTCGGACCAGTTCGCGGTCAGCCGGAACAGGTAGCTGTAGACCGCGCCCGCGTGGCGGTCGAACAGCTGCCCGAACGCGTCGTGGTCGCCGCGGGCGGCCTGGGCCCACAGCGCGGCATCACCGGGCCCACGGTCCACGGCAGCCATCCTCACGCTATTTATGTGTCCGGGACTACCGCCCAGGTTCCCGGCGCGCCGCGGCCGGCCGGTCACGCCGCTGCGGACGTGGGCCCGGCCGGCCGGAGTGCGGCCCGCGCGGCGCCGCGGCCAGGGGGTCAGCCGGTAGCGCGCTGCTCCCGGAGCGCGGCGGTCTTGCTGGGCAGGCCCCACAGCTCCACGAACCCCTTGGCCAGGCCCTGGTCGAAGGTGTCGCCGGTGTCGTAGGTGGCCAGCCCGAAGTCATACAGCGAGACCGGGCTGCGCCGGCCGGTCACCACCGCCTGGCCGCCGTGCAGCCGCAGCCGGATGTCACCGGTGACGTGCCGGGACGCCTGCGCCAGGAACGCGTCGAGCGCCGACTTGAGCGGCGAGTACCACAGCCCGTCGTAGACCAGCTCGGTCCACCGCTGCTCGACCGACCGCTTGAACCGGGCCAGGTCCAGCTCCATGCACACGCTCTCCAGCTCGGAGTGCGCGGCGATGAGCGCGATGGCCCCCGGCGCCTCGTAGATCTCCCGGCTCTTGATCCCGACCAGCCGGTCCTCGACCATGTCCACCCGGCCCACGCCCTGCGCCCCGGCGCGGGCGTTCAGCTCGGTGATGAGCTCCAGCGGCGACAGCGCCCGGCCGTCGATCGCCACCGGGACGCCGTCGGTGAAGCTGAGCACCAGTTCGTCCGGCTCCCGCGGCGCGGCCGGGTCCTGGGTGTAGTTCCAGACGTCGTCGTGCGGCGCCTCCCAGATGTCCTCCAGGTGGCCGGTCTCGCAGCTGCGCCCCCACAGGTTCTGGTCGATCGAGTACGGCGACCGGGACGTCACGTCGATCGGGAGCCCCTTCTCCTCCGCGAACGCGATCGCCTTGTCCCTGGTCATGCCCGAGTCCCTGACCGGCGCGAGTACCTTCACCTCCGGCGCGAGGCTGGCCAGGCCCACCTCGAACCGGACCTGGTCGTTGCCCTTGCCGGTGCAGCCGTGGGCGACCATGTCGGCGCCCCGGTCGCGGGCCACCCGGGCCAGGTGCTTGACGATCAGCGGCCGCGACAGGGCCGAGACCAGCGGGTAGCGGTTCATGTAGAGGGCGTTCGCGCCGAGCGCGGGCAGGCAGTAGCCGGTGGCGAACTCCGCCCGCGCGTCCACCACCTCGGCGTCGGCGGCGCCGCAGGCCAGCGCCCGCTCGCGGACGGTGGCCAGGTCCTCGCCGCCCTGGCCCACGTCCATCGCGACCGCGATCACCTCGGCCCCGGTCTCCTCGGCGATCCAGCCGATGGCGACCGAGGTGTCCAGCCCGCCCGAGTAGGCAAGTACCACGCGCTTGGTCATGTCAGATTCCTTGTCGGTGTCGTATCGGTGTCCGTGCTCGCCCGGGGGCGGCCCCGGATTCCCCCGCCGGCCCCTGTCGGCGGGCGCCCCCTCGATCGGCCGGGCCCCCGCCCGGCCTAGGCTCGTCGCTCTTCGGCTGCCTTCCGCTCCGCCTGCCGCAGCAGCGCCCCGGCCACCGCGGCCCCGCCGGTGGGATCCCGGGTGATCACCAGGACGGTGTCGTCCCCCGCGACCGTGCCGAGGATGGCGGGCCAGCCGGCGTGGTCGAGAGCGGAGGCGAGCAACTGCGCGCCGCCGGCCGGGGTGCGCAGCACGACCAGGTTCGCGCTGGCCTCGGCGCTGACCAGCAGTTCGGCGGCGACCCGCGGGAGGGTCCCGGTGAAGGCACCCTGGGCCCCGCCGGCCTCCGCGGCCTCCTGGCCGCCGACGCCGCCCGGCCGCGAGCCGGGCCCGCCCGGGCCGTTGGGCAGCGCGTAGACCAGCGTGCCGCCGGGGCCCCGCAGCCGGACCGCGCCCATCTCCTCCAGGTCGCGTGACAGCGTCGCCTGCGCGACCCGGACACCGCGGCCGGCCAGCAGCGCGGCGAGTTCCTCCTGCGAGCGGACCTGCGCCTGGGCCAGGATTCCGGCGATCTGCTCGTGCCGGGCGGCCTTGGTCGCCGGGCTCACCGCCGTCACGGGACCCGCTCCGGTTCCGCGGCCGGGGCCGGGGCCTGTGCCGCAGCCGCGGCACGGTCCAGGATGCCGGGGAGCGCCGCGAGGAACGCGCCGGCCTCGGCATCGCTGAGGATGAGCGGCGGCGCGAGCCGGATGGCGTCCGGCTGCACGGCGTTGACCAGGAAGCCCGCGTCCCGGCAGGCCGCCTCCACCGCCCCGGCGGCGGGCTCGGTCAGCACCGCGGCGAGCCACAGGCCCGCGCCCCGGACCCCGCCGAGCAGCGGGTGGCTGGTGCCGGCGATGCCGTCCGCCAGCCGCTGGCCGACCGCCACCGCGCGGGCCAGCAGGCCGTCGCGCTCGATCGTGTCCAGGACGGCCAGCGCTGCCGCGCAGGCGACCGGGTTCCCGCCGAACGTGCTGCCGTGATCCCCCTTGCGCAGCGCCGTGCCCGCCGCGCCGAGCCCGATGCACGCCCCGATCGGCAGCCCGCCACCGAGCCCCTTGGCCAGCGTGAGCACGTCCGGCACGACGCCCGCGGACTGGCAGGCGAACCAGGCGCCGGTGCGCCCGATCCCGCTCTGGATCTCGTCGAGCACCAGTAGCGCGCCGGCCGCGTCGCAGGCCTCCCGCGCACCGCGCAGGTACCCGCCGGGCGGTGGCACCACCCCGGCCTCGCCCTGGCAGGGCTCAAGGAAGACGGCGGCACACTCGGCGGTGACGGCTGAGGTGAGCGCGGCCAGGTCGCCGTAGGGCACGAACCGCACGTCAAAACCGAAGGGGCCAAACGGCAGGCGCAGGGCAGCCTTGCCCGTCACCGCAAGGGATCCCATGGACCGGCCGTGGAAGCTGTTCTCCGCGGCGACGATCACCGGGCGGGACGGGCCCTGATGGCGGCGGGCCAGCTTGAGCGCTGCCTCGTTGGCCTCGGTGCCGGAGTTGGCGAAGAACACCCTGCCGTCGCTGCCGAGCAGCCGCAGCAGCCGTTCGGCCAGCGCGACCTCGGTCTCGTGCAGGAACAGGTTCGAGGTGTGCGCGATGGCGCGCACCTGGCGGGTCACCGCCTCGGTGAGCGCGGGGTGGGCGTGGCCCAGCGCGCTGACCGCGATGCCCGCGATGAGGTCGGTGTACTGCGTTCCCGTCGGCGTCCCAGACCTGGCAGCCCTCGCCGCGCACCAGCGCGACCGGCGGGATGCCGTAGTTGGGCATGAACACGGCCTCGAACCGGGCCTGCAACCGCTGCGTCGCCGTCACCGTGCCGCCTTCCGCGCGCCGCCGCGCGCTCCGGCTCGTGATCATGGTGCTTTGGCCGCTCCAGCAGCCAAAACGCCATGATCATCAACTGATATGCGCGGATCATGTGGCCGCTCCGTCCGGGACGACCATGGTGCCGATGCCGGAGTCGGTGAAGATCTCCAGCAGCACCGCGTGGGGCAGCCTGCCGTCGAGCACGTGCGCCTGCGGCACCCCGCCGCGCACCGCCCGCAGGCACGCCTCCATCTTGGGGATCATGCCGCTGGCCAGGCCGGGCAGCAGCCGTTCCAGGTCGGTCGCGGTCAGCAGGCTGATCACGTCCCGCGGCTCGCCACGGGTCGTCCCCAGTCCCCCGGCCAGTCGGCGTACAGGCCCGCCACGTCGGTGAGGACGACGAGCTTGGCCGCGCCCAGCGCCACGGCCAGCGCGGCGGCGGCGGTGTCGGCGTTGACGTTGTAGACCTCGCCGCCGGTGCCCCGGGCGACGCTGGACACCACGGGGATGCGGCCGTCGGCGATCAGGGCGTGCACCGCCGCGGGGTCCACGGACGTCGATCTCGCCGACCAGGCCGATGTCCACCGGGGTGCCGTCCACCATCGCGTGCCGCCGGTGCGCGGTGAACAGGTTCGCGTCCTCCCCCGACATGCCCACCGCGAACGGGCCGTGCCGGTTGATCAGGCCGACCACGTCCCGGTTCACCTGGCCGGTGAGCACCATGCGGACCACGTCCATGGTCTCCGGCGTGGTGACCCGCAGCCCCGCGGTGAACGTGCTCGCCAGCGCCGAGCCGGGCCAGGTGGGCCGAGATCTGCGGCCCGCCGCCGTGCACCACGACGGGGCGCAGCCCGGCGTACCGCAGGAAGACCACGTCCTGGGCGAAGCCGGCGCGCAGCGCGTCGTCGGTCATGGCGTGGCCGCCGTACTTGATGACGACCGTCTGGCCGTGGAACCGGTCCAGCCACGGCAGCGCCTCGATCGAGGACCGCCGCCTTGGCCTGTAGCTGTGCTGGAACCCCGCTGGCCTGCGCCCTGCGACTCCGTCGCGCGGCCTGTCCGAGCGCGGCTGGCCGCCGGTGAGCGTGACTGGCTGTCGTGGTCATGTCGGGTAGGCCGAGTTCTCGTGCACGTACTCGGTGGTCAGGTCGGTGGTGCTGATGGTGGCGGCGGCCGGCCCGGCGGACAGGTCCACGGTGATCGTCACGTCGCGCGGGCTCAGGTCGACCTTGGACCGGTCGTCCGCGGCGCAGCCGTTGCGGCAGACCCAGACACCGTTGATCGCCACGTTGACCCGGTCCGGGTCGAACACGGCGCCCGTGGTGCCCACCGCGGAGAGCACCCGGCCCCAGTTCGGATCCTCGCCCGCGATGGCGCACTTGAGCAGGGCCGAGCGGGCCACGGCGCGGCCCGCCGTGACCGCGTCGTCCTCGCTGGCGGCGCCGACCACCTCGATCGCGATCAGCTTGCCCGCCCCTTCGGCGTCGGCCTGCAACTGCCGGGCCAGGTCCGCGCAGACGCCGGTGAGCGCCCGGGTGAACGCACCGGCTCCGGCCGCTCCCCCGAGGCCCCGCTGGCCAGCAGCAGCACCGTGTCGTTCGTGGACATGCAGCCGTCGGTGTCCAGCCGGTCGTAGGTGACCCGGGTCGCCGCCCGCAGCGCGGCGTCCAGGTCAGCCGGACCCAGGTCGGCGTCCGTGGTGAGCACGCACAGCATGGTGGCCAGCGCCGGCGCCAGCATGCCCGCGCCCTTGGCCATGCCGCCGATCGTGTAACCGTCCGGCCCGGTGGAACGCGATCTTGGCCACGGTGTCGGTGGTCCTGATCGCGTCCGCGGCCGCGAGGCCGCCCGCCCGCGACGCCTCGGCGAGGGCCGCGTCCACGCCGCCGAGCAGCGGGTCCATGGGCAGCCGCTCGCCGATCAGGCCGGTCGAGCAGACGGCGATCTCGCCTGCGGAGTCGGCCAGGCCCGCCGCCAGGCGCTCCGCGGACACATGTGTGTCGGCGAAGCCGAGCGGGCCGGTGCAGGCATTCGCGCCGCCGGAGTTGAGCAGCACCGCCCGCACCCGGCCGCCGTTGAGGACCTGCTGGGTCCACAGCACCGGTGCGGCCTTCACCCGGTTGGCGGTGAACACGCCGGCGGCGGCACGGGATGGCCCGTCGTTGATGACCACGGCGACGTCGCGGGCGCCGGAAGACTTCAGCCCGGCCGCGACCCCCGCCGCCCGGAACCCCAGCGGTGCGGTAACGCTCACGGTGCGACTCCCTGGGTAGCCAGGCCCGCGGTCTCTGGCAGGCCGAGCATGAGGTTGGCCGCCTGGACCGCCTGGCCCGCGGCGCCCTTGCCGAGGTTGTCGATGGCGGCGACGACCACCGCCCGGCCGGCATGGGCGTCGGCGGCGGCTTGCAGGCACGCCAGGTTGGAGCCGTTCGTCGCCGCGGTGGTCGGCCACTGGCCCTCGGGGAGCAGCCGGACGAACGGCTCACCGTCGTAGGCGGCCGCCAGCGCCTCCCGCAGCGCCCCGGTAGCCGTGCCCGGCTCGCGCAGCCGCGCGGTGCAGGTGGCCAGGATGCCGCGGGGCATCGGGGCCAGCATGGGGGTGAACGACACGGCCGGCTCGACCACCGCCCGCCGCGCGCAGCGCCTGCTCGATCTCCGGGCGTGTGCCGGTGCGTGCCCCCGGCCTGATAGGCCGACATCGCGCCGATGACCTCGGTGGCCAGCAGCGCCGGCGACAGCGAGCGGCCCGCGCCGGACGTGCCGGAGGCCGCCACGATCACGATGTCGCCGGGGTCGGCCAGGCCCGCGGCGAGCAGCGGCGCGAGCGCGAGGATGGCGGCCGTGGCATAACAGCCGGGCGCGGCGACCCGGTACGCGGCGGCGATCCGCTCCCGTGCGCCGGGGAGTTCGGGCAGCCCGTAACACCACTGCCCGGCGTGCGGTGTCCGGTAGTACGCCGACCACGCCCCCGGGTCGGCCAGGCGGAAGCTGGCGGACAGGTCCACGACCGGGACGTGCGCGGGCAGCGCCGCGCTGACGGCGGCCGACTCCTCGTGCGGCAGCGCGAGGAACACCAGGTCCGCCGCGGACAGCCGGGCCGGGTCGAGGGGCTCGAAGGCCTGTCCGGCAAACTCCGCCAGGTGCGGATGGACCGTCGTGACCGGTGTTCCGGCACTCGGCCGCGGCGGCAAGCGGGCCGGGTTCCAGATCGGGGTGCCCGGCGATGATGCGCAGCAGCTCCCCGCCCGCGTAGCCGCTGGCGCCCGCCACCGCCACCCGGACACCCATGAGTTCTCCCGACCTGATCGCTGTCCGGGCACGGCCCCTGACCCTTGAGAAATTATGCATTGAGTTGGCTAAATATGCAAAGACGGCATCGCCGGGCCGCTCCGGCCAGGCATGCCCGGGGCGTCGTGATGCCAGGGCCGGTGGTACAGGGCATGATGATGTGCGCGGGAAGGGAGGCCCCATGCGCGGTCACTCGCGCGCCGTCGCGGCCGGCGTTCTGGCCGTGCTCGCGGCCAGTGCGGTGGCGGGTTGCGGGGCCACGCCGGGGAAGCAGCACACCACCGCTGCCGGTGGCGCCGGCCCCTCCGCCGGCAGCGTCGCCGCCACGCGGTGCGGGACGGTCCGCACGGCCGCGGGGGTCCCGGTCGACGTCGAGGTCGTGGGCCAGGTCGCATGCCACGACGCCATGACCGTCGAGCGCGACTACACCCGCGCGCTCGTGTCTGGCAAGGTCCGCGGCAACGGTGGCGGCGCGCCCGTCACCATCCACGGCTGGGTCTGCCAGGGCTACGCCACGCCTCAGGTGCTGGCCACGGGCCGCGCCTCCGCCTGCCGAAAGAACGGGGCGCAGATACTCGCGGTCCTGGTCCTGTCGTCGTCCAGCCCGTCGCCTTCCTCCTGAGGGCTGGCGGCCCACCGGGCCTGGCTGACGCCGCGACCGGCGCGCGGTGGCGAACCAGGCGAGCCGTGGCCGGGAACCGGCGAGCCTCAGCCGAGCCGGGCGAGAAGGGACCGGCGCTACGAGGCCTGGATGGCCTCGGTGATCTCGCTCTGCTCCCCGGGAGTGGTATCGGTTGCAGGCTCCACCGCCGCGGAAGCGGCCGCGCCGAACCGCGAGTTCTCGGTGACCACGCAGACCTGATTACGCCCGTTGCGTTTGGCCTGGTACAAGGCTCCGTCCGCGGCAGCTAGCAGCTCGGTAAGCTGGGCACCGCTGCTGCTGTTCCACCGGGCACCGAGCACGGCAACTCCGATCGAGATGCTGAGCGTCACGTGCTCGGCGTCGGCGTCGTCGCTGACAGTAATGGGCATACTCCCGATGTGGGTTCGGATGCGTTCCGCGATGCGGTAGGCGTCCAGTGCCTTCGACTGGGGCAGCAACAGCGCGAACTCCTCGCCGCCGAACCGTCCCACCAGGTCGTACTCCCGGAGGTAAATCGGCAGGGCGCGAGCGACGGTTCGGAGTGCACGGTCCCCGGCCAGGTGCCCGAAAGAGTCGTTGACCGCCTTGAAGTGATCGATATCGATGAGAGCCACGGCCAGGGAGGTGTGAGTACGAACCGCACGCGCAACCTCCGTAGCCGCCTCACGCTCCCAGGTGCCCGCGTTGAGCAGGCCGGTCTTGGTGTCGACACGGGACGCGTTGACGAGCTGGACGTGCCGGAACGAGCGCTGCAGCAGCGTCACGAACGGGAAGGCGAACAGGATCGTCAGCGGAGTGACGGCGACGCCCAGGGTGACCAGGACCGCTACGCACAGTTCGGCGACGTCGTTCTGGACGCTCTCGCGTGCCAGGTAAAGCTCGCGAAGGCTCACCGTCGGATCGGCGCCCTTGATCGCCGGGAACACCAGGCTGGTATTGACGGTCCACAGCGTCACCGCGGCCACGGCGACAGCCACAAGCCACAGAGTGGCCGGGGAGCCGACGGCCGGGGACACCCCGAACCTCTGGCCGGTGATCGCGTGGAACACCAGGGAGGCGCTGGCGTTCGACAGGCCCATGACCGCCGCGCTGAACACCCGCCGGTGCAGTGGAATGCGCCGGATTCGCGCCTGCGTGAGGGTGAACCGGAAGATCGGCGCCACCAGCGCGTAGACGGGAGGCAGGAGGATCGCAAGCGGCAACTCCCAGACGCCGTAGACGTCCTTGATCATCCCAGCGTTTTCCCCGGTCCGCTTGGTCAGCTCCACGGTCAGCGTGGTGCAGAGCAGGAGGGCGCCGAACAGCCACAGGTTGCGCGCGGGCTGCGGCCAGGTCTCGGTGACGACAGCCGCGGCGATCGCAGCCACGTACACCACGGTGACAAGCCCAATAAATGCCACCAGCCAGGGCCGAAGCTGCCAGACGGGCCACCCCGACACTGCGCGGTGCTCTCGCACACGTTTGCAGCGCTCGGCGCCCATCAGTTCCTCCTTGGCTTGCGTTCAGGCACAGGTCGAGCCTCTCCCACGGCGTACGAGACAGCGATGCCCCGTATTGTCACAGAGTGCATGTGCCCGATGTCAAGCCCTCATTACTCCCTGATACCAAGAATTCGGAATGCTCACGAAATCTTAAGGTTAAGGTTACCGAACGCAACCAAGCCCCAGACCCCGGCCCCCGTTCTTCAGCGACTAACTCGGCATAAGCCGGGCATCACAGTGACCTTGTGACATATGCCGTGTATACACATACCCGATCGGCGAGATCATGCAACCGGCGAGGAAGGAGAACCCGCGATGCACGGAACCAGCTGGGGCTAGGCCGAACTCACCCATCCCGCCCACCACCACCGCAGGAAGGAGAACCCGCGATGCACGGAACCAGCTGGGGCTAAGCCGAACTCACCCATCCCGCCCACCACCACCGCAGGAAGGAGAACCCGCGATGCACGGAACCAGCTGGGGCTGACCCGGTATGCGTCGGCAGGTGCGGCCGAGGCAGGTCAGTGCGCCCGCAACCGGCTGAAAGCGATAGCAGTGGCAGCCGCCGCACCGACCACGCCGCTGACCGCTATCACCAGGCTCGGGGCATAGTGCTCGGCCAATGCCCCCGCCACGACTATGGCCACACCCTGGCCGAGGCTCATGCCGCCCTGAGCGATGCCGAACGCCTGACTGCGCATCCGCGGCCGGCGTGGCGGCGACAAACGACGCGTTCGCGGCAAGCTGGAAGCAGTCGAAGAGACCGCTGAGGCCCAGCAGCACCAGCGCGATCGGCAGCGGCGGGCGGAACACGAACAGGACAAGGACGCCACAGGCCGCCGCGGCGAGCGGGTTCATCCACCGCAGCCGCGTTCGCCGGGGCGACCAGCCTGCTGAAGGCGATCGCCCCCACCGTCGCGCCGAACGCCGGCGCCGCCAGGATGAGCCCGACGGCGACGGCCCCGCCGCCCAGGGCCGCAGCGAGCGGCGCGGATACCCCCTCGGAGACGTTGTAGAAGGCGGCCAGCCAGCCGAGCAGCATCGGGATCCGCAGCGCCGGGCTGCTGAACACCAGCCGGAGGGCCGCCATCAGCCCGCCGCCCACTCGGTATCGCCCTCCGGGACCGCCTGGGCCGCGGGCCGGGACCGCACCCAGATACGGGTGATCAGCGCCGAGAGGGCGAACGTCGCGGCGTCGATGAGCAGTGACGGCCGGACGCCGAAGAAGGCGACGGTCGCACCGCCGACCGCGAACCCCAGCACCTGGGCGAACTGCAGGGTGGTGAGCGTGACTGCGGTCCCGAGCACGTACAGGTCACCGGTGAGGATGTCCGGGTACAGCGCGGCACGGGCCGACAGGAACGGCGCACCGATCATGGTCACCACGAACAGCAGCACCACGAGCACCGCGATCGGTATCCCGGACACCGCCATCACGAGCACCAGCACGACCCGGATCAGGTCGCAGGCGATCATGATCTGCCGGCGCGGCAGCCGGTCAGCCAGGCCGGAGAGGGTGAGGCCGCCGATGAACGCCGGCACCACGCTGGCCGCGAAGGTTATCGCGGCCAGCAGGGGCGAGTGCGTGCGGTCGAACACGAGCAGGGTCAGCGCGACCCGGGCGAGCTGGTCACCCGCGACGGACAGGACCTGCGCCAGCCACAGCGCGCGGAATTCGCCCACCGCGAAGACGGCGCCGAACGTCGGCCTTGGCGGGTGCTGGTGCCCGATCCTGGCGTGCCCAGCGTGGACTGGCGCTGCGCGCTGGCTTCCGGGCTGATGGCGTATTCCTCCGTGTGCGGGCTGGTCCGGAACCAGGGGTTGACGGAACGGGCCGACGTGCCAGGGGGACTGCGTAAAGCGCTATCGCCATCGCAGCCCGTCATCCCGGTTGCTGTCAAGCACGGACCAGTGACCCTGCGCCGGCCCGTGGCGGGCCAGGCACGCGCCTGCCACGAGCACGAACACGCCCGCGTGACCCGGTCCACGGGACTGCCCGGGCAATCCCGGGCCAACCGCGCGTTATCTGATTGTTATCGCATATCGGTCAGGGTGCCACGGCGCAGTCCAGCGCGGGAGCACCGCCGGTCAGCTTCCGTCGCGCAGCACGGCACCGGCCCGGCGGGCCGCCTCGGCCACCGCGGCATCCCTGGCGGCGCTGGTCTCCTCGTCGGTGAGGGTCCGGTCGGGCGCCCGGAAGCGCAGCCGGTAGGCGAGGGACTTGTTCCCCTCCCCCACCTGCTCGCCGGTGTAGATGTCGAAGAGCCGGACGTCCTCGAGCAGCCCGCCGCCGTCGGCACCGGCCCCGGCCGCTCCGGCGGCCAGCGCGGCCTGCACCTGCGCGGCGGGCACGCCAGTCGGCCACGACCAGGGCGACGTCCTGGGTCGCCACCGGGTAGGCGGAGATCGACCGGCGCCTGGGCCGGCGGCAGCGCCGCGACCGCGGCGCCGATCACCGACAGGTCCAGCTCCATCGCGCAGGTACGGTCCGGCAGCCGGAACGCCTGCACCACCCGCGGGTGCAGTTCCCCGGCGTGCCCGGCGAGGTGCTCCGCACCGTCGGCGCCCGGTGACGTAGACCGCGGCGCAGCGGCCGGGGTGCCATGGCGCGTACTGGCCGGCCTCGATGCGGTAGGCCACCCGGCTCACCCGCAGCACCTCGCGGGCGGCCTCGATGGCGTCCTGCCATCCGGCCGGGCGGCCTGGCCCCCACCACCCGGCGGACTCGCGGTCGCCGGCCAGCACGACGGCGACCTGCAGCGGCTGGGCGGGCAGGGCGGACTCGATCTCGGTGACCTCGGCCACGGTCGGCCCGCGGTCCACCCGCGGGATGGGCGCGACCCCCTGGCCGCCGGTGCCGAGCCGGAACACCAGCCCCATCTCGTGCAGGGCCAGATCGCCGAACCCGCGGCCCAGTGTTGCGCGCCAGTACCCGCAGCAGGCCCGGCAGCAGGGTGGTGCGCAGGAACGGCTCGTCCTCGCTCAGCGGGTTGGCGATCCGGATCGCCCGGCGGCGCGCGTCATCGCGGGCAGTTGCAGCCGGTCGTAGTCGGCGGCGGAGCGAACGGCGGCTGAGCACCTCGACAGTAGCCCGCCCCGGCCAGCGCCCGGCCCACCGCGCGGCGCAGCCGCTGGCGCGTCGGTCAGCCCCGCCCGGCGGCGGCGCGCGGCATCTTGACCGGCACGTTGTCGTACCCCTCCAGCCGGATCACCTCCTCCGCCAGGTCGCTCGGGCTAGCGCAGGTCCGGCCGCCAGGACGGCGGGACGACGGTGAGCAGCGGACCCCGCTCTCGTGCTTGCCGTGGTCGTGCCGCGCGTGCCGGTTCAGGGCGGCGCTCCGGGCGGCCGCGGCGGGCCTGGCCGGGGCCTCCGCCTCGCCGCCCGGCGACACGCCCTCGCCGTCCGCTCGATCACCTCGCAGCCGACTCTCCAGCCGCCGGATCACGGTGTCCCGCGTAGTCCCCCGGCCACCCGGCCCGGGTAGCCGACCGGCAGGCTGATCGTCACCGGGGGCACCTCGGCCTGCGCGTGGGTGCAGCCGGGAACCATGGTCGCGCCGCCGAGCCCGGCCAGCAGAGACCGCCGCCTTGGCCGAGGCGCGCACCGGAAGCTCCCGGTCCACCTCGCGCTCGAAGCGGTACGACGACTCGCTGAACAGCCGGTGCCGCCGGCTCATCCGTGCGGTGCCCCGCGCGGAGAAGTGCGCGGCCTCGATCACCAGGTTCACGCGACGACTCCGAGATCTCGGTCGCCAGCCCGCCCATGGTGCCGGCCATCGAGATCGGCCCGGAGTCGTCGGTGATCAGGATGTCGTCGGGGTCCAGGTCGCGGACGACGTGGTCGAGCGTCTCCAGCCGCTCGCCCGGCCTGGCCCGGCGGACCACGATCGGGCCGGACAGCGCGCTCCCGGTCGAACGCGTGCATCGGCTGGCCCAGCTCGATCATCAGGTAGTTGGTGACGTCGACCGCGAGCGACACCGTCGCGCAGGCCGGCCCGGGCCAGCCGCACCCGCATCCACAGCGGAGTCGGCGCGGCCGGGTCGAGGCCGTGCACCTCCCGCAGCACGAACCGGTCGCAGGCGGTCGGGTCGTCGATGCTCGCCGGGTACACGTCCGGCGATTACCGCCGCGACGTCGCCGGGCAGGCCGTGATCGGCCGGGTCGGTGTACGGCACGCCGAACGCGATCGCCAGCTCGCGGGCCACCCCGCGCATCGACAGCGCGTAGCCCAGGTTCGGGGTCACCGAGATGTCGAGCACGTGATCGGCCAGCCCGGCGTAGCTGGCGAAGTCCTCGCCCAGCGGGGCATCGGGCGCCAGCACCAGGATCCCGGAGTGGTCGTCGCCGATGGCGAGTTCGGCGGCGGAGCAGATCATGCCCTCCGACATCCGGCCGTAGGCCTTCTTCGCGCCGATCTCGAAGCCGCCGGGCAGCACCGCCCCGGGGGCCGCGAACGGGACCCGGTCGCCGACGGCGAAGTTGACCGCGCCGCAGATCACGTCGCGCTCGGCCGTCGCCGGTGGACACGTGGCAGTACCTGATCGGCTTGCGGAACCCGGTCAGCTCCTCGATCGCGGGACCTGCCGCGATCACGACGCCGCTGACGTCGTGGCCGACCGCCTCGACCGATCTCCACCTCCAGGCCGGCGGCGGTCAGCCGCCTGGCCACCTCCGTGGCCGGGACCGACTCGCCGACCGGGGCGTACTCGCGCAGCCAGGACAGTGGGACGCGCATCAGACCTCCACCCCCAGTGCGCGGGTGAACCGCACGTCGCCCTCCAGGGTGTCCCTGATGTCGGTCACCCCGTGCCGGACCATGAGCGTGCGCTCGATGCCGAGCCCGAACGCGAAGCCGCTGTAGCGGTCCGGGTCGATGCCGCAGGCGATGAGCACCTTGGGGTTGACCATCCCGGCACCGGCCAGCTCGATCCAGCCCTGCGACCGGCACACCCGGCACGGCTCGCCGCCCGGCTGGGCGGAGGCGCCGCGGCAGATGTGGCACTCCATGGACACGTCCATGCCGGGCTCGACGAACGGGAAGAAGTCCGGCCGGATCCGGGTCCGCAGCCCCTCGCCGAACATGGCGTCCACGAACGACTGGATCGCGCCGCGCAGGTCGGCCATGGTCAGCCCCTCGTCCACGGCCAGGCATTCGATCTGGTGGAACACCGGGCTGTGCGTGGCGTCCAGCGGGTCGGTGCGGAAGCACTTGCCCGGGCTGACCACGTACACCGGCAGCGGGCGGGTCAGCAGGGCGCGGATCTGCACCGGCGAGGTGTGCGTGCGCAGCACGACGCCGGAGTCGCCGCCGTCCGGCCCGGCCACGAAGATGGTGTCCTGCATCTCCCGTGCCGGGTGGTCGGGCGGGAAGTTCAGCGCGTCGAAGTTGTACCACTCGGCCTCGACCTCGGGCCCTTCGGCGATCTCGTACCCCATGCCGACGAACACGTCGGCGAGCCGCTCGCTCGACCGTGGTCACCGGGTGCCTCGCCCCGGCCGGCTCCCGGTCCCAGGGCAGGGTGACATCGACGGTCTCCTCGACCAGCACCCGCTGGTCGCGCTCGTCTTCGAGTTCCGCCTGCCGGGCGTCGAGCGCCTGCCTGACCTCACGGCGGGCGGCGCCGACCCGCTGGCCGGCCTCGGCCCTGGCCTGCGGCGGCAGCGCCCCGATCTCGGCGTTGGCGAGCGCGAGCGGCGACCGGTCCCCGGCGTGGGCCAGCCGGGCGGCCTTCAGCTCGTCGAGCGTGCGCGCGCCGGCGATGGCGGCGAGCGCCGCCGTCAAGCGCGGCGGCGATCTCCCCGGGCGACAGCGCCGTCACCTCTACCGGGTCGTACTGCTTGTTGGGTGCGGACATAGTTTTCGCCATCCCTCACGGGCTCTGCTGGAAAGGTAACGGTCGGTCCGATGGCACGCATTCGCTGCCATACGCTGCGCGTGCGACTGTAGCCCCCCGGCCTGCCCTGGTCCGGGGCGCCCCTGTCGGGACTTAGCCGTACTCGGGCTGGCTGGCGGGCATGGTAAATCGGAACTCGGCCCCGCCTTCGGGCGCACGCTGCACGGTGATCGTCCCGCCGTGCGCCTCGACCAGCCCCTTGACGATGTAGAGGCCGAGCCCGGCACCACCGCGGCGCTTGGCCCGCCAGAACTGGCGGAAGATCCGCGGCACGAGTTCCGGCGCGACACCGTCACCCTCGTCCCGGACGGAAACCGCGACACCCCCGGCCCCCGGCCTGACGGCGCGGGTGCCGGCGGTCTCCAGCGGCTCCACCACGACTGTCACGGTACCAGCACCGTGCCGGACGGCATTCTCAATAAGGTTCCCGAGGATCTGGTCGACCTTGTCCGCGTCGAGCCATGTCTCGGGGAGCCCGGCCGGAGATCGACCACCCGGTACCGGTCCGGCGGGTCGCCGGCCGCCACGCGCCCAGCGACGATCTTCTCCACCCGTTCCGGGATGCTGACGAGCTGCCGGTGGATCTCCATCCGGCCGGACTCGATCCGGGAGACGTCCAGCAGTTCGGTGATGAGCCTGGTGACCCGGTCCGCGTCGGCGTTGACGGTTTCCAGCATCACTTTCTTCTGGTCGTCGGTGAACCTGCCCCACTTGGCCAGCAGCGTGGCGGTGAAGCCCTTCACGCTGGTCAGCGGGGACCTCAGCTCGTGCGCCACGGTGGACACCAGGTCGGCGCGGCTGCGCTCCAGGCGGGCCCGCTGCTGCGCGCCGCGCAGGCCGAACACCAGGCGCTGGACCTCGCCGGCCGCGCGAGCCGGGCGGCTCCGTGGTGCCGTGGCCCAGCGCGGCGCCCGCACGTACGACACGGTGACCAGCAGTTCGGTCCCGTCGGTGAGGAACAGCGGCGTCTCGGGGTGGCGGGTGCGGATGGACAGCCCGTGGTAGGGGTCGGCGCACGACCACCAGCATCGGCCGTCGGCGTCACGCAGCGCGAGGACCTGCCGCACGTCGGCACCGATCGCGGCCCGGACACTGATGCCGGTCAGCCGGGACGCGGCGCGGTTGAACACCATGATCCGCCCGGCGTGGTCGGCGATGACCAGGCCGTCGGGAAGCTCATCGGCACAGGCCATCGAGCTGACCAGGACCGGGCCCGGCGCCACCGGGCCGGTGAGGTCCGCCGCTGGCCTGCCCGTGCTCATGGCGGGCGACATCAAGGCCGGGCCCTGGTCAAGCGCCCTCTCGCCGGGCGCGGCATGCCCGTTCACGCGCGTCCCTGCCTCCGTCCGGCATGTGCCGCCTGTCGTGGCCCGGTCCCCCAACCCGGCCGCTGGCTTCACGTGGCCCACCCCCGCTGGCCACCTGGCTCGGAGCGCCCGGCCGGATCTCGCCGTATGCGCGGCGGGCTCCCGCCGGGAGCTCTTCATGACGCAATGTGATCAGACTCTAGCGCGTTGCGGGTGCTGCATGGCAGCCCCCTCCCGCGTTACTCCGCTGTGCCCTGGCGGAGGCGTACAGGCAGACCGCCGCGGCCGCGGCCAGGTTAAGGCTCTCTGCCTGCCCGTATATCGGCACCGCGACCGGTTCGTCGGCCAGCGCCAGCAGGTCATCGGGCAGGCCCCACGCCTCGTTGCCGAACAGCCACGCCGTCGGCCCGGCGAGCACTCCCCGTGGTTCCACCTGGTCCAGCGGCTGGCCCGTCCGGCCGTCCGCGGCGAGCACCCGCAGGCCCGCGTCCCGGAGGTGACTCACCGTGTCCGCGACCGGGCCCCCGAGCACCAGGCCGAGGTGGAAGATGCTGCCCGCCGAGGCGCGCACGCACTTGCTGTTGTACGGGTCGACCGAGGCGTCGGAGAAGATGACCCCGCCCGCGCCCGCCGCGTCCGCGGTGCGCAGCACCGTCCCGGCGTTGCCCGGGTCCCGGACGTTGGCGAGGACGACCACCAGCCGGGGCGCGGCGCCGGTCAGCGCGGCCAGCGGCACGTCCACGAACCGGCAGACGGCGAGGATGCCCTGCGGCGTGACGGTCTGCGCGAGTTCGGCCATGACCTCGCCGCTCACCACGTGCACGGCGGCACCCTGGCGGCTGGCCCGCGCGGCCAGCCCGCCGTGCCGCGACCGTGCCGCGGCGGTGAGGAACAACTCGGTCACCACGCCGTCGCGGGCGAGCGCCTCGCCGGCCGCCTGGG
>CAVRXW010000014.1:0-32700 GCA_963725125.1 uncultured Actinomycetes bacterium
CTCTAATGGGGACCAGGAAGAAGACCGCGAACGTGATCATGCTGACCACGATCAGCAGGAAGACCGTGGCGATCAGGCGCCGGACGATAAAAGTGACCACTGGGTGAAGTTGCTGAGTAGCGCTGGGACGTGCTCCTGAAGGTCAGCGGTGCCAGTCTCCAGCCCATTTGGCAAGCATCGAGCGCGTGCCGGTAACGATCCTGTTCCACCTCGTGACTAGAACGCGTGCCCGGCGCCGGGCCCAGCAGCCGGCCGGGGGCCCGGTCTGGCTGGGCATGCGTAACGCATGTGTGCCGTTACTTCAGCCGGAGCCGGGCGCGCACCGGAAGGTGGTCGAGCCGGCCGGCGGGAGCACCTCGCCGCCGCACCGCGCGACCCGGCGGCTGGCGAGAATGTGGTCGAGTTGCAGCAGCGGCCGGTGTGCCGGGTAGGTGCGGCCGCTGACCGCTGGGGCGTAGCCGGCGGCGAGCCCGGTGAGCGGCGCCGGCATGTTCAGGTCGCCGGCTATCACGGTCGGGATGTCGTCGGCGGCCAGGCGGCGGACGAGGCGCAGCAACTGGACCGGGCTCAGCAGCCGGTGGGTCAGGTGCGTGTTCACGATGCGCACCGGGCCGCCGCCCGGCAGTTCCACGGTGATGAGCTGGGCCGCACGCGGAATAGAGTCGTCGGCGATGCGGCCCAGGTCGGTGACCTGGTACCGGGTGACCGGCACGGTGGTGAGCGTGGCCAGCCCCCACTGACCGCGGTGCGGTCTCGTCCGCGATGCCGACGCTGCGCAGGTCCAGGTCGTCCACCAGGTCGGCCCGGAGCAGTTCCGCGCCGAGCGCCGCGGCGATCTCGGCGACCGGGTCCGGCTCGCCGTCCGGGTGCCACACCTCCTGCAGCACGATGATGTCCGCCTTGAGCTGGCGGCAGGCGGCCTCCAGGTCGTAGGGGCGCCCGTCGGCGCCGCGCCCGCCGTGGGTGTTCAGGCTGGCGAGGATTACTTCCAGGTCACTGCTCATTCCTCTCCCGGCATTCCTCTCCCGGACGGAAGCCTAGCTCCAGGCGAGGGCGGTGCTGAGAGCCGTCTCCCGGGTGACCCCAAACCTCCGAGGCTCTGGCCGCGTCACCTGGCGCAGCCCTTCGCATGCCGGGACATTCGGGCGTTAATCCGTAAATGGCAGTCGTCGGGGGGTGGTGGCCGGTAGGTTTTGGTGGTGCGAATGCCCCGTTAGGGGGGGTGTCATTGTGGAATGTGACGGGTTGGGACGGTGCTTAGATCACGGGGCGACTGAGATTTACCCTGGTACGCCCTGGTTTGAGGCGGCATGGTGCGACGTAGTGATTACGGCGCGATGACGAGTGGTGGGGCGTCGATACCGGGGTCGGCAGGTGGTTCTGCCTGGGGCACGGGGACGCAAGGGATCGCTGGCAGAGCCCGGGCTGATGGCGGGAAGGCTGGGCCTGCCGCGACGGAGGTGACCGAGGCGGCGGGGCCCAGGGTTATGTCGCGGCGGCAGGCGCGGGCTGGCCGGCGGCTGCCGGGGGCGTCGCTACTGGTGCTGGTTCTTGCCGTGCAGACGGTGCTCTCCGTTCGCCTGGTTCGGGCGGACACGGCCTTCGAGGATGAGGCCACCTATCTGTGGGCGGGGCATCTGGAGTGGGCGCACTGGCTACACGGCGACGTCGATCCCCCCGTTCGCGTCGTATTTCTCTGGAGCACCGGTGGTCTACCCGCCGGTAGGCGCGCTTGCCGACAGCCTGGGAGGGCTGGCGGGAGCCAGGCTGCTGTCGCTGGTGTTCATGCTGGCGGCGACGGCGTTGCTGTGGGGGACGGCCAAGCGGTTGTTTGGGCTGCGGGCTGCGTTGTTCGCGGCTGCGCTGTTCGCGGTTGCGGGGCCGACGCTGCATCTGGGGGCGTTCGCCACCTATGACGCCTTGTCGGTAGCGCTGACAGCGCTCGCGGCATGGTGTGTGGTGCGGGCCGGAGACGGGGAGGGAACCGGCTGGATGGTCGCGGCGGGCACCGCCTTGGCGGTGGCCAACGCCGCGGCGTATTCATCGGCCGCGTTCGACCTGGTGGTGCTGGCGCTAGCGTTGCTGACCGGGTCCGCTCGGCCGGCGGATGGCGGCCCGG
This sequence comes from uncultured Actinomycetes bacterium, assembly GCA_963725125.1. Taxonomy (GTDB): domain Bacteria; phylum Actinomycetota; class Actinomycetes; order Streptosporangiales; family Streptosporangiaceae; genus DASXKD01. The sequence goes on from CAVRXW010000014.1 coordinate 2,120, forward strand.
AGGTGCGCGATCCTGCTGGTCGTGGTGGCGGTGCTGGTGACGGCGGGTTGCTGGCCGGCGGCAGCGCCTACCTCGCCGGGGTCGCGGCAGACCACGCTGGCGCGGGCGCGGGGCCGGACTCCCCGCTGTCGGTGCTCACTGCTGCCTGGTCGTGGACCGGCCTGATCCTGGTCCTGGCGATATGCGGGGTGATCATCAGTTTGGCCGCCCGGCCGGACTGGCCGCGGACGTCGCTGCTGGCGGTGCTGGCCGCCGCCGCCGTGCTGGGGCCACTGGAGCAGGCGCGGCTGCACACCCTCGCCTCATTGAACAAGCATGTGGGCCTGGGTGCGTGGTTCGCTGCCATCGCCGCGGGGTACGCGGTGGACAGGTTCGTCGCGGCCGCCCCGGCGGGCCGTTCGCAGGCCGTCACGTGCGGGGCCTGCGTGGTGGCGCTGGTCTTCCCGGCCGCGGTGGGGGCCAGCCAGTCGTGGATGTTTTCCACCGATTGGCCCAACGCGTCCAGCTTCATCGCGATCTTGCGCCCATTGGCCGATCACGGCAGCGGGCACCTGCTGGTCGAGGACGCTTCCGTCGCTCGCTACTACCTGCCCGCCGGGTCCCAGTGGCAGCGGTGGTCCAGCACGCGCAACATCGTCTTGCCATCCGGGGCCAGTACCGGCGGCCCCGCCAGCACCGGCGGCGTCACCGGCGACGGCAATGCGGGCGTGTTCGCCGAGTTCATCACCCACGGCTACTTCTCCCTACGTCGCGCTGAACTTCGCTGACACCACCGCCCTGGACCTCCGATTGCTGCCCAACTGCACCACGATCGCCGCTACCACATCATCGACGTCGTCCCCTACGGCGCCGAAAGCCCGGCCGTCGGTCACGGCACTTACGTCATCTGGCGATACACCCCATGAGCGCTCCCCGGCAGCCCGTTACCCCCGCGACCGCCGCCGAATGGCGCCGCCGCCGGCAAGAGAGCGCCGAAGTGCCCATGGCCGGCGACAAGGAGGACCGCCGCAACGGATTCCGGGTCCCGGCAGAGGAGTCCAGGAACGGATTGCGGGTCCCGGCATATGTAACGGATGCCGCGCCTAGCGAGCCAGGGTCTGCGGGCCTTGACGCCCTGTTCGCGCTGGCCCAGCCCTACTCACCCCGTCCTGCTGAGGAGCTCCGTCGTGCAATCGCCGTTCGTTCCCGTCCTGTGGGTTCTCTTCGTGACCACGGGGATTTTCACTCTCGTGATCGTTACCGGCATCCGCCTGCTATTTCGCCGCGGCAAGTCGGTGACGGACCTTTAGCTCAGCCGCAGTACCGCATTCCCGATGTGACCTTCCGGCGGATGCCTCACCTCATGTGGCTGCCGCTGGTGGCGATCACGACCGGCTCAGTCATGCTGCACCGCGCCAAGCTCACTACCCAGGCGTTTGATTCTCCGTGGCTGCTGGCGATGTGGGGCATCAGTCTCGGGTTCGTGCTCCTTCAGCTGATCCTCGCCTGGCGGCAGAAGCCGTTTACCGTAACCCGCCGTCAAAGTGCCCAGCTCGATGCCCTGAAAGTCACGGTCATTATCCCGTGCTACAACGAGGACCCGGCAATCCTGGACCGCACGATCTACTCGCTGTGCCGGCAGACACGCAGTCCTGGCCACGTGGTGGTCGTTGACGACGGGTCGACGTGTGACTACACCGCTGTGCGGGCGCGCTGGGAACGGCCCTGGCCAGCGGAAACCCAGTTCACTTGGTTGCGGCAAGCGAACGCGGGAAAGAAGCACGCGCAGGTGGCGGGGTGGGCGTGCGACCCGGACGCTGACGTCTTCGTAACGATCGACTCGGACTCGGCGCTGGATCAGCGGGCGATCGAGGAGGGCCTGAAGCCGTTCGCGGACCCGGGGATCGTCTCTGTGGCCGGCCTGGAGACGGCCTACAACTACGGGAAGAACCTGCTGACGCGGGCTATCGCGGCCCGGTCCCTAGGATTCCAGCTGTTCGCCATGTCGGCGCAGAGCACCGCCAACGGCAATGTGATCATCAACCCCGGTGCGTTCTCCCTTTACCGGGGATGGCTGATCCGCAAGATCACACCTTCCTATCTCGGGGAGACGTTTTTCGGTGTGCCGGTCACACTCGGGGACGACACGGCGCTGACCATGTTCGCGTTGTGCTACGGCCGCGCTGTCCACCAGCCAACCGCCGTCAGCATGCCGGTTTATCCCGAGAAACTGTCCCATCACCTGCGGCAGTGGACGCGGTGGATGCGGGCATCAACCGATTCGCACGTTCTGGCGCATCCGTTACCTGCCGATCCGCTCCTACGGCTGGCTGTTCGTCGTCTACCAGCAGTGGTCGTTCTTCACCTCCGTGGCGGTCACCGTGGCGATCCCGCTCGCCTGGCCGGCCACCAGGAACCTTGCCATCGCGGGCGGTGTCGCGTTGCTGGTGTGGCCGTGGACGATCGCGGTCCGGCTCGCGACCGTCCGCCGTAGCGATCAGAGTCTCGGTGCGAAACTGGCCGGGCATCGCGCTCATGCCGGTCGCGGCGGTGTGGTACCTGCTGGTGCTGCGGCAGATCCGGTTCTACGGCATCGCCACCTGCTATCGGCAGGGGTGGGTGACCCGCAAGAAGGTCGAGGTCACGATCAGCAGGGACGTCCTGGCCGGTGATATGGCGTGACCCGGAACCGGGCGCGGCTCGCGTCACGGCTATCGGTCACTGTGGCGCTCGTGGTCGTCTGCGCTGGCGTCGCGGCGGCCTTGTACGCCAGGGGAGTCCAGGACACCGGGACCGATGCCGCCCTCACGCAAGGACCGCTGCAGTCACATCCCCTGAGCACCCGGCACCCCTACATGGGAGTGTTCCAGCCGGGCGCGATCGCCAGCTATACGCCGGTGACGAGTTTCGCCAGGGCAGTCGGCCTGCGGCCCAGCATCGTGCTGTACTACAGCGGATGGAACGACCCTTTCCAGTTCAGGCTCGCCGAGCAAGCCTTCGCGCACCACGCCATCCCGTTCGTGCAGATGATGCCCAAGGGCCTCGCCATGTCATCCGTGGCAGCCGGGACATACGACCGCTACCTCGATTCGTACGCACGCTCCGTGCGCGCCTACGGCCGGCCGGTGATCCTCTCATTCGCGCCGGAGGCCAACGGTTGGTGGTACAACTGGTCCTTCGGGCATACCGCCCCGGCCCAATGGGTCGCCGCGTGGCGGCACGTGGTGACGCTGTTCCAGCGGCAGGGCGCAACGAACGTGACCTGGATGTGGACCATCAATCGCGGGGGTGGCCCCACCGGACCGGTCAGGGACTGGTGGCCTGGTGCGCGCTTCGTTAACTGGGTCGGGATCGACGGCTACTACTTCCACAAGGGTGATAACTTCAACGGTCTGTATGGTCCGACAATCCGTGCCGTGCGCCGCCTTACGCCGGATCCGGTTTTCCTCTCCGAGGTGGGTATCGGCCAGATCACCGGCCAGGCGGCCGGGATTCCCGACCTCTTCGCTGGCATCAGGAAGTACCACCTGCTCGGGCTTGTCTGGTTCGACGTTACCCAGCACGCGGGCATCTACCACCAGGACTGGCGGCTGGAAGCTCACTCGGCCGGAATAGCCGCCTTCCATAAGGGCGCGCAGGCGATGCTCAGCGAGCGCAAAGGTTCCGGCTGAGTGGCGACGCTAACGGATGGAAAGGGACCCGGCTTTGGCTGATACTCGGCGCTCCACGCGCCACCGGCGAGCCTCGCCGGGACGCCTGAGCTGGTTCCGTCAGTACCGGAGGACGTCGGCTGCTTTCACCAGCGGTCTCCGGCACGCTGCCCGCCGGCTGCGCTCTGATCGCGGAGCGGGTGGCCGGACTAAGCCTGCGCGGATCGTGGCAATTGGGGCCGCGAGCATTATCGTGGCCGCGATTGTGCTGGTCAGCCTGCAGGGCAGCTCCGATCCTGCGACCTCTGCGCCGTCCGCCCGCCCCAGGCCAGGGACGTTCTTTGGCGTATTCGTGGTCGGGGTACCTCAGTCCTACGCCCCGTTGCGGGCCTTCACCGCGACCACCCAGGTCAGGCCAAACCTGGTGGTGTACTACAGCGGATGGAAGGAGCCGTTCCAGGCCGGGTTCGCCACGGCCGCGGCCAGGCACGGCGCATCGCCGCTGGTGCAGATCGACCCGACAGGGGTGAGCCTTGCCGCTATCGCATCGGGACGGTATGACACTTACCTACGTTCTTACGCCGCCGCGGTGAAAGCCTCTGGCCGGCGGGTGGTCCTTTCCTTCGCCCCGGAGGCGAACGCTCCCTGGTACCCATGGGGTTACCGGCATACATCCGCGGCGGTGTACGTGGCCGCCTGGCGGCACGTCGTCACTGTTTTCCGTGCCGCGGGTACGCGGAACGTAACCTGGCTATGGACGGTTAACGCTCTCCTATGCGGCTGCCATATCAGGCGCCGGCCTCCTGGTGGCCAGGAAGCTCATATGTGAACTGGGTGGGCGTCGATGGCTACTACTATCAGCCGTCGTGGAAATTCGCTGCCTTGTTCGGCCCAACGATCAAAAATATTCGGACGGTGACTCTCGACCCGCTTTTGATCTCTGAAACGGCAGCGCCGGCCGCGAGCCAGCCCAGCCAAGATCGCCGACTTGTTCGCTGGCGTGCGCGCATATGGGTTGCTGGGATTCGTGTGGTTTGACCACAACAAGGAGCGGGCCTGGCGCATCAGCAGCCCTGCGGCAATTGCCGCTCTCCGCCGAGGGGCTGAGGCACTGAAAAAACCCAGCTCCTGAACGGTCAGCCACGCCTCGCACACCCGGCGTCAGGTGCCGATCGGCCGGCGCACAGATCCCTGGTGGCTTGTACTGGGAAGTTCGGCAAATGTCCTTCGCGTGAGGACGGTGGCCAGTAGGTTCTCGTATGCGGTCCTCCCAAAACGGGAGGATACCGCCACATCGTGTGATTGTTCCGGCACGTTATGTAGGCCATGGGGGGTGGCTACTATTTTCCCCGCTATATCACTGACCTGGCCAAGCTCGGCCTGCAGACGCTGATGTGATGTCGGATAGGGAGATGCGGGCGGCCTGGGGACCGCCGGAGGGCCCTGGCTGGACAGAGGGCCCGGCGCCCGGGCCTGGCGTCTGGGTGACCCAGCGGAGAGATGGGCCCCCCGGACCAGATGTGACAGCGCCGACGGCCCGCAGGCGCGGGTCGCGGCGCCGGCAACCTGAGCCGAGGCTACGGATCGCCGGGCCGTTACTGCTGCTGGTGGTGCTTGCCGTGCAGGCGGTGCTGTCGCTGCGGCTGGTCCGGGCGGATACGGCCTTCGACGATGAGGCCACGTCCCTGTGGGCCGGGCACCTGGAGTGGGCGCACTGGCTGCATGGCACGTCGATCCCGCAGTTCCCGAAGTACTTCTCGGGGGCGCCGATGATCTACCCGCCCCTGGGCGCGCTAGCCGACAGCCTTGGCGGGCTGGCCGCGGCCCGGGTCCTGTCGCTGCTGTTCATGCTCGGCGCGACCGTTCTGCTGTGGGCCACCACTGGTCGGCTATATGGGCAGCGGGCTGCGTTGTTCGCCGCCGCGTTGTTCGCTGTCCTGGGCCCGACGCTGCATCTGGGGGCGTTCGCGACCTATGACGCTCTTCCGCGTGGTGCTGGTCGCGCTGGCCGCGTGGTTTGTGGTCCGGGCGGGGGACCGGCGGAGCGGAACCGGGTGGATGGTCGCCGCGGGCACCGCACTGGCGGTCGCCAATGCCGCGGCATATTCGTCGGTCCTGTTCGATCTGGTGCTGCTTGCACTTGCGCTGCTGACCACGTGGCCGTCCGGGCGGAGGCTGGCGGCCCGGCGGTGCGCGACCTTGCTGATCACCGTGGTGGTGCTGCTAGCGGCAGGGGTGCTCATCGGCGGGAGCGCCTATCTCGGCGGGGTTGAGCGGACCACCGTGGCACCAGCGCCCGGCGCCAGCCCGCCGCTGTCGGTGCTGGCCCATTCCGCGTCCTGGGCTGGCCTGATCGCGGCCCTGGCGGCGTGCGGCTGTGATCATCAGCTGGGCCAGCCGGCAGGGGTGGGCGCAGACGGTGCTGCTTGCGGTCTTCACCGTCGCTGTGGTGCTGGGGCCGCTGGAGCAGGCACGCCAGCATGCCCTGGCCTCGCTGAACGAGCATGTCGGCCTGGGCGCCTGGTTCGGTGCCATCGCCGCGGGGTACGCGGTGGACAGATTCATCGCGGCCGCCCCCGCGGGCCGGGCGCGGGTCGTCACCTGCGGGGCCTGTGTGGTCGCGATGATCTTCCCGGTCACGCTGGGCGCCAGCCAGTCGTGGGCGCTGGCCACTGACTGGCCCAACGCGACCAGCTTTCTCGCGATACTGCGCCCGCTGGCAGATCACGGCAACGGGCGCCTGCTAGTCGAAGACCCAGCCGTTGCCCGGTACTACCTGCCCGCCGGCCGCCAGTGGCAGCGGTGGTCATCCACCCGCAACATCATCCTGCCGTCCGGCATCAGCACCGGCGGCCCGGCCAGCACGGCAAGCGTGGCCGCCGCCGGCAACGCGGGTGTTTTCGCCGAGTTCATCACCCGAGGCTACTTCTCCTACGTCGCGCTGAACTTCGCCGACACCACCGCCCTGGATCATCGCCTCGCCGACCAGCTTCATCGTGACCCGCGATACCACACCGTCGCCGTCGTTCCTTACGGCACTGAGGTGCCACCCATCGGCCAGGGCACCTACGTCATCTGGCGATACGAGCCCAAGCGGTGAGCGCTATCCGGCACGCCGCACCGCGGCCATCAGTGAGCTCAGTCAGCACCGCAGGTGCGCCGCGCCGCGTGCGCTCCCCGGTGCTGTCCCCCGCCTCCCAGCGACAGCGAGAAGTATGCCTATATCCACAGGAACCTGCCCTACCTGACGTTCACCCTCGTCGTGAGCGCGACCTGCGTCATCATCAGCCAGATCCGGTTCGAGACGCATGCCCCGGGATCATGGCCGTTCCTGGCCTTCACCTTCACTTACCTCATCTACCAGGTGATCAGCCTGCCGGTGAACTTCACCGGCCGCGGTTTCGACCTGGCAGCCCACCAAGCGCGCATCCAGGCCTGGCGGCCGCCCAGATACCCAAGTGTCGACATCTACCTGCCGATCTGCGGCGAGCCGATCGAGGTGCTCCGTAACACCTGGGAAGCGGTATTTGAGCTCATCGCCGCTTACCCGGGGCCTGCCGGGGCTTATGTCCTCGACGACGGGCCCTCCGACGAGGCCTGTTCGGTGTCGGAGTCCTTCGGCTTTCACTACGTGCGCCGGCCCGACCTGCGGGTCTACAAGAAAAGCGGCAACCTGCGGTACGCGTTCGCGCGCACCAACGGCGAATACCTGGTCATCCTGGACGCCGACTTCGCGCCGCGCAGCGATTTTCTCGCCGAGACCCTTCCCTACATGGACGATCCGGCGATCGGCATCGTCCAGACCCCCCAGTTCTTCCGGGAGAGCCCGGAACAGACATGGATCGAGAACGCGGCGGGTGCCATCCAGGAGGTGTTCTACCGGTCGATCCAGGTGGCCCGGGACAGGTTCGGCGCGGCCATCTGCGTGGGGACCTCCGCGGTCTACCGGCGGACTGCGCTGGAGCCGCAGGGCGGCCCGACGCTCATCCCCTACGCCGAGGACGTGCACACCGGGCTCGATGTGCGCCGGGCCGGATGGTCCATGGTCTACGTGCCCGTTGTGCTCTCAACCGGCATCTGCCCGGACAACCTCGACGCATTCGTGCGCCAGCAGTACCGGTGGTGCACCGGGAACGCTGGCGTGGTGTTCTCCCGCCGCCTGTGGAGTGTGCGCATGCCGGTTGCGGCCCGGCTCACCTACATCTCGGGGTTCTTCTACTACGCCTATACCAGCCTGCTCACCTTCTTCGGGCCCATCATTCCCATCGTCATGCTGGCGTTTCTCCCAGGCCAGATCAGGTTGCGGAATTTTGTGATCCTTGGTCCCGCCATGATTGCCGGGTTCGTCCTTTACCCGCTGTGGCACCGCTCAAGATATGGGCCGTCGGTATGGCCTCTGGGCATCGCCCGGGGATGGGCGCATGTCTTCTCGATCTGGGACAGCGCCCGGGGTAAGACGATGGGCTGGCATCCGACCCGGACACCGGGCAGCACGCTGCGGCGATTCCGCGTATGCGTCTGTGGCTGGAGCGGTGGCACAGCCCTGCTGTGGGTAGTCCTGGCCCTCTGGCGGACGGTAGCCCTCGGCTCTGCGCAGTTCGCGATCCTGATGTTCTTCGGCGTGCTGAACCTCGCCGTGGTCGGCCGCGTCATCTTCCCGGGGGCGACGAACCGAATGAAGTCGCGCCTGGTGGTGCTGGCGGCCTTGGTGGCCGCTGTTGTCGCCATCGCCTCGACCGGAGTCCGGTTCGATCATCGTGCCTTCGGCGCCACCGTCGGCGCACGCGTCGCTTCCCCCGACCTCGTCCTCTTACCTGGGCGTTTATGAGCCCGGGGCGCCGCCCGCCTACGCGCCGATCGCGAGCTTCGCCCTGGCAGCGGGCAAGCAGCCGAACCTGGCCGGCTATTACAGCGGCTGGGCGGAGCCCTTCGCGTCATCGTTCGCGCGACGACTCCGCAAGCACGGCATCATCCCCTACGTGCAGATCGACCCCACCTACGCGTCGGTTTCAGCGATCGCCGCCGGCGCCTACGACGTTTACCTGCGCGGCTACGCCGAAAGTGTCCGTGACTTCGGCCATGCGGTTGTCATCGGCTTCGGGCATGAGATGAACGGTGACTGGTATTCGTGGGGCTATGGGCACGTCCCGCCTTCGACGTTTGTAGCGGCATGGCGGCATATCGTGACATTGTTTCGCAGTGCGGGCGCCGATAACGTCACGTGGCTCTGGACCGTCAACCAGGACCGTCCCGGCACCGGCCCGGTCGCATCATGGTGGCCAGGAGCGAACTATGTCACGTGGGTCGGCATCGATGGCTACTACACCCGTCCGTCCGATACGTTCGCCAAGGTCTTCGGGCCCACGATCAGTCAGGTGCGGGCCATCACGCCTAAACCCATCCTGCTGTCGGAGACGGGGGTGGGGACTGGTGCAGGCCAGTTTGTCAAGATCAGCAACTTGTTCGACGGGATGCGCCAGACCAGGACGCTGGGGCTTGTTTGGTTCGACGAGAGTCAGCAGGGAGGCCGCTACCGTCAGAACTGGCGCATCGAAGGCGACCGGCTGGCAGAAGTGGCGTTTCGCCTTGGCACCGCTTCGCTTACCCTCACCCGCCCCTGAGAGGCGAGCATGGCACTAACTGGAACAAGACGGTACACGTACAGTCCGTACAGAGAGGATGACAAAGTGCTATTCGGGTCGAATCGGTAGTTCCGATATGTTGCGCTGTCAGAAGCGAGCATCGTCATGCGCCGCGGGGGGTGGCTCAAATGGCAGAGGACAACGGTATTTCGCCGCTGCCACGCCGCGTGCCGGGTGCGACTGATTCGCCACGGCCGCCGACGAGGGTAGAGCAGTCGGTGCTGCCGGAGTCGGTGCGCCAGCACCTGCTGGTGGTGATCGCAGAGGAGCAGGAGCGCGCGGCCCGGGAGCCAGCGGCCGTCCCGCAGGAGGGGGAGGAGGCAGCCTCCCAAGCGCAGCCCACGGCTCCTGGCGGGACGGATCCCCCCAGCAGCGGCCGCCGCCCCATGCGGAGAAAGCCCCGCAGGAACGGGCCGCCGCCCTGGGAAAAGCCGGTTCCCCGCACAAAGCCGGCCACCCAGAACCAGTGGCATCCGCCGAACCGTTCGTGCCCCTGCCCCGTCGGCCGCCTGGGGCACCGGACAGGCAAGCCCAGCCTCCAGTAACGAGCGTGCCCGCTCCGCCATTGGCCGTGCAAGCCGAGGCTCCCACAGAGCCGTTCCCGAGGATTCCCGCGCTTGGGCACGGGAGCCCCAGTGCCCCGGTCAACCCGGGTGACACGCAGGCCGCTCCGCCGCCGGAGCGGCCTGCGCCGGTGCCTGACACGCGCGCGGCGGCAGTGTCGGCGCCGAACCGGCGTGTGGCCGGTCAGCGAGCCGGCCGGCGGCAGCGGCGCCCCGGCCGGCGTTACCGCATGGCCGGCGTGTTCCTATCGGTGGCGGTCCTGATCACCGCGGGCTCGCTGGCGTTGACGCTCTACGGCCATAGCGCAAGCGCGGTGGCACCGCGCGGCCATCGGCAGCGTCCGGCGCCAGACGACGACCCGGTGACACGCGACCAGGCGGCGGCCTGGGTGGCGAGCCAGGTTGCCCGGACGACCCTCGTGTCCGCCGATCCCGCGATGTGCCGAGTGCTTGAGTCGTACGGCTTTCCGGCGAGGAACCTTTACGAACTCGGGCCAGAGGCGACCAATCCGCTCCGCTCCACGGTCATCGTCGCGACGCCCACCGTCCGTGCCCAGTTCGGCACCCTGCTCAGCTCTGTCTACGCGCCAGCGGTGCTCGCGAGTTTCGGCAGTGGCGGTCAGCGGGTCGATATCCGCGAGATCGCGCCGCACGGTGCCGCTGCCTACCGGTCCATGCTGGCTGCCGATCTTGCCGCGCGGAAGAGCACGGGCGCCGCACTGTTGCGCAGTAACCGGATCAACGGCTCACCCACTGCGCGAAAGCAACTCTCCGCGGGGCAGGTGGACTCACGGCTGGAGATCACGGTCGCCGCCATGGCAGCGAAGCGCCCGGTCTACATCGTGGCGTTCAACGGCTTCGCCCCCGGTGCCGATGCGGACATGCCGCTGCGCTTCGCGGACCTTGTACAGGCATCTCCCGGGTATCTCGCCCGCAGCCGCTCGGTGACACGGGCGTTCGTGCGGTCAATGGTCGCCTTCGTGCGCGGCCCCGCCCCGTTCCGGCCCCTGCGAGTGGAGACGGTGCGCCTGGCCGGGGGCCACACCGTGCTGCGCATCGAATTCGCGGCGCCAAGCCCGGTCGGGCTGTTCGGCTCACCCTAGTTCTGCCAGGCAAACGCCGTCCGCGGCAGCGTCGGCGAGACCGGCGTACTGGAAACGCCCCTGCCGAGCACCCACCGGCTGGCAGACCGCAGCAACCGCTGCATGATCAACTGCGCGGAAGCACCGAGAGCCTGGCGATGACACCTACCGAGGGTAGCTAAATGTGGCTACGCTGCTATACGGCCGGTCACGTAACCCTTCAAAGGGGCGTGCGCACTTTAGGTAGTTTCATTGCGACAATATGCGATTTCGGTTGAATTAGCCGTGCAATGTATGTTCCGCTGTCCTGGCACACGTCCCGCTCGTGCGCAGGCCTCCGGGGGGTGGCCGCATGGTAGATGATCGCGGCGCCTCGCCGCTGCCCCGCCGCGTTCCCGGGGCGTCCGACTCACCCAAGCCGTCGGTGCGGGTCGATCGGACGGCGATCCCCGAGGACCTGCGGCAACGCGTGCTGACCGCGATCGCCTACGAGCTTGAGCGCGACGAGGCCGAGCGGCGCAAGGCCCAGGAGCCGGACGGCGCCGCAGGCCTGGCTTCCGCTGGCGAGCCAGGCACGGGGCAGCCGCTGGGCGCCCTCGCGGCAGGCGGCGCAGGCCAGGAAAACGGCAGCGGCGCAACCGGGGCGAACGGCGCCGGCGCGATCCAGGCCAACGGCAGCGACCAGAGCCCGGCGAACGGCAAGGCGCCGGGCCTGGAATCGGCGCGGGAGCAGACGGCGGCCCAGCACACAGATACCGAGCGCGGCGTTACGACGGACGGGGCCCGCGGTGCTCCGCAGGACGCCGAGGGGGCACCCGGAACGGCGGGCACTCCCGGGCAGGGCCCGGCCGGTGCGGCGGCCACGCCCCCGGATGGCACGCCTCCGGATGGCACGCCGCCCTGGCCGCCGGTGCCGCTGCCACGGCGGGCTCCCGGGGCGAACGGCGCCCCGCCGCCGCCAGCGGAACTGCGGCGCGATTACCTGCCGCCGTCCATGCTCGGCCGCCGGCTGGACCCGGAGGCGCACACCGAGCCGCTGCCCAGGATCTCCGGGCTGCATCCGGACGTACCTGTGCGCACGGACGACGCCCAGCCCGCCGCGGCCACCCCCGCCCCTCCGGCACCGGCGCCGGCCGCCGATCCGGCTGAGGCCACACCGGCGCCGGCCGCCGATCCGGCTGAGGCCACACCGCCGGCGGCCGCGGCGTCGGCTGTCGCGCCGGATGCCAAGACCATGCCCGTCCCGCCCGACCTGGCCCGGTCGCTGGGCCTGACCGCACCCCCGGGCCCAGCCGCGGCGCCGGAGAAACCAGGAATGGCTGCCGCGCCAGGGGCCCCGGGTTCGGCCGTCGCGCCGGATGCCCTGACGATGCCGGTCCCGCCCGATCTGGCCCGGTCGCTGGGCCTGACCGCACCCCCGGGCCCAGCCGCGGCGCCGGAGAAACCAGGAATGGCTGCCGCGCCAGGGGCCCCGGGTTCGGCCGTCGCGCCGGATGCCCTGACGATGCCGGTCCCGCCCGATCTGGCCCGGTCGCTGGGCCTGGCGGCGGCGCCGACGGCTGCGGCACGCCCGGCCGCACCGGTGCCTGCGGACCCGGCAGCGCCACCCGCTCCGCCCACGCCCGCGCAGCCCACGCCCCGCTACTCAAGGCCGGCCGACCTGGGCTGGCCGGGCTCCCGGTAGTGGCCAGGCGGCCCGCACCGCGACACCGGCCCCGGTGGCGGCCCCGCGGCCGGGCCAGAAACGCCAGCGGTCCGGGCGGCGCTGGCGCATCTTCGGCGTGTTTCTCGCCGTGGTGGCCCTGATCGTGGCCGGCGTGGTCGCGCTGATACTGTCCGGCCGGCCTGCGGGCGGGCACGGCACCGGCTTGGGCCCGCAGGCACGCCATGCCGAGGCAGCGGCGCGCAGCCAGGCGGTCGCCTGGGTGGCCGGCCAGGTCAGCCGGGCCGCCGTGGTGGCCTGCGACCCGGTCACGTGCCAGGCGCTCAGCGCACGCGGGATACCGGCGAGTGACCTGTACCAGCTCGGCCCGCAGACCACCAGCCCGCTCCGGTCCCAGATCATCGTCGCGACGGCCGCGGTGCGGGCCCAGTTCGGCAACCTGCTCAGTTCCGTGTACGCGCCTGCCGTGCTGGCGAGCTTCGGCTCCGGCGCGATGCGGGTCGACATACGGCAGACCGCTCCGCACGGTGCCGCCGCCTACCGGGCGACGCTCAGCGCCGACGTGGCGAACCGGAAGGCATCCGGGAACGAGTTGCTGAACAGCGGCCGGGTCACGGCGGCCTTTCTCGCACGGCGGGAGCTGGTCGCCGGGGACGTGGACCCACGGCTGCTGCTCGCCATCGCGGAGATGGCCGCAGCGCACCCGATGTACATCGTCGATTTCGGCCGCCCCGCCCCCGGCGCGGACGCGGCCATGCCGCTGCGCCAGGCGGACCTCGCCGAGGACGCGCACGCGCACCGTCCTCAGGGCCACGCGGACAGCGGTGGGTACCTCCGGTCGATGGCCAAGTTCCTGCGGGGGCAGCACGGCCAGTTCCGGGCCGCCCGGGTGCAGACGGTGCACCTGGCCGGCGGCGCCGTGCTCCGCGTCGAGTTCACCGCGCCCAGCCCCCTCGGCCTGCTCGGCCCGCACGCCTGACCGGGCGCCGTCCGCCCACGCCTTGGCGCAGGGAGGCTGCGGCCCCGACGTGCTGATCGCGGATCTGGGGGAGTCCTGATCCAGCGGAGCCCGCGCTCGGTCAGTTGTGCCTGGTTGCGTCTTCCGCCACGAAGGTGCCGCGGCCGACAACGGTCACGATCAGACCCCGCTCACGTAGCAGCCGCATAGCCCGGCGCACCGTCATGTAGCCCACGCCGATCTCGGCGGCCAGATCCCGTTCGGCGGGCAGCTTGTGCCCTGGCCGCAGTTCCCCGCGCTTGATGCGGCCGGTGATCCAGTCGGCCACCTGGACATAAACGAGCTTCGGCCCGGTGGAATCGATCTCCGGCGGCTCGGTCATAACCCTACGGTAAGTACCCCGTAGCCTGCGGTAACAACGGTACGCCTTCTATAGCCATGCATAGCCATATAGAGTCTTGAAAGTGCCTCCATTTCAAGTCCTCGAAGCGCAGCGCACCGAGCTGATGAGGGATCACCCGGGCTGGCGGGTCTGGTTCGTGCCCAACGCCCTGGACGGCTCGGTGACCTGGTGCGCGCAGCGTGAGCCCACGATCCATGCCTACAGCTGCGAAGACCTGGGCAAGGACATGGCCCTGGCCGACGCCGAACTGGCCGAGGAGGCGGCGAGGTAATCGAGCCTCAGACATGGCCGTGCGGGGCCCCGGCACCTCCGGGACCCCGCACGGCCATGTCGTGATCTGAGCGCCTCGGGCTCAGCAGCTAGTGCTGGTCGAGTCGTTCGTGTAGTTGTCGAGTGCCTGCTCGAAGCTGAGGGCCTGGGCCCGCTCGCTGGCCGTGACCGTGTAGCTGGCCGGACCGGCGTATCCCAGCTTCGTCAGCAGCTCGTTGGCCTGGAAGATCACGCCGGTGATGCAGATGCTGGAGCCGTTCGCCACGTCGAGCTGGGCGGCCAGCAGGTGCCCGGCCAGGCAGTCGACCGCGTCGCTGCACTTCATGGCGTCGAATACCGCTTGCGCCTGGGCAAAGGTGGAGACGGTGTAGCCGCCGAGCGACTGCGGCAGCAGGGCGGTGGTCGCGGTCTCGTGGGTCTTCCAGTAGCCGGGCGTCAGCCGCTGGCCCGTGCCGCTCTGACCGCAGCCGGGGACCACGGCCTTCGACGACGAGTACATGACGAACGGCCCGACCCCGCCGGCCTGCACCTTGACGTCGGCCTGGAAGGAGCACGTGGACGTCTGCGGGACCGGAAGCGTGAGAGTCCCTGACTGCGCGAGCGTTTCTCCGAGCCGCTGAGTGGGCGGCGGATAGGTGGTGATGGCCAGCCGCCACACCCCGGCCGGGCTGGCGGGGATGGTGAAGGTCACCTGTGTGGCCGTGATCACCGGTTTGGCGTGGGTCCCGGCGGAGGCCACTCCGGCCGTGCCCAGTACCGAACCGGCCACCAGGACGGTGGCCAGCGAGTACGCGAGCCGTCGCATGAAACATTCCCCCTTCGAGGGCAAGCAGAGCCGCCCTCTGATCCCGAAAGTCCCGGACCCCTGCCGGGGCGGAACCAGTACGTACGCGAAACGCCGGCTGAGTTCCCGTTTCGTTACATCTGCCTGGGACTTCCAGCGGAACGAGGGTGATGCCAGGTGGCATGACACGCTGGGACCTGGCCGCTGCCGCGATCACCTCGGCCGCGCGGGCCGCCGCCGGCTTCGCGCCGGATGGCGGAATGACCCCTCACGGGTGATGTGTGGGGCCCGGCCAGCTAGGACGCTGGCGGTGTCATGAAAGCTCCAGGAATCCTGACCTGGCATGCGTGGTGGCGGCTCGCCGCGACCTGCTGCGGTGTCATGCTCCTGACGGTCGCGTGCGGATCGGGCAGCAGCAGCACGGCGCCCGCCGCACCCGCGTCGTCGGCGCCTGCCTCTGCCTCTGCTTCGCCTGCGGCTCAGCCCTGTGCGCCGACACCGCTGCCCTGCGCGCTGCCCTGGACAAGCTCACACAGGTCAAGGCCGGGGCCGGGAAAGGCGCGGTGAACGAGATCAAGGCCGACCTCGCCGGCGTCGAGACGGCCACGACGACCCTCGCGGCCGACGCCAAGGGCCAGTTCCAGTCCCAGACAAGCGGCCTGAAGTCCGCGCTCGCCAGCCTCGAGACCGCGGTCCAGAAACTGGCCGCGAGCCCCAGCACCAGCGCCGTGGCGAGCGTTGTCACCGCGCTCGGCCAGGTCACGACGGCAGCGGAACATCTATTTGCCGCCGTGGGCAAGCGTTGCCCCTCCGGGGGTTAGCCAGCCCGCAGACGGAGCGTGCCCGTTCGCCACGTCAGGCTGGGCGGAACAGCCCTAACAGCATCCCGATCAGGTATCGCCCCGCGGGCTTGCCTGTACCACAGCGCCGACCGTCGTTATCGTGACCGCTGTGGAACGGTCTGCGGCGGCCGGCGCGGTGGGGGGTCTCTACGGCTTTCCTGTTTCACTGACCAGTTTCGTGGGCCGGGCCCCGGTGGTGGACGACATTGCTGGCCAGCTGGCCCAGTCCCGCCTCGTGACGGTGACCGGGCCTGGTGGTGCCGGGAAGACGAGGCTGGCCGGCGAGGTGGCAAAGCAGGTGGCCGGCCAGTTCGCCGACGGGGTCTGGCTGGCGGAGCTGGCGGCGGCACGGGATCCGGCGCAGGTGGCGGCCGTGGTGGCGGCGGCCATGGGCGTCCGCGACCTGCCCGCGGCGGCGGCCGCCGACGCGCTTGCCCAGGTGCTGGCCCAGCGGCAGCTGCTGCTCGTGCTGGACAACTGTGAGCATGTGATCGGCGCGGCCGCGGAGCTGTGCGGCAGGCTGCTGCTCGGCGCCGACGACGTGCGGGTGCTGGCGACGAGCCGGGAGCCGCTGCGGATAGCCGGGGAAGTGCGGTACCGGCTGGGGCCGCTGACGCTGCCTGACGCCGGTGACCACGATGCCGGGTCGGAATGCGAGGCGGTGACGCTGTTCGCGGACCGGGCCCGGCGGGTGGATCCGGGCTTCGCGCTCGACGAGACGACCGGGAAGACGGTAGCCGAGCTGGTGGCGCGGCTGGACGGCATGCCGCTCGCGATCGAGCTGGCGGCGGCGCGGGTGGATGCGCTCGGCGTGGCGCAACTGCTGGACCGAATGGACGACCGGTTCGTGCTGCTGACCGACGGCGACCGGCTGGCCGAGCACCGGCAGCGGTCGCTGGCGGCCGCGGTGCAATGGAGCTATCAGCTGCTGGATGACTCCGAACAGCGAGTGTTCCGCGCGGTCTCGGTGTTCCCGGGGCCCTTCACCCTGGAAGGGGCCGAGGCGGTTGCAGGCACTGGCGCCGGGCGGGCCGTGCTGCGGCTGGTGGACTGCTCGCTGCTGGTGCCGCCGCGCGTCGATCCGGACGGCAGGTCCCGGTACCTGATGCTGGAAACGCTG
This sequence comes from uncultured Actinomycetes bacterium, assembly GCA_963725125.1. GTDB lineage: Bacteria > Actinomycetota > Actinomycetes > Streptosporangiales > Streptosporangiaceae > DASXKD01. The sequence continues at coordinate 19,076 of CAVRXW010000014.1, forward strand.
CGGGCGTACGGGACCGCGCTCCTGGCCGAGGCGGGCGAGGACTGCCCGGTCACCGCCGCGCTGGCCAGCTACGCGGCCGAGGTCGCCGGGGAGGCCGCCGTCGGGCTGCATACGCACAGCTGGGAGGCGGCGGGCCTGCGGCATCTGGACGCCGAAGATGTCACCTTGACCTATGCCCTGGCCTGGGCCATGGATCACGATCCCGCCACGGCGCTACGGCTCGCGCTCGCCCTGACACAGTGGTGGCAGGTCAGGGGACGGATGACCAGTCAGGCACCGCTGCTGACCGCGATCGCCGAGTATGCCGACCCCGGCAGCGACGAGTGGTGCGCCGTGCTCCTGTGCCTTGGCCCGGCCGTCGGCCAGTTCGCCAATCCGGCTGCGGCGCTGGAGCGCTACACCGCGGTGCGTGACGCACTCGAGGACCCGCGGCGGCCCGTATCGCCGGGCGGGCCCGTGCTGCTGTCTATCTGCCTGGACGCCCGGTCAGCGACGCTGCTCCAGATGGGCCGGGTCGATGACGCCGCCGCCGATGGCCGCCGGGCGCTGGACCTGGGCCGTGCGGCTGGCATCCCTGGCCTGGAGGCACTGGCCCTGGCCTGCCTCAGCGGGACCGCCTGGCATTGCGGCGACCGCGATGGTGCCCTCCGGCTCGCCCGTCAGGCGCAGCAGATTCCGGGGGAAGTCGCCGGCGCGCTGCGGCGGGCTCTCAGCCAGATCGTGACGATGGTGCTGACCGATGTCGGCGACTTTGCCGCCGCCGAGCAGACCTACACGGCGGCGCTGGCCTCGTGCCGGGATGTGGGCGACCTGACGAATCTGAGCGCCCAGCTGTGGAGCGGAGCGATCCTGAGCCTGCGGACGGGCCGCATCGGTGATGCGACGGCGCAGTTGCGCGAGCAGCTGCAGATCGCCACGCAGACCGGGCAGCGGCCGGTGCTGCTCGGCGGCCTGGATTGCTGCGGTCAGCTGTGCGCGGCCACCCAGCGCCCGGCCGAGGCGGTCACGGTGTGGGCCGCGATGTCCGCGCTCACTGGCCCCTGGCCACCCCCGCTGTGGTTCCGGAATCCAGCCGACCGGGAGGAACCCCGGCGAAAGGCCCGGCAGTTGCTCGGGCCGGCCGGGACGCGGGCGGCCGAGGAGCGCGGCGCGGCCATGAGCCTGGCCACGGCCACCGAGTACGCCCTCATGGTCGCCGCGGCGGAGCCGCAGCCGGCGACCGATGACGAAGGGGTGGCGCACCGGACAGCGGCGGACGGGGCAGCGGCCATGCCGCCGGGCCTGGCCAGGCTCAGCCCCCGGGAGCAGGAACTCGTCACGCTGGTCGCGCAGGGCCGCACCGACGCGCAGATCGCGGCCCAGCTCTACATCACCGTGCGCACGGTCGGCTCGCACCTGGACCGGATCCGGGACAAGACCGGCTGCCGGCGCCGCGCCGACCTCACCCGGCTGGCCCTCAGCGCCGGCCTGGTCTGACCCGCCGTGGCGCCCCGCGCGATCTGTCCGGCCCGGCATCACCCCGCTAGCTCCAGCCGGGCATCGCCGCGCACGCGACGGTGTGGGTGATTCCACCCCTGCCGCGAACCGGGCGGAGCAGGGGAGCCTGGGTGGATGACGACCGGAACAGTTCATGACCACAGATAAGGCCGGCCGACCATCGGGGCCTGGTCGCGGAGGATGAGATATGGCGTGGATGCGTACCGGGACCGCCAGCCTGGGCAGCATGTCCCTGGTGCTGGCCGCAGGGCTGGCCGTGGGCGGGTGCAGCAGCAGCGGCAGCACCGCGGCGCCGCTGGCCTGCCCGAACAGCGCCCCGACGGCAGGCACCTCGGGTGCGGGGGGCGCGGGCACGGCGGGCGGTTCGGCGAACCCGGCGGTCGCGCCGGGGTGGTCGCTGCCAGGCGGCAACCTGGCGAACACGCGGGATGTGGCCAGCGCGATCACCAGTTCGAACGTGTCGAAGCTGGGCGTGGCGTGGACCGTGCCGCTCCGGATACCGATGACGCATACCGACGGTGCCTACGCGACCACCCCGGTGGTGGTGAACGGCGTGGTGTATGTGCAGGACCTGGACTCGAACGTGCTGGCGATCAGCCTGGCGACCGGCAAGGTGCTGTGGCGGCACGCCTACAACTCGGCCAACGGCGGCCCGGACGGCGTCACCGTGGCCAACGGGAGTCGTGTACGGCGCGACCAACCACGCCGCGTTCGCCTTGTCGGCGGCTACCGGCGCGCAGTTGTGGAGCCGGACGCTGATCGGCAACGACCACGAGGGCATCGACATGGCCCCCGGGTATGACCACGGCACGGTGTACGTGTCCACGGTGCCGGTAAACCCGCTCGTGGGTGTGTATCTCGGCGGCGGCAAAGGGATTCTGTGGGCGCTGAACGCCACGACCGGCGCGCCGGAGTGGAGCTGGGATGAGGTGGGCGACCTGTGGGGGAACCCGCAGGTCAACTCCGGGGGCGGCCAGTGGTACCCGCCGTCGTTCGACGCCCAGGGCAACATCTACCTGGGCGTGGCCAACCCCGCCCCGGTGTTCGGCACGAAGGCCTACCCGTGGGGGACCAGCCGCCCCGGCCCGGACCTGTACACCGACTCGGTGGTCAAGCTCAGCCCGCAGGGGAAGCTGCTGTGGTACTACCAGCTCACCCCGCACGACCTGTACGACTGGGACATGCAGAACTCACCGGTGCTCACCACCGCCCACGGGCAGCCGGTGGTGATCGACGGCGGCAAGGCCGGCATCCTGATCGAGCTCGACGCGCAGACCGGCAAGCTGCTCTGGAAGCTCCCGGTCGGCCTGCACAACGGCCATGACAACGACGGCCTGCTCACCGAAAACGCCAAGCCTGCCGCGCACATCAAGCTGCCCAGGCAGTTCTGCCTCGACGCCCGGCGTCGACGGCGGCATCGAAACCCAGCTGGCCTCCAACGGCTCGACCATCTTCGTTGCCGTCAACGACCGCCCGTCGCCGGTCTGCGGGACCGGGACCGGCTGCTCGATATCGGAGTCCGCCGACATCGAGTCGGTGTTCAAGGCCCCGGGCGAGATGGTCGCGGTCAACCAGGACACCGGGCGGGCTGACTGGGACACCAAACTCCCGTCTTCGCCCTTCGGCGCCGCGAACGTGACCAACAACGTGGTGTTCACCACCACCTTCGACGGCGGCCTGTACGCGCTCAACGCGGCCACCGGCGCGATCCTGCGGAAGATCACGATGCCCGCCGGCTCGAACGCCCCCGTCACCATCGACGGCGACTACGTCATCGCCGGAGCAGGCGTCCCGCTCTCCAAGACCCAGCAGACCCAGATCATCGCCTACAAGCTCGGCGCGAGTTAAATGTCGGAGTGCAGCCCGGTTAAGCCCGGCGCCTGCCTGGTGAGCCATACCAGTACAGCACTCACCCAATCGCCGGTTGCTCTCTCGTGAATTGCTGGTTTACGGTGGGCCGACGCGGTCATCTACCGCAAAGGGGGAGCCAGTCATGGTGGCGGAGAAGACGCTGGCTCATCGTTGGCTGCCGAGGATCGCCACGGCAGCGCTCCTGTTCGCCGCAGCGGCCGCCATGGCGTCGCCCGCCGCCGCGGCGCGGCACTCGCCAGCTGCCATCAGCGCGCACCAGCCGCCCGGATACGAGATCATAGCCAGCGGAGCTGGCGCGCCGCCTGGTGCCTTCAACTCCGGTGCCTTCGCCACGTGCCCTGCTGGCACAGTCGTGTGGGGTGGCGGGGTTGCCTTTCTGGGTTCCCCCGATGCCAACCTCACCGTCAACACGTCCAACCCGAACGGGAGCGGCGGCTGGGCAGCGAGGGTCAACAACACCGGGACAACGGAGGCGCAGTTCGAGGTCGACGCGATCTGCGCGAACAAGCCGAAGGGTTACCAGATCGTTTCTTCGACGGTGGACAACCCATCGAACACCCAGTCGCATTCCACAGCCACCTGCCCATCCCCGAATGTCCTGCTTGGCGGGGGCACGCTGTCGACTGCCGACCAGGTGGGGGCCGTTCTCACCAGTGCCTGGCCGCGGGGTTCGGCCAAGTTCACGGGATTCATGTACAACGGGACGACCAGCGATGCGAACTTCATCGTCTATGCGATCTGCGGCCACAAGCCGGCTGGCTACAAGATCGCCTCGAACGATTTTGTGGTGGATCCGGACTCCACGGCGGAGGACGGCATCCTGTGTCCGACTGGCACGTCGGCATTGGATGGTGGCGCTCAGGCCCTGGACCACATCCCAGCCGTCCAAGTCGCCGGATCGATCGACCAGGGCCCTTCCGGTTGGACCATTGCCATGAACAACACCGGGCAGTCGACGGATCATGGAGACGAGCACGTGATCTGCGCCGCGTAGGGCGGAACAGCGCTGCCTGCGGTTCTTGAAACAGCAGGTCAGTGGGCCGATATCGATCAGATGTCGAAGTACAGCTCGAACTCGTGCGGGTGGGGGCGCAGCCGGATCGGGTCGAGTTCGTTGGAGCGCTTGTAGTCGATCCAGGTCTCGATCAGGTCGGGCGTGAACACCCCGCCGTCGAGCAGGTACTCGTGGTCGGCTTCCAGCGTGTCCAGGACCTTGTCCAGCGACCCGGGCACCTGCGGGATGGCCAGGGCCTCGTCCGGCGGCAGCTCGTAGAGGTCCTTGTCCACCGGCTCGGGCGGCTCGATCTTGTTCCGGATGCCGTCGATGCCGGCCATCATCATCGCGGCGAACGCCAGGTACGGGTTGGCCGAGGGGTCCGGCACCCGGAACTCCAGCCGCTTCGCCTTGGGGTTGGCGCCGGTGATCGGGATCCGCACGCAGGCGGACCGGTTGCGCTGCGAGTAGACCAGGTTGACCGGGGCCTCGAACCCGGGCACCAGCCGGTGGTAGGAGTTCGTGGTCGGGTTGGTGAAGGCCAGCAGCGACGGCGCGTGCTTGAGCAGCCCGCCGACGTAGTAGCGGCCGGTGTCGGACAGCCCGGCATAGCCGACCTCGTCGTAGAAGAGCGGGGCGCCGTCCTTCCACAGGCTCTGGTGGCAGTGCATCCCGGAGCCGTTGTCGCCGAACAGCGGCTTGGGCATGAACGTGACGGTCTTCCCGGCGGCCCGGGCCACGCTCTTGACCACGTACTTGTACAGCATCAGCTTGTCGGCCATCTGCAGCAGCGGGGCGAACCTGATGTCGATCTCCGCCTGCCCGGCCGTGCCCACCTCGTGGTGCTGCATCTCCACCTGGATGCCGCAGCGGATCAGCATCCGCACCATTTCCGACCGCAGGTCGGTGTAGTGGTCCATCGGCGGCACCGGGAAGTAGCCGCCCTTGTAGCGCGGCTTGTAGCCGAGGTTGCCGCCCTCTTCCTCGCGGCCGGTGTTCCATGCGCCCTCGATCGAGTCGAGGTAGTAGTAACCGGCGTTCGGCCCGGTCTCGTACCGGGCCGAGTCGAAGATGTAGAACTCCGCCTCGGGGCCGAAGTAGACCACGTCCGCGATGCCCGTGCCGCGCAGGAAGTCCTGCAGCCTTGCGGGCGATGTTCCGCGGATCCCTGCTGTACGGCTCGCCGGTCAGCGGGTCGTGCACGAAGAACGTCAGGTTCAGCGTCGGGTGCTGGCGGAACGGGTCGAGCACGGCCGTCGCCGGGGTCGGGCAGCAGCAGCATGTCGGACTCGTGGATCTGCTGGAACCCGCGGATCGAGGAACCGTCGAACATCAGCCCGTCGGTGAAGACCTTCGCGTCGAACGACTCGACCGGCACGGTGAAGTGCTGCACCGTCCCCGGCAGGTCACAGAACCTGACGTCGACGAACTCCACCTTGTTGTCGCCGATGAACTTCAGAACCTCGTCGGCGTTCGTGAACATCAACCCTCCCTGGAGGCTGCGGCCATGTCCTGGCCGCGCGGGGTTTGCGCCTGTTGCAGGACCGTGGGCTTGTCGACGCTAGGCGCCTGCCGTTTCCGAGTGGTGTCCCAAGTGTTTCACGCGTGTTACGCCGCACGTTCGCCCAGGTCACGCTAAGTAGGCAGGCCAGCCGCACATCCCCTTGCCGGCAGGCGATACCGTGGTGGCGTGTCAGCTTCACCGGTGGACGGCGCCAAGGCCCACAGCGACCGCCCGGCACTATCCCGGCGAGAAGTTCGGGCTGCCCGAGAAGGGGCCGGGCTCGGTGGCGGGCATCGGGCGCCGGCTGGGTGCCCTGCTGATCGACTGGGTCGTCTGCACGCTGATCGCGCTGGCGGCGTTTCACGACCAGTACTGGACGCTGGCGGTCTTCGCGGCGCAGGACTACCTGCTCACCGCGCTGACCGGGCTCACTCTCGGCAAGCGGCTGACCGGCATCCGGGTCGCCCGGCTGGACGGCAGGCCGGTCGGGTTCCTGTGGGCCCTGGTCCGCACCGTGCTGCTGCTGACCGTGATCCCGCCGCTGGTCGCCGACCGGGACCTGCGCGGCCTGCACGACCGGGCCGCCAACACCATCGTCATCCGGCTCTGAGCCGGGCTCCGGGCGGGCCGGTCAGCGGGCCTAACGGGACCGGGGCCGTGGCGGCTTGGGCATGCGGCCGGTCTTGGGCATCGGGCCCTTGGGCGCCTGAAGGTTGGCGGGCAGCGCCTTGAGCCGGAAGTTGAGTTCGGCGACCGCCTGGCCCTTCAGGTTGCGCGGCAGGCGCATCAGCTTGCGCTGCAGCCGCCGGATCGGCACCTGGCCTTCCTCGTCGCCGACCTGGAAGTCATAGATGGGCACGTCGTAGGCCACCCGGGAGATGCGCTTCTTCTCGGCCGCCAGCAGGCTGGGCAGCCTGCTGGGGCTGCCCTCGCCGACCAGGACGACGCCGGGCTTGCCGACCGCGCGGTGCACCACGTCCATGTTCCGGTTGGCTGTCACCGCGGGGGTGACCGTCCACCCGCCGCGCATGCTCTGCAGGATCGCGGCCGCCGCGCCCGGCTGGCCCTCGATGGCCGCGTACTGGGCGCGACTGGGCGAACCGGCCGAAGATGATCATCGCCGCCATCAGGCCGCCGAGCACGCCGAGCGGCGCGAGCAGGGCGATCAGGCCGGTGAGGAGCCCGACGATCACGAACACGGCGATCACGCCGACGGCGGAGAGCGCGACGATGGGCAGGGCCCAGGGATTCGACCGGCGGACCATGCCCGCCGCCATCTTGAACTGCTTAATGCGGCCGAGACTGGCAGGATCGACTGCGCCCTGCCGGTTTGCCGCGCCCGCCGGCTTATTCACCATGGACGGCAGGATACGAGAGCCGGGCGGTCAGGGAGAAACTGGCGCAGTCTGCGGGGCCGCCCGGCGGGCCAGCGCATCGGCGTACAGGCGGCCCGCACGGTAGGAGGAGCGCACCAGCGGGCCGGACATCACGCCGGCGAACCCCAGGTCAAGGGCCTCGTCGCGCCAGTGCTCGAACTCCGCGGGCGGCACCCAGCGGGCCACCGGGTGGTGCCGGGGCGACGGGCGCAGGTACTGGGTGACGGTCAGCAGTTCGCAGCCCGCGCCGCGCAGGTCGGCCATGGCCTGGCTGATCTCGTGATTTTCCTCGCCGAGGCCGAGGATCAGGTTGGACTTGGTCACCAGCCCGGCCTCCCGCGCCCTGGTGAGCACCTCCAGCGACCGCTCGTAACGGAAGCCGGGCCTGATCTGGCGGAAGATCCGGGGGACGGTCTCGATGTTGTGGGCCAGCACCTCCGGCCGGGACCCGAATACCACCGCGAGCCGCCCGGGCTCGGCGTTGAAGTCGGGAATGAGCAGCTCGACGCCGCAGCCGGGCACGGCCGCGTGGATCTCGGCGCAGGTCTGCCCGTACAGCCAGGCGCCGCCGTCGGGCAGGTCGTCGCGGGCTACCCCGGTGACCGTCGCGTACCGCAGGCCCATCGCCGCCACGGACTCGGCCACCCGGCGCGGTTCCCCGGTGTCCAGCGGCTCCGGCTTGCCGGTGGCGATCTGGCAGAAGTCGCAGCGCCGGGTGCAGGCGTCGCCGCCGATCAGGAACGTGGCCTCGCGGTCCTCCCAGCATTCGAAGATGTTCGGGCAGCCCGCCTCCTCGCAGACCGTGTGCAGCCCCTGGCCGCGCACCAGGCTCTTGAGAGCGGTGTATTCCGGCCCGGTCCGCAGCCGGGTCTTGATCCACGGCGGCTTCCGCTCGATCGGGACCTGGCTGTTGCGGGCTTCGATGCGGAGCAGCTTGCGCCCCTCGGGTGCGAGTACCACGGATCCAGGGTACGTCTGCGGTCCGGGCATAGCGCGCCGCGCCGGGCGGGTAACCGATGTGCGCTCGGCGCGGAAGTCCGGGAACATAGGCACATGCCAACGCAGTTCGATCCGCCGTCGGGTACCCGTGACTTCCTCGCCGCGACTGGGAGTTGCGGGAACAGTGCCTTCGCGCGGATCCGGTCGGTCTTCGCGCGGTACGGCTTCGAGCCGCTCGTCACGCCGACCTTCGAGCGCCTTGACGTGCTTGCTGGGCAAGTACGGCGACGACGGCGACAAGCTGATCTTCAAGATCCTGCGCCGCGGCGAGCACGAGAGCACCGGCGAGGCCGACCTGGCGCTGCGGTACGACCACACCGTCCCGCTGGCCCGGGTGGCCGCCGCGTACGGGAGCCAGCTGCCGACCCCGTACAAGCGGTACGCGATCGGCCCGGTCTGGCGCGCCGACCGGCCCGGCAAGGGCCGCTACCGCGAGTTCACTCCAGTGCGACCTCGACACGCTCGGCAGCAAGTCGGCGATGGCCGACGCGGAGATCGTGTGCGCGGTGCACGACGTGCTCACCGAACTCGGCCTGCGCGGCTTCCGGTTCCTGCTCAACTCCCGGCGGGTGCTCGCCGGGCTGCTCGAGGCGTTCGGCGTGCCCGCGGAACTCGGCCCCGGCGTCCTGATCACCCTGGACAAGCTGGACAAGCTCGCGCCCGGCGCTGTGATCGCGGAACTGGCCGGCCGGGGCCTGGCCGAGGCGCAGGCCACCCGGCTGGTGGCCGCACTGACCGCAGCGGACGCGGCGGAGCAGATCAGGGACGCGCTCAAGCGCAGTGACGAGGGCGCCGCCGGGCTGGACGAGGTGGATTCGCTGCTGTCCCTGGTGACCAGCCAGGTGCCGGCCGGTGCGGTGACGTTCACGCCCCGGCTGGTCCGCGGCCTGAGCTACTACACCGGGCCGATCTGGGAGGTGGCGGCGGAGGGCGGTGCCGGGTCGCTGGCCGGCGGCGGGCGCTACGACCAGCTGATCGCCGCGCTCGGCGGGCCGGACGTGCCGGCCACCGGCGGGTCGCTGGGCATGGAGCGGATCCTGCTGCTGCTGGAACAGCCGGAGGCCGGGCACACCCGGCTCGACGTGGCGGTGACCGTCATGGATGAGCGGTACGCCGCGCGCTGCTTCGGCTTCGCCGCGGCCGCCCGGGGCGCCGGGCTGCGGGCCAGCGTCTACCTGGGCGGCTCCGGCAAGCTCGGCCGCCAGCTCAAGTGGGCCAGCGACGCCGGGGCCCGCTGGGCGGTGATCTACGGCAACACCGAGGAAGAGGCGGGCACCGTCACGGTCAGGGACATGACCTCGGGGGAGCAGGCCCCGGTCCCGGCCGGCGGGCTCGCTGCGCACTTCGCGGAGCTGGCCGCCGGATAACCGGCCCAGCTGGACCTGCCATCCGCCGATCCGCATACCCCCGGGCAGAAATCTTCCGGAACCCCAGACGCTCTGGCGCAACCGGCGCCCGTCGCCGTGCGTCCAAGCTGTGTGAACGGGATTTGGCGTGGCGCCCTGGGCATCAGTATCGCCCTGCTCACCGTCGTGGGATGCTCCGCACCCCCGCGCTGCCCGCCCGGTGCCTCCTGCCCGGCGGTCGTGCCGAGGGTGACATTCATCCCGGCCATCAACGGAGTGTCCGTCGCGCCCGACGCGGTTGGCCATGTGCCCAGCTACCGGGTCCGCCCCCGGGAGGACCTGGTGATGCGGGTCGCGGTGACCGTGCCCACAAACGTCACGATCACGGCGCTCTGGTTCGGCATCTCGACGGGGACCTGGGGCAGCGGGCCGAATGGCCGCCCGGTTGGCATGAACCCGATCCTGGCGCACTACACGCTGCCGCTGTCCGCGGGGTCGCACACGTTCGGCTTGCGCTGGCGTGTCCCGCACCGCCGCTCCGGCACCAGCCTTTACCTGACCTATGCCTGGTCCGCCCGCCAGCCGCCCGCCAGCGTCGCGGGGCCGGTCGCTACGCTGGCATTGCCCCAGCACGTCAACGGGCAGCTGATCTGGGGCGGCGGCCCGGCCTCCTGAGAGGCGAGGCTTGCTCCCGAACTGGAGCCGGTACCGGGGCGGGTCAGCGCACGGCGGGGCTGAGGTCGGCGTCCGGGAGCAGGGTGGCCACGTCGGCGCGGCGCCAGGACGTGGCGCCGAACACCCCGGCGAGGTGGCGCTCGGCCAGGCCGGTGACGTCGGCCACGGTCACCGGGTGGCCTGTTTCCACGGTCAGCGAGGTCATCCCGATGTCCCTGATGCCGCAGGGCACGATCTTGTCGAACCAGCCGAGGTCGCAGTCGCAGTTGAGCGCGAAGCCGTGCATGGTGATCCCGCGGGACACCCGGATCCCGATCGAGGCCACCTTCCGGTCCGGGCCGCCGTCCCCGGTGATCCACACGCCGCTGCGGCCGTCCACCCTGGTGGTGGCCACGCCCACGGCGGCGCAGCAGCGGATCAGCGCCTCCTCCAGGTCGCGCACGTAGGCGACCACGTCCAGCGGCTCGCCCAGCGCCATGATCGGGTAGCCGACAAGCTGGCCGGGCCCGTGCCAGGTGATCTTGCCGCCCCGGTCCACGTCGATCACCGGGATCCCCGGGTCGGCCAGCGGCCGGTCCAGCGGCTCGGTCCGCTTGCCCGCGGTGTACACCGCCTCGTGTTCCAGCAGCAGGCAGGCGTCCGGGATCTGGCCGGCCGCGCGGCGGTCGTGCAGCCGCCGCTGCAGTTCCCATCCCGCGAGATAGGGGACCGCGGCCGCGCCGAATCCCGCATGGGCGAAGACCAGTTCACCGTGCACACCGCCAGCCTAATAGCTGCCGGGCCGGCCGGGCGCCCGGCGGCCGGCCGGCCCGGGCGGGCATGACGGGACCCTTCTGGTGGTTATCGGTCATAGGTGTTTTACGGTGGTATCCAGGAGGATTTGTGCTCGACGAATCCGATCTGCGGCGGATGACCCCCGAGGAGCGGGTGTGGCTCGCGCGGGCCCTGGCCCGGCTCAACGCGCAGAGCCTCACGCCCACCCCGATCAGCCAGCGGCGCCGCAGGCTGCTGATCGCGGCCTGCCTGGCCGGCGTGCTGCTGCTCACGGTGTGGATCGGCATCCTCGAGGTCAAGCTGCCGCGCGACTACCGGGCGGGCGGCTGGCGGGCGGCCTGGGTCGGGATTCGACGTCGGGCTGCTGCTGGTGTTCGCGGCCACCGCGTGGGCCGCGTGGCGGCGGCGGCAGATCCTGATCGTCTGCCTCATGGTGCTGGCCACCCTGCTGTGCTGCGACGCCTGGTTCGACATCACGCTGGACTGGGGCACCCGGGGGTTCACGGTCAGCGTGCTGTCGGCCGCGCTGGTGGAGCTGCCGCTCGCCGTGATCGCGCTGATCGGCGCCCGGCGGCTGCTGCGGCTGACCATCGGCCGGCTGGAGCTGCTGGCCGGCTCGCCGGGCCCGGTGCCGCCGTTCTGGCAGGTGCCGCTGTTCGGCGACGCGTCCGTCTCCTACCGCACCCTGCTGCACAAACCGCCCGGCCAGGGCACCGAGGTCACCGGCCAGGGCAGGCAACCGAGCGGCCAGGACGCTGAGCTGGCCGGCCGGGACGCCGGCTAGCAGCCCGCCGCCCGGGGCCGGCCCGGGTCAGCCGAGCTCGGCGGCCAGCGCCCCGGCGATCACCGGGTGCTGGAACTGGTAGCCCGCGTCCAGCAGCTTGCGCGGCAGCACCCTGGCGCTGGACAGGATGTCGCTGCTCACCCCGCCGACCGCGAGCTTCAGCGCCGGCACGGGCACGGTCATCACGGCGGGCCGGTGCACGGCGGCGGCCAGGGCCGCGGTGAACTCCGCGTTGCTGACCGGGTTCGGCGTGGTCATGTTCACCGGCCCGGTGATGTCGGCGCGGCCCAGCAGGAACCGCGCGGCGGCGATCCACTCCGACAGCCCGATCCAGCTCATCACCTGGCGCCCGGACCCGATCCGGCCGCCCGAGGCCCAGCCGGAACAGCGGCAGCAGCCTGCCCAGCATGCCGCCGCCGGGGGACAGCACGATGCCCGAGCGCAGCGTGACCACCCGGGTGCCGGCGTGCGGCGGCCTCCCCGGCGGCCGTTTCCCAGTCCCGCACTACCTCTGGGAGGAAGCCACGCCCTGCCGGGTCCGACTCGGTCACCTCCCGGCCGCCGGTGTCCCCGTACCAGCCGATGGCGGAGCCGGCCAGCAGCACGCCGGGCGGGGTGGCCATCGCCGCCAGCGCGCCCACCAGCGCCCGCGGTGCCCTGGATCCGGCTGTTGCGGATCTCGGCCTGGTAGCTCTCGGTCCAGCGCTTGTCGGCGACGCCGGCCCCGGCCAGGTGCACCACGGCCGTGACGCCGTCCAGTGACCGCCGGGTCCAGGCCGCCGCGCTCCGCGCGCGGGTCCCAGACGAGCGCATCCGGGGCGGGCGGCCCGCTGCGGACCAGCCGGATCACCTCATGGCCGTCCGCGCGCAGCGCGGCGACCAGGGCGGTGCCGATCAGGCCCGAGGAGCCGGTGACCGCGACCCGCATTCAGAGCCCGAGTTCGGCTTCGAACGCGCCCTCTTCCAGCCGGTCCTTCACGGTGGTCAGGAACCGGGCCGCGTCGGCGCCGTCGATCAGCCGGTGATCGTAGGTCAGCGCCAGGTAGACCATGGACCGCACCGTGATCACCTCGCCCAGGGCCGGGTCGTCCATGACCACGGGGCGCTTGACGACCGTCCCGGTGCCGAGGATGGCCACCTGCGGCTGGTTGATGATCGGGGTGTCGAACAGGGCACCGCGGCTGCCGGTGTTGGTGAGCGTGAACGTGCCGCCGGCCAGTTCGTCCGGGCTGACCTGCCCGGCCCTGGTGCGGCCCGCGAGGTCGGCGATCTTGCGGGCCAGGCCGCCGATGTTGAGGTCGCCGGCGTTGCGGATGACCGGCACCATCAGGCCGCGCTCGGTGTCCACCGCGATGCCGAGGTGCTCGGCGTCGTGGTAGATGATCTGCCCGGCCTCGGTGTTCAGCACCGCGTTGAGCTTGGGATGCACCTTCAGCGCTTCGAGCGTGGCCAGCGCGAAGAACGGCAGGTACGACAGCCGGACGCCCTCGCGGGACTCGAAATCGGCCTTGGCCCGCTCCCGCAGCCTGGTGATCGCCGTGACGTCCGCCTCCACCACGGTGGTGAGCTGGGCCGAGGTCTGCAGCGACTCGACCATCCGGCGGGCGATGAGCTGCCGCGCCCGGGACAGCCGCTCGGTGGTGCCGCGCAGCGTGGACGGCTCGATGGTCCGGGCCGGTGCGGCGGGGGCAGGCGCCGCGGCCTGGCTGGCCGGCTGCCCAGCGGGGGCGGGTGCCGCCGCGGCGGCAGGCTGCTGCTCGCGGAGTACCCGGGCCGCCTCGATCACGTCCTGCTTCCTGATCCG
>CAVRXW010000015.1:0-125601 GCA_963725125.1 uncultured Actinomycetes bacterium
GCGGCCCGCTTGATCTGGATCGAGGCGCTCGACGGCGGCGATCCGCGGGCCAAGGTCCCTCACCGCGACAAGGTCATGGCCTCGAGCGCCCCTTTCGACGGCCGGCCGGCCGAGGTGATGAAGGTCACGCATCGACTGAGGGGACTGGCCTGGCTGCCCGAGAAGGACCACGCCCTGGTCACGGAGTTCGATCGCGACCGCCGGTGGCGGACGACGACCCTGGTCGACCTGACGAAGCCCGACGGATCGCGCAAGGTCCTCTTCGACCTGAGCATGAATGACGCCTACGGCGATCCGGGCACGCCGATGACGGTCACGCATCCCGACGGCCTGACCACCATCCTCCGGGACGGCGATGCGATCTACCTGGTCGGCCAGGGGGCATCGCCCGAGGGCTCGCGGCCGTTCCTCGACAAGATGGACCTGACGACCGGCCGGAAGACCCGGCTGTTCCATTGCGCCGGCGCGCCTACGAGGTGCCGCTCGGCTTCGTCGGCGACTCGCGCAGCACGATCCTGATCGCCCACGAGTCGAAGGATGAGCCGCCCAATGAGTTCACCGTCGATCTTTCATCCGGCAGGCGGACCAGGCTGACGGACTATCGCGATCCCGCACCCCGGTTATCCGCCGCGAGGAAGGAGCTGATCACGTACCGGCGCGCCGATGGAGTGCCACTGTCCGGGACGCTCTACCTGCCCGCGGATTACAAGGAGGGCACCCGGCTCCCGCTGATCGTCTGGGCGTACCCGCTCGAATACAGCGACGCGGGGACGGCCGGGCAGGTCCGCACGTCGCCCTACATGTTCCCCCGCGTCGTGGGGCCTTCCCAGCTCTTCTTCGTCCTCCAGGGCTACGCCCTCCTGGACAATGCGACGATGCCCGTCGTCGGCGATCCCGAGACGATGAATGACACCTATATCGAGCAGATCGGCGCCGCGGCCCGCGCCGCGATCGAGACGCTCGACAAGAAGGGGGTCATCGATCCCCGGAGGGTGGGTGTGGGCGGTCACAGCTACGGCGCGTTCATGACGGCCAACCTGCTGGCGCACACGGACCTCTTCGCCGCCGGCATCGCCCGGAGCGGGGCGTACAATCGCTCGCTGACGCCCTTCGGCTTCCAGACGGAACGCCGGAGCTACTGGGAGGCGACCGACCTCTACACGAAGATGTCGCCGTTCTCGCACGCGCACAAGATCAACGAGCCGATCCTGCTGATCCACGGCGAGGCCGACAACAACACCGGCACGTTCCCCATCCAGTCGGAGCGGCTGTTCCAGGCGATCAAGGGGAACGGCGGCACGGCGCGGCTGGTCATGCTGCCCCACGAGAGCCACGCCTACCGAGCCCGCGAATCGGTCCTCCACGTCGCGGCCGAGATGCTGGAGTGGGCCGATCGGTACGTGAAGGACCGCCCCGAATCGAGCGGGACGCCGGCACCGGGCTCGGAGCGCCTGCGGCGCGGTCGGCGCCGGGGTCCTCGGGCGCGAGCCGGCGCGGTCGATGGCTGTGGCGGACCTCGTCGGCGCGATGCGGCTGCCTGGCGGACCTGTTGCTTCAGGGCGCTCACCAGGATCGCCATGCCAGGCCTGGCGTCTCCCGCCAGGCCGATCGAGGCCCGCCGGCCGACCCGCGGTGGGCATCCGGTGCCGGATCGCGTATGATGGATCGTGTCGAATGACGAGATTCCGGCACTCCGGGAGCCGTTGCCATGGCCGTCCTGAGTCCCCGGCCAAGCCCGCCGACCCGATCGATCCGACCCGAACCCCCGGATGGGATCCCCCCGCTGGAGAACGGCGACAGCCTGTCCCGCGCCGAGTTCGAGCGCCGCTACGACGCGATGCCCGATCTCAAGAGGGCCGAGCTCATCGAAGGGGAGGTTTACGTGAGTTCTCCCGTACGTCACCGGCAGCACAGCAAGCCGCACATCCAACTCGGTGGCTGGATCGGCGACCTACTTCGCCGGCACGCCGGGCCTGGAGGCGGGCGACAACGGCAG
The DNA here is from genome assembly GCA_963725125.1 of uncultured Actinomycetes bacterium. Lineage (GTDB taxonomy): Bacteria > Actinomycetota > Actinomycetes > Streptosporangiales > Streptosporangiaceae > DASXKD01. The sequence continues at coordinate 1,997 of CAVRXW010000015.1, forward strand.
CATCCGCCTGGACCTCGACAACGAGCCCCAGCCCGACGTCTACCTGATGATCGAGCCGGAGCACGGCGGGCAGGCCCGGATCAGCGAGGACGATTACGTCGAGGATGCCCCCGAGCTGGTCGCCGAGGTCGCCGCCAGCAGCGTCAGCTACGACCTGGGGAAGAAGCTGCACGTCTACCGTCGCAACGGGGTCCGCGAATACATCGTCTGGCGGGTGCAGGATCGCGAGGTCGGACTGGTTCGTGCTCCGCGAAGGGCGTTACGAGCCGCTGGCCCCGGGCGCCGACGGCCTCCTGCGCAGCGAGGTCTTCCCCGGGCTCTGGCTCGACCCGGCCGCGCCGCTGCGCGGCGACCTGGCGACGGTCCTGGCCGTGGTCCGGCAGGGCCTGGCCTCGCCGGAGCATGCGGCCAGGGCGAAAAAAAAAAAAAAAAAAAAAAAAAAAAAGGGGGGCGCCGGGGGGGGGGGCCAGGCCAGGCGCGGAACCGTCCGCCCGTAGGCCAGGTACTCCTCGCATTGGTCACGTAATCGCGCTCGACGCTGCCGCGCGAGACGACCTCGGCGGCCAGGGCCGCCTTCCGCCGGCCGCGCCGATCTCTGAGGCACCGCGAGGGCACCCCCAGGTCGGGATTGCGGCCCGAGTTCATCCCCCGGAAGGACGAACTGGAACTCGTTGCCGCCGCCGCGGTGGTCGCGGACATCGCCGCGCCGGGCCGCGGCTAACCCGCGGTCAGCCGATCGGGCAGCCGGGCTTCGGGCCGCGGCCTGGCCGGAGTTGGGGCTGACCATCAGGCAGGACTCGTTGACCGCCTGGAAGTCGCGGGCCGGGATCTGCTTGAGCAGCGACACCAGGGCGTCCGGGCCACTGCGGGTACGCGCTGCCCTGGAAGTACCAGTTGCTGCCGTTGTCGGCCAGGATCAGCCCGTAGTGCTGCATCTCGATCAGCACGGCCTTGGCGTCCGCGCAGTACGGCTGCGGAGCTGGCGCAGAAGCCCGGCGACGTTGAAGCTCGCCCTCAGCCGGAACCGGGCGCCCATCGGCGGCAGCGGTCGGGTTCGCGGCCGGAGCCCGCCTCGTGCCGGGCCGGCCACAGGTAGGCCGACTGGGTGACCTGCGCGGTGAACCTGATCGCGTGGGTGATCGGCTGGCCGGACTTGACCGCCGCCTGGATCTGGCGTAGTTCAGCAGCCCGGGCAGGATGGGCAGGCCCGCCGCGTCGGCGGAGGTCCAGCCGGCGGGGCGTAGCCGGTTGGAGCGCAGGTTCCAGATCGCGCCGGAGCCCGCCGTCGAGCCGTCGGCCGAGTACCGGGCGTGCCACAGCTCGTACAGCGTGCAGGTGTCTGGTTGACCATGATCGCGTGCCGGTCGCCGGCCGGCGTTCTTGCCGCCCTCGATCGGATGTCCGGGCCGAACGGGTACGGCCCCTTGTCGCTCTCGCTGGCGTACTGGAACGTGATCTGGACAGGCGGTGCGCGTTCGTGACGATCTTGTACGGGATGCCGTAGGGGAAACCGCCCGGGTCCGGGCCGAAGTCCGGGTGCAGGAGGGTGCTCGCCGAGTCCATGCTGCGCAGCCACGCAGCGCTGTGCGGCGTCCACCGGGAGCTTGGAGATGTCGGTGTTCCAGATGTTGTTGGCCGGGAACATCGGGCAGTCCGGAGCCCCGGGGACCGTGGTACCGCCCGCGGCGGGACCGGTGGTGCGCGGCGGCCGGATGGCCGCGTGGCCGTTGCCGGTGCCCGCGACCGGTGCCTGGGCCTCGCTGGCGGCCAGGACGCACCGGGCGAGGCGCCGGGCCCACGCCGCGGGCCGGTGCCGGTGCTCGCAGCGGGACCGGCGGCGGTGCCGCAGGCCGCCAGGAACGCCAGCGCTGCGGTGACCGCGAGGATTCCGGCGGGTGTGGTGCGGAGCGGGCTTCCCACGCGCCACATCCTGCCACGGCAGGCACAGCAGCGGGCGGCGTGCGCGGTTACCAGCGGTCGAGGTAGCCGGTGGAGCTCGGCCAGCCGGGTGATGGTGGCGTCGGGCACCGCGGCCGCGAACGGCGGCACCGTGGCGTTGCGGATGAGCACCGCCCGCATGCCGATGCTCTTGGCACCGTGCACGTCATCGAAGGGCCGGTCGCCGACGAACACGCAGGCGGCCGGGTCGTCCTCGCCGACGGCGGCCATCGCGGCACGGAACGCCTCCGGGGTGCGGCTTGGTCCAGGGCAGTTCGCTGGAGTACACGGTGCCGTCGATCAGGTCGAGCACCTGGTCGCGGACGAAACACCGGTCGTGCACGGACCTGGGCCACAGCGTGTTGGACAGGACCCCGATCCTGATGCCCCTGCGGCGCAGTTCGCGCAGCAGCGCGGGCGCGTCCGGGTCGGTGAGCGTGTGCGGCTCCCACGCCTCGAAGTAGCTGGTGAGCAGGGCCTCGGGCACGGTGACCCCGGCGCGCTCGAAGACCGGCGCGAGCGTGGCACTCTCCTGGGAGCGCTCGATGCCCTGCCACACCGCCCGTTCGGCCGCGCAGATGGCGCGGGCCACCTGCGGCCGCCTCGGCCTGCGGATAGTGCCGTGCGCAGACCCCGTCCCAGAGAGCCTCGTGATCGACGCTGTGCCACGGGGTGAGCGTCCCGCCCCAGTCGAAGATGACCGTCCTTACCGCCACGTACCGATCCTAGAGGCTCCCAGCGAGACGAAGCCCGACACCGGCAGCCGCGGGGCCCTAGCCGCGGACCCGAATGTGAGCGAAGGTTGTGGGTGGTGTGTCCCCCGGGCCGGCTGGCACGTTTGCTGCGGCACGCGCAGTGTTGGCCTGGCCGTCTTTCCCCCGTCGCCAGGGGTTAGCAAGGCCGTCCTAGGGTCACCGGCAGGGTTGCCCGCCCGGCGCTGGGCGGGCGACTGGATGAGGAGGAAATACATGCCACAGCACAAGGGCAGGCGATGGATCTCCGGGAGGGCCGTCGCCATCGGCGGGTGCGCGTCACTCCTGGGCGGCTTCGTCCTGGCGGCGCCGGCCACGACCGGGCTCTGCCGCGACCACCGCGAGCACGGCCCGCACGACGTTCCACGCGACGTCGGACAGTACCTGCCATCTCGGCAACGGGGTCAAGCATGTCGTCCAGATCACGTTCGACAACGTGCACTTCTTCCGGGACAACCCGAACGTGCCGTCCGACCTGGAGATGCTGCCGAACCTGCTGAATTTCATCGAGGGCAACGGCACGCTGCTCTCGAACAACCACACGCCCGCTCATCGCGCACACGGCCGATGACATCCTGACCACCCTGACCGGCCTGTACGGCGACCGGCAGGGCATGCCGATCGCCAACGACTACCAGGCTACAACACCGACGGCACGCACCGACTCGGCGAGCCTCGTTCGCCTACTGGACCGACCCGGTCTTCGACACCGCCAGCCACCCGAACCCGGGGCACGACACGAACCCGTCCATGGTCTACTCGCCGACCCCGCCGGCCACCACGTCCCCGCCCCCGACGCCGGACACGGTCACCCCGGCCCCGTGGGTGCCGTACACCCGGGCCGGCTGCAACGTCGGCGGCGTCGCGACCGCGAACGTGGAGCTGGAGAACACCGCGGTGGACATCCCCAAGGTGTTCGGCCCCAACTCGCCCGAGGCCAAGCAGCTCGCGGCCGACCCGGACTCCGTTCAAGGACCCCGAGATCGCCGACTACGTCGGCGTCGCGGTGCACTGCGCGCAAGGGCCAGGCGTTCTGCAAGAACGCGATGGGCGTGAAGTTCGGCCAGACCAAGCCGACCCACACCGCCGGTCGCCGACCTGCTGCCCGACGAGCCCGGCGGCTACACCGGCTACCAGGCGCTGTTCGGCCACCGGTACATCGCGCCCGCAGCTCGGCGCGGGCACACCGAACCTGACGCACAACGGCTACGAGGTCACCAACGCGCAAGGGCAACCTGGTGGACCTGAACGGCAACGAGATCGACGGCGCGTTCCTCAACCACCACCCCGGCTTCCCCGGCTTCGGCAGCATCAACGCCTCGCAGACCCTGGCCTACATGGCCGACATGCTGGAAAGCGGCGTCCCCGTGGTCGGCGGCTACATCGCCGACCTGCACGGCAACGAGTTCATCCCGGCGCTGTCCTCGCCTGCTCGGGCGCGCCCGACGCGCTGGGCAGCGGCACCGCCTGCTACATCGCAGCAGGCGCAGTACTACAACCCGGCGTTCGGCATCTTCTTCAAGCGCCTGGCCGCGGACGGGATCACGCCGCAGAACACGCTGTTCGTCTTCAGCTCCGACGAGGGTGACCACGAGGCCGGCGCCAACGTGGGCCGGGCCGTCCAGCCCACCCCGGCGAACTGCGACGGCGCCACGGTCAGCGGCAACACGGTCACGCCCGGACGTGCTGTGCACCTACCCGGCCGGGTACGTTCGGCGAGCTGGACGGCAACATCGATCGGCCTGCTCGCCACCCAGAAGGGCAACACGACCCCGTTCAGCCTGGAGGAGGACACCGCACCGGAGTTCTACGTGACGGGCCAGCCAGGCCCGGACAACGCCACGGTGCGCACGCTGGAACGCGACGTCGGCGGCGCTCACGGCGGCCAACCCGTACACCGGGACCACCCAGCCGATCACCAACTACCTCGCGGATCCGGCCGAGGAAGCCATCCTGCACATGGTGAACGCGGACCCGGCGCAGCACCCCGACGTTCGCCATGTTCGCCAGGCCGGACTACTTCCTCACACCCGGCTCGACGACGCTGCAGCCCGTGTGTCAGCCAGAACACGGGCTTCGCCTGGGACCACGGCGACTACGCGGCCGAGATCGACACCAACTGGCTCGGCCTCGTCGGCCCCGGCGTCAAGCACCTCGGCCTCGACGGCACCGCCGCCAGCGCCGGGCCCGAACTCCGCGGGCGCCGAACAGCGGCCAGGTCACCGTGCCCGACGAGGGCACCACGGGCCCCTGGGTCGACGAGACCGACATCCGGCCGACGATCATGTACCTCACCGGGCTGAAGGACGACTACGAGCACGACGGCCGGGTCATCACCCAGGTCCTGGCCAACCCGAACCGGCGCTGCGGCGCCAAGGGCGTGACCGCGCTCGGGGAGTGCTACAAGCAGCTCAACTCGAGCGTCGGCGAGTTCGGCACCGCCACCCTGCAGGTCGCCACCAAGGGGATCGAGAGCAACACCCCCGGCGACAAGACGTACCTCGCCACCGACAAGGAACTGCGGAAGCTTGACGTCGCCAGGGACCGGCTGGCGGGCGTGATCAAGGGGGATCTCGAGAACGCCGCCTTCGAGAACACCACGGTGCACCACGCCGGCAGACCTGACCGGCGCCTGCGACGGCCTGATCAGCGCTGCGGAGCACCTCGCCTCCGGGCACTGATCCGCATCGCCCCTGGCCGTGCCCGGCGTCAGCCGCCGGGCACGGCCAGGGCATTTCGCCCCGAAACGGGGCGCGGTGCGCGGGCCGCCGTGCGCGCCGCGGGCCAGCCTGGAAGACTATGCACCTGTCGCTGCGGGAGAAGGGATGCTTGCGATGGCGGAAGCGAACGGTGAGGTCGCGCTGCGGGACCCGGACGCGCTGGTCAAGGAGATCGAGCGCACCAGGGAGAACCTCGCGCGGACCATCGACACGCTCACCGAGCGGGTCAGCCCGGCCAGCCTCGGCGACCGCGCCATGTCGCGGGTGCGGGACCAGCTGTCCCGGCCCGAGGTCCAGATCGGGGCGGCGGCCGTGACCGTGGTCACGCTGGCCCTGCTGGTGTGGCGCCGGCGCCGCGGCTAGCGGCACCCCCTGCCGTGGCGGCCGGCCCCCGGCCGCCCGCCACGCCCGGCCGGCCTACTCGGACTCTTTGGTCAGCGCGGCGTACTCGTCGGCGGTCAGCAGGCCGGCGTCGCTGTCCGGGTCGTCCAGCTGGATCCGCATCAGCCAGCCTGCCCCGTACGGGTCCGAGTTGACCAGCGCCGGGTCGTCCTCCAGGTCGCCGTTCACCTCGGCCACCTCGCCGTCGACGGGGGAGTAGATGTCACTCACCGACTTCGTCGACTCGACCTCCCCGCACGGCTCGCCGGCCGTCACCCGGGTACCTGCGGCGGGTACCGAGACGTAGACGACATCGCCGAGAGCCTGCTGGGCGAAGTCGGTGATGCCGACGGACGCGACGGAGCCGTTGATCGCGATCCATTCGTGCTCGGCGGTGTAGCGCAGTTCGTCGGGGATGCTCATGGTCGCCTTCTCCTGAGGTCGGTGGTGCCGGGAGGGGCCAGCGGGCCGGTGGTCAGCGTGGCCGGCGGTAGAACGGCAGGTCGGTGATCCGGGCCGGCTCGGGCCTGCCCCGGACATCCACGGCGAGCCTGCCCTCGGCGTCGTCCCGGGCGCGCCCGGCGATCTCGGGATCCAGGTACGCCATGGCGATCGGCACGGCCAGCGTCGGTGAGGGCGCGCCGCTGGTGACCGTTCCGCAGGATACGCCGTCCCAGGTCACCGGGTATCCGTGCCGCGGAACCCGGCGCGAGCCGGCGATGAGCCCGGCCAGCACCCGGCGCGGCGGGGCCTGCGCCCGCTCGGCCAGCGCGGCGCGCCCCACGAAGTCACCAGGCTTGTCGAACACGACCACCCGCCCCAGGCCTGCGTCGAACGGTGTTACCTGATCGGTCAGCTCGTTGCCGTACAGCGGCATGCCGGCTTCCAGCCGGAGCGTATCGCGGGCGGCCAGCCCGGCCGGTACGAGGCCCGCTCCGGCGCCCGCGCCGGCCAGGGCGCGCCACAGTGCCTCCGCGCCGCCGGGCGCGGTGAACAGCTCGAAGCCGTCCTCGCCGGTGTAACCGGTGCGGGCCAGCAGCACGGGCTGCCCGGCCACCGTGCCCCGGTGCCCGGAGTAGTACTTCACGCCGTCGAGGCCGATGTCGGTCAGCGGTGCCAGGATCCGGGCGGCATGCGGCCCCTGGATGGCGATCAGCGCATACCCGGCGGTCTGGTCGTCCACCTGCGCGTCGTGCCCGGCGGCGCGGTCGCGGAGCGCCGCCGCCACCACGCCGGTGTTGGCCGCGTTGGCGACGACCAGGTACTCGGCCTCGCCCAGCCGGTACACGATGAGGTCGTCGAGGACCCCCCCGTCCGGCGCGCAGATCATGGTGTACCTGGCGCGGCCGGGAGCCAGCGCGGAGAGGCGGCCGACCAGGGCGTAGTCCAGCGCGGCGGCCGCGCCGGGCCCGGTCACCGCGATCTCCCCCATGTGGGACAGGTCGAACAGCCCGGCGGCGTGGCGGACCGCCTGATGCTCGGAGATCTCACCGGCGTACCTGAGCGGCATCAGCCAGCCCGCGAACGCCGTCATGGTGGCGCCCAGGCTCTCGTGCACCGCGCGCAGCGGCGTGGCCCGCGGCGCAGCCGGTTCCGACGCGCTCATCGCATCGCCTCCATGCCCTGGTCCCCGGCCGGTGCCACCGTGGCGCCAGCGTGGGCCCGCTCAGCCTACCGAGCCGGCGCCGGGCATCCCCGGGCCTGCCTGCCTGTTCCGCGGCACGGCTGCCGCCCGGTTCGCACCGGTTTGCCGGGCCAGAACCGCTGATATCACCGGTTCTGGCACCGGGAGGGGCCTGGGAGGCGTGCCGGACGCGGGTGTTATTGTCACGGCATTGGGCCAGGTGGCAGCCCATCAAACCCCTCTGTGCTGCCTTGCATGCCGCAAGGGAGCAGGTGCGGCGGAGCCTTCCGCCGCTCGGGAGAGGGAGCATCGATGCGTGGTGTCACGGTCCCATCCGCTGTCCGGCTGCTCGCGGTCGCGGCGGTCAGCCTCGTCCTCGCCGGGGGCGCCGTAGCCACCGCGGCCAGCGATTCGCCCGCCCCGCCCGTGGCCAGGGTCCACCTCGCGTCGCTGGCCCCGCACGGAGCGGCCGGGCCGATGACCTTCCAGCAGGCCTCCACCGCGGCGCAGACCTGCGCGGGATACGCCGCCGCGGCCGGGTGGGCGAACAACGGCACCTACGGCGGGAACCTGGTCACCGCGACCGCCGTGTGCGTCGCGGAGTCCGGCGGGAACGCCACCATCTACTACTGCGACGGGAACGCGACGGTGGGCACCTATCCGCCGGTGACCTGCCCGGGCGGCTCCTACGACCGCGGCCTGTGGCAGATCAACAGCAAGGCATGGCCCAAGGTGACCGACGCGTGCGCCTTCCAGCCCACCTGCAACGCCAACGCCGCCTATGCCATCAGCGCCCAGGGCGCGACCTTCTCCCCGTGGGCGGTGTACGACGGCACCGGCTACACCCGCTACCTCGCGGCCGCCCAGACGGCGGTGAACGGCCTGACCAGCGGTGCCCTGGTCAGCGCGGCATTCGGGGTGTGCGCCACCCGTGCGGGCCCGGGCGCCGGCGCGGGCGTGGTGATCGGCGCGTGCGGGCAGAGCCTGCCGGCCCAGCAGTGGGCCGCATCCGGCGGCACGTTGCGCAGTGGCACGTTCTGCCTGACCGCAGCCGCCAACACCCAGCCCGTCGTGACCGCCAGCACCTGCACCGGGGACGCGAGCCAGACGTGGACGGCGCAGGACTCCGGCACGCTGAAGAACGCCCAGACCGGGCTGTGCCTGCGCGACCCGCACTCGAATCACGCCGCCGGCGCTCCGCTGACCCTCGGGCCGTGCTCGCATGCCCGGGGCAAGACATGGTGGCTGCCCTGAGGACTGCCGGGTAGGCAACTCCCTCCTCGGCCAGCACGCCGATGGCCAGACAAGCACTAGTCTCTGGGACGTGACACTGCTGAGCGAAGAAGAGATCAACACCGCGCTGGGTACCCTGCGCGGCTGGGCCCGGTCCGGTGCCAGCATCACGTCCACGGTGGAACTCGCCGACTTCCGCGAGGCGATGCTGTACACCGGCGCCGTGGCCTACCTGGCCGAGGCGGCGAACCACCACCCGGACATCCTGATCCAGTGGAACCGGGTCACGCTGACCCTGTCCACGCATTCGGAAGGTGGGCTCACGGCTGCCGACATGGCCCTGGCGGGGCGGATCAGCACCCTGAGGTAACGCCGGCCCCTCGGGATCTTCGTCTGGGGCGGCGCCACGCCCCCGAGTGGCGCCACCCGCGAGACGAAGATCCCTGGCGTGCCATGGCCGCACCGCTCTAGTTATACACAATGCGATTGATCAGTCACGCGTCGTTATTAGATTGAAGCCAGCGAGCCGGTTTCAAGCACGGGTGAGTCATCGGGAGGCCCAGGGCCGCCTCCCAGGCCGGTACTAGCCGAACTCGCAGGGGACGTGCTTGATCCCGTTGATGAAGCTGGACAGCAGCCGGTCCGGCGGGCCGGCGGCACGGATGTCGGGCACCCGGTTCAGCAGTTCGCGCAGCATCACCGTGATCTCCCGCCGGGCCAGGTGGGCGCCGAGGCAGAAGTGCGGCCCGGGCGCACCGAACCCCACGTGCGGGTTGGGGGAGCGGGAGATGTCGAACCGTGCCGGGCTCGGTGAACACGGACTCGTCCTGGTTGGCCGACCAGTAGAACAGCACGGCCTTGTCGCCCTCGCGGTAGTCGTGCCCGTTCATCCGGTGGTCCCTGGTCACCGTGCGGCGCATGAACATCACCGGGGATGCGTAGCGCACGATCTCCTCGACCGCGCCCTCAAGACGGCCGTCCACATCGGCGAGCAGCAGTTCCCGCTGCTCGGGGAAGTCGGTGAGCAGGACCAGCGCATGGGACAGCGCGTTCCTGGTGGTCTCGTTTCCGGCCACGACCAGCAGGATGAAGAACGAGGCCAGCTCGGCCGTGGTGAGCTGCTCGCCGTCGATGTTCGCGGTGACCAGGGCGGAGACCAGGTCGTCGGCGGGCTTGCTCGGCGCGTTCGGTGCCCAGTGAGGTCACCAGTTCGGCGAGTTCCGCGCCCGAGGCGAGGATCTGGCCCACGGCCTCGTCCATGTCCTCGCTGATCAGGTCGGGGTCCATGCCGGACAGGATGATGTTCGTGTTCCGCAGCACCATGGCGTAGCGGTCATCCGGAATGCCCATCAGCCGGCAGATGATGGTCAGCGGCAGCCGGGCCGCCACGTGCTCCACGAAGTCGCAGGGCCCTCTGACCAGCAGGTCGTCGACGATCTCGGTGGCGATCCGCGCGACGTCGTCGGCGAACCGCTGGATCATCCGCGGCGTGAAGGCCCGCGACACGATGCGGCGCAGCCGGGCGTGCCTCGGGTCATCCATGTTGATCATCGACCCGAAGTACTCGTTGAACTCGACCGGGAGATCCGCGATCGAGGTGGCACCCTTGCCCGAGGAGAACACCTCGGGGTTGCGGCTGGCCTCCACCACGTCCGCGTGCCGGACCAGCGCGTAGTACCCCGGGCCCGTCTCGAAGATGAACTCGGGCTCGGCGTAGAACGGCGGATGCTCCAGCGACCGCAGCATCGCGAAGGCATCCCGCCGGTCGGCCAACGGCCAGCCCCAGAACTCGGTGTCCGACAGGTCGATGTGCTCGACTGCGAGCGGGTGCTGAGCCGTCACGCCGGAGACCTTCCGCCGGGGAGCATCGCCGGGAAAGCAATGTCCTGTCCTGCCACCATCGTCGCATTGCCCGCCGCGCGGGGGAACCGGGCGGGTGTGGCATCGTTGCCCGCGTGACCACACCCGCGTACGGCCGCTACGACGTGCCCGGCTACATCGGCGCGCTCCGCCGGGAGGGGGAACTGCTCGCCGGCGCCGCGGAGCAGGCCGGCATGGCCGCCGCGGTGCCCTCCTGCCCCGGCTGGGCGGTGCGGGACCTGCTCAAGCACACGGGCTACGTGCACCGCTGGGCGGCGGGTTTCGTCAGCCGCGGGCTCACCCGCCCGGCGGGCGGCGCGTCCGAGGCGGAGATCCTCGGCCAGGGGCCCAGCGATGCGGAACTGCCCGGCTGGTTCCGCGAGGGCCATGCCGCGCTGGTCCGCGACCTCTCGGAGGCGCCGCCGGACCTGGACTGCTGGGCGTTCCTGCCCGCGCCGTCCCCGCTGGCTTTCTGGGCCCGGCGCCAGGCGCACGAGACGGCGATCCACCGGGCCGACGCCGAGCGGGCCGCCGCCTCGGCCGGGCCGGACGGCGCGCGGGCCTGGCCAGTATCCGGCGCCCTGTTCGAGCCGGCCTTCGCGGCCGACGGTGTGGACGAGCTGATCATGGGCTTCCTGGCCAGGAACATCAGGCGGGAGAACTGGCCGGGGCTGGACGGCAGCCTCGCGATCCACGCCGGGGACGGCGTGGCCGGCTGCGCGGACTGGCTGGTCGGCGGCACCGCGGGCGCGCCAGGCGTGTCGCGGGGTACCGGCCCGGCGGACTGCCACGTCACCGGCCCGGCCGCAGGGCTCTACTTGACGCTGTGGAACCGCCGGCCACCGGACGGCCTGCGGGTGGACGGCGACCCTGGGTTCCTCACCGGTTCGGCCACGCGCTGCAGATCACCTGGTGACGCGGGGTCCCCTGGGCGCCGGCGCCGGTTCGCCGGTAATTGTTTCCGCTGGTGATGCGGGCCTGCCGGTCCGCTAGCAGCCGCTGGCTGCGAGCCGCTCGCCGCGCCCGGCCTGCCCTGGCCCGGCCGGGCCCGGCTGGGACAGCAGGCTCGCCAGCGCCACGGCGACCGGAGCGCTCACGCCGCTGAGCCGGGTTACGGCGCAGGCCACCGCCATGTCACGGGCTCGCACCACGACCCAGTCGGCATCGCGGGCGTCCTCGACGCGCAGCGGCGTGCCCGGTACCCGTCCCAGCGCGGCCAGGGCGGACGTGAGGGTGGCAAGGCGCGCGTCCAGGGCCGCGGCCGGCTCCCGCAGCCGGGCCGCAAGCCGGCCCCGCACCGCGATGAGCGGCTCATCCAGCAGGGCGGTGTCCCCGGCCGGCCCGCCGACCGCCTGCCACCGGCAGGCGACGGGACGGCTGCCCCGCACGGTGAGGTCGAAGCCTTCCAGCGGCCCGGTTCCCTCGGCCCGGTCCGCCCACCCGGGATCGTCTGGCCCGTGACTCCCGGCACCGCCGCCGGGGCGGCCGGCCCGCGTGCCGCCCCCGGGCATCCCGGCACCGCGACCCGGCGGTGCCCCGCAGCTGATCGCGGCCCGCAGCGCGGGGTCGAGCCCGAACTCCGCGGCGCGTGCCTCCATGGAGATGGCGAGCAGCGCCGGATGCCACGCCCCGGCTCCGGCCAGTGCACCCACGTCCCGCAGCCGCACCCCCCGCCAGGTCACCACGGGCTGCCCGGTGGCGTCGGCGGCGACCACGTCCCACAGCCCCGCCGCGTCACCGGCCCGGGGCGGCCTGCGCAGCGCCTGGACCCGCAGGGCGCCGCGCACCTCGCGCCCGCTGAACGTGACCGACTCACAGCCGGTGACCAGCAGGCGGCGGTGCGGCAGGCACGCCTGCAGCACGTGCAGGGTCGCGTCGTTCAGCCCGGGGCTGCCCAGCACCAGGGGAGCGTCCACCGGCCCGGGCACCGCCCCGAACCAGGGCAGGTCGTCGCCACCGCGCACCAGCGCCCGGCAGGCTCGCGAACTGGCCTCCGGCAGGAAGGCCACCCGGCGGAACCGCCCGGTCTGGAAGAACACCTGCCCGTACAGGTCGGTGCCGTCCACCATCGCCCCCGGGGCCACGCCGCCGGTGCCCCGTCCCTGGCCAGCGGCCCAGCTCGCCGGGGCCGGCGCCGCACCGAGCCGCTCCGCGGCGGCGAACACGGCCCGCGCGTGGTCCAGCCGGAAGCCGGTCTCCGCACAGCGCAGCACCGTTTCCACGGTGTCGCCGATCCGGACGGCACAGACCCGGATCACGGCCTCCTCGTGACCGGCCCGCCCGAGCAGCAGCACCGGCGCGGCCAGCCGGACGTCGGACAGCTGCCGTTGCTCCCGCCCGGCCAGGGCCGACGCGGTCTGGGCCATGGCCTCCAGGACCATCGCCGCCGGCAGCATCGGCAGGTCGTCGATGCGGTAGTCGGCCAGGTAGGGATCGGTCTGCATGGTCAGCCGGGTGTCGGCGACCAGTTCCACGCCCGGGTAGTGCACGCGCACCGTCTCCAGGAACCTGCCCCGTGCCACCGGCCCGGCCAGCCCGGGCCGCACGGCGGCCGGCACCGGCACCCCCAGGCGCCCGTGCACCGCGGCCCAGGCCGGCATGTCGGCCGTGGTCAGCAGCGACAGCAGCAGCTGGGAGCCCGCCTCGACCGGGATCGGCGCCGCCTGGCCCGGCTGGGGGCCGGTCCCCGGATGGCCGCCCGCCCGGTCGCCCTGGTCCGGTTCCGCCCACGGCGCCCAGTCCAGGTGCAGCACCCGGCACCTGGGCCACTCCTGCGACCGCCGGGCGGCCTGCTCCGCGAGCAGCCCGCTGGCCAGCGCATCACAGGCGCCGCCGGGCCGCCCGTACCGCGCGGCGATCGAGCCGAACGTCACCAGCACCCGCACCCGTTCCATCGCGACCGCGCCGATGACGTTGGCGAACCGGGCCCGCCGGCTGCCGAGGAAACCCCGCAGCGTCGGCTCCGACAGCCGGGCACACCGCTCGACGGGCCCGGACGCGGCCGCGTGGACTACCGCGGTGACCGGGCCCAGCCCGCGTTCCAGGGAGCGCACCGCCGCGGCGACCTGGCCGGGATCGGTCAGGTCGGCTTTCTTCCTGCTGACCCGGATGCCCGCCGACCGCAGCCTGCTGAGCAGCGCGGTCATCCGCGGGTCCTCCGGCCCGGGCGGCGCGATCACCGCCAGCGCGGCACCACGGCTGGCCAGCGAGGTCGCGCAGGCCAGGTCGCCGACCCTGGTGATGCCGGTGAGCAGCACCACATCGGCCGGCCCGAGCGGGAAGGTCCCGTCCTCCGCGGGCTCGGCGGCGACCATGACCGGCTCGGTGGCCGCGCCGTTCTCGTCCAGGATCACCTCACGGAACCGGCCGGGCTCAGCGGTGGCGAACCGGCGGGCGGCTTCCAGGCCGTCGCGGCCCGGCTGCGCGCGGATCAGTGTGATGCCCAGCGCCGGGTGCTCGGCGTGCAGGCTGGCGCACAGCCCGGTCAGCCCGCGTCCCGGGGCGATCGCGACGAGCCGCCCGGTGCGCAGCGCGTCCCTGGCCGCACCGAGCAGATCAGCGCTGGTGGCGGGTTCCGTGGGGTCACCGAGCACGGCAAGCACGGTGTCCGCGGCGGCGTCATCGGCGAAGACCTGACGGTCATTTTTGCCATACGCAGTGGCCGTGCCGGCCCGGACCCGCCACGAGACCGTGGCCCCGGGCGAAGGGGGAGCGGCGCGCCGCCGTTCCTCGGTGAAGCACCGGACCCAGGGAGCGGCACCGGGCGGGTCCTGGTCGCCGGGGTCCGGCCCGGGGCCCGCGGCATGGGCTCCGCCGGCGTGCTCCCCGCTCGTGCCGCTGGCCGGGCTCGCGGCTGGACGGCCTGGCACGGTGCCGCCCGTGGCGGTGCCCTCAGCATCCCGGTTGCCCGCGGCAGCGCCGCGGCCGGCCGGACCGCCGTCCGCGGCGGTGCGGCCGGTCCCTGGCCTGCCCGCGGCCGGGCTGCCCGGCGTGGCGCCATGCCGCTGGCCTGGCTGCGGCGTGCCCTGGTCTCCCGGTGCCGCCGTCCTGGCCGCGCTGACCGGGGCGGCCGGGGCGCCTGCCCTAGCTGCGTCCGCTGGCGCGGCGGGGATGCCTGCGCTAGCTGCCCCTCCGGCCGGGCCGCCTGCCGCGGCAACGTCACTAGTAGCCGGGCCAGCCGTCCCGCCAGCCTGGTCGGTTGCCCCGCCGGGCCTGGTGGCCGCTGGTCCCGGGATCGCCCCGCCGGGGACTGCCCCGCCGGGGATCGTCCCGCCGGGGATCGCCGCGCTGGGGACCGCCGCGTCAGGGACCGCCGCGCCAGGGACTGCCCCGCCGGGGACTGCCGCGCCAGGGACTGCCCCGCCGGGGACCGCCGCGCCAGGGACTGCCCCGCCGGGGACCGCCGCGCCGGGGACTGCCCCGCTGGGGACCGCCGCGCCGGGGACTGCCCCGCCGGGGACCGCGCTGACCCGCTCCGCCGGGCCGGCGGCCGGGCCTGATGCGCCGGGCCGGTCAGCCGCCTGCCTGGCTGCCGTCCCGGGCGCGGCGGCCCGCGGAGCAGGTGCCTCCGGGCCAGCCACGGAACCAGGCTGCCGTGGGTGCCACGGTGCCTTGGCCGGCGGTTCGGCCCGGGAGCCTGTGCTGTCGCCGGTAGCCGGGTCCGCGACCGCGCTCCCGGCCGGAACCGCGCCCCGCGTGGGAGCGCCGCCCGCTGGGGGAGCGCCGCCCGTTGCGGGAGCGCCGCCGCCTGGGGGAGCGCCGTCCGCCGCGGGCAGGCCGTCCGCCGCGGGAGCGCCGTCCGCCGCGGGCAGGCCGTCCGCCGCGGGCAGGCCGTCCGCCGCCGCGCCTCCGTCCGAGGCCGGCCCGTGCTCCGGGCCCGGCCTGCCTGCGACGGTGCGGCCGTGGTCGGCCGGGCTGTCGTCCCCGGTCATGTCGCCGTACGTGGTATGCCTCCCGGCTCCGGCCGAGTCCCCGTCCGCGGCTGGTGTCCCGCAGGGGCTCGGAATGAAGATGCGCTCCCGCCAGATGTCGATCGGCCGGGCCAGCCGGCCCGCGAACAGCGGCGTCAGCGTGGCCACGGCGCCCGCGCCGAACAGCGCCGCCGCGGCGTGCGCGGTCGAACTCTCGTCGGGCCGCCCGGCGGCCAGGCTGAAAGCGGGCACGTCGCAGCAGTCGGCGGCAAGGGCGGAAAGCTGCCGTCCCGGGCCGGTCTCGATCAGCAGGTCGGCCTCGGCAGCGGCGCGCTCAAGTGCGCGGGCGAACAGCACGGGCGAGGTGAGCTGCGTGCAGAGCGTGGCAGCGATGTCGTCGTCCGGCCGCACCTCGGCCCCGGTGACCGTGGAGATCAGCCGGCGGGCGGGCGGCCGGAACGAGAACTCCCGTACCACGCTGCGCAGCGGCGCCACCCGGTCGGCCATCGCGGGCGAGTACAGCGCCAGCGGCGAGTCGAGCAGCCTGGCCGGGATGCCGTCTCTGGCCAGCCGTTGTGCCAGGCCGCGCATGGCCGCCGCGGGCCGGCCAGCACGTGGCACCGTGGCCCGTTGTAGGCGGCGATGACCAGGTCGCTGCCCGCGCACAGGGCCTCGGACTCCGGGCCGCCCGCGTCGACACAGAGCAGCGCGGTCCGGTCCGCCGGTGCCGCCGCGAGCAGCGCCGCCCGCTGGGCGACCAGCCGGGCGGCATCCGCCTCGGTCAGGCAGCCCGCCCAGGCCAGGCCGGTGATCTCGCCGAGGCCGTGACCGGCTCCCGCGACGGCCGTGACCCCGAGCCCGTTCAGCCAGTCCAGCGCGGACAGCGACGCGGCGACGATCGCCGGGTGCAGCGCCGGGTCGTGGGCGCCCGCGCCGCCGCTGGCCGGATGCGCCAGCCCAGGCGGCGGCGTGCTGCCCTCGCCCGGGAACAGCAGCGCCACCCGTCCCCGCCCGCGGTCGGCCATGACGATGCCCGGCCCGGTGGCCAGCTTCCCGCGGCACAGGCCCGCCAGGAGCGACAGGGCTTCCCTGGCGGCCTGGGCAAGCTCGTCCTGGCTGCCCGCCACCAGGCCGGCCCGGACGGAGTCCGCACCTGCGGTGGCCCGCCCGTACTGGCAGGCGAGATCGTGCAGTTCCCCGTCGGACATCCAGGGCGCCAGTTCGGCGATCCGGTTCAGGTCCGCGGCAAGGGCCTGGCGGCCGGGACCGCTGACCGCGAACACCTCCAGCCCGGGGGACATGGCCGAGGACCGTGGCGGGCGGCGGAGCCGGGATACCGCGGGCCGGCGTATCGGACCGCCACGGTTCCGTCGCCCGGGACCCTTCCGCGCCCCGGCTGGCTGCGGCCCGGGCCGGCGCATCCGCACCGGCTCGGCGACGGCGCTCGGCGCTGGCGCGGAGCGGCAGGGTCCCGGCGCCCGCCGCCGCCGGCCGTCGCGGGTACGGCGCAGGATCAGGTGCACGCTGGCGCCGCCCGGGCCGACCGAGGTGACGCCGGCCAGCCTGATCCGCTCCGGGCCACGGCTCGGCCGCCTCCGGCACGCGCAGCCGTGCGTCCTCGCTGGTGATCAGGGGATGCGGGCGGGCGCACCCGGTGGCGGGCGGGATGATGCCGGCCGCGATCGCCAGCGTGGCCTTGATGAGCCCGGCGGCGCCCGCGGCCGCCTTGGTGTGCCCGATGTTGGCCTTCACCGAGCCGAGCGCCGCCAGCCGCTGCGACGCCTGGCGGATCTCGGCCAGCGAGGTCAGCTCGGCGAGGTCACCCGAGGCG
Organism: uncultured Actinomycetes bacterium; assembly: GCA_963725125.1. GTDB lineage: Bacteria > Actinomycetota > Actinomycetes > Streptosporangiales > Streptosporangiaceae > DASXKD01. The sequence continues at coordinate 19,246 of CAVRXW010000015.1, forward strand.
GTCCCGGTTCCGTCGCCCTCGATCAGCTGGACGTCCGCCGGGTCCACGCGCGCCCGGTGGTAGGCGCGCCGCAGGGCGAGCAGGAGGCTCGCCGAACCCGGTTTGGTCAGGGCCGGGTTCCCGGCCGAGGACACCCCCCAGCCGGCGATCTCGGCGTACACCGGCACCCCGGCGGACCTGGCCTCGGCCGCCCGCATCAGCACGGTGAGCCCGCACCCCTCGCCCGGCAGGAACCCGGTCGGCCGCGCGTCGAAAACCCGCATCTCGCCCGTGGCCAGGACGCCGGTCCCGGCCAGCCCGGCCAGTTCGAACGGGTCGAGGCTGATGTCCACGCCCCCGGCGATGGCCGCGTCGAGGTCCCCGGAAGCCAGGGCCGAGCAGGCCGCCGCGATGGCGAGCAGCGAGGAGGAATGGGCCGCGTCCACCGCGTGCCCACCGCCGCGGAAGCCGAAGTGCCCGCAGATCCGGTCGGCGATCGCCCCGGGCAGGCTGCCGGCCAGGGTGTCGTCGCCGATCTCCGGGAACGGCGCGAGGAACCCGGCCGCCGCGTGCTCGATCACCTCGGCATGCCGGTCCGGCGAGCACCGCACCGGCGGCCAGCGCCGCACGCAGCACCCGGCGCACGTAGGGCCATCGGGTCCGCAGCGCGGCGGCCCGCGACATCTCACCGGTCAGCGTGTTCCCGATGATCACCCCGGTCCGGTCCCTGGCGAGGCCCTGGCCGCCGGGGAAGCCGCCGTCGGCGAGGGCCCGGGCAGCCGTCTCCAGGGCCAGCCAGTGCGCCGGATCCGCGGCCGGTAGGCGGCCAGGGTGACGCCGTAGGCGGCCCGGTCGAAACGCCAGCCTTCCAGCACGGCGGCCCGCGCCGAGCCGAAGGCGCCCGGGGCCAGGCCGCTCGGGCCGGGCTCGTCATCGCCGTACTCGGACACGTCCAGCCGGACCGGCGGCATCCGGCGGAACGCCCGCCGCCCGGTCAGCACAAGTTCGAGGAACTCGGCCGGCCCGGTGGCGTCGGGAAAGCGGCAGGCCATGCCGACGATGGCGATCGGTTCAGCGGGGGCCTGGCGGGCGGGGTTCTCGGTCATGGGCAGGGCCCGGTCGCGCCTTCCCGCGCCTGCGAGGCATCCCGCGCCGTCATGGCGTCCCGCCTCCCATGCGGGACGGCTGGGAAAGGGCCTCGTGCGTCCATCACTCCCCCGAATAAGGGCCATAACGCGCCCAATGTGGTGCCATGGCGGGGTTTCCGCCCAACGGCGTCCGCGCAGGCGCGCTGCATATGCACATGGCATTCGGTGCACTCCCGCGTTACGGCGATGACCTGCGCACCCGATGCCGTGACCCCCGTCCGCGCCTGATGGCGGAAATGAAGTTATTGGTGCGCGGCGCTGCAGGTCAAGGCGGAACGCGGGACGCGGTGTTTTGTATTTCTTCCGCGCACTTTTGAGGTGTTTCTGCCATGTCGCGGGCCCCGTCCGCAGCGGGCGGTGCCCTGGTGCGGGCCGGCGGCCGCCCGGGGCTGGTGCAACGCGGATGCGAGGCGGTGGCCGGTTTTGCTACCCTGGGGGCATGTGTTCCGCTCGGCTGCTCCTTACCTAGCCGCGCCGACCGATCGTCGTTGGCGCGGCTGCCCCTCGTGACCGGGGGGCTTTTTGTTGCCGGAGCAGGACCGACTCACGGGTGAGGAAAAATCATGACAGCCGCCGACAGTGCCGGGCGGGCACAGCAGCACTATGACCCGCGCGATGTTCAGGAGAAGTGGCGATCGCGCTGGGCAGGAATGGACCTGTTCCGGGCCAGCGACGACCCGGACGACCCCAGGCCGCGCACCTATCTGCTGGACATGTTCCCCTACCCCTCCGGGGACCTGCACATGGGGCACGCGGAGGCGTACGCGATCGCGGACGCGATAGCGCGCTACTACTTCCAGCGCGGGCACAACGTCCTGCACCCGATCGGCTGGGACGCCTTCGGGCTGCCCGCGGAGAACGCCGCGATCAGGAATAACTCCCATCCGGCCGACTGGACGCAGGAGAACATCGAGGTGCAGGCCGCCTCGTTCCGGCGATACGCGGTGTCGTTCGACTGGTCGCGCCGGCTGCAGACCTGTGACCCGGAGTACTACCGCTGGAACCAGTGGCTGTTCCTGCGCTTCTACGAGCGTGGCCTGGCCTACCGCAAGGACGGTTACGTCAACTGGTGCCCCGTCGACCAGACCGTGCTGGCCAACGAGCAGGTCATCGCCGGCCGGTGCGAGCGGTGCGGGGCCGAGGTCATCAGGCGGCTGCTGACCCAGTGGTATTTCAAGATCACCGAGTACGCGGACCGGCTGCTGGCCGACATGGAGCCGCTGGCCGGCCGGTGGCCCGACCGGGTGCTGCTGATGCAGCGCAACTGGATCGGCAGGTCCGAGGGGGCCGAGATCGAGTTCCCCGTGGAGGGCAGGGACGAGCCGGTCACGGTGTTCACCACCCGCCCGGACACGCTGTACGGGGCCACGTTCTTCGTCATCGCGGCCGACTCGCCGCTGGCGGCCGAGGTGTGCGCGCCCGGCCAGCGGGAGGCGCTGGAGCAGTACCTGACCCAGGTGCGCAAGCTGACCGACATCGAGCGGCAGTCCGCGGACCGGCCGAAGACCGGGGTCTTCCTGGGCAGGCACGCGATCAACCCGGTGAACGGGGAGAGCATCCCGGTCTGGGCCGCGGACTACGTGCTGCCCGACTACGGCACCGGGGCGATCATGGCGGTGCCCGCGCACGACCAGCGCGACCTGGACTTCGCCCGCGCCTACGGGCTGCCGGTGGTGCCGGTGGTGGACACCGGAGGGCCGGACCCCGCGGAAACCGGCATCGCCACCTCCGGGGACGGCAAGCTGATGAACTCCGGGCCGATCAACGGCCTGGACAAGGCCGCCGCGATCGCCACGATCACCGAGATCCTGGCGGGGGAGGGGAAGGGCCGCGCGGCGGTGAACTTCCGGCTGCGCGACTGGCTGGTGTCCAGGCAGCGGTTCTGGGGCACGCCCATCCCGATCGTCTACTGCGGCGGCTGTGGCGAGGTTCCCGTCCCCGACGAGCAACTGCCCGTGGTCCTGCCGGACCTGCGCGGCCAGGATCTGGCCCCGCGCGGCGTCTCGCCGCTGGCGGCGGCGTCCGACTGGGTCAACACCGAGTGCCCCAAGTGCGGCGGGCCCGCCAAGCGCGACACCGACACCATGGACACCTTCGTGGACTCGTCCTGGTACTTCCTGCGCTACTGCTCACCCCGGTACGAGAACGGCCCGTTCGACGTGGAGGCGGTGCGCCGCTGGGCGCCGGTGGACCTGTACGTCGGCGGCGTCGAGCACGCGATCCTGCACCTGCTGTACTCGCGCTTCTTCATCAAGATCCTGTTCGACATGGGCATGGTCGACTTCACCGAGCCGTTCACCGCCCTGATCAACCAGGGCCAGGTGATCAACCGCGGGCGGTCGATGTCCAAGTCACTGGGCAACGGTGTGGACCTGGCGGAGCAGCTGGCCGCGCACGGAGTCGACGCCATCAGGCTGACGATGATCTTCGCCAGCCCGCCGGAGGACGACATCGACTGGGCCGACGTGAACCCGGAGGCCTCCGCCAAGTTCCTGGGCCGCGTCTGGCGCGTGGCGGCCGATGTGGGCGCCGCGGCCCCGGCCGCCGGGCCGGGGGACGGGGAACTGCGCAAGGTCACCCACCACACGATCGACGAGGTGACCCGGCTGGTGGAGGGCGCACGGCTGAACGTCGCGGTGGCCCGGCTGATGGAGCTGACCAGCGCGGCCAGGCGCGCCATCGACTCCGGCGCGGGTCCGGGTGACCTGGCGGTGCGGGAGGCCGCGGACACACTGGCCATCCTGCTGTCGATCTTCGCGCCCTACACGGCCGAGGAGACGTGGCAGCTGCTGGGCCATGAGCCCTCGGTCGCCATGGCGGGCTGGCCGGTGGCCGACCAGGCGCTGCTGGTCCAGGACACGGTGACCTGCGTGGTTCAGGTGGCCGGCAAGGTCCGCGACCGGCTGGAGGTCCCGGCGGGCATCAGCGAGGACGACCTGCGCGAGCTGGCGCTGGCCGCACCCGGTGTGGTGCGGTCGCTGGGCGGTGCGGGGGTGCGCAAGGTCATCGTGGTGCCGCCGAAGCTGGTGAACATAGTCCCTGCCTGAGCCGTAGCCCAGCCCGCATCACCGCGCGGGGTGATGCGGGCCAGCCTGCCCTGCTGCCTACGGGACGCGGCGCAGGACCGTCACGATCTTGCCGAGGATGGTGGCGTCGTCGCCGGGGATCGGCGTGTAGGCAGGGTTGTGCGGCATCAGCCAGATGTGATCGTCGGCGCGCTTGAACGTCTTGACGGTGGCCTCTCCGTCGATCATCGCGGCGACGATGTCCCCGTTCTCCGCGACGGGCTGCTGGCGGACCACGACCCAGTCGCCGTCGGCGATCGCGGCGTTGATCATGGAGTCACCGACGACCTTCAGCAGGAACAGGGTCCCGTTGCCGACCAGCTGCTTGGGCAGCGGGAAGATGTCCTCGATGGTCTCCTCGGCCAGGATCGGGCCACCGGCGGCGATCCGGCCGATCAACGGCACGTACGCGGTGTCCTGCGAGGGGATGTCGAGGGCAGCCTCGTCGGGCTCCTCCGTCTCCGGGCGGACGGCGGGGTGCCCGGGCAGGCGCACCTCTACCGTGCGCGGCCGCCCGGCGTCCCGGCGCAGGTAACCCTTGCTCTGCAGGGTGGACAGCTGGTACGAGACGCTGGAGGTGCTGGTCAGGCCGACCGCCTCGCCGATCTCGCGCATGGACGGGGGATAGCCGCGCCGCTGCACCGAGTCCCTGATGACCTGTAGGACCTTCCGCTGCCGCCAGGTGAGCACGTGGTTGGGGTCGGGGTGATCGGGCATCTCGGCCACGACGAGGGGAACGCTTCCCTTGGGCTTGCGGCCCGGCCTGCCCTTCGGCCTGTGCACCGGTCCCGATGCTGATGCGGTTCCCGGGCGGAGCGTCGGACGTGTCACCTTCCGCGCTGCGGCCCATGTGCTCACCTCCGGATTGTGTGCCTGATTTCAGTGCCGACGTTAGCCCTTGCCGCGCTAGACATCAAACATCTGTTCGACGCGCCGCGAAAAATGTCGGACCCGAGCGGTACAACGGAATCGTACGAGCATTCGATCGAACTATAGTCTGATCGAACAGTAGTGCGATAGAACTCTCGTTCGAACAGGGAGGCCCACGATGAGCGTGATGACCGCAGGGGAGCAGAGGCGGCGCGCCGTGGCAGCGCGCGGGCGGCGGGCCGTCACCGCCGTGCCGGACCAGCCGAACGTGATGGCAGGGCCCTGGCCTGGGGCGGGAAAGCCGCGCGGCCGGATGGTGCACGGCACGCCCCGGATCGCCCGCACCCGGGTGCGGCTGACCCGGCGGGGCCGGATCGTGGTCGCGGGGCTCATCACCGTGAGCGTGGTGCTGGTGGCCGCGCTGGCCTGGCTGGCCGGCACGGCCAGGGCGGACGCGGCGGGCAGTGGCGTGCCCGCGCGCGCCGTCTATCACAGCCTGCGCTCGGTGACGGTCCTGCCGGGCGAGAGCCTGTGGTCGATCGCCACGCAGTACGAGCCCGCGTCCGACCCGCGCAACGTCATCCAGGAGATCATCGACCTCAACGCCCTGAGCGGTACCTCGGTCCAGCCCGGCGAGCACCTGTGGCTGCCGCGCGGCTGACCACGCGGCACGCGGGGCACGACACGCCGGGCGCGTCCGCCGCCCGGCTGGCGGATGACAGGAAAGCGGCGGGAATCCGGCGTTGGGGCGTGGCGGGTGTTGCGTCGGCGGACATTCTGCGGTAGACACAACATGTAGTAGTTACACGGATGTGGTTCATCCACAAGTTGTGTTCACAGGAACCGGCTCCGTGGCCAGTGCGGGAGGTGATCGCGTGTTCTGTCCGTATTGCAGGAATCCGGACAGCCGGGTCATGGACAGCCGCACCGCCGACGATGGCGCCGCGATCCGGCGGCGGCGAGCCTGTCCCTCGTGCGGTCGCAGGTTCACCACCCAGGAGACGGTGATCCTCATGGTGGCCAAGCGAAGCGGCGCTACGGAGCCGTTCACCCGTGAAAAGATCGTCAACGGCGTGCGGCGGGCCTGTCAGGGCCGGCCCGTCACCGACGACCAGCTGGCCATACTCGCTCAGCAGGTCGAGGACGAGATGCGGTCGCGCGGCTGCGCGGAGGTGTCTTCGCACGAGGTGGGCCTGGCGATCCTGCGTCCGCTGCAGGAACTCGATGAGGTTGCCTACATGCGCTTCGCCTCGGTCTACCGGGGGTTCGAGTCACTCGCTGACTTCGAGGAAGAGATTGTGGCGCTGCGCTCGGTCCGTAACGGTGCCGAGCGGGACGACGCCGGAGTGCTGACGCCCTGACCTGGGCACATGGAAATATTCGGCATGGGCCTGCACGGGCCCACGAGGGGCCGGGTGGGCCCCGGAAGGGGGACGACATGACCGAGACGGCGAGCGGTGCCGCGTCGCGTGGTGGCGGGAAGGCGCACAAGGGCCTCACGATCCAGCGCATCTACACCCGCGAGGGAGTTCATCCCTACGACGAGGTCACCTGGGAGCGCCGCGATGTCGTCATGACCAACTGGCGTGACGGCACGGTCAACTTCGAGCAGCACGGGGTGGAGTTCCCCGATTTCTGGTCCGTGAATGCCGCCAACATCGTGACCACCAAGTACTTCCGCGGCGCGGTCGGCACGCCGCAGCGGGAGTGGAGCCTCAAGCAACTCGTCGACCGCGTCGTCGGCACTTATGTCGCGGCCGGCCGCGAGCACGGCTACTTCGCCACGCCGAAGGACGCGGAGATCTTCGACCATGAGCTCACGCACGCGCTGATCCACCAGATCTTCAGCTTCAACTCGCCCGTCTGGTTCAACGTCGGCACGACATCCCCGCAGCAGGTGTCGGCCTGCTTCATCCTCGCGGTCGACGACACGATGGACTCGATCCTGGAGTGGTACAAGGAAGAAGGCCTGATCTTCAAGGGCGGGTCGGGTTCCGGCGTGAACCTCTCCCGGATCCGGTCGAGCAAGGAACTGCTGACCTCGGGCGGCACGGCCAGCGGGCCGGTCTCCTTCATGCGTGGCGCGGACGCTTCGGCCGGCACGATCAAGTCGGGCGGTGCCACCCGGCGCGCCGCGAAGATGGTCGTCCTCGACGTGGACCACCCCGACGTCGAGGAATTCATCGAGACCAAGGCGCGCGAAGAGGAGAAGATCCGGGTTCTCCGCGACGCCGGCTACGACATGGACCTCGGCGGCAAGGACATCGCGAGCGTCCAGTACCAGAACGCCAACAACTCGGTCCGGGTGTCCGACGAGTTCATGCGGGCCGTCGAGGACGGCGGCAGCTTCGGCCTGGCGGCCCGGATGACCGGGGAAATCGTCGAGACCGTGGACGCGAAGGGCCTGTTCCGCAAGATGGCGCAGGCCGCCTGGGAATGCGCCGACCCGGGAATCCAGTACGACGACACCATCAACAACTGGCACACCTGTCCGGAAACGGGCCGGATCACCGCAAGCAACCCGTGTTTCCCCGCTGACCAGCGGGTGGTTACCGACAGCGGCCTCGTGCCCATCGGCGACCTGGTCCGGCGGGCCTGTGACGAGGTGAGCTTCGCCGTCTACACCAACGACGTCACCGCCAAGCAGGACCCGCAGGACCGGATCACCGCCACCAGCCCGACCCGGTACATGATGACCGGGCGCAACGAGATCGTGGAGCTGAGGTTCTCCGACGGCTCGCGGCTGCGCTGCACGCCCAACCACCGGGTCTGGACCGCCAACCGGGGCTGGGTGCACGCCGGTGAGCTGACGGATGAGGACCGCGTCGTGCGCTCCTTCCAGCATGCTCCGCGGCCCATGGCCGACCCGCACCTCCCGGCCGAGGCGCTGGTGATGGCCAGCTTCGAGCACAGCAGGAAGCCGCTTGAGCTGCCAGTCAAGTGGGACCCGGAACTGGCTCACTACCTCGGCTGGGTGGTCGGCGACGGGTGCATCAACGCCGGCGACAACGCCGCCGTCACCGTCTACGGCTCGGCGGAGGACAAGGAGATCGTCCTGCCGCGCCACCACGCCCTGCTCACTAAGATCACCGGTTTCGAGAGCAAGCCGAGCGTGCAGGCCAACGGCACGCTGCAACTGCGGGTCACCCGGCGCGCCTTCGGCGAGTTCCTGCGTGGGCTCGGTGTCTCAGGTGGCAGGGCAGCCGAGAAGGTAGTCCCCGACACCGTCTTCGAGGCTCCCGAGGAGGCGCTCGTCGCCTTCCTCCAAGGCCTGTTCGACGCGGACGGCTGCGTGGTGCGCCGGCAAGCAACGAGACAAGGTATGTGGGCCTGGGCAGCCGTTCCGAGGAGCTACTGATCGGTGTCCAGGAATTGCTTGCCTCGTTGGGTATCGCCTCGCGTATTTACAAGATCGGCCAGAGTAGGAAGGCTCCCTTCCGCTACACCCGGAAGGACGGCACCGAGGCCACCTACGGCTCCGATGGCCCGATGTACGATCTGCGCATCACGGCCGATGCCATCCGGCAGTACCACCGTCTTATCGGCTTCAGTCTGCCTGGTAAGCAGTCCAAACTGGAAGATCTTGTCGAGCACGCGAACTTCCACAAGACGGACCGTAGTGTTCGCATGGTCAGCCGAGAGTCTAAGGGTTTCGAGCTCACCTATAACCTGACCGAGCCGCGCAACCACTCCTACATCGTGGGTGGCACCGTCGTAGCAAACTGTTCCGAATACGTCCACCTCGATAACTCGTCGTGCAATCTGGCCAGCATTAACCTGCTCAAGTTCCTGAGACCCGCAGGACACGTTCGACGTGGAGCGGTTCGAGCGGATCACCGAACTGGTGATCACGGCGATGGACATCTCCATCTGCTTCGCCGACTTCCCGACCGAGAAGATCACCTGCCGTTACCCGTGCCTACCGTCAGCTCGGCATCGGCTACGCCAACCTCGGCGCGCTGCTGATGGCGACCGGGCACGCCTACGACTCCGAGGGCGGCCGTGCGATCGCCGCCGCCATCACCTCGCTGATGACGGGCACCGCCTACCGCCGGTCCGCGGAACTCGCCGCGGTCGTCGGCCCCTACGACGGCTACGAGCGCAACGCCACCGCGCACAAGCGGGTGATGCGCAAGCACGCCGACGCCTGCGGCTGAGATCAAGACCGTCGGCGGCATCGACCGTGACATCCACGTCGCGGCGATCGCCGCCTGGCAGAAGTGCCTGGCCCTCGGTGAGACAAATGGGTACAGAAACGCCCAAAGTAGCCTATTGGCACCTACCGGCACCATAGGCCTCATGATGGACTGTGACACCACTGGTGTCGAGCCGGACCTGGCGCTGGTCAAGTTCAAGAAGCTGGTCGGCGGCGGCTCCATGCAGATCGTCAACCAGACGGTGCCCCGGGCGCTGAAGAACCTGGGCTACCAGCCGGAGCAGGTCGAGGCGATCACCGAGTACATCGCCGAGCACGGCCACGTCGTGGACGCGCCCGGGCTGCGGCCCGAGCACTACGAGGTCTTCGACTGCGCCATGGGCGAGCGCGCCATCAGCCCGATGGGCCACGTGCGGATGATGGCCGCCGTCCAGCCCGGGCTCAGTGGCGCCATCACCAAGACGGTCAACATGCCGGAAAGCGCCACAATCGAGGACATCGAGAAGATCTACTTCGAGGGCTGGAAGCTGGGGCTCAAGGCGCTGGCCATCTACCGGGACAACTGCAAGGTGGGCCAGCCGCTGTCGGACGCCAGGAAGAAGCCCGGCAAGGCGGCGGCCGAGGAGCCCGCGCGCGAGGTGCGCCCGGTGCGCCGCCGCCTGCCCCGGCAGCGCCCGGCCAGCGTGACCAGGTTCTCCGTGTCGGGCGCCGAGGGGTACATGACCGTCTCCAAGTACCCGGACGACGGCGTCGGCGAGGTGTTCCTCAAGCTGGGCAAGCAGGGTTCCACGCTGGCCGGCGTGATGGACGCCTTCTCGATGGCGATCTCGATCAGCCTGCAGTACGGCGTCCCGCTGGAGAAGTGGGTCGAGAAGTTCACCAACATGCGCTTCGAGCCCGCCGGGGTCACCGACGACCCGGACATCCGTATCGCAAGCTCGGTGATGGACTACGTGTTCCGCCGCCTGGCGCTGGACCACCTGCCCTACGAGACGCGCTCCGAACTGGGCATCCTGTCGGCCTCCGAACGGGCCGCCCAGCTCGCCGGGGAGGACCCCGGTGCGGTCGCCGAGGAGATGGACCCGACCGAGATGGCCCAGTCCGCCCCGCGCGAGCGGCAGCCCGAGCCGGCCGCGCACCAGGACCGGGCCGCCAGCCATGCCGAGCCGGCGCGACCGCCCGCATCCAGCCGTCCCGGCCAGCCGGAGCCACCGGCGGACTCGCGGAGTGACCAGCCACACGGCTCGGTCGAGTTGCTGGAGTCGCACCAGGGCCGGACCGCGGACGCGCCCCTGTGCCTGATCTGCGGCACCAAGATGCGCCCCGCGGGTAGCTGCTACGTGTGCGAGGGCTGTGGCGCCACCAGCGGCTGCAGCTAGAAGTGAGCGGTATTGCATCAGATGCAACAGTGGTTGATTTGACCGCTTTGCTTCTGATGTAGGGCCTGGCCTGGGCGGGACTCGCTTGGGCCAGCTCATGCCCGTTCTGCTGTCTGGCTCAGGCCAGACAGCAGAACGGGCACCCTGCCTTGCGGGAGGCCGGGTGCCCGTCGCGGCAAGCACTGTGGCGTCTCTTGCGGGCAAGGCAAGCATCACATCACGGTCCCGTGCTGCAGATCAAGAAGGAAGGAGGTGTGTCATTCATGGCAAATGGCAAGAGCAAGGGCCCGGGCAAGGGCTCTGGCGGTGGGACCGGCGCTGCCGCAGCTTCGGCTGCCGGCAAGGTGCTGCGCAACCCGAAGTCGTCCAAGGACGACAAGAAGGCGGCCGCGAGCGACCTGGCGCAGAAGAAGCCCAAGAAGGGCTAAGTGATCGCCGCCGCCCCGAGCCTGCCAACCGGGGCGGTTGATCGCCGGGCATCTGAGAAGCGTCTCCCGGAGCGGTTGCGCGGGGGAATCCTGGTCAGGGCTGTCTTGTCAGCCGCCACCGGCCCGCGCCCGGGCGGCTACCGCGAGGATCGTGTCGGCCACGACATCGGGCCGGTCCCTGGGGATGTCATGGCCGGTGCCGTCGACGACGACATGGCGTCCCTGCGGGGCTACCGCGGCCAGCCCTGCCTGCAGGCGCGTCCAGCTTGCGCGGAACCGGCGGGGGAAGCCGCGGGCAGCGCTCAGGACGATGACGGGCACGTCGGGAAAGGGCCTTGCGGCGGCACGCAGCTCCCGCATGGCCGCGAGGGTCGCGGGGGCGTCAGCGTGCAGTTCATCGGGGAAGACGGTGCGCGTGATCCGCCATCCCCACTGGAGGAGCAGGGGCAATTCGCTTTCCATCTCCTCGTGCCCCGGGTCCACCAGGACCAGGCCCGCAGCCAGGTCCGGCCGGCGGAAGGCCAGCAGCTGGACCAGGACGCCGCCCCAGCTGTGCCCTGCCAGCACGCATGGTCCTGCAGCCAGCCCGGCAATTACCGATGCCAGGTCATCGATCTGGCGGTCTATGGTCACCAGACCTGGCGCAGGGGCGCTGCCGCCTATCCCCGCCCGGTCGTAGGCGGCAACGCGCATGTGCGGGGCCAGCAGCGGCATGACCCGCTGCCAGGACGCGGCCCCGTTGTTGAGCCCCGCCTCAAGCACGACGGCCGGCTCGCCGGCGCCAGCTCCACCCGCCGCACGACCCTACGCCCGGGATCCACGTCAGCTTCCCGGACGCTGTTCCCCGATCACGTCCTCCAGGACCCGGGGATCGGCGAAGTCGCGCCATAGCACAATATGACCTTGCCGGATCCGGAGGATCTGGATGGACGTCGTCGTGAGCGACCGGCCCGTCGTGGTCACGGTCGCCTTCGCCCGCACTTCCGCGATCACCACCTCCGGGTCCTGGGCCTGGTAAAGCTCCGCCACCTCGTAGTCCTCCAGCCGCAGCGGCGACGCCATGACACGGCGCGAGTACTCGCGGATCGCCTCGCGGCCCTCCAGGCGCACGGACGTGCCCGGCGGCCCATGGAAGGCGAACTCGATTACCGCGTCGGGCGCGAACAGGTCAGCGAGGCCGTCGGCATCGCCGTTGAGGGTCAGGTGGCGGCGCCGGGCCAGGACGTCGGCGGTCGTGGCGGAAGACATGGGGCCCTTCCCTTCACTCGGCAGTTCGTTCAACAGGTGTTCATTGAACAAGCGTAGAATCGAATGGGGGTCCAGTCAACACCCGTAGAATGAAACAATGACCACTCCCCGGCCCGGTTCGCGCGCCGAGCAGCGCCGCCGCACCGAAGCGCGCATCCTCGATGCCGCGACCCAGGTCTTCTTCAGTGCCGGGTACGACCGGACCACCATCCGGGCTGTGGCCTCGGCCGCGGGAGTCGACGCAGGCCTGGTCATGCACTATTTCGGCTCCAAGCAGGAGCTGTACCGGCGAGTGATCGACGCCGCCCCGGTCCCCGAGGTCAGCGGGACGCCGGCGGAAGCAGCCGAGCAGATCCTCGCCGGGCTCGCCGAACGGCTAGCCAGCCCGCCCGTGGCATCGCTGGCTCTCTTTCGCTCTATGCTGACCAATCCCGAGGCCGCCAGCGCCGCCAGCGCCGGCATCGTCCGCTACGAGGCGCAGATAGCCCGGGCCATCCCCGCCGCCGACGCGGACCTGCGGGCCGCGATCATCAGCGCCATCACCCTCGGCATCACGGTCTCCCGGCACCTCATCAAAGCCGACGAACTCGCCACCGCCGACCCGGCGCAGGTCATCCGGCTGCTGCGTCCCTGCGTGCTTTCGCTAGCGGCCCGCCCCGACCACAGCGGGCCGTTTTAGCTGGGCGGCATGAAGCGATAGATGGCGTTGGCGGTGTCGTCGCTGACGTAGAGCGCGCCGTCCGGGCCGGGAATGGCGTCGACGGGTCGGCCCCAGCGACTTCCGTCGGCGTTCTGGAAGCCGGTGATCATGGCGACGGCTGGCATCAGGGAGTGCTTCACAGCGTTCCACGCCATCCATAGCACTGCCGGGGCGCGGGGCGGCTGGCGGTTCCAGGAGCCGTGCACGGCCACGACGGCACCCCCGGACCACGGCGCCGGGATCTTGCTGTCTTCCAGGAAGGCCAGACCGAGCGGTGCGCTGTGCGCTGGGAGGCCTACCTGGAGTTTCGGCAGCTTGGCGCAGTCGAGGTGCTGGCCACCGGGGTTGGTCAGCGCGTCGGCGACGAAGGGAACGTTGGCCAGCGAGCCGGCCGGATGGTTCAGGTCCTGGTCCGGGTTGCAGTACGGCCAGCCGAGATCCCGGCCCTGGGTAACCGGGAGGACCTCGTCCGGCGGATGGTTGTTCACGTAGGCCTGGATGACCTTGCCGAAGGCGTCTTTGTATCCGCCGTATGCCTTGTGGAATGGGTAAGGGATGTTGTCGCGGTTGTTGACGGCCGTCCACACGGTGCCGTTGGGGGCCACGGCTACGCCCTCGCCGTTGCGTACCCCCTGCTCCACCACGTGCAGGTCGCTGCCATTCGGTTTCATGGCCATGATCACGGCTCGCGGCGGCTTCATCGTCCGGTCGTCGGGATTGGCGTTCGACGAGCTACCGACATCGAAGTAGAGCGTCCCGCCCGGGGTGACTGCGATGTCCTTGAACGGATGGACATCGTCGCCCGAGGGATAGTAGCCGGGGAGGTGGGCGGCGATCACGGTGCGGGTGCCGCTGATGCCGTGGGCACCCCAGGGGTACCGATCGACCTGGTCGGCCTCGCCGACATAGAGAACCCAGTGGCCGGAGAAGTGGGCGAACGCCATGCCTTGCGGCGAGTTCAGCCCGGATAGCAGGGTGCTCGTGCTGGCCGCCTGCTTAGCACCGGGCTTCAGTTCGACGATGCGGCCGCCGGCGGGCTCGCTGACCAGCAGGTCACCTTCCGGGGTCCAGGCTTCCATCCGGGCGCCGGGCACACTGGCCCACACCCGCGCCGTCCACCCGGTGGGCACGAACACCTTCCGCTGTGTAGTGAACGGCCCTCCGCCCAGGCCAGGCGGGACGACGAGAGTGACCCTCGACCGGCCCGCGGCCGCCGCGCTGGACGGAGAAGCGGTCGAGCGGCGGGCGGCCCCGGGACTCGCGGGCCCATCGCAAGCCGTGACAGCCAGGGCGGCGGCAACTGCGAGCGCAATGACCAGGCGGGAGCGCATGGGGCAAGTTCATCAGGTCGGTGGCGCGGCTCAACGACTGGCCTACCACCTGGCGGCCGTCCCGGACAAGCCGGGGTACGCCACGAGTCTTGGCCTTGAACCTGCCCAACAAACCAGCTAAACATACTAAACGCAACTAGGATTAGGTTGTTTAGTGGGTTTGTTGGGAGGTTCCGTGCGCAGCTTCACCGATCTCGACGCGCTCATCGGGCGGGTGCCAGCCCACGTGGTCACCCGGCTTAGCGCGATCGACTTCGGGCGGGGTTCCGAAGCGCTCTACCGCGACCAGATGCCGGGGCTGCTCACCGGGCTCGCCGATCGGGCTCGCGTCCAGAGCATCACCGCGTCCTCCGCGATCGAGGGCATCGTCGTGGCGGACGCCGGCCGCGCCGAGCGGATCATCAACCGGCGCATCTCAACCCTGCGCAACCGGAGTGAACAGGAGCTTGCTGGCTACCGCGACGCCCAGGACTACCTGTTCCAGCAGGACTGGCGCCCGCTGAATGCCGGCCTCATCCTGCACCTGCACCGGCTGCTCTTCGCCCATACGGCGATCCCCGGTGGGGCGTTCAAGACCGAGGACAACCTGGTTGTGGACCGCTCACCAGACGGGTCGACGACCGTCAGCTTCAAGCCGGTGCCGGCTGCCGGAACCCCGTTTGCCATCGACGACCTCATCGAGCGCCACAAGGCCGCGGCTGCGGCGGGCGAGCACCATCCGGTGCTGCTGTCCGGGTTGTTCATCCTCGACCTTCTCGTCATCCACCCCTTTGGGGACGGCAACGGGCGCGTGGCTCGCCTGCTCACCAGCGCCATGCTCACCGGCCACGGATACACCGTCGGACGCTACGTGAGCCTCGAGCAAGCCGTCGCGGATTCGGCGGACGCCTACTACCAGGCGCTCTTGGCGTCCACCCATGGCTGGCACGACGGTGTCGCTGACCCATGGCCGTGGCTCAGCTACTTCAGCAATACGATCGCCGGCGTCTACTCCGTGTTCGCGGATCGCGCCGCCTCAGCGAAGACCCCTGGAACCAAGCAACAGCGCATCCGCGAGCACATCCTGCGCCACGCGCCAGCCACGTTCCGACTGGCCGACATCAGGACGGCCGTGCCGGGTGTCAGCGACCAGACCATCCGGCTCGTCCTGGACCAACTCAAGAACGCGGGCAAGGTGCGCGCTGACGGAACCGGCCGCGCCGCAACGTGGACCCGGACGAATACCGCACCCTCCGGACGCTGACCGGGGTCACGGCCGGTTTCGGCTTCCAGTCGGCCGCACGCGTAGCGGGTCGCCCACCCGCACGACCCCTTCCGCGACCACGTCGGCATAGACCCCGAAGTTCACCCCGCGGCCGAACTCGTTCACCTGCACGCCCCGGTAGGACCTGATCATCCGCACCGCCGGGAGGTCGCGGACGCCGCGGTCGGGGTCGCGCGTGGTCGCGGCGCAGCGGGCTACCGGGCCGCCAGCGCGGACCAGAGCTTCCCCGATCTCGATGGTCTGGCCCCGCCAGTGGTCCTCGGCGTGCGCGGACAGGCCGGAAAAGCTGATGAGCATCCGGAACCGCCGCGCGTCGACCGATCCAGCGCCCGATCGGCGGCCCAGTTCGGCAACCGACTCCGCACCGAGCAGCGTGACCGGATACTCGTCGTGGCCCGCGCCCGGCTCGTCGGCCCGCACGAGGCGCACCGGCTCGCCCGCCGCGTCGCTCAGCACCGCATTCCATGGACCCTCGATGACAGTTCCGGCCACCTTCCGCTTGCCATAGAAATCGGCGATCACCGGCGCCCCCGGCCGGGTGGGGCCGTCGCACACCACTGCGCCGGCCGAGCTCAACGTGATCCGCCCACTGCGCCGGTCATGGGCCGCGCGGAACCGGACAAGCCTGCCCGTCTTCCAGATCGAGATCAGCCGGTCGCGCCCGTCGATCACGAAGAACTCGCGATCTCCCGCCGCGCCGGTCCGCTGCAGCACGATCGCATCCGGGTGGTGCAGCGCCAGGCCTTTCACGGGCGTCGTCGACAGCCGGGTGACGCGCGCGGATGCGCTCACGCCGGACCGTCCGCACCCAGTCGCTGGTCAGGCACGCCGGATCAGCGTTCCCGGGCCGGCTCGGACCACGCGGCACGTCATGACAAGCCAGGTTACTTGGGCTGGGCGGCCTCACCCCGGGTGCGCCGGGGAGACCGTGAGCCAGGCGGCCGAGGCGGCGTGGCCGGAGGCGCGCGGTCCGGCCGCAGCCCGGGCGCCAGCACCAGGGTGACGGCGACGGAGATCGCTGCCATCACGGCCATCGCCGCGCCGGGTGAGGTCTGCTCGGCCACCGCGCCCGCGACGGCGGCGCCGACGCCCTGCATGGCGAGCATTCCGGAGGAGTGCAGTCCGAGGGCGTGCCCGCTCAGCTCACCCGGCGTCAGCGCCATCAGGCGCTGCTGGAGCATCAGGCTCGCCGAATACCCGACCGATGCGAGCACGACGGCCGCCACCGCGACGGGCAGCGCCGGCTGCAGGGCGAAGACCAGATAGGGAGCGGCGAGCAGCAGGCGCAGCGGGGCGCTGAGCCGCTCCCGCCACCGGGCAGGGACGAACCGGCCGGCCAGCGTGTCGCCCGCGAGCATGCCGAGGGCAGCGAAGGCGAAGAGCAGCCCCGCGTGCCGCAGTGCGTACGGCACGAACAGGGACTCGCAGCCGACGATCAGCCCGTTGGGCATCCACAGCGCGAGATACACGTAACGCCGGGGGACGCTGGACCAGAGCAGCGCGTTGTTGCGCCAGGTCTGCGCGATCGACGGCCGTCCGGCGGTGCGCGGCGGGCGGCGGCTGAGGCGCAGCCCCGCGATGGCCGCGGCGATGAGGTACAGGACCGCGCCGGCCAGCAGCGCACCGCGTGGCGAGAGGGCGGCCACGAGCACGCCGCCGAGCGCGAACCCGCAGATCTGCATGATGCCGACCGACATGTTGAGCACGGAGCGGCCGAGCAGATAGCCCTCCGCCGGGAGGATCTCGTTCAGCAGCCCGTAACGCACCCCGCCACCCAGCGAAGCGACCATCCCCAGGCCTGCGGCGATGGCGAAGATCGCCCAGACCGGCAGGCCGGGAATGGCCTGACCGGCGGTGCCGAGGGCGAAGAGCAGCGCCATGCCTGCCATGGCGGCGCGCGGCGGCAGCCGGTCCGCCGCCGACAGCAGCGCCGTGGCGCCGGCCAGCTGGGCGAGCGAGGGGCCGAACATGACAAGCGCGGACAGCAGCGGTGAGCCAGTCGCGGCGTACACCAGCGTCCCCAGCGCCAGCCCGGTCACCGTGGTGGCCGCTACCTGCACCGCTGAGGTCAGGAAGAGCGGCGTGAACTCCGGCACCCGAAGGAGTTCGCGGTAGGTGCGCATGGGACGGAGTGTGGCCGGGCCCAGCGGGCGGGCGTTATTGTTTCGCAAGGGGGCGAAACGATGGGCTGGTGGCATGTCAGCGCGGACACGCTCGCGGAGAGCCGGTTCGTCATCTCGCCCCTGGCCGAGGCCACCGCGAGCCTGATCGTGCTGGTACGGGGAACGGCCGCGCACCCGGGCGAGCGGGCCTGGCTCGACGCTCACCACGCCGCCTACCGGGAGCGGCTGGCCGGTGACCCGGTCACCGCGCTGCTCGTGCGGGCTGCCCTGGGGCGCCACTGGATCGCGGACCTCTTCACCATCGCGCCGACGGCCGAGGGCGAACCGGGGCTGGGCGAGGAACTGGCGCGGATCCGGGAGAGGCTGCCGGAGGTCGCCCGCACCGACCTGACCGTGTCACTGGGCGGCCCGCTGCCCGCCAGCCTGCACCGGTCCGATCTGCCGGAACGCGCCGCGGACCTGCTGGACTGGGTGTGGACGGAGACCGTGCTGCCCTACTGGCCGCGGCGACGGCGGATCATGGAGGCAGATGTCGTCGCACGGACCAGCCAGCTGAGCCAGGGCGGCTGGGCCGCGGCGCTGGGCGACATGCGCCCGGGGATGCGGTGGCTGGGGGAGGGCCGCCTGCAGATCAACGCGCACAATTACCCGCCGCGAAAGATCGCCGGGGCGCAGTTGCTGTTCGTCCCGGTCACCCCGGGCCAGGGCTGGGTCTCGTGGGACCTGCCGCACCGGTACGCGGTGATGTACCCCTGCTCGGGCGTACTGGCCCAGGCGGACCCGGCGCCGGTGCCGGAGGCGCTGGGCGCGCTGCTCGGGCCCGCGCGGGCGGGCGTTCTGGTCCTCCTGGAAACTCCGAAGAGCACGACGCAGCTTGTGGCGCTGACCGGACAGGGGCTGGGCTCGGTCGGCCGCCACCTCAAGGTCCTGCTCGATGCCCGCCTGGTGCGGCGCAGGCGCGCCGGGCGGTCCGTGCTCTATTACCGGACGGCCGCCGGCGAGGCCCTGCTGGAGGCCCAGCGGAGCTGACGGCAGCACCTGGGCCGTCCAGCGGGCTCCGAACCCGCCTGACCTGTCCGGGCCCGCGATCCGGCGCCGCGTGCGATGAGAATCGGGGCCGTGCGCCGTCTCCTCTCCGGTGCGGCTGGTGAGCGAGATGCCCGCGACACGCGACGGGGATGCCGGGAGCACGCGGAGGAGATGCCATGAGCTACGCGGACGTGAACGGACTTTCGCTCTACTACGCCGAGCACGGCTCGGGTGAGCCGCTGGTGCTGTTGCACGGGGGGTTCGGCTCGGGTGAGATGTTCGGCCCGGTGCTGCCCGCGCTGGCCAGGAACCGCCGGGTCATCGCCGTCGACCTGCAGGGACACGGCCGCACCGCGGACGTCGGCCGCCCGCTGCGCTACGAGACGATGGCCGACGACATCGCCGCGCTGATCGGGCACTTCGGCCTGGTGCGATCCGACGTGATGGGCGTCTCGCTCGGCGCTGGGGTAGCACTGCGCACGGTGATCCTGCACCCGGAGGTGGTGGACCGCCTCGTGCTGGTCTCGGTGCCGTGCCGGCGGGACGGCTGGTTTCCCGAGATCGGGGCGGCGATGCGGCAGTTCACCCCGGAGCATGGCGAGGCGATGAAGCAGTCCCCGATGTACGAGTCATACGCCCGGGTCGCGCCGCGGCCCGGGGACTGGCGAGTGCTGCACGCCAAGATGGGCGCGCTGCTGTCGCGGGACTACGACTGGTCGGCCGAGGTCGCGGAGATCACCGCGCCCACGATGCTGGCCTACGCCGACGCCGACTCGATCAAGCCCATGCACATGGTGGAGTTCTTCGCGCTGCTCGGCGGCGGCCTGCGGGACGCTGACTGGGACGGCTCCGGCCGCCCGCCGGGCCGCCTGGCCATTCTGCCGGGCACCACGCACTACGACATCTTCAAAACCCCGGCGCTGGCGGCCATGGTCGAGGAGTTCCTGGAGACGCCCGCCCCGGGTGCATGATCTCCGGACCGGGCCTAGGGCAGGCGTGTACCCAAGTTTCCTTGATCGTTACCCCAGGCGCGGGCGCCGGACCTTCCCGAACAGCAGGTAAGCGATCCCGCCAAACGGAATCGTGAGCCCTATGCCCATGCAGAGGATCGCCCATCCCCACTTGGGCAGGTAGCGCACTTCCTCGGCCCGGGCAAGGTCAACCTCGCAGAACACCACGAACCCGGCTGCGAGCAAGAGCACCGGGATCAATACGAGGGCCGTGTTCATCGGGATTCTCCAGACAGGGGCGCCAGTCTTCCCAGTTTGGCACAGCCGGTGAGGAGCGGGCCACCGTCCAGGCTTCCTTGATCGTTACCCCACGGGACCGCAGTACTGGGCGGAGGTGGCCGCCCGGGCTCAGGGCACGGTGACCGGCTGGATCACGACCGGGCCGAGGGTCGGGTCAAGCTCGTTGGCCTGCGAGACCCCGGCCGGTGTGATCACGTCCATGGCCTTCGGCACCGTGCTCGGGCCCACCGAGCAGATCGGCTGGGGCCCGTTGGGTGCGCAAACCCCGAACGTGAACGGCCCCGGCGTGGCCGTGAAGGCACGTGCCTGATCCGGCTGGAACCCGTCCTGCCCGGTCAGCACCACGGTGAAGCCCCAGCCCGAGCCCGGAGTACCGAACTGCGCCTCGGGCAGGGCGATCGTGATGGTCCCGTCCGACTGCGTGGCGAGCACCTCCGGCGTGCCGACCGTGTTCCCCGAGGCGTCCTGCCACACCGGCGCCGCGAAGCCCTGCACCTCCAGCCGCTGGCTCCACGCCCCGGACGCCGCGATCGTGTAGTTGCGCTGCGGGAACGCGGCCGCCGTGGACGTGGTGGCGGCCCCGGGCACGTGCACGTACACGTCCAGCAACTGCGCCCCGTCGGTCGCCCCGAACGTGGGGGCCAGGTTGGCGATGGTGGCCCGCAGGTAGGCGGTGGTCCCGTCGCTGAGCACCTGGAACCGGGTCAGGTCGAACGCGCCCGGCTGGAACGACGAGTCGGTGGGGTACTGGTAGGTGCCGGGCCCGTTGTCGTCCCCGGCCGGGTCGGTGACGTCGAGCACCGTGGTGCCGCCGCCCTCATTGCTGACCGTCACCTGCGCGTAACCGGTGCTCTGCAGGCCGCCCGTGCTGGCGCCGACGGTGATCGCGTTGCTGCCGAACCCGATCGGCACACTCACAGAGAACGACCCGTCCGGGGCGGCCACCGTGGAGGTCACCGCGGACGCCGCGCCCGTGGTGGTGTCCTGCGACTCCACCGTCACCGCGGCACCGGGTGCGGTGGTCCCGGTCACGGTCGTCGACGTCGACGCGAGCGTGCTCCCGTTGGCCGGGGCGGTGATCGTCGCGTTCAGCGTCCCCGGGGGCCCGTGCTGCACATACCGCTGCACCGTGAACTGCGGGGTCTCCACGGTGTGCCCCACGGCCAGGGCCAGGATCAGCCGTAGTTCCTGCGCCTGCGCCCAGGTCAGCGGGGAGGCCGACCCGGCCGCCTTCCCGTCGGTGAAGCCGATCGAGGCCGTCGCCGGGTCGGAGCCGTACGGGGAGGCGGGCAGGTCCGGGTCCTCCCAGGCCTGCTCGGGCACCAGGCCCACCCCGGAGGAGAAGTTCTCCATCGCGCTCAGCAGTGACGCCGCGCCGGACATGTCGCCCTCGGCGATGTCGGACTCGGCCCGCTCGCCGGACAGCACCGGCCACAGGTGCCCGGTGCCGGTGCCGGTGGGTGCCCAGGGCGCGCCCACGGTCGTGCACGAGGTCTGGCTCGGCTGGTAGCAGTCGCCGTAGCCGTCGGCGCTGCCCTGCGCCGCCGAGTTGCCGTACCGGTAGTAGCCGGTACCGCTCGGCGTGGACACCGCGATCTGCTTGTCCCAGACGCCGAGCGAGGCCTGCACGTCCGGGTCGGAGACCGGCAGTTCGCCGAGCCGGACCAGTTCCTGGAACCCGCCGTCGACCACGGCGCGCTGGTCCAGGGTCGGGCCGCCGTTGCCCAGGCTGTAGCTGATCGCCGCGTTCGGGTCGCCGGTCTTGGACAGCCTGATGAAGTAGCTCGGCGCGTACGGCCCGGTGGTCGTCACCGTCCACGACTTGATGTTCCGCTGGAAGTCGTCCGCGGTCGCCTGGTAGACCCGCGCCCTGGCCGGGTCGTGGTGCTCCGTGGCGATCACCGCGGCGGCGGTCAGGCCGGCGATCTCGGCGGCGATGGTGGACGGGGAGTACCCGGTCTGCTCCTCCCACCGCTCGACGCCGAACGACGGGCCGTGCGAGACGAGGAAGTCGGCGGCGGGCCTGATGTGGTTGCGCCACAGCGACCCATCGGCGTCCAGGCCCGCCTGCAGCGCCATGATGATCGGGTAGGACGTCTCGTCCAGCTGGGTGCCGCCGGTGTCCGGGGCGGGCTCGCCGTTGAGCAGCGAGTTGCGCGGCATGGATCCGTCGGCCTGCTGCTGCCGGTCGAAGAGGAACAGCGTCGCGGCGCGCGCCGTCGCCAGGTCCCCGTCGGCGAGCAGCCCGGTGAACGCCTCGTAGAGGTCACGGGCGAACACCTCGCGGTAGGAGCCGAAGTAACCGGGCACGTTCCCGGCGAGGTTCCCGGCCGGCACCGACTGCCCCCACGGGCTGGCCAGCGACGCCACGATCGCACCCGGGTAGGTCTTGTCCTCGCTGGCCTTGATCACGTTGGCCGACAGGTAGTAGTGCGCGATGTCGGTGCCGTCGCGCCGCGCCGCCGCGGCCGACAGGTGCCCGAACGGCGGCCGCAGCCCCGCGTCGTAGCGCAGCCAGCCCGCCACGTACTTCAGCGCGGTCAGGCCGAACGGCTGCCGCAGCGACCGGGCCGCGGTGGCGACCGCCGAGGCCTGGGCGCGGCCGAACCCGAGGGCGAGGGTGACCGAGTCACCGCTCGCCGGCGTGACATCCTCGGTGGCCACGATGTGGCCGTCCGGCGCGGAGTCGTAGGCCGGCGTGAGCGCATGGCTGGCATCGAGCTGGGTCAGGCCGTCGCTGGCGGTGCCCGCGTACCCGACGCTCGCGGCGGGGGAGGAGACGCTCGCGTCCAGGGCCATGTACGTCGGCACCGCGTAGTCCCGGTTGACCGCGTTGGTCACCGTGTTGGTGCTGTAGATCACCGGGACCGGGGATCCGGTGGAGGTGTCGATCACGCCGGTGTTGCCGCCCGCGTTCTGGGTCCCGCCGCCGCCGTTGCCGTTGACGTGTGCGTCCAGCCGGGCGTACAGGTGCAGGCCGGCCACGCTGGTGCCGGACCCCGGCAGCGCCGTGAGCGTGGTGTGCATCAGCACGGTGTCCCGCACCGGGTCGGTGATGTAGGTGGTGGTGAGCTGGTAGCCGTGCTGGGCGTCGGTCGCGGTCACCGTGCAGGCCATGCCCGTGGGGTCGGCCGCCACGGTGTAGGTCATGTCCCTGGTCTGCAGGTCGGTGAACGTGGACCCGTCGGTGACGATGTACTGCAGCGTGCTGACGTTCGTGTTGTCGATGGTCGGCTCATAGGTGTCCGACAGCACCCCGCCCGCCACCGTGTACCAGACCTTGGACCGCCGCCCGGTGGCCGTGCCCACGCAGTCCTTGCGGGCCAGGTCGAAGTAGGACAGTGCGCCGGGCGCTCCGGGCGCCACGTCCGCCGGTGCCGCGCGCCCCGCCGCGGCCGCCGGGCCGCCGGCGGCCAGCGCGAGCCCGGATGTCAACGCCAGGCTGCACGCCAGCAGTGCGATACCCGGCCTGCGGAGCAGGGCCACCGACCCCATCGCCACCTCCACGGAAGGACCGATCAACCGGGCGCGCCGGGGAGAGGCACGGGTGCCACCCGCCGGGCAATCCCAGCCGAGCGTCCCCCCGGGGCGCGATCGTGTCAATGCCGCCGCGGCCGGCCGCACCGTGCCCGCAGGCCGCCACCAGCGCTCTTTTGCTGCATAACGACAGCCCGCCCAGCCCCCCTCGCCACGCCGCCGCCCGCCGCCCGGGCGGGCCGCAAAGCGGGTGCCGTGGCGCCCCGGAGGCCCCGCGCGGCCCCTGGACCGGCCATTCGAAGAAGCCGGTGTCCGATTGTGTGCCCGCGTAAACGGCCGGTAGTGCGCTATACAAGGATGAGCACGAGGGAGCGACATGCCGCCTAACGACGGATCCGGGCAGGCCATCCAAATGGCCAGGGAACGGATCGACCTCCTGCGCCAGAAGTTGCGCGCGACCCCGGCACCGGTGAAGGCTGTGCTGGTCGCGGCGGTATTGGTGCTGGTCGTGATGACCCCTTTCCTCTGGGGCCGGGTCGCTTACCTCATCGTCGTGGTACCGCTGCTGTACGGTCCGGTCGCGGTAGCCCGCCGCAGCCGGTCGGTGCTGGCGTCGGTGGGCGTCGGCATCTGGGGGCTGGCCGTCATCTCCATCGCGGCGGCGAAGTTCCAGAAGGGCAGCGACGACGTCGTGCCGTTGCTGCTGCTCCCCGTGGCGGTCGTGCTGGCGGCGCATGCCCGGCCGCTGGCCCGCGCGCTTCGTGCCGTGCCGCACGGTGGCGCTGGTACTGGCCTGGTCGCTGCCCCCGGCGGTGCTCGTCTGGTGGCTGGACCGGAGCCAGCCGGCCATCACGTATCTCGATCGCCTGGGGGCTCGCGGTGATCGTGCTGGGCTGGCGGCTCGGCAAGGCCTGGCAGGTGGCGCGCGCGGACACCATGCAGCGGGCCCGGGCCGCGTCCTACGGGAGCGCCGGGCAGGCGCCGGGCGGGCGCGCCGGGCAGGTGGCGGACCAGGGGCGCGCCGTCCGCGGGGCCGACGGCCTGCGCGGCCAGGTGGCCGCGGCCGGGCCGCGGGACCGCCCGGCGGCCGGCGCAGGAACTGCCCGCGATCACCATCGAGCAGGCCATGGCGGAACTGGACGCAGATGATCGGCCTGGAGCCGGTCAAGGACCAGATCCGCCAGCTCACCGCCTCGGTGGAGGCGGCGCGCCGGCGGCTCGCGGCCGGGCTACCAGACCGAGAAGCCGATGCAGCACTTCGTGTTCCTCGGCCCGCCCGGTACCGGCAAGACCTCCGTGGCGCAGGATCATCGCCAAGATCTACTACGCGTTCGAACTGCTGGACAGCCCGACCGTGGTCGAGGCGCAGCGCGCCGACCTGGTGGGCGAGTACCTCGGCGCCACCGCCATCAAGACCAACGACCTGATCGACTCGGCGCATCGGCGGGGTGCTGTTCATCGACGAGGCCTACAGCCTGGCCAACGACGGCGAGGGCCACGCGGACAGGTTCGGCAACGAGGCGGTCCAGGCGCTGCTCAAGCGCGCCGAGGACGACCGGGACAACCTCGTCGTGATCCTGGCCGGGTACCAGCGGCAGATGGAGGACTTCCTGGCCAGCAACCCGGGGCTGAACTCGCGGTTCGCGATGCGGGTCCGGTTCGGCGGGTACTCGCCGGCCGAGCTGGTGGCGCTGGCGCAGACGGCCCTGGCGCAGCGCGGGGAGTCGCTGGACGGCGAGGCGCTGCGCGGCCTCACCCGGATGATGGAGGACGTCGGCCGCCGCCGGGTCGCCGACGAGCTGGGCAACGGCCGGTTCGTCCGTAACCTGCTGGAGAAGGCCCGCCAGGCCCGCGACGTCCGGGTCATGAGCAGGGGCCCGGAGCCGGCCGCCGCCGAGCTGATGACGCTGCGGGCCGAGGACCTGGAACGCTCGTTCGGCGAGCTGCAGCTCCCGGTTCCGCGGCTACGCGGAGGCGCCGACGCTGGAGAACGCGCTGGCCGAGCTGGACGAGCTGATCGGCCTGGAGCCGGTCAAGCGGCAGGTGCACGAGATCGTCGCCCAGCTGCGGGTGGCCCGGCTGCGCGACCGGCAGGGCCTGGCCAGCCAGCCGCCCGCCAGGCATTTCGTCTTCACCGGCCCGCCCGGCACCGGCAAGACCACGGTCGCCCGCATCCTCGGCCGCATCTTCGCCGCGCTCGGCCTGCTGGTCCGGCCGGAGGTGGTCGAGGCGCACCGGGCCGACCTGGTGGGCGAGCACCTCGGCTCGACCGCGATCAAGACCGGCAAGCTGATCGACTCCGCGCTTGGCGGGGTCCTGTTCATCGACGAGGCGTACTCGCTGTACAACGAGGGCTACTCCGGCGGCGACGCCTACGGGTCCGAGGCGGTGGCGACGCTGCTCAAGCGGGCCGAGGACGACCGCGACCGGCTGGTGATCGTGCTCGCCGGATACCCCGCGGACATGGACCGCTTCCTGCGCAGCAACCCGGGGCTGTCCTCGCGGTTCTCGGTCCGCATCTCGTTCCCCAGCTACACCCCCGGCGAGCTGGCCCAGATCATGACCGTCATCGCGGAACAGGCGGGCGACTCGTTCGACCCGGACGCGCTGCCCGTGCTTGAGCAGATCTTCCGCGATGCCTGTGACCGGGACCGCATCGACGAACTGGGCAACGGCCGGTTCGCGCGCTCGCTGTTCGAGCGCGCGTGCGCCGCCCGCGACCTGCGGGTCGCGGATCTCGGCGAGGCCGCTACCGCCGCCGACCTCACCACGGTGACCGCGGCGGACATCGGCGCCGCCGTCGGCGGCCTCGGCGGGCGGGATCAGGCTTAGGGCAGGTCGCCCAGTTCCGTCGTCAGCTTGGCGGTGTCGTTGCCGACGTCCCTGATCAGGTACATGAGCGTGTGCTGCACCGCGTGCTTGTTCTCGCCCCGGTCCAGCAGGCGCTGGGCGGCCTCCCACAGTTCCGGCGGGTCGCCGCGCCAGAGCCGGTCGCTGAGCACCAGGTGCCGGCGGATGTGCTGCTCGGTGGCGGGCCGCCCGTGCGCGTCGTCGTGGTCGGCGGCCAGCAGGGTCCGCCGCGCGTCCGGCCGGGCCGGGTCCAGCGCCCCCAGGTCGATGCCCCGGTAGCGGCCGCGGAGCACCGGGAACGCGAACGCGCGCCGGGGGAGCGCCTCCAGGTCGGCGTCCGGCAGCAGCCTGCCCACCAGCGTGGTGTCCAGGCCGAAGCTGGACGGATCCCGGTAGACCCGGGTGAAGGTGCCCATCGCGCCGAACACCGCGTCCAGGGTCTGGTTGACGGCTTCTGCGCCCAGGCCGCGGCGCCGCCCGGCCCAGCGCGTCCAGGCGGCGAGCACGTGCGGCATGGCGTGCTGCTCGGCGGGCCAGAGCATGATCTTGCGGGGCAGCCAGTCGAGCAGGAAGGTCTCCGCCTTGGCGGGGCTCATCCGCAGCGGGCGGCCGAAGTCCTGCTCGCATCCGTAGCTGACGATGTGGTCGGCGCACTTGCTGGCCGCCCCGCGGTCGGACAGGTCCTCGGCCTCGTCGGACGCGAGGAACTCGGCGACCAGCATCGCCCTGCGGTCGCTGCTCCACGCCTGCCGCCGCTCCTGCGCCCCCGCCCAGGCCGACTCCGGCTCCAGGGTGGCCAGCCGCGCGGCCGGGCCGCCGAACGGCAGGATGGCGGCCGCAGCGGCCTTGTCCGGCGGCGGCAGGGCCCGGACCCGGGATCTGATGAACGCGTGGTAGGAGGCGAACGACTTGCTCACCGGCGGGTTGGCAGCCGCGTGGGTGACCGCGAGCGCGGTCTCCAGCAGCTGCCTGGCCTGCGGCGGCGGAATCGGCCGGAAGCTGCCGCGCCCGGGCTGCCCGGCGGCCTCCCCGTTGCCGTCGCGGCAGCGTTCCAGCAGCGTGTCCACCTTGGCGGTGACCCAGCCATCGGACAGCATGCCGCTGACGTTGTAGTCGACCACGAGGACCAGCGCGTGCGGCTCGGTCCCGGCGTAGCTGAACAGGCACACGGCCTCGTCGCGGTCCCCGAACGGCGTCCGAGTTCACGTAGCAGTCCGCCGGCGACCACGGCACCCACGTGCTCGGCCCAGCCGGGGCGCTTGATCCCCGCTCGATCAGCCCGAGTGCGGCGCCTTCGGCCGCCGCGGCCTGATGCGGGGTGCCCAGGCAGGCGATACCGGACAGCAGCGCCAGCGCCGCCGGGCTCTCGTGCTGGGCCGCATACGCGACGAGGCCCTCGCCGAGCAGTTCCTCCAGGTCGGCGCCGCGGGCCCGGGAGCCGGGCTCCTTCTCGCCCCACCAGGTACCGAGCAGTTCGCTGACCAGCAGTTCCGCGTCGAGCGGACTGCGCACGGCGAGCAGTTCCCGCGCGGCACGGAGCATCTCTTCGAACAGCGCGTTAGGCGGCGGGGCAGGAAGAGGTGACGGCCGGGATACCCGGCGATGACCGGACCGGCCGCTTCCAGAGGGGAGGTTCCGGCGGCGGCCCTGCGAACTCACCCGCTCAGTTTCCCAGATCTGCGGCGTCGCGGGCACTTTCCGCGGTATCCGTGCCTGATTTCGCGGCGAGCCTGTGCTAGCCCGGGGGAGCGACCCCCCGGTGGCCTACGGCCCGGTTCCTTCGTCACCGGGCCGTAGGCCTGCTCGCCCAGGGGGGCGACCCCCTGGAACCCCCGCTGGCTCGTTGCCCCGTTCCTCCGTCACGGGGCAACGGCCCTGTTGGCTGAGGCAGCCAGGAACCGTGGGGGCCCGTAGCCTGGCCGGCTGAGGCAGCCAGGAACCCCTGGGGGTCCGTGGCCTGGCCGGCTGAGGCAGCCAGGAACCCCTGGGGGTCCGTGGCCTGGCGGGCTGAGGCAGCCAGGAACCCCTGGGGGTCCGTGGCCTGGCGGGCTGAGGCAGCCAGGAACCCCTGGGGGTCCGTGGCCTGGCGGGCTGAGGCAGCCAGGAACCCGTGGGGTCCGTGGCCCGGTTGGCTGAGGCAGCCAGGAACCCGTGGGGGTCCGTGGACCGGTTGGCTGAGGCAGCCAGGAACCGTGGGCGTGCTGGCCCCGGGCCCCCGTCGTGCACGGCGACGCCCCATGGCTCGGGTTCCGAGGCCGGCGCGCCGAGGTGTGGTACGCGTAGCGGCCACCCCGGGGCTGGATGTGGCCTAGGATAAGGGAGCCTTAACCAGCCGACCATCGTGATGAGCGCGGCAGCGGCGCTCGAGTCCGGGGTGCGGATGGCTCCCCGCTGCCACGTTGATGCCGATAGCCTGCTTGAGTCCGCAGTGAGCAGGAAGGAGCCGAGGGATGGCAGGCTCGCTCACGGGCCAGAAACGGTGTGATGAGTACTGACACGTCGGTACCTCAGCCGCGGATGTCAGGCATGGACGTTTCCGACTCCGCGTTGCTGGCGACCCTGCTGCGCGAAGCCCCCATTGGGTTTGCCTTTTTCGGCACAGATCTGTGCTTCCGGCGGATCAACCGCAGCCTGGCCAGGCTTTATGGCCGGAACGGCGCCGAACATATCGGTCTGCCGCCAGCCCGGGTATGGCCCGAATCGCTTGCCGCCAGCGCCGAGTCCGCCATCCGCCGGGTGCTCGCCGACGGCCAGCCGTTCTTCGAGCCCGATCAGCCGATCAGCATGCTCAAGGGCGGCCGCGGCGCCAGCGAGGACAACGGGGGCGGGGAGCACCCCGGCCATCCCGCCGGATCCCGGCCGCAGGCCAGGCACTGGTCGTTCTCCTGGTTCCCCTCCCACGACCCCGAGGGCGCCATCAGCGGCGTCGCGCTCATCGCCGTGGACGTGACCGAGCGGCGCAACTCGGAGGAGGCGGTCCGCCGCAGCGAGGAGCGCTACCGGTCGCTGGTGCAGGCGGGAGCCCAGGTGGTATGGGTGACCACGCCGACCGGCGAGATCGCCGAGGATTCGCCGGAGTGGCGCTGGATCACCGGCCAGAGCCTGGAGGAGTACCTGGGCAACGGCTGGCTGGACGCGGTCCACCCCGAGGACCGCGAGCGGGTCGAGCGGGACTGGCGCGAGTGCGTGGGCGGCGGGAAGATCTTCGACAGCCGCTACCGGGTGCGTACCAAGAGCGGTTCCTACAAGCACTATGACGTCCGCGCCGTGCCGATCGAGCGGGACGGGAAGATCATCGAGTGGGTTGGCGCCAGCACCGATGTGACCGCCCAGCGTGAGGCCGAGGAGATGCGCGGGCGGCTGACCGAGCAACTCTCCGCGGCGGCGCTGCGCACCGCCCGGCTGCAGCAGGCGACGTCGATGCTGGCCGAGGCGCTCACCGTGGAGCAGGTGGTCGAGGTCATCACCGAGGTCGGCCGGTCCGCGATCGGCGCCGACCGCTCGGCCGTGGCCCTGCTCGACCCCGAGCGGCTGCGGGTGCACACGGTGAACCCCGGCGGCCTGCCGGACAGCCCCGGCCACCCCGGCGGCGACATCCCGCTGGACATCCCCAGCGTGGTCACGCTGGCCATCACCACCCGGCGCCCGGTGCTGGTGGAGAACCCCGAGGGCCTGCGCCGCATCTTCGCCGAGGTGGCCGACCTGGACCTGTTCCTGGCCCACACCGACGAGCGGGCCTGGGTGGGCATGCCGCTGCTGGCCGCGGGGTCGGCGATCGGCGCGCTGCGGTTCTCGTTCTCCCGGCCGCGGAAGATCACCGACGAGGAGCGGGTGTTCCTGGAGGCGCTGGCGGGACAGTGCGCGCTCGCGCTGGAGCGGGC
Organism: uncultured Actinomycetes bacterium; assembly: GCA_963725125.1. Classification (GTDB taxonomy): domain Bacteria; phylum Actinomycetota; class Actinomycetes; order Streptosporangiales; family Streptosporangiaceae; genus DASXKD01. Next base: position 49,424 of record CAVRXW010000015.1, read on the forward strand.
CTCGCTGTTCGAGCGGGAGCACACCACGGCCGAGACGCTGCAGCGCAGCCTGCTGCCGGACCGGCTGCCCAGCGTGCCCGGCATCATCCTGGACGCCAGGTACCTGCCGGTCACCCGGAACATGGAGATCGGCGGGGACTGGTACGACGCGTTCCGGCTGCCGGACGGCCGGCTGGCCGTGGCGGCCGGGGACGTCATGGGCAAGGGGCTGTCCGCCGCGGCGGGCATGGGCCGGGTGCGCAACGCCCTGCGCGCCCTGGCGCTCACCGACCCGCGCCCGGCCGCCGTGCTGGCCGGGCTGGACCGGCTGTTCACCGCCACCGAACTCGACGAGCAGGTGACCACGGTCGCCTACCTGGTGTTCGACCCGGTGTCCGGGGAGGGCCTGGCCGGCAATGCGGGCCATCCGCCGCCGCTGCTGATGTCGTGGGACGCGCCGCCACGGCTGGACCTGGGCGAGGCGGGCACGCCGCTGGGCTGGGCCAGCCCGCGCCAGCAGTATGTGTTCCGGCTGCCCCCGGGCCACACCGCCGTGCTGTACTCGGACGGCCTGGTGGAGAACCGGCGCCGCGGGCTGCACGCCGGCCTGGACGAACTGGTCGCGGTGGCGGGGCAGGCGGCGCCCGCGGTGGCGGAGGATCCCGCCCGGCTGCTCGAATACTTGGTTGACCGGATGCTCACCGGTTATGAGCAAGATGATGACGTGACCGTGCTTGTGCTGCATGTGCCCAGGCGTGACGGCAAGGCGCAGGCTGGCGCGACGGCGGCTTCCATGATCGCGGCGAAAACGGGTAAGGCATGACTGCGGGGCGCTCGTCCCGGGAGAGCCCGGCGGAGTCGCGGGAGTGGCCGTTGGTACGAGCTACCCGTCGACTCCGCCTAAGGTGGATCACGGGAGAAGGGCGGGGCCTGGCAACGATGTCCAGCGGCTCTTGCCATCAGCCCCAAACGGTCCCGGCAGCGGGGTGCCCTCAGTAAGTTCCGTTGCCGCCCACGTGCAGGAGAGGTTGTCTGTGTCGTCTGCCCGATCGGACAGTCACGTGTCACTCGCGGCTTGGCAAGCCGCCGTCGTCCAGCGAAGGAAGAGGTGACCGCGGTGGCAAGCGCGCAAGGCTCCGCGGCGCGGAGGCAGCCCAGCCAGCAGGGCCAGGGCCGTCGGGCGCCCATACAGGCGGCGCGTAAGGGTGACGCCCCGGTCACCTTGGTGGGCGCGGACGAGCCCACGGACGCGGATGCCACGGGGCCCGTGCGCCAGAAGGGATTCCAGGTCCCGGCGGCCGCAGCGTAACGCACCGAAATCAGTGCCGGGGACGGGCGGCGGCGACGCCGCGCCGGCGCGCGGGGGGCAGGGCAAGCAGGCCCGCGCGGAGGCCGCGCCGAAGGACGCCGCCGTGGCCCAGGACGGCGCGGGCGGGGCGGCCGGCCGCGGCGAGGACGGCGCTGTGGCAGAAGCTGACCTCGACGTGGTCGTGACTCTCGAAGGAGTAGAAGACCTGGACGCCGTTGACCTGGACGAGTTCGCCGTCGACGTAGACGTCGACCTGGAAGTCGACGTGGACATCGAGGACGTGCCCGACATCGACGTGGCCGAACTCGATGCCTCGCTGGCCGAGATCGAGGTCGAGGTCGAGGACACCGAGGACGAGGCGGCCCCGGGCACGGACGAGGCGGCAAGCCCGGAGGCCGGTCCGAGGCGGCCGCGCCCGCCGGGCCCGGCGCCCCCGGGCGAGGGACAGCCGGCCCCGGCCCGGACCGGCGAGGAAGGCGACGACGAGACCTTCGTCTACGGCGACGATGACGACGACCTGCCCGCCGCGCAGGTGGCGTCGGCGGGCGCGACCGCGGACCCGGTCAAGGACTACCTGAAGCAGATCGGCAAGGTCCCGCTGCTCAACGCCGAGCAGGAGGTCGAACTCGCCAAGCGGATCGAGGCCGGGCTGTTCGCCGAGGAGAAGCTGGCCCAGAGCGGCATGACGCCCGACCAGCGGCTCGACATGGAGTGGATCGCCGAGGACGGCCGGCGGGCCAAGAACCACCTGCTGGAGGCGAACCTGCGGCTGGTGGTGTCGCTGGCCAAGCGGTACACCGGCCGCGGCATGCTGTTCCTGGACCTGATCCAGGAGGGCAACCTGGGCCTGATCCGCGCGGTGGAGAAGTTCGACTACACCAAGGGGTACAAGTTCTCCACCTACGCCACCTGGTGGATCCGGCAGGCGATCACCCGTGCCATGGCCGACCAGGCCCGGACCATCCGGATCCCGGTGCACATGGTGGAGGTCATCAACAAGCTCGCCCGGGTGCAGCGGCAGATGCTGCAGGACCTGGGCCGCGAGCCGACCCCCGAGGAACTCGCCGCGGAACTCGACATGACCCCGGAGAAGGTCATCGAGGTGCAGAAGTACGGCCGTGAGCCGATCTCCCTGCACACCCCGCTCGGCGAGGACGGCGACAGCGAGTTCGGCGACCTGATCGAGGACTCCGAGGCCATCCAGCCCGGTGAGGCGGTGAGCTTCACGCTGCTCCAGGAGCAGCTGCACTCGGTGCTGGACACCCTCTCCGAACGGGAGGCCGGCGTCGTCTCGATGCGGTTCGGCCTCACCGACGGCCAGCCCAAGACCCTCGACGAGATCGGCAAGGTCTACGGGGTGACCCGGGAGCGGATCCGCCAGATCGAGTCCAAGACCATGTCGAAGCTGCGCCACCCGTCCCGTTCCCAGGTCCTCCGCGACTACCTGGACTGAGGTCACAGCAGACAGCGCCCCGAGCTGCGGAATGCATGCTCGGGGCGCTGTTTGTTGCGTTCAGCTGTCCTCTGCGGACGTACGAAGGGCAAGCCGTACGAAGGGCAGACAGGCAGCACGTCCGGGAGAGCCTGCGGTCAGCCCTCCGGGGGCGCCTGGCGTCTCGGTCAGCGGCTGGGGGCCTCCGCCGTCCTGCCCGGGCGACAGCCGGTCGGTCTCGTCCTGGATCTCGACGGCGATACGTGCCAGCGCCTCGGCGTGCTGCCGGCCGTGGTGCGCGCAGAACAGAAGTTCTCCCGCCTCCGGGGAGTACGACGCGCACGTAGGCCTGAGCACCGCACCGGTCGCATAGGTCCAGTGCACTGAGCGGCTTGCTGGGGGCCATTGCTCCGGTCATGTCGCCTCCCTCGCGTCGTCCACCGGCGCGCTTCCGCGCCGTCACCTGCGTTTCCTTCTCCTACCCCAACAGGGGTAGGACCTATGACGTTCCCATCTACGGCCCAGCTACGCCAAGAGCGAACGATCGTCATTTCCAGCCTCAGGTGTCTCGCTACTCACAGTATCGCACGCAGTTGTCCCAGGTTACCCTGTGTGTCCGGCGGCGTGGCTCCCCACGGCTGTCCGACGAGGCGGCTAGTCTTCCGTCAGGCGGTTCCGGGTAGCCCGGCCGCCTCTCGGGTAAGGAGAACCCGCGTGACTGCCGAACCCGCCGTGACTCCGGGCCCGCGCTGGCGCGCTGGCCGCCGACGGGTACACGGCGCGCCATCTGTCGGTGCTGGAGGGCCTGGAGGCCGTCCGCAAGCGCCCCGGCATGTACATCGGCTCCACCGACGGCCGCGGGCTCATGCACTGCCTCTGGGAGATCATCGACAACGGCGTGGACGAGGCGCTGGGCGGCCACTGCACCGAACCTGGAGGTGGTGCTGCACCCCGACGGGTCCGCGGAGGTGCGCGACAACGGCCGCGGCATCCCGGTGGACGTGGAGCCGAAGACCGGCCTCACCGGCGTGGAACTGGTGATGACCCGGCTGCACGCGGGCGGCAAGTTCGGCGGCGGCTCCTACACCGCCTCGGGCGGGCTGCACGGCGTCGGCGCGTCGGTGGTGAACGCGCTGGCGGCCCGCCTGGACGTGAACGTGGAGCGGGACGGGCACGAATGGGCGGCCAGCTTCCGCCGCGGCGTGCCAGGGGAGTTCGCCGGGCCCGGCCCGGCGGCGGAAGTTCAAGCAGCGCAAGCGGCCTGACCCAGGTCCGCCGGGTGGCGAAGAAGCTGACAGGCACCCGGATCCGGTTCTGGCCGGACCCGCAGGTGTTCGTCCGGGACGCCCAGTGGAGCCTGGAGGCTCTGCCCCCGAGCGGGCCCGCCAGACGGCCTACCTGGTGCCCGGGCTGACCATCCGGATCGTGGACGAGCGCGGCCAGGACGGGCCGCACGAGGAGATGTTCCGGTTCGACGGGGGGATCGCGAGTTCTGCGCGGAGCTGGCCACCGGGGAGCCCGTCACCGACGTGATCCGGCTGGTCGGGTCCGGCAGCTTCACCGAGACCGTCCCGGTGCTCGACGAGCAGGGCCACATGCTCCCCGACCGAGGTGGACCGCGAGCTGGCGGTCGACGTGGCGCTGCGGTGGAGCGCCGGCTACGACACCGTGAGCCGGTCGTTCGTGAACGTGATCGCCACCCCCAAGGGCGGCACCCACGTGACGGGGTTCGAGCGGGCCCTGGTGCGGACGCTGAACGAGCAACTGCGCGCGGTGCGGCTGCTGAAGAACGGCGACGAGCCGGTCGACCAAGGACGACGTGATCGAAGGCCTCGCCGCCGTCATCGCGGTGCGGCTGCCGGAGCCCCAGTTCGAGGGCCAGACCAAGGAGGTACTCGGCACCCCCGCCGCGTCCCGCATCGTCGCCCAGGTGGTCGCCGAGCAGCTGCGGGCGTACTTCTCCGGGCGCGGGAAGGCCAAGCAGCAGGCACGGGCGGTGCTGGAGAAGGTGGCCGCCGCGGCGAAGACCAGGATCGCCGCCCGCGAGCACCGGGACAACCAGCGGCGCAAGTCCGTTCTGGCCGCCTCCACGCTGCCGGCCAAGCTGGTGGACTGCCGGTCCGCCGACGACCGCAGCGAGCTGTTCATCGTCGAGGGAGACTCCGCGCTCGGCACGGCGAAGATGGCCAGGGACTCGGAGTTCCAGGCACTGCTGCCGATCCGCGGCAAGATCCTGAACGTGCAGAAGGCGTCCGTCTCCGACATGCTCAAGAACACCGAGTGCGCGGCGATCATCCAGGTCATCGGCGCGGGCTCGGGTAGTTCGTTCGACTTGGAGGCGGCCAGGTACCAGCGTGTGATCATCCTGAGCGACGCTGACGTCGATGGGGCGCACATCAGGACGCTGCTGCTGACCCTGTTCCACCGGTACCTGCACCCGATGCTGGCGGCGGGCCGGGTGTTCGCCGCGGTGCCGCCGCTGCACCGGATCGAGCTGACCAGCCCCCGGAAGGGGCAGCAGAAGTACAACTACACCTACTCCGACGGCGAGCTGCGGCGCATCCTGCTGGAGCTGGAGCGCAAGGGGCAGCGCTGGAAGGAGCCGGTGCAGCGGTACAAGGGCCTGGGAGAGATGGACGCGAGCCAGCTCGCGGAGACCACCATGGACCCGCGGCACCGGGTGCTGCGCCGGATCCGGATCGAGGACGCCGCCACCGCCAGCTCGATCTTCGACCTGCTCATGGGTTCCGACGTGAGCCCCCGGCGGGATTTCATCGTGAGCGGGGCAGCCGAGCTCGACGCGTCCAGGATCGACATCTGACCACTCCTGCCGGCGAGGCGGCCTGCGCTACCGGGCGGAATACTGTCCGGTATGAATGACTTCGCGAAGCTGCTGGCCGGGCAGCTCGGTGCGGACTTCCGGGCGCTGCCGCAGCGGGCCCGGGCCCGGTTTTCGGCCGAGGGGCAGGCCGCCAGGGCTGGCACCATTGGCGAGCTGCGCGAGGCTGCCCGCCGTCGGGTGCCGGCGGTCGTCTTCGACTACGTGGACGGTGCGGCCGGCGACGAGGTGACCGCGGCGCGTAACCTCGCCGAGCTGCGCGCCGTCGAGCTCCGGCCGCGCGTCCTGGCCGACGTGTCGAAGGTCGAGACGGCCACCAGCGTGCTGGGTTCGCCGATCGCGTTGCCGCTGCTCGGTGCGCCGATGGGGCTGACCGGGCTGCTGCATCCATCCGGGGAGGTCGCGCTGGCCCGCGCGCTGCACGCGGCCGGGTCGATCTACGTGCTCGCGGCCATGGCGTCCTGCCCGATCGAGGAGGTGGCTGGCGCGGCCACCGGGCCGCTGTGGTTCCAGATGTACTTCTGGCGCGACCGCGGGCTGGTGCAGGAGTTGCTGCACCGCGCCCGTGCGGCTGGCATCTCCGTCCTGGTGCTGACCGTCGACGTGCCCCGCGCCGGGGACCGGGACCGGGACCGCCGCAACGGCTTCAGCATGCCGCCCCGCGTCACGCTGCGGGCCCTGGCCGGCGGGGCCGTGCACCCGCGCTGGTCGGCCGGGTTCCTCCGGCAGCCGCGGTTCCGGTGGGGCAACCTGCCCGACGTCGGCCTGGCCGCGGCGGCGTTCAGCGCACAGACCAACCGCCAGTTCGACCCGGCGGCGACCTGGGATGACGTCGGCTGGTTCCGGGAGCAGTGGGGCGGGCCGCTGGTGGTGAAGGGCATCCTGCGCCCGGAGGACGCCCGCCGGGCCGTGCGCCTCGGCGCGGAGGCGATCATCGTCTCCAATCACGGCGGCCGCCAGCTCGACGGCGCCCCGGCTGCGATCCGCGCGCTGCCCGCGGTCGCCGAGGCGGTCGCGGGCGAGGCCGAAGTCTACTTCGATAGCGGGATCAGGCGCGGCGTCGACATCGTCAGGGCGATCGCGCTCGGCGCACGGGCCTGCCTGGCCGGGCGCGCGCTGGCCTACGGGCTGGGCGCGGCCGGTGAGGCCGGGGCGACGCGCGCCGTCGAGATCCTCCGTGACGAGCTGCGCACCGCGCTGGCGCTGACCGGCTGCCCCTCCGTGCAGGCGCTCGGCCCGTCCTGGGTACACAGATGGGAGGCCCCGGCATCAGATCCCGCCGGGTCCTCCGGGTAGCCAGCGCTACTGCCGTAGGCAGAGGTCATGGCGCGGTAAACACACCAAGGTCGCTAACGGTAATCGCTAAGCTACAGCAGGTGACACGACAACTCCTCATGGCTGAGTTCCTCCGCGCCCAGGCCGCCTGGCGGCTGGCCCGGGCCGACGGCGACCCCGTCCGGGCGGCCCGCTGTGCCGCCGCGCTCCTCGACGCCGCGGCGTACGCCGCGGGATTAGCAGACGACGACCGGACGCTGGCCCTGCTGGCCGGCGGCGGCTGCTTCCGCGGGCAGGTCTTCGATCCCGGGCCCCGCGGCATCTCGATCGCCCGCTGGTGGCAGTACCGCGACGTGCCGCGGGGCGGCCCGCAGGACCTGGTCACCGCCCTGGCCGCTGCCGTGGGCGCGCGCAACTGACGCACCTTCTGGGCGGGCTCAGCGGCGCCGCTCAGGCCCGGGGGCGCCCGCCGCCCAGGGAACCCAGGGGCTGCCGGATCCGGTCACCAGAGCCGTCCCGGCGGCCGTCGGGGACCGGCAGGTCGACCGGGACCCCGGCGTCGGTGGCTCCCCGGGCCGGGCCGGGCCCGGCCCAGGCCAGCACCAGCGTGTCCTCGCCCTTGAGGAACCTGTGGCAGCGCACTCCGCCGGTGGCCCTGCCCTTGGCCGGGTACTCGCGGTACGGGGTCACCTTGACGGTCGCCGCGCCGGTTCCCGGCAGCGCACCGGTGCTGCCCGCCACGGTCACCACCACGCCCTCCGCCGCCCCCTCGGCCCGGGCCGCCCTCCTCCGGCATGACCGCGCCGAACCAGGTCACGGCCGCGCGTGCGGACAGCCGGATGCCGGCCATCCCGGCCGCCGCCCGGCCCTGCGGGCGGACCGAGGCGGCCGGGAACCTCAGCAGCTGGGCATCGGTGGTGATGAACACCAGGTCGCAGTCCTCGCTGGTGAGCTGGACGGCACCGACCACGCGGTCACCGGGCTTGAGCGAGATCACCTCGAACTCGGCCGAGCTGCCCGGGTAGTCCGGCGCGACGCGCTTGACCACGCCGCCGGCGGTGCCCAGGGCCAGCCCGGCGCCCGCAGCGTCCGGGGCCGCCAGGCCGACCACGGTCTCCCCGGGCACCAGCGCCACGAACTCGGCGACCGGGGCACCACCGGCCAGGCTGGGGGAGTGCGCGCTCGGCGGCAGCGCCGGTATCTCCAGCGCGCCCACCCGGATCAGCCTGCCGGCCGACGTCACCACCGCGACCGACCCCCGGGCGGTGGCCGCCACGCTGGACACCACCACGTCGTGGGCGCTGCGCGGCCCCGCCGCGGGCCCGCCCTGGCCGGCCGGTGCGCCCGCCGCGAACAGGTCCGCCGGGGCATCTCGTTCGGCAATGTCCAGGGGGGTGCGCGCGACCAGGCCGGTGGACGACAGCAGCACCAGGCACGGGTCGTCGGCGACCTCCAGCGGTACGGCCGCGGTGCGCGGCGCGCCGGTGCCTTCCAGCAGCACCGTGCGGCGCGGGTCGGCGAACCGCTCGGCGATGCTGGCCAGTTCGTCGGAGACCACCGTGCGCAGCCGCGACTCCGACTCCAGGATCGCGGTCAGCTCGTCGATCTCGCGGCGCAGGGTCTCCGCCTCCCGCTCCAGTTCCAGCCGGTCGTAACGGGTCAGCCTGCGCAGCGGCGTGTCCAGGATGTACGTGGCCTGGATCTCGGACAGGTCGAACACGCTCATCAGGCGTTCCTTCGCCGCCGCCGCGTTGTCGCTGGCGCGGATGACCTGGATCACCTCGTCGATATTGAGCAGGGCGATCATCAGGCCGTCGATCAGGTGCAGCCGGTCGGCGCGCTTGCGGCGCCGGAACTCGGTGCGCCGCCGGGTGACCTCGATCCGGTGGTCGACGTAGATCTGCAGTAGCTCGCGCAGGCCCAGCAGCCGCGGCTGGCCGTCCACCAGCGCGACGTTGTTGATGCCGAAGGTCTCCTCCATCGGCGTGAGCCGGTACAGCTCGTCGAGCACGGCCTCGGGGTGGAACCCGGACCGGATCTCGATGACCAGGTGCAGGCCGCGCTGCCGGTCGGTGAGGTCCTTCACGTCGGCGATCCCGGCGAGTTTCTTCGCCCCGACCAGGTCCTTGATCCGGGCGATGACCTTCTCCGGGCCGACGTTGTAGGGCAGCTCGGTGACCACGATCCCGGCGCGCCGCGGGGTGATCTTCTCCACCCGCGCGGCGGCCCGGGTGCGGAAGATGCCGCGGCCGGTCTCGTAGGCCTCCCGGATCCCGTCCAGGCCGACGATCTTGCCGCCGGTGGGCAGGTCCGGGCCGGGCACGAAGCGCATCAGCTCGTCCAGGCCGGCGCCGGGGTTGGCGATCAGGTGCCGCGCCGCCGCCACCACCTCGCCGAGGTTGTGCGGTGCCATGTTGGTGGCCATGCCCACGGCGATCCCGGACGCGCCGTTGACCAGCAGGTTGGGCAGGCCGGCCGGCAGCACCTCGGGCTGGACCTCGGTGCCGTCGTAGTTCGGCTGGAACTCGACGGTGTCCTCGTCGATGGAGGCCACCATCTCCATCGCGGCGGCGGTCAGCCTGGCCTCGGTGTACCGGTAGGCGGCCGGCGCGTCGTCGCCGCCCAGCGAGCCGAAGTTGCCGTGCCCGTCCACCAGCGGCAGCCGCATGACCCACCACTGCGCCATCCGGACCAGCGCGTCGTAGATGGCGGCGTCGCCGTGCGGGTGCAGCCGGCCCATCACGTCGCCGACCACGCGCGCGCACTTGACGTGGCCGCGGTCGGGGCGCAGGCCCATCTCGTTCATCTGGTACAGGATCCGGCGCTGCACCGGCTTGAGGCCGTCCCGCGCGTCGGGGATCGCCCGCTGGTAGATGACGGAGTAGGCGTATTCGAGGTAGCTGCCGCGCATCTCCTCGGTCACGTCGATGTCGACGATGTTCTCTTCGAACGCCTCGGGCGGGGCTCCGCCCGCGTGCTGGCTCCGGGCGGGCGTGGTCGTGGAACGTCTGGCCATGTCCGCCATTGTGCCGCCTGCGGCCGTCATTCCATGCGCTACGAAGGCCGTGGCGCCCGGTGTTGCCGCCCGGTCCGGCCCGCGGCGATGCCTGCCAGGCCGGCGAGCACCGACCGGGAGGTGCGGGTGCAGCGCGGCGGCAGCCGGCCAGACATCCTCCGCTGCGGGTGACGGCCGGCCGGGGCGCCCGTGCTGGAGTGGAGGCGTGCGACCCGCCTATGACCGCCCGGCGACCCTGGATGATGCGCTGCGCCTGGCCGGGGGGCTGGCGGCGCGGACGCTGGTCTTCGACGTGGAGCCGCTCGTGGCCTACTGGGACAGCGGCCAGCAGGCGCTGGACCAGGGGGTCGAGCACGTGCTCGCCCGGGCCCGGGCGGTCCCGGGGGTGCTGGTCGTGTGCTTCTCGACCAACTCGCTCCGGCGCCCGTCGGCCCCGCTGGCCACCGGCGGTGTGCGGGCCGAGTACCTGGCGAGCGCGGGCAAGCCGCTGCGGACCGCGTACTACCGGGATTTCCCCCGGCCCGGTGTGGTGATCGGCGACCAGCTCGCCACCGACGGCGCCCTGGCCCGGCGGCTCGGCTACGCCTTCCTGCAGTACCACCCGGAACCGGGCGGGCTGCCGGCCGGCCCGCGGCTGATGGACTGGTGCGGGCGGGTGCTGCGGCCGCTGCTGTTCGCCCGCCCCCGGTGACCGGCGGGCGCCGCGCGGACGCTGGTCAGGTGGCGGACAGGCCGCCGTCGACGAAGATCATCTGCCCGGTGACGTAGTCGCTGGCCCGGCTGGCCAGGAAGACGGCCACGCCCTCGAAGTCATCCGGCTCCCCGTTGCGGCCGATCATGGTGCGGGCGGCCAGCGCGGCCGAGCGGACCGGGTCGGCGGCGACCTCGGCGGTGAGCGGGGTGGCCACGAAGCCGGGGACGATCGCGTTGCAGCACACCCCCCGCCGCGCCCAGGCCTCGGACTGTGACCTGGTCAGCCCGGCCAGCCCGGCCTTCGCGGCGCCGTACCCGCCGCTGTTGCCGAAGGCCCGGAGCGCCTGCTGGGAGGCGATGTTGAGGATCCGCCCCCAGCCGCGGGCGGCCATCGCCGGACCGAACCGCTGCCCGAGCAGGAACGGCGCGGTGAGGTTGACGGCCAGCAGCGTGTCCCAGTCGGCCGTGGTCAGGTCCGCCAGCGGCGGGCGGATGTTGACGCCCGCCGCGTTGACGACGATGTCGGGCTCGCCGAACGGCCCGGCCGCCGCCGCGGCGCCGGGCAGCACCGCGTCACGGTCGGCGAGGTCGGCGCTCACCCAGGCGGCTTCGCCGCCCTCCGCCCGCAGCGCGCGGGCGGTCTCGGCCAGCGGCTCCGCGCGCCGGGCCAGCAGCACCACCCGGGCGCCGGCCAGTGCCAGGGCACGCGCTATCGCGTGACCGATGCCCGAGCTTCCGCCGGTGACCAGGGCGACCCTGCCCTCCAGCGAGAAGAGCGAGAGCAGGAAGCCCTGATCAGAGCGCGGGCCGGGCGCCAACGAGGGACCGGGCGCGCGCGGCGAGGCGGCAGCCGCTCACCAGCGCCTCCAGCGGCGGCTTCTTGTCCAGCCAGGAGATCAGGAACCCGGCGCTGAACGCGTCGCCGCTGCCGGTGCCGTCCACGATGCGCTCGGTCACCTGGGCCGGGGCGTGGATGGCTTCGGGCCGGCCGTTGGCGAACAGCGCGCCGTCGGCCCCCAGCTTGACCACGACCTGCGGGTACCACGCGGTCAGCACTCTCGCGGCCTGCGCCGGGTCGTCGCGCCCGGTGAGCACGCCGGCCTGTGCCTCGTTCACGAACAGCAGGGTGGCGCCGTTGGTCAGTTCCAGGTACGGCTCCGCGCCGACCCGTTCCAGCGGCGCGACACTGGCCCCGTCCACCGAGATGGTCATGTCCGCCTGCCTGGCGTAGTTCATCGCGGTGATGGCGGCCGGCCGGGATCCCTCGTTCAGCAGCGTGTACCCGGACATGTGCAGGTGGCTGCCCGGCGCGAACAGGTCCTTGGGCAGGTCGTCGGGGGACAGCGCGGCGTTGGCGCCGGGATCCGACAGCATCGTGTTGTCGCCCTTGTGGGTGATCATCACCACGCAGTTGCCGGTCGGCCGCTCCGGGTCCATGACGAGGCGGGCGTCCACGCCGTAGCCCATCAGCTCCATGTCCCGGTTGCGCCCGGCGATATCCGCCCCACGGCGGCCGACGAAGGCGACCTCGGCCCCGTCCACGGCCAGCCACGCGGCGATGTTGGCGCCCGAGCCGCCACCGCAGGTCGCGACCGCGGCCGGCGTGTCGCTGCCCTTCGCCAGGGGAAGCGCGGCACGGGCGACCGTGTCGGTCATCAGGTCACCTACGACGACAATGCGCGTCATGTCGTCACCACCTCGATCACGGAACCGGGCCACCGACGCACCCCGCAGCGGCCCAATGCGCAGGGCTAGCGGATACAAAACCTAACAGGTGGCAGCCGTTCGCTCCCGGCGTTCGGCGCTGAATCCCGCTGTGCGGACATTCCGGTCATGTCACAATGCCCCCGCGCGGCCCCCGGCGGCGGCGCCAGAGGGGCCGGTCAGGCTCGGCTAGGCTCTGGCCGGGAGGTGGGCCGACATGGTGTGGTCCTGGCGGTTCGAGAAGGCGGACGGGACCGCGGCAAGCTCCGGCGACGTGCCGAAGGAGGCCTTCGGCAGCCAGGGTGACGCGGAGAGCTGGCTCGGCGAAAACTGGCGCGCGCTGCTGGAATCGGGCGTCGACCAGGTGACCCTGCTGGAGGACAGCCGGGTCGAGTACGGGCCGATGAGCCTGCATCCCGCGGACTGACCCGCGCCTGGGCGCGGGCCGCCCGCGGGATCGCTGGTGGCCCGGGGTCCCGGCCCCCGTCAGGAGCGGGCCGGCGGGCTGACCGTCAGTGCGGGGTCGCGCTCGATGACCGGGGCGAGCACGTCGTCGATCCGGCGCATGACCTCCTCGTCCAGCCGGACTCCCGAGGCCTTCACGTTCTCCCGCACCTGCTCGGGCCTGGTGGCGCCGACGATCGCGGCGGACACGCCCGGGTTCTGCAGCACCCAGGCGATGGCGAGCTGGGCCATGCTCAGCCCGGCCTGCTCCGCCACCGGGCGCAGTTCGGCCACCCGGCTCAGGATCTCGTCGGTGAGGAAGCCCTTGATGAAACCGGACCCGCTCGCGTCGGTCGCCCGGGATCCCGGCGGGCGCGGCCTGGCCGGGCAGGTACTTGCCGGTGAGCGCGCCCTGGCGCGATCGGGGACCAGACGATCTGGCCGATGCCCTCCGTCTCGCACAGCGGGATCACCTCGGCCTCGATCACCCGCCACAGCATGTTGTACTGCGGCTGGTTGGAGACGAGCCGGTCCAGTCCCATCTCGCCGGCGATCGGCGAGGGCGGCGGAGATCTCCTCGGCACGCCACTCCGACACCCCGATGTAGAGCACCTTGCCCTGGCGGACCAGGTCGTCGAAGGCACGCAGGGTCTCCTCGAGCGGGGTCCCATGGTCGTAGCGGTGCGCCTGGTACAGGTCCACGTAGTCGGTCTGCAGCCGGCGCAGCGAGGCGTGCGCGGACTCCATGATGTGCTTGCGGGACAGGCCGCGGTCGTTGGGCCCGGGGCCGGTCGGCCAGAACACCTTGGTGCAGATCTCGAGGGACTCACGCCGCAGCCCGTGCAGCGCCCGGCCCAGCACCGCCTCGGCGCGGGTCCCGGCATACACGTCCGCGGTGTCGAAGGTGGTGATGCCCTCGTCCAGCGCGGCGGCGACGCACGCCTTGGCCGCGTCCTCCTCCACCTGCGATCCGTGGGTGATCCAGTTGCCGTAGGCGATCTCGCTGACTTTGAGGCCGCTGCGGCCCAGATGACGATGCTCCATGACATGCGACCCTAACCGGAGCCCGGCTCCGGGCGCACTCCGGGCGCAGCCGGCCCAGCCAGCAATCGCGGGGGTCCGGGGGGGTCGGCCCCCCGGGTTAGCACCGCGGCCCGTGGCGAAGATGACCGAAGGTCATCGAGCAGCCTGAGCCGGCTCGGCGCCCCTGCTGTCAGAACTCGTCGCCCGGCTTCACCCGCGGCTTGGGCACCCGCAGCTTGCGGATCTGCAGGGCGCGCATCGCGGAGTAGAGGGCGAGACCACGCGTGCTCTCCCCGGGCAGCCGCTCGGCGGCCAGGGCCTTCACCCGGCGCCCGATGAAGATGCCTTCGAGGCCCATGATGATGACGGCCCCCAGCACCAGCAGCGGCACGATCGTCTGCACGATGTGCGTGCGGATGAACAGCAGCACGAGCAGGACCAGCAGCCCGTACATGTAGTACTCGCTGACCCGCCGCTTGGAGTCGACGTAGTCGCGGGCGAGCGCCTTGGCCGGGCCGCGGTCCCGGGGCGGCAGCGCCCACGTCCTCGCCCCGGCGCACCGCCTCCATCCTGCGGCTACGGTCCGTCGCGCTGGCGGGTGCGCGGAGGCGCGGGCGGCCTCCTTGCGGTCCTTGGGAGCGGTGTAGGGCTGGCGGCGGCGGCGTTCGGCCTCGCTGCGCTTGGGAGTGGGCTTGCCCTTGCCCGCCGTCACGGCCCTGGCCGGCGGGGGAGGCGTCGGCGTCGGGCGTGGCGGCGGAGCCGTTGACGGCTTCCTGGCCTGACCTCCTCGTCCGTGGCGGTACGGCTTCGTCGGAACACACGCCAAGCTTACCGGGACAATTCGCGCGGATGCCCAGGTTGCGGACGTGGCGCGGGAAACCTCTCCGGGCCGGGCGGTTGCCGTGGCGCCGTGGCGGTCGTGATGACTGCATCCGCCGGTGACCGCGTAGGCTGAGTGAACCAAGCTCGCAGGGAGGCCGCTGCCGAGGATTGGCGCGGCTGGCGGCGCCGTGGGGCTAGCGACAGCGGTCGCATACGATGAAGGGGAAGGTCGCGCCCATGAGCGTGATGAAAAGGGTCTCGATGATCTTCAAGTCCAAGGCCAACAAGGCCCTGGACCGTATGGAGGACCCCCGCGAGACCCTGGATTACTCCTACCAGCGGCAGCTTGAGATGCTCACCCAGGTGCGCCGTGGCGTGGCCGACGTGGCCACCTCGCGCAAGCGCGTTGAGCTTCAGATGAACAGCCTGCGGCAGAACCAGAACAAGCTGGACGGGCCAGGCGAGGCAGGCGCTCGGGGCCGGCCGGGAGGACCTGGCCAGGGAGGCGCTGAGCCGCAGGGCGTCGCTGCAGAGCCAGCTCACCGACCTGGAGAACCAGTACCAGTCGCTGCAGGCCGACGAGGAAAAGCTGACGGTGGCGTCGCAGCGCCTGCAGGCGAAGGTCGAGGCCTTCCGCATGCAGAAGGAGACCATCAAGGCCACCTACACCGCGGCCGAGGCGCAGAGCAGGATCGGCGAGGCGGTGTCGGGCATCTCCGAGGAGATGGGCGACGTCGGCATGGCGGTGCAGCGCGCGCAGGACAAGACCGCGCAGATGCAGGCCCGGGCGGGTGCGATCGACGAGCTGATGGCCTCGGGCGCGCTGGACGACATCACCGGCACCCCGCGCGACGACATCCAGGCCGAGCTGGACTCGATGCGCAGCGGGCCGGACATCGAGCTGGAGCTGCGGCGCCTCAAGGGCGAGATCGGCACCGGCGAACGCGCAGGCGATCGAGGGCGGCACGCCGGCGGCGGACGGCGCGGCGCAGCCCGCCGCGGCGGAGCAGCCGCAGGCCGGTGACGGAGCATGATCGTCCGGATTCTGGACGAGGGCCAGCTCCGGGTGGATGATTCCGCATCCGCTGAGCTGAACGTGCTCGACGCCGCCCTGGAGAAGGCCGTGAACTCCGGTGATGAGCCCGCGTTCCGCGCCGCGCTGCTGGCCCTGCTCGACCGGGTCCGGGCGCTGGGAACCCCGCTGGCCGCCGACGCGCTGGAGCCGTCGGACTCGATCCTGCCGCGCGCGGAGGCCAACCTGGACGAGGTGCGCGGCATGCTGACCGGCGAGGGGTACATCCCAGGCTGAGCCGGCCGGTATGGGCCTGGCCGGCATGGGCAGGCGCTCGGCGGGTGCAGAGCCAGCGTTCAGCTCGCCCTCAGGGTCGCCTCCGATACTCAAGTTGATCCGGTGGGGGCATTGGAATTTTCAGTGCCCCTGGTACGTGATACTGGATGACAGGAAGTGCCTGACCGGTGGCCGGTCAGGCCAGAACGGAGGCGCCGCGATGGTGCGAACCCGTTATGCACCCGACCGAGGGCTGCAAGCGCGGATGGGCTTGACGATGTTCCTGCTGGGACTCGTCTTCGTGGCTTTGGTGATCGCACTGGTGTTCGTGCTGGCGGCTTTCAAGCAAGGTGCCGGCGTGATCATCTTCTTCGCCGTGATCCTCGGCGCGGGGCTGACGTTCGGCTCCCTGTTCTGGTCGGACAAGGTCGCGCTCCGGGCGTCCGGCGCCCGGGAGGTCAGCCCGGCCGAGGCGCCGGACCTGCACGGGACAATCGACCGGCTGTGCGCCCTGGCCGACATGCCCAAGCCACGGGTCGCGATCGCGCAGACCGACATGCCCAACGCCTTCGCGACGGGACGCAACAGCAAGAACGCGGTCCTCTGCGTGACCACGGGCCTGCTGAGGCGGCTGGACCAGAAGGAACTCGAGGGCGTGCATCGCGCACGAGATGTCCCACGTCGCGCACAAGGACGTCGTGGTGATGACGATCGCCTCGTTCCTCGGCATCATCGCCGCGCCTGCTGGTCAGGTTCGCGTTCTATGGCGAGCTTTTCGGCGGCGGCGGCGGTCGCGGCCGCGGCATGGGCAACAACAACAACGGCGGGGCGCTGCCGGTGATGCTGATCGTGATGGCGGTCGGCGTTGTCGTCTACGCGATCAGCTTCCTGCTGATCCGGCTGCTCTCCCGGTACCGCGAGCTGGCGGCCGACCGGGCCGGTGCCCTCCTGACCGGGCAGCCCTCGGCGCTGGCCAGCGCGCTGACCAAGGTGAGCGGGGCGATGTCCGCGATCCCCACCAGGGACCTGCGGCAGGCGCAGGCGCTCAACGCGTTCTACTTCGCCCCGGCGCTCAAGGCCGACCAGCTGAGCCTGTCCACGGTCTTCTCCACGCACCCCTCGCTGGAGCGCCGGCTCAAGCAGCTGTCGGACATCTCCGCGCAGCTCGGCAAGTAACCGGTGGGCTTCCTCGACACGCTGCTGGGCCGGACCAAGCCGGTCCAGCCGAACCTCGACGCGCTGTTCGAGCTGCCCACCGCGGCCATCACGCTGCAGGCCGCGATGGGGTTCACCCCGACCGGGTCCGGCTCGGTGTGCTTCCGTGCCACCGAGGGGCGGGCGTTCAGCGACATCGAGGCCGAGGTCAGGGAACTGCTGTCGATGGGCGAGGACGCGGCGCCGGTGGAGGTCACCAGCGACTCCTACGGGTTCACCTGGCTGGTCTGCCGCCACCGCAGCGACGACATGGAGTCGCTCGTCACCGACCTGCACGCGGTCAACTCCTCGCTCGCGGACGGGGGCTTCGGCCCGCAGTTGCTGTGCACGCTGGTGGGCCTCACCGATTCCGCGGCCGCAAGCTCGGCATCGTCTACCTCTACAAGACGGGGGACGTTCTACCCGTTCGCGCCGCAGGCCGGCGAGCACCGCGACAACGCCCTCGAACTTGAGGTACGCGGCAACGTCGGCGTCGGACCTGAAGATCGAGCCCGACCTCAGCCGGTGGTTCCCGGTCTGGGGCGCCCCTGGCCTCTAGGCCCCCGAAGATCTCCTTTCAGAGGCTGTACAGAGGAACCCCTCACCTGCCGGCCAGTTCGCATTGAGAGTGTTGCCGTCCGTGGGCTTTGAATCAGTGGTGGCATCCCGGTCCCGGCAGGGCCGCAAGCGCCCGCAGGCGCTGCCGCAGTCGCCACCGCCCGCGCCCGGCGCTCGCCCGGGCCGGCCTGGTGCTCGCCGGAGCCGGGCTCGGCGCGGTCACCGCGCTGGCGATCATCGACGAGACCGGCAGCCGAGCTCACGCGGCCCCGGCGGCGTGGCGACCTTCCTCGGCAGCCTCACCGGGCTGGTCGGCATGTACCTGGCACTGCTGATGGTGCTGCTGGTGAGCCGGATCCCGGCGATCGAGCGGGTGCTCGGGCAGGACGGGCTGCTGCGCTGGCACCGGCGCCTCGCCCCGTGGCCGATCAGCCTGCTGATGGCGCACGCGCTGTTCATCACCGTGGGCTACGCCCAGGCGGCCCGGTCGGGTCTGGGGCACCAGGTGGCGGTGCTGCTCAGCAGGTACCCGGACGTGCTGATCGCCACCGTGGGCCTCGGCATCATGTGCGCCATCGGCGATCATCTCGCTGCGGGCGATCCGCAGCAGGCTGAGCCGGGAGACATGGTGGCTGGTCCACCTGTACATGTACCTCGCGCTGGCGCTCTCGTTCGCCCACGTCCTCGCGCTCGGGCCGTCCTTCGTCGGGCACCCGCTGACCCAGATCGTCTGGTCGGTGGCCTGGGCGGCCACCGCGGGCCTGGTGCTGTGCTACCGCTTCGGCCTGCCGGTGGTCCGCAGCCTGCGCCATCGCCTGGTCGTGGCGGAGGTGCGCGCCGGAGGGGCCGGGCGTGGTGTCGGTCATCTGCACTGGGCGCCACCTGGACCGGCTGGCCGATCGCCGGCGGGCAGTTCTTCTTCTGGCGGTTCCTGACCAGGTCCATGTGGTGGCAGGCGCACCCGTACACGCTGTCGGCGCTGCCCCAGCCGCCCTACATGCGGCTGACGGTCAAGGCCGCCGGGCGATCACTCGGCCGCCGTGGCGCAACTGCGGCCAGGCACCAAGGTCGCGGTCGAGGGCCCGTACGGGGCCTTCACCAGGTTCGCGCAGCAGCGCCCCCAGGCCCTGCTGGTGGCCGCGGGCATCGGGGTCACCGCATTGCGGTCGCTGCTCGAAGACCTGCCACGCAACTCCGCGCCGGTCGTGCTGCTGCGCGGCACCCGGCCCGAGGACTGGTGCTCCGCAAGGAGGTCGAGGAGCTGGTCCGGTACCGGCGCGGCCGGGTGCACGAGCTGGTGGGCAGCAGGGATCAGGTCGTCCTGGACGAGCGGTCCCTGCCTTCGCCTGGTTCCCGACCTGCACCAGCGGGACATCTACGTGTGCGGGCCCGAGGGTTTCGTGTCCGACATCGTCGAGGTGGCCAGCCCGGCTCGGGGTGCCCGCCGAGGCCGTCCACCACGAGGCGTACGCGCTGTGACCGGCGGGAGGGCGTACCGGATGAAGCGGGCAGGCTGGTATCTCCTGGCCGGCACCGTGGCCGGATTCGGCGGCGTGCTCGGCCTGCACAGCACGCAGGCGGCTGCCCCCACCGTGCTCGGCCGCCTGCCGCACAGCGAAGCCGGCCCCTTGCCCGCGGCGACGGCCCCCGCTTCCGGCCGGGCCGCCACCCCGGCGGCAGTACCGACGCGCCCGGCCACGGGCCCCGCCAGGACCGTCACCGGCGCGGTGGAGTCGTACGGCTACGGGGAGCTGTCGGTCAGGGTGACCGTGCGCGGGCGGCCAGATCATCGCCGTCTCCGTCCCGCTCCTGCGCATCGCAGATCCGACGTCGCAGCAGATCGCGGCGCAGGCCTTCCCCATGCTCAGGTCCGAGGTGCTGACGGTGCACAGCGCGCAGATCGACGGCGTCAGCGGGGCCACCTACACCAGTGAGGCCTATTCGCAGTCGATCCAGTCGGCCCTGGACAAGCTGCACGTCAAGTGACCGCGGGACCGGCACCGCTGATCACGCATGCCGAGCCGGTGATGGGTACCGTGTGCTCCTTCGCGGCCGTGCCCGGCGGCCTGCCACCGGACGCGGTGCGGGCCGCGATCGACGCCGCCTGCCGGGTCCTGCACCGCTGCGACGCCGTGTTCAGCACCTGGGACCCCGGCGAGCCCGGTGAGCCGGCTGCGCCGCGGCGAGGCCACGCTCGGCCAGATGCCGCCGGAGTTCGCCGAGGTGCTGGCCGAGTGCCACGCGGCCAAGGCGGCCTCGGGCGGCTGGTTCGACCCGTGGGCGATGCCCGGCGGGTTCGATCCGACCGGCCTGGTCAAGGGCTGGGCCGTGGCGCGGGCGCTGGCGGAGCTGCGCCATGCCGGAATGGCCGGTGCGCTGGTCAACGGTGGCGGGGACGTGGCGGTGTTCGGGGCACCGCCCGGCGGGCAGCGGTGGCGGGTGGGCATCCGGCACCCGTGGCGGCCGGACGCGCTGGCCTGCGTGATCGAGGTCGGCCAAGGCCCGGTGACGGAGGAGCGGGGCCTTGAGCCAGCGGGGGGTTCCGGGGGGTCGCCCCCCCGGGCCAGCACCTCGGGGGTTCCGGGGCGGCTTGCCGCCCGGGCTGGCATCGCCGCGGTGGCCACCTCCGGCCCGTATGAGCGCGGCGCGCACCTGATCGACCCGGCCACCGGACGGCCCGCGAGCCGCGCGGCCTCGGCCACGGTCACCGGCCCCAGCCTCGCGCTGGCCGATGCCCTGGCCACCGGGGTGGCGGTGGGCGGCGACGCGGCGCTTGCGCTGGTGGCGGGCCTGCCCGGCTACGCCGGCTACCTGATCCGCCCCGACGGCAGCGAGAGCGGACACCGGCAACATCGCCTTCGCCCGGTGACCGGCGCCGGTGGCCCGCAGCGCGCGGGCTGAGGCGGAATGACGGCGAAGCGCATATGGTTGAGGGGTACAGGAACGACCCAGTGCCGCCCTGGCGGCAGACCGACGCGGGAGCAGATCACAGATGACGGTTCAGCATGAGGCGGCCACGCAAGGTGTGATCCTTACCCCCACCGCTGCGGAGAAGGTGAGCAGCCTGCTGGCGGCCGAGGGCCGTGAGGACCTCAGGCTCCGCATCGCCGTGCAGCCGGGTGGCTGCTCGGGACTGCGCTACCAGCTCTACTTCGACGAGCGCGAGATCGACGGTGACATCGAGGCCGACTTCAGCGGCGTGCACGTGGTCACCGACAAGATGAGCGCCCCGTACCTGTCGGGTGCCACCATCGACTTCGTCGACACGATCGAGAAGCAGGGCTTCACCATCGACAACCCCAACGCGACGGGGTCCTGCGCCTGCGGCGACTCGTTCCACTGACGGCGGGCCAGGCTGACAGCCGCCTGCCGGAGCAGGCATGGCGACCTCTCCGGGCCCAGACGCCCGGATAGCGGTCACCGGGTCGATCGCGACCGATCACCTGATGACCTTTCCCGGGCGTTTCGTCGACCAGCTCATCGCCGAAAAGCTTGACCGGGTCTCGCTGTCGTTTCTCGTCGACGACCTGGAGATCCGCCGTGGCGGGGTGGCCGCGAACATCGCCTTCGGCCTCGGGGTGCTCGGGCTGAAACCGCTGCTCATCGGCGCGGTCGGCCCGGACTTCGGCCCGTACCGCGACTGGCTGGCCGCGCACGGCGTGGACTGCTCCGGGGTGCGCGAATCGGTCCGGCATCACACGGCGCGGTTCGTCTGCACGACCGACAGGGACGGGAACCAGATCGCCTCGTTCTACCCCGGAGCGATGAGCGAGGACGCCGAAATCACGATCGCCCCGTTCACCGGCCAGGCCGAGCGCCTCGACCTGGTCCTCATCGGCGCGAGTGACCCCGGGGCCATGATTTCGCGCACCGCCGAGTGCGTCAGCCTGGGCGTCCCGTTCGCCGCCGACCCCTCCCAGCAACTGCCCCGGCTGGAGGGGCCGGAGGCGCGCTCGCTCGTGGCCGGGGCACGCTACCTGTTCTGCAACGAGTACGAGGAAGCCCTCATCGAGCGCAAGACCGGCTGGACGAGAGCCGACGTGCTGGCCCAGGTCGAGGTGCGGGTGACCACGCTCGGGCCGAACGGCGTCCGGATCGAGCGGGCGGCGGAGCCGCCGTTGTTCGTGGCACCGGTGGCCGAGGCGCACAAGCGGGACCCGACCGGCACCGGGGATGCGTTCCGTGCCGGTTTTCTCGCGGGTGTGGGCTGGGGCCTGTCGCTGGAGCGCGCCGCTCAGCTTGGCAACCTCGTGGCGGTGAGCGCGCTGGAGACCGTGGGGCCGCAGGAGTATGAGCTCAAGCCGGCCGAGGTGGCCGGGCGGCTGGCGGAGAACTACGGCGACGAGGCGGCCGCGGAGATCGGCGCCTGTTACGGGTGCTAGCCCCGGGGCTGAGGCTGGCCCGGGGCCGTGCCGGGTTGCCGATAGTGTGGCTGGGTGGCAGGGAGCCTGATCGCCGGCGGGTACAGCGGGCCGCCTGCGCTCACGCTGTCCCGCGTGGTCACGTCCTGGACGCTGGACCTTCCGGTGCTCGTAGCGGTCCTGGTGGCGGCGGGACTGTACCTGGCCGGGGTGCGCCGGCTGCGCCGCGCCGGGCAGCCGTGGCCCGCCGCGCGGACCTTCTCCTTCCTGGTGGGCGGCACGGGTGCCATAGTGCTCGCCACCATGTCGTTCCTCGGCGTCTACCAGGGCGTGCTGTTCTACATCCGGGCCGTGCAGAACGTGCTGCTGCTCCTGGTCGCCCCGCTGTTCCTGGCCCTCGGCCGGCCGCTGACGCTGCTGATCGCCGCCCGGCCCGGGCTCGGGGCACGGGTGGCGGCGGCGGTGCACAGCGGCACCGCCCGCATCCTCACCTTCCCCGCGATCACCGCGTTTGTGCTGGTGGTCGTGCCGTTCCTGCTGTACTTCACCCCGTGGTACGCGGCGGGACTGCACAGCGACCTGGTGCGGGAACTGACCTACGCCGCGCTGCATGGCGCCGGGCCTGGTCTTCTTCTGGACCCTGCTGCGGGTGGACCCGGTGCCCAAGGCCTACCCGTACCTGGTCGCGCTCTGGGTCACCGGGGCGGAGGTGGTGGGTGACGCGGTCCTCGGCCTCGCGGTGATCGCGGACCAGCATCTCATCGCCGGCGCCTACTACCAGGCGCTGGCCCGGCCCTGGGGGCCGACGCTGCGGGCCGACCAGGTGGTCGGCGGGGGAGCGCTGTGGATCCTGGGCGATCTCGTCGGCCTGCCGTTCCTCGCCGCCCAGCTCATCCAGATGATCAAGGAGGATGAGCAGGAGGCCGCCCAGGTGGACGCCGAACTGGACGCCCGTGCCGCCGTGGCCGCCGCCGCGCAGGGCCCGGAGAAGGCGGGGGTTGCCCCGGCCGGCGCGGACAGCCAGCCGTGGTGGGAGAGCGACGACCGCTTCACCGGCCGCTTCCGGCGCCCAGGCCAGGACGCTGTAACGGGATAGCACTGCTAGTAGCGGCGGCGGATCAGCAGGGCCCAGCCCGCGGGCAGGTCGGTGGCGGCGACGAACTCGTGCGACTTCATGGCGCACCAGGACGGCACGTCGGTCCTGGCCGCGGGGTCGTCGGCGAGCACCGCGATGATCTGCCCGATCGGCACCTCGCGGATCCGCTCGGCCAGCATGATGATCGGGATCGGGCACTTGCGGCCGAGCGCGTCGATGGTCAGCAGCGGGGCCGGGGGCGCCGGGACGGTCACGCCGGTCGCCCTTCCCCGTGACCGGCGGGAGGTATCAGGCTCACCGTGCCCCACCGCCGGACGGCGCCGGGCAGCGTGCGGCAGCGCGCGGTGCGTGAGATGCCATGCGATTGCGATACCCGTCCGCCGCCGCGGGTAAGCACCGCCAGGTACGGTGCCTGGTTGACCGCCGGTTCAACGTGCAGCACCCCACGACCCTAGCTCCCGTGCAGCACCGACCGCGACACTGACGGGGGTCCTCGCCGCGCCCGGCACCGCGCGCGATACTGTTTCCACGACAGCCTGTAGGACGAGCCATGACCAGCCCGTGCCGCGGCCGGACCGCGCAGCCGGGCGTCATCCGCAGGGAAGGCAACCTGTGAGTTCTGCCCCCAGCACCCCGCCCAGCGGGGTGCTCATGACCTGGGCCGCTCCCCGGAGCGGTCCGCAGCGGCGCGCCCGCCCCGGGCACGCACCCGCCTGAGCCGCCTGGCGCCCCGCGCTGCCCTGCTGGCCCTGCTGGCCGCGGGAACCACGGGATGCACCTCCAACGCCTTCACCCGGCTCGGCTGGCCGCGTGCCGGTGACCAGGCAGGGGCAGGTCGCGCTGACCCTCTGGCAGGGATCGTGGATCGCTGCCTGGATCGTGGGCGCCGTGGTCTGGGGCATGATCATCTGGGCCATCATCTTCCACCGGAAGAAGCGCGGGTCGCCCCCGGCGCCGGCGCAGGTGCGCTACAACCTGCCGATCGAGATGCTGTACACCGTGGTGCCGTTCATCATGGTCGGCGTCCTGTTCTTCTTCACGGCCGGGACGAGAACTACATCGACAGCCTGTCCGCCAAGCCCAACGTCACGGTGACCGTGGTCGGTTACCAGTGGAGCTGGCAGTTCCAGTACCTGGGCTACAAGGTGCCGGGCTCGCCGACCGGCGTCGTGACCATGAACGGCGAGCCGTGGAGCCCGCAGACCGGCAACAGCCAGCTTCCGCTGCTGGTGATCCCCGACCACGAGACGGTGCGGTTCAACCTCGTCTCCACCGACGTGATCCACTCGTTCTGGATCGTCCCGTTCGAGTTCAAGCGTGACGTCGTCCCCGGGCACCCGAACCACTTCGAGGTCTACCCGACGAAGACGACCGGCGTCCTGATCGGCCACTGCACCGAGTTGTGCGGGCTGTACCACAGCCGGATGCTGTTCAAGGTGAAGATCGTCACGCCCGCCCAGTTCAACCTGTGGATCCACGCCCAGCAGGCAGCGCAGCAGAAGGCAGGGAGCGCACAGTGACCACGATCGAAGAGTCCGGCCCAGGCAGCGGTCGCCGCGCCGCGCAGCGCCCGCAAGGGCTCGATCATGGCCGACTGGCTGTCCTCGACCGACCACAAGGTCATCGGCCACCTGTACCTGATCACCTCGTTCGGGTTCTTCCTCGTCGCCGGCCTGATGGCGATGATCATGCGCATCCAGCTGTTCGGGCCGAACAACCACATCGTGTCCGACCAGCAGTACAACGAGCTGTTCACGATGCACGGCACGATCATGCTGCTGCTGTTCGCGACCCCGCTGTTCGTCGGGTTCGCGAACGAGATCATGCCGCTGCAGATCGGCGCGCCCGACGTGGCGTTCCCGCGGCTGAACCTGTTCAGCTACTACCTGTTCCTGTTCGGCGGCCTGATCCTGCTCACCAGCTTCCTCACGCCGGGCGGGGCGGCCTCGTTCGGCTGGTACGCCTACTCGCCGCTGACCAGCCCGGTCTACTCGCCAGGCGTCGGCGGGGACATGTGGATCATGGGGCTGGTGCTGTCCGGCTTCGGCACGATCCTGGGCGGGGTCAACTTCGTCACCACGATCATCTGCATGCGGGCGCCGGGCATGACCATGTTCCGGATGCCGATCTTCACCTGGAACATCCTGGTCACCTCGATGCTCGTGCTGATGGCCTTCCCGGTGCTGGCGGCGGCGCTGCTGGTGCTGGAGATCGACCGCAAGCTCGGCGCCCAGGTGTTCGACGCCGCCAACGGCGGGGCGATCCTCTGGCAGCACCTGTTCTGGTTCTTCGGCCATCCGGAGGTCTATATCGTGGCGATCCCGTTCTTCGGGATCGCCACCGAGGTCCTGCCGGTGTTCAGCCGCAAGCCGCTGCTTCGGCTACAAGGGCCTGGTCGCCGCGACCATCGCGATCGCCGGCCTGTCGATGACCGTGTGGGCGCACCACATGTTCACCACCGGCGCGGTGCTGCTGCCGTTCTTCTCGTTCATGACGTTCCTGATCGCGGTGCCGACCGGGGTGAAGTTCTTCAACTGGGTGGGCACCATGTGGCGCGGCCAGCTCACGTTCGAGCCAGCCATGCTGTTCACGATCGGGTTCCTGATCACCTTCCTGTTCGGCGGCCTCACCGGGGTCATCCTCGCCTCGCCGCCGCTGGACTTCGCCGTCAGCGACTCCTACTTCGTGGTCGCCCACTTCCACTACGTGCTGTTCGGCACGGTCGTGTTCACGATGTTCGCCGGCTTCTACTTCTGGTGGCCCAAGTTCACCGGGAAGATGCTGGACAACACGCTCGGGAAGTGGCACTTCTGGACGCTGTTCATCGGCTTCCACATGACGTTCCTGGTGCAGCACTGGCTGGGCGTCATCGGCATGCCGCGGCGGATCGCCAACTACCCGGACCTGCCGCACCTGGCCACGACGCTGAACCAGATCTCCACGATCGGCTCGATAATCCTGGGCGGCTCCACGTTCTTCTTCCTCTACAACGTGTACAAGACGGCGCGCTACGGCGAGAAGGTCACCGTGGACGACCCCTGGGGCTGGGGCAACTCGCTGGAGTGGGCCACGTCCTGCCCGCCGCCGCGGCACAACTTCACGTCGATGCCGCGCATCCGGTCCGAGCGGCCCGCGTTCGACCTGCACTACCCGCACATCAAGTCGGGCCGGCCCGCGCATGAGTCCATCTCGCCGTCACCGTGATCCGGCGTGCCATCGTGCCCGCCCGGCCGGGAGGCCGGGCCGGCAGCGGAGGGGTTAGATGAAGGTCGAAGGGTACCTGTTCATCGGCTGTGCCACGTTCTTCACCGGCGCCGACATCGTGTACTGGCATTTCTCGAAGGACCCGACCGGGACCACCGCGCTCGCGCTGGCGGTTGGACTGGCGTTCCTCACCGGGTTCTACGTCCTGTTCACCGGGCGCAGGCTGCCCTTGCGGCCCGAGGACGACCCACAGGGCGAGATCAGTGAGGGCACCGGGGAACTCGGCTTCTTCAGCCCGCACAGCTGGTGGCCGTTGTTCACCGGGCTGGCCTGCGCGGTGGCCGGCATCGGCGCGGCGGTCGGATGGTGGCTTTTCCTGATTGGCATGCTTTTCGTGGTCCTCGCCGCCATCGGATTCGTCTTCGAGTACTACCGGGGCGCTTACGCGCATTAGCCCGGGCACCCCCCATGGCCGCGCATTTGCCGACGGTCCGGCCCCCCGCCTGGTGTCCGCGAGATCACTGAAGAGTCTCAATTCAGCGCCCATCTGAGGGCCCCTGCGCTGGGGTGATTACTAAGCGTATTCTTATGCCTGCGAGAGGTGCTGGGCTGCGCCTGGGCGGCGCCGGATAGCTCAGCGGGGGCACATCGCGTCATGCGCGGTGTTCATCAGAATGCGCTGAGGGGGCTGTCAGAAAGTGCGGGGGAAATCCTTTATCGCTGAGCTTGCCCGCGCCCGCGGGAAGCACGCGGGGCGGCCCGCGGCGGGGCCGGTCACTGCGTCGCGGGCGGGGGCGGCCGTGCGCGGGAGCGGTGTCCTGGTGGCCGTGCTCGGCCTGCTGGCCGCCGCCTGCCAGGGCCAGGCCGCACGGCCGGGCGCGGCACCCGTCCCGCCGGCCCGGATAACCATCACCACCGGTAACCTCACGTTCTCCGCGCCGGCCGGCCCGCACCGCGGCTCCGTGGTCACCAGGTCGGCGCTGCGCGCCCTGGTCGACAAGCGCCCCGACCTGGGTATCGAGGTGAGCGTGACGGGCGGCAGGCTGGTGCGGGTGAGCGCCGTCAACGGCCAGGGCCGGGCCGTGCCCGGCACGCTGGCGGGCCGCGCGGACTGGCGCGCGAACTGGGCGCTCAGCCCCGATCAGGCCTACCACGTCACCGCGACCGCGGTGAACCCGCGCGGCCGCGAAAGCACGATCGCGGGCTCGTTCCGCACCATGACGCCGCGGCACACCTTCAGCGCCATGACCAGCCTCGGCACCGGCCAGGTGTTCGGCGTGGGCATGCCGATCATGGTCACGTTCAGCCACCCCATCACCCGCAGGGCCGAGGTCGAGCGGTCGCTGGAGATCTGGTCGAGCAAGCCGGTCACCGGGGCGTGGTACTGGATGAGCGGCACCCAGGTGTGGTTCCGGCCCCGGGCCTACTGGCCCGCCCACACCCGGGTCCGGTTCGAGGCCCACCTGAAGGGCGTCCAGGGCGCGCGGGGCAGCTATGGGGACGCCAATCTCACCCAGCGGTTCCGGATCGGAAACTCGCTCGTGGCCGTCGCCAGCGCCGCCAGTCATCACATGAAGGTGTGGTGGAACGGCCATCTGAAGGGCAACTGGCCGATCAGCACCGGCCAGCCCGGCGACGACACCCCGGACGGCCATTATCTGTCCTTTTCCATGGGCAATCCGGTGCGCATGGACTCGGCGACCTACGGCGTGATGCCCGGCCAGCCCGGCTATTACAACGTCCTGGTGTACGACTCGGTGAAGTTCACCAACAGCGGTGACTATGTGCACAGCGCGCCGTGGTCGGTGGCCGAGCAGGGGTTCAGCAATGTCAGCCACGGGTGCGTCAACGTGGCGCCGGGGAACGCGGCCTGGTACTACGGCCATTCGCTGATCGGCGATCCGGTCAGCGTCGTGGGCAGCCCGGTCAAGGGCACCTGGGGTGACGGCTGGACGATCTGGTTCCTGTCCTGGCGCAAGCTGGTGGCGGGCAGCGCCACGCACACGATGGTGGTGGCGGGCCCCCAGGGCAGCCAGCTGGCGCCCGCGCAGGTGTCCCTGCCCAGCTCCATGCACCTGCCCGCCGGTTCCGGCCCGTCCTCCTGGCGGCGGGTGCCACCGGGCGGGCCGTGACCGCGGCCGGCGGTCAGCGCGCGCTGGTGAGCGTCACGACGGCCGCGTAGATCTGCGAGTCCGGGCTGCCGCCGACGGCACTGCCCCAGCTCATCGCCAGGCGGGTGGCGGGCCCGCCGGGCAGGGCGGCGATGCCGAAGGTGTCTCCCGGCCAGATCTTGCGGTTGCCGAACTTGCTGGAGACGTTGACGCGCGGGCCCGTCCAGCCCTTGCCGGGCGCGTAGGGCCTCAGGTAGGTGGCGTACCCGGCCCCCGGTGCGTCGGTCTGCCAGGCCACGTAGGCGGCGCCTGCGGCCCCGCCGAGCACCTCCACGATGTGCACCGCCCTGTCGGTGTCCGGGGTGACCCGCACCGGCGCGGACCACGCCGTGCCGTCGTCGGTGGAGAAGGACAGCCAGCCGACGTCCCCGGCCGGGGTCTGGGTGTCCCACGTCGCGTACAGGGTGCCGCCCTGGTCCCGGCTCAGGTCACCGTCGATCCACCAGGTCGGCAGGGCGATGGGGCCGGCCGTGGCGCCGACCTCGGTCAGCTTTGCGGGCCAGGTGGTGCCGTTGGCGGCGGAGGCGAAGAACTCGTGCCCCGGGTGCAGGGCGTAGGAGGGCGGCGGGCTCACCTGGTGGCCCCAGGAGAGCAGGTCCACGCGGCCGTCCGGCTCGACGAGCACCGGTGCGCTGTACCCGCCGCCGCGCGGGAAGCCGGGGCTCACCGGGATGATCGGGCCCCAGGTCCTGCCGCCGTCGGTGGACCGCTGGATGACCGTGTTCACGTCGCCGGCCTTGAACGCGCAACTGCCGTTCGGGCCGCGAGAATGGCGCTGGCCCCGGCCACCGAACCCATGACCACCCGTGACCGCAAGCGTGCCCGGGTTGGTCATGGCCGGCTCAGCTGCTGCTGCCGTCTCCGCCCGGCTGCTCCCGGCTCTCCGGCCCGGCCTCCCCGGCGGTGACCGCCGTCGGCTCGCCCGCCTGGCCGTTGCCATGACCGTTCGGCTGGTGGCCGTTGCCGTGCCCGTTGCTCTCGGGCAGCGGGATGCTCTCGGTGAGGACCCGGTTCAGCGACACCCGCAGCTTGCCCAGGCCGCCGCGGGCCGAGGGCGCCGGCACCTCGTCGGCCACAGCCGCCTCGATCTGCGGGAGGCCCTGGCGTGCCGCCAGCTTCGCCCGCAGCTCCTCGGAGACCGGCCTGGTCACCTCGATGAACTCGCCGCTGGGCAGCTGCCGGATGATGCCCGTCTCCACGCCGTGCTCCAGCAGGTGCACGTCCTTGCGCTGCAGGCCCAGGCAGATCCGCTTGGTGACGAAGTAGGCGACCACCGGCCCGATGAAGATCGCGTACCTGGCGATCTCCGTGGTCAGGTAGAGCGAGATGTTGAGCTGGCTGGCGATGATGTCGTTCGCGCCTTCCAGCCACATGATGCCGTAGAAGGTGACGCCGGCCATGCCGACGGCGGTACGGGTCGGCGCGTTCCGCGGCCGGTCAGTTGACATGGTGCTCCCGGCGGTCCCCGGTGATCCACTGTTCCAGGAACGGCCAGACCGCGAGCCCGGTCATCACCAGGCCGAGCGGCAGGAAGGCGGGCAGGAACACGTTGAAGGCGACCGAATGGCCGAGTGGGTTCCAGTGCCAGCTCGGCCACATCCGCAGCGCGCCCTCCATGAAGCCCATGTAGAAGTCGGGCTGCGAGCCTGCGGAGATGCCCGAGGGGTTGTACGGGCCGTAGATCCAGATCGGGTTGATCTGCGCGAAGGTGGACAGCAGCGCGGTCACGCCGAAGATGAAGAAGAACCAGGCCCCGGTCTTCGCCATGAAGTACGGGTACATCGGCTGGCCGACCACGTTCTTGTCGGTGTGGCCCTTGCCCGGCATCTGGGTGTGCTTCTGGTGGAACATCAGGAACAGGTGCGCCGCGATCAGCGCCAGCAGGATGCCGGGGATCAGCAGCACGTGGATGATGTACAGCCGCGGGATGATGAGATGCCCGGGGAACTGCCCGCCGAACAGGAAGAAGCTCAGGTAGGTGCCGACGATCGGGATCGAGAGCAGCACGCCCTCGAGGATCCGCAGCCCGGTGCCGGACAGCAGGTCGTCGGGCAGCGAGTAACCGAACAGGCCCTCGGTGAACGCCAGGGTGAACAGCACGACCCCGATGACCCAGTTGAGCTCGCGCGGCTTGCGGAACGCGCCGGTGAAGAACACCCGCAGCATGTGGCACATGATCGCGGCGACGAACAGGATCGCCGCCCAGTGGTGGATCTGCCGCATCAGCAGCCCGCCGCGCACGTCGAAGCTGATGTTCAGCGTGGACGCGTACGCCTCGCTCATGTGCACGCCGTCCAGCGGCGTGTAGGAGCCGTGGTAGACGACGTCGGTCATGCTGGGCTGGAAGAACAGCGTCAGGAACGTGCCGGTGAGCAGCAGGATGATGAACGAGTAGAGTGCGATCTCGCCGAGCAGGAACGACCAGTGGTCGGGGAAGATCTTCCGCAGGAAGACCCGGAGCCCGCGCGCGCCGTGCACCCGGTCGTCGAGGTACCGGCCGGTGCCGCCGAGAAGTTTGCCGGTGGGGGTTGTCATCCCATCTCCCAGAAGGCGGGGCCGACAGGCTCGTGGAAGTCGCTGGTGGCGATCAGGAACCCGCTCGAGTCGACCCCGATCGGGAGCTGCGGCAGCGGCCGCGGCGCGGGCCCGAACAGCACCGTGGCGCCCGCGGTCGCGTCGAACGTGGACTGGTGGCAGGGGCACAGGATGTGGTGGGTCGTCTGGTCGTAGAGCGCGACCGGGCAGCCCACGTGGGTGCAGATCTTGGAGTACGCGACGATGTCGTCCACGGTCCAGTTCATGATC
The DNA here is from genome assembly GCA_963725125.1 of uncultured Actinomycetes bacterium. Taxonomy (GTDB): domain Bacteria; phylum Actinomycetota; class Actinomycetes; order Streptosporangiales; family Streptosporangiaceae; genus DASXKD01. Next base: position 80,637 of record CAVRXW010000015.1, read on the forward strand.
GTGCCTGGCTTGCTCGGCGTGTTCGGCACGAGCTGGCCCGGGGCGAACTTGATGATGATCGTGACCGCCTTCGCCAGCACGTCCTGGTTCTCGGCGTAGCCCTGCGGGGATGACCGTGATCATCTGGCCGGGGATGCTGAAGTCGGCCGCGCGCAGCGGCGTGTTGGGCCCGTACACGACCATCCGCATGCCCCTGCGCCACACCGTGTGCCGCAGGCTGGTGCCGGGCAGCGGGCCCATGTCCCGCAGCACGACCAGGGGGGCGACGGCGAGCGGGACGCTGGCCGCGATCAGCGTGCGCCGCAGCAGTGGCCGCTTGACGAAGCCGCTCGCCTCGGCGCCCTCGTTGAACGTCTTCGCGAACGCCTCGCCGCTCCTCGTCGGTGGCGGCGAGCGGGTGGCGCTGCTCGACCTGCTCCACGTCCGGCATGATCGACCGGACCCAGATGGTGGCGCCGACACCCATGGCCATGAAGGCCACCGACATGGACGTGCCCAGGGCCAGGTTGGAGCGCAGCGTCGCGTCGACCGAGTGCACCTCCAGGCCGACGTAGGCGGCGATGAAGCCGAAGCTCGCGAGCATCGACAGGATGAAGCACGCGGCGATGACCTTCTCGGCGGTCTTGGCCTTGGCCGGGTTGTCCGGGCCCGCCGGGCAGCTCGCGGGGGGCCTCGGGCTCGGCACTGCCCGGCGCCTCGCCCAGCAGGGTGCGTGCCTCAGCCGGCGGCGGCGTCCCGATCACCCGGTGCGGGGCTCGTGACTGGCCGCCGTCCTCCTCCGGCGCAAGGCCGTGGCTAGGCTGCGTCTCGCTCATGACTCACGCCGTTTCATCGTAATCCACATGGCCAGGAAGACGAGGACACCGATGCCGCCGAGGAAGCCGACGATGCCCTCGGTGACCGGGCCGATGCGGCCCAGGCTGAACCCGCCGGGGTTCGGCTCGGCGCGGATCCTGGTGATGTAGTCGATGATGTCCCGCTTCTGCGCCGGGGTGATGGTGGTGTCGGGGAACACCGGCATGGCTTCCGGGCCCGGTGAGCATCGCCTCGAAGATCTGTGTGTTGGTGGACTGGGTCAGCGGCGGCGCGAACTTCCCGTAGGTGAGCGCCCCGCCCGCCCCGTCGAAGTTGTGGCACTGCGCGCAGTCGGTGATGAACAGGCTCTGCCCGAGCGCCGTGTTCGCGCCCGAGGTGCTCACCTCGGCGGCCGACGGGATGGCCGGGACCGCCGCCCAGCGAGGCCACGTACGCCGCGAGCGCGTGGATCTGCTCGGTGGTGAACGTCACCGGCTTGCGGGCCATCTCGGCGCCGATGTCCTTGCCCGGCATCCGGCCGGTGCTCACCTGGAAGTCCACCGCGGCCGCGCCGACCCCGACCAGGCTGGGGGCCAGCGACGTGCCCTGGGCGTCCATGCCGTGGCACGTCGCGCAGGTCACCGTGAACAGTTCCTTGCCCTGGGCGATGGTCTGGGGTGACACGACGCCCGGGGTGGCCGCCGACGCCGGGCTGGCCTGCCCGGAGAGGGCGCCGTAGCCCATCCCGATGGCGACGAGCCCCAGCAGGACCACTGCGTACCCGGCGGCGGGGCGCCGGCGCAGTGCGGTGATCCAGCTCACGTGGTTCCTCGGTTTCGCATCAAGCCGACGGCCGGCGCGGCCGGTGCGTCAGCGGATCAGGTAGATGGTGGTGAACAGGCCGATCCACACGACGTCGACGAAGTGCCAGTAGTACGACACGACGATCGCGCTGACCTGCTGTTCCTGGGTGAAGGTCTTCGCGGCGTAGGTCCGGCCGAGCAGGAACAGGAACGCGATCAGCCCGCCCGTCACATGCAGACCGTGGAACCCGGTGGGGATGAAGAACACCGACCCGTAACCGCTGGAGGACAGCGTCAGGCCGTCGTGGATCAGGCCGAGGTACTCGTATCCCTGGCCCAGCACGAAGTACAGGCCCATCAGGAAGGAGAGCACGTACCACTCGCGCAGGCCCCACTTGCGGAAGTCGAAGATGCTGGCGGTGCGCCTGATCTGGCCGCGCTCGACCGCGAACACGCCCATCTGGCAGGTCACGCTGGAGAGCAGCAGCACCGTCGTGTTGATCGACCCGAGGGCCAGGTCCAGGTGCGCGCCGGGCCAGGGGAGTCCTTCCCCCTTGTCCACCGAGCGAATGGTGAAGTACATCGCGAACAACGCCGCGAAGAACATGAGCTCAGAAGACAGCCAGACGATCGTCCCCACGCTGACCAGGTTCGGCCTGCTAGCCGGTGAGCGGGGTGGCGTCTTCATCGCGGATGCTGTGGCCACGAAGGCCATTATTACGACACCACGTAGGCGAGCGCTGCCCGACCCCCCGTGTCGGTAACATCCAGTCCATGAAGGTCGTCGTTTACAGCCATGATGCGGACATCCGGGCCCGGGTCCGCCTCGCCATCGGACGCCGCCCGGCACCGGATGTCCCGGAGGCCGAGATCATTGACGTTGCCACCGAACCCGCCCTGTTCCGGCTGCTTGATGCCGGTCAGGTCGAGGTGATGGTGCTGGACGGCGAGGCTCAGCCAGCCGGCGGGATGGGGGTGTGCCGGCAGGCGAAGGACGAGATCCATGACTGCCCGCCGGTGCTGCTGATCATCGGCAGGCCGGATGACGGCTGGCTCGCCACCTGGTCGGGCGCGGAAGCGGTGGTCAGCCATCCCATCGAACCGCGCGCGCTGGCCGCCGCGCTGGCCGGCCTCATGCGCCAGCGGGCCGGGCGGGCCGCCGCCCAGGCCTGACCGGTCCCCAACGTCTCTGAAGCCTCTGAGGGGGCGCCATGGATTCCCGAACCACCTGGCCCGCGCTGATCGGCGCGCTCGTCAAGGGGGAGACGCTCACCAGCGACGAGGCCGCGTGGGCGATGAGCGAGATCATGGAGGGCGCGGCGACGCCGTCCCAGATCGCCGGCTTCGGCGTAGCGCTGCGGATGAAGGGCGAGACCATCGCCGAACTCGGCGGCCTGGCCGACGCGATGCTGGCGCGCGCCACGCCGCTGAGCATTCCCGGCCCGCTCGTCGATCTGGTGGGGACCGGGGGAGATGGCTCGCGCACCGTGAACATCTCCACGATGGGCGCTATCGTCGCCGCCGCGGCCGGTGCCCGGGTGGCCAAGCACGGCAACAGGGCGGCCTCGTCCGCATGCGGCGCGGCCGATGTCCTCGAAGCGCTGGGCGTGGTGATCAACCTGGCGCCGGAGGCTACCGCGCGCCTGGTACAGGAGGTCGGGATCGCCTTCCTGTTCGCGCCGCTGTACCACCCGGCGCTGCGGCACACCGCGGTGCCCCGGCGGGAACTCGGGGTGCCGACCGTCTTCAACTTCATCGGGCCGGTGGCGAACCCCGCCAGGCCCGGCGCGCTGGCGGTCGGGGTGTCCGACCCGCGGATGGGCGCCATCATCGCCGGAGTGCTGGCCGCACGGGGCTGCTCGGCGCTGGTCTTCCACGGCGACGACGGCCTCGACGAGCTGACCACGGCGGACACGTCGACGGTCTGGGTGGTGCACGACGGCACGGTCAGCCAGACTGTGCTCGACCCCGCGGACCTCGGGCTGCCCCGGTCCCGGCCCGGTGACCTGCGCGGCGGTGACGCGGCCGACAACGCCGCCGTGGCCCGTGCGGTGATGTCGGGGGAGCCCGGGCCGGTCAGGGACACGGTGGTGCTGAACGCCGCCGCGGCGCTGGCCGCGGCCGCCGGAGTGCCCCGTGCCGAGGATCTCGCCGGGGTGCTCGTCGGCGCCTGCGCCCGTGCGGCCGCGACGCTGGACTCCGGCGCCGCGCCATGCCCTGCTGGGCCGGTGGGTCGCGGCGAGCCAGCGCCTCGCGGCGGAGACCTCCTGAGCCGCGGGCCGCCAGGGGAGCTGTTTACTCGCCGGTCTCGGGGTAACCGAGCGCGAACGCCGCTTCGAGGTCGTGCCGCGAGTAGGTGCGGAACGCGATGTGCGTCTCGGTGTGCGTCACGCCAGGCACCCGGTTCAGCGTGTCGGGGATGACATCCGCCAGTTCCTCGTGCGCCCGGACGCGCACCAGGGCCACCAGGTCGAAGTCGCCGGTCACCGAGTACACCTCGGTGACCTGGGGAATCTGGGCGATGGCCGCGCCCGTTTCCGGGATCGCCGCCACGTCCGCCCGGATCAGCACGATCGCCGTGACCACATCTGCCTCCCTGTTAGCCCGGGGGAGCGACCCCCCGGAACCCCCCGGTGGCCCAAGGCCCCGTTCCTTCGTCACGGGGCCTTGGCCGTGTCAGTCCGGGGGACGACCCCCGGACCCGAGGGCCCGGCTCATCTGGAATGGCGCAACGCCGCCTTCCCTGTTTATACACACCCCGCCCCGGCGTTTATACACACCCCGCCTCGGCGAGTGTGCGCACACCGGTGGCGGCGAGCCGGCGCAGCAGCGCGGTGAGCACGTCCGCGGTGGCCAGCGCGTCCGGCAGCGCCCGGTGCCGGGGCTTGATGCGCGTGTCGAAGTGGGCGGCGAGCGTCGCCAGCTTGCAGTCGGCCACTTCCTGTTCGCCGAGCACGTGGCGGGCCAGTTCCACGGTGTCCAGCACCTGGAACTCCGGCCAGGGCAGGCCACAGGCCTTGCACGCGGCGGTGAGGAAGGCGACGTCGAACGGCGCGTTGTGGGCGGTGAGCACGCAGCCCCTGCGCGAACGCGAGAAAACCGGCGAGCACGGTGGCCAGCGGCGGGGCGGCGGCCACCATGGCGTCACTGATACCGGTGAGCATCGCCACCTGCTCGGGAATCGCGCCGCCCGGGTTGACGAGCGAGGAGAACTGCGCGCGCACCCGCCCGCCGCAGACCAGCACCGCCCCGATCTCGGTGATCGTGGCCTCCTCGGGGGCCCAGCCGGTCGTCTCCAGATCGACGATGGCGAAGTCGATCAGATCGAAGGGGGATGGGGCGGGCGCCGGGCGGCGCTGGCGCCAGAGTTGTTTCATCAGTGATTCCGCTGACGTGTCCCGGGTGAGCACGAGGCAACCGTAAAACGGGCCGCCGACATTCCTGCCGCAGGCTCGCCGCCGCCGGGTCGCCGCGGCGCCCTGGGATGGCGGTGCCGCGGCGCCCGCGGTGAAACTGTCGGCATTGCCGCTTACCGTAATGGTTCGCGGGGCTGGGAGCCCGCTAGATCCCAGGAGGGAACATGCTTATCGAGTGTGACCGGTGCGTCATGCGCGACATTGCGTGCTCGGACTGTGTGGTCACGGTGCTGCTGTCCGCGCCGGATCCGGGCCGAAAGGAGCTTGGCGAGGCGGAACGCCGGGCGCTGCGCGTCCTCGCGGACGCCCGGATGATCCCGCCGCTGCGGCTGCGCGCGGACCTGCCACGGGCATCCTGACCCGCCGCCGAGCGGTACGCTGCTCGATGACCTTCGGTCATCTTCGCCACGGGCCGCAGTGCTGGCCCGGGGGGACAACCCCGGAACCCCCCGATGGTGCCGCTGGAACGGTGGTTCCGGGTGCGAGGCCTGCCAGGTGAAGTTGCGGCCAGAGTTCGCGAAGCGGTTGAATCCAGCGCTTGTCTTTCACTAGTGTCAGCCCCGGCTGATCACTTCACAGTCGTCACGACGGCGACGGTGATCGGTACCGCCGTAACCAGGCACTGGCCCTGCGGGACCGCTGGGGAGCTGGTGACCAGGTGGAGGCCCCGGGCGCGCCCCCGCTCCCGGGACAACTTCACCGGTGTGTCGCCGAGGCCGGTCGCGGCACAGGTCGTAGGGTGCTCGTGTCGGCCCGGACCCGTCGGATCACCTGGTCGGCGGGGGTGGAAAGGGAGCGCGTCACTACGTGGATACGCATCCGGTCGCCAAATCATCCCATGCGCGGCGCTGCGCCAGCGTCGCAGCCGCCGCAGTTGCCGCCGCGGCACTGCTCACCATGGCGGGATCGGCCGGGGCGCAGCCGCAGCCCACCGTGGGCCAGGTGCAGGCCAAGCTCAAGCAGCTGACCTACAAGGAGAACTGGCTCGTCCAGCGGTACGACCAGGCCAGCCAGGACCTGACCTCGGCGCGCGCAGCGGCTGGCCGTGGTCGAACACGAGGTCAGCAGGGACACGACCGCGGTCAAGAACATGCAGGACCAGATCGCCCAGATCGCCGTCCAACGTCTACGAGAACGGCGTCCATGACCTCGGTCGCGGCGCTGCTGACCTCGGGGGACCCGCAGACGCTGCTCAGCCAGTCGGCCTTCCTCACCCACCTGTCCTCGGACAACTACCAGCAGCTCCAGCAGTTCCTCACGACCGACCGCCAGCTCGCCGGCGCGCACGCAGATGGCCAAGCGGACCGAGCCGGCGGTGGCGGCGCTCAAGCAGCAGCTCGGCTCCCAGCGCGCGCTCGCTGAACAAGCTCATCGCCCAGCAGAAGGCGCTCGTCGCCAGCCTGACCCCGCAGCAGCAGCAGCAGACGCTGGGCGGGGGCGGGACCACCACGCACGGCGGCGGTGGCGGCGGTACACCGGCCCCACCAGCACCCAGGCGGAGAAGGCGGTCGCGTTCGCCTACAACCAGCTCGGCTGCCCCTACGTCTACGGCGGCACCGGGCCGTGCCGGACCGGGTTCGACTGCTCCGGGCTGACCATGTCGGCGTGGGCCTCCGCGGGGGTCTCGATACCGCGTACCAGCTACGGTCAGGCCACGCTGCCCGCCGTGTCGACGTCCAATCTGCAGCCGGGCGACATCCTGGAGTTCGCCGGGGACAGCCACGTCGGGATCTACGTGGGCGGCGGGATGCTCATCGACGCGCCGCAACCCGGCATGAACGTGGAAAAGGTGAGCCTGTCCTCGTCCTGGTACGCGTCAGAACCTCGACGGCGCCGTCCGGCCCTGAGGCAGCGACCGGGCCGAGGCACCGGACCTTGAGGGCTGGCGGCCGCCTTCGTGCCCCGCGTGAACAGGCGGTTGCCGGCAGGGGGCGAGTCCGGAAACTCCTGAGGTCGAGGTGATAAGGCTGAAGGTGGGCCGACTGCCAGGTAGCTTAGGATCTTTGCCATTGCTGCCGGTGTGTGCCGGCAGTGTGCCGCGGGTTTGCCCGCCCGCGACCCGGGGAGCGCTGTGTTATGCCGAAAGTCCTTGTCCTGACGAATGATTTCCCGCCACGGCCGGGCGGGATCCAGTTCTTCGTGCACGCCCTGGCGATGCGGCTGCCGCCGGACAGCGTGACCGTCTACGCGCCCGCCTGGGAGGGTGCGGCGCAGTTCGACAAGGAACTGCCCTTCCCCGTGGTCCGGCACCCCACCTCGCTGATGCTTCCGGTGCCCTCGGTGGCCCGCCGCGCGGAACGGATCGTCAGGGCGAGAAGGCTGCGACACGGTGGTGTTCGGCGCCGCGGCGCCGCTGGGGCTGCTCGCGCCCGGCCTGCGCAAGGCGGGTGCCAAGCGGCTGATGGCCCTGACCCACGGCCATGAGGCCGGCTGGGCCGCCCTGCCCGCCGCCCGCTCCATGCTCCGGCGGATCGGCGATTCGGTGGACACGGTCACCTACCTGGGCGAGTACACGCGGGTGCGGCTGGCCCGCGCCCTGTCCCCGGCCGCGGCGGCCCGGATGACCCGGCTCGCCCCCGGCGTGGACATCAGCGAGTTCTACCCGGGCGCCGGGGGAGCAGCCGTCCGGGAACGGTTGGGCCTCGGCAGCCGGCCGGTGGTGGTCTGCGTGTCGCGCATGGTTCCCCGCAAGGGCCAGGACACCCTCATCCGTGCCTGGCCGCTGGTCCTGGCCACGCACGCCGGACGCCACGCTGTTCCTGGTGGGGGACGGCCCGTACCGCAACCGGCTGGAGCGGATGGCGCGCCACCTCGGGGTCGACGGCTCGGTCGTCTTCGCCGGCGCGCCGAGCCGCGCGGAGCTGCCGGCCTATTTACGACGCCGGAGACGTGTTCGCCATGCCGTGCCGGACCCGCCGGCGCGGCCTGGACGTGGAAGGCCTCGGCATGGTCTTCCTGGAAGCCGCCGCGACCGGGCTGCCCGTGGTCGGGCGGCGACTCGGGCAACTCGCCCGACGCCGATCCGCGACGGGGAAACCGGGTACGTGGTGCCGGGCGGCAGCGTGGCGGACGTGGCGGACCGGCTGAACCACCTGCTCACCGACCCTGTGCGGCCAAGGCCATGGGCGAGAAGGGCATGGCCTGGGTGCACCGGGAATGGCACTGGGACGTGATCGCCCGCCGCTTCACCGAGATCCTGGCCGGGCGAGCTGACCGAGCCCGGACTCCCGGGCGGCGGCCGCGCGGTCAGGAGTAGAGCGCCTCGATGTCGGCCGCGAAGTCCTTCACGACCACGTTCCTGCGGACCTTCAGCGACGGGGTCAGGTAGCCGTTCTGCTCGGTGAAGTCGCCGGGAAGTATCCGGAAGCGCCGGATCGACTCGGCCCGGGACACGGCCTTGTTCGCCTCGTCCACCGCGACCTGGAGTTCGGCGATGCAACTCGGGCGTCCTCGGCCAGATCGGCCATCGGGATGCGGCCTGAGGCTCGGGATACCGGGCCATCCAGATGTCCGACCGCCTCCTCGTCCAGGGTGATCAGGCAGGCGATGTAGGGCCGGCCGTCGCCCACCACCATGCACTGGCTCACCAGCGGGTTGGCCCGGATCCGGTCTTCCAGCACCGCCGGCGCGACGTTCTTGCCGCCCGCGGTCACGATCAGTTCCTTCTTCCGGCCGGTGACCCGCAGGTAACCCGTCTTCGTCGAGTTCGCCCATGTCGCCGGTGCGCAGCCAGCCGTCGGCCAGCACCTCGGCGGTCGCCGCGTCGTTGTGCCAGTAACCGCCGAAGATGGTCGGCCCGGCCAGGAAGATCTCGCCGTCGTCGGCGATCCGCACGCTGACGCCGGGCAGCGGCTGGCCCGACGGTACCGATCTTGATGCGCTCCGGCCGGTTCACCGTCGCCGCCGCGCTGCTCTCGGTCAGCCCGTAGCCCTCGAGCACGGTGATCCCGGCGCCACGGAAGAAGTGCCCGAGCCGTTCCCCCAGGGGGGCGCCGCCGGACACCGCGTACGGCGACCCGGCCGCCGACCGCGGCCCGCAGCCTGGCATAGACCAGCCGGTCGAACAGCGCGTGCCGGAGCCGGAGCGGCACGCCGGCGCCGCCGCTGGGCGCGACGGCGCCGGTGCCGGACGCCTTGCTCCAGGCGATGGCCGTCTGCGCCGCCGCGTGGAAGATGCGGCTCTTCACCGGGCTCGCCGACGCCTGCTGCTCCGCGCCGTTGTAGACCTTCTCGAACACCCGCGGCACGGCCAGGATGAACGTGGGCCGGAACGCGGCCAGGTCGCGGAAGCAGGTTGGCGACGCTGGGGGTGTGCCCGAGCACGACGCCCGACTCCAGGCAGCCCACCTGGATGATCCGCGCGAACGAGTGGGCCAGCGGCAGGAACAGCAGGGTCGAGGCGCCCGGGGTCTCGAAGATGGCCGGGAGCCAGCCGTGCATGACGTTGCGCACGTCCGCGAGCAGGTTCCCGTGGCTGAGCTCGCAGCCCTTCGGCCGCCCGGTGGTGCCGGAGGTGTAGATGATGGTCGCCAGGTCGGCCGCGTGCCGCGAGCGTGCGGCGCTGGTCCACCTCGTCGTCGCCGACGCCGGCGCCGGCCGCGATCAGGGCGCTCAGCGGCTCGGCCGGCACCGGGTGGCCGGGCACGGCCAGGCCGGCGCGTCCGCCGCGGCCCCGGGCGCGCCCGCGGTGCCGTCCTCGATCAGCCACACCCGCTCGCACCTGGGGAGCCGCGGCCAGCGCCTGGGCGGCGGTCTGCAGGTGGGCTGGAGTCTCCACGACCAGCGCCCGGGCGCCGGAGTCGGTCAGGATCCACTCGACCTGCTCGGCCGACGAGGTCTCGTAGATCGGCACCGTGGTCGCGCCCGCCGTCCAGATGGCGTAGTCCAGCGACGGTCCACTCGTACCGGGTGCGTGACATCAGCGCGACCCGGTCACCCGCGGCGATCCCCGCGGCGATGAGCCCCTTGGCCAGCGCGGTCACGTCGACGGCGAACTGCCGCGCGGTGACGTCCTGCCAGCCGCCGTCCGCGCGCCGGTGCCCTTGCGCCGCATGACCACGCGGCCGGGTTCGCCCGCGGCCCGCTCGAACACGACATCGGTCAGGCTCGCCGACGACGGTATGTCCACGGCGGCAGGGGTGCTGTACTCTCGCATCTCGCCAGACTAATCCGAGACCGGTGCCCGGGAGTGCCCTGCCGTACCGGGGATCGGTTGCTTCTAGCCTGTGGTCATGCGGGTGCACGTGATCAGCGACGTGCATGGCCGGGCCGGCGACCTTCGCGCGGCGCGCTGCCGGTGCGGATGCCCTGTTCTGCCTGGGTGATCTGCTCCTGTTCGTGGACTACGCCGACGAGGCGCAGGGGATCTTCGCGGAGTTGTTCGGCGCGGACGCGGCCCGGCAGTTCGTCGCGCTGCGCACCGCGAAGCGCTTCGGTGAGGCCGGGAGATGTCGGCGGGCCTGTGGCGGAGCCTCGGCGGCGACGCGGCGGGGCACGTGCGGGCCGCCGCCGCGCGGCAGTACGCGGATCTGTTCGCCGCCCTGCCCGAGCCTGCCTACCTGACCTACGGGAACGTGGACCTGCCGCAGATGTGGGCCGAGCACCTGCGGCCGGGCCATCACGTCCTCGACGGCGAATGGGTGGAACTCGGCGGGTGGACGTTCGGTTTCGTCGGCGGCGGGCTGCGCTCGCCGTACCGGACGCCCAACGAGCTAGACGACGATGCCTACGCGGCCAAGGTGGCGGCGGTCAGCGGCGCCGACGTGCTGTGCACGCACATCCCGCCCGCGGTGCCGGAACTGCTGTACGACACGGTCGCGCGGCGGCTGGAACGCGGCAGCGCCGCCCTGCTCGCGGAGATCAAGCGGTCCCAGCCCCGCTACCTGCTGTTCGGGCACGTCCATCAGCCGCTCGCCCGCCGGGTGCGGGTGGGCCGGACCGAATGCATCAACGTGGGGCACTTCCGGGCGACCGGCAGGCCCTACGTGCTGGCGTGGTAGTACGGCGGCGGAACCCGCGGATGGCGGTACGCTCCGAGCATGACCGCCAGGACAAGTTCCCGCATCGTGATCGCCGCGCCGCGCGCGGCCGTCATGGCGGTGATCGCCGACTTCGCCGCGTATCCGCAATGGGCGTCCGCGGTGCGGGCGGCGGAGGTGCTGGGGCAGGACGACGGTGGCCGGGCCAGCCAGGTCCGCTTCACCCTCGATGCGGGCGTGGTGAAGGACACCTACGTGCTCGGCTACGACTGGGACGGCGACGCCGGCGGTGCGCTGGCACCTGGCCGAGCCCGGGTCGGTGATCTCGGCATGAGACGGCGGTTATGCTCCTTGCCGAACGAGCGGGCGCCACCGAGACCACCTACGACCTGCGGTGGACATGCGGATCCCGATGCCGGGGCTGCTGAAGCGACGCGCCGAGAAGACGATTATCGATACGGCCCTCAAGGGGCTGAAGAACCGGGTGGTGAGTCAGGTCATCCGGAGTGCCCGCAGGGAGCGGGACACGGAGAGGACAGCAGGTGACAAGCAGCCAGGCGGGTCGGGCACTGACCTGATTGGTGACTTCCAGCGCTGGCTGCTGCGGGCCGGTGCCCGCGGCATGAGCCGGGAACTGACCGACCAGGTCCGCACCGCCCTCGGCAAGACCCCCCAGCCGTCCGGTGACGTGTGGGAGACCGCGACCCACGATCCCGCGCCCGGCGAGGCACCGGAGTGCGCCTGGTGCCCGCTGTGCCGGGCCGCCCGGATCTCCGGGAGTCCAAGCCCGACCAGGGACACCCGCGTGGCGGCCGTCGGCGACGCGCTCACCACCGTGGTCCAGGATGCGGTATCGGTACTGGAGGCCGCCCTGGCGGCGACGGGCCGCGGTGGCACGCCGCCGATGGCCGTGCTGCCGAGACCGGGCCGGGTACCCGTGGTTTCCGCGCGGCCGGCTCGGCTGACCAGTCGGCACGGGCCGGTCAGGCGGCCCCGGAGGCGCCAGCGGGCAAGGCGGCCCCGGCGGGCAAGGCGGGCACGGACGACAAGCCCAGGCGGGCAAGGCGGCCCCGGCGGGCAAGGCCGGGCCGGGCCCGAACGGCCAGGCGGCGCCTGCCGCGGCTGAGCAGGCGGCGCCGGAACCTCCGGAAGAATCCCCGCATGAACCTGACGATCGGGGTTGATGTCGGGGGAACCAAGGTCGCTGCGGGGGTTGTGGACGACCACGGCCACATCCTGGAGAGACTGCGCCGTGCCACTCCCGCGGCGAGCCCGGAGCGCACGGCCGCGGTGATCGCCGGCGTGGTCACCGAACTGCTCGGCCGTCACCAGGTCAGCGCGGTCGGCGTGGGCGCGGCCGGATTCGTGGACGAGGCAGGCGGCACCGTGGCGTTCGCGCCCAACCTGGCCTGGCGGGGTGAACCGCTGCGGGCCAAGGTGGCGGGCCTGGTGGGCATGCCGGTCACCGTGGAGAACGACGGCAATGCGAGCGCGTGGGCGGAGTTCAGGTTCGGTGCGGCACGCGGCCACGCACACGTCGTCGTTCGTGTCCGTGGGCACGGGCATCGGGGCTGGCTTCATCCTGGACGGCAGGCTCTACCGGGGCAGATGGGGGATGGCGGGGGAGCCGGGGCACGTCCGGGTGGTGCCGGACGGGCGCCTGTGCGGCTGCGGGAACCGCGGCTGCTGGGAGCAGTATGCCAGCGGCAGCGCCCTGGTGACGGAGGCACGTGATCTCGCCATGCGCGCCCCGGGCGGGGCGATGCGCCTGCTGCAACTGGCCGGCGGGGATGCCGCGGCGATCGGCGGCCCGCAGATCACCCAGGCGGCCACCGAGGGCGATCCGGCGGCGCTGCGCTGCTTCTCGATCGTGGGTACCTGGCTCGGCCAGGGGCTGGCCGACCTGACCGCGATCCTCGACCCGGGATGCATCGTGGTCGGCGGCGGGGTCAGCGAGGCTGGCGAACTGCTCCTCGGGCCGGCCCGCGCCGCGTTCGAGAAGGCGCTCACCGGAGCGGGCTACCGGCCGCGGGTGGAGATCGCCAGGGCCGCGCTCGGCGTCGACGCGGGCATCGTCGGTGCCGCGGACCTGGTCAAGAACGGCTGACCGGGCGGTTCCCTAGACCACGGCCCCGTCGTCGGGCCCGGAGTCTCGCGGCGGCCGGTCGCCCATCCGCACCACAAGCGTCGCGAAGCCGCCGACAAAGGCCGCCACGGCGCAGAACGCGGCCCAGTCCGGCACCTGCCAGTTCGCCATCACCGCGATGAGCAGGTACAGGGGCCCGCCGAACAGCGCCGCCCAGGCACCCTTGGTGACCGGGTCCAGCCGCGGCAGCGGGCGGCGGTACCGGGGGGACGAAGTGATCGTCGTCGTCACCCGGTGGCGGGCCGGGGCTGGCGGGCCGGACGATGCGGATCTGCGGCGGCCCGGGGGGCATGCCGCCGAACGGCCCAGGGCGCGGCGCCAGCCGCGGGCCGGGCAGCGGGGCTTCGTCGTGCCCGGGCGGGTCCGGCCCGGTCATGTCGAGGCCGGTGACATCCAGGTCAGCGGTGTCGGGGCCGCTTGCGTCCTGGCCGGCCGCCTCCTGGCCCGCCGTGACGGGACCGGTCAGGTCCTCCCGGGTGGGCCAGGGAGCGGCCGCGCCGTCCGCCACGGCAGGCGTGGCGTAGTGGGCCACCAGGTCCCGCCACGCCGCCTCGTCGCTGGCATCCTCGGTCATCGCTCGCGCACCCCCTCTCATTCCCGGCCGGCGCGGCTGTGGGCACGGACGAACTCCAGGCTGCCGTCGAAGATCTGGCCGGCATCGTTGTCCAGGGTGGCCACGTGGTAGCTGTCGGGCAACTCGCGTACGGTGAGCTGGGGGGCAGGCAGCGCGGCCCGCAGGACCCGCATGCTGGCCGGGCCCACCACGTGGTCGGTCGTGCTGAGGAAGACGAGGACCGGCTGGGTGACCTCGGCCAGTTGCTGCTGGGTGACCTTCCACAACTGCGGCAGGGTCGCCGCGGCGCGCACCGGGACCCGGTCGTAGCTGAGTTCGCTGGCGCCTTCCTTCTTGATGTCGCTGCCGACGCCCTTGAGCGAGGGCACCACGAACTTCAGCACCGGCGCCAGCAGGAAGAGCTTGGTGTCGGGCGCGAGCGAGGGGTTCACCAGGACCAGCCCGGCCACCCCGTCGCCGCGCAGTTCGGCCATCCGCAGCGCGAGGCAGCCGCCCATCGACAGGCCCATGAGGAAGATCTCGTCCGCTTGCCCGCGCAGTTCCTCGTAGGCCCGGTCCACCTCCGCGTACCAGTCCTCCCACCGGGTATGCGCCATGTCCTGCCAGGTGGTGCCGTGCCCGGGCAGCCGGGGCACGGATACGCGTCAGGCCGGCGGCGGCCAGGTGGCCGGCCCAGGGCCGCAGCGATGCGGGACTTCCGGTGAACCCGTGACAGAGCAGGACCCCGGTATTGCCTCCGGAGTGGAAGAAGGGCTCCGCCCCCGGCATCACTGGCATGACGGCCGTCCTCTCGCGCCTGCGCTCTCTGGCATCGTCGCACGCGAGTGCGACAGAGCGCACGCCGATAGGCAGGAGCCGGGCATGGCCAGGAAAGCCTGCCCGCCGGGCAGAGCCCGGCAGGCGCAAGTCCCTGCGGGCAGGGACTGCCGGTGGCCGGCGGGACGTGGGACCATGTGGACATGGGTTACTGGGTGGTCAAAGCGATCCTCGGCCCCCTCCTCGCGATCTTTTTCCGGCCGTGGTCAGAGGGGTCGGACAACGTGCCGCGCGAAGGGCCGGCGATCCTCGCCTGGAACCACCTCTCGTTCTCCGACCACTTCTTCGGCCCGTTGCCGCTGCCGCGCAAGGTGACGTTCCTTGCCAAGTCCGAGTACTTCACCGGACGCGGGCTGAAGGGCCTGATCAGCAAGGCCTTCTTCCACGGTGTCGGGCAGATTCCGGTGGACCGGTCGGGCGGCGCGGCCAGCGACCGGGCGCTGCGCACCGGCCTGCGGGTACTGGCCGAGGGGAAACTGCTCGGCATCTACCCGGAAGGCACCCGGACGCCGGACGGCCGCCTGTACCGCGGCAAGACGGGGGTGGCGCAGGCTCGCGCTGGAGTCGGGGGCACCGGTGATCCCGTGCGCCATGATCGGGACCTTCGAGCTCCAGCCGCCGGGGCGGCTGCTGCCCCGGCTGTCGATCCGGCCCGGGGTCAGGTTCGGCAAGCCGCTGGACTTCTCGCGGTACGCGGGCCTGAAGTCGGACCGGCTGGTGCTGCGCGCGGTGACCGACGAGATCATGTACGCCGTCATGAGCCTGTCCGGCCAGGAGTACGTGGACGAGGACGCGCAGCGGGCCAAGAAGCGGGCCCGGCCCGGCGGCACGGCGCACCAGGACGGCGCGCCCCATCCGGACGGTGCCGCCAAGCCGGATGCGGTCCCCAGTTCGACCCCCGGGCCCTCCTAGGCACGGTGTCTGCCCGCACCCTGAGCACATGACAGGTTTCTTCCGCCATGCTCCGCGCTGCGGCGCTAAGGTTGCGCCATTTCCAGTGGCATATGAGGAGATAGCCAGCCGTGCGCAAGGACCGCCCGCCGGGCGAGCCGGTGGAGCCGATCGCCACCGTGATCGGGGTGCTGCTCGCCTATCTGCTGCTCAGCAGCCTGCTCCTCCGGCAGCGTCCCTTCGCCGGGCCAGTGTGCACCGTGGCGCCCGCGAGCACCCTGCCGTACGGCCGGCGGCCGCCTGTGCTCGGCGTGGATGGGCTGGCCCGGGGCAGCCAGGCCGACCTGAACAGCGTCCTGCTCTGCGTCGGCCATCCGGGCGCGGCGCTGCGGCTGGCGTCCGTGCTGGCCGCCGTGCCTTTCGTGCTTGTGGTGGTGGTCTTCCTGCTGCGGCTGCGCGGGCTGCTGCTGGTGGCCGGGCGGCCCCGTGTGCTGTATTCCGCCGCCACAGCCGCACGGGTCCGCTGGCTTGGCTGGTGGCTATTCGCGGGCTCGCTGGCCGCTGCGGCCATCGAGTCGTCCGCGCAGACCGCGATCTTCCTCAGCGCGGTCCACTATCCCGGCCTGGACTGGTACGAGCCGCAGGAATGGCATCTGCCGATCGGGTACCTGCTGCTCGGTGTGGCCCTGATCTCGGTTGCCCGGGTGATGCGGATCGGCGCACTCCGGCGTGAGGAAGAAAGCCGTGTCACCGTCTGAAGGCCGGCTCAGCCGACCGCGGCGTCAGCCGGTGGCCCAGCCCTTGGTGCGCGCCACCGCGTGCCGCCAGCGCTCGTGGCCTGCGTCGTCGCGGGCCCGCGGCTCGAACCGCTGGCCGAGCCGCCAGGTGCCGGCCAGTTCCGCGGGTGACGACCACACGCCGGTGGCCAGCCCGGCGAGGAACGCCGCGCCCAGGGCGGTGGTCTCCATGATCTCCGGCCGCTCCACCGGGACCTGGAGCTGATCGGCCTGTAGCTGCATGAGCAGGCCGTTGGCGCTGGCCCCGCCGTCCGCGCGCAGTGCGCGCCCCGCCCGCCAGTCCCCGGTGACCATCACATCGAACACGTCACGGACCTCGAAGGCGATCGCCTCCAGCGTGGCGCGGACCAGGTGCGCCCGGGTCGTGCCCCGGGTGATGCCGAAGATCGCGCCCCGTGCGTCGGGATCCCAGTCCGGTGCCCCGAGCCCGGTCAGGGCCGGCACGAACACCACCCCGCCGCTGTCCGGGACCGCGGCGGCCAGTGCCTCGCTCTGCGCGGCATCGTCCAGCAGCCCCAGCCCGTCCCGCAGCCACTGGATCGCAGCCCCGGTCACGAACACCGAGCCTTCCAGCGCGTAGGTCAGCCTGCCCGTGCCGTCCATCCAGGCGACCGTGGACAGCAGCCCGTTACCCGGGCGGGCCACCGTGCCGCCGGTGTTGGCGAGTACGAACGACCCGGTTCCGTAGGTGCACTTGGCATCGCCCGGCGAGAAGCACGCCTGGCCGAACAACGCGGCCTGCTGGTCGCCGGCAATGCCCGCGATGGGCAGTTCCAGCCCGAGGAAGGCGGCCGGGTCGGTCTGCCCGGCGACGCCGGTGGACGGCACCACCTCAGGCAGCGCCGTGGCCGGGACCCGCAGCAACTCGCACAGTTCGGCGGACCAGGCTCCCGCGGTGATGTCGAACAGCAGCGTCCGGGACGCGTTGGACGCGTCGGTGACGTGCCGCTTGCCGCCGGTGAGCCGGGCGATCAGGTAGGAGTCCACGGTGCCCGCCGCGAGTGAGCCGTCCGCCAGGCCCGCCCAGATGGCCGGCTCCGCCGTGGCCAGCCAGGTCAGCTTGGTGCCGGTGAAGTAGGGGTCCAGCCGCAGGCCGGTCAGCTCGCTGACCCGGTCCTCGTGCCCCTCCTCCCGCAGTTCGTCGCAGAGCCGGGCGGTCCGCCGGTCCTGCCAGACGATGGCGCGCCGCGGCGCGGCCAGGGTCACCCGGTCCCACAGCACCGCCGTTTCCCGCTGGTTCGTGATGCCGAGTGCGGTGACCGCCCGCGCCCCGGCGCCCGCCTGCTCCAGGGCCTGGCGGCAGGCCGCCAGGGTGGCCTGCCAGATGTCCTCCGGCAGGTGCTCCACCCAGCCGGGGCGCGGGTAGTACTGCCGGAACTCCTGGTAACCGCGGGCGGCCACGGTCCCGTCCGTGGCAACGACCAAAGCGGTCACGCCCGTTGTTCCGGCGTCAATCGCGAGAACACTCATGACGGCTAATGTTGCTCCCATGCGAATCGGAGTGCTGACCGGTGGTGGCGACTGTCCTGGGCTGAATGCCGTGATCCGCGCCTTGGTCCGGAAGGGGATACCAGAGTACGGCTACGAGTTCCTCGGTTTCCGCGACGGATGGCGCGGTCCGCTGGAGGGCGACACGGTCCCGCTGGACATCCAGGCGGTGCGGGGCATCCTGCCGCGCGGTGGCACGATCCTGGGGTCCTCGCGGACCAACCCGCTGGCGGACAGCGCGGCCTCGGGCGGCCGGTCCGGCCTGGAGCGGATCAGGGCCAACCTGGCCGGGCTCGGCGTGGACGCGCTGGTGGCGATCGGTGGCGAGGACACCCTCGGGGTGGCAGCGACGCTGTACTCCGAGGGTGTGCTGGTGGTCGGCGTGCCCAAGACCATCGACAACGACATCGGCGCGACCGACTACACCTTCGGCTTCGACACCGCGGTCAACATCGCGATGGAGGCGATCGACCGGCTGCACACCACCGCGGAAAGCCATCACCGTGCCCTCATCATCGAGGTGATGGGCCGCCATGCGGGCTGGATCGCGCTGCACGCGGGAATGGCCGGCGGTGCCAACGTGATCCTCATCCCGGAGCGGCCGTTCAGCCTGGAGAAGGTGTGCGCGTACGTGGAACACCGGTTCCAGACCCGCTACGCGCCGCTCGTGGTGGTCGCCGAGGGCGCCCGGCCGGAGGAGGACGAGCTGGCCCTGTCCGACCAGCGGCTCGACGCCTTCGGCCATGTCCGCCTCGGCGGCGTCGGCCAGCTGCTGGCCAATGAGATCGAGAAGCGGACCGGCAAGGAGGCCCGGGCCACGGTGCTCGGCCACATCCAGCGCGGCGGCACCCCGACGGCGTTCGACCGGGTGCTGGCCACCCGGTTCGGGGTGCACGCGATCGAGGCGGTGCACGACGGTGCGTTCGGCATGATGGTGGCGCTGCGCGGCACCGAGATCATCCGTACCCCGCTCGGCCAGGCCACCAGGGAGCTCAAGCTGGTGCCGCCGGAGCGCTACGCGGAGGCCGAGGTCTTTTTCGGCTGACCGGCTCCTGGCAGGCCAGGGTCACCCCGGCGCGGCCGCGCTGCCCGGCCACGCAGAGCTGGTGCAGCGTCCAGCCCCGGCCGGGCTCGCTCGGCCTCGCGCTGGCCGGGCCGGTGGCGCAGGTGGCCGGGATCACCCCGGTGCTGGGCGCGGGCGCCGCCTGGGCCGTGCTCAGCTCCGCGGTGGTCCTCGCCCTGCCACCGATCCGGGCCATGCGATGGCGGCCCGCGGGACCGCCGCGGTGCCCCTCGCCGCGGCGCGCCCGGGCGCGCAGTAGCTGCTGGGCGGGCGGCCGGCCACGGCGATGGGGCGGCCGCCCGCGGCCTAACCGCCGGGCGGCACCGCGACCGCGATGGGGCCCGGGTAGGGCAGCCACTGGTCGGCGGCGGTGAGCCAGGTGCCGTCGGGCTGGCACCGCGCGATCAGCGTGGCGGGGCCGGTCAGCGTGACCGCCACGCCGTCCAGGCCGGTCCCGGTCAGCGCCCGTTCGCCGGTGACCAGGGCCAGTGGCCCGGCCCGCAGCACCCGTACGGCCCGGGCGCGCAACGGCAGCCGCATGTCCATCACCCCGGCCAGGACCTCGCGGATCGCCGCGTGGCCCGCCGCCGCATGGTCCTGCCCCCAGGACAGCGTGGCATCCGGCTCATACAGCGCGACGGCGGCCTCCAGGTCGCCGTCGGTGAGGGCGGCACAGGCAAGCAGCAGGACCTCGGCCGGCTCGCGGGCAGCGGGTGGCTCGATCAGATCCGGAGCCTCGGTCAACCGCCCCTCCCATCACGCCGGCCGACCATGGAACCGCTGCGGTACCCCGGTGGCTGGTCCGGGGCACCGCAGCGGGCTTTCTAATCCCGGACGGCCATGCTGATAGGTGGCAGCGGCATGTTCTCAGCGGGCGGCCAGCCGGGACACCCCGGGACGCTACGCGGGGCATCGGGGGGAAGCGCGGGGGGACGCTGTGGGAAACGCTGTGGGGTGCAGCCCGGCAGCACAGCCAGCGGCGGCGCGGGGCAGCGGCGGCGCGGGCGGTGTGGCGCAGCGGCGGCGCGGATCAGCGGGCGGCGTCGCGGAGCCCGCCTGCGCGCGGAGCCCGCCCGCGCGGGGCCCGGCCACTGCTTGCGCCAGCGACGGCACCGAGGCCGGCCGGGGCAGATGAACGGGGCAGCCGTCAGTGATGAACGTGACGTTCATGAGCATCTTTGATGGTGAACGTCACTTTCATGCGGAACGCAGTGGGCGGGCCCGTCAGCGGGCGGCGTCGCGCAGGCGCTCGTAGAGCGCCGTCGTCTGCGCCGCCGGCGCCCCGCCGACCTCCGCGCGGATCAGGTCACGGAGTTCCTCGTAGTGGCGCAGTCGCCCGGGCGGGCTGGCCGGCCGCGGCCCAGCACTCCATCAGGGCGCGGTGGGCCGCCTCGTCCAGCGGTTCGTGCGCGATCGCCCGGCGGTACACGTCGATCGCCTCGCGGACCTGTCCGTCGGCCATCAGCAGCCGGCCCGCCGCACCGAGCGCGCGCTCGTAGGCCCGGCGCAGCCCGGCGCGCCGGGTGGCGGCCCAGTCCCCGGCGGTGCTGCCGGCCAGGAAGTCGCCGCCGTAGGCCGCGATCGCGCGGCGCAACTGCGGCAGCGCGGCCGCCGGGGGCTGCGCGGCCCTGGCCGCCGCGATCGCCCGCTCGAAGTCATGCAGGTCGCAGTCCAGCGGCCGCGACTCATCCAGCGCGTAACGGCCGTCGGCGAAACCGACCCAGCCACCGTCCCCCAGGGTGCGCCGCAACTGCCGCAGCGCACTGTGCAGGGCGTTGCGCAACTGGCTCTCGGCCAGCTCGGGCCACAGTGCGAGGCCGATCTGCTCCCGCGACAGCGGCGGGGAACTGGCGAACAGGCAGAGCAGTTCCCTGGGCTTGGCGTAGCCCCAGTCGGCGGGGGCCAGCAGCCGCCCGGCCAGGTGCACGGCTGCCTCCCCGAGCAGCCTGAGCCGCAGCGTCCCGGTGGCCGCCAGGCCCGCCGGGGGCGGCGGGCCTGGCCGGTCCCCGGCTCCAGCCCGTGCCACCGGCGGCGGCCGGTCCTGCGGGCGGCGGGCGGCCCCGGGGGTGCGTTCGGCAGCAGAATCAGAGCCGGGGACGGCCGCCGCGCCCGCATCGGGCAGCACCGGAGCGGAACCGGGGGAGGCGGGCCGCGCCAGCACGTCGTCCAGCGACCCGGCCGCGCCCGACCGGGTGAGGCCGGTGAAGGCGGCCTCACCGAGCGCCGCCCGGGCGGACGCCTCGGTCCTGGCATGGTCCGCGCGCTCGCAGGGCGCGATGGCGGTGCCGATCGCCTCCCTGATGTGCTGGGCCGCGCCGAGCAGCCGTGCCGCCCGGGCCGGATCGGGCGGCTGCCCGGCGAGCGCCGCCGCGGCCAGGTCGTCGAGCACGCTCGTCACCCGCCAGCGGTCGCCGAGGTCGCGGTGGATCTCCAGCGCCTCGTGCAGCAGCGCGGCGGCGCCCGGCTCGCCGCGCCGCACCGCGAGCAGGCCGCGCTCGTGCAGCGCCCACGCGACGCCCTCGCGGAACCCGACCTGCTCGGAGAGTTCCCTGCTGCGGGCCAGCGCGGCGGCGGCGGCCTCGTGCTCGTCCCGGTACATGGCCGCCACGCCCAGGTTCAGTTCCGCGCCCGCGGCGCCCTCCGCGTCGCCAAGCTCGGTGAACGCCACCAGCGCCCGGGTGCTTTCTGCGGTTGCGGTGCCGAAGTCACCCTCCAGCCACGCGGCGAAACCGAGCGAGTCGCGGGCGCCAGCCATGCCGCGGCGGTCACCGAGCGCCTCGAACTCGGCGAGTGCCTCCGTCTGCAGTTCCCTGGCCCGTGCGTACCGGCTCTGCTCCCGGGCGACACTGCCCAGCGACGACAGGATCCCCGCGACGCCACCCCGGTCGCCGAGTTCGCGGTAGAGCGCGAGCGCGCCCTCCAGCCGGCGCACCGCCGCCGGGTACTCGCACTGCAGGTGCGCGAGCATGCCGCTGCACCGAAGCCCCTTGGCCCGCACCTCGGCGGGTGCCCCGCGGGGGCGGCGAGGGCCCAGTCCAGCCAGTCCCGGCCCTCCCGGTAATGGCCGCGCAGGTACCAGAACCTGCACAGCGCGGTGGCCAGCCGCAGGGTGCGGTGATGTCCTTCCGGTCACGCGCGGCCTGGAGCACGGCACGCAGGTTGTGCACCTCGGCGTGCAGCCGTTCCGCCGCCTGGGCCTGGTCCCGCCCGGCCAGTTCGGTCTCGGTCCGCTCGGCCAGGTCCAGGTACCAGCCGAAGCAGTCGCCTCGCTCGCCGCCGGGAACTCACCCGCCTCGGTCAGCCGGTCGGGCGCCGTACCGGCGGACGGTGGCGAGCATCCGGTACCTGGCCTGCGCCGGGGTGTGCTCGACCACCAGCAGCGACCGGTCGACCAGCCGGGCCAGCAGGTCCAGCACGTCCGCCGGATCGGTGCCGCCGAGCGTCGCGGACGCTGCCGGGCGTCGCGACCTGCTGCGCCGCGGCCAGAACGAGCCGGCGAACACCGACAGCCGGCGCAGCGCCGCCTGCTCCGCGGGCTGGAGCATGTCGTAGCTCCAGTCCAGCGCGGCCCGCAGCGTCTGATGCCGGACCGGTGCGCCCTGCCGGCCGCCCACCAGCAGCTTGAACACGTCGTCCAGGCCGGCCAGCACCTGGCTGACCGCCATCACCCGCAGCTTCGCCGCGGCCAGTTCGATGGCCAGCGGCAGGCCGTCGAGCCTGGCGGCACAACTGGCCGATCAGCTCGGCGTTGCCGTCGGTGATCTCGAAACCGGGCAGCACGGCCCGGGCCCGGTCCAGGAAGAACTGCATCGCCTCGGAGCCGGCCAGCAGCGCCGCCGCGCCGGTCGCGGCGATGGCGCCGTCCTGCTCCTCGGCCGGCGACGCCTGCGGGCGCTCGGCCAGCGGCGGGACGGTCAGCGGCGGCAGCGGCCATCGCGACTCACCGGCCGCGCCCAGCGGCTCGCGGCTGGTCGCCAGGATGTGCAGCCGCGGGCACCTGGTGAGCAGGCGGTCGGCCACCTCACGGCAGCCGCCGGTCAGGTGTTCACAGTTGTCCAGGACGATGAGCGCGGGGTGATCGGCGATCCGCGCCGCAATGGACTCGGCCAGGTCGAGGCCGGTGGCGTCCCTGGCCCCGATCGCGTCCGCGATCGCCTGCGCGGCCATGTCGTCCCTGGTGACCGGCGCTAATTCGACCCACCAGGCCTGGCCGCCGAACCGCGCCTGCAGCTGTGCCGCGACCGCGAGCGCCAGCCTGCTCTTGCCGACCCCGCCGGGGCCCATCAAGGTCACCAGGCGGCTGGAATCCAGGGCAGCGGTGACGCCCTCACATTCTCTGCGGCGGCCCACCAGGGCGGTGACCGGGGCGGGGATGCCGGAGCGGCGGGTGGCGGGCGGGGCCGCGCCGGGGGGGCGCGCGGCCGCATCGGGGCGGGGGCCCCCGCCGGGGCTGTGGGCAGTTCCAGGCCCGCCCGAGATGGCCTGGCTAGGCTCCATGGGGAAATTGTGGCACTGTGCCCGGCTCGCCGCGCCCGGGGAGGAACCCGCGGCCGGTGCATGGCACAAATCCGGTGGAAGTTCCCGGCTCAAGATCTAGGTTGGGGACTGCGGCGGCACAGCCGCCGGCGATCGGAAGGGGGCGCCGCGCGGTGGACCTGGACCCGGACCTGGCCGTGCAGTGGATCAGCCGCTGGGACGCCCAGCAAGAGTGGTACATGCCCGACCGCGAAGAGCGGTTCACCGTGCTCATCGACGCGGTCGAGGCCGGGGCCGGCCGGGACGACCCGCTGGTGCTTGACCTCGGCTGCGGCCCCGGCTCGCTCGCGGTCCGGCTGCTCGACCGGATGCCGGCCGCGCGCGTGGTGGCCGTCGACTCCGACCCGCTGCTGCTGGCGCTCGGCCGCGCCGCCTACGGCGGCCGTTCCGGGCTCCGTTTCGCCGACCAGGACCTGCGGGAACCCGGCTGGGCGGCCGCGCTGGGGCTGGACCGGGCGCCGGACGTGGCGGTGAGCACCACCGCGCTGCACTGGCTGGACGCGGCCCAGTTGTGGGCCATGTACGCCGAGCTGGCGACCACGCTGCGCCCGGGCGGGCTGGTGCTCGACGGCGACCACCTCAAGGAGGACGCCCGGGCGGTCCCGGTCCTCGCCCGCCTCGGGGACGCCGTCAGCGAGCGCGCGGTCCACCGTCAGCTCGGCGGCCGGGAGCACCAGGAGGACTGGAAGGCCTGGTGGGAAGCGGCGACCGCGGATCCGGAACTGGCCGGGCCCGCCGCCGAGCGGCAGCGCCGCAGGCTCAGCGAGGACCACCACGGCTCGGAGTCGGTGCTGCTCATCGAGCACGTCGCGGCACTGCGCGCCGCCGGGTTCGCCGAGATCGGCACGCTCTGGCAGTACGGCGAGAACCGCATCCTCTGCGCCGTCACCCCTGCCTGACGGCCACTGGCCCGAGTGTGTTCGACGGGTGAATCCGGCCCCATGAAACCGCTACGGTCACTTGCACACAGGGCCGGATGCTCCCGCAGTTTCACTAGGTGTGGTAGGTGATGGTGACGGCGGTCCTGGTGGCTGTCTTCTGCGTGGCCGTGATGGTCCCGGTGGCGCCGGCGAAGGCGCCGGTTCCGCCGGTCACCGTGCCGTGGATGACCGGGCCGCTGGACATTTGCAGCACGCCGTAGAGGAAGCCGCCAGTGGTGTCGAGGGTGACGCCGGCCGCGACCTTGCCGGTCGCCGGGTTGACGGTGAAGTTGAGCATGTCGAAGCCGATGGCCTTGCCGGCCTTGTTGACGTCCAGGTCTGCGCTGCCGCTGGAGGTGCTGGAGAACTTCACCTGCGACTTCTGTACGGAGGTGAACGTCAGGGTGTGCGTCACGGTGCCGGCGCCGGCGGCGGCGGGCAGCAGGACCGCTCCGGTCAGGCCGAGTGCGGCGGTGGCGCCGATGGCAGCGATGGTTGCGCGGATTTTCATGGTGACCTCCGTGTATGTGATGGCTGGCCCGCCGGGCGGCGGGCGCAGGTGTCATGGATGGCACGCTGAACTGGCGCGGCGGCCTGCTCGATGCCGCGATCTGCGTGCCAGGTAAGGGATTCGACCGGCCCGTTGAACCAGTGGCCGGACGGGCAACAGATCTTCACGCTGTCGATGGGCCCGCTGGTTGAGCGCATGGTGAACCGGTCGCAAACCTCGGCGGGAAGGCCGCACCGTGCAGCGCCTTCCTCGTCCAGGTAGGCCGGGCAGTCAAGGAACATCATCTGCTTGCGTCTAGCCTTCCTCTATAAGCGCCGGTGAGATCCGATCGAATGAGACGCCCGCGCGTGCGTATGCCTCCCGCGCGAGCTCCTCAGATGCGGCCTCGATGACGCAGAGGAAGGACTCGTCGGCTGGCACGATTGTTGAGCGCAGGCAATGGATCGCTTTTCCGTCCCGGGTCATCTCCGCTACCGCATCGCGGATGCGCGAGACGATCTGGCGAAGCTCCTCGGCGCCGAGCCCAGGATGGTAGTTCTCGACCAGGTAGGTCTGGCGTGGTTCCGCCGCTGCTCGCTGTGCCATGGACACGACGCTAGGGCGGCAGCCCGGCCACCGAATCGGGCGTTTCCCTACGTTCTTGGTGGGCCAGTCAGTCCTGGCGCGGCCACACGGGCGCCGAGCTGGGCCCGCGAGCGGATACCGAGCTTGCGGTAGACGCTGGCGAGGTGTGCCTCGACGGTCTTGGCGCTCATGTAGGTCACCTGCGCGACCTCGCGGTTGGTCATCCCGGTCGCGGCGAGCTCGGCCACCCGCAGTTCGGTTGCGGTCAGCTCATCCGGCGCGCGGCGCCGCGGACCGACCCGGGCGAGCTCGCTGCTGGCCTGCTGCGCCCATGTCGGGGCGCCGAGCCACTCGAACGTGGTGCGGGCTTCAGTGAATGCTTGTGCCGCCAGCTTCCGCTGCTTGAGCCGGCGATGCAGGCGACCTTTGACCAGCCACGCAGAGGCGAGCTCGAACGGCAGCCGCGAGGCAGCGGTGAAATCGAGCTCATCCAATGCGGTCAATGCCGCTGCCGGATCGCCCTCCGCGGCGAGGATGAGCGCCCGAGCCCGGGGAACAGTGATATCGATCCATGCTCGCGGAATCGTCCGCCCCCGCTCCTCAAGCCGCGCGAGCACTTCACGGGCACGGTCGAGCTGCCCGAGTGAGATCAGCGACTCGACGTGGAACGGCTCGGTGCGCTCGAGTAGCCCGTCCTTGATGCCGATTCCGTCGAGCAGATCGCGCATCTTCATCAAGGCATCATCAGCCGCCCCGTGATTGCCCGCGGCGAACTCCACGAAGCCCAGCACGCTGAGCAGGATTGCCCCCCACCATGCCTTCTCCGTCCGCGCCGCCTCCGCGACGAGCGGCTGAAGCGTCGTTCGCGCACGGTCGACCCTGCCTCGGTAGGCATCGATCAATGACCGCCAGGCGAACGCGTGGGCGGATCTTCCGCTGACATCGCCCTCGCCGAGGGTTTCGCAGCTCCGCTCGGCGTGCTGTTCGGCCAGGTCCCATTGCCCAGCCCGCAGCTCCACCATCGCGAGGTAACCGAGACGCTCCGCACGCATCCGGTCGTCGCCACGCTCGCGCGCCCAGGTGTCCTCGCGGGCATGCCGGGCCACGGTGCCCTCGATGTCGTCAACGCATTGGAACCAGATCAGCGGGACAGGGTGCGGGTAAACAGCAGGCCCTGCCTTGGCTTCGAGCGCCAGGCCCCGCTCGAGCAACTCGCGCCGTGCGCCTCGCCCGAGAAACACCCCGGCCAGGAAACGGTCGATGAGGATGGAGGCGAGCAATTCCGGCTCGCGATCCTCGCTGAGGATGCCCATCGCCCGCTCGGCATGCCCGAGCGCCCGGGCGGGATCCGCCGGCATGCCCGCCATGACCAGTCTCGTCAGGATCCCGGCGCTGAGCTCGCGGTCATCCGCTGCGGCCGCCAGGGCCCGCTCCAGATAATCGGTCGACAGCTTCGTCGCGCCGTCGTCCCATTCCACCTCCGCGAGCAGCCGGAACCTCTCCACATTCAGTGCAGACGGCAATCCGCCGGTGCCGGCGCTGACGGCCAGCCCGCGGGCGGTCGCCACATCGCCGCCCTTCAGGGCCGCGAGCGCATGGCCAAGCGTTCGGCGCGCGAGATCGTCCTGCCTGCCGGCAGGCGTGAGCCGGCGGGCGGCCTCGAAAAGCTCGGCAGCGGCGTCATACGCCCCGCGCAGTGCCGCCTCTCGCGCACCCGCCTCAACCACGGCCGCGGTCTGGTCGTCTGGAGCGGACGCTGCTTGGGCGAGGTGCTGAGCTTGCTCTTCGGGATCGGTGACGACCTCAGCAAGGCGGCGGTGCATCTGACGGAGCCGCAGGTCAGAAACGGATCCCTGCACCGCGGAGGCCAGCAGCGGATGAGTGAAACGGATGCGACCACGCTCGGTGACCAGCACCCCGGCGTCCTCCGCCTCGACGATCGCCGGCGATACGTCAGCGTCCCCGGGAAGCGTGGTCAGCGCACTGCTCACTGTCGCGACTGTCGGGTGCGACAGCGACGCGGCCACCAGGACCGCCTCCCGCGCCGCACGCGAGAGCGAGTTGATCCGCTCCATCGCCAGCTTGGACATCCCAGGCGGCACAGGCAGTGGCTGGCCCGTGCTTGCGTCGCCGGGTATGCCTCGTGCGATCTCGACCGCATAGAAGGGATTGCCGCCCGACGCATCGGCGATCCGGGCGAGCACTGGCCGCGGGATTGCCGCTCCCAGCCGTTCGCTGATCACCTGGCGCAGCGCCGCCAGTGACAGCGGGCCGACGACAAGGCGCTCAAGCCCCTCCCCGGGCAGCGCACGGTCCAGGCCAAGCGGCACGCCGGCGACGCCCTCGGTCCGCCGGGTCACCAGCAGGCCCAGCCGCCGCGGGAACCGTCTCGCCACGAAGGCCAGCGCTCCCGCCGAGGCGCCATCGAGCCACTGCACATCATCGACGGCGAGCAGCACCGGAGAGCTTTCGGCGAGCACCGTCAGCACGGTCACAAGCGCGGTCGCTGTTACCCGTGCGTCGGCGGGCTCATCCGTCGCGTCGCGCAGCAAGATGGCGGCGAGCGCCCGCTCCTGAGGATCGGGCAAGGCTGCCCGGACCTCATCGAACGCGACGCCGGCGATGTCGGCGAGCGCTGCATAGGAAAGCCTTGACTCGCTCTGGGCCGGCCGGGCCTGCAGCACCCGGAATCCGCGATCGTCAGCCGCCCGGACAGCCGCCAGCCACACCGTTGTCTTACCTATGCCAGCCTCGCCCTCGAGCAAAAGCGCACGTGGCCCGTTGGGCACAGCCGTGAGGAAGGCGCTCACCGCCGCGAGCTCTTGCTCGCGGCCGACGACATAGCCAGGGCTCGTCCCCATCACGCCCCTCACCCGCGTCGCTCACGCTATGGCAGCCGAGCACGGCCGTCTACCCGCAGCCCTGCGCTCCTCAGCCGTTCCCCGTCACGGGGCCTGATGATCACAGGCTTGCCTGAGGCCCGCGATCACGACGGCGGGCCCAACGCTGTTTCGCGCGGGGTCAGGCCATGGCGGGGGAGGGGACCGCGCGGCGCGGGTCGAGCAGCCGCGGGTCGGTGGCCATGAAGACATCCATGAAATCAACGTGCCAGCCCGCGGCCAGGAGTGCCCGGGTGGCCGGGTGCGGCGCGGGCAGGCAGACCCGGGCCCGGCCGCCGGCGGGATCGAGGGACGCGAGCACGGCCAGGATCGCCTCGGCCGCCTCGCCATCCCCGGCGGCCGGGGACAGCGCCAGGTGCGCGATGCCGTACTCGGCGCCCGCACCGGCCACGGTGCCGGCCGCCAGCACCGTAGTGCCGCGCCGTGCGGTGACCGGCCGCCCGCCGGGCCGCGCGGCCCAGGCCCGGTGGTCGGCCGCCCGGTCGATCCCGGTCCAGCCGGCTTCCAGCGCGGCCACCTCCGCCGGGGATGACGTGGACACCGTCCAGCCCGGCGGGTGCGGCAGCGCGCCGGCGTCACCGCCCAGGTACAGCAGCGGCCACCAGGCGTCCAGGCCCGCCCGGGTGTACAGCGGCAGGGCATGGGCGTGCAGGCTGCTGAACGTTATCCGCGGCGAGCCCGGTTCCCACAGCGCGGCCAGCAGTGCCTGGCCGGTGCCCCGGCCGTGCGACCCGGGGTCCACGAACAGGTCGCACAGCATGGTGACGGCGGCGGGGCCGGCCCCGATCCGGTGCGTCGCGCCGAACCCGGTGACCGTGCGCGCGGGCCCGGCTACCAGCACCTGACCGTGCGCCAGCAGGTGCCGGACATAGGCCGGGTCGGTTCCGGACCACTCCTCGACCTGCCCGGTCGCGGTGGCCACGGCGGCGATGGCGGCCAGGTCGGCTTCGGTGGCCGCCCGCACTTCGATCTTCGTCACGCAGCCCACCCTGCCACGCGCCCTCGCGGCGGCGCCAAGGGATTCCGGCCGCCCCCCGGCGGGTCACCACTCGCGCATCCGCCGGGTCAGGTGGGCACGTTCCGGCGCGGGCGGGTCCAGCGCGATCGCCGCCTCGTAGGCCGCGACTGCCTCGGCGCGGCGGCCCAGGCGGCGCAGCAGTTCCGCGCGGGCGATGTGCAGTTGCGGCCAGCGGGCCAGCCGGGCATCGCCGCCGATCGTGTCCAGGATGACCAGGCCGGCCGCCGGGCCCTCGGACATCGCCACGGCCACGGCCCGGTTCGCCTCGGCCATCGGCGAGGGCTCGTAGCGGAGCAGCTCGCCGTACAGCAGGGCGATCTCCCGCCAGTCGGTGTCCGCGGCGGTGGCCGCACCCGAATGGCACGCCGCGATTGCCGCCTGGATCTGGTACGGGCCGGGACGGTTGCACCGCAGGGCCCGCTCGACGAGCTCCTCGCCTTCGGCGATCATGGCCCGGTCCCAGCGGCTGCGGTCCTGCTCGGCGAGCACCACCAGGTCACCGTCGGGGCTGAGACGGGCACCACGGCGCGCATCGGTGAGCAGGAGCAGCGCGAGCAGGCCGGTCACCTCGGGCTCGCCGGGCAGCAGTCGCGGCGAGTGCCCGGGCGAGCCTGATCGCCTGGTCGCAGAGGTCGCCGCGGATCAGTGCGTCGGCCGGCCGGCGGCGAGGTGCCCCTCGGTGAAGACCAGGTACACCACCCGGAGCACCGCGCCGAGCCTGGCCGGCAGGTCGTCCCGCGCCCGGCACCCGGAACGCGATCCCGGCCTGCCGGATCTTGCGCTTGGCCCGGACCAGGCGCTGCGCCATGGTCGGCTCGGGAACCAGGAACGCGGCCGCGATCTCGGCGGTGCTCAGCCCGCATACCGAGCGCAGCGTCAGCCCGACCCGGACGGCCGGATCAAGCGCCGGGATGGCAGCAGGTGAAGATCAGCGCAAGCTCGTCGTCGGTGCCCGCGGTCCATCCGGCCGCCGGGGGCGGTGGGGGCTGCCTCGCGCATGGCCTCGGCCTCCTTGCCCGCCCGGCGGTGTTCCCGCCGCATCCGGTCGAGCGCCTTGTGCCGCGCGGTCCCGATCAGCCAGGCGCGCGGGCTCGCCGGCAGCCCGTCGGCAGGCCACTGGGCCAGGGCCGCGGCGCAGGCGTCCTGCACCGCGTCCTCGGCCACCTCAAGGTCGCCTACCTGGCGGGTCACCGCGGCGACCGCGGCCCACCAGTGGGCCCGGAACAGCTCGCCGAGCGCCTCGCTATCCGGCTGGCTGCTCAGCGGGCGCCACCACCTGGACCATCGGGCGCACCTCGACCCTGCCTCGGACGCGGTCGGCATCCGGGCCGCCCATTTCAGGGCCTCGTCCAGGTCCGCGCACTCGACCAGGGTGAAGCCACCGAAGATGCTCCTTGATCTCGGCGGCCGGGCCGTCGGTGAGCAGCGTCTCGCCGTCGCGGACCCGCACCGTGGTCGAGGCGGACGGCGGCTGCAGCGGCGCGCAGTCGATCAGCACGCCGGCCTCGGCCATCTCGCTGGTCGCCGAGTGCCAGGCCTCGAACATCTGCCGCGCCTCGCCGGTATCCGGCTCGGGCGAGAGGCTTGTTCGCGTACAGCAGGAACATGTACTTCACCGTGCACCACCTCTCCAGGCCGGCCAGGGCGCCGGCCTCTGCTTGGAGTCGAACGGCGCAGCCCGGATCGACACGGCCGTGGCCCGATTCGGTGCCGGGCCGCGTTCCGGCGCTGCCACGCCCCGCTGCTGGCAGACTAGAGGGATGTCCGGGACCTCCCTCGCCGCGCCTGCCCAGGCGGCGCGGGCCAGCCCCCACGCTGGGCGAGCCTTGCGTGCTGCTCAAGCTGGGCGAGATCGTGCTCAAGGGGGCCAACCGGCAGCAGTTCGAGCGCCTGCTGAACACGAACATCCGGCAGGCCATGGACGACCTCGGCCTCGGTGTCCGGATCTGGCAGCCGCTACGGGGTGATCATGCTGCGGGCCGCCGACGGCACCGGGCACCGGTGCCGCGGCGGCAGCCGCGGTGGACAAGATCGCCGAACGGGCCCGCGACGTCATGGGCATCGCGCGGGTGTGCCGGGCGGTGCGGGTGGCCAAGGAACCCCAGGCCGCGATCGACACCGCGGTCGCCCTGATGGCGGGAAAGACCGGCTCGTTCGCGGTCCGCGCCCGCCGCCGCGACAAGCGGTTCCCCGCTCACCTCGGCCGAGCTTGCCATCAAGATCGGGACCCGGGTCCAGCAGGAGTACGGGTACCCGGTCAACCTGAAGCACCCGGACAACGACGGTGTTCGTCGAGGTGGACCAGCAGTGAGGTGTTCGTCTACACCGACGGGCAGCCGGGCCAGGGCGGCCTGCCGGTCGGGATGAGCGGCCACGCGCTGGTGCTCATGTCCGGCGGGATCGATTCCCCGGTCGCCGCGTACCGGATGATGCGCCGCGGCCTGCGCTGCGACTTCCTGCACTTTTCCGGCATGCCGCTGACCGGCCCGGAGTCGGTGTACAAGGCCTACGGCCTGATGCATCAGCTGGACCGGTTCCAGGGCGGTCACGGTTGTTCGTGGTCGCGTTCGGCAAGACCCAGCAGCGCCTCGCGGCGTCCGGCGCCAGCCGGCTGCAGATCGTGGCGCAGCGCCGGCTGATGCTGAAGACCGGCGGAGGCGCTGGCCGCCCGCCTCGGCGCGGCGGCGCTGATCACCGGCGACTCGCTCGGGCAGGTAAGCAGCCAGACACTGACCAACCTGACGGCGCTGGACGACGCGGTCGCGCTGCCCATCCTGCGGCCGCTGATCGGCCGCGACAAGGTGGAGATCATGGCGGAGGCGCGCCAGATCCGCACGCTGGCGCTCTCCGAACTGCCGGATCAGGACTGCTGCACGCTGCTGACCCCACGGCACGTGGAGACCCAGGCACGCATCGACGACCTGCGCCGGATCGAGGCCCGCCTGGACGCGGGGGACCTGGCGGAGGAACTGGCCGGCGTGGCCCAGGAGTACCGCCCCGACCGGCTCCTGAGCCCGGCCGCCTTGGCAGGCAAGCTGTCCGCCAAGGCGGCCGCCCTGAGCTGCGCTACCGCGCTGGTGTCAGCCTCCGGTGGCCGGGCCGTGACCCCAGATGGCGGCGTCCGCGCCGGGCGCCGCGGCCAGCGCTCCCGCGCCCCACAGCGACTTGGTGCCGGGGATGAGGGCGAGGCGGTAAACCGTGCTGGCCCGCGGCCAGCCTGGTGCTCGACCAGGTCCCGGCGGTGGACCGGTGCACGGCCCACTGGTGCCGCGGGAGACGTGCCGAAGCCGCTGAACCACAGCCCGCCGTTACCGTCCGAGGCGATGCCGACCAGTTGCACCGAGTGCGGCACGGTGATCGGCACGCTGCTCCATTGGGTGCCGTCGAAGTGCAGCAACTGCTGCTTCGGGCCGCCGCCCGGTGCCGCGGTGACCCACACGTCGGTGTCGGAAAGTGCGAGGATGCTCGTCGAACTGCAGCCCGGTCAGGGCCGTGCTGGTTACCTGCTGCCAGCTGCCGCCGGTGTAGTGCAGCAGGATGTCATCGGGCGAGACGTTGTCCGCGCCGATGGCCCACATGTCCGACCGGGAGATGGCGCTCGCCGTGGAGATGGCCCCGGCCAGCCCGGTGACCTTGTGCCAGGTGCTCCCGCGCAGGTGCCAGGTGCCGATGCCGGGAAAGGCCCCGGGGCCACCGAACACCCAGACATCGGCCGGGCTGAACGCGGTGACACCGGTGATCTCGGTGGCGAGCTGGTGCTCGGGCCACGTCCTGGCCACCGACCAGGACGTCCCGTCCCAGTGCAGCGCGTACCCGGTGAGCTGGCTGACCGCCCAGGCGTCGTTCGGGGCAGGTGTGCTCACCGCGCCCAGGGTGCCGGTCAGCCCGCTGGGCAGGGTGGCGGCCTGCCAGCTCGTGCCGTTCCACTGCTCGGCCAGCGGGGCCCCCGGCGTGCCGCCGGACAGGTCGGTGCCGCCGACCGCCCAGGCGCTGGCCTTCCCGGACGCGGACACGCCGACCAGGCCGTTGAAGATGGTCGATGCCCCGGTGTGTGCCTGAAAGGCGACCTGCCAGCCGGTGCTGGCGGCCGCCGCGCCGGGCAGCCAGGCGGCCGAAGCCAGCGCGGCCGCGGCCAGTCCGATACCGATACGGCGGGCCGCGGGGCGGCAGGAGCCCGTGGGGCGGCAGGAGCAGTGATGCACTGTGTCTCCGATCGTGCGAGCCTGCCCCCTCGGCGCTCAGCCTGCCACAGGGCTGGGCTGTCTGTCCTGCTGTTCTCTGGTGGGCGGAAGCGGCGGTGTGAGGGTGCGGCCCATCAGCGGGGACAGGTTCGCGGCGATGCTGGCCAGCTGCCGGATGTCGGCGTCCACCAGGGCCTGGTCGCCGTCGCACATGGCCATCTTCGGCTCCGGGTGCACGTCGATGATCACGCCGTCGGCGCCCACCGCGATCGCCGCCCGGGTGAGCGGCAGGACCAGGTCGCGGCGGCCGCCGGAATGCGAGGGGTCCACGATGACCGGCAGGTGCGACAGCCGCTGCGCGACCGGCACCGCGCTGATGTCCAGCGTGTTGCGGGTGGCGGTCTCGAACGTCCGGATGCCCCGCTCGCACAGCACGATGTCGAGGTTGCCCCGCTGGGCGATGTACTCCGCCGCCATCAGCCACTCCTCGATGGTGGCGCTCATGCCGCGCTTGAGCAGGACGGGCTTGGCCGCCGAGCCGGCCGCCTGGAGCAGCGCGAAGTTCTGCATGTTCCGGGTGCCGATCTGGAGCATGTCGGCGTAGGAGGCGACCAGGTCCACGCTGCCCGGGTCGATGACCTCGGTCACCACCGGCAGGCCGGTCTCGGCGCGGACGTCGGCGAGGATGCTCAGCCCGTCCTCGCCCAGGCCCTGGTAGGCGTACGGGGAGGTGCGCGGCTTGAACGCGCCGCCGCGCAGCAGCGACGCGCCCGCCGCCTTGGCCATCCTCGCGGCGGTCAGGGTCTGCTCGTGGCTTTCCACCGCGCACGGCCCGGCGATCACGGTGAGGGTGTCCGGGCCGATCGGCACGCCGCCGACCCTGATCACCGACCGGTCCGGATGGTGCTCCCGGCTGATCAGCTTGTACGGGACGGAGATCCGCACCACGTCGAGGACGCCGCTGCGGCTGCGCAGGTTGAGCGCGCCGAACTGCTCCACGTCACCGACCAGGCCGACGATCGTGCGGGACACGCCGCGGCTGACGAACGCTTCGCCGCCCGCCGTGCGTACCAGGTCAACGATCGCGTCGACGTCCTCCTGCGTGGCCTCCGGGGCCATCACCACGACCATCGGGTCTCCTCCTGGGTTTCTTCGCCGGGTTCTGACAGCAAACAAGCCCCGGGCCTTCCGGCCCGGGGCTTGTCGTCAGGTCGTTTCGCGTCAGCGCAGTGCCTGGCGGGCGACCGTCCGGGTAGCCGGGCCGGTAGCCATACCAAAACCAGAAGCTGCGTGCGCACGGGTGCAGCCTAGCGCACGCCCGCGGCGGCCTGCATCGCCGGCCCCGCTGACCCCACCCGCGACTTCGCCCGGCCAGGAACCGGCTGGTCAGGAACGCCAGGCCGTAGAGCACGCCGATGACGATCAGCAGGAACCGGTACCCGGTGATCAGGGCGACGTATTCCAGGACCCCGCCGACCATGGCCCCGAGCAGGTTGGCCGCGAAGGCCTCCCCGGTGGTCGCCACGTCGGAGAACCGCTGGGCGAAGATGAGGTTGGCCAGGTAGATCGGGGCGAAGGCCAGTGCGCAGCCCGCGAGGAAGCGGGCCACGATGGGCAGCCCCACCAGCGAATCCTGGGGCATCACCCAGGTGAGGGCGAGCGACGCGATGAGCGCGGCAGTACAGCACCGCCGGGCGTGGCAGCCGGAGGTGGCTCGCGGTCTCCACGGCCAGGTACACGGCGACCAGCACGCCCGCGAAGACCAGCGAGTTCACCAGCCAGGTGGTGCCGAACAGCAGCGCGAACTGGACGATGTTCTTGGTCTCCAGGAGCAGGAACGCGGCCCCCATGAAGGCCAGGTCGACGTAGGTCCGCATCCGGGGAACGCGCCACCGCCGACCCGGACCAGCAGCAGCGACGCGGCGAAGATGGCCGCGATCATCCACAGGTACTGCTTCGGGATGTTGTTGCCCGGCAGGTAGGGGAACGGGTGGTCGTCGGTGGCCGGGGCGATCCTGCGTGCCGTGCCAGAAGCTGGCGCAGTTCGGCACCGGGCCGCTCGGGTGCACGGTGAGCACGGCCAGGCGGCGGCCGCCGAGCGGCGGCCCGACCTCGGCGCAGGGCGTCCGCCCGAACGCGTCCTCGATCGTGGACGGCGTACCGGCTCTCCAGGAACGGCGCGTAGTAGTTGTACATCGCGAACGTGCCGCCCGGTGCCAGGTGGGCGCGGACCGCCTGGAGCGACTGCTCGGTGAGCAGGTAGCTCTCCAGCCGGATCCCCGACTGCCCGGCCAGGGCGGTCAGCGAGTCGGGCAGCGCGAACAGGATCAGGTTGTAGTGCTTGCGAGGTGTCCTGCAGGTAGGCGCGCCCGTCGTCGATGTGCGCGGTCAGCCTGGGGCTGGAGTAGGGGTGGTTCGGGTGCATGTTGCCGAGCCGCACCAGCAACGGGTCGATCTCCACCGTGTCGACGTGCCGGGCGCCCTCGGACAGGGCGACGGCCGCGTCGTTGCCCGTCCCGGACCCGATGATCAGGACGTTGCCCAGCGACGCCTTGGTGACGTGCCGGTAGGGGTAGAAGTAGAACGCCTTCTGCTTGTGCATCACGGCCAGCGAACGGGCCGCCTGGTAGGGGATGTTGTTCGCGGACACGTACAGCGCGCCGGTCGCGCCGTGCGTCTGGTTGTACGACAGCTTGTTGTAGGGCGACCACTCCTGCGCCGGCACGACCGACTCCAGCAGCAGCAGGGTCGCCACGGCCGCCGACGGCGAGGAACTGCCACCAGCGGATCGTGGGGGCGAGCAGGACGAGCAGCCCGGCGCAGGCGATGACGCCCCAGGTGCCGGGCGGCTGGTCGAGGAAGGACAGCGCCGGTGAAGGCCGCGATCCCGGCGAGGCTGCCCAGGATGTCGAACCGGTAGGCGCGCAGCGGCCGGAACCCGACGAAGAGCCGGGCGGTGCCCTGGCCGAGGCCTGCCATCACGGCCGACCACCAGCACGAAGACCACGCCGAGGCTGACCGGCTGCGGCAGCGCCGGCGGCGCCGTTGCAGGCCCTGGAACGGGTGCGGGCCGTTCAGCGTCTGCAGGATCACCGGGAACGCGAGCACGAAGGACACCAGCAGCAGCAGCGCCACCGGCGTCCAGCGGAGGTAGTCGCGCCGGGTCCGGGCGTTCAGGAAGCCGATGCCGATGCCGAGGAAGCTGGCGAGCAGGACGAAGTTGGTGGCCTTGGTCACGTAGACGTTGTTCGCGGTCACCCACCTGATCAGGGCGAGCTCCACGAAAAGCATCATGAAGCTGGCGAACAGCAGCTTGGCGCGCTCCCTGGGGCTTTCGGCTGCCGTGTCGGCGGCCACCGCTGCGGCGGGTCTCTCCGCGGGCGGTTCCCCGGCTGGCCCGGCGGCGGAGCTGGCCGGCTGCGTCGTGACTTCCCCTTCCGCACCCGTCATGGTGCGGTCATCTCCTGGATCATCTGGCAGATTTCTCGTTTTCACCATGCAACGGTAACGAACCCACGCCGGCCGGGTGCGGCATCGGAATGATTGCCGGTCACGCTCAGCCCTGCCATGCCCGGCTGCCGAGCCTAGCGCCCTGATCCCGTCCCGGGCGTACAGGTTGTAGGTGTAGTCATACCGTGCAGCACCAGCCGGAAATGGCTGTGGAAGTAAGCGAGCAGCGCGGGGTTCCACGGAATCCGCAGCGCGGCTCTTCGGCGTCAGCAGGACGTACCCGGCGGCGCTGAACGCGTGATGCCAGGCCGCGCTCACCGCCGGCACCCGGCCGGCCCCGCTCGCCGGCCGGCGCCCGCCGGACAGCGCCAGGTCGGTGCCCAGGCCGTCCACCATCTGCGAGCAGCCCGGCGACGTCGGAGGTGAACCGGTTCGCCAGGAGGAGGTAGGACGCCGGTCGGTGGCCACGCACGCGCCCGGCGGGATCAGCCGCAGGGTCACCGTCGGGACGTCGAATGCGGGCCGTGCCAGCGGGTCGCCGGCGGCGCCTGCGCGGCCGCGCCGGCGACGATGGCCACCGCCGAGCAGGATCAGGCCGGACCGGGCGAGCCACGGCCCGGTCTGGCGGCGCGGCGGGCCTCGCCGGTGCCTGCGCCGTGCCCGGGCCGTCCGCCGCGGTCAGGCCGCCGCGGCCGGGGCGGCGGCCTGGGCCGCGCCGGCGGCGGCGCGCCGGCCGCCAGCCGGGCCACCGGCAGGGCGAGGGACAGCGCGAGGAACGGGCCCGAGGAACGCCGAGTAGTGACTGGCGAAGTAGGGCGGCCACAGGAAGATGACCACGATCAGCGCGGCCGACACGATCGCGAACCAGTCCAGCGGCGGCGGGCGGCCGCCGGGTGACCAGCGAGGCCGCGATCTGGGCGACGATCACGAAGGAGCAGCGCGATGACACGCGCCAGCACGACGCCCTTGGTGGAGGTCAGGGCGTCGGCATCCCGATCATCGAGTTGAAGCCGGTGCCAGGTCGGGACCCGCGTGGCCGATCCTGGCGAGCTGGGCCACCACGACGTCGTCGTAGAAGCAGCCGGGGAGCGGCGATCACGAACGGCAGGATGGGATCGAGGAAGCCGGCCGCGACCCCGGCCACGAACACCGCGGCCCGGCGCAGCTCGCGGCAGGCACAGCACGACGATGACGAGCACCGGCACGATCGCCCACGCCTTGATCGCGCCCGCCGAAACCGAACGCCACCCCGCCCCAGGCCAGCCGCCGGGTCCGGGAGGTCAGCCGGTCGCCGTCGAACACGGCCACGCGCCCCGGCCAGGCAGAACAGCACCAGCCACGGCTCGAGCAGGACGGTCCGCGCGGACGCCGCCGCGGGCGGGTAGATCGCCATGATCCCGCCGGTCAGCAGGACGGCGAGCACCCCGCGGTGGCGCACGAGCAGCCCGGCGAGCACCACCGCGGCCGTCCCGGCGAGCACGGTGAGGATCCGGCCGAGGACCAGGCCCCAGGCGGTGCCGCCCAGGTAGGACTCCAGCGCCGCCGGGCTCATCAGCACGGTGATGCCCGGTGGCTGGACGAAGGCGTAGTCACGGTAGGGCAGCACGCCGTGGACCAGCCGGACCGCACTGCCGAAGTACGGCCCGTCGTCGTACTGGGTGACCGACATCAGGCCGGGCCGGATCAGGATCTACACCCGCAGCGCCAGGCCGATCAGCCGGTGCCGATGATCGCCGGCCCGGACTCGCCGGGGTGCCCCAGCTGCGGTGCCGCGGCGCCGCCGGAGGATGTGCCAGAAGCCGTCGTGGCCATTACCCCGCTCATTGCTGCCTGTTTTTCCCGTGCTCACCTGGCTGACCGGCGGCGCCGTACAGCCACTCCGGTTCCTCAGCCCGCACGCAGGTCCTTGCGCACGTAGAGGATGAGCCGCCGGGGGGATTCGTACAGCTGGGTGAAGTGACTGGCGAAGTAGGCCTCAAGCTGCCGGGCTCCACGCGATCCGCCGGGTGTTGGTGGCGGTGAGGATGACGTACTGGGCGTGGCTGAACGCCTGGTTCCACGAACGCGTTCACCGCCGGCACGTTCGCCGCTCCCGTCTGCGGCTTCAGGCCGTCCGACAGCGCCAGCGTGGTGCCGAGGCTGTCCACCATCTGCGGGCAGTTCGGGTCGGTGGAGACGAACCTGTTGGCGGCCAGCGTGACCGACACCTGGTCGGTCAGCACGCAGGCGCCGGGCGGCACCAGCGCGGTCGATCGTGGCCGGTATGGGCCCGATCACCCGGGGGATCGCGCTCTCGAACCGGAACTGGAAGCGCCGCCACCACCACGAGCGCCAGCGCCGCCACGGCGGTGATGGCCAGGCCAGCCTGGCGGGCCGCCTTCGGCCCGGACGTGCGCGGCCAGGTGACGGCCACGCCGCCGTCCGGCGGGCGCCGCCGAGCAGCCGGGACACCGGCAGCGCGAGGGTCAGCGCCAGGAACGGCGCGAGGAACGCGGCGAAGTGGTAGTGGAACTGCGGCGGCCACAGGAACATGACCACGATCAGCACGGTCGATATGGTCGCGAACCAGTCCAGGGGCGGCTGGGGCTGCCGGGTGACCACGATGGCGGCGACCTGGGTCACGACCACGAAGACCACGATCGCGAGCACCGCCAGCAGGAGCAGGCTCTTGGACCAGCCCAGCGCGTACGGGGAAGCCGATCATGTTCCGGAGGCGCAGCAGGACGCCCACCCGCACCGCGTGGGCGCGGTACCCGACCTGGGCGGTGATGAGGCTGCGGTAGAACTGGCTGGGCGCGGCGATGGCGAACGGCAGCACCGGGATCAGGAAGCCGGCCGCGACCCCGCCGACGAATATCCGCGGCGCGCTTGATCTGGGGCAGGCAGAGCGCGGCGATGACGAGCACGGGCACGATCGCCCACGCCTCGACCGCCCCGGCGAAGCCGAGCAGCACGCCGCCCCAGGCCAGCCGCCTGGTGCTCGCCGTGAGCCGGTCGCCGTCGAACACGGTCACGCGCCCCGGCCACGCAGAACAGCACCAGCCATGGCTCCACGAGCACGGTGTGCGCGGCCGCCACGGCGTCGGAGTAGACCGCCATGACCCCGCAGGTGATGAGCACGGCCAGCGACGCCGCGGTGGCGCACGAGCAGCCCGGCGAGCGCCACCCCGGCGGTGCCGGCGAGCACGGTGAGGATCCGGCCGATGGCCAGGCCCCAGGCGGTGCCGGTCCAGTAGGTCAGCAGCCCGACCGGGCTCATCAGCAGGGTGATGCCCGGCGGCTGCACGAGGATGAAGTCCCGGTAGGGCATGGAGCCGTGGACCAGGCGCACGGCGCTGCCGAAGTACGGCCCGTCGTCGTACTCGGTGACGCCGACCAGGAAGCCCGGGCGGGTGTACTGGTAGTAGAGCGCGCAGGCCGAGCGCGACCAGGGTGGTGATGATGATCACCACGTTGACCGGCGTGAGCCAGGCCGGGCGGCCGCTGCTGTGGTGCCGGGGCACCGTCCTGGGACCCATCAGCCGAAGTCCTGGCAAGCGTTCGCTCACGGCTGGCCTCTCCCTCAACCTTTTGTTGGTAATTCGCACCCGCGGACAGCCCTGTTCGGGCGACCTCGGACGCCGGGCGCAGCCCGGCCTGCAGGGGGAGGCGGCCAATTGCCCGGCCCAAAGCGGATCGTACCGGCCAGGGCGGGCATAACGGCCGAGTGTTGCGTAACTTGCAGGTCAAACCCTGTGGAAAAAACTCTAACGCCTGGTCACCTGGCCTGCGCGACTGCCCCCCGGCGGACCGCGGCGAGGGAGCCGCTGCCGTTGCTGCGGGGGCCCGCGGCGGCCGCTGTGACGGCCCGCGGGACGGCCCTGCGGCCCGTCGTTGCCAGGCCGGCGGCGGCACGGCCGGCGCGGGCCTGCCCGCCCGGCAGCGAGCCTTGCCCTGATGGCGCCCGGCGACTCGCCGGGGCTGCGGCGGATTGCCCCGATATGGCGGCGTGACCTGGTTATTCGGCACGCGGGCCCGGCCGCGTTCCGCCTGCGGGCACCCCCTTGCGCAGGTACGGTACCGTGTGCAGCGGCATCGCGTTCGTGCGCTGCGCCCGGGGGGGTTGCATGGGGAACGCGGGCCTGGCCTGGCTCAGCTGATACAGGCGGGCGCCGCACCATCGCTGAGGCGGGCGGGGCGCGCCGCGAGCCGTGAGCGCAGTCGGATTTGAGCACTGCCGGGATGAACGCGCCGCGATTGTCCCGGCGCTGCCTTCGCGGGCCCGGCACGGGCCGGAGCAGGCCGAGGAGATCAGTGACGACGGTCAAGGAAGCCGGCCGGGCCGAGGGGACCGGCGCGGGCCAGGCGGTCACCGGCCAGGCGCACGCCGCCGGCCGGCGCCGGCTGGCGCGCGGCCTGGCCCGGCTGACCGGCCTGGTCCGCCGGCACTGGATCTTTTCGATCGCTCTCGGCGCTGGCGGTGCTGCCCCGGCTGGTGGCGATGATCGGGTTCCAGCCCGCCGTGCTGTTCCGGCTGGACACCTACGACTACCTGTGGGACGCGGTGCACGTCGCACCGAACGTGGTGAACCCGAGCGGGTACTCCGCTGTTCCTGCTGCTGCTGCGGCCGTTCCACTCGCTCGTGCTGGTGGTCGCCCTGCAGCATCTGCTGGGCCTCGGCATCGCCACCATGGTGTACGCACTGGTCCGCCGGTACGGGCTGCCGGACTGGGGTGCCACGCTCGCGGCTGCGCCGGTGCTGTTCGACCCGGCGCAGATTCTCGTGGAGCAGTTCGTCATGGCCGATCTCCTGGCCATGGCACTGATGGTCGGGGCGTTCACGGATCCTGCTCCTGCGCAGGCCGCCGTCGATGTGGCAGGTCGTGACGGCAGGCCTGATGACCGGCGCCTCGGTGACGGTCCGGCCGACCACCCTGCCGCTGGTCCTGCTGGTCCCGGTGTTCCTGCTGCTGCGGCAGGCTCGGCTGGCGCAGGCGGGCGCCTCGCTGCTCGCCGGGCTGCTCCCGGTCGCTGGGTACATGGGCTGGTTCGCCGCCGTGCACGGCTCGGTCAACCTGACCAACAGCAACGGCATGTTCCTGTGGTCGCGCACGATGTCGTTCGCCAACTGCGCGGTGATCCAGCCGCCCGCGGACCTGCAGGCGCTCTGCCCGAGCGCCCAGCCGGGCCATCTCGCGCAGCCGGACCCGGCCAGGCGGCTGCCAGCCCAAGCGCTACCTCTGGAATCACCGGACCTGGCAGTGGCGGCACGAGCACTCCGGGTTCGTGCCGGACACCGCCGCGTTCACCCAGGCCAACAACGACCGCGCGCTGCGCTTTGCGATCACGGCCATCGAGCGCGCAGCCGTTCGGCTACCTCGGCGTGGTCGCGAGGGAGACCGTGGAGCCGTTCGTCCACCACCAACAACCTGCGCTTCCCCACGGTGCAGCCGCATTCCTCGGGGCCTGATCGAGGGCGAACCGGCGGTACGCGGTCGCCGCGATCCAGGGCGTATACCGGCAGCGACCAGGGGGTGGCGGGGGACCTCGGCTACGACTACGGCACCCGGCTGAAGTCCCCGTACGTGTTTCTCATGAACGAGTACCAGCACATCGTCTTCCTGCCCGGCCAGGTGTTCGCGCTCGTCGTGCTCACCGGGCT
Organism: uncultured Actinomycetes bacterium; assembly: GCA_963725125.1. Lineage (GTDB taxonomy): Bacteria > Actinomycetota > Actinomycetes > Streptosporangiales > Streptosporangiaceae > DASXKD01. The sequence goes on from CAVRXW010000015.1 coordinate 123,126, forward strand.
GGCCGGGATCATCCTGCCCCGCCGCCGCACGGCGGTCGCGGCGCTGCTGTGGGCGTCCGCCATCATCCTCATGGTGCTGCCGATCGCGGAGCACGAGTACACCTACCGGTACGTGCTTCCAGCCGTGCCGCTGGCCTGCATCGCGGCGGCAATGGCGCTGCGCAAGCCCGGCCAGGAGGCCGCTCAGACCTGACCTGGCGCTGGCACGGGGCCGGGCTCAGCCGGGGTGGGGGAATCCCGTGGTCAGGGTGATCGTGCTGCCCTTCGGTGGCCTGTCCCGTCGGGCTGTAGCTGAACACCACGTTGAACGGCCCGACCTGGTTGATCTGCACCACGAAGCCGGCGTTGCGCAGCAGCTCCACCGCCTTGGGAACCCGCAGCCCGGTGACGTTCGGGATGTTGACCATCGGCGGGCCGGGCGAGATCTGGATCGTGATGACCTGGCCGTTGGTGAACGCGCTGCCCGGGCGGAGCCGACTGCTTGACGACCGTGCCGACCGGCTGGTCGCTGTGCGCGGCGGTCACCTCGTTGAGCTTCACGCCGTTGGCGGCCGCCCACTGCTCGGCCACCGTCTTCGTGCTGGCCGACGAAGTTGGGCAGCGGCGGCCCGGCACTCAGCACGATGGACACCGGCTTGGGCTGCGGCCAGGACGTCCCGGCGCCCGGGTCGGTGGCGATGACGATGCCGGCGCCGATGGTGGTGGACGTCACCAGTCTTCACCTTGCCGGCGATCAGGCCCGCGTGCTTGATCGCCGCCTGCGCGGCGGTCAGCGGCTGCCCGGTCACCTGCGGCATGGTGATCATGTGCGGGCCGGCCGAGACGATCAGGCTCACCGTGCCGCCGCGGGTGATCCGGGATCCGTTCGCCGGGCTGGTGCCGGATGACCAGGCCCTTGGCGACGCCGTTGTCCAGCACCGTCGTGGTGGTCCCGGGGGTGAGGCCCTCGTTGCGCAGGTCGTACTTGGCCGTCGCCGCGGAGACCCCGGTGACCTTGGGCACGATCGTGTACCGGCCTTCGAACATCCACCAGCCGAGCAGGCCGAACACCAGCAGCACCGCGAGACCGGCCGCGAGGTAGGCGAGCCTGCGGCTGAACAGCAGCCGCTGCAGCCGCGGTTCCCGTGGCGCGGCCCCGTAGGGAGCGTCGGACGCGGAGACGATGAGGGTCTGGTTGGTGACCGGGCGGTAGGGCTCGGGCAGCCGCTCCTGGCCAGTGCCCGCGACTCCGTAGGACGGCACCGCCTGCGTCGGCATGCCGGGGATCATGTCCAGGCCGCCGCCGTCCTGCGGCGGGCCGGGCCAGCCTGTCGGCGGCATCCCTGGCCACCCTCCGGACGGTGGCCCGGACTGGGCGCCAGGCTGCTCGCCGGGCTGTGTGCCGGGCCAGCCGCTGGCCGCCGGTTCTGGCCAGGCCGGCGCGACGACCGCGCGCGGCGGGGTGGTGTCCGCTCTCGAAGCGTCGGGCGCGGCCCCGGTGGCACCACCTGGCATGGCACCGGGAAGCGCGCCGTACGGCGCGGGCGGCGGGACGTCCAGCGGCAGGCCGTGCCGGGCGCCGGTGATGGCGCGCAGGAACTGCCCGGCGTCGGCCGGGCGCCGCCCCGGGTCCTTGCTGGTGGCCAGGGCCACCAGCGAGTCCAGCGCGGGTGGCAGCCCAGGAACCAGGCTGGAGGGCGCCGGGACAACGTCGTTGACATGGCGGTATGCCACCGCGAGCGGGGTATCGCCGGTGTACGGCTGGCGGCCGGTGAGCAGCTCGAACAGCATGATCCCGGTCGCGTACACGTCGGTGCGGAAGTCCGCCGCGCCCGCCGGCCACCTGCTCCGGGGCGAGATAGGCGGCGGTGCCGATGAGCAGGCCGCTCTTGGTGTGGGTCACGTCGGAAAGCAGCCTGGCCAGGCCGAAGTCCGCGACCTTGATCTCCTGGGCGTCGCCGAGCAGCACGTTTTCCGGCTTGACGTCCCGGTGCGCGATCCCCGCCCCGTGCGCGGCGGCCAGCCCGGACAGGACGCCCTCCATGATGTCGAGCGCCTCGCGCGGGCGCAGCAGGGTGCGCTCGTGCAGCAGGTCCCGCAGGGTCCTGCCGGGCACGTACTCCATGGCCAGGTACAGGGTGCGCCCGTCGGCACCCTGGTCGTAGACGGTGACCACGTTCGGGTGGGAGAGCCGGGCGACCGACCTGGCCTCGGCGACGAAGCGCCGGACGAAGTCCTCGTCGTTGGCCAGCTCCGCATGCATGATCTTCAGCGCGACCGTGCGGTCGAGCCGGGTGTCGGTGCCCAGGTAGACGGTCGCCATGCCGCCGTGCGCGAGATGGGACTCCACCCGGTACCGGCCATCGAGCAGCTGGCCGATGGGCACGCGGGCGAGGGTCGTATCCATTGTCGACGATTCTAAAGGTGGCACCTGGTTTCGGCCTGGGAACAGCACGAACGCGACGAGACGGCCACGATCGGTGAAGCGATGGTGGCG
>CAVRXW010000016.1:0-45774 GCA_963725125.1 uncultured Actinomycetes bacterium
GCGAGGCCCGCTCGCTGTCGAACCGGCCGGACGCCCGCCAGGCCCGCAGCAGGGTCTCCTGGACCAGGTCCTCGGCGTCGTGCACGGAGCCGAGCATCCGGTAGCAGTGCGCCAGCAGCTCGCGGCGGAACGGATCCGCCTGGCGGGCGAAATCCTCACTGATGGAAACAGTCACTGCGCCTCCTTCGCAGACCGGCCGGGGCCTGCGTATTGCATGATCGGGCATCCGCCGCCGGCCTGCCGTCACCGGGACGGCCCCCGCGGGGCGCCCCTGCCTTGCCCATACATACCTGTCCCGGGACGCGGATTCATCGCTGCGGCGCCCGGGGCGATGAATCCAGCCCGTGGGCCCGGTATGTACCGGCGACACCCCACGGAAACGGAGATCGGAAAATGACCACGCTGGATCTTGCCACCCGGCCGGCCAGGGGCGCCGCCGGGCCGGGCGGGCGCCGCTGGCTGATGCTGGCCGTGCTGCTCAGCGGGCAGTTCATGGCCCTGCTCGACGCGTTCGTCGTGAATGTGGCACTGCCCTCGATCGGGGCCGGCCTGCACGCGTCCGGTGCCGCGCTGCAACTGGTGGTCGGCGGGTACTCCGCCGCCTACGCGATGCTGCTGATCACCGGGGCCCGGCTGGGCGACCTGTACGGCCGCCGCCGCATGTACCTGCTCGGCGTCACGGTGTTCACCGCGGCGTCGCTGGCCTGCGGCCTCGCCCCGGACAGCGGGCTGCTGATCCTCGGCCGGTGCGTGCAGGGCGCCGCCGCGGCGGTGATGGTGCCGCAGATCTTCAGCGTCATCCAGATGCGGTTCACCGGCGCGGCGCGGGCGACCGCGCTCTCCGCGTGGGGGCTGGTGCTCGCCACCGGCGCGGTCGTGGGCGTCGTCCTTGGCGGCGTCCTGGTCAGCGCGAACCTGCTGGGCGCCAGCTGGCGGCCGGTCTTCCTCATCAACGTCCCGTTTGGCGTCATGCTCGCGGTGCTGGTGCCCCGGGTGGTGCCTGCCGACCCGCCGCGGCACACCGGCCCGGGTTCGCGCCGCCTGGACCTGCGCGGCCTGGCGATCGCGGCACCGGCCGTGTGCCTGATCGTGCTGCCCCTGGTGCTGGGCCGCGAGCTGGGCTGGCCGGCCTGGGTGCTGGGCTGCGTCGCGGCGGGCCTGCTGCTCGCCGGGCTCTTCGCCGGCTTCGAGCGGGCGGTCGCGGCCCGCGGCGGTGACCCGCTGCTGAACCTGGGCGTGCTGTCCGCCCCCGGCCTGGCCGCCGGGCTCGGCACGCTGTCCGCCGTGATGGCCGGCTGACGGTGGGTTGCTGTTCGTGTTCACCCTGCACCTGCAGGCCGGGCTGGGGCAAAGCGCGTTGCGGGCCGGCCTGTCGTACGTCCCCCTGGCGGGCATGTTCGGCCTGGTCGGCTATTTCTGGCGGCGGCTGCCCGCCCGGGCGCACCCGGTGCTGGCGCCCGCGGGGCTTGTGCTGGTCGCGGCCGCCTATCTGGGGATCGCGGTGGCGGTACGCGGCGGCAGCGCCGGCGGCCCGCTGCTGTGGCTGGCGCTCGCCGTCGCCGGGGCAGGCCTGGGCCTCACGATTCCCCCGCTGCTCACCCAGTCGCTGGTCGGGGTGCCGCTGTCCCAGGCCGCCGACGCCAGCGGCCTGGTCACCACGGCCGCGCAGCTCAGCCTGGTCATCGGGGTCGCCGGTTTCGGCACCGTGTACCTGTCGCTGGCGTTGCGGGCCGGCCCGCACGCCATGGCCTCAGGAAACGCGCTGGCCGACACCGCCACCATGCTGGCGCTGCTGGCCGGGATCGGCCTGGTGCCGGCCGTGGCCCTGGCCCGGACCGTGCACCGGGGGGCAGGGCCGCGCCGGTGATCAGCGCAGCGGGCCCGGTTCGGGGAGCGCCATGGCCCCGGCGGGCAGGTCGGGCAGTGGCCGCCGCGGCTCACGCACCCCCGAACCCGGCGGCCCGTTCCCGCCCCGGCCCCGGCGGCCGCCCGCCCGGGGCCGGACGCGGTCCAGCAGCCACCGGGCCGGCGCGGTCAGCGCGATCCACAGCGGGTTGGCCAGCACCCGCCGGGCCACCCTGCGGTTCCGGGTGGCCACGGCGTACGCGGCGCGTCCCGGGCCGGCGTGCCGGACCACCACGCGCCCGCGGCGCCCGGGCAGCCCGCGCCGCCGCACCAGGATCCGGTCCCGGCCCGGCGGCAGGCCGCGCAGGTAGCGCCGGTTCACCAGTTCGCCGAACAGCAGGACGGCCGGCGCCAGCACGACGAGCAGCACCGTCACCGCGCCGGAGGCCAGCGCCCGGCCGGTTATGCGCCAAGGCTTCATGTTTTTAAGTATGCGCTCTGACTTGGTGCGGTACGGCTGGCCGTGGTCAGCCCGTGGCGAACGCGCGCCGCCGCACGGGCGGGCAACCGCGCGCCGCCGTGGCTAGCTGAACACGCTGTGCTGGCTGAAGACGCTGTGCTAGCTGAACACGCTGTGCTAGCTGAAGACGCTGTGCTAGCTGAAGACCCGGTGGCGGCGGTGGATGGACTGGAGCACGCCGACGGCGATCATGTCGGCGAACAGGGCCGACCCGCCGTAGGACACGAACGGCAGCGGCAGCCCGGTGACCGGGGCGATCCCGATCGTCATGCCGATGTTGATGAACGCCTGCACCGCGAACCAGATCGCGATCCCCGCGGCCACCAGCAGCCCGAACGCGTCGTCGGCGCGGGCCGCGATGCGCACCGCGCGGAAGATCACCAGGCCCAGCAGCACGACGATCGTGGCGCAGCCGACGAAGCCGAGTTCCTCGCCCGCCACGGCGAAGATGAAGTCGGTGCCCTGGAAGCTGTAGGACCCGAGGAAGCTCCCGGCGGTGAGCTGGCCGTGGAACAGGCCCTGGCCGAACATCCCGCCGGAGCCGATCGCGATCTTGGCCTGGAAGGCCTGGTAGTCGTTGCCCGACGTGTCGGCCGCCGGGTGCAGGAACGAGGTCAGCCGGGCCAGCTGGTAGGCCTTGAGCAGGTGCAGGTTCAGCACCGCGAACACGGCCAGCGCCCCGGCGCCGGCGAGCAGCGGCCAGCCAGCGCAGCCCGACGCCGGACAGCGCGATCATGCCGCCGCTGATGACGACCAGCACGACGACGACGCCGAGGTCCGGCTCGGCCAGCACCAGGCCGATCACCGGGACGGTGCAGGCCAGCCGCGAGGGCCAGCGGCCGGAGCCCCGGGCCGCGCGGACCGCTCCCGCGCCGCGCCGAAGATCAGCGCGATCATCATGATCAGGCCGAGCTTGGCGTACTCGGACGGCTCGATCTGGAACCCGCCGGGCAGCGGGATCCAGGAGTGCGAGCCGTTGATCGTGGTGCCCGAGCGGGCTGAGCACGGCCAGCAGCCCCAGCAGCCCGGCCGCGTAGGCGAACGGCGCGAGCATTCGCAGCACCCGGTAGTCGATCAGGGTCACCCCGGCCATCAGGACCAGCCCGATCGACCACGACGAGCAGTTGCTTGCTCCAGGTACGAGTGCGGGTTGGCGCCCGCCTGGGCCAGCCCCGGCGCGGTCGCCGACCAGACCAGCAGGGTGCCGATCAGCGACAGCGCGAGCACGGCGAGGATCAGCATCCAGTCCACGTGCCGCAGCGTCGAGTCCCTGGCCACGGCCCGGCGCCACAGGCTGGGCGAGCGCAGCGCGGGCACGGCGGTCTTGACCCCGCGGAAGCCGAGCGCCGGGCGCACCGGCTCAAGCCCGCGCAGGCTGGCGCGCCCGCGGCCGAAGCTCATCACGGGGCCCCCTGGTAACCGGGCGGGGCGGTGATCGCGCCGCTGGCGGAGATCCCGGGCAGCTTGCGCGGTGCCTGCCCGCCGGGGAAGACCGCCTTGTGGCCCTCCAGCCCGTAGATCGAGTCCCAGATCTGCCGGGCGCACGGCGCCGAGACGTCCGCGCCCTCACCCGACTTGGGCACCATCACCACGACCACGTACTTGGGATCGTTGGCGGGCGCGTACGAGGCGAACACCGACGTGGCCTGGCCGCCGAAGATCTCGGCGGTGCCGGTCTTGGCCGCGATCGGCACCTTGTTCAGCGGGAACCCGGCGAACGCGCCTTCCGCGGTGCCGCCGGTGACGACCCCCTGCAGCGCGCTCGTGAGGTAGCTGAGCCACCAGTGCGGCAGCGGCAGGTGCCCTACCACCGGGGGCTTGATCCGCTGGACGACCTTGCCCGGTGGGGCAGAGCAGCGCCTCGCCGACTCGCGGGCTGTACAGGGTGCCGCCGTTGGCGATCGCCGCGTACGCCCGGGCCAGCTGCAGCGGGGTCACGCTCACGTAGCCCTGGCCGATCGCGGCGATCGCGGCCTGGCCCGGGGTCCACTGGTAGCCGGTCCGGCAGTCGTCGTAGGCGACCTGCTGGAGGTAGCTGCCGTTGGCGTTGCCGTGCTTGCACCAGTAGTGCTTGTACTGCTTCCAGTAGTTGTACAGCCACTGCCGGGTGGGGATGCGTGCCGGGCGACTGCTCGGGCAGGTCGACGCCGGGGTCGTGGCCGAACCCGAACGCCAGCTCCATCTTCTGCATCTTCTGGGTGGGCGCGTGCGGGTTGACCGCGAAGTTCGCGCGGTACTTGTCGTGCAGGTACATCTGGTAGGCGATCTGGTAGAACACCGTGTCGCAGGACCAGACCAGGGCCGTGTGCAGTGACATCGGCCCGAGGTTGGCCGTGGTCCAGTTGTTGAACGTGTGGCCCGCGATCGTCACCGAGCCGGGGCAGGAATACGGGCCAGCCGCGGACAGTCCGTCCGCGACCGCGGCCGAGGCCGAGGTGACCTTGAAGGTGGAGCCCGGGCCGTACTCGCCCTGGGTGGCCCGGTCGAGGATCGGCTCACCGTGCGCGGTGCCGAACAGGCCCTTGAACTCCCGGGTGGAGATGCCGCCGGTCCAGATGCCCGGGTCGTAGGTCGGGTAGCTGGCCATGGCCAGCACCCGGCCGGTGGTGGTCATCACCACGGCCGCGCCGGTGGTGGCGCCCGGTGTTGCCCTCGGCCTGCGCGCTGTGGATGGCCTGCCCCAGGTCGTTGTAGGTGTCCGCCTGGAGCTGGGAGTTGAGGCTGGTCACCAGGGTGTCCCCGGCCGTGGGGCTGGCCTGGTGCCGGACCGCGGTGACCGTGCCGGCCGCGTTGACGGTCAGCGTCTGGGTGCCCGGGACACCGCGAAGCTGCCGGTCGTACTGCTCCTCCAGGCCGGCCTGGCCGACCAGGTCCACGCCGGAGAAGCCGGTCACCGGCAGGTGCCGCTGCTTCACCTCCTGCGGCGTGATCGGCTGCAGGTAGCCGAGCATCTGCGCCGCGTCGGTGGCGTACGGCTGCACGTAGTGGGTGACCGGCTGGGCCTGGGCGGTCACCCCCGGGTAGCCGCGACTGGTTCTCCATGATCTGCAGGGCCATGGCGGCGGGCACCTGCTGGGCCACCGGGATCGGCTGGTACGGGGAGCCCTGCCAGCACGGCTGGGGCACCCCGGCGGTGCACAGCCGGATCTTCTCCTGGAGCAGGGCGTACTTCATGCCGAGCACGTGAGCCAGCCGCTGCAGCTCAGGCGATCCCGCCGCCGGGCTGCTGCGAGACCAGCGCCCGGTTCACCGAGACGACCAGGGAGGTGTGGTTGTCCACCAGCGGCTGGCCGGCGTCGTCCAGGATCTGGCCGCGCACCGGGGGCACGATCACCGTTCTGACCTGGTCCTGGGTGGCCGCGCTTGCGTAGCTCCCGACGGTCATCACCTGCAGGTACCACAGCCTCCCGCCCAGGGAGAGCAGCAGCGCGGCCACCACGACGTACAGCACGACCAGACGCCGGCGTGCCGCCGGAATCATCGCCATCCCCCCTTGCCGAGCCTGGAGAACCTGCGCCGCCAGCCGGGTTTGCGCAGGCCCGCGCCGCCCCGCGAGCCGGTGCGGGCGCGGCCGGACCGCTTCCACCGCGCGGCGGGGCGGCGGAACCGCGGCGTGGCGGTGCGCAGCGCCGCGGGCGGCTTGCGGCTGCGGGCCCGGAACCGCGGGGCGGCGGCCGGGCGGCCACCGGCGCCGCCGGCGCGCAGCGCGGAACCGCTGGCGAACGAGCCGCGGCCGATCCGCCGCCGGCGCGCCGGCCTGCTCAGCCACCTGCCCAGCCTGCCGCCGGTCAGCCCGTCCCGCTTGCTGCCCAGCTTCAGCCGTGGCTGCTGCCGCTGCTTGTGGCCGCGCGCCTGGCCCAGCGCCGACGGGCCGCCGGACAGCGCCCCGCCGCGCAGCCGAGCGGCGCGGCCGCCCCAGCCCGGGCCCCGGCTGTCGAACGCCGCGGCCGACGGGGCCAGGTACCGCCGGGCCACGATCGTCCCGTCGCGGCGCCGCGGGGTGCCCAGCCGCAGCCGCACCGTGGCCAGCGGCCGCGACGGCCCGGGCTTGCCCGCCTGGCCCGCCGCCGCGGAACCGGCCACGCCGCCGCGCAGCCGCAGCCGCAGCGGGCGCGGCCGGTCCACCCACGCGCGGGCTCGCTGGCCGGCCTGGTCCCGGCCGCCGATCCAGCCGTCGGCGCGGTGCCCGGCGGCGGGCCGCAGCCGCGGGGACCGGCCCGTCCCGGTGTCGCGGACCGCGCCCGCCAGCAGGCCCGCGCCCGCCGGGGCCAGGTCCCGCGCGCTGAGCAGGCCCGCCGGGGCGCTGTCGGTCCCCCACCGGGTGTACCCGCCGAGCAGCGCTACCGCGTACAGCACGAACGGGCTGAGCAGCAGGTCGTAGAACACGGCCGCGGGAAGCACCTGGCGCACCGCCTGCCAGGTGATGTCGGGCTCGCCGAACATCAGCCCGGTGAACGCGTAGAGCACCTCACCGGCCGCCACACCCAGCGCCACGCCGGCCAGCGGCAGCCAGGCGGACCGCTCCAGGGCCAGGCGCAGCCGCCCGCACCCGTACCCGGCCAGGCAGAACACCAGCGCGCTCTGCCCGAGCAGGCCGCTGGCCGGCGGGGCGATGTCGAGGGCGAGCCCGGCGGCGAACCCGATGATCGCCCCGTCCCGCGGGCCGGCGGCCAAGGCCATCGCCACGACCACGACGAGCACCAGGTCAGGCCCGGACCCGCCGGGGAACGGCACGTTGTTCAGTACGGTCACCTGGAGCAGCACCGCGGCCAGGATGGCCGCGGTGGCCAGCAGGACGCGGCGCACGCTACCCCCCCGTCCCGCCGCCAGCCACGGCGGTGCCCGCGGCCGGCGTCGCGCCTGCCGCCGGGGTGGCGGACGGGCCCGGCGAGGCGCTGCGCCGCGGGGACGGGGCCGGGCTCGGGGGCCTGGGCGGCAGCACCGAGTCCCGCGGGTTGTGCCGCGGCGGCACGATCACCACGCCAACGACGCCCAGGGCGCCGTCGTCGGCGAACGGCCGGACATAAGCGATCTTCGTCAGCGCGCTGGCGCTGGCCACCACCCGGGTGATCACGCCGACCGGCACCCCCGGCACGTACGGCCGGCCGCCGACCGAGCCGAACGTGACCAGTTGCTGCCCTGCCGTCAGCACCGCGCTGGCGTCGAACACCTGCAGCCGGAGCGCGGCCGGGCCGGACTGGCTGTGGCCCAGCCCGGTCACCGCCCCGATCTCCCCGGTCCCGGCGATCCGCACTCCGACGGTCGAGGCGGCGTCGGTGTCGAGCAGCACGGTGGCGGTGCTGCTGCTCACCGAGGTCACCGTGCCGACCAGGCCCGCGCCGTTCAGCACGGTCTCCTCGGGCTTGAGGCCGTCGGCGCTGCCGACGTCGATCGTGACCGTGTTCTCGTACGCCGGGCCCGCCGCGATCACGTTCGCCGCCACGATCCGGTACCGGCCGCGCCCGGCGAGCTGGAGCAGTTGCTGCAGCTGGGCCTCGTCGGCCTTGCTGAGCCTGGCCTGGTCTCAGCTCACCGCGGAGCTGCACCACCTGCGCGCTGCAGCGAGCCGATGGTGGCCTGTGCGTGCGCCGCGTTGCCGACGTTGTCCAGGAACGCCGCCGCCGGCTGGTCACCCCGCTGGCCACGCTCTCCGCCGATCCGAAGACCAGGCCGCCGAACGAGCGCAGGCCGCGCACCGGCCCGGCGGAGGAGTTCCGCGCGTCGATCGTGATCAGGGCCAGGGCGACGATCAGGAGCACGCGAGAACCAGGCGGGTCCGCCGGTGTCGTGCACCGGGTCTCCTCGTTCATGCCGCTCGCTACCTGCGCCGCGCCGCGCAAGGCTGCGGGTCAGCGCCTGGACTCTGGCACCAGTACCTGGCGGAGCGTGTCGAAGTCCTCCACGCACTTGCCGGTGCCGAGCACCACAGAATCGAGCGGGTTGTCGGCGACATGAATCGGCATGCCGGTCTCCTCGCGCAGGCGCTCGTCGAGCCCGCGCAGCAGCGCACCGCCGCCGGTCAGCGCGATGCCACGGTCCATCACGTCGCCGGCCAGTTCGGGCGGGCACTTGTCCAGGGTGGTCTTGACCGCGTCGACGATGAGCGCCAGCGGCTCCTCGATCGCGCGGCGGATCTCCTCGGCGGAGATCACGATGGTCTTCGGCAGGCCGCTGACCAGGTCCCGGCCGCGGATCTCGGCGTTCGGCTCGTCGGCCGACGGGTACGCCGACCCGAGCGCCATCTTGATCTCCTCGGCGGTCCGCTCGCCGAGCATCAGCGAGTACTCCTTCTTGCCGAAGGTGATGATGGCCTGGTCCATCTCGTCGCCGCCGATCCGGATGGACTGCGAGGTCACGATGCCGCCGAGCGAGATCACCGCCACCTCGGTGGTGCCGCCGCCGATGTCCACCACCATGTTGCCGGTCGGCTCGTTCACCGGCAGGCCGGCCCCGATGGCCGCGGCCATCGGCTCCTCGATGATGTACACCCGGCGGGCACCTGCCTGGTGGCCCGCTTCCTTCACCGCGCTCTGCTCCACGCCGGTGATGCCGCTCGGCACCGCGACCACGACCCGCGGCTTGGCCAGGTGGCTGCGCTTGTGCACCTTCTGGATGAAGTACCGCAGCATCCGCTCGGTCACGTCGAAGTCGGCGATGACGCCGTCCTTCAGCGGCCGGACCGCCACGATGTTGCCCGGCGTTCTGCCGATCATCCGTTTGGCTTCCACGCCCACCGCGACGATCTGGCCGTTGTTCGTGTTCAGGGCAACGACGGACGGCTCGTTGAGCACGATCCCGCGGCCCCGCACGTAGACCAGGGTGTTCGCGGTTCCGAGGTCGACCGCCATGTCACGGCCCAGAAACGCCAGCGCGTTGCTCATGTGGAACGAGACCTTCCCAAACCAGGATGATGCCGGGTGAGCTGTGATTTTGCGCCACACCTGGTGGCCCCGTGGGACTGCGGCGCGGCCTATGAGTCCTTCATCGACCAGGGCCGGGCCGGCTAAACAAGGTCCGGAAAGAAGATCTTGATCTCCCGCTCGGCCGAGTCAGGCGAATCCGATCCGTGCACGATGTTGTCCTGCACTTCCAACGCATAGTCGCCGCGGATGGTGCCCGGTGCGGCCTTGACCGGGTCGGTCGCCCCGGCCAGCGCGCGGAACGCCTCGACCGCCCGCGGGCCCTCGGCCACCAGGGCAACCAGCGGCCCGGAGGTGATGAATTCCACCAGCGAGCCGTAGAACGGCTTCGCCTCGTGCTCCGCGTAATGAGTCTCGGCCAGATCCTTGCCGACGGTCCGCAGGTCCATGGCCACGATGCGCAGCCCCTTGCGCTCGATCCTGGCCAGGACCTCGCCGGCCAGACCGCGGCGCACTCCGTCTGGCTTGATCAGGACCAGGGTGCGTTCAGACAACGTACTTCCTCCTCATTGGGGGGCTTTTGACGTGCGGGAGCAGCCACGGGATGCGGGGAATTACAAGCAGCGGGTTACCGCGTCAATCCTACCGGCGCCGGCACCCCACGGGCCGCCTTCCACCCGGTCAAGACCGTCCCAAAACTCCCGCCGCACGGCCGGTAGCAGCGCGGATGCCCGCATATCGGGGCAAACCTGCCGGGCCCCGCGGGGCGTCACGGCACCTGGTACCGGCGGCCGAGCCAGATGGCCGTCAGCCAGAGCGCGCCGAAGATGACACCGAGCGCGTACATCGCCGGGACCACCACCCCCGTGGCGATCACCGCGGCCTGCAGCACGGTCCCGCCGATCAGCGCCCAGCCCTGCCCGGGCCGGCCCGACCAGGGCGGCGATCACCAGCGCGGCCACGGCCAGCACCCCGCCGACCACGCCCGCCGGCCCGGGCCTGGCGTGCGCGATGGTGATGGCGACGGGGATCGCCAGCCAGATCACCACCACCTCGAAGACCAGGACGGTCGCGCAGAGGCGCCTCACGGCAACGCGTCCCGCGGTCCGGCGCGGGTGCCCGCGGCGCCGAGCAGCACCCGTGCCTCGCCCGCGGTGGTCGTCGACCCGGTGATGAGGATTCCGGCTGCCGCCCAGGCCGTCCGGATGCCTCGTCGGCCAGCGCGGTGGCGATGTCGATGGCGTCGTCGAGCCGGGGCGCGGCGACCACCCGGTCCGGCCCGAACACCCCGGCGGCGAGCTGCTGCCAGGTCATCGGCGTCCATCGACCGGGACGCGGAGTTCCTGGGTCACCACGAGCGTGGACACCACCGGCTCCAGCTCGGCGAGGATGCCCGCCACGTCCTTGTCGGCGCTGACCGCGAGCACGGCGACCAGGGTGTCGAAGCCGAACGCCTCGGTCACCGCGGCGATGCTGGCCGCCATGCCGGCCGGGTTGTGCGCGGAGTCCACGATCATCACCGGGCTGCGCCGCACCACCTCGAGCCGCCCGGGCGCGGTCATCGCCGCGAAGGCCTGCCGGACCAGCTCCTCGTCGAGCGGCCCTGGCGCCGGAGAACGCCTCGACGGCGGCGAGCGCGCAGCCGCGTTCTCCGCCTGGTGCGCACCGAACAGCGGCAGCAGCAGGTCGGTGTAGCTGCCGGTCAGGCCCCGCAGGGCCAGCCGCTGCCCGCCGACGGCCAGGTCGCGGTCGAGCACGCCGAAGTCCGCGTCCTCGCGCGACCACGCGGCACGGCCACCTCGGCGGCCCGCTGCCAGCAGCGGCCGCGGCGGCGGCCTCCGGCTGCCGGGCCAGGACGGCCGCCGCACCCGGCTTGATGATGCCGGCCTTCTCGGTGGCGATCGCCGCGACGGTGTCGCCGAGGTAGGCGATGTGGTCGATGGCGACCGGGGTGACCACCGCGACCGCGCCGTCGGCGATGTTGGTGGCGTCCCAGGTGCCGCCCAGGCCCACCTCGATCACCGCGACGTCGACCGGCGCGTCCGCGAACGCGGCGAACGCCATCGCGGTGAGCATCTCGAAGAAGGACAGCTGCACCGGCTGCTGCCCGTCCACCATCGCCGCGTACGGCGCGACGTCCTCGTAGGCGGCGACGAAGGCCTCGGCGGACAGCGGCTCGCCGTCGATGCAGATCCGTTCCCGCATCGACGACAGGTGCGGGCTGGTGTACAGGCCGGTGCGCAGGCCCCGGGTGCGCAGCAGCGTCTCGGTCATCCGCGCGGTGGAGGTCTTGCCGTTGGTGCCGGTGACGTGGATCACCGGGCAGGCCCGCTGCGGGTCCCCGAGCAGGGCGGCCAGCGCGGCGATCCGGTCCAGCGTCGGCACGATCGCGTGCTCGGGGCGGCGGGCGTAGGATCTCCCGCTCGGTCCTCGGCCAGCTGGCGAGCGTTTCGTTCAAGCGTCATCCCGGGCAGCGCCGCCAGGCGGCCGGTAGCCGGTCGATGTCGGCCTGCGCGGCCTCCAGCCGGTACCGGGTCTTCGCCACGACGTCGGCCGGGCGCCTTGGCCAGGAACGATTCGTTGCCGAGCTTGCGCTGCGCCTGCTCGGCCTCGGCGCGGGCGGCCGCGAGATCCTTTTCCACCCGGCGGCGCTCGGCGGCGACGTCGATCACGCCCGCGGTGTCCAGTTCCACGGTCACGCCCTCGGCGACCAGCGACGCGGTCGGGGCGGAACGCCGCACGCCGGGCGCGCTGAGCCGCAGCAGCGCGCGGATGCTCTCCTCGTGGCCGGCCAGGGCGCCAGCGGACGATCCCGGTGAGCGCGGCGGGAACCTGCTGGCCCGGGCCGCAGCCCCTGGTCCGAGCGGAACCGGCGGACCTCGGTCACCAGCCGCATCACCGAGTCGATCTCGGCCTCCGCCGCCGGGTCGCGGCGTGGCGCTGCTGCGCAGTGCCCCCGGCCGGCCGGGCTGGCCTGGCCGCTGGCCCGGCCACGGGGCGGTCATGACCGAGTCGCCGCCGGTCAGCGCCGTCCACAGTTCCTCGGTGACGAACGGGATGACCGGGTGCAGCAGCCGCAGCAGTGCGTCGAGCACGTACCCGAGCACGTCCCGGGTGGTCTGGCCGGACGGGCCCGGCAGCGCCGACTTGGCCAGCTCCAGGTACCAGTCGCAGACCTCGTCCCAGGCGAAGTGGTAGAGCGCCTCGCAGAGCTTGCCGAACTCGTAGTCCTCGAACAGCGCGTCCACCTCGGCGGTCACCGCGTCGAGCCGGGACAGGATCCACCGGTCGGCGACGGTCAGGCCGTGCGCGGGCAGGCCGCGCCGCGGGAACCGTGGCGCCGTTGAGCAGGGCGAACCGGGTCGCGTTCCAGAGCTTGTTGCAGAAGTTCCTGGCGCCGGTGACCCATTCCTCGCTGACTGCGACGTCGCCGCCGGGGCTGGATCCGCGGGCGAGGGTGAACCTGGTCGCGTCGGCACCGAACCGGTCGATCCAGTCCAGCGGATCCACGGTGTTCCCGCGCGACTTGGACATCTTCCGGCCGTAGGCGTCGCGGACCAGGCCGTGCAGCGCCACCACGCGGAACGGGCACGGCCCGCGCCGGGTCGGCGTCCTTCATCGCGTACAGGCCGAACATCATCATCCGGGCGACCCAGAAGAACAGGATGTCGTAGCCGGTGACCAGCACGCTGGTCGGGTAGAAGCGGCGCAGGTCCGCGGTGTCGTCCGGCCAGCCGAGCGTGGAGAACGGCCACAGTGCCGAGGAGAACCAGGTGTCGAGCACGTCGGGGTCCTGCCGCCAGCCCGCGTCCGGCGGGCGGCTGCTCGCCGGGCCCCAGGGCAGCGGACCTCGCCGCCGGGCGAGTACCAGACCGGGATCCGGTGCCCCCACCAGAGCTGGCGGCTGATGCACCAGTCGTGCATGTCGTCGACCCAGTCGAAGTAGCGGGCGGCCATGTCGCCGGGTGGATGCGCACCCGGCCGTCCCTGACCGCGTCCCCGGCCGCCTTGGCCAGCGGCGCCACCTTGACGAACCACTGCAGGGACAGCCGCGGCTCGACGATCGTGCCGCAGCGGCTGCAATGCCCGACCGCGTGCACGTAGGGCCGTTTCTCGGCGACGACCCGGCCCTCTTCGCGCAGTGCCGTCGAGGACCGCGGGCCGGGCCTCGAACCGGTCCAGGCCCTCGAACGGGCCCGGCGCGGTGATGACGCCGCGCTCGTCCATGATGGTCAGGCTCGGCAGGCCGTGGCGGCGGCCGATCTCGAAGTCGTCGGGTCGTGCGCCGGGGTGACCTTGACCGCGCCGGTGCCGAACTCCGGGTCCACGTGCGGGTCGGCGACCACCGGGATGCGCCGCCCGGACAGCGGGCAGCTCGATGTCTCGGCCGACCAGGTGCGCGTACCGCTGGTCGTCCGGGTGCACCGCGACCGCGGTGTCGCCGAGCATGGTCTCGGCCCGGGTGGTGGCGACCACCACCGAGTCCGTGCCGTCGCCGTAGCGGAGCGAGACCAGTTCGCCGTCGGTGTCGCTGTGGTCGACCTCGATGTCGGACAGCGCGGTCAGGCAGCGCGGGCACCAGTTGATGATGCGCTCGGCCCGGTAGATGAGGCCGTCGTCGTAGAGCCGCTTGAAGATCGTCTGCACGGCGCGGGACAGGCCCTCGTCCATGGTGAACCGCTCGCGGGACCAGTCCACGCTGTCGCCGAGCCGGCGCATCTGGCCGAGGATCTTCCCGCCGGAGGAGGCCTTCCACTGCCACACCCGCGCCACGAACGCCTCGCGGCCCAGGTCGTGCCGGGACAGGCCCGTCCTTGGCCAGTTCCCGCTCGACCACGTTCTGGGTGGCGATGCCCGCGTGGTCCATGCCGGGCAGCCACAGCGTGACGTAGCCCTGCATGCGGCGCCGCCGGATCAGCGCGTCGATGAGGGTGTGATCGAGCGCGTGGCCCATGTGCAGCGAGCCGGTCACGTTCGGCGGCGGGATCACGATGCAGTACGCCGGCCCGGGCGCGGCCGCGTCCGCGGCGAACAGGCCCTTGGCTACCCACTCGTCGTAGCGGCGCGCCTCCACGTCGCGCGGCGCGTACTGCGGCGGAAGCTGGGTTCGCTGGTCTTCGGTCACGTCAGGTGAGTCTAGGGCGTGCCCGGGGGGCGCCGGGCCAGCGGGGCCATCACAGCCAGACAACGGTTACGGGCACAAACGGGTCACTGCCTGGCCGCCGAGGTGGATCACCACCGGCAGGCCATGCGAATCTGGAAAAACTACAAAGCGGTGATCCGGTGCTGCCGTGGTCCGGCGCTGTGGTGATCGGGCACTACCGCCGGGAAATGGTCCTCGGATCAGCACCTGGCGGCACGCCGCTGCCGGGCTGTGGAGGTGACGCTGGCGTGCGACGTGGGCCCGCCGCTGTCCGCAGCCTGGTGCCGCACCGGCTGGCGCTCACCGCGGTCATGCTCACCGCGATCCTGGCGGCCACGCTGCTGTCCGGGCTGGTCTCGTTCGCAGCCACGGTGACCAGTTATGCCGTGCGCGCCACCCTGGCCGCCAGTCCCGCCACCGGCATTCTCATCAGCTCGTCGGCGAACTCGGCGGCGGCCGCCGCCGCGGACTCCGGGCGGCTGGCCGGCGCACTGCGCCATGCGCTGCCCGGCAGCCCGTTCACCATCGACAGCTCGCTGGCCACCGACTACGTCAACGTCCCCGCGGCCGTCGCGGGAGCACACGCCCAGACCCACATCATCTCGGTGCCGGATCCGGGCCGCCGCGCGATCCTCGTGGCCGGCACCTGGCCGGCCCAGGCGGCGAGCGGGCACCGGCCGCGGCCCTGCCGGTGGCCGTGCCCGAGGCGACCGCCGCCCGGCTGCGGCTGCGGCCCGGCAGCGCGCTCACGCTCCAGGTGGCCACCACCGGCAGGCAGGTCGCCGTCAAGGTCACCGGGATCTTCCGCCGGTCGCCGCGGGCGGGCGGCTTCTGGACGCTGGATCCGGCGGGTTCCGCGGTCCCCCGCAGCGGTCGGCGGGTTCACCATCTACCCGTCGCTGGTGACCAGCCAGGCGGCGCATGACGCGGCGCGCCATCCCGGTCAGCACCGCGTCCTGGTTGGTAAGCCTGGACACCGCCAGGATCGGGGCCGGCAGCCTGGCCGCGCTGGGCCGCCTCGCGGAGTCCCGGGCTGAACGGGCTGGGCAGCGCCGCCGGGCTGCACAACGTCGTGGTGACGACCGGGCTGCCCGGCCCTGCTGGCCGGCCTGGAGCAGGCCGTGGTGGTCGCCAGGTCCCAGCTCGCGGTCGGCATCCTCATCCTGCTGGTCATCGCGGGCGCCACGCTCGCCCTCGCCGTCTCGCTGCTGAGCAGCCAGCGCGAAGCCGAGGCGACGCTGCTGCGCGCCCGCGGCGCGTCGCGGCGGCAGCTGATCCGTACCGGCGCGGTGGAGGCCCTGCTGCTGGTCACCCCGGCCGCGATCGCTCGGCCCGATCCTCGGCGGCCTGGCGCTCCCGGTGCTGGCCCGGCGCGGGCCGCTGGCGCACAGCCCGATGCCGATCGCCGTCGCGTTCCCCGCGGCCGCCTGGGTGGCCGGGATCGCCGCCGCGGCGGCCTGCGGCCTGGTCATCATGCGGACCTGGCTGAGCGCCGCCCAGTCGCCGGTCAAGGCCCAGGCCCAGCGCGGCCGGCGCCGCGCGGTCGCCGCGGCCGCCCGGTCCGGCCTGGACCTGGGGCTGGTTGCCCTGGCCGTGCTGGCTGGCTGGCAGCTCGCGCATTACCAGGCGCCGGTCACGGTGGGCCTGGGCGGCTCCATCGGCGTGGACCCCATCCTGGTGACCGCGCCGGTGCTGGCGCTGGCCGCCGCCGCGGTGCTGATGCTGCGGCTGCTGCCAGCGGTGGCACGGATCGGCGACCGGGCCGCCGTCCGCGGCCGCGACCTGACCGCCGCGGTCGCGGCGTGGCAGATCAGCCGCCGGCCGGTGCGCCAGGCGGGCCCGGTGCTGCTCGCCGTGCTCGCGGTCGCGACCAGCGTGATCGCGATCGGGGAATGGAGCACCTGGCAGCGGTCGGTCCAGGACCAGGCCAGCTTCGAGCACCGGCGCCGACCTGCGGGTGACCCTGCCGCCCGCCGCCCCGCTGCCGGCCGGCCAGATCACCACGCTCACCGGGGCCCCGGGGTGACCGGAGCGACCCCGGTCATCCGGTCCACGATCGCCCTGCCGAACTCGGGCACCGCGCAACTGCTCGCCCTGGACGCCCGGCAGGCGGCCGGGGTGGCGGCGATCCGGCCCGACCTGGCGCAGGGGTCACCGGCGGCGCTGCTGCGGCGGCTCGCACCCCGGGCGCCGCCGCCCGGGGTGCTGGTGCCCGGCAGGCCCGCCCGGCTGCTGATCACCGCACGGCTGTCCGGGCCGGTGGGCAGCCCGGCCCTCTCGGTCACGGTGGCGGACAGGTTCGGCATCAGCTACCAGCTCCAGGCCGGCCTGCTCCCGGCGGACGGCCTGCCGCACACGCTGACGGTGCCGGTAGGCCCGGGGCGGGGCATCGCGTACCCGCTCCGCGTGACCGGCTTCAGCCTGCAGTACAACCTGCCCATGAAGCGCGCCGGTGCGGCCCAGCTGGTGGTCTCCGCCATCCGGCCGGCGGGCGCCGCCGGGCCGCCCGGCGCGGCGGCCAGCCTGGGCACCCCCGGCGACCGGCTCAGGTCGTTCGGCAGTGCCAGCCCGCCGGGCCCGTTCGGCCTGCTCCGCAAGCAGCCGGCGGTGACCCCGGGCTTCGTCGCGGCGCAGGGCCTCACCCTGGACTACACCACCGGCGCCGGGTACGGCCCGCCGATACATTCGTGCGGCGTGGTCCCCAACCGGCACCCGTGCGGGCCCCCCGGCACGGTGCCCGGGATCGTGGCGATGACCTACGCCGTCCCGGCGGCGGTGATCCCGGCGGCGGTGACCCGCAACTTCGCCGGCGCCACGGAGACCCACCTCGGGCAGACGTTCCCGGTCAGCTTCCAGGGCACGACCGTGAGCCTGCGGGTGGTGGGCGTCGTGTCCGCCTTCCCCACGCTGACCGGCCCCAGCGGCGGGGTGATCGTGGACCAGGGACTGCTCCAGCAGGCGCTGGATGCCACCGGCAGCGGGCCGGCCACCGTCACCGAGTGGTGGCTGAGCGACAGCGGCCCGGCGAAGCTGCCCAGGCTGCCCGAGGGCACCGTGGTGACCAGCCGGGCCGCGGTGGCCAGCGCGCTGCTCGCCGACCCGCTCGCGGCCGCACCGCAGCTCGCGATGCTGGCGATCGCCGCCGCGGCGGTCATCCTCGCCGCGGGCGGGTTCCTGGTGGCCGCGGCGACGGCCAGGGAACGGGCACACGACATGGCCCTGCTCGCCGCGCTCGGCGCCACCAGGCGCCAGCTCACCCGGCTGCTCTGCCTGGAGCAGGCCCTGGTGGCCATACCCGCCGCCGCGGCCGGGCTGCTGCTGGGCGGCCTGCTGGCCAGGCTGGTGATCCCCGCGGTGACGATCACCGCCACCGGGCGGCACCCGCAGCCGCCCGCGCTGATCCAGGTACCGGTGGCGGTGCCCGCCGCGGTCGCCGTGATCATGGCCGTCGTGCCGGTGTTCATCGCCGCCGCGGGCGGGGCCCCGCGCGCCCGGGCAAGCTCGCATACCCGCGCGGAGGCCTCGGCATGACCGCGGGAGGCCCGGCATGAGGCGGCTGCGGCGGCTGGCACGGCTGCTGGCCGGGCCGGCCGGGCGCGGCCCGGCCGTCGCGCTGGCGGTCATCGCCGCCCTGGGCGCCTTCCTGGCCACCGCCGGGCCGCGCGAGTCCGCCGCGCTGCAGAACGCGGCATTGCATAAAACCCTGGCCGGCTCCGCCGCCGGGGTCGGCCTGTATGCGACCGCCGACTGGGACATGACCGGCACCACCCCCACCGACCTGCTCAGCCCGCAGCAGCTGCAGACGGCCGGCCACGTCCTGCGCTCGTATCTCGCCCCGCCGCTGAAGCCCGCGCCCGGCGCCGCCGACTGGAACGGGCTCACCTCGCCGCTGATCGGCGTCACCGACGCCGCGAAGAGCGCCTTCCTTGGCGAGCCGCCGCAGCTGGAGCTCGGCTATCGCAGCGCGCTGGCCGCCAACGCCCGGCTGGTCGCCGGGACATACCCGTACAGCGCCACCCTGAAGGCGCCGGGACGGCTCAGCGTCACCCTGCAGGTCGCCGTGACCACGGCAACGGCGGCCAGGTTCTCCCTGCACCCCGGCTCCATGCTGGACCTGGCGGCGGTGGGTAACGGTAACGGGGCGGGCCCTCCCGTGACGCTGGACGTGACCGGGATCATCCGGCCGGACCACCCGGGATCGGCCTTCTGGGCGTCCGCCGGGGTGATCGCCCAGCCGTCCATCGAGGGGCTGTCCTGGCTGGGCGGAGCGCTGCTCGGCCCGAACGAGCTGAGCGTCCTGCCGATAGCCCTCCCGCTGCAGACCATGCAGGCCGAGTGGGGCATCCCGGTGGACGTCAGCCACCTCACCGTGGCCCAGGTACCCGCCGCGATGAACGCGCTGACGGCGACAGCGGCCAGCAACGCGGGGCCGCAGGCCGAGCAGGTCTCGCATGCGCCGCTGGCCGACGCACCGTCGCTCTTCCCCGCGGGGCTCGACACCCTGCAGGCCTTCTCGGCCGAGCAGGCCGCCGTGGGATCCATCAACGCGCTGCTGGAGTACGGGCTGTTCGCCGTGGCGCTGATCCTGCTGGTGACCTGCGCCCTGGTGGTGACCGACGCCTACGAGGGGGAGATCTCGCTGATCCTCGCCCGGGGCGGCAGCATCGGCCAGGTCGTGCTGCGGGTGCTGGGGCGTACCGGCGTGGCGGCCGGCCCGGGCCTGGTCGTGGGGGTCGCGGCCGGCCTGGCCGTCACCCCCGGCGCGGGCGGCACGGACATCGTACTGGTGGCCGCCGTCGTGGTGACGGCGCTCGCCGCACCGGCCCTGATCAGCGCCTGGCGGCACCGCAGATCCCGCCCGGTGGCCAGGACCGACCGCACCGACCTGGCCATCTCGCGCCGCTCGGTGCGCCGGCTGGTCGCCGAGGCGACCGTGCTGATCGCGATCATCGGGGCGGTCGTCGCGCTGCGGCTGCGCGGCGCGGCCACGGCGGGCGGGCCGGACCCCTACGTCAGTTCCGCACCGGTGCTGGTGGCCGTGGCAGCCGGGCTCATCGCGGCGCGGGTCTACCCGCTGCCGCTGCGCGGGCTGGCCCGGCTGACCGCACCGCGCCGGTCCGCGGTCGGGTTCCTCGGCATCACCCGGGCCGCGCGGACCAGGCCCGCCGCGCTGCTGCCCGCGCTGGCCCTGGTGGTCGCCCTGGCGGTGGTCGCGCTCGGCGGCACGCTGCGGGCCGCGGTCAGCCGCGGCCAGGAGGCGGCGTCCTGGCAGCAGACCGGCGCCGACGCGGTGATCCGCACGAGGGGAGCCCAGCAGGTCGTGCCCCCGGCGGCGCAGCGCGCGATCGCCGCGGTGCCCGGGGTCACCCACGCCGAGGCGGTTTACGCGGTCGCCCCGGGCGATCCGCTGGCCGCCAACCTGCTGGTCGGGTCGGGCGGCGCGATCAGCACCGGGGTGCTGGTGGTGAACCCGGCCCAGTACGGCGCCCTGGTCGCGGCGACGCCGTTCCCGGCGTTCCCCGGGCACCTGCTGGCCAGCCCGGGCACCACGGTGCCGGTGGTGGCGACCCCAAAGATCGCGGCGGCGATCCGGCGCGGAAACCGCCAGGCTCGGCTTCGGCGGCCGCCTGCTCACGGTGCGGCTGGCCGCCACGGTGACCCAGACCCCGGGGCTGCCCGGCGGCGGGCCGTTCGTCATCCTGCCGTCGTGGGTGGTGCCGAGGCTCAACGCCGGTGCCGCGCCGAACATCGAGCTGGTCATCGGCCCCCGGCTCAACTCCGCTGACCTGGTGCGGACACTGCGGCGCACGCTGCCCGGCAGCGAGGTGGTGCTACGGCAGACGGCGCTGGCCGCGCTGACCGGGTCTCCCCTGGTGCGCAGCGCCGACATCGCGTTCGACCTGGGCGTGGCCGCCGCGGTGGCGCTGAGCGTCGCGGCCATCCTGCTCGGGCTGCTGCTGTCCGGCCGGGACCGGACCCGGGTGGCGGCCTGGCTGGCGGCGCTGGGCATGACCCGCCGGCAGGCCCGGCGGCTGGCCATGCTCGACGCGCTGCCGCTGGCGCTGATCGCGGTGGTGGGCGCCGAACTGGCCGGCCTGGCGCTCGGCCCGATCATCGCGCCCGTGCTCAACCTGTCGGCGTTCACCGGCTCGGGTGCGACGGTGCCGGTGCGGCCGGACGTGCTGTCCCTGGTCGCCCCGGCGGCCGGGGCCGTGATCCTGGTGTCGGTGATCACCGTCGTGCAGAGCGCGCTGACCCGCAGGCGCACCCGGACCGGCGTGCTACGACTGGATGAGGGCAGGTGATGAGGCTATGACCGTCGAGCAGACGTCCATCGAACAGCTCACCAGCGGCCGGCAGGAGACCGTGGGCAAGCGCGGTAGCTTCGGCGACGACGCGGTCATCGCGTGTGACAGCCTGGTCCGGATCTACTCCACGGCCGGCATCGAGGTGCAGGCCCTGCAGGGGCTTGACCTGCTGATCGAGCCCGGTGAGCTGACCGCGCTGGTCGGCGCGTCGGGCAGCGGGAAGTCCACGCTGCTGAACATCCTCGCGGGCCTGGACACGCCCACCGCCGGCCGGGCCAGGGTGGCCGGGCATGACCTGCTGGCGATGGGCGCGCGGGAGCGCCTGGCCTACCGCCGCCAGACCGTGGGCTTCCTGTGGCAGCAGACGAGCCGGAACCTGTTCTCGCACCTGACGGCCGCGGAGAACGTGGCACTGCCGATGCGCCTGGCCGCCAAGGGCCGCCGGGCCAGGGGGAAGCGCACCACCGAACTGCTCGACGCGATGGGCGTCGGCTATTGCCGCGACCGGATGCCCGGCGCAGATGTCCGGCGGCGAGCAGCAGCGGGTGGCGATCGGTGTCGCGCTGGCCAACGAGCCCGCGGTGCTGCTCGCCGACGAGCCGACCGGGGAACTCGACACCGGGACCGGCGAGGAGGTGTTCGGCGCGCTGCGCACCGCCAACACCGATCTCGGCGTGACGATCCTGGTGGTCACGCACGACCAGCAGGTCTCCGAGCAGGTGCGCAGGACGATAGCGATACGGGACGGCCGGATCAGCACCGAGGTGCTGCGGCACACCGCGACCGACGAACACGGGCAGGAGGCCGACGTGGCCCAGGAGTACGCGGTGCTCGACCGGGCCGGGCGGCTGCAGATCCCGCGCGACTTCATCGAGACGCTGGACATGCGCGACCGGGTGCTGCTGGCCCTGGAGTCCGACCACGTCGGGGTCTGGCCGGACGCCGCCGTCCGGGACGGCGGAGGGCACGGCCGGCGGCGCGGCGCCCGGCGCACGGCCGCCACGAGCGTGATGGCGGCAGGCCCGCCCCGAGCAGCGATCAGCCGGGCGAATGACCGGGATCGCGGCAGCGGGCCGTTCCGCAGCCAAAGATCGTGCGGGCCGAGGCGGTGACCCGCACCTACGGCAGCGGCGCGACCGAGGTGCACGCGCTGCGCGGAGTGTCGTTCTCGATCACCCGGGGCGAGCTTGTCGCGCTGCGCGGGCGGTCCGGCTCGGGGAAGACCACCCTGCTGAGCATCATCGGCGGCCTGGAGCGGCCGACCAGCGGGCGGGTGGAGGTGGACGGTGAGGAGATCACCACCATGAGCGCGGACGGGGTGGCCCGGATGCTGCGCGAGCGGGTCGCGTTCATCTTCCAGTCCTTCGGGCTGCTGCCGGTGCTGTCCGCGGCGGAGAACGTGGGCCTGCCGATGCGGCTGGCCCGGCTGGACGCGGCGTCCAGGGAACGGCGGGCGGTGGCACTGCTGGACCTGGTGGGCCTGGCCGGGCACGCCGGGCAGCGCCCGTACGAGCTGTCCGGTGGCGAGCAGCAGCGGGTGGCGATCGCGCGGGCCCTGGCGAACAACCCGCGGCTGCTGCTCGCCGACGAGCCCACCGGCCAGCTTGACCTGGAGACCGCGCGCCAGATCATGCGGCTGATCCGCAGCATCGCGCACGGGGAGGGGATCACGGCGATCGTGGCCACCCACGACAGCGCCCTGATCGAGCTGGCCGACCGCGTCCTGGAACTGAAAGACGGCCGCCTGATCAGCGACAGCGGAGCCGAGGCCGCCGGCGTCGCGGCGGGCTAGGCGCCCATCTCGCGCGGAGCGCGTCAGGCAGACTTTTCGCGGGGGGTGCGGCGGTTGGTCACGCCGCGCGGCACCAGGGTCGGGTTCACGTGCTCGAGCACGACCGGCCCGGTGATCACGACCCGCTCCACGTCCTTGCGGCTGGGCACCTCGTACATGACCGACAGCAGGACTTCCTCCAGGATCGCCCGCAGCCCCCGGGCACCGGTCCCGCGCAGGATCGCCTGGTCGGCGACGGCCTCCAGCGCGTCCGGGGTGAACTCCAGGTCCACGCCGTCCAGCTCGAACAGCCGCCGGTACTGCTTGACCAGCGCGTTCCTCGGCTCGGTGAGGATCAGTATGAGCGCTTCCCTGTCCAGGTTGTGCACGCTGGTGATCACCGGGAGGCGGCCGACGAACTCGGGGATCATGCCGAACTTCAGCAGGTCCTCGGGCATCACCTCGGCGAACGCGTCCGTCGTGGTGTGGTCGTTCTTGACCCGCAGCACGGCGCCGAAGCCCATGCCGCTCTTGCCGACCCGCTGCTCGATGATCCGCTCCAGGCCGGAGAACGACCCGCCGCAGATGAACAGCACGTTGGTGGTGTCGATCTGGATGAACTCCTGGTGCGGGTGCTTGCGGCCACCCTGGGGCGGCACGGACGCCGTGGTGCCCTCCAGGATCTTCAGCAGGGCCTGCTGCACGCCCTCGCCGGAGACGTCCCTGGTGATCGAGGGGTTCTCGCTCTTGCGGGCGATCTTGTCGATCTCGTCGATGTAGATGATGCCGGTTTCGGCCTTCTTGACGTCGTACTCGGCCGCCTGGATGAGCTTGAGCAGGATGTTCTCGACGTCCTCGCCCACGTAGCCCGCCTCGGTGAGCGCGGTCGCGTCGGCGATGGCGAAGGGCACGTTGAGCAGCCGGGCCAGGGTCTGGGCGAGCAGCGTCTTGCCGGAACCGGTCGGGCCGAGCAGCAGGATGTTCGACTTGGCCAGCTCGACGCCCTCGTCACCGGACCTGCTCTCGCCGCCGGACTGGATCCGCTTGTAGTGGTTGTACACCGCGACGGACAGGGCCTTCTTGGCCTTCTCCTGGCCGATCACGTAGGCGTCGAGGAACTCGTAGATCTCGCGCGGCTTGGGCAGGCTGTCCCACTGGAGCTCGGTCGGCTCGGCCAGCTCTTCTTCGATGATCTCGTTACAGAGGTCGATGCACTCGTCGCAGATGTACACGCCGGGGCCGGCGATGAGCTTCTTGACCTGCTTCTGGCTCTTCCCGCAGAACGAGCATTTGAGCAAGTCACCGCCGTCACCGATGCGTGCCACCCAGTAACTCCTTCATGCGGGGACCGCCGCAGCGGCCCGGCCACCACCAGGGAGCCCCGCCGCCGTGGCTGGCCGTTGTCCACCCGGTCGATCGAGTCCGTAGTGGAACGGTACCTTCCAGCGGGCCCTCATGCGAAGCCACCTGCCCCGGCGCGGCGCTCACAAAAGGGATTCAGCCGGGCATACTCCGGTACTGCCTAAGACGACCCTACCTCGGCACGGCGCTTCAGGTTCGTGAGAACGTCGTCCACGAGGCCATACTCCTTGGCCTCTTCGGCCGAGAAGAACTTGTCCCGCTCGACATCGTGGCGGACCTGCTCCTCGCTCCTGCCGCTGTGCTTGGCGATGATGCGTTCCATCGAGCTGCGCATCCGCAGGATCTCCCTGGCCTGGATCTCCAGGTCGCTGGACTGCCCGTAGCCGCCCTCGGTGGCCGGCTGGTGCAGCAGGATCCGGGCGTTGGGCAGCGCCATCCGCTTGTCCTGGGTGCCCGCGGCGAGCAGCACGGCGGCCGCGGAGGCGGCCTGGCCGATGCAGACCGTCTGGATCTGTGGCTGGACGAACTGCATGGTGTCGTAGATCGCCATCATCGAGGTCACCGACCCGCCGGGCGAGTTGATGTACATCGTGATGTCGCGGTCGGGGTCCATCGACTCCAGCGCGATGAGCTGGGCGATCACGTCGTTCGCCGAGGCGTCGTCGATCTGCACGCCGAGGAAGATGATCCGCTCCTCGAACAGCTTGTTGTACGGGTTCATCTCCTTGATCCCGTACGAGGTGCGCTCGATGAACGACGGCAGCACGTAGCGCGCCTCCGCCAGGCCGGCCTGGGCGGCCTCGGCGGGTGCGGTCAGCCGGGCCTGGGCCAGCGGCCGGTGGGATGTGCTCACGGTAGGTTCCTCCGGTCCGGTGTTCATGAGACTGGCCCGGCCGAGGGCACCTCGATCGCGCTGCGGACCACCAGGTCGACGAAGCCGTAGTCCTTGGCCTCGTCGGCGGTGAACCAGCGGTCACGGTCGGAGTCGGTCTCGATCTGGTCCACGGTCTGCCCGGTGTGGAAGGCGATGCGCTCGGCCAGCGTCTTCTTGACGTAGATCATCTGCTCGGCCTGGATCCTGATGTCGGAGGCGGTGCCGCCGATGCCGCCGGAGGGCTGGTGCATCAGGATCTGCGCGTGCGGCAGCGCGTACCGCTTGCCCGGGGCGCCCGCGCGACAGCAGGAACTGGCCCATGGACGCGGCCATGCCCATCGCGTAGGTGGCCACGTCGTTGGGCACGTACTGCATCACGTCGTAGATGGCCAGGCCGGCGCTGACCGAGCCGCCCGGTGAGTTGATGTAGATGCTGATGTCGCGGTGCGCGGTCCTCGGCGGCGAGCAGGATCAACTCGGCGCAGATCCGGTTGGCGATGTCGTCGTCCACCTGCTGGCCGAGGAAGACGATCCGGTGCCGGAGCAGCCGCTGGAACAACTGGTCGCCCAGCGGCAGCAACGTAGACTCCGCGGTGCGCGCCAGGATCTGCGCGACCTGCCCGTCGCTGGAGACGTCACGCCCGCGATGCCTTCCCTGACCGCCTCCGCGCGCCGCGCCGCGTCGCTCACGGTGCCCCTCCTCGTTCCTGCGCTCTGCCGCGCTGTGCCCACAGTCATCTCCCGACCATTTCGTCTGCCGCCGGTGCCCGTTCGCCCGGGTATCGCCCGGCGGCCGCCGGAGTTCTCACCGGGCCGTTGACAGTGACCCTAACGCTGGCGTGATGGTCAAACGTCCCGGGTGACGGCCTGTTCGCTGTCGGCGCACGGGTGCCACCAGGCAACGGCCGGCGTCCGGCCGCTCCGGGGTCAGGCTTCGGCGCCCTCGTCCGCGCCGCTGGTCTCCCCGTCGCCGTCCCCGCCGCCGTCGCCGTCCTCGCCGCCCTGGCCGCCCTCGCCGTCGCCGTCCTCGCCGCTGGGGGCCATCGCCGCCGTGATGTCCACCGGGCGGCCGGCCTCGTCGGTGACCTTCACCTGCTCGGTGAGCAGCCGCAGCGCCTTGCCGCGCAGCACCTCGGACATGGCGATGCCGAGCTGGCCGCGGTCCACGATCTCCTTGGCCAGCCGGTCCGGCGGGACGCCGAGACGGTAGGCCTGCTCCACGATGTAGCCGTTCAGCTCTTCCTGCTCCACCCGCATCTCGTGGGTGCGGGCCAGCTCGTCCAGCACGAAGCCGGCCTTGACCGACCGGCGTGCGTCGACGATGATCTCGGCCTCCAGGTCCGTTCGCGGTGATGCCGCGCGCCTCCAGGTAGGCCTCCTTGGTGGTGCCGGACCGCTCCAGCTGCTCGTCGAGCGACCGCTGCCGGCCCTCGGTCTCGGACCGCGACCAGCCGCTCGGGCAGCGGGATGTCGAGCCGGGAGATCACCGCGTCGAGCGCCCGGTCCCTGGCCTGGCCGACCTGCGACGAGCCGCTTGACGTTCTCCAGCCGCCCCCGGGTGCCGGCCCGGAACTCGCCGAGCGTGTCGTACTCGCTCGCCGACTGGGCGAACTCGTCGTCGAGCTCGGGCAGCTCCTTGACCTTGACGCTGTGCACGGTCAGCGCGACGTCGGCCTGCTCGCCCTCGTGGTCGCCGCCGGGCAGCTCGGTGGTGAAGTGGTGGTGTCACCGGCCGACATGCCGGTCAGCGCCTCGTCCAGGCCGTCCAGCAGGCTGCCCGCTGCCGACCTGGTAGGAGAGGCCGCTGGCCTGGGCGTCGTCGACCAGCTTGCCGCCAGCCGAGGCGGACAGGTCGATCGACACGAAGTCGCCGTCGGCCGCGGGCCGGTCCGCGCCGCGCAGCGAGGCGAACCGCTCCCGCAGGTCGCTGAGGTACTCCTCCACCTCGTCGGGGCCGACCTCGGCGTTCTCCACGGTGACCGCGATGGTGGACAGGTCGGGCAGGTCGAACTTGGGCCGGACGTCCACCTCGGCGGTGAAGGCGAGCTGCTCGCCCGTCGTCGAGCTGGGTGATCTCCAGGTCGGGCTGGCCCAGCGCGCGGATCTCGCTGTCCTCCAGCGCCTTGCCGTACAGCTGCGGCACCGCGTCGTTGATCGCCTGCTCCAGCACCACACCGCGGCCCAGCCGCTGGTCGATGATCTGCGGCGGGACGTGGCCGGGCCGGAACCCGGGAATCCGGACCTGCTTGCTCACCTCGCGGTAGGCCTTGTCGAGGCTGGGCTTCAGCTCCTCGAAGGGAACCTCGATGGTCAGCTTCACCCGGGTCGGGCTGAGCTCCTCGACATCGGTCTTCACGGCGGCGTCACTCCCTGGTCGCCCGCGCGCTGGTGGGCCCGCGCGGCACGTTGGCTGTGGTCGGCTGCGAGGCGCCCCGGCGGTGCGGGTGCCGGCCGCGCTGCTAGCAGCTACGCCGGCCAAGTCTAGGGCAGCGCGGGCCCCGGGCAGGCCACGCTTTCCACGCGGCGCGGGCCGCGGCGCGCGCCGGGCCGCCCGCCGCGGCGGGCCGAGCAGCTGTTTCACCCCCTCCGGGTGGTGATAATCCCCCCCTGAGCAGGGAGAATGGCTACTGAGAAGCGGGCAAGGAGGCGGCGATGACCTCGTCCCATGCCCGCGCGGAACCCGGCCGGCTGCCCGGGCCGCTGGCCGCCCGGGGCACGCGGCGGATCACCCTGGTCGTCGCGGCCGCCCTGCTGGCGCTCGGCCTCGCGCTGTTTTTCTGGCCAGACGATTCGCTCAGGGTAACCACCGTCCTGCTCGGCACCGCGCTCCTGGCAACCGGCGTGCTGCGGCTGGCCCGGGGCGTGACGGCCGGCCCCGAGGCCGGTGCGCACCGCAGTGCGCACCTGCTGATCGGGGTCCTTGCCGTGCTGGCCGGGAGCTACTGCCTGGGCGACATCGCGGCGACGGTGGTGCTGCTGTCCCTGGTCGTTGGCTTGTTCTGGGTCATGCACGGGCTGGTGGACCTGGTCGCCGCCGGCAGCCAGGGGCCGGGCCGGGTGCTGACCGGGGTCACCGGCGTGCTCAGCCTGCTCGCGGGCCTGATCGTGATCTTCTGGCCGGCCATCACCGTGCCGGTCATGGTGGCGGTCATGGGGATCTGGCTGGCCTGCGACGGGGCGCTGCTCGCGGTCACCGCGCTGTACCTGCGCCACGTGGCCAGGTCAGCCGCTCCCCGGGCTAGCAGGGCCCCGGCCCGGTGACGGAGGAACCGGGCCGCAGGCCACCGGGGGGCTCCGGGGGTCGCTCCCCCGGGCCAGCAGGGCCCCGGCCCGGTGACGGAGGAACCGGGCCGCAGGCCACCGGGGGGCTCCGGGGGGTCGCTCCCCCGGGCCAGCAGGGCCCCGGCCCGGTGACGGAGGAACCGGGCCGCAGGCCACCGGGGGGCTCCGGGGGGTCGCTCCCCCGGGCCAGCAGCGCGCTAACAACAGGCCGAGCCGGCGCCCGCGGGCGATCGCGTCCCGCCGGGACCGGACGCCCAGTTTCCGGTAGGCCGAGCGCAGGTGCGTCTTCACGGTGTTGACGGACAGGAAGAGTGCCTCGGAGATCTCCTCGTTGGTCATGTGCGACGGCAGGAACCGGAGCACCGCGCGCTCGCTGTCGGTCAGCAGCACACCGCGCTGCTCGGCCGGCGGCGCCGGCGAGCCGCGGCCCGCAGCTGTCGAACCGCTCCAGGACCCGGCCCACGAACCCGGCGTAGCGGCTGGTCGGCGGCACCAGCACGGTGACCGCCGACCGGACGGCGAGACCGCCGTCCAGGAAGACCCGGTAGTCGCCCTCCGGCTCGGCCAGCCCGAGCGCCTCGCTGATCTGGGCGGCCGCCCCGGCCGCCTCCCCCAGGCGCCGGGCAGCGACGGCGGCAGCCAGCAGCGCGCGGGTCCGCTCGTGCCGGGTGCGGGCGGCCGCACCGTCCAGGCAGGCCGGCCGCCCCGCACGCGCGCCGCGAAAGTCGCCCTCGGCCAGCAGCAGGCCGGCCCGGGCCAGGGCCAGTTCGCCGCGCCCGGTGCCCGGCTCGGCGTGGGCCGTGCCCGGCTCGCCGTGGCCGGTGCCCGGCTCGGCGTGGGCGCGCAGCAGCGCGCGGGCGTGCCCGGGGTCGCCGGCCCGCAGCGCCGTCTCCACCTCGGCGACGGCCGCCACCGCGGCCAGCCCCGCGGAACGCCGGCCGCGGTCCCTCGTGCAGCCGGGCCAGGGCCGCCCTGGCCGCGGTCGGGTCACCGTCGGCCAGCAGCACGCGCGCCTGGATCAGCGCCCTGATGGCGGTCACCGACGGCTCACCGGGCAGTGGCCGGCCCGGTCGCCGTCCGCCTCGTCCAGGAGCCGCTGGGCCGCGGGCAGGTCGTCCCTGGCCGAGGCTCACCTGCGCGCCGCCGAGCGCGGCCAGGCAGGCCGCCTCGGGGGTGACCGGGATGGCGTGCGTGCGGATCTCGTCGGCGGCACGCTGGGCCGCCGTCAGCTCCCCGCCGCAGGCCAGCGCGAGGGCGTGCCAGGCCCGTGCCCTGGCCCGCAGCGGGTCCAGGCCGCCGGTGCTGAGCTGGCGGTCCGCGTGCCGCAGCGCGCGGGCCGCCGCCGCGGTGTCCCAGCGGCGCAGGCTGGCGCAGCCCAGCGCGAACCAGAGCAGGCCGGCCGCCCGGTGCTCGGCCCGGGTGGCCGGCGGTCCGGCTGGGCCGAGCCGGCCAGCCCGGGCCCGCCGGGTCAGCGCGGGGTCGTCGCGCCGCAGTTCGGCCGCGCCCATGATGCGCAGCGCGGCGAGGACGGGCTCGATCACCCGGCGGGTGGTGCAGGCCGCGCGCCGCACCGAGCGCGCCGCACTGTCCAGGTAGACCGCCGCGCCCTCGGCGTCCTCGCTCCATAGCCGGGCGCTGGCCCAGGCGGCGGCGACGGCCGCCTCCCCGGCGCGGTCGGCGGGGAACAGCCCGAGCACCGATTCCAGCGGCCCGGGGCCGTCCGCCATGACGATCTCGATCGCGGACGCCGGCCAGCACGTCGGTGGCCAGGTCCCAGTCCCAGGCGGCGATCGCGGCCCGCACGCCTCCAGCGCCCGGTCGTGCGCGGCGTACCACCGGGCCGCCCGGCCGAGCAGCACCGGCGACCTCGTCCGGGGACTGCCGGTGCAGTTCGGCGCTGAGCACCTCGCGCAGCAGCGGATGGTACCGGTACTCGTGCGCCGCACCGTCCAGCGCGTCCACCAGGCAGTTTTCCTGATTCAGCCGGGCCAGCGTGGCGGCGCCACCGGTCTGGCCGCAGATCGCGTCGGCGAGGTCGCCGCACACGTCCGCGACGACCGAGGTACGGGTCAGGAAGGCCCTGGTGTCCGGCTTCTGCCTGCCCAGCACCTCGTCCCAGAGGTACTCGGTCACCAGCGGCCCGGGGCCGGCCGGGCCGGTGGCTTCCCGCCCGGCCTGCCCGGGCCCGCCCGCGCCCGCATCGCCGCCATCCGGAGCCCGGCCATCCAGCCCTCGGTGCGCCGGAGCATCCTCGTCGCGCTCGGCCGGGCACACCGTCATGCCGAGCATCGCGAGGTAGCCGTCCGCCTCGTCGGCGCGGCAGGCCAGGTCGGCGGCGCCGACATCGCCCAGCTCGCCGGACACCCGCAGCCTGGCCAGTTGCAGCGCGGGCGGCCCGCCGGGCGGACAGGACCAGCCGCAGCGCCGGCGGCGCAT
The DNA here is from genome assembly GCA_963725125.1 of uncultured Actinomycetes bacterium. Taxonomy (GTDB): domain Bacteria; phylum Actinomycetota; class Actinomycetes; order Streptosporangiales; family Streptosporangiaceae; genus DASXKD01. Next base: position 30,402 of record CAVRXW010000016.1, read on the forward strand.
GGCGGATGAGCACGTCGAGCCCGTTGAGCACGCCGGGGTCGGTGACCTCGTGGACGTCGTCGAGCAGCAGCACCACCGGCTCGGTGAAGGCCTGGGCGGTCTCCACCAGGCGCAGCGGGAAGCCGTCCGGCCTGGTGTCGTCCAGCACCTGCAGGACCTCGGGCAGCGCGGCCCGTACCTGGGTGAGGCCGGTGCAGACGTAGGACCAGAACCAGTCGCGCTGGTCGTCGGGGTCCACGGTGAGCCAGATCACCCGCCCGGCGGCGGGCCGCTGCGCGGCCCACGAGGCGCAGGCGACCGTCTTCCCGGCGCCAGGCGGCCCGCAGACCAGCGTGACCCGGTGCCTGGCCGCCCGGTCGAGCAGGGCGTTCACCCGCGGCCGCGGCAGCACGGGGAAGCCCGGCAGCGGGTATCCGCAGCTTGCCCGCGAGGAACGGCGGATCGAGGCGCTCGGTGCCGTCGCGCCGGTCAGGCGCCATCGTGCCGAGATGCGTGTCAATCATCGATGTCCCCCCGCGACGGCCAGCACGCCTGGAAGCCCGGGATACCCGGGATACCCGGGATATCCCGGATGCCGGGCACGGGGGAAGACGGCCTTCGTCGGCCAGTAGGCGCTCCCCCGCCCCATCGGATGCGAATGCGCTGGCCATAAGCCTTTCGTGGCTAGTACCCCGGCTGAGCCGTATCAACACACCGTTACCATTTGCGCACACAGTGCTAGGTTTCGCGCACGTTGATCCTGGCCACCGGCGACCGAACGGCCACGCTGCGTCGGCACCGACTCGCTGCGCGCCGGGGCGCTGCCCGTGACCCCATCGCGACCGAACGGCCACGCCGCGTCGGCAACGATTGCGCGCCAAACGGGTAACCATTGCCGCCCCGCGCTGGTGGTCCGGCGGACGGTGTTCGTAGCGTCGGCAGCATGGGCCGGAGCCTGGGCCAAGGCACGCACCGCCCGCCGCCCGGGCCTGGTCAGCGCGAAACGGCCCGCGGGGCCCGGGCGTCGTTCGTGCTGCGCCGGCTGGGCTGGGCCCGGCTGCTGCCGGCCAGCCTGCTGCTGGCGGTCCTGACCTCGACGATGGTCACCGTGGCCCTGGCTGGCTTCGGCAGCCCGGGCGCTGCCCGCGGCCGAGCACCGCCGGCTGGCGAACCTCGCGGATGCCACGATCGAACTGAGCGGCCAGATCGGCACCGCCCGGGCGGATGCCGATGCGAAGATCATCCGCGCCTCGATCGCCGGCGCCCTCGGCCACACCGGCTTCCACATGATCAGCGGCCGGTGGTCCGACCAGCTCGCGCTGCCCAGGGCCAGGGGCAAGAGCCAGGCCCCCGGGATCCAGGCCGCCGTCCTGACCGGGGTCACCGGTCACGCCGAGCTGACCGCGGGGCACTGGCCCGGCCCCGGCGCCGCCGGCCGGCCGATCCCGGTGGCGCTGCCGGCCGCCGCGGCGGCCCTGCTCCACGTCACCCTGGGACAGGTGCTCACGCTGCCCGACAGCATCACCGGAGCCGTGGCCAGGCTCCGGGTGACCGGCCTGTGGCGGCCACGGGATCCGGCGTCGGCGTACTGGCGGGTGAGCCTGCTCGGCACGTCGGGCCGGCTGGTGCAGGGCCCGTTCGTCACCTACGGCCCGATGCTGGTGGCCCCCGCCTCACTCGGGCCCGGCGGGCTCACCGCGGGTGCGGCGTCCTGGCTGGTCACCGTGGACACGGCGGGCATCACGCCGGGCGGGACGGCCGCGATCGGCGCTCGGCTCGGCGCGGTCATGACGTCCCTGCAGACCCGGCAGGACCTGGGTGAGCTGCAAGCGGCCACGAGCTTGCCGCAGACCCTGTCCGCGCTTGGCAGCGGGCTGGTGGTCGCCAGGTCGCTGCTGCTGATCGGCTCGCTGCAGCTGATACTGCTGGCGACCGCCGCCGCCGCGCTGGCCGCCCGGCTGCTGGCCACCCAGCGGGAGGAGGAGAATCGCGCTGCTGTCCGCGCGGGGGGTCGCCCGCGGGCAGCTTGCCCGGGCCGCGCTCACCGAGGCGGCGCTGCTCACCGTGGCCGGCGTGGCCGCCGGGACGGTGCTGGCCTGCTACCTGGCGGCGCTGCTGCTGTCGGCCAGCGGGCTGCCGCACGCCCACGGCGCCGGCCTGGCGGTCACGCTGCGCCAGGGCCTGGGCGGGGGCGCCTGGTGGCCCGCCGCGGTCATCGGCGTGCTGGTCATCGTGGTCGTGGTCCGGCCCGCGTTCCGCCCGGTGACCCCCGGCGCCGCCAGGCTCCGGCGCGGCAGGCAGGCCGCGTTCGCCACCGCCGCGCGGGCCGGCCTCGACACGGCCCTGCTCGCCCTTGGCGTGGTGGCGTTCTGGGAACTGCGCCGGTACTCGGCGGTGCCCCGGCTGTCCGGCGGCGGCCTGGGCATCGACCCGGTGCTCGCCGTCGCCCCGGTCCTCGCCCTGGCCGGGCTCGCCCTGCTGCCGCTGCGGGCGCTGCCCGCGGCTGCCCGGCTGCTGGACCGGCTGAGCGCCCGCGGCAGGCACCTCGTCGGGGCCCTGGCGAGCTGGCAGGTGAGCAGGCGGCCGGTGCGGCAGGGCGGCCCGATCCTGCTCGTCGTGCTCGCCGTGGCGCACCGGCACGCTGGTGCTCGCCCAGCACCAGAGCTGGCGGCAGTCCCAGCTCGACCAGGCCGCGTTCGCCACCGGCGCCGACGTACGGGTGAGCCTGGCCGCGCCGCTCCCGCTCGGCCGGGCCGGTCGCTCGCGCACTCCCCCGGCGTGCTCGGCGCGATGCCGGTGAGCAACTTCAACAGCGGATTCGACGTCGACGCGCTGAACGCCAGGGACGCGGCGGCCACCGTGCTGCTCCGGCCGGACCTGGCGGCGCTGCCCCCGGCCGCCCTCTGGCGGCGGATCATCCCGGCGCACGCCGCGCCCGGCCTGGCGCTGCCCGGCCGGCCGGCCCGGATCGCGGTGACCGCCGCGGTCAGCCCGCCGCGCGGCGTCAGGTTCGGCGCACTGCCGGTGAGCCTGTCCGTCCAGGACGGCTGGGGCATCGTGTACTCGGTCCCGGCCGGGAGCCTGCCCGCCGACGGCCGTCCGCACCGGCTGGTGGCCGGTCTCGCTGCCCCCGGCCGGGCCACGCAGGGCATGCGGCAGGCGCGCTACCCGCTGCGGCTGCTCGGCCTGTCGTTGAGCTACCAGCTGCCGCCCTTCCCGGTGTCCTCCCTGGGCAGCGCCGGCGGCCGCGGCCGTGCAGGCTCGGATCGCGGCGGCACGTGGCACGCTGGGGGTACGCGCGCCTGGCGGTCTCCGCGCGCGGCTCCGGCGCCTTCCCGGCACCGTTCACCGGGGCCGCGCGGCCCGGCGGCATGCTCACCGGTGGCACGCCACGGCGGCCGCGCCCGGGCTCGCCGATCCGCACGCGATCGGCATCAGGCCCAAGGTCAAGGCATGGCGGCCGGGGCAGGCGGCGCTGACCTTCAGCGCCGGCACCGGGCTGCTCATCCAGAAGGCCGGGGTTGCGCCGCTGCCCGTCGCCGGGCAGCTTTCGCTCACCGCCGGGTACCCGGCCGCGCCGCTGCCGGCCATCGCGACCCGCGCGTTCTTCGGGGCCGCCAACACCCACCTCGGCCAGGTCGTCCCGCTGTCCGGTCGGCAACGCCACCGTGCCGGTGCGGCTGGTGGCGATGATCCGCGCCTTCCCCGCCGCCGGGAGCACGGCGCCCGTGGTGATCGTGGACCAGCCGTCGCTGCAGGCGGCACTCGCCGCGCAGTCGCAGCCGCCGTTGCCGGTGACCGGCTGGTGGCTGCGGACCGCCCGTGGCGCGCCCGCCGGGCCTGCCGGCCGGCGCCAGCGTGGTGACCTGGGCCGGCGCGGCGGCGGTGCTGCTCGGTGACCCGCTGCCGAACGTCTCCCAGCTCGTCGCTGCTGGTCATCGTGGTGGCGGCGGGACTGCTGGCGTCGATCGGGTTCGTCGTCTGCGTGGTGGCCGCCGTCACCGAGCGCCGCCTGCAGGACGCCCTGCTCGCCGCGCTCGGCGTGGGCCGCGCCGCCCGGACCGGCCAGCTATGCCTGGAGCAGCTCATGCTGAGCCTGCCCGCCGCGGCGGCGGGCGCGCTGATCGGCGTGGGCCTGGCCCAGCTGCTGGTTCCCGCGGTCACGCTCACCAGCGGGGCGGCGGCACCGTTCCCGCCGGTGCGGGTGGTGATCCCGCTGGGCTGGACGGCGCTGCTGGCACTGGCGGTCGCGGCCGTGCCGGTGCTCGCCGCGGCCGCCGCGGCCGCCGCGTACCGGCCGGATCCGGCCGCCGAGCTGCGCGCCGGGGAGACGGCGTGACGGCGCCATCCGGGCCGGGGAAGGCGGCCGGGACCGGGCTCGCCGGCCGGGCGCGGGCCGCGTGGCCGGCCGTGACCGGCACCGCGGCCGCGGCCAGCGTCACGCTCGCGCTGCTGGTGCTGGTCTGCGCGTTCGTCGCGGTCGCCGTGCCGCGGGCGAGCCTGGGCTACCGCACGGCGGTGCTGCAGCGGACCTTCCGCGCCGCCAGTCCCGGCGCAGAAGACGGTGCTGGCCGACGGCGACCTGTCCGGGCTCGGCGCGGAGCCACCTGAGCGCGGCGCTGCTGGCGACCGCCCAGGCCCAGCTGGCCACCGGGCTGCGCCGGGACGGCCTGCCGCTCGCCGCGCCGCGGACGGCCTGGTCCGGGCTCGCCACCGGCACCAGCCCCGCTGTCCGGGGCCCGCGGGCCCGGGCTGCGGAACATCGGCGCAGCCGCCGCAGCTGGAGTTGCTCTACCGCAGCGGCCTGGCCCGCAGACGGCCCTGGTCGGCGGGCTCGCTGCCCGGTCACGGTGACGGCCAGGCACGGCACCGCCGTGACGTTCCAGGTGGCGGTCACCACGGGCACCGCGGCCCGGCTCGGCCTGCACGTCGGCTCCCGGCTCCGCACGGCCGGCCAGGACGTGGTGGTCACCGGGATCGTCCGGCCGCGGCAGCCCGGCTCGTCGTTCTGGACCGTCGACCCGGTCGCGGCCGCGCCGCAGCTGACCCAGCTCGGCACGGACGAGCGCGCCGCTACTGGAGCACGGCCGCGTTCGTCGGCCCGGCCGAGGTGCCGGCCCTGCAGCGGCTACCTGGCCGCGGAGCCGCTGCACGCGCTGTGGGGCTTCCCGCTCGGACCTGCGCGGGGTCACCGCCGACCAGGCCGCGGGCCTGGAGCACGACCTTCAGGCCACCGTCCTACCTGCCCGCCGCGGCCGCGGTGGGCAGCTCAGCCCTGGCGAGCGCGGCGAGCCCGGGCAGCCACCGTTCATGGTCAGCCTCAGCAGCGGCCTGACGGTCCTCCTGCCGGCGTTCGTGGCGACCGACGACGCCGTGCAGCGGGCGCTGTCGCTGCTGTTCGTCAGCCTGGCCGTGATCGGCGCGGTGGTGGTGCTGCTCGGCGCCCGGCTGGTCACCGAGCACCGGCGACCGGCGAGTTCGCCATGATGCGGGCGCGCGGGGCGTCGCTGCGGCAGCTCGCCCTGGTCGCGCTGGCGCGGCGGCGCCGTCACGGTGCTGCCCGCCGCGGCCGCCGGGGTCGCCGCCGCCGTCGCGGTGACCCCGGGGCCCGCGTCGGTGCTGTCCTGGTGGCTGGCGGGCCTGATCATCGTGACCGCGCTGGCCGGTCCCGCCGGTGCTGGCCGGGTGGCGGCACCGCACCCGCCGGCGCGGCCGCAGGCGCCCAGGACGCACCCGGCGGCCCGCCGCCGGATCGACCGCCGCGCGCCGCTGGGTGGCCGACGCTCGCGCTGGTCTGCGCCGCGGTCGGCGGCCTGGTCCTGCTCCGCCAGCAGGGCCTGCCCCCGCCGGGCAGCGTGGACCTGTTCACCAGCGCGGCGCCGGTGCTCGCGGCGATACCGGTCGCCCTGCTGGTCATGCGCGGCCTACCCGGTCGTGCTGCGCCAGCTCACCCGGCTGGCCGGACGGCGCCGCGGGGTCGTGCTGATCGTCGGCTTCGCCCGCGGCAGCGCGGCGGCGCAGGCCGGCGTGCTGCCCGCGTTCGCGCTGGTCCTCGCGTTCGCCGTGGTCGCCTTCGCCGCGATGGCCCGCGGCGCGGTGGCCGCGCGCCGACGTGGCGGCGTCCTGGCAGGCCGCCGGGGCCGACGCGGTGGTCACCGCGCCCGCGGTCGGGCCCGGGCATCACCCCGGCGGCCCAGCGCCCGATCGCCGCGCGTGCCGGGGGTCCAGCGCTCCGCCACGGTCTCGGTGGCCACCGGCAACCTCCGGCCAGGGCCTGCAGCTGCCGGTCGTCATCGTCGACCCGGCCAGTACGCGGCGCTGACCGCCGCCACGCCGCGCCCGCCGTTCCCCGCGGCGCGCGCTGGCCCGGCCCCGCCGCCGGCGGCGCGGCGGAGCCCGCGGTGCCCGCGCTGGTCTCGCCGGCCGGGCCGGGACATCCTGGGCCACGCGCAGCCGGCCTGTACGTGGCGGGCCGGACAGCTGCGGCTCCGGGTGGCGGGCACGCCTGGACAGCCATCGTCGGGGTGCACGGCCGGCGGCCAGTTCGCGGTGGTGCCCCGGTGGGCCCTCGGGCGCGCAGGCCGCCGCCGCCGACGGTGATGGCGATCGTCGGCCCGCGGCTGGACACGGCGGCGCTGCTGCGCACGGCCCGCCGCGCGGTGCCCGGTGCCCACGTCACGCTGCGCTCCCGCGTGCTGGCCACGATCTCCGGCGCGCCGCTGCCGCACGGCGGGTTCGTCACGTTCGCCCAGGGCGCCGCCGCCGCGGTCGGCGTTCAGCCTGCTGGTGCTCGCGCTCACGCTGGTGCTCACCGCCCGGTCCCGGGAGCTGACGCTGGCCCGGCTGGCCACCATGGGCCTGGGACCGGCCCAGTCGCGCCGGATCACGGCGGTGGAGACGCTGCCGGCGATCGCTGGCCGCCGCGGTGGGCGGGACGGCGTGCGCGCTGGTCCTGGTGCCGCTGGTCGGGCCCGGCGGTGGACCTCGCGGCGTTCACCGGCATGCCGGTGACCGTGCCGCTGCATGCGAACCTGGTGGCGATCGCGGTCGCGGCGGCCGGGCTGCTGCTGCTGGCCGGGCTGACCCTCGCGGTGCAGTACCGGCTGGCCCGCGGCCGCGGCACGGCCCAGGCCCTGCGGGTGGGCGAATGAGCGGGCGGCACGGGAACCGGAGGCGAGGCCGATGACGGCGACACCGGGGGACGGTGCCCGGCGGCCGGGCGGCACGGCCAGCCGGCGGGCATCGGCCAGGCGGACGGCACCGGCCAGGCGGCGGGCATCAGCGCGGCGGCCGGGATCAGCCAGCTCGGCGCCGAGGCGGAGCACGCGCGGACCTCCTACGGCGAGGGGGCGCTGATCATGTGCGACCGGCTGGTGCGCATCTACGCCGCGGACGGGATCGAGGTGCAGGCCCTGCAGGGACTGGACCTGCTGGTCGCCGACGGCGAGCTGACCGCGATCGTGGGCGCCTCGGGCAGCGGCAAGTCCACCCTGATGAACATCCTGGCCGGGCCTGGACGCCCCCACCGCCGGGCCGGGCCAGGGTGGCCGGCCACGACCTCGGCTCGATGACCACCCGCGAGCGGCTCGGCTACCGGCGCAGCACGGTCGGGTTCGTCTGGCAGCAGACCTCCCGGAACCTGCTCCCCTACCTGACCGCGCTGCAGAATGTGATCATGCCGATGCGGTTCGCCGGGCTGGGGCAGCGGCCGCGAGCCCGGCGGGCCGCGGAACTGCTCGACGTGCTGGGCGTGAGCCACTGCGCGGCCCGCAAGCCGGCCCAGATGTCCGGCGGCGAGCAGCAGCGCACCGCGATCGCCACCGCGCTGGCGAACGAGCCCGCGGGTGCTGCTGGCCGACGAGCCGACCGGGGAGCTGGACAGCGCCACGGCCCGGGATGTGTTCGGGGCGCTGCAGACGGTGAACACCGAGCTGGGCGTGACGGTGCTCGTGGTGACCCACGACCCGGCGGTGTCGGCCGCAGGTCCGGCGCACGATCGCGATCCGGGACGGCCGGACGAGCAGCGAGACGCTGCGCCACGACGTCGCCGACGAGCACGGCAACGCCACCCGGCACGCGGTCGAGTACGCGGTGCTCGACCGGGCCGGGCGGGTACAGCTGCCCCGGGAGATGACCGAGGCGCTCGGCATGCGCGACCGGGTGCGGCTGCAGCAGGATCCCGACCACATCGGCGTGTGGCCCGACCGGGCCGCCGGGCCCCCCGGCACCCCGGCCACCGGCGGCTCCGACGGCTCCGACGGCTCCGGGGAGGACACGGCATGACCGACGCGGAACCGGGCCAGGCGGGCGGCGCACAGGCCACCGAGGACCCCGCCCCGGTCCTGGTGGACGTGCGGGACGTCGAGCGCACCTTCGGCAGCGGGCACACCGCCGCGCAGGCGCTGCGCGGCGTGTCGTTCACGGTCCGCCGCGGCCAGCTCATCGCGCTGTGCGGCCGGTCCGGCTCCGGGCAAGACCACGCTGCTGAACGTCATCGGCGGCCTGGACTCACCGACCGGGGGCACGCGTGTCGGTGGCCGGCCGGGAGGTCACCGCGGATGACCGAGCGGGAGCGGATGGCGCTGCGCCGCGACACGATCGCGTTCATCTTCCAGTCCTTCGGGCTGATCCCGATGCTGTCCGCGGCGGAGAACGTCGGGATCCCGCTGCGGATCACCGGCACCCCGCCGGCCGAGCGCGACCGGCGGGTCGCGACGATGCTGGCCATCGTGGGGCTGTCCGAGCACGCCGCGCACCGCCCGGACGAGCTGTCCGGCGGCCAGCAGCAGCGCATCGCGATCGCCCGGGCGCTGGCCGGGCGCCCCCAGCTGCTGATCGCCGACGAGCCGACCAGCCAGCTCGACCTGGAGACCGGGCGGCAGATCATGCGCCTGCTGCTCACCGTGGTGCGCTCGGAGGGGATCACCGCCCTGGTGGCCACGCACGACGAGGCGCTGATGGACCTGGCCGACGAGATCATCCGGCTGGAGGACGGCCACATCGTGACGTGAGCCGGGGGTGCTCAGCTATCTGCCTCCCTCGCGGGCGCTTCGCATGGTCGTGCCGGAGGCGCGCGAATCGGCAGAGTGGAAGGCTGGGTCCTCGGCGCCGGGACACCGCAACGGCGCCGGGGCGCCTTATGCGGCGCTCGACCCGGCGCCTGCGGCGCGCCTGTCCCGTCTGAAAGCCCGTGGCACGAAGTTCGCGCGCCTATTCAGGAGTAGTTGCGGAACGCGGGCCACGCCGCCGCCCAGGACGACCGCAGCCCGGTGGCCACGAAGACCTGCGCGCCCTGTTCGTCGTCGCTGACGCCCAGCCCGTTCCAGAACGTGGCGGCGAGGCGGACCTGGCGGAACTCGCGGTGCAGGAACGCCGGGTCCAGGTTCACCACGATCGCGGCGGTGTCGGCGGCCGGCGGCGGCCCCCACAGCCAGAAGTTGTTCGCGCCGCTGTACACCCCGGGCAGCCCCAGCCCCGGCCCGTACCGGTCGATCGCACCGGCCTCGCCGTAGTTCCCGGTCAGGATCGTGGTGTGCCGCCGCTGCGCGGGCGGCAGCGCGCGGTACTCGCGGGCGACCAGCGCCACCAGCTTCGGCCAGGCGATCTCCTCGCCCAGGTCGTAGTTGATCTTCTGCAGCGGCACGGTGTGCAGCGCCGCGGCCGGCAGCACCGACAGGGTCACCGGGGCGGCGATCAGGCCACCGGCCAGCATCGCCCCGGCCATCGCCGCGGCGGGCCGGATCCGGCGGGCCAGCGGCCGCCGCGCGGCCAGCCACCGCTCCAGCGGCACGCACCCGGCCGCGAGCAGGAAGGTGTACGCCGCGCCCGGGTAGTACGCCTTGCCGCCGAGCACGAACTGTGCCGCGATCACGATCACGCAGGCGATGCCGGCCGGCCGGAATGCGCGGGCGGCGGCGGCTGCGCACCGACCAGACCGCACCGGTGACCCAGACCGGCGCGAGCACCGGGCCGGTGTAGAGCACCTGTGCCATCCAGTAGACGGCGCGGTTGTGCCCGGCCTGGCCCTGCAGCGCGCGGAACACGTCGATGCTGGGCCAGCCGTGCGCCGCCTGCCAGATCAGGTCGGGCGCGGCCAGCGCGGCCGCGATCAGGGCACCGGCCAGCAGGTACCTGCTGGCCAGCAGGCGCCGGGAGCCGGTGGCGAGGAACCCGGCCGCCAGCGCGGCGGCCAGGAAGGCGATGTTCCACTTGGCCTCGCTGGCCACGCCGGCGCTGGCGCCGACCGCCAGCCACCAGCGCGGGTCGCCGCGCTCCAGCAGCTTCATGACCAGCAGCAGGGTGACCGCCCAGCACACGAAGTCGGGCGTGGTGGTGGTCAGCTCGTGCATGGCGCCGAGGTACTCACCGCAGGTCGCGGCGGCGAGCGCGGCGAGCAGCTGCCCGGTACGGCCCGCGCCGAGCATCCGGCTCATCGTGGCTGTCGCCACCACCAGCGCGGCGAGCCCGAGCGCGGGCAGCACCCGCAGCGCGACCAGGGTGTTCCCGCCGGCCGCCGCGGCGAGCCTGGCCAGCAGCGGGGTCAGCGGCGGCTGGTCGACGTACCCGAAGGCCAGGTGCTGTCCCGCCGCGAGGAAGTAAAGCTCGTCACGGACGTAGCCGTAGCGCGCGCTGACGGCCATCTCAACCGCGAACGCCGCCACCGCGATGAGCGCGATGCCGCGCCACGGCGCCCGGCCAACGCCGGCGCGGCCCGGGTGCCTGGCACCGGCCGGCGGGCAACTGCTGGGTTTCGCTCGTCAGGTTCATACGAAAATCGTTGCGTTACGCAGGCCGGGGCACATCGGGCGGCGGAGCGAATCAGCGGCTCCCCCGCAGGGACCAGGCCGGGGCCGGCCAGGGCCGCCCCTCCCCCGTGCGGCGGACCGGGCGGCTCCGCCGCGGGGGAACCGGCCCGCGGCGTGGCCCTGTCAGGGGGTTCCAGGGGCGTCGCCCCCCGGGCCAGCAGCGTGCCAGGATCGGGGAGACGGCGAGGCAGGAGGAGGGCTGATGGCGGCGAACGGGGCCGACGCGCTGGTGATCTTCGGGGCAACCGGCGACCTGGCAAAGCTGGAGACGTTTCCGGCGCTGGTGGGGCTGGTCGGGCGCGGGGCGCTTGACGTCCCGGTGGTCGGGGTGGCCAAGAGCGGCTGGGGCCTGGAGCAGTTCCGCGACTACGCGACCGCCTCGCTGAAGCGGGGCAACATGGACCCGTCGAGCCCGGCGGCGACGAAGATGCTCGGCCTGCTCCGTTACGTCGACGGGGACCTGGGCGACGACGCGACGTACCAGGCCATGTCCGCAGAGGTCGGCCCCGGCAAGCGGGTGCTGTTCTACCTGGAGGTCCCGCCGTCGCTGTTCGGGCGCATCGCCCAGGGCATCGCCAGCGCGGGCCGGGCCAGCGGGAGCAGGGTCATGGTCGAGAAGCCGTTCGGCCACGACCTGGCCAGCGCCCAGCAACTGAACACCACGATGCACCAGTACTTCGCCGAGGACGACATCTACCGTGTCGACCACTGGCTGGGCCTGGACCCGGTCGAGAACGTGCTGTTCGCCCGGTTCACCAACTCGGTGATCGAGCCGCTGCTGAACCGGGACTACGTCGACAGCATCCAGATCACGATGGCCGAGGCGTTCGACGTGTCCGACCGGGGCCGGTTCTACGACGCCAACGGGGCCATCAGGGACGTGCTCCAGAACCACCTGCTCCAGGTGCTGGCCACGGTGATGGCCGACCCGCCGGAGGGGCAGGGGCTGGCCCATTGGCAGGATTCCAAGTCGCGCCTGGTCGGGTGCGCTGACGCCGCTGACCCCGGAGAACACGGTCCGCGGCCAGTACGACGGCTACCTGGACGTCGCGGGCGTCGCGCCGCGCTCCACCACGGAGACCTACGTCGCGGTGCGGATCATGGCCGACACCTGGCGCTGGGCGGGCGTGCCGATCCTGATCCGGGCCGGCAAGTGCCTGCCGGTCACCGGCACCGAGGTCACCGTGCGCTTCCGGCGCCCGCCGCGGGACATCTTCAGCCTGGCCCCGCTGCCACCGGAGAACGAACTGCGGTTCCGGGTCCACCCGGAGACCGCCGTCTCCCTCACCCTGGCCGGCAAGAAGCCCGGGGCCGGCTGGGAACCCCAGATGCAGGACCTGGCGTTCGTGGAGAGCCCCGGCGAGGACATGCTCCCCTACGACCGGCTCATCGGCGCCGCGCTGGACGGGGACCGCTGGCTGTTCACCCCGCAGGACACGGTCGAGGCGGCCTGGCGGGTGGTGGACCCGGTGCTCGGCGACGTCACCCCGGTGCACCCCTACGCCAAGGGGAGCTGGGGCCCCGCGGAGGCCGACCGACTGCTGCCCCACCGCGATTCCTGGCACGACCCGGCCTGACGGCGGCCGCCCAGCCAGGACGGGCGGTTTGCCCGGATCACGGGTGCACTCCGCCGGAACGTACCCGGCGCCCCGGTTATTGCTCGTGCAGCGCGACCAGCAGCGCGGCGAGGATCGCGCCCAGGACCGCGGCGCTGGCCGCCTCCGCGGCGAGCCGCCACCCGCGAACCCCGGCGTCCAGCGCGGCCAGGGCGCCCGCCGCGATGAGCATCACGATGGCGGTTATCAGCACGCTCAGTACGGTCGGCCACAGCGTGACCCCGGCCAGGGCCAGCGCGGTGGTCACGGCGACCGCGGGCACACCGCCCAGCAGGATGGTGGACTCGCTCCGCGCGGAGTGCCGCAGCAGCCCGTAGAGTGGCGCGCCGCTGCCCGGGCGGCGCTCCCGCACGGTCGCGGTGTAAACATGGGCAAGCCAGTACACGACGAGCGTCGCGATCATGGTCTCGTCCATGCCGAAGGCGGTCTCGCCCCGGCCCGCGCCGACCGCCAGGGCAGCAGCGGACACGATGGTTCCGTAAAGCAAGCTGCCAGCGTCCAGCCGGGACGCGAGGCGCGCCGCAGCCCCCGGCCGGCCTGCCTGCGTGCCCTCATCGGTCACTCGTGCACCATAAGGCGCGCCGCCGCGCGGGGCGGTCACCTTCTGAGGGTGATGCGCGTTTGCGTGCCGTGAGCGACTGTGGTATCAGGCCCCGCGGCTGCCGCCGCGGGCCGGGGCGCCGCCCGGCGCCCGCTTGGAGGCGCCGTGAGCATTTCGGACTTCGTGCGCCTGCCCACCGCACCGGGCGCGCGGCGGGTGAAGGCGCCCGCCATCGCGGTCAGCGCCGCCCGCCGGGCCCCGGCCAGGCAGGCCGCCGCACCGCGCGGGATCCCGGTGCTCCACCTGGCCTGCGGGCTCACCGAAGACCGGGTCAGCGGCCTGGCCGCCGCCGTGCTCGCCCGGCTGGCCGGGCTGCGGGGAGAGGTGGGCACGGTGGTACTTGACCTGGGCAGCGGCACGGACCTGGACGGCCGCGGCCGGGAGGAGTTGTGCACGCTGCGGGCGCTGCTCCGGCAGCGCGGCACCGGCCTGCGGCTGGTGATCGGCTCGCGCGAGGCCAGGGCGGCGCTGGCGGCGGCCGCCGAGCACCGGATCGGCCCTGACATGGTGCACGACTGCGCGCGGGCGGCGATGCTCGCCGCCTATGCCCAGGCCCCGGGGCCCGGGCTGGTGGGCGGGGGGATGCGGGCCGCGCTGGCCGCGCCGCCGGAGACCCTGTAGCCCGCCCGGGTCAGGCGGCGGGCGGCCAGGCGGTCCCGGTGATCTGCTCGTACGCCTGGATGTAGCGCTGCCGGGTGGCCGCGACGATGTCCGGCGGGATGGCCGGGCCCGGGGCGGTCCGGTCCCAGTCGAGGCTCGCGGGACCAGTCGCGGACGATCTGCTTGTCGAACGCGCGCTGGGGGCGCCCCGGCTGCCACGGCCCGGCGGGCCAGAACCGCGAGGAGTCGGAGGTGAGCACCTCGTCGGCGAGCACCAGGGTCCCGTCGGGCGCCCAGGCCGAACTCCAGCTTGGTGTCGGCGATGATGATGCCCCGCGGCAGCGCGATGTCGTGGCCCCGCCGGTACACCTCGAGGGTGATCCGCGCAGTTCCGCGGCCGTGTCCGCGCCGACCGCGGCGGCGACGTCGGCGAAGGTCATCGGCTCGTCGTGCTGCCCGGCCGGGGCCTTGGTGGTGGGGGTGAACACCGGTTCCGGCAGCCGGGATGCCCTCGGTCAGCCCGGCGGGCAGCGGTATGTCCTGCAGATGGCGCCGGTGGCCCGGTAGGACTCCAGGCCGCCGCCGGCCAGGTAGCCGCGGGCGATGCACTCGACCGGCACCATCGCGCAGCCTGCGGCAGCGGACCGCCCGCCCGGCGAACTCGGGCGGCACGTCGGTGGCCGAGATGACGTGGTTGGGCACGATGCCGGCCAGCCGTTCGAACCACCACAGCGACAGCGCGGTGAGGATCCGCCCCTTGTCCGGGATCGGGCGTCGGCAGGACCACGTCGTAGATCGACACGCGGTCGGAGGCGACCAGGATCAGGTCGCCCCGTCGGCGTAGACGTCACGGACCTTGCCCGAGTGCACGAGTTCCACGATCAGTCCCCATGATCCGTGTGCCACCACTACTTCTCTTGGCAGTCGACCTCTACCTGGGTCGTGACGCCTTTGGTCACGGTGATCGGTCCCGGTGCGTGGCAGTCAGCGGTGCCGCCTTTGTACTGCGGACTCTGCCCTGAGACGGTGTATGTACCCACGCTCACCGGTACCGAGAATCGACCGTTCGCACCGACACTAATGGCGGCAAGGTGTCCACTCGATCCGTGAAGGGTGATCTGCCCGCTGAGGGCTCGCGGGCCGTCGCCGGAAGTACCACCTACAGCCTCGAGCGTGCCGGTCAGGGTCGGCGCCGACGCCGTGATGGGCATGGCACAAGAGCTGAACGCGCAAGACGTGCCTGTCGCGCTGGTCATTCCGGTCGACGGCACCGGCTCATCGGTCGCGCCGCGCAACGTCGCCTGCGTGATTAACCTGACGCAGCGCAGCTACGCCTATATGCGGCCCGGCGTCGGCTTCCATGGCGTGCTTGATAATGTCGATTTCTCCGGCGATCCCGGCATCGATCATCTGACGATCGATAAAGCGCCGCGGGTGCAAGCTGAAGCGCTGCGCTACGTGCTGGAAACCGCGCATGACGAGGCGTGCCGTCCCGCGGGCGCCGGCCCGATCGCGGCGCGGCCCGAAACGCCGAAAGAAACGCTGAAGCAAACATCGGGGCAGAAGGTTGCGGCTCCAAGAATTGCGACGCCGACCAAGACCGCCTCCCCGGCGCTGCGGCCCGGCATCGCCGGCTGACCGTCGCACGGACGCTATAGTCCGGCGCCGCGGCCCGCTGGCGGTCGGGGAAAGCCGCATCCGCCCCTACCCAACCCCAGTATATAGAGCCAGAGCGCAGTCAGGATGACAGCGATGGCACCCGGATCCGGCAT
>CAVRXW010000017.1:0-39717 GCA_963725125.1 uncultured Actinomycetes bacterium
GGTGCGGGCCGGGCCCACGCGCCCGCGGGCGCGGCGGCGGGCGGTGCCGCAGCCGGGGTGCCCACGCCGGCCGGGCACGGCGCGGCGCAGGTAGCGGCGGTGGCAGCCGGGCCGGCCGGCCCGCCGCAGGCCACCTGACCTGCGCCGCCGCCGGCGGCGGCGGCAAGACGGGGGCAGCCGGGGATTCCACCAGTCCCCGGCTGCCGCTGTGTCCCCTGCCCCGGATGGGCGCGGTCACTCGCGCATTTGCGGCCGGTGACGGCGCGGTCAGTCCTGGCCCTCGGCGATGGCGGCGTGTACCTCGTCCTGGCGGGCGGCCAGCTCGGCCTGGTACTTGCGCTCGTCGACCTCTTCGGCGATCCGCTCGTCGTCGGCCATGAGGGCCTCCAGGTCGGTGTTCGCCGCGTCGAGAACGCCCAGGTCGGCGTAGGCCCGCTGCACCTTCGGCCCCCACAGCCCGATGTCCTTGACGCACGGCACGATCCGGCTGAACAGCAGCGTGCGGAACGCCTGCTGGACCGGGGAGTGCTCGGTGAACTCCAGGCACTCTTCGACGTCGAAGCCCATCTGCTCCCACACCTCCTGCGCCCGGAACCTGTTGCGCATGAGGTAGCAGCCCTCGACGACGAACTCCTCGCGCTCGGCCCGCTCGCCGGCGGTCAGCTCGCGGTAGTAGTCGCGCAGCGCGAGCCGGCCGAAGGCCACGTGCCGTGCCTCGTCCTGCATGACGTAGGCGAGCAGTTGCTTGACCAGGGCGTTCTGCGCCATGTCCCGGTGCACGCCGAACGCGGCGAGCGCCAGCCCCTCGATGAGGACCTGCATGCCCAGGTAGGGCAGGTCCCAGCGGGAGTCGCTGAGGGACTCGGCCAGCAGTTTGCCCAGGTCGCTGTTCATCGGGTAGTACAGCCCGACCTTTTCCCGCAGGAACCGTGAGTACAGCTCGACGTGCCGGGCCTCGTCCATGGTCTGGGTCGCGGCGTAGAACTTGGAATCCATGTCGGGCACGGACTCGACGATCCGGGCGGCCACGGTCATCGCGCCCTGCTCGCCGTGCAGGAACTGGCTGAACAGCCAGGCGCCCAGGTGGTGCCCGAGATTCGTCGCGTTCCTTGTCGTTCAGGATCTCCCACTGCCGCGAGCCGTAGATGGGCACGAACTCGTCCGGGGTCTCCATGATGTTGGTCGGGTCCACCGGCAGATCCCATTCGATCCGCTTGGTGGCGTCCCACTGCTTGTCCTTGCCCCGCTGGTACAGATCGATCAGCCGCTGCCGGCCGTCGTCGTACTCCCAGCTGAAGCGGGTGGCGCCGGCGGCGGGAACGTCCCAGGTGCCGGGCTCGACGGGGATGGTGTATGCGTCGTAGGTGCTCACGGCGGGCTCCCTGGCTGGCGTCTTGCCCACATATTACTGGTTAGTACGGGTTCTGCTCCAGACCTCGGCCGCCGGTCACGGCGCGCGCGAAGCGATCCGCCTCGCGCCAGCGCGGGCGCTGCGATCCGGCCAAACGCTGCCCGTGGTCAGAGGCACACCGACGGCTCATGCCCGGCGTGGCTGGCCGGCTCGAACTGGAACGTGGAGTGGCCGACGTCGAAGTGGCCGTGCAGGCAGGCCTGGAGGGCGTCCAGCATGGCCGCGCTGCGGCCGTTGGCCAGCACGCCGGGGTCCACCACCACGTGCGCGGAGAGCACCGGCAGCCCGGAGGTGATGGTCCAGGCGTGCAGGTCGTGCACGCCCACGACGCCGTCCAGCGCGGTCAGGTGGGTGCGGACCTCGGTCAGGTCGATGCCCCGGGGGCTGGCTTCCAGCAGGACGTCCACCGCGTCCCGGAGCAGCCGCCAGGCGCGCGGCAGGATGAGCACGGCCACGGCCAGCGAGGCGATCGGGTCCGCCCGGGTGAATCCGGTCGCCGCGACGATGATCCCGGTGCCGATCACCGCGACGGCGCCGAAGGTGTCCGAGGCGACCTCAAGGAAGGCGCCGCGGACGTTCATGCTGTCGGCCCGGCCGCGCCGCAGCAGGAGCAGCGAGGTACCGTTGCCGGCCAGTGCGACCACCCCGAAGACGATCATCAGCCAGGGCGTGACCGGGGGCGGCGCGGCGAGCCTGCGGACGGCCTCCACGCCGATGAACACGGCCATGCCGAGGAGCAGCAGCGCGTTGACCGTCGCGGCCAGGATCTCGGCGCGGGCGTACCCGAACGTGGCGCGGTCGCTGGCGGGCCGCGCGGCCACGTACGCGGCGAGCAGCGACAGCCCGACACCGGCCGCGTCGGCGGCCATGTGGGCGGCGTCGGCGAGCAGGACCAGGGCACCGCTGGCCAGCGCGCCGCACACCTCCGCGACGGCGATCCCGATGGTGATCGCCAGCACGGCGGTCAGCCGTCCCCGGTGCCGCCCCGTCGCCGTGGGCACATGCGAGTGCCCGGTACCCATGCTCGCTTTCCCCTTCCACCGATGCCTGGCCTGCCACTGCCAGGCTAAGCCAGCCATCACCGGGGATTCTTCCCCCGCCGACCGCATGTTGCCTCCCCGCAACTGCTGTTAGAGCGCTAGCCGGCGTCATCGCCGTTGGGCGGGGATTCGCCGGCGGCGAGCAGTTCGTAGGCGGGGTTGATCATGATGGGGCCGGACTCGCGGATTCCGACGGGCCCGCGGAACCGGACCCGGGACCCGCACACGATGCCCGGGATGTGTGACCGCCCGTAGAACAGCGCGGTCAGGTCCCCGGTCGAGTCGGAGATCTCGCAGGCCAGCACCGAGTTCTTTTCCACGGGCCGGATCTCGACCGCGCGGACCCGGCCCTCGACGGTGGCCCGCCCGGGCGCCTGGATAGAGCCGATCGGCCTGACCCCGGGGGAGGGCGCGGGCCGTTCGTAGCTGGCCTGGCCCGCTGCGGCGGGGTCCGGTGCGGATTCGCTGCGGCGCTGGCGGAACCGGCGGCCCGGCAGCAGACCGCGGATGGCCGAGGGCGGCGGGGACGGGGCGGCCGGCTGGCCGTCCTCCCGCCCGGCCTCGCCAGCACCGGTGGCCACGGCGCCAGGGGCGTAGTCCGCCGGCGCGGCCTGGCCGTCGCCCGGCGTGGCCGCCGTCCCGGTTACGGCGGCCTTCCCGTCCGGGGCGGCCTTCCCGCCGGGAACTGTCGTTCCGTCCAGGGCGGTCTTGCCACTCGCCGCCGGGGCCGTGATCTTGCCGTTCGTCCCGTTGCCCCGGGCGCGCAGCACCTCGAGGCGGTTCCGCACGTCGAAGGGCACGATCGTGGCCGCGCAATGCGGGATGCGGCTCACCACGGCCGCGATCTTGTCGGCGGTACGGTCGTGCAGTAGCCGGCCGAGCAGCGGTGAGTAGCTGCGCCTGGGCAGCACCGCGGTGACATGCGAGCCGGGCACCGCGGCTTCGGCGCTGACCAGTTCGGCCGCGGCCCGGGCCAGCCGCCGGTCGGGGCAGTCGATGAAGTCGAGCACGATGCCCCGGTCGGCGCGGGTCCACTCCTCGCGCAGCGTTTCCGCCTCGGCGGTGTCGATGACGAAGTGCACCGCGCGCAGCGTGGTCGGCCGCAGGCCGCGCGCGTACCGCATCGCCGCGAGCGTCGCCAGGTCGAAGCTGTCCACCAGGACGAACACCGTGCGGCGCGGATAGTTCGGCTGCTCCGGCGGCTTGGGGCGCTCGCCGATCCGCTCCAGGACCTGGGCCTCCATGCTGTACTCCTGGTTCAGCCGGATCAGGGCGAACCACAGGATCGGGAACAGCACAACGACGATCCAGGCACCCTCGGTGAACTTCACCACGGCGAAGATCGCCACGACCAGCGCGGAGAGCCCCCCGGCCGCGGCGTTGATGGCCAGCTTGCCCCGCCAGCCGCGCTCCTTGTTCCGGTGGTGGTAGCGCGCCATCCCGAACCCGGCCATCGTGAACGCGGTGAACACGCCGATCGCGTACAGCGGGACCAGTTTGTTGACGTTCGCACCGCGGAGGATCACCAGGGCGATGGAGACGATGGTCAGCGCGATGATCGCGTTCGAGAACACCAGCCGGTGCCCGCGTTTGAGCAGCCAGCGGGGCAGGAACGCGTCCCCGGCGACGTAACTGGCCAGGAACGGGAACCCGTTGAAGCTCGTGTTGCCGCCGGTGTAGAGGATCAGCATGGTGGCGACCTGTACCAGCAGGAACAGCGAGTGGCCGTAGAAGCTGTCCCCGAAGATCTTCTGCGCCTCCTGGGCCAGCACGGTGGGGTAGCCGAGCACGCGCGGGGTCGCGCGCGTGACGTGCGCCATCCAGGAGATCCCCGCCACGAGGAAGCCGAGGATGCAGCCTTCCATCACCAGGACCCGGCGGGCGTTGTTCCCCTCCGGCGGCCGGAACGCGCCCACCGCGTCGGATACCGCCTCGATGCCGGTCAGCGACGCGCCGCCGTTCGCGAACGCGCGCAGCAACGTGAAGATCATCACGACGCTGATCAGGCTCGAGGTGCCGTTGCCGATGGGGTAGGTGCCATGCAGCGCGTGCGGGTTGTACGGCTGCAGGTTCCCGATCAGCTCGCGGATCACGCCGACGATGATCATCAGGACGACCGACCCGGCGAACAGGTAGGTGGGTACAGCGAACGCACGGCCCGCTTCCTTCAGGCCGCGCAGGTTGCCGTAACACATGAGCAGGATCACCACGATGGTGATCAGCAAGGTGTAGGGCCCGAGGGCGGGGACGGCGGAGACCAGCGCCGCGGTCCCCGCCACGGTCTGCACCGCGACCGTGACCACGTAGTCGATGAGCAGCGCCACCGCGGCGATCTGGGCGATCTTCGGCCCGAAATTCTCTCTGGCCACGACGTAGGAACCGCCGGGCCTGATGTAGACCATCACGACCTCGCGGTAGGACAGCACCACCAGCACCATGACCACGAGGATCACCAGGGTCATCGGCAGGATGATGGTGAAGGCCGCGAGCCCGGCCAGCGGGAGCAGGGCGATGAGGATTTCCTCCGTGCCGTAGGCGGAGGAGGAGATGCCGTCGGGGGAGAGCACGCCCAGCGCGAGAACCTTGGACAGGCGCTGGTGCCGTAGCTGCTCGTTGACCATCGGCGGCCCGAGCAGGCGGCGCTTTACCGAATACCAGAAGCCCTCGGGCAGGTCACCGCTGCCGCCCAGGAAGCCGACTGCGTTGCGAATGGCCACGTCCCACTGTCCCGTCGATCGCAGGTGCTCTCGTGGCCTTCATACCATCGTTCGCCTGCGGTTTGTCCATGGGGCATAGCAGGACTGTTCACACTGCCTCCCGCGCGGGCGCGTCACCGGCGTAGGGGAGGCGGCTGCGGCGTGACGCTGCCGCCGTCAACGAGCGTGTCTCAGGACAGAAGCTCGTACGCGGGGTTGACCATCACGGTGCCGGTACCCTTCACCCCCACTCGGCCGCGGAGCTGGATCATGCTCCCGGGCTCCATGCCCGGGATGTGGGTGCGCCCGTAGAAGAGCGCGGTGATCTCGCCGGTGGCGTCGGTGACCTGGCAGGCGAGCACACAGCTATGGTCGACCGGCCGGATCTCCAGGCTGTGCACCCGGCCCTCCACGGTGGCCCGGCCGTGCCCGGTCAGCGAGCCGATCGGGGTGACACCCGGGCGCACGGCGGGCCCGTCGTGCTCGGCGATTTTCGCCTCCGGCTTCGCGGGCTGTGCGGCGCGGCCGGCCTGCCGCTCGTGCAGCACCTCCAGCCGCGCCTCCACGTCGAACGGGAGGATGGTGGCGGCGGAGCGTGGTATCCGGCTGACCACCCGGGCGATCTTGTCGGCGGTCTGGTCGTGCAGCAGCCGGCCGAGCAACGCCGGATAGCTGCGCCTCGGCAGCACCACGGTCACGTGCGTGCCCGGCTCGCCCGCCTCCCTGGCGACCAGTTCGCCCGCGGCCCGGGGCAGCCGCCGGTCCGGGCAGTCCACCAGGTCGAGCGGGATGCCGCGGTCCGCGCGCAGCCACGCGTCGCGCAGTTCCCTGGCCCGGTCGGTGTCGATCACGAAGTGCACCGCCCGCAGCGCGGTGGGCCGCAGGCCACGGGCGTAGCGCAGCGCGGCGATCGTCGCCAGGTTGAACTCGTCGACGAGGACCAGCACCGTCCGGCGGGTGTAGTTCGGCGGGTCCGGGGCCTTGCGGCCGCCGATGTTCTCCAGTACCTCGGCCTCCATCCGGTACCGGCGGTTGAGCTGGATCAGCAGGTAGACCATGAGCGGGAAGATGATCACGATGAGCCAGGCGCCCTCGGTGAACTTCACGATCGCGAAGATCACCACCACGATCGTGGTGAGCACGCCCGCCGAGAAGTTGATCACCAGCCGGTGCCGCCAGCCCGGCTCCTTGTGCGTGTGGTGGTACTTGGCCATGCCGAACCCGGCCATGGAGAAGGCGGTGAACACGCCGATCGCGTAGAACGGCACCAGCCGGTTGACGTTCGAGCCGACGAACACAAGCAGGGCGACCGCCGGGATGGTGAGCACGATGATCCCGTTGGAGAAGACCAGGCGGTGGCCGCGCTTGGTCATCCACCGGGGCAGGAACGAGTCCTCGGCGACGAAGCTGGTCAGGTACGGGAACCCGTTGAAGCTGGTGTTGCCGCCGGTGATAGAGGATCAGCGCGGTCGCCGCCTGCACGACGAAGAACATGATGTGGCCGACGCCGCTGCCGAACACGATGTTGGCTTCCTGCGAGATCACCGTCGGGTAGCCGGTGTTGCGCGGGATCGCATGGGTTATGTGCGCCAGCCAGGAGATCCCGGCGACCAGGGTGCCGAGGATGATGCCCTCGATCACGAGCACCCGGCGGGCGTTGATGCCCTCGGGCGGCTTGAACGCGCTGACCGCGTTGGACACCGCCTCGATGCCGGTCAGCGAGGAGCCGCCGTTGGCGAACGAGCGCATCAGCGTGAAGATCACCGCAAGGAGAGCCACGCCCTCGGTGCCCGAGCCGATCTGGACCGTGCCCTGGATGTTGTGCACGTCCTGGGCGTGCAGGTTCCCCATGACCTCGCGGAGCAACCCGACGATGATCATCAGGATCGCGGCGGCGGTGAACAGGTAGGTGGGCAGCGCAAACGCCTTGCCCGCCTCGCGGATGCCGCGCAGGTTGCCGTAGCACATGAGCAGCACGACGCCCACGCAGATCGGCTTGGTGTAGGGCCCGAGCACGGGGAACGCCGACACCACGGCCGCGGTCCCGCCCGCGATCTGCACGGCCACGGTGACCACGTAGTCGATGAGCAGCGCCACCGCGGCGACCTGGGCGATGCGCGGGCCGAAGTTCTCCCTGGCCACGACGTAGGACCCGCCCGCCCTGGTGTAGACCGTCACCACCTCGCGGTAGGACAGCACCACCAGGATCATCACGAACAGGACCAGGCCGGTCATCGGCAGGATCACCGAGAATGCCGCGAGCCCGAACAGTGGCAGCAGCCCGATGAGGATTTCCTCGGTGCCGTAGGCCGAGGAGGAGATGCCGTCCGGGGACAGCACGCCCAGCGCGAGGACCTTGGACAGCCGCTGGTGGCTCAGTTCCTCGTTGACCATCGGCGGGCCGAGCAGGCGCCGTTTGAGGGAGTACCCGAAGTTCTCCGGAAGGTCGCCCCGCGACGGTCCGGAGAACAGGCTTGCCGCCTTACGCAGCGCCAACGGTCCCTCTTCTCCAGTCCTCAGGGCGCGAACCCGCATCCGTGCGGCCCGCATCCGGCGTCGGTTCGCCGGAGTTTTTGATCACCTTCAAAGACGCTAAGCGCCACCGCCCCGGGGCGGCGCTAAGGCCGCGTCAAGAGTGCTGACCAGCGCGTTAAGGAACTATCAAGATCATTTCTTTTCCCTACATTCGGCGCTTGACTCCAGATGAGATGACTAGTTCAAGGCAGCGCGGATTCGCGGCGCCGTTCGCTCTGGTGACCGGCTTCGGCGCGCTCTTCGCCCTCGGCACGGTCGCGGCGGCCCTGCATGGCTGGGTCTCGCCGACGGCGGTGCTGATCGTGAGCGCGGCCGTGGTGACCGTCTTGTCGTTTGTCTCCGAGCCGCTCGCGGTTATCCCGCTGGGCGTCGTCGGCTGGCTCAGCGCCGTGGGGTTCTCCCACCCGCCCTACGGGCAACTGCGGGTCACCGGCCCCTACGCCGGGCGGGCCGCGATCGTGATGGCCGCCTGCGCGCTGGGCGCGGGCGGGCTCGGCCTGCTGCTGCGCAGGTCGGCCGGCAGGCACATACTGGAAGGCGTGGGCAGTGATACCGGGTGGCCGGGCAGCCGGGATGGCACCGGCCTGGCCACGGGCGCCGCGCCGGCGCCCGAGCGTGACTCGATGCTGGCCAAGGCGGCCTACGCGGTGGGCACCCGCCGGGCCCTGACCGGGGTGCTCGTCGCCGCGGCCGGCCTGCCGCTGCTGACCGTCCTGCTGGCCCTGGCCAGGCCGCACCTGAGCCTGACCGATGACCTGCTCATCTACCTGGTGGCCGTGGTCGCGCTCGCGGTGATCGGCGGCTTCTGGCCGGCGGTGCTCGGCGCGGCGTCCGCCAGCCTGCTGCTCAACTGGTACTTCACCCCGCCGCTGCACACGTTCACCATCGACAAGCCGGACAACCTGCTGGCGCTGCTGCTGTTCGTCACGGTCGCGATGCTGGTCAGCAGCGTGGTTCACCTGGCCGCCAGCCGGGCCGGCCAGGCGGCCCGCAGCCGGGAGGAAGCCAGGCTGCTGCTCACCCTGGCGCAGACCGTTCTCGGCGGCGCCGACACCCCGGCGGCGGTCCTGGACCACCTGGCGGCGACGGTGGGCGGCCAGGCCGAACTGCTGGAGCATGTCAGCGGCCGCTGGGTCCCGATCGCCACCGGCGGCGGCGCCCCGGACCAGGCCGCGCCCGCCATCCGCGTCGATGTGCGCACCGACCTGGCCCTGGAGGTGAGCGGCCAGCCCGCCCCGATCGCCCCCGGGCTGCTGGCCGGCTTCGCGGCCCAGGCGGCCGCCGCCCTGGACCGGGAACGGCTGCGCACCCAGGCCGCTCAGGCCGAGGCACTGGCCGAGGGCAACCGGATGCGGACCGCGCTGCTCGCCGCGGTCAGCCACGACCTGCGCACCCCGCTGGCCTCGATCAAGGCCAGTGTCAGCAGCCTGCGCCAGACCGACGTCACCTGGACCGAATCCGACCAGCAGGTGCTGCTCGCCACGATCGAGGAGAACGCGGACCGGCTGGACGGGCTCATCGGCAACCTGCTCGACATGAGCCGCCTGCACACCGGCTCGCTGCAGCCGTTCCTGCGGCCGATCACGATCGACGAGGTGGCGCCGGTGGCGCTGCGCGGCCTGGATGCCCCGGCCGACCTGCGGATCGAGGTGCCGGACGGGATGGCGATGGTCCTCGCCGACCCTGGCCTGCTGGAACGGGTGCTGGCCAACCTGTTCGCCAACGCGCTGGACCACTCGCCACCGGCCATGCCGCCGTCCCTGCAGGCCCACCGGGAGCAGGACACCGTCGTGGTCGAGGTCGTCGACCACGGCCCGGGCGTGCCGGACCGGCTGAAGGCCCGGATCTTCGAGCCGTTCCAGCGGTTCGACGACAAGAAGGTGGGCGTGGGCCTCGGCCTGGCGGTGGCCAAGGGCTTCACCGAGGCCATGGGCGGCGCCATCGTCGCGGCCGACACCCGGGGCGGCGGCCTCACCGTCCGGATCACGCTGCCGGTCGCGGCTGCCGGCGCCAGGTCCATGCAGGACGCCGGCTCTTGACCCGCGTGCTGGTCGTCGACGACGAGCCGTCGATCCTCCGGGCGCTGCGGATCAACCTGGCCGCGCGCAACTACCAGGTCAGCACCGCCAGCGATGGCGCATCCGGGCTCGCTGCCATGGCCCGCGACCGCCCCGACGTGGTGATCCTCGACCTCGGGCTGCCCGACATGGACGGCACCGAGGTCATCCGCGGTGTCCGGGGCTGGGCCTCGACCCCGATCATCGTGCTGTCGGTGTGGGGCCACGAGAGCCAGAAGGTGGCCGCGCTGGACGCGGGCGCGGACGACTACGTGACCAAGCCGTTCGGCATGGACGAACTGCTCGCCCGGCTCCGCGCCGCCATCCGCCGCGCCTCCCCGGCCCCGGACGAGCCGGTGCTGAAGACGGAAGACTTCACCGTCGACCTCGGGGCCAAGCGGGTCACCCGCGCCGACGGCAGCGACGTGCGGCTGACCCCGACCGAGTGGCAGCTGCTCGAAGTCCTGGTGCGCAACCAGGGCCGCCTGGTCACACAGCGGCAGTTGCTTCAGGAAGTCTGGGGGCCGTCCTACCAGACCGAGAGCAACTACCTGCGGGTGTACGTGGCCCAGCTACGCCGCAAGCTGGAGCCCGAGCCCTCGCGCCCCCGCTACCTGCTCACCGAATCCGGCATGGGCTACCGCTTCGTGGCCTGAGCGGTCTCACCCCACACCAGCACTCTTCCAGCCCAGCCACCCTTGGCTAGCGGGGGGTTTCAGGGGGTCGCTCCCTCAGGCCAGCGTGCGCGATGGGGCCTGCCGGCTTGCCGGCCAGGCGCCATCGGCGCCCCGGGGGGTTCCAGGGGGGCCGCTCCCCCAGACCAGCACTGCGTACTAGCCGATCCCGAAGAAGCCGAGGATCGTGGAGCCGAGCAGGAGCAGGCTCATCGCCGAGATGCCCACCACGCAGATACTGGCGACGACGCGGAACACCGGCTTGTTGACGGCCTTCCCCAGCACGCTGCGCCGGTTGGTGAGGATCAGGATGTAGACCAGGATGACCGGGGTCACGATGCCCTGCAGCACCTGGGTACCGATCAGCAGGGAGATCAGGTTGATGTGGGTCAGCGCCAGCGAGGCACCGATGATGACCTGCACGGTGAACAGCCCGAGGAACAGCCTGGCCTCGGTGAACCGGCGGGACACCGAGCGCTCCACGCCGACCGCCTCGCTGATCGCATAGGAACTGGACAGCGGGACGATCGCCCCGGCGAGCGCGGACGCCCCGATGAGGCCGAGCGCGAACAGGCCCTCGGCCGCGGGCCCGGCGACCGGCTTCAGCGCCTGCGCGGCCTCGGAGGCGGAGGTCAGCGGCCCTGTCCCGCCGATGGCGGCGGCGGTCGCGATGATGATCGTGATCGAGATGACGCAGGCGAACAGCGCGCCCGCGATCGCGTCGATCCTTGCCCGCGGGTAGTCCGCCGGGTCGGCGCCCTTGTCCACCACGCCCGCCGCCGCGTACAGCTGCATGTACGGGCTCACCGTGGTCCCGATCAGCGCGACGCCCAGCAGCAGGTAGGCCTTGCTGTACTCGAAGTGCGGCACCACCAGGTTGAGCCCGACCTGGGACCAGTCCGGGTGGCCGAGGATCGCCGCGATCGGGTAGGCCAGGAAGGCCAGCGACATGACCAGGAAGATCCGCTCCGCGTATCGGTAGGAGCCGAACAGCACGAGCGCCCAGATGGCGACGGCCGCGATCGGGATGATGATGTACCGGCTGACGCCGAGCAGGCCGAACGCCGCGCCGATGCCGGCGAACTCCGAGACGACCAGCCCGGTGTTGGCCAGCAGCACGCAGCCCAGGGCCAGCGCGGTGAACCGCAGGCTGAACTGCTCCCTGATCAGCGCCGCCAGCCCCTTGCCGGTGTAGGTGCCCAGCCGTACCGCCATCTCCTGCACCAGCACCAGGGCCACGGTGACCAGCACCATGAAGAACAGGGTCCGGTAGATGAACTGGGAGCCCGCGGAGGCGTAGGTGGCGATCCCGGCCGCGTCGTTCCCGGCGTTGGCGGCGACGACGCCGGGGCCCAGGATCGCCAGGAACAGGAAGATCCTGCTCCGCCGCACCCGGGTCAGCCGGACCCCGCCGAGGCGGATCCGGGTGAGCGTGGTCAGGCCCGCCCAGGACCGGGCCGCACCGCCGCCCGCTGCCGGCGGCCGGCCACCTGCCCGGCTCTTGCCGCCCGGGCGGCAGCCGCCTTCCGCACCTCCCGCACCGTGGCTCGCTCCGTCTCGCCCGCCGCCTCGGCGCCGATGGCGAGACGGGTCCCTGAACGCCGGTCTCGTCCTGCCCGCCGCTCACTGCAGCAGCCTCGGGAAGTGCAGCCGCCCGTGACCGGGCACCAGCGCGTCCAGGACGTCGTCGGACAGGATCCGGCCCAGCGGCTTGCCCTCGTCGTCCACCACCAGCAGCGACGAGCGCCGCGACTCCACCATCTCGGTGGCGACCTCGTCCAGGTCGGCGTCCGGGCGCAGCGTGACCGGCGGGTTCTCCGGGTCGATGATGTCCGCGAGCTGCTTGCCGGCCTTGTTGACCAGCAGGTCGAAGGCGGACACGTCGCCGATGAGCCGCCCGTCGGCGTCGAGCACGGCCACCGAGTCGATCTCCGTCTGGTGCTTGGCCAGCTTGACCAGCCTTTTCCGCACCTCCTCGACGGTCTCGTGCGGCTCCGCGCAGGCCAGGACCGTGGTCATCACGCCACCGGCCTCGTCGGCCGGCGTAGCCGAGCAGCCGGGCAAGTTCCCGCTGGGTGGCCGGCGGCATCTGGGCGAGCAGCTGCCCCTGCTCGTCGTCGGGCAGCCCGCGCAGCGCCTCCGCTGCCTCGTCGGGCTCCATCGCCGCGACCAGGCTGGCGGCCTGCGCGGGTTCCATCTCGCGCAGCAGCGCGGTCAGCTCGTCCGGCTCCATCTCCTCCAGCGCGTCCGCCGCGGTGTCGGGGTCCAGGCTGGCGAGCAGTTCCTTCCGCCCGGACCTGCCCAGCGCCCTCCAGCACGTCGGCGAGTTCGGCCGGGCGCAGCCGCCGCAGCGCCGAGCTTGGGGTGCGCAGCTTCATCGCGGCGGGCTCCTCGGGCGAGTCCTCACCGAACGACTCGATCGCGGCCCAGTCGATCACCCGGTCCGGGGTGGGGTGCCAGCGGAACCGCTTGGGGCCGAGCCGCCGCAGCAGGGTCTGCAGGCTGACGTCCACGCCGACCAGCCGGACCTGGTCGCCCACCTGGGCGAGGTACAGGTCGGCGGCCCTGATCACCTGGATCTGGTCGGTGTCCACGAGCTGGTGGTCGAGGATGTCCCTGGCCAGCAGCACCTCGCCCTCGCGGCGGTGGAACTCGCGCAGGTCCATCCGGGCGGTCCGCAGCGTGACCGAACGCCGGTCCACGTGGTCGATGACCGACGCGTCCAGGTAGGCCTGCCGGCGCCCGACCCGGACCACCAGCCCGGTGACCGCCGGGTAGTCGTCGCCGCCATCCATGCTGGCCACCAGGTCGACGAGGCGGCCCACCTCCTCGCCCGACTGGTTCAGCACCGGGGCGCCGTCCAGGCCGACGAGCGAGATGATGTTCTGCCGTACCTGCCGCGACGTGGTCAGCCGCTGTGAGTAGGCCTCGAACAGCTGAGCTGGGGCACTGCGGTGGCCGTTACGGGCCCGCGGGGCAGGTCCCCGGGGCCGGGAGAGAAAACGCCGGTCGGACACAGCAACCTCCTGGACCGCCGGCCGATCCGGGTGATTACCCGGGAGGGCCCGGCAGGCGTGGGGATCGGACGGGCAGCCTCTGGCGGCCCGGCTCCTGGTGATAGCCGCGCCCGCCGTGGTTGTACTGCAGGGATCGTCGAGCACGACCGCACCTCCCTCGTCCTCGGTTGCGAGATCAAGGCTAAACGTCAGCGGCGTGGCACAGCAGGCGGGGGTCCGTCTGGGTCACCTCCGGGGGCAGGCCATCGGCAGCTCCCTGTTCACCCAGGCGCCGCGTGGTGTTCGTTGCGGTTTGGCCGTCAGGCTGATCGGCTAGGACTGTCGTGTCTGCCTGTCCAGGAAGCCTCACGGCCCGTGGATCCCATGGGCACCCAGGCGTAACGCCGAGGGAGATGCTCGATCATGACCACGACACCGCCCGCCGCCCCGGCCCCGCGAGCGGGTGACGTACGCACGCTCCACCTGTCGGAGCTGCTCAAGCGCCCGATCACCGACCGGGGCGGGGAGTCACTGGGGCGGCTGGCCGACGTCGTCGTCCGGTTGCGCGGGTCCGAGCTACCGCTGGTGATAGGCGGGGTGGCCAGCGTCGGTGGCCGGGAGGTGTTCGTGCCTATGGAGCAGGTCAGCTTCGTTCGACGGTGAGGTGCTGAAGCTCGACAGCGCCAAGCTGGACCTGCGTCATTTCGAGCGCCGGCCGGGCGAGGTCCTGCTCCGGGCCGACGTTCTCGGCCACCGGCTCATCGACGTGGAGACCGCCCACCTGATCAAGGCCGCCGATCTCGAACTGGAGCAGCGGGGTGGCGAATGGGTGCTCACCGGGGTGGACACCCGCCGCAGGCGGGCCGGGCTGAGCGCACTTTTCGGCCGCGGCGGCGCCGAGCCTGAGCATTCGTTCCGGGAGTGGTCCGCCTTCGAGCCACTCATCGGCCATACCGGCAGCGCGATGCTGCGCGGCCCGTTCGCGCGCATCCGCAGGCTGAAGCCGGCCCAGATCGCCGACCTGCTTGAGGAGGCATCCAAGGAGGAGGAGACGGAGATCCTCGGGCACGTGCACGCCGACCCCGAACTCGAGGCGGACGTGTTCGAGGAACTGGACGAGGACCTCGCCACCCGCCTGCTCGGCGCCCGCACCGATGCCGAGATCGCCGAGGTGCTCAGCAGGATGCGGGCCGACGACGCCGCGGACGCGGTCGCCGAACTGCCGCAGAACCGGCGGCAGCCGGTGCTGGACCTGATGCCGCCCGGGCAGCGGACCAAGGTGCTGACCCTCATGGGGTTCAACCCGACGAGCGCCGGCGGCCTGATGGGGGTCGACTTCCTGGCACTTGCTCCCACCGTCCCGGTCGGTGCGGCGCTGGCGGCCGTGCGTGCAGTCGCAGACGCTGCAGCCCGAGGCGCTCACCAGCGTTCACGCGGTGGATCCGGACGGGTACCTGCACGGGGTGGCCAATCTGGTCGTCGCTCCTGCAGGCCGATGCGGACAGCCAGCTCGCCGACGTGTGCGACGACGACCCCGTCCGGGTGGGCGCAAGCACCGACGTGGTGGACGTCGCCGTCCTGATGAGCGACTACAACCTGATCACGATCCCGGTCGTGGACGAGCGCCGCCACATGATCGGCATCATCACCGTGGACGACGTGCTCGAGGTGACGCTGCCCGCTGACTGGCGCCGCCGCGAGGCCGCGCAGCCACCCGACGCCCACGTCGGTGAGGGCCCATGACGGCACCACCGCGAGCAGCCCGAAGACCAGCAGGTCAGGCCGGCGCCGCTGGCCGAGAACCGGCTCGCCCGCCCCGAAGCCGGGCCGGACCCGCGGCAGCCGGGCCCGCGCGGGCAGCTGAGGCCGGACTCGCGGCAGCCGGGCCTGCGGCCGCGCCCGGCCCCGGCGCCGGAGCCGCGGGCGCCGGCATCCCGCCGGCAGCGGCACCGCAGGCGCCGGGCCCGGCGGCGCCGCGGCACCGCGGCACCGGCGGCACCGGCGGCACCGGCGGGGCAGCAGACCCTGGCCCGGCCCAGCGCGGTGCTCGACGAGGCGCACCTGGGGGACATCGAGGGCGCGCTCGGCCGGATCCGGGTCGGTGAGGAGCAGCGCAGCGGCTGGCGGCCGCGGCTGATCACGTTCCTGGCCATCATGGGCCCGGGCCTGATCGTCATGGTCGGGGACAATGACGCGGGCGGGGTGTCCACCTACGCGCAGGCGGGCCAGAACTACGGCTACAGCCTGCTCTGGGTACTGCTGCTGCTGATCCCCGTGCTGATCGTCAACCAGGAGATGGTCGTCCGGCTGGGCGCGGTTACCGGCGTGGGGCACGCCCGGCTGATCAACGAGCGGTTCGGCAGGTTCTGGGGCTGGTTCAGCGTCGGAGACCTGTTCCTGCTCAACTTCCTGACCATCGTCACCGAGTTCATCGGCGTCTCACTCGCCCTGCGCTACTTCGGCATCAGCCCCTACATCTCGGTGCCGGTGGCCGCCGTCTTGCTGGTAGGCATCACCGCGAGCGGTAGCTTCCGCCGGTGGGAACGGGCGATCTTCCTGTTCATCGCGACCAGCCTGGTGCTGTATCCGCTGGCCCTGGCGTCGGGACCGCATTACGGCTCGATCGCCTACCACCTCGTGGTGCCGGGCATCCAGGGCGGCGCCAGCTCGGCCGCGGTCTTGCTCATCATCGCGATCGTGGGCACGACAGTGGCCCCCTGGCAGCTGTTCTTCCAGCAGTCCAACGTGGTCGACAAGCGCATCACGCCGCGGTTCATCGGCTACGAGCGGGCCGACACCGACGCTTGGCGCCCTCGTGGTCGTGGCGGGGGCGATCGCGGTAGTCGTGGTGGCCGTGTTCGCCGTCCGCGGCACGGATCTGGCCGGGAAGTTCACCGATGCGCTCGGGGTGGCACGCGCGCTGGAAGCTCACGGCTACTGGCTGGGCGCGCTGTTCGCCATCGTGCTGCTCGACGCGAGCATCATCGGTGCCTCGGCCGTGACGTTGTCCACCAGCTATGCGTTCGGTGACGTGTTCGGCCTGAAGCACTCGCTGCACCGCAGCTTCCGCGACGCCAAGCCGTTCTACCTGAGCTATACGGCTCTGGTGATCGTGGCCGCGGGTATCGTCCTCATCCCCGGGGCGCCGCTCGGGCTGATCACCACCAGCGTCCAGGCCCTGGCCGGGGTGCTGCTGCCCAGTGCCAGCGTGTTCCTGCTGCTGCTGTGCAACGACCGGGAGGTGCTCGGCCCCTGGGTCAACCAGCGCTGGCTCAACGTCCTGGCCAGCATCATCATCGCCGTCCTGCTCACGCTGTCGGGCACCCTTGTGGTCAGCACGGTGTTCCCGGGGCTGAACGTCGCCGGGATCGCAATAGTGCTGGCCATCGCACTCCTCGTCGGCGGAGGAGGAGCTGGCCTGTGGCTGGAGATCAACCAGCGCCGCAGGGACCGGGCCCGGCCCGCCCCGGTACCGATGACGGTGCAGGAGCGCAGGAACTGGCGGATGCCCCCGCTCGCCCTGCTCAAGCCGGTGGCCTGGTCACCAGGGACGAAGCTGGGCGTGCTGCTGCTCCGCGGCTACCTCGTGGTCTCAGTGGTGCTCCTGGTCGTCAAGGCGGTCCAGCTAGGCGGCGCCTGAGTACCGTGCCAGGTAACCCGCCCAGTTGCGGGCCGGTGGCAACAGCGCGGCCTGGGCTGTTGTCGAGGTGCTGCAGCGGGTTTTTCCAGGCATTGTGAGTGCCATGAGGGGACGGATCCGGCACCTGCTCCGGCCGCATTCGCACCACAGCGCCGACAAGGTGGACGCGGCGATGGAGGCCTCGGCCGAGGGGATGCGGGCGCTGTGGCTCTCCCTGGCCGGGCTGGCCGGCACGGCCGCCGTCCAGGGTGTGGTGGTGGCGCTGTCGGGGTCGGTCGCACTGCTGGGCGACACGCTGCACAACGCGACCGACGCGCTGACCGCGGTGCCGCTGGGCATCGCGTTCGTGCTGGGACGCCGGCCACCCAC
Source organism: uncultured Actinomycetes bacterium (assembly GCA_963725125.1). GTDB lineage: Bacteria > Actinomycetota > Actinomycetes > Streptosporangiales > Streptosporangiaceae > DASXKD01. The sequence goes on from CAVRXW010000017.1 coordinate 17,419, forward strand.
CCGCCGGTACACCTATGGGTACGGCCGGGCCGAGGACCTGGCCGGGGTGGCCGTCGTGCTCGCGATCGTGGCGTCTGCCGTAGTGGCGGCCTACGCGTCGGCCGGGCGGCTGCTGCACCCGCACCGGGTGTCGCACCTGGCCGCGGTCGCGCTGGCCGCGCTGGCCGGGTTCGCCGGCAACGAGCTGGTGGCCAGGTACCGGATTCGGGTCGGCCGCCGGATCGGCTCGGCCGCGCTGGTCGCCGACGGTGTGCACGCCCGGGCCGACGGGTTCACCTCGCTGGCCGTGCTCGCCGGGGCCGGCGCAATGGCGCTCGGCTGGGACTGGGCCGACGCGGCCGCCGGCCTGCTCATCAGCGCCGCCATCGCGGTGGCGCTGCGCCAGGCCGCCAGCGAGGTGTACCGCCGGATGATGGACGCGGTCGATCCCGCCGTGGTGGAGCACGCCGAGGCGGCCCTGCGTGCCACGCCGGGGGTGCTGGGTGTCGGGCAGGTGCGGCTGCGCTGGATCGGGCACACGCTGCGCGCCGAGTGCGAGGTCATCGTCGACGCCGCGGTCACCGTGGTACAGGCCCACGATGTCGCGGTCGCGGCCGAGCATGCCCTCAGGCACGCCCTGCCCCGGCTGAGCGGCGCACTCGTTCATGCTGACCCGCAGCCCCGGGACGGCGTCGACCACCACGCCGCGCTGGCCGGGCACCGGTGACCGCTGCCCGGCCGCGGCCGGGGCCCTAGCTGACGGCGCCGCTGTCCTGTAGGGCAGTGATCTGGGCCGGGGTCAGGCCGAGTCCCGCCAGCACCGCCCTGGTGCTGCTGCCCGGCCGGACCGGCGGCGACGGCGGCCCGCACGGGGTGCGGCCGAACCGGGGCGCCGGGGCGGGCTGGACGACGCCGCCCACGTCGATGAAGGTTTCGCGGGCCGCGTTGTGCGGGTGGGCCGGGGCGTCCTGCCGGGCTGACCACCGGCGCCACGCAGGCGTCCGAGCCCGCGAACGCCGCCACCCACTGTGCCTGGGTCCGCCCGGCGAACGCCTCGGTGAACCGGGCCCGCAGCTCCGGCCAGCCGGAGCGGTCGTACTGCGCGGGCAGGCCCGCCTCGTCCAGGCCAAGGCCGGCCAGCAGCTCGGCGTAGAACTTGGGCTCCAGCGCGCCCACCGCCATGTACCGCCCGTCGGCGGTGGTGTAGGTGTCGTAGAACGGCGCCCCGCCGTCCAGCACGTTGGTGCCCCGGCCGTCCTGCCACGCCGCCCGCCGCGCGCAGCCCGTAGAGGAACGAGGCGAGCATCGCCGACCCGTCGACCATCGCGACGTCGATGGCCTGGCCCAGGCCGGACCGCTCCCGCTCCAGGAGCGCGGCCAGCACCCCGATCACCAGCAGCATGCCGCCGCCGCCGAAGTCCCCGATCAGGTTCAGCGGGGGGACCGGGCGCTCGCCCTCCCGCCCGATGGGCTCCAGGGTGCCGGACACCGCGATGTAGTCGATGTCGTGGCCGGCCGTCGCGGCCAGCGGGCCGTCCTGCCCCCAGCCGGTCATCCGGGCGTAGACCAGCCGGGGGTTCCGCTCCGCGCACACCTCCGGCCCGAAGCCGAGCCGCTCCGCGACCCCCGGCCGGAACGCCTCCACCAGCACGTCCGACTCGGCCACCAGGCGGAGCAGGATGTCCACGGCGGCCGGGTTCTTCAGGTCCAGCCGGATCGACCGGCGGCTGCGGCACAGCGGATCCACCGGCGGCAACTGCTGGCGCCCGGAGCGATCCGGCCGGTCGATCCGCAGCACGTCCGCCCCCAGGTCGGCGAGGACCATGCAGCCGAACGGAGCCGGTGCCAGGCTCGCGACCTCGATGACCTTGACCCCTTCCAGGGGGCCTGTCCGTCTGTCCACGCCGATAGCCTGTCATGCCCGCAATACCCGCGGTGCCAGCCCGGGTGTGACGCCTGGAACCCCCGCCCCGCCAAGGCCCGGTCCCGGCCACCCGCGCCGCACCGCCCCCGGTGGGCGAATCCCCGGCGGCCACGTAAAGTCACAGCATGCGCGGTTACACCCAGGACAAGGACGCCTACCTCCGCAGGCTCCGCCGCATCGAGGGCCAGGTGCGCGGGATCGCGCGCATGGTCGATGAGGACGTCTACTGCATCGACGTGCTGACCCAGGTGTCGGCGGTGACCAGGGCGCTCCAGGCGGTCGCGCTCGGGCTGGTCGAGGACCACCTCGGCGAATGCGTCGCGGAGGCGGTGCGCAAGGGCGGGGACGAGGGCACGGAATCGGTCCGTGAGGCCGCGGCGGCCATCGCCCGCCTCGTCAGGTCCTAGCGAGCTGTGGCACCGGGTCAGGCCTGGTCCCACGGCCGGAGCTGCGCGCGTGGCTGGCCGTCAGGCCCGGAACTGGGCAAAGGCCGCCAGGTTGGCCGTGCTCTCGCCGCGCTTGAGCCGCCACGCCCACTCCCGGCGGATCGAGGATTCGAACCCGATCGCCAGCGCCGTGTTGAAGTTGTCGTCGGAGTAGCTGAGCACGCAGCCGAGCACCCGGTCGATCTCCTCGGTGGACACCGATGCCAGCGGCAGCCGCCCGGTCAGGTAGACGTCGCCCCGCTCGTCCACGGCGAAGTGCACCCCGTACATCCGGCCGTTGCGCTCCAGCAGGAACCGGTAGAACCGGGCGTGGTTCTCGTCCGGCTGGCGGCAGAAGAACGCCTCCACGTGCAGGCTGTGCGCGCCCACGATCAGCCAGGTCATGGTCGCGAGCTTGCGCTGGCCTTCGAGCCGGACCAGGTAACTGCCCGGCGCCGGGCTCTCGGCCACCAGCCCCAGCTCGGCCAGCGCCGCCGCTACGGCCGCCTCAGCCGCCCGCGTCTCAGTCACCGGCCCACCGGGTCGCTCCCCGGGCAGCCGGCCGCCGGAACGGGGCCGGCAGGGTCCCCCGGGCCAGCGGGCCCCGGCCCGGTGCAGGAACGGGGCCGTAGGCCACCGGGGGTTCCGGGGGTCGTCCCCCCGGGCCAGCGGGCCCCGGCCCGGTGACGGAGGAACGGGGCCGTAGGCCACCGGGGGGTTCCGGGGGTCGTCCCCCCGGGCCAGCGGGCCCCGGCCCGGTGACGGAGGAACGGGGCCGTAGGCCACCGGGGGGTCCGAGGGTCGTCCCCCGGGCCAGCGGGCCCCGGCCCGGTGACGGAGGAACCGGGCCGTAGGCCATCGGGGGTTCGGGTCGCCCCCCCGGGCCAGCACTGCCTCATGGGGCTATCCTGCCAGCGCCGGGCGCCCTTCGGCCGGTGCACTCATCGCCCCGCTGTACACGTTGAGCAGGCGGTCCACCGTGCTGCCCCAGCCGAACCGGCTCGCATGCTCGACCGCGCCCGCCGACAGCCTGGCCCGCAGCGCGGCGGAGCCGAACAGCCCGCGCAGGGCGTCGGCGTACCGGGCCGGGTCGTGCCCCTCGACGAGGAGGCCGGAAACCCCGTCCTGGACGGCGGTGCGCAGGCCGCCCACCGCGGCCGCGACCACCGGCGTGCCGCAGGCCTGCGCCTCGACGGCCACCAGGCCGAACGACTCGGAGTAGGACGGGATCATCACCACCGTGGCGGCCCGGTACCAGTCGGCAAGCTCGGACTGCGGGCAGGGCGGCTCGATCCGCACCACGTCAGCGATCCCCAGCGCGTGCGAGGCATCGGTGAGCTGGTCCGGGTCGGCCCGGCCGGTCCCGCTCAGGCCGCCCACGAAGGCAACCGTCAGCGTCCGCGCCAGTTCCGGGTCACCGCGCGATCAGCTCCGCGGCGGCACGCAGCACCACATCCGGCGCCTTCAGCGGCTGGATGCGCCCGGCGAACACGATGACCTGGCCGTGCCCGGGCAGGCCCAGCCGGCGCCTGGCGGCGGCTGCCGGCCCGGGCCGGAAGATGGACAGGTCCACGCCCGGGTTGATGGTCCAGATCTTGGCCGGGTCCGCCCCGTAGAGCCCGGCGAGCTGGCGGGCCTCCTCGTCGGTGTTCGCCACCAGCCGGTCGGCCGAGGCGACCACGTCCGACTCGCCGCGCAGCCGGATGTCCGGCTCCCGCATGTCGCCGCGCGCCAGCGCGGCGTTCTTGACCCTGCCGAGCGTGTGCATGGACTGCACCAGCGGCACGCCCCACCGCTCCTTGGCCACCGCGCCGACGTGGCCGGACAGCCAGTAGTGGCCGTGCACCAGGTCGTACCGGCCCGGGGCGTAGGCGGCCTCGGTGCGCAGCACCCCCAGGGTGAACTCGCAGAGCTGGGCGGGCAGGTCGGCCTTGTCCAGTTCCTCGAACGGGCCGGCCTGGCACATGCCGGACCAGCACCCCGGGCACCAGTTCGTGGACCGGGGGGGCGTCGCGGGACACCGCCCGGGTGAAGATCTCCACCTCGACGCCGCGGGCGGCCATGCGCTTGGCAACCTCGACCACGTAGACGTTGAGGCCGCCGGCGTCGCCGGTGCCCGGCTGTTCGAGTGGCGAGGTATGAACGCTGATGGTCGCGATCCGCCTGGGGACGCGTCGCGACACGAGGCATCCACCTCCGCCCGGGCGGACCTGCGAGGCCGCATCACGTGTACCCGGCCAGAGGCAACCACGCCGGCGCCCGAACCGCAGCGGTGTGCCCGCTGGGTACGGCGGGCGGCGGCGGATAGGCTCGGCGCCATGTCCACTCTGGTGCTGCTTCGGCACGGCGAGAGCACGTGGAACGCCGAGGGCCTGTTCACCGGCTGGGTCGACGTCGGGCTGTCGGACGCGGGCGCCCGCGAGGCCACCGCCGGCGGCGCGGCTGCTGCGCGAGGCCGGGCTCCGCCCGGACGTCGTGCACACCTCGGTGCTGACCCGGGCCATCCAGACCGCCGAACCTGGCGCTGGACGAGGCGGGCCTGCTCTGGCTCCCGGTGACCAGGTCATGGCGGCTCAACGAGCGTCACTACGGTGCGCTGCAAGGCAAGAGCAAGGCCGAGACCCGGCAGGAGTTCGGCGACGAGCAGTTCATGCTCTGGCGGCGGTCCTACGACGTCCCGCCGCCGCCCCTGCCCGACGATGACCCGCTCTCCCAGGCCGGTGATCGCAGGTACGCGCATCTGCCGCCGGAGTTGCTGCCCCGCACCGAATGCCTCGCCGACGTGCTGCACCGGCTGCTTCCCTACTGGTACGACGCGATCGTGCCCGACCTGGTGGCGGACCGGGTGGTGCTGGTGGTGGCGCACGGCAACTCGCTGCGCGCGCTGGTCAAGCATCTCGACGAGATCGCCGACGCCGAGATCGCCGGGCTCAACATCCCCACCGGCATCCCGCTGGTCTACGAGCTGGACGACAGCTTCCGGCCGAAGGTGCCTGGCGGCCGGTACCTCGACCCCGAGGCGGCGCCGACCGCCGCCGAGGCCGTGCGCGACCAGGGGCGGTGACCGGCGGCGGGCCGCCGCGAAGGGCGGAGGCGCGGCGGGATGTCCCGGCAAGACCAAGTTGTCCGGTTGGTTGACTGGTTTATGAATCCCTGAGGAACAAGCGCCCGCGTGGCACCGGCCGCCATAGCCGCCCGAGACGATCTGCGCATACGATCGAGGCGTGAGCGCGCACGTGACGGCGGGTGCGGGCGGCCATGCACCGAGCGTCATGCCCCGCCACGGCAAGGGCCCGCTGGTGACCACCCGCGGGCGGGTCGCTGATATCGAGCCCGCGCGGACCGGCCGCGTGCGACCAGGCTACCCTCCGGCGTCGCGTCCGTGCTCTCGGTGCTCTCCTCCTCGGCCGTGGTGCTCGACCATCGCCGACCGGGTGCTGATGGCCAGCCAGGCGGCGCGCACGTTCGGGTTGGTCAAGGACGGCCAGCTCATGGTCGGCGAGTTGCTCGCCCTGGTGCGGCAGGTCCGGCGGGACGGCGAGACCCGCGAGGGCGAGATCGACCTGTCCGGCAGCTCGTTCGGCGGCCGGAGAACCAGCTTCGCGGTGCGGGTGGCGCCCCGCTCGGCGCCGACGGCCTCATCCTGCTGCTCGCCGAGGACCAGACGGAGAGCCGGCGGGTGGAGGAGGTCCGGCGCGACTTCGTGGCCAACATCAGCCACGAGCTGAAGACCCCGGTCGGCGCGCTCGCCCTGCTCGCGGAGACCATGGAGGAGGCGGCCGACGACCCGGAGGCCGTGCGGCGCTTCGCGGGCCGCATGCGGCAGGAGGCGTCGCGGCTGACCTACCTGGTCCAGGACCTGATCACGCTGTCGCGGATCCAGGCGGCCGAGCCGGTGCCCGACCCGATCCCGGTGGACCTGAGCGCGGTGGTGGCGGAGGCGCTGGACCGGGTCCGGATGAAGGCGAGCGCCCGCGGCATCGATCTGGTGGCCGCCTGCGAGGAGCGGCGGTGCTCGTGCTCGGCGACGAGGATCTTCTCGTGACCGCGCTGCGGAACCTGCTGGACAACGCCATCGCCTACAGCCCCGACCGGACCAGGGTCGATGGTGTCGGCGTCCCGGGACGGGACCCGCACGGCGCAGATCAGCGTCGCGGACCAGGGGATCGGGATCCCGGAGCGCGACCTTGAGCGGATCTTCGAACGGTTCTACCGGGTGGACCCGGCCCGGTCGAGGGCCACCGGCGGAACCGGGCTGGGACTGGCCATCGTAAAGCACGTCATGGCAGCTCACCGTGGCAAGGTCACGGTGTGGAGCCAGGAAGGCGTGGGCTCCACGTTCACCCTGCAGATGCCCGTCGTCAGCAGACCCTCGCCGCCGCGGGCGGCAGCTCGGCCGGCGGCCCCGCGCAGCCTGTCAGGGAGGCAGTCAAGTGACACGGGTGCTCGTGGTCGAGGACGAGGAATCGTTCAGCGACGCGCTGTCCTACATGTTGCGCCGCGAGGGCTTCGAGGTGGCGGTCTGCCCGACCGGGCCGGACGCGATCGAGGCCTTCGACCGGCACGGCGCCGATCTCGTGCTGCTGGACCTCATGCTTCCCGGGCTGCCCGGCAGCGAGGTCTGCCGGACGCTGCGCGAGCGGTCGAACGTTCCGGTGATCATGCTGACCGCCAAGGACAGCGAGATCGACAAGGTCGTGGGCCTGGAACTCGGCGCCGACGACTACGTCACCAAGCCGTTCTCGTCCCGGGAACTGGTCGCCAGGATGCGCGCCGTGCTGCGCCGCCGCGGCGAGCCGGACGAGCCCGGCGGGCTCGATCATGGAGTCGGGCCCGGTCCGGATGGACGTGGACCGCCACGTGGTGACCGTCCGGGGCGAGCAGGTCCAGGTGCCGCTCAAGGAATTCGAGCTGCTCGAGGTGCTGCTGCGCAACGTGGGCCGGGTGCTGGCCCGGATGCAGCTCATCGACCGGGTCTGGGGCGCGGACTACGTCGGCGACACCAAGACCCTGGACGTGCACATCAAGCGGCTGCGGGCCAAGGTGGAGACCGACCCGGGCAACCCGCGGCACATCATCACGGTGCGCGGGCTCGGCTACAAGTTCGAGCCAGGCGACTGAGCACCCGGCCGCCGGGCCGCGGCGCAGGCTGCTTGGCTCGGGCAACGCACGGGCGGCCGGGAGCGGTCCGGTGACCGCGGGTGGGCTACGTACGGCCGGGAGGGGACGGCGTCGGGGTTGCCGCCGCTATCGGGGTCAGGTCGGGGACGGCCGCAGGAACAGCGGTGCCGGCGAGTAGGTCGCGTAGAACGCGGCCCGCGGCATCACCGGGACGAGCAGCGTTACGTGGCCGGCGGTCTGGAAGTTCAGGTTCACCCGGACGTACTGGCCACCGTGCAGCGTACCGGGTGAGGTGCCGCAGCAGCACCCGGGGCGCCGGGCCGGTGAGCAGCAGCGACTGCTCCCGGCCCACGCTGATCCCGCCGGCCGGTACCTGAATCGAGGACGCCGAGCCGGGCGCCGTGATGCCGATCAGCCGGTCCCGGACGCCGCCGTTGTTCAGGGCGAAGAACACGCCGGCCGAGGCACCGGCCGGGAGCGTGAAGCCGGGCGCCGGGCCGAGCACGAACATGTTGTTGATCCGCATCGTCGTCGCCCACGATCGCGGAGGCGCCCGGCGTCGGCTGATGCCACTGCTGGGAAGGGGCGTTGAGCCCGGCCTCACACCCGGCGATCGACCGGAACCAGCACGGCGGCCGCCACGATGAACAGGCCTCGCAGCGGCGGAACGCCGCGGCTGCTGCGGATCACTGGCGCTCTCCTCCGGCTCCACCCGGGCACAGACTGGGACGCGGCACAGCGTATCGGCCCGTGATCGCGGCAGTGACAGCCAGCCCTGGCGAACGCGCCAGGCGAAGCCGGCGCGCTGCGCGGCTACCCGGCGGGAGGCGCGGCGGCCAGGGAGCCGCTCGGCCGAGTCGCCGACGTGGCGATCGAGGGGGACGGCGTGCGCTTGCCGGAACGGGCGCGAGCTGAGCTGGCGCCGGCGTCTGGGCGATCTGGAAGCCGTGGCCTCGGTCGCGGACGATGTCGACCACCGAGCCGTCATCGCGGACCAGCACGGCCGCGAGACGTCGCCCGTGGTAGGACCGCGGGAAGCGCCCTGGTGTCCTCGAGCCGCTTGCGTGGCGCCCGAGGTCGACCTCCGGGGGTAGCTGCTCACGTCGGCGTTCCGCATGCCGACAAGGTAGACCGAGCGCTGCCGCCCTGCTCGGCCTCGCACGGTGAGCTGCCGCAGGTCGTTCAGGCACTTGCAGGCCTGCGGGATCAGGGCGAGCACCAGCACCCCCGGGCCCGGTGCAGCGCGTGCAGCGACTCGGGTGCGCCGTCGGCCAAGACATAGGCGTCCGGGCGCAGCCCCTTCGGCTGGCGTATCGCCGGCGGAGCCGGGCCGCGGCGGCCGCCGGAAATCCCGGGCGCGGTGAACGGGCGGCGGCCGGGTGTCCCAGCGGACCGATCACGCCCTGGCCGACGGTGAACACCGTGAGCAACGTCGCGGCGAGCAGGGTCAGCGCGAGGCACCCGGCCAGCAGCGGGAGGACCATGCCGTCCCTGGTGAGGGGCCCGTACACCCTCCTGGCCAGGTTGCGCCTGCGCTGCGACCTGAGCTCTCGCCGGTAGGCCTGCACGTCTCTGTCGAGTTCCCGGGCATCGTCCGGCACCTCGATGTCGACCGGTGGCAGACCGTAATCGTCTCGCCCGGGGTCGCCGCTACTGTTCACGCGCATCTCTCCCGCACGAGCGGCCTCGTTTCCTTCCAGTATGAGTCAGCGCGGCCGCCACGTCACCGGAGCCCGATCGGAACCGCCGGCCCCGTGCATTCTCCACCCGTCCGCCGGGGCGCCGCTGACGCCGCCCGGTTCGCGGCACTTCCCGCCAGCTTCCTCGCTGCGGAGCGTGCGCGCGGTGCGCGCAGGCCGCGCACTACTTTCAGATCGGTTAATTGACTCCTTGACCTGCATGTTTGCCGTCAAGGCAGGCTTGGGCCGCGTTTGACGTGGTAGCATTGGCGTAGCGGAAGGGGTATGTGCCACATGACTTTCAAGGTCGGCGACACGGTCGTCTACCCCCACCATGGGGCTGCTCGTATCGAGGAGATCGAGACCCGTACGATCAAGGGCGCTGAGATGAGCTATCTGGTCCTCAAGGTCGACAAGGGCGACCTGACAGTGCGCGTGCCTGCGGAGAACGCCGAGCTGGTTGGCGTGCGCGATGTCGTGGGGCAGGAGGGTCTGGAACGGGTGTTCGAGGTGCTGCGCGCCCCGCACACCGAGGAGCCGACCAACTGGTCCCGGCGGTACAAGGCCAACCTGGAGAAGCTCGCCTCCGGCGACGTGAACAAGGTGGCCGAGGTCGTTCGTGACCTGTGGCGCAGGGACAGGGAGCGCGGGCTGTCCGCTGGTGAGAAGCGGATGCTGGCGAAGGCCCGCCAGATTCTGGTGAGCGAGCTCGCGCTGGCCGAGAAGACCAACGAGGACAAGGCCGAGGCGCTGCTCGACGAGATCCTCGCCTCCTGACCAGCAGCCTTTGGGTTAGGGCTGGTCTCGCATGCCCGGTGACTTGCCCAGAGTGGGCATCGGTGCCGATGTGCATCCGCTTGCGCGCCGGCCGGCCGCTGTACCTGGCGGGGCTGTTCTGGCCCGGCGAGGACGGGCTGACCGGTCATTCCGATGGGGATGTGGCGGCGCATGCCGCCTGCGACGCCCTGCTGTCCGCGGCCGGCCTCGGTGACCTTGGCGCCCAGTTCGGCACCGCCGAGCCGGAGCTGGGCCGGGGCGTCCGGGGCCGCGCTGCTGCGCGCCACCGCCGCGCTGCTCGCCGGTGCCGGGTTCACCGTGGGCAACGTCGCCATCCAGGTGATCGGGAACCGGCCGCGGATCGCGCCGCGGCGCGACGAGGCGCAGAAGGTGCTCTCCGAGGCCCTCGGCGGTGCGCCGGTCAGCGTGTCCGGCACCACCACCGACGGCCTGGGCCTGACCGGCCGCGGTGAGGGCATCGCGGCGGTCGCGACGGCACTGGTGACGCGCGCCTGACCGGCCGCCGGCCCGCGGCTCACTCCTCGGCGGGCCGGGTGCTCCGCATCCGCTCCAGCGCCGGGCTGCTGGGTCCGCTGCTTCGCCGTCGTGGGCAGGTCCACGCCGGCACCGCTGGGCCGGCTCCGCCGGGCCTGCGCGCCGGGGCCGCATCCGCCGGGCCGCAGCCGTCGGCCTGTCCGCCGGGCCGCTCGGCCCGGCCTGCGTCCACTGGCTGCGCCCACTGGGCCTGCGTCCTGGGCCGGCATCCGCCGGGCGCGCTTCATAGGGCCTGCGTCACCGGGCGGCACCGCCGGGCGCGCAGCCGCCGGGGCGCAGCGCTGGGCGCGCGTCCGCTGGGCGAGCCGCGACCGCTGGGCTGCCGCGGCCGCTGCGGCCCGCGTCCGCCGGGCCCGGGTCCGCGGCCTTGCTCACCGGTCTCCTCGCCGTCCTCGCCGGGGCCGTGCCGCGGCGCATAGCCGCCGAGCCCGGCGTGGTCACCGGGCGGCTCGTCCTGGCCCGGGTATCCGCCGTAGCTCCCCGGCCCGCCGGAATCGCCGTGCGGTGAGTATTCGCCCTCGGCCTGGTAGCTGTCCGGGTGGACGTAGCCCGTCTCCTCGCCGTAGCTCACCGGGTCGCCGTGCTGGCCGGTGCCGTCATCGGCCGCGGCGCCCGCGTCGTACGGGGCCGCCCCGGCGGCCGGCTCCTGGCCCGTCCTGGGCTCCAGCAGGGTGTCCAGGCTGGCGCGGGGCGGAGGCAGTGGCCGTCCCTCCGCCGGCCCTGCCGCGCCCGCGGCGCCGGCCGCGGCCCAGGTCACCGCGGTCCGGCCGGCCGCGATGCCGTTTGCCTCACCAGGCGGGCCGTCGGTGACCGCGGCCGCGGCGGCCCTGGCCTCCTGCCTGGCCGCCACCGCCACCCTGGCCTTGCGGAAGTACCGGAGCATCGTCAGCAGCAGGCCGAAGGCGAGCAGCAGGAGCACCCACGGGGTGATGGCCACGGCGGCGCGGGATGCCCGCTCCGGCAGTTTCGTGCCCGTGGCATGCACGGCGTCCCCCGTGGCCACGGCCGCGAGCAGCAGGATCAGGCACGCCCAGGCGTAGAACCGGGACCACCAGCCGGCCCCGCGCAGCGCCATGGCCGCCGCGCCCGCGATGACCAGCATGGCGTCGAAGATGACCGGGTATAGCCTCGCGAGGCGGGGTGACACCCCGGCCTGCAGCGCGACCAGGTGTATGCCCGAGTAGGAAAGCACAAAGGCGGCAGCGGCCAGCAGCACCACGCCCGCGATCACCGCGGTGAGCGCGGCGAGGCGAAGCTTGGACTGCGGGTCCGCGGAACGGGGGCGCCGGCCAACAGGGTAGTTACTCATCGGGGGGTGGTGGTCCTTCCTGCGGCACTGCTCGGGTGCAAAGCACCCGCCTATAGTCGAAACTACAGCGCCTTTCTCGGCACGCAGGGGGCGCCGCGCCGCACGAAAGTCCTTGCGGCACAGGCGCAGGCGCGGGGACGGCGGCCAGAAGGCGAGTGGCCGCCGGCCGTCCGGGCCGTGCGATCTCGGCGTCAAAGGAGACGATATGCCGTACTACCGGGTGGCCGGGGAGATTCCCGGCAAGCGCCACGTGCGTTTCCGCCGCCCCGATGGCGGCCTGTACTCCGAGGAGCTGATGGGCGAGGAGGGCTTTGTCTCCGACTCCTCGCTTGCTCTATCACGTGCACCCGCCCACGGCGATCGTGAAGAGCGAGGGAATCTCCGGCGCCGATGCGAAGCCAGGGCGCGCCGAATCACCCGCTGATGCCGCGCCACGTGCGCACCACCGACCTGCCCAGGGGCGGCGACCTGGTGCTCGGCCGGCAACTCCTGTTCGCCAATGACGACGTGCGGATTTCCTTCGCCGCCGCGGACGCGGCCAGCGACCTGTACCGGAACTCCGCCGGCGACGAAGCCATTTATCTGCAGAACGGCAGCGCCCGGCTGGAGTCCGTCTACGGATCGATCGATGCCGCGGCCGGTGACTACGTGGTGATCCCGCGCGGGACCATTCACCGCTGGCTGCCGGGCGACGGCGGCGTGACGGCGCTCGGCGTGGAGGCCAGCGGGCACATCCGGCCGCCCCGGCGCTACCTTTCCCAGTACGGGCAGTTCCTTGAGCACGCCCCCTACAGCGAGCGTGACCTGCGCGGTCCCGACGGCCCGCTGCTTGCCGAGGGCGAGGACGTGCCGGTCATCGTGCGGACCAGGGCGGGCCTGACCCGGCTGACCTATGCCCGGCACCCGTTCGACGTGGTGGGCTGGGACGGCTGCCTGTACCCGTTCGCGTTCAACATCGCCGACTTCGAGCCGGTGGTGAAGCGGACCCACGCCCCGCCACCGGTGCACCAGACGTTCGAGGGGCCGAACTTCGTGATCTGCTCGTTCTGCCCCCGGCCGCTCGACTTCGACCCCGAGGCCGTGCCGATCCCCTACAACCACCACAACGTGGACTCCGACGAGATGATGTTCTACGTCGGCGGGGACTACACCGCCAGGCAGGGCTCCGGGGTCGGGCTCGGGTCGATCACGCTGCACCCCGGCGGGTTCACCCACGGCCCGCAGCCGGGTGCGGTCGAGGCCGCGGTCGCGGGGCTGGCCGAGGGCAAGACAACCACCGACGAGACCGCCGTGATGATCGACACGTTCCGGCCGCTGGGCCTCGGCCCGGCCGCCCGCCGGGCCGAGGACCCCGAGTACGCCTGGTCCTGGGCCCGCGCCGCCCGCCGCTAGTCCCGGTTCCTGGCCCAGTTGATGGCCAGCAGCCGGGCCACGTCCTCGCGGCCCGGGCGGCGGGCCGGGGCTTTGCCGTCGTCCTCGCGTGCCACGCCGTCACCTCCTCGCCCCCAAGGACGAAGCTGCGCCCGCTGCCGTTCCGTTGCCGGGGCTCGTTCCGGACCCGGAGGCCGGCCAACCTTTTGGGCCGCCGCGTCGTGCACTATCTATGTGGCCACCCATGCGAGGCCGGTGATGAGCCAGGGCGAGCGGCCCGCCGCGGACGACGCGGGCGACGCCTCCTTCGAGGAGTTCGTCGCCGGTTCCTCGGCGCACCTGTTCACCCTGGCCCGGCTGCTGACCGGCGGCCACCGGGCCGAGGCCGAGGATCTGCTGCAGAGCGCCTACGAGCGCACGTACCGGCACTGGAAGCGTGTTTCCCGGCGCGAGGATCCGGAGCGCTACGTCCGGCAGGCGCTGATCAACGGCTCGGTCGACCGGTGGCGGCGGCTGCGGCGACGGCCCGAAGAGCCGATGCGGTTCCCGGGCGGCGAGCCCCCCGTTGCTGACCGGGCCGCCGAGATCGCGGACCGGGACCTGCTGTTGCGCGGCCTGGCGGCGCTCGCGGTGCGCCAGCGGGCCGTCCTCGTGCTGCGCTACTTCGAGGACCTCACCGAGGCGCAGACCGCGCAGGCCCTCGGCTGCAGCGTGGGGACCGTGAAGAGCCAGGCGGCCCGCGCCCTGGCGCGGTTGCGCCAGATCACCGGCGCGGCCGACGCGCCGCGCCCGGACGGGCCACCCGGGGCCCGCCCGGAACCGGGCCGGACGTCCACGGAGGGGACCGTGCATCATGACTGACTTCGAGCGCCGCCTTCGTGCCGCCATGTCCGGTGCGGCGAGCCTGCCGCCGGCCGGGCTGATGGCGGGGATCCGCCGCCGCCACCGGCGTCATCTCATCCGTGTCGTTGCCGGGTTCGCCGCCGTCGTCGCGGCGCTCGCGCTGGCGGCACCGCCGGCCGCGCACGCGCTCCGGTCGGCCTTGACCGGGCCAGGCCATTCGGCCGGGGGCCCGGCCAGCGGATCGTCCTGCCCGGCAAGGTTCCGCGCGAACATGGGCTGCGCCCGCTACGTGGGCCCGGGCGCGGCGTCCCCGCAGGTCTGCCCGGTGTTCTGCGGGCCGCCGGCGTCCCCGGTCAAGGCCGCGCAGGGCACCATGCTGCGTGACTGCCAGTCGGAGAACGGCGGCCAGCAGGAGATCGCGGGTTACCGTCCGGGCAGCGTGCGGGCCGGTCCGGTGTGGTTCGTCTGGGCCCGTACGCCGCGAAAGCACTGGGGCCCCGGCGAACCACAGGGCAACGGCCAGTTGAGCGCCGGGGCGGGCCCGGTGGCCGTCCAGGCGGGCGCCACGGCCGTGGTGCGCGTGGCACCCGCGGCACGGTCGCGCTTCCAGTTCCTGCGCACCTTCAACAGCACCGGCCGCTACCGCCCGCATGCCGGGCCGGACGGAATCACGTTCGCCGCATGCCCGGCGTCCTACCTGGGGCCGGTCACCGTTTTCTGGGTCGGCTACCTGGACGACGGATTGAGTTGCGTCCCGCTTGAGGTGTCCGTCGCCGGACGGCGGCCGGTCCGGGTCGGCCTGTCCGCCCACGGCGGCACCTGCACCGTCTAGCACAAGCCCGCGCGCGGCCGTCGCCGCAATCGTGATCGGCTGTCGATGGGCGTGGTAGAAGCGAGTTGCTGGATACCTTCGCTGCACGGCAGGAGGTCAGGATGACGGAGCATCAGCCCGTCGGCCCACTGGGTGCCGACGTTGCGGTCACGCACATCCTGGTGGTCACCGACCCGGCGCGCTCCCGGGACTTTTGGGTGAGCGTGCTGGGCGCGGAGGTCTATCGCGAGTACGGCGGAACCAGCGTGGTGCTGCGGTTCGCGGGCACCTGGCTGCTGCTGGTGAGCGGGGGTGGCCCGACCGCCGACAAACCTGCCGTCGTATTCGAGCCGCCCCGTGACGCCGACCGGGTCAGCCATGCCATGACGCTGCGGGTGGCCGACTGCCAGGCGGTCTACGAGGCGTTGCGGTCGCGGGGAGCGGTGTTCCTCACCCCGCCGCACGACTGGGGCGCGGAGATCCGCTGCTTCCTGCGAGACCCCGATGGCCATCTGGTGGAGCTCAGCCAGTCAACAAGCACCTGACGGACCCGCGGGCCCGCGAGCCCTTCATCGCCGCCCGCACCCTCGCTGCCAGGTGAACTCACCGTCACCCGGACTGCCACTCCTCATGCAGCAGGGCATACACCAGGTCATCGGTCCATTCACCCTTGGCCCAGGTGCTCTCGCGCAAGTGACCTTCCCGCCGCATGCCCAGCCGTTCCAGCAGCGCGGCCGACGCCACATTCCGCGAGTCGCAGTAGGCGGTGATCCGGTGCTTGCCCCGTGCGGCGAACAGATAGGCCAGCAGCAGGCACACGGCCTCGGTGGCGTAGCCGTGGCCCTGATGCTCCGTGGAGATCGTGAATCCTATGTCGCACTGGCGGGGGTCATCGGCATGCGGCATGGCCGCACAGTCGCCGATCAGTTGCCTGGTCGAATGCAGTACCACCGCGAACTGGAACCATTCTCCGGCCGTATCGGGATGCTGCTTCGCGAGCTGGAGGATAAAGCGTTCGCCCTCTTCCCGCGGGTACGGTGCGTCCCAGCTCTGAAAGCGGGCCACCGCCTCAGCCGAGCGGTACGCCACGAACCTCGCCAGATCGCCCGGCTGAAACCGGCGCAATGTCACGCGCGGCCCGGCGAGCTCGGTGAAGCCTTCATCGGGCATGACGTTCCTTCACGCAGGAGGCCGCCGTGGGCTGCGCGGCCGGGGGATCCACGCTACGGGTGGTGGCGCGGACCAGGCTGGCGCCACCCAGGATCGGGTGCTGTTCTCCGCCGGTTTGGCGCCTATTGTGGGAGGGTCGCCGCCCGACGCCGGCTGAGCTTGCTCCGGTCAGTTTGCGCTGACGGGCTGGCACAGGCCAGAAAGGGCGCAGCAGAGGATGTTTGAGCGGTTTACTGACCGGGCGCGGAGGGTTGTGGTCCTGGCGCAAGAAGAGGCCAGGATGCTCAACCACAACTACATCGGCACCGAGCACATCCTGCTGGGCCTGATCCACGAGGGTGAGGGCGTCGCGGCCAAGGCCCTGGAGTCGCTGGGGATCAGCCTGGAGGCGGTGCGGCAGCAGGTCGAGGAGATCATCGGCCAGGGCCAGGAGGCGCCGTCCGGGCACATCCCGTTCACCCCGCGTGCCAAGAAGGTCCTTGAGCTGTCGCTGCGCGAGTCCAGGCAGCTCGGCCACGACTACATCGGCACCGAGCACATCCTGCTCGGCCTCATCCGTGAGGGCGAGGGCGTGGCCGCCCAGGTGCTGGTGAAGCTGGGCGCGGACCTGAACCGGGTCCGCCAGCGGGTGATCGAGCTGCTGCAGGGCCACCGGGACGAAGCAGATCCGGCGGCCTCAGCCGCGCTCCCGCGGCAACGCGGGCTGCCGCAGGAGATCATCGCCGCCCGGCTCCACGCGATCGGCGCGCGGCTGTCCGCTGTCGAGCAGCGCACCGGGACCGGGCCGGATACCGGCGAGCTGGATCAGCAGATCGAGCAGGTACTGCGCGACCGGCACGCCGCGGTCGACGCGCAGGACTATGAGCGGGCCGCGTCGCTGCGCGACCGGGAGAAGGACCTGCTTGCGCAGCAGGCCTCGCGCCAGCAACAGTGGGCCGCCGCGCACCCGGACCTGCCGTCCCTGGCCGAGCAGGTCCGCCAGCTCAGCGACGAAATCGAGCGCCTCCATGCCCTGCTCCGCGAACGCGGCATCGAACCCGAAGACGGCGCAGCCTGACCCAGGGATTATCGGTCGGCGGCCGGGACCGGCGGCGGTAGCCTTGGCGGCGTGACGCTCCGCCTCCATGACACAGCAACGCGCTCCGTGCGCGAGTTCTCCCCGGTTGAGCCTGGGAAGGCTTCGCTGTACCTGTGTGGCGCCACGGTGCAGGCCCCGCCGCACATCGGGCACATCAGGTCCGGGGTGAACTTCGACATCCTGGTCCGCTGGCTGCGGGCCAGCGGCTACCAGGTCACGTTCTGCCGGAACGTCACCGACATCGACGACAAGATCCTCCGGGTGGCCGCCGCCGAAGGGGTCCCCTGGTGGGCCGTGGCGCAGCGTAACGAGCGGGCGTTCAGCCGCGCCTATGACGCGCTCGGCTGCGTCCCGCCGGACGTGGAGCCCAGGGCCACCGGTCACGTGCCGGAGATGATCACGCTGATGCACCGGCTCGATCGACAGCGGGCACGCCTATGCCGCGGGCGGGGACGTGTACTTCGACGTCACCTCCTACCCGGCCTACGGCGCCCTGTCCGGGCAGCGCCTGGACTACATGCGGCCCGCCGAGGACACCGACACCGTGGCGGCCAAGCGTGATCCGCGGGACTTCGCCCTCTGGAAGGGGGCCAAGCCCGGGGAACCCTCCTGGGAGACCCCGTGGGGGCCCGGGCCGGCCCGGCTGGCACCTGGAATGCTCGGCCATGTCGACCAAATATCTCGGCCCGACGTTCGACATCCACGGCGGCGGCCTGGACCTGGTGTTCCCGCACCACGAGAACGAGCTGGCCCAGTCCCGCGCGGCCGGCGACGGGTTCGCGCGGTACTGGATGCACAACGGCCTCGTCGGGGTGGCCGGGGAGAAGATGAGCAAGTCGCTCGGCAACTCGCTGCTGGTCGACGCGATGGTGACCCAGGTGCGCCCGGTGGAGTTGCGGTACTACCTCGGCCAGGCCCACTACCGGTCCATCATCGAGTACTCGCCGGACGCCCTGGACGAAGCGGTGACCGCGTACCGGCGCATCGAGGGCTTCGTGACCCGCGCCGCCGAACTGTCCGGGGATGCGCCGGACCCGGCCGCGGCGGGGCGGGACGCACTGCCCCCGGCCTTCGCCGCCGCGCTCGACGACGACCTCGCGGTTCCCCAGGCGCTCGCGGTCGTGCACGACACCATTCGCGACGGCAACAACGCACTGGCCACCGGGGACACGGTGGCGGCGGCCGCGGCGCTGGCGCAGGTGCGGGCCATGCTCGGGGTGCTCGGGCTGGACCCCCTCGCCCGCGAATGGGCCACGGCCGGCGCGGACCACGACCTGCGCACCGTGGTCGACGCGCTGGCCGGCGTCGCGGCCGAACAGCGGCAGGCCGCCCGGGACCGCAAGGACTACGAGGCGGCGGACGTGATCAGGGACCGCCTGCACGCCGCGGGGATCCTCATCGAGGACACCCCGGACGGCCCGCGATGGACGATCAAGCGATGACCCCCGGACGAGCATCCCGTATACCCCTTGTCCTGCCGGGCCACGGCATGAGCGGCGGGGACTGGGAGACCGCGCCGGGCGGGCCAAGTCCGGGAAGCCGCGGCCGGGGACCGGGGGCAAGGGCCGGGACAAGCTTGAGGGCAAGGGGCCGACTCCGCCCGGCCCACCTGCGCCCCGGGCATCCGGCGCAGCGCCGGGCCGAGGCCGCCGCCCGCGCAACCACGGCCCGCGGCGGAGCCAGGCGGGCCGGGCGCCCCGAACCGGGCGACGGGCCACGGAATCCGGCCAGCGGGCGGAGCGGGCCGGGCAGCGGGCAGCGTTCGGCAGCAAAAACGGCGGAACGTGGTGGCGAGGCGCGGCCCCGCGCAGCAGGCGGGGCGGGCGCGCGGCGCGGGCGACGCGGCGGAGATGGTGGCCGGCCGGAACGCGGTGCTGGAGGCGCTGCGGGCGGGCGTGCCCGCGGCCGCGCTGTACGCCGGGCCGCGACGCGATGCCGACGACCGGGTGCGCGAGGCGGTCGACCTGGCCGCGGCGACGGGCGTGCCCATGGTCGAGACCGGCCGCGCCGAACTGGACCGGCTCACCGGCGGATCCGTGCACCAGGGCCTGGCGCTGCGGGTCCGGCCTTACGAGTACGCCGCGGCGGAGGACCTGACCGAGCGTGCCCTGGACGCCGGGGTCCCGGCGCTGATCGTCGCGCTGGACGGGGTCACCGATCCGCGCAACCTCGGGGCCGTGGCCCGTTCGGTCGCCGCGTTCGGCGGGCACGGTGTGCTCGTCCCGGCGCGCCGGTCGGCCCGGGTGACCGCCGGAGCGTGGAAGGCGTCGGCAGGCGCGCTTGCCCGGGTGCCCGTCGCGCAGGTGCCCAACCTGACCCGCGCCCTCACCGCCTACCAGCAGGCGGGCCTGTTCGTGGTGGGCCTGGACGCCGCCGGGACCACCGCGGTCGGGGACCTGGCGGTCGCCGATGCGCCCCTGGTGATCGTCGTCGGGTCGGAGGGGCGCGGGCTGTCCAGGCTGGTCGCGGAGCGCTGTGACGTGCTGGCCCGGATCCCCATGGCAGCCGGCACCGAATCGCTGAATGCCGGGGTCGCGGCGGGCATCGCGCTGTACGCGGTGGCGGCGAGCCGGTCCGCCGGGTCCTGGTAGCCTGCCGGGCGTGCAGGACGTGACCACGGTGGGAGCCGCGCAGGCTGACCAGATGCGGCGGCTGCGCGCGGAGTACCCGGTGTTCCGCATCGAGGACGCCCGCGCGGTGCCGGGCCCGTCCGGGGTGACGCTGGAGTTCGCGTTCGCCGCGGGCGGGCTGCGGTTCCGGCCGGTCGTCGAGGTCACCGGCCTGCTCCCGGACGAGGCGGCGCGGGTGACCACGGTCACGGCGCAGCGGATGGTCCGCGCCCTGGCCATCATCGAGGCGTTCTCCTACTGGAAGGCGCTGTGCAGCCCGGTCATCGAGGTCGCGCTGCCGGCGCCGGACGCCGCCGAACTGGACTGGTGGCGGGGGTTCTGGCCGGGGGCGATGGGGGAGTTCTTCTACCGGAACCAGATCGACTACACCGCGCCGGAGTTCCTCGTCATCCGCGGCCAGCCGGGCGGCGCGGCGCCGGCCGGCCGACGGCCGGCCGGCCCGGACAGGCCGGGCGGCGGCGATGCGCCTCCGCTGGTCCTGTTCAGCGGCGGCAAGGATTCGCTCGCGCTGGCCCGCATCGTCTCCGCCCGGGACGGTGCCGCCGCGCCCGTCGACTTCTTCCTGTACAACCCGGGGGAGCGGCTGCGCGGCATGGCCGGATCGCTGGCGGCCGGGGGCCGGCTCGTGCAGGTGCGCCGCGCGATCCTGCCGGAGCTGCTGCGGCTGAACGCGGCAGGACACCCGAACGGGCACACGCCCTTCTCCGCCTATCTGGCGTTCGCCGCGATGCTCACCGGCTACCTGCGCGGCAGCGGGCCCGTGGTGGCGGGCAACTCGCGCAGCGACGACGAGCCGAACGTACGGTCCTATCTCGGCCGCCCGGTGAACCATCAGTGGACCAAAAGCTATGAGTTCGAGGCGGCGGTCAGGTCCTACCGCGACCGCTGGCTGCCCGGCGCACCCGGTTACAGCAGCCCGCTGCGCCCGCTGTACGAGGTGCAGATCATCGCCTCGCTGGCCGGTGACGTCGACGCCTACCTGCAGACGGTGAGCTGCAACCAGGTGCGGGGCGGCGGCTGGTGCCGGTCCTGCGCCAAGTGCGCCTGGGTGTTCCTCGCGACCGCCGCGCTGTTCGGCCACGACCTTGCGATACGCAAGACCGGCGGAGACATGTTCGCCGACCCGAGCCTGTCCGGGCTGTACCAGGAGATGGCCGGCCTCACCGGGGTCAAGCCCTTCGAGTGCACCGGTTCGGAGGACGAGGTCAGGGCGGCCATCCAGGCGGCAGGCCAGGGGCGGCCCCCGGATGACCTGCCCGGCCCTCGCGGCGTGCCTGCGCGACCCCGCGGTCGCCACCGCGCGCCCGCTGCCGGAGTTGCTCGCCGACTGGGGGCATGACGACCTGGTCCCTGCCACGCTGCTCGACGGGGTCGCCGCGGCCCGCGCCGTGGCCGCCGCGCGCGCGCCGCGCCGCTGACCAGCCGGGGGCGTCTGGCCGTGCGGCCCTTCCGGGCAGTATCGTTCGCTATGTGAACGTTCGGGAGGACTCCGGCGCACCGCGCCATGATGAGGATGCCGTGGACGGCCGCCGCGAGGCCGGCCCGGCCCGTGGCCGCCACGGGCCGCCGGACGGACTTCGTCCAGTCGCTGGACCGCGGCCTCGCCGTGATCCGCTGCTTCTCCTCGGAGCATCCCTCGCTGACCCTGTCCGAGGTTGCCGAGCGCACCGGGCTCACCCGGGCCGCCGCCCGCCGGTTCCTGCTCACCCTGCAGGAACTGGGCTATGTCGGCAGCTCGGGGCGGCAGTTCTCGCTGCGTCCCCGGGTGCTGGCACTGGGTTATGCCTACCTGTCGTCGTTCAGCGTGTCCCAGATCGCCCAGCCGCACCTGGAAGATCTCGCCGAGGAACTGCACGAATCGTGCTCGGTGAGCGTGCTGGACGGCGATGACCTGGTCTACGTGGCCCGCGCGTCCGCGAACCGGATCATGACGATCGCGCTCACCGTGGGCACCCGGCTGCCGGCGTACCCGACCTCCATGGGCCGCATCCTGCTGGCCCACCTGCCCGAGCGGGAACTCGACGGGTACCTGCAGCGGACCACGCTGCGCAAGCTCACCGAGCAGACCATCACCGACGAGGGTGCGCTCCGCGCGGTGCTCGCCGAGGCGCGCAGCCGTGGCTGGGCCGCGGTGGACCAGGAGCTTGAGGCGGGCGTCCGCTCGATCGCGGTGCCGATCAGGGACAGCTCGCGCAAGGTCGTGGCGGCCATCAACGCGAGTGCCCACGCGGCCCGGGTGCAGATGCGGACACTGGAGAAGCAGTTCCTGCCTCGGCTCCAGGAGGCGGCGCGGCAGATCGACTCCGAACTCGCCACCCGCATGGCCACCGGCGCCCGCACCGTCCGCTAGGCTCTGGCCTTCTTGATCACGGTCACTTTTCCGCTCCATACGCGCCTGGAAAAGTGACCGTGATCAAGGATGCTGGCGGTCGGCGGGGGTTCAGGCGGGGCGGGTGGCGGCGTGGGAGTGGATGTAGCCGGCCAGGTCCGCCTCGCTGGCCTGGGAGTGCGCCGCGCCCGGGATGTCGCTCTGCCCGGCCGGGTACCGCCGCGAGATCAGCTCCGCCTGGACTTCCTGCAGGTGGGACGGCTGCCCGGCGGACGGCCCCGCAGCGGTGACCTGAGGC